>JBDHWG010000026.1:0-75877 GCA_039810085.1 Anaerolineae bacterium
AGGTCATTCACCGTCTGCAGCGACGGCTGGAGAAGCTGGGGTGTCGTGTCAGCATTGAGCGCCAGGCTGTCGCTGCATGACCCGCTCATTTTCATCTCAGCGAAGCAATCTCCCGCCCTTGTGAAAGGCCGTCCACACAAGCCCTAGCGTTGCTGTCGCCCGCCGGGAGATTGCTTCGTCGTCCCTCCTCGCAATGACGCCTATCCGTCATTACAACGCGACGCCTGTCTGTCATTGCGAGCGGAGCAAAGCAATCCCCCGTCCTTGCGAGAGGCCGTCCACACAAGCCCTAGCGTTGCTGTCGCCCGCCGGGAGATTGCTTCGTCGTGCCTCCTCGCAATGACAGTTAATCGATTGCTGCGACCTGGCTGCCGTCCTGCATGCCGGACTGCGAGTAGGGCATCAGCCCGCCGCTCGGCAGGTCGCCGTAGTTGAGGTAGACGGTCTTCTTGCGCGAGTAGCGCTCGATGCCGTGCCGCCCATCTTCGCCGCCCTGGCCGCTCCAGCCGTAGCCGACGTGGAAGCCCTGCAATTGCTCCGGGCCAATCTTGTTGATGTAGATTTCGCCGAAGCGGACGGCATTCACGGCGCGCATCACGCGCCGCAGGTCGTTGGTGAACAGGTAGGCGCTCAGGCCGTAGCGCGTCTCGTTGGCGAGGGCGATGGCCTCCTCGAAGTCGTCGAACGCCATCACCGGCGTGATCGGCCCGAAGACCTCCTGCTGCATGATGTCCATGTCATTGCGGACGTTGGTCAGCACCGTCGGCTCGTACCAGAAGCCGTTGCGGTACTGGTCGCCCGCCGGCCGCTGCCCGCCCAGGGCCACCTGCGCGCCTTGCTCCTGGGCGCGGCGTACCATGCGGTCGATCTTCTCCAGCTCGGCCTGGTTCACCTTGGGACCGAGGTCGGTGTCCGGCTGCATCGGGTCGCCCAGGCGGAGCTGCTTGGCGAGGTCCGTGTAGCGCTCGACGAACTCGTCATAGACGCGGCGGTGGACGTAGGTGCGCTCGTTGCACGTGCATACCTGGCCGCAGTTGACCATGCGCGCCGTGAGGGCGTTGCGCACAGCGAGGTCCATGTTGGCGTCGTCCATGACGATGAACGGCGCTTTGCCGCCCAGCTCGAGCGAGACGACGGTGAGGTTGGGGACGGAGGCTTCGAGAATCTGGCGGCCGGCGCGGACGGAGCCGGTCAGGCTGACCAGCTTGGTGATGTCATCGCGGACGAGGGCATTGCCGACGACGGTTCCCGCGCCGGTCACGACATTGACGACGCCGGGCGGCAGGCCGGCTTCCTCACAAATTTGCGCCAGCGCCAGGGCACTAAGGGGCGTGTCCTCGTGGGGCTTGACGACGATGGTGTTACCCGCCATGAGCGCGGGCGCGACCTTGCGGGCGAACAGGGCCGACGGGAAGTTCCAGGCGATGATGCCGACCACGACGCCGTAGGGCACGCTGCGCAGCCAGATGTCCTCTTTTGGGTTGTCCGAGGCGACGATCTCGCCGGTCACGGCGCGGGCAAACGTCGTGAAGTAGTCCAGGAAGCCCGCCGTCCCGCCGACCTCGCCGCGCGACTCAGTGAGGGGCTTGCCCTGCTCCCGCGTAATCAGCCGCGCGAGCTGCTCCGCGTTCTGGTTCACCAGCTCCACGATGCGCTTGATGTGCGCCGCGCGCTGGACGCCGGTCAGCGCCTCCCACGCCGGCTGGGCGCGTTGCGCCGCTTCGAGCGCGGCGTGGGCATCCTCGACCGTGCCCTCGGGGACTTCGGCAAACGTCTCGCCGGTCGCCGGGTTGAGCACTGGCCGCGTCTTGCCGTCGCTCGCGGCGCGCCACTCGCCGCCAATCCGCATCTTCCACGTTTTTAGCTCAGTATTGACTGCCACCTTTTCCTCCAATGACGAATCCTCGGCTATCATTCGCTCCGTCCACCGATGCCCCCCAGCGTCGCCGGGCGAGCCGCTGCTTGTGCCTCGCGGGTTTGGTCTAGCTCGGCCAGTTACCGCCGTCCACGTTCAGGCACTGCTGGGTGATGTAGTCGGCGTCCGACGAGGCAAGGAACACGGCCGCGCCCGCGATGTCATCCGGCTGCTCGATGCGGCCCAGCGGGATGGCCTTGGTGAACGTCGCCTTCGGCTCGCCGATCTCCATGTTCAGGAGCTTGGCGAATTGCTTGTCAACTTCATCCCAGAACGGCGTGTCCACGATGCCGGGCGCAATGGCGTTGACGTTAATCTTGTACGGCGCCAGCGCGAGGCCCATCGACTGGTTCATGCTGATGACGCACGCCTTGCTGGCGCAGTAGGCCAGCACGAGGGCTTCGCCGCGCCGGCCGGCCTGGGAGGCGAGGTTGACAATCTTGCCGCCCCGGCCCTGGTCGATCATCACCTTGGCCGCGGCCTGGCTGCACCACAGGAGGCCCTTGCAGTTGATGTCGAACATCAGGTCCCAGTCTTTTTCGGTTGTCTCGAAGAAGGGGATGATGCGCCCGACGCCGGCGTTGTTGACAAGAATGTCGAGGCTGCCAAACTCGCGCACAGCCGTGTCCACCATCGCCTGCACCTGGTCCTGCTTGCGCACGTCCACGACGACCGCGACGGCTTTGCCGCCGGCCGCCTTGATCTCGTCGGCGACTTTCTGGGCCTGGTCTTGCTGGATGTCGGCGACGACGACGGACGCGCCTTCCTTGCCGAAACGCAGCGCGATGCCGCGGCCGATGCCCTGACCGCCGCCCGTAATGATAGCGACTTTGCCTTCAAGCTTCATTGCTGATTCCTCCATAGAGCAATTTGTCCCCTGAGTACGGGGTGATATGGGAGACACTCACGGGGGCGCTGGCGCGTGCCGCGCCCCCGTAAGCGCGCTAGAACCGATGTTGGTCGAGCCGATAGCGGTCGATAGTGGCCCCGTTGAGCGTGACGCCCAGGCCGGGCCGATCCGGCAGCCGCACGTTCCCGTCGCCGTCCGGCATGATGGGTTCCTCGAACAACTCCGAGCGCAGCGCGTTGGGGTTCTGGTCGAACTCCAGCCAGCTGCCGTTGGGGATGGAGGCGATGAAATGCATGTTGGCGATGGAGCTAACCGCCGAGGAGAAGACATGCGGGATGACGGGCATGCCGTAGGCTTGTGCCAGCGCGGCGATCTTGCGGCACTCGGTGATGCCGCCGGACCAGATGACGTCCGGCTGGACGATATCCACGGCGTGGCGTGTGATCAGTTCGCGGAAGCCGGGCAGGCCGGTCTCGGTCTCGTAGCCTGAGACGGGGGTCGTCACCTGGTGCGCGACGAGGGCCGAGCCGTCGATGTCGTCCGTGGCGACTGGCTCCTCGAACCAGTAGATGTCCTGGTCCTCGACGGCGCGCATGAACTTGAGCGCCAGCGACGGCGTGAAGGCGTTGTTGGCATCCATGGCGAGCTTGACGTTCGGTCCGATGGCGGCGCGGGCCGCACGGACGCGCTCGACGTCTTCCTCGAACGACACCGTGGCGTAATCCTCGGCCGGCATGTCATGCAGCGGGTTGAGCAGCGCCTCCGACTGCCGCCCGACCTTGATCTTGACGCAGCGGAAGCCGCGCGCCGCGTAGCCGCCCACCTCCTCGGCCAGCGCCTGGGCGTTCTTGTCCCGGGCATAGAAGCCGGCCGAGGCGTAGGCGGGCAGGGTGTCGCGGTAGCCGCCGAGCAGCCGGTACAGCGGGGTGTTCGTCGCCTGGCCGATGATGTCCCATAGGGCGATGTCGATGCCGCTGATTGCCATCATGAGCATGCCGCGCCGACCGCGCTGGTGGGCGCGCGTCGCCATCATCGACCACAGTTTCTCGACCTTGAACGGGTCCTGGCCGAGGATGGTGCGCCGCAGCTCGCCGATGATGATGGCTTCCGTGCTTTCCAGGAACCCGCCATAGGCCGCTGCCTCGCCCAAGCCCACGATACCTGCGTCGGTATGCACCTGGACGAGGAGAGTTGGGCGGTCGGGCATGTAGTGGATGGCGTCGGCCATCGGGATGTCCATTGAATAGCGGAGCTTGATGGTTGTGACGTCGGTGATAATCATTTGTTGTCCTATCGTCCTCCTCGCAATGACAGCGTATCTTGTTCGAATACGGGCCGAGTCTCGGAGGCGCTGCGGGGCACGTAGCCAAGGGCGGTGGAGATTTCGAGGGCGGTCGCCACGACGCGGCGGCCGAAGCGTTCCTCAAAGGGCAGGACGCGCGGCGCCGGTCCAGCGACGCTCACTGCCGCAATAGTGATGCCACGGTAGTCGCGGATGGGCGCGGCAACGCATGCCAGCCCTAGCTCTATTTCCTCGTGGTCCGTCGCATAGCCGCGCACGCGCACGAGGGTCAGGTCTTCCCGCAACGCCCAGAGATCGGTGATGGTGTTAGGGGTGAGCGCCGGCAGCCCGGCGCGCGCCAGGATGGCCTCGGCCTCGGCGGGCGGCATCGTAGCGAGGAAGGACTTGCCCAGGGCGGTGCAGTGCAAAGGGCGACGGCTGCCAAGGCGGGCCGTCGTCCGAATCGACTGTTCGCTCTCTTCTTTCATGAGATAGACAATCTCGGTGTCGTCGCACACGGCGAGGAAGGCGGACTCGCCCGTCTCTTTCGCCAGGGCGCGCAGCCGTTCGGGCGCAACCGCCGTGAGGTCGAGGGAGCCGAGGGCAGAAATGCCGAGCTGCACGGCCTTGATGCCAATGCTGTAGCGCTCAGTGGTCGGATTCTGCTGCACGAAGCCGACGCTTTCCATCGTCTCCAGCAGCCGATAAACGGTCGTCGGGCTCATGTCCAGGAGCGCCGCGAGACTGCGGACGCCGTGCTCGCCAGGGTGGCGGGACAGGTAGGTCAGGAGGGTCAAGGCACGTTCAACATTGGACGGACCGGACATGGCATTCGCGCCCCCGTGCGCGAGGAGGATCAGTCTTGGGGCAAATGAAACATTGTTCCAAAATACTGTACAGCATCCGCGTGCATCTGTCAAGCCCTCGGCCCATTTCCGGCGTTATTGCCGGTCACTTGACTATGCGCGTTGCTACTATTGTGCTATCATTCGCCGAGCAGCGTACTGGCAATTGCCTGGATCGCCGCGCAGTACGTGGTTTGAGCCTGAATTCGCCTGGAGTTGGCCCAGTTGGCTCCAAAAGGGACTTGACAAACGCCAAATTTGATGTACCCTTGAAACAACGTTTCATATTTCTCGCAAGCGCCCCCTGTCTTGCCTGGCGCGAAGCGAGATGATGGAACGGTTGTGCGCTACTACCCAGGTCCGTGGACACCTGAGTCAGCGCCAAATGGATGGCGCGACCAGGCCAATTATCCTTGCGTAACTCAAGGAGGAGTTGCATGAAACTCAGTCGGTTTCTGATTGTCTTGGGCGTGCTTATCGGCATTCTGTTTGTCGTCGCAGCGTGCGCGCAGTCCGCGCCCACTGCCGCGCCGGCCGCCCCGGCTGGCGGACAGGCCGCCGCCCCGGCCGCCGCTACCTCTGCGCCGGCCGCTCCGACTACCGCTCCAGCCGCCGCCAAGCAGGCCGCCCCGGCCGCTGCGGCCACCACTGCCCCCGCTGGCGGGCAGGCCGCCAGCCCCGCTGGTGGCGCTCCCCCGCTCGCTAAGAAAGACAAGTACAAGGTCGGCTTCGCGCAGACGGAGAGCAACAACCCCTGGCGTCTGGCCCAGACCGCCAGCATGAAGGCCGAAGCGCAGAAGCGCGGCATCGACCTCGTCTACACCGACGCCGCTGGCTCGGCCGCCAAGCAGGTCGCCGACGTCGACTCGATGATCGCCCAGAAGGTGGACATGATCTTCCTGGCCCCGCGCGAAGAGGTTCCCCTCGCTGCGGCGGTGAAGAAGGCCAAGGCGGCTGGTATTCCCGTGATCCTGCTCGACCGCAACGTCGACCAGAGCCTGGCGAAGCCCGGTGAGGACTACGTCACGTTCATCGGCTCCGACTTCGTGGAAGAGGGCAAGCGCGCGGCCGAGTGGCTCATCAAGGCCACCGGCGGCAAGGCCAAGATCATCGAGCTGGAAGGCACGACCGGCTCCTCGCCCGCCAACGACCGCAAGAAGGGCTTCGACGACCGCATCAAGAGCGAGTCCGGCATGCAGATCCTGGCCTCGCAGGACGGCGACTTCGCCCGCGACAAGGGCCGCCAGGTGATGGAGACCCTGCTCCAGGCGCACCCGGACGTGACCGCAGTGTACGCCCACAACGATGAGATGGCGATTGGCGCCATCGCCGCGCTCCAGGCTGCGGGCAAGACCCCGGGCAAGGACGTCATCGTTGTCTCGATTGACGGTGAGAAGGACGCGCTCCAGGCCATCATCGACGGCAAGCTCGGCGCGAGCGTCGAGTGCAACCCGCGCTTCGGCCCGTCGGCGTTTGACACGATGATGAAGTATGCCAACGGCGAGAAGATCCCTCCCAAGATCATCAACCCGGACAACTTCTACGACGCGAACAACGCCAAGACCGAGATCGCCAACTCCTACTAAGCGCGAGTTGGAACGTAGGTGATGCGCAGGGTTCGTCGCGGCAAAGTCGTCGCCTTTGGCAAGCGGGAGTGACGAGTTGGTGGCGGCGGGCCTAACCCGTCGGCGGCAGGGGCGCAGGATAGACCTGTCCCCTGTCGCCTCTTTCCGGGAGGGTATCAGCATTGAGCGAAGAACGCACTGACCTGCTCCTCCAGATGGAGGGTATCACGAAGAGGTTCCCCGGCGTCCTCGCGCTCCAGAATGTTTCGCTGCGCGTCGCACGCGGCGAAGTTCACGCGCTTGTCGGCGAAAATGGCGCAGGCAAGTCCACATTGATCAAAATCCTCACGGGCGCTTACAAGCGCGATAGTGGCACAATCATCTTTGACGGGCGAGCCGTCGAATTTCAATCCCCCCAACAGGCGCAGGCCAACGGCCTCAGTACCATTTACCAGGAAGTCAACCTGGTGCCCTTCCGCTCCATCAGCGAGAACATCTTCATGGGGCGGGAGCCGAAGCGCTTCGGCCTGATAGATTGGCGGCGGATGAATAGTGAGGCCAGCACAATCCTGGCGCGATTTGGCCTGCACGTGGACGTCACGCAGCCGCTCATGAACCTCAACGTCGCCATCCAGCAGATGGTCGCCATCGCCCGGGCCGTCTCGTTCCAAAGCAAGCTCGTGGTGATGGACGAGCCGACGTCGTCGCTGGACGAGCACGAGGTCGAGACGCTATTCGACGTGATTCGCCAGCTCAAGGCGGAGGGCGTGTCGGTCATCTTCATCACCCACCGCCTGGATGAGCTCTACGCGGTGTGCGACCAGGTGACGATCATGCGTGACGGTCGGACGGTGGACAACCGCTCGATGCAGAGCATCACGAAGCTAGAACTTGTGGCGCGCATGCTCGGCAAGGACATCAACGAGGTGCGCCGCGCGGGGCAGACCGGCTTCGGCGAGGCGGTCCACAAGGCGCAGGGCGAAGTCCTGACCGCCGAGCATCTGAGCCGCGGTCGCGCCCTCCAGGACGCGAGCGTGAGCGTGCGCGCCGGCGAGATCGTCGGCCTGGCCGGACTGCTTGGCTCCGGGCGCACCGAGACGGCCCGCGTCATCTTTGGCGCGGATGCGCCCCAGAGCGGCCAGGTGCAGATCGAGGGCAAGCCGGTGAAGTTCGACTCGCCGGCCGACGCGATCCGGGCGGGCATCGGCTTCTGCTCCGAGGACCGCAAGACCGAGGGCATCGTGCCGTACATGTCGGTGCGCGAGAATCTGACGCTGGCTCTGCTGCCGCATCTGGCCCGCTATGGGATCGTCGAGCGTGATAAGCAGGAACAGGTCGTGGACCAGTTCATCAAGCGCCTTGGCATCAAGACGGCCGGGCCGGACCAGCCCATCCGCGAGCTGTCGGGCGGAAACCAGCAGAAGGTGTTGCTGGCGCGCTGGCTGGCGCTCAACCCGCGCCTGCTCATCCTCGACGAGCCGACGCGCGGCATCGACGTGGGCGCAAAGGGCGAGATCCAGGCGCTCATCGACGAGCTGGCGCGCGGCGGCCTGGGCGTGATGATGATTACGTCCGAGATCGAGGAGCTCACCGAGGGCTGCGACCGCGTTGTCGTGTTGCGCGACGGCCGAACCGTCGCCGAGCTGCCCCACGAGGAAGTCTCGCAGGCGGCTATCATGGCGGCCATGGCCCACGGGGCCGAGGCGGGCGAGAGCGCCGTGAGTGAGGCGGCGGGGAAGGAGGGCGCGAATGGCTAACGTATCGACCCCCGCGCCCGGTACGACGCGCCGCCTGGCCGTCCCCGACCGCTGGCGCTCCTATATCGAGAGCTATGGCGCGCTCATCGGGCTGATTATCCTGTTCCTGTACAATGTCTTCTTCACGAACAACTTCCTGACGGCGCAGACGCTCTACGTCAACCTGACCCAGGTGGCGACCATCGCCATCGTCGCCACGGGCATGACGCTCGTGATTGCGACGGGCGGCATCGACCTGTCGGTCGGCTCGCTCATGGCGATCAGTGGCGCAATTGCGCCCCTCATCTTCCTGAGCCAGGTCGGCCAGGGGATGAATCTCGCCGTCACGATACCGCTCTCCTACCTGATCGCGATTCTGATTACGGGCGCGTTCGGCTCGTTCAACGGCTTCCTGGTGGCGTACGGCAAGATTCAGCCGATCATTGCGACGTTGATTCTGTACATCGCCGGCCGCGGCATCGCCCAGGTGCTTACCAACGGCAACTTACAGACGTTCAACAACCCCGTCTTCCAGTACATCGGCATGGGTCGGCCGGCCGGGGTTCCCTTCCAGGTTATCCTGATGATCGTCATCGTCGCCATCGCCGCGTGGGTGATGCGCTACACGACCTTCGGCCGCTACGTCCTGGCGGTAGGCGGCAATGAGTCGGCGGCGCGGCTGGCCGGTGTGCCCATCAATCGCATCAAGATGGCGGCCTACATCATCAGCGGTCTGCTGTCCGGTATCGCCGGGTTGATCGTCATCGCCATCAACTCGTCGTCCGACGCCAACCTGGTCGGCCTGAACATGGAGCTGGACGCGATTGCCGCCGTCGCGGTGGGTGGAACGCCGCTGACGGGTGGCCGGGCGACCATCATCGGCACGTTCATCGGCGCGCTGATCATGCAGCTCATCCGCTTCACGCTGCTGGCGCACGGCATTCCCGACGCGGCGGCGATGGCCGTCAAGGCCGCCATCATCGTTGTCGCCGCGATGGTGCAGCTTCGCCGACAGGCATAAAGAATTCGACGAGGACGTATTCCTATGGCTACTGCGACCGCAGATATCCAGCAGAAGAGCGAGCGAGCCAGTGTCGGGCGCTGGGCCTCGATTGTTCAGCGCCAGGGCGTGCTGATTGTTCTTGTGCTGCTCATCATCTTTGGCGCGCTCCGCTACGAAGGGTTCCTGTCGCCGTACAACATCGCCAGCGTTCTGCGCTACAACTCGATGTTCGCGCTCATCGCCCTCGGCATGACGTTCGTCATCATGACCGGCGGCATCGACCTGTCGGTCGGCGCGGTGGCGGCGCTGGCGAGCGTCGTCGCGGCGCTCGTCAGCCCCAACGGCCTCATCCTGGGCTTGCTGGCCGGGCTGGCAGCGGGCATCATCGCCGGCTTCATCAACGGCTGGCTCGTCTCCCGCTTCCGCATCCTGCCCTTCATTGCGACGCTGGCGATGCTGCTGGCGGCGCGCGGCATCGCCCTCATCCTCGCCAAGAACACGTCGGTCGCCGTCTCCTACACCAGCAACTTCACGACGCTCGGCCAGGGTGACTTCCTGAGCCTGCCCATTCCGGCTATCCTGCTCGTCATCGCCTACATCATCGGCTCCATCGTGCTCAACTTCACGAGCTTTGGCCGCCACGTCCTGGCGGTCGGCGGCAACGAAGAGGCGGCCCGCCTCATGGGCTTGCCGGTGGAGAACATCAAGCTGGCGGTGTACATGCTCAGCGGCGCGCTGTCTGGCCTGGCCGGGACGATCCTGGCGGCGCAGTTCGGCGCGGGCCAGCCCCTGGAAGGCATCGGCTGGGAGCTACACGCCATCGCGTCGGTGGTCGTCGGCGGCACGCTGCTGACCGGCGGCGTCGGGTCGGTGTGGACGAGCCTGGTGGGCGCGCTGATGCTCGGCCTCATCTTCAACCTGCTGAACTTCGAGAACGGGCGCGGCGTCGTCAGCCTCAGCGCCTACTGGCAGTCCGTCATCCGCGGCCTGTTCCTGCTCATCGTCGTCGCCCTCCAGTCGCGCCTCACCCGCTCCCGCGAGACCTAGCGCCTGAGAGGAAGGCAACGCAGAGGCGCAGAGACGCGGAGAAAGACAAGAACCTGTTCTTCCCTTTGCGCCTTTGCGTTTCCAATTCTGTTGATGGAGGACGCATGGAGAGACAGCGGTGGCTGGTGGCGGCGCTCGTCGGCGCGAGCCTGGCGTGGCTGTGGCTCCTGGCAGGCTGCGCTGGCGCCCGTCTTTCCCCCGTCGCGCCGACCCCAGCCCTGTGCACCGGCGATTCCATCGACGGCGACTGCGCATCAGTCGCTGGCACGCAGGAGCCGCCATCCCTGCAAGTGATGGCGGCCGCGCCGGTGCAGCGCGCCCCTGCCGACGAGCGTTATCTCGGGGCGCTGGACGCGCCGGTCGTCCTCATCGAGTACGGCGACTACCAGTGACCGTACTGCCGCGCCTTCGCCCGTGGGGCGATGCCATCCCTCATCGAGAAGTACGTCAAGACCGGCAAGCTGCGCATCATCTTCCGTGACTTTCCCGTTCCCAGCCACACGTCGGCCGTCCGCGCCGCCCACGCGGCCCACTGCGCCGCCGACCAGGGGCGCTATTGGGACATGCACGACAAGCTGTTTGCGAACGCGGACAAGCTCGGCGGCACTCATGATGCGGACTTCGCGCTATTTCGCGGCTTCGCTCAGGACCTGGGCCTCGACGTAGAGCAGTACATGGGGTGCATGGAGAGCCGCAAGTACCTGGACCGCATCACTGAGGACGTGGTGAATGCGCGAGCGATGAATATCACCGGCACGCCGACCTACATCCTCAACGGCGAGCTTCTTTTCGGCCTGTACCCCGGTGGCGTGTGGGACAAGATGATCGAGGCGCGGCTCAATACGTCACCGTAATACTACAAAGGGCTGTCATTGCGAGCGTGAGCGAGGCAATCTCCCGCCCTTGCATGAGACAAGCTAATGCAGGAATAGCGTCGCTGTCCCCCACCGGGAGATTGCTTCGTCGTCCTATCGTCCTCCTCGCAACGACAACGGCTACCTGTCATTGCGAGCGTGAGCGAGGCAATCTCCCGCCCTTGCATGAGACAAGCTAATGCAGGAATAGCGTCGCTGTCCCCCACCGGGAGATTGCTTCGTCGTCCTATCGTCCTCCTCGCAACGACTCCGCAACTTGCATCGTAGCGGCGATTAATAAAGAGGGGAAACTCGATCCTCTAGTCGTGAATTTCGCGCAGTGTCACTTCGACCGGGCGATCATCTTGCCATGCTCCAAAAGAAGCCCAGAAGGAGGCTGTGTCAGAAGCCTTGGCCTGTTCCTGCGCCGGTTCGACAAACACCACGACGACGTGGTAAGGCCCCTGGACAGGCGGAGCTTCGAGCAGCTCGATGTGCTCTCCATCGTATATGGCAGGCACGGATACAAGAGGCATTGCGTTCTCCTACAAGCATGTCGCATGGTTGCGCACTCCTATCATGTGAGACAAGTATACTCCTCGTCCTAAAGGAGGACAATCACTTCTGGGCGTTCGCGCGGTCGAACTGGTAGCGCAGGAATAGGTGGCTCTCCGCTCGCTTCACGCCAACCAGCGTTCCCCACAGCGGATCATCCGGCGCGAACAGTTTGCCCATGACCAGGCCGGGACGGTCAGCCGAATCATCCCGGCCGGCAACTTGGGGCGCCAGCGTGAGGAACAGTTCGTCCAGGCATCGCTCGCCGAAGAAGTCGCTCATCAGGTGCGGGCCGCCCTCGACCAGGATGACCTGGCTCGGCCGGACGCGCCCGACACTCTCAAGGATCGCCTCAGCGCGGATAGCGCCGCTGTCGCCGGCCACTGCGACATGCACCCACTTTGGCATGTTCTGCGCCGGAAGCGCCTGGGCGCCCTGGCGTGTCGTCACTATCAAGACCGGCACGTTCCCCGACCGAAAGACCGGCAGCGTGAGGTCCAACTTGCCCCGCGCCGTGACGATGACGTTCAGCGGCGGCTCGGTCTTGCCGAGGCGAGCGCGCAATTGATGATACTCGTCCGCCAAGGGTGGATAGATGTAGTCGGCGGTCCAGATGCTACGTGGAACGTCGCGTAGCGTACCGGCGCCGGCAATGACCGCATCCGCCACGCCGCGCAGCAGCCCCATCAACATGCGGTCGTGCTGGTTGAAGCCGCTAATCTCCTTGCCGCCGGACTGTCCCGGCGCATTGAGCGAGACCACGCCATCCAGCGTCGTCACGAAGTTGCCGATGATGTAGGGCGACTCCGGGCGAAGCGGAAATTGGAGACGGCCATAGAGGTCCGCGAGAAGGGCTGGCAAAGGCATCTGCTGTCCATCCTCCGCCGTGTAGAGGGTCTGGAAGGGCGTCAAGGGAGTCATCGGTGGAGACCCGCCACATAGCCTTCAAACTGTCGGATCTGCGCGTCGGATACCTGGCGCTCATGCACGTCCACCGTCGTGACAAAGTCGTCTGCCCCGTGATCTAAGTTCACTGTCATCGTTCCCTTCTCCAAAAGCATCTACGCCTGCTGCTGTAGCTATTGAGCCATAGGTCGCTAACCAATGTCGCCATCCAGAACTTGACGCATGTATTCCAACCACCCCTCTCCGTGCTCGGCGGAGCGTAACTGACCCAGGATCGCCCGCGTCTGAGGCGAGAGCGCCCCATCCGACCGCTCTCCAAGGTCGGTCAGCACCGCTGCCAGGACGATGGTATGCCCGATGTACCACGCCGCCAGATCCACCATGAGCCGCTGGCGGGTACGGACGGCGAGCGCATCGCCGTTTGCGGCAATTTCCCCCGCCAGCACTTCCTCGCCATCCGGCACAAGCACCAGCCACCGAGTAGATGTTCGGGCGCGGCATCCCAGACGCTTTGGCAAGCTCGTAGCCGTTGAGTGGGCTGCGCTGCAGCAGCGCGGTGTAGGCTTTTGCCTCATACTCGCCAAACCCAAGTTGTTGGAGCAATCCAACTACGTTGTTCATGACCATCTCGGGTAGTCGTTGTGAAAGCAACTACTAAGAGTAGGGTGGCGGAAAGATAGCGTTTTGTCAAGGCGGTAAGGAGCTAATTTCACGAACTTCTCGACTTTTTCCCGCCGCCTCGTTGCCCATGTCGGCAAGGTTGAGACGAGGTGGTCCCTCTTTCACGTGGGGTCGTGAAACCTTTCCCCAACTCGTGTGTACAACAGGCCCAAAATCAGGGTATAATAGGGGTATGTGTCGCGCGAACAACCGCGTACCGAATCTTGGAGACATCCAAATGGACATTACTAAGCAAGTCACCAACACCAAACTCACCGATTGGGTGAATTCGCTGGTCGAGCTTTGCAAGCCCGACCATGTACACTGGTGCGACGGCTCACAGGAGGAGTACGACTCGCTGTGTGAGCAGATGGTGCAGGCGGGCACTTTCATTCGCCTCAACCCCGAGAAGCGCCCCAACTGCTTCCTGGCCCGCTCCGACCCCTCCGACGTCGCCCGTGTCGAAGACCGCACCTTCATCTGTAGCTTGAGCCGGAACGACGCCGGCCCGACCAACAACTGGGTCAACCCCAAAGAGATGAAGGAAACCCTCACCCGCCTGTTCGACGGCTCGATGCGCGGTCGAACGATGTATGTCATCCCGTTCAGCATGGGGCCGCTCGGCTCGCCCATCGCCCACATCGGTGTCCAGGTCACCGACTCGCCCTATGTCGTCGTCAACATGCGCATCATGACCCGCATGGGCAACAAGGTTCTCGACGTGCTGGGCGACGGCGACTTTGTCCCGTGTCTCCACTCCGTCGGCTATCCGCTGGAGCCGGGCCAGAAGGATATCCCCTGGCCGTGCAACAAGGAGAAGTACATCGTTCACTTCCCCGAGGAGCGCTCCATCTGGTCCTACGGCAGCGGCTACGGCGGCAACGCGCTGCTCGGCAAGAAGTGTCTCGCCCTGCGCATCGCGTCCGTCCTGGCGCGGGACGAAGGCTGGCTGGCCGAGCACATGCTTATCCTGGGCGTCGAGGACCCGAAAGGCCAGAAGACCTACGTCGCCGCCGCGTTCCCCAGCGCTTGCGGCAAGACGAACTTCGCCATGCTCATCCCGCCCAAGCCGTTCAGCGACGAGGGCTGGAAGGTTAGCACCGTGGGCGACGACATCGCCTGGATCAAGCTCGGCAGCGATGGCAAGCTCTACGCCATCAACCCCGAGGCGGGCTTCTTCGGCGTCGCGCCGGGCACGTCGTACAAGTCCAACCCGAACGCGATGGAGTCTATCAAGGCGAACACCATCTTCACCAACGTCGGCCTGACCGACGACGGCGACGTATGGTGGGAGGGGATGACCAAGGAGAAGCCGGCTCACCTCATCGACTGGAAGGGCAACGACTGGACGCCGGAGTCCACGACCCCGGCCGCGCACCCCAACGCGCGCTTCACCGCGCCCATCAGCCAGTGCCCCTCCATCGACCCGGAGTACGACAACCCGCGCGGCGTGCCCATCTCGGCGTTCATCTTCGGCGGCCGCCGTACCAACGTGGTGCCGCTGGTCTACCAGGCGTTCAACTGGAACTACGGCGTCTACGGCGCCGCGACGATGGGGTCGGAGATGACGGCGGCGGCGTTCGGCACCATCGGCCAGGTGCGTCGCGACCCGTTCGCCATGCTGCCCTTCATCGGCTACCACATGGCGGACTACTGGAACCACTGGCTCAACTTCGGCCGCCAGATCCCCAACCCGCCGCGCGTCTTCAACGTCAACTGGTTCCGCAAGGATGAGCAGGGCAACTTCCTGTGGCCGGGCTTTGGCGAGAACATGCGCGTGCTGAAGTGGGTCGTCGAGCGCGCCCGCGGCCGCGCGGTCAGCGTCGAAAGCCCGATTGGCTGGATGCCGCGCTACGAGGACATCGACTGGCGGGGCCTGGACTTCTCCCGCGAGCAGTTCAACGCCCTCATGACCGTGGACCGCAAGGTGTGGGAACAGGAGATTCTCTCCCACGAGGAGCTGTTCATCAACCTGTACGACCGGCTGCCCAAGGAGATGCTGTTCCTGCGCCAGCTCATCCTGTCTGGCCTGTGGCGCTCGCCTGAGCACTGGGACCTTGCGGTGGATCATTCCTAAGCGCGAGCTGTACCCATAACCCATCTTTGTTCTGATGGGATACCATAACCCCAACCCCTTGCTCCCCAGGTACCCCAGCGGTGTCTGGGGAGCTTTGGCTTGAAGGAGGCGCTTCGATGGCACTCGCATCGCGTTGGCTACGACCGCGTGTTCTGGTCGCCCTCGCCCTCGCTATCTTCGTCGTCTATCTGGCCGTATTGCACCCCTGGCTCATGAACTGGGGCGCGACGCCCGCCGAGCAGAGCATGACCCTGCCCGGCGACGAGCTTGTACCGCAGCCCGCCATGCCGTTCACCCGCGCCGTCACCATCAACGCGCCGGCCGACGCGGTCTGGCCGTGGCTGCTCCAGATCGGCCAGGACCGCGCCGGCTTCTACAGCAACGACTGGCTGGAGAACGTGGCCGCGGCCAGCATCCACAACAGCAGCGAGCTTCGTCCGGAGTGGCAATCGCGCACCCTGGGCGACAAGGTCCCGATGGCGCGCAAGGACTATCTCCACGGGGCGCTGGGCGATTTCACCTACCTCACGCTCACCATCTTGGAGCCGGGCCGCGCCATCGGGCCGCTGCCGGGCATGCTCGTGCTCCAGCCCATCGACGACCACACGACGCGCCTGGTCATGCGCGAGTGGATTCCGACGAACTATCCGAGCGTGACCGCGCAGGTCGAGGATACGCTGTTCCACTGGCTGTTCTGGGACCCGATGCACTTCGTCATGGTGCATCGCATGCTGCTGGGCATCCAGGCGCGGGCCGAGGGCGTATCAGAAGTCTTCCCGCCGCTCATGGCCCTGGCGCGCTTCGGCTGGCTTGCGGCAGGCGTCTTGGTACTCGCGCTGTTCCTGCGCCGCTGGCAGTGGTGGCCCTGGCTCCTGGCTCCGGTCGCCCTCACCATCCCCATCATGCTCTCGACGGGCGACCCGAACGCGGCGTTGGCGGCGTTCCTGGCCCTGGGCATCACCATCCTGGGCGCGCTCATCTTCGGGCGGCGCTGGTGGCCGATGTACATGCTGGTGGCCGCTGTTGTGCTGCTCGTGTTGGTCGCCACGCCCCACGCTTACGTCGCCTTTGGGCTACTTTTCGCCGCGCTCATCCTGGCCGGTCTCGCCTACACCTTCAAAACGGGCCGCCGCCTGGTTCTACGCCCCGGAGCGCCGGGTCTGGCGTAACGTGACGGTCATGCAGTCGGCATAGTGCGAGGGCACATTATGCCGACTGCATGGTCTTGATTGCGAAGGGCGAAATATGCTATGCTTTGGAAGAATTACAGGAAATCTGCTCTGAGGTGATTGATGAGTGTGACAACGGTACAAATCCGTCAGAAGGGTGTAATCACTCTACCGGCGGAACTGCGGCGACAGTATGGCTTGCACGAGGGTGATTTGTTCACTTTGACCGATCTCGGTGAAGGCTCATTCCTGCTGACACCGCATGTATCCAATGTGGCGCGCCTAGGAGACATGGCCGCGCGAGCAATTGCTGATGCTGGGATTAGCGTAGATGAGATGCTAGAGGCGCTAGATCGCGAGCGCGAAGAGTATTACCGGCAGCACTATGCCGGAGCCTAAGCTATTCTTCGACAGTAGTGCCCTCTTTGCTGGGGTTTTCTCCCCATCTGGCGCTGCGCGGGCGCTCTTGTTGATGGCTGAAACTTCGCTGATCTCCATCGTTATCAGCGAGCAAGTGATTGCCGAGACCGAGTACGCCCTGGCTCGGAAAGCTCCCCAGGCCCTCATCTACTTCCGCGAGGCTGTGCGGCTGACCAACATTCTCATTGTGCGTGATCCGTCGCGGCAGGATTTGGCCGCCTACCAAGACATCATTCGTGATCCGACAGATGTCCCGATCGTTGTGGCGGCGATGCGCGCTGAGGTAGATTTCCTGGTAACGCTCAATCGCCGCCACTTCATCGATGATCCGCAAGTCGCGGCTCGCTCCGGTCTACGTATCGGAACCGCAGGTGACGCCCTAGCTTGGGTACGCGATATGTTGAACAAGCCCACCTAAAGCATTCTCTATCTCTCCGCCTATTGACACTCGCCTCGTAACGCGGTATACTATTCTCGAATAGAGAATAGACATGAGTATACCCGACGATATGGCCCTCACCGAGCAAGGTCAGGCGCGGCGCGAGAGTATTCTAGCAGCTGCGCGTGACCTGTTGGCTGAGCGCGGTTCGCCGGCCGACATCAGTGTCCAGGCCATCGCCGACCGGGCGGGCACCACCAAAGTGACGGTATACCGCTACTTCGGCAGCAAGGACAACCTCTTTGCGGAGGCGGCGGATACCGGCGACCGGCCGGGGCGGCGCGAGCAGATTGTCGATGCGGCGCTGCGCGTCGTCCCGCAGTACGGCCTGCACGGCGTGACGATGGAGCGCATCGCCGAAGAGGCTGGCGTCAGCCCGGCTACGTTGTACTGGCATTTCGAGAACAAGTACGACTTGCTCGCCGCGATGGTCGAGCGCGCTGTCGGGTATATCGACATCGCCAGCCTGTTTCCGCCTGGACCGATTGAGGACGCCAACGCCTTTGTGCAGGCCGTCGTGCCGCCCATCCTCCAGCTCCTCGAAGAGCGCCTCAACCTCATCCCAATGGTGATCGCCGAATTACCCAGTCACCCCGAGCTGGCCGCCATAGTTTACGCCCAGGTTGGGACGCGGGTCTGGGCGCACGCCAGCGCGTTCATGCAAACCCAGGTGGACACCGGCGTCTTCCGCGCCGGCCACCCCCTGCTGCGTGTTCAGGCCCTCATGGGCATGCTCTTCATGTATAGCCTTATGCACCGCAACTTCGGCGCCTGGCTCGACTTGCCGCCCCCTGACCAGGCGGCGCGGGAGTTCACGGACCTGTTCCTGCACGGCGTTGCCGCCGATGCGGATGGAGGGAGTCACCATGTCTGAAGCCATCTCACGCCCCCGTACCTTGCCTGCGCCGCCGCGTCGTCTGCTGATTGTGCTGGCGCTTTTAGGGCTGCTGCTCCTGGCTGCCGTCGCCGTCCGGATGTGGAATGGCGGCGGGCTGGCCGGCGGCATCACGGCCTCAGGCACCATCGAGACCGAGGAGGTCAACATCGGTGTCGAGACCGCCGGGCGCGTCGTCGAGCTGCCCCTGGCCGAGGGGGACACGGTACACGTGGGTGACGTGGTCATCAAGCTGGACGACACTGTGGCCCAGGCGCAGGTCGGCCAGGCCCGAGCAGCGCTGGACGTGGCCCGCGCCAACCTGACCCTGCTGGAGACGGGCGCGCGCAGCGAGGACTTGCGCGCCGCCGAGGCCGCGCTGACCCAGGCGACGGCGACCCGCGCGGCGGCGGAGAAGGCGGCCGCCAATGCCCGTGCCCTGCGGGACACGCCGCAAGACCTGACCGCCCGCATCAACCAGGCCGAGACGGCGGTCGCGGCGGCGCAGGCACGGCTGGACCAGGTCAAGGCCGGGCCGCGCAAGGGCGATCTGGCGACGGCGCGGGCGGCGCGGGACCAGGCGCGCAGCGCGTTGACGCAGTTGGAGGCGACGACGAAGGCCCAGGTGGACATCGCCCAGCAGGCGGTGGACGCGGCCCAGAACAAGCTGGCGCTGGTGAAGCAGGGGCCGCGTGACGAGGATATCCACGCCGCCGAGTTGGCCGTAGACCAGGCGAAGAACACACTGTGGGGTTTGCAGGCCACGCGCGACGGGGTCTGCGGCGAGCCGAAGCACAACAAACAGTACGACAGCTACCGCTGCGACCAGGCCAATGCGAATGCCCTGGCCGGCGAGACGGCGGTGCAGAACGCCCAGAACAACCTGACCAAGCTGCGCAACGGTGCGCTGCCGGAGGAGGTCTCGGTGGCCGAGTCGGCGCTAGCCCAGGCCCAGGCGGACCTGGCGGCCAAGCAGACGACGATGACGCCGGCTCTGGCCGCAGCACGGGCTGCGGTGCAGAGCGCCGAGACTCGCCTGGCCGACGCCGAGAGCGGCGCGACGCCTGAGGAAGTGGACATCGCCGCGGCGAATCTCGACCAGGCCCAGCGCTCCCTGAACGACTTGACCGCCATGCGCGACAATCCCATCGCCGCCAACAGCCAGATTGACGCTGCCGAGGGCCAGTTGGCGGCGGCCAAGGCGGCCGAGGCAGGCGCGCAGGCGCGGCTGGACGCCCTCAAGAACGGCGCGACCAAGGAGCAGCTCGCGGTTGCGAAGGCGCAGGTGGCCCAGGCCGAGGCGGCGCTCACCGCTGCGACGGCGCAGGCGGGCAAGACGGTCGTGGTCGCACCCCGCGACGGGGTCGTCAGCCGCCGCGCCGTCCACGTCGGCGAAGCCGTCTCGCCGGGCGCGGCGCTGTTGAGCATCGCGCCCCTGGGCGACCTGAAGCTGACGCTGTACGTACCGGAGGACCGCATCGGCCAGGTCATGCTCAACGAGAGCGTGGACATCTCGGTCGACTCGTATCCGGGCGAGACCTTCCAGGGCACTGTGACCTTCATCTCGCCCCAGGCCGAGTTCACACCCCGCAACGTCCAGACCCAGAGTGAGCGCGCCAAAACGGTCTTCGCCGTCAAGGTGCGCATCCCCAACAACGACGGACGCCTGAAGCCGGGCATGTTCGCCGACGCCCGACTGGCCGGCGGGAGGTAGGCGCATGGTCGAGCGCATCCGCGCCTTGGTCATCAAGGAGTTCATCCAGATCATCCGTGACCCGCGCACCCTCATCATCATCCTGGTGCAGCCCATCATGATGTTGTTCCTGTTCGGCTACGCCATCAACACCACGGTGGACCACATTGCGACTGTCGTCGCCGACGAGACCCGGGACCAGCGCAGCCGCGACTTCGTGCGCGCCGCCGTCAATACGGGCTACTTCGATGTGGTGGCGGATGTGCCTGACGCCCGTGCGGCGCGCGCGGCCATCGACAGCGGCGAGGCGAAGGTCGCCTTCGTCATCCCGCCCACTTTCGGCGCCGACACGCTGGCCGGTCAGCCGGCCCAGGTGCAGGCGCTCATCGACGGCTCTGACCCCAACGTGGCCCAGACGGCCCTGCTCACCGCCAGCACGCTCGCCCAGGTACGCGGCGTGCAGCTCATGGCGCAGTCCCTCGGCCGCTCCGTCAACCCGCCCCTCGACCTGCGGCCGAACATCCTCTACAACCCCGGTCTGCTCAGCGTCAACTTCATGATCCCCGGTCTCATCGGCGTCGTGTTGCAGGTGCAGGCCGTGCTGCTGACGTCCTTCGCCGTCGTCCGTGAGCGCGAGCGCGGGACACTGGAGCAGCTGGTTGTGACGCCGATTCGTCCCGTCGAGCTTATCATCGGCAAGCTCCTGCCGTATGTGTTCATCGCCTTCGCCCAGGTCGGCCTGTGCCTCATCATCGGCACGCTCTGGTTCCGTGTGCCCATCAACGGCAGCCTGTTGCTGTTGCTGCTCATGTCGCTGCTGTTCCTCATCGGCGCGCTCGGCCTGGGCCTGCTCATCTCCACCATCTCGCGTACCCAGGGCCAGGCGATGCAGACCACCATGTTCACCGTGATGCCGACGTTTCTCATCACCGGCTTCATGTTCCCCCGCGAGTCCATGCCGCAGGTGATTCGCCTGCTCTCGTACATTCTGCCCCTGACGTACTACCTCCAGGTGCTGCGGGGGATCATTCTCAAGGGTGTCGGGTTGGAGTATCTCTACGGCCAGGCCCTGGCCCTCCTGATTTTCGCTGTCATCATCGCCACTCTGAGTGTAGTGCGCTTCCATCGGAGCCTGGAGTAGCCGTGGCTGCCTCCCCCGATGCCCTGCCCACCGTCGCCACCCACGCGCTGACCAAGCGCTTCGACGCGCTGACCGCTGTCGACCAACTCGACCTGACCGTGACGCAGGGCGAGATTTTCGGCCTGGTTGGGCCGGATGGCGCAGGCAAGACGACAACGCTGCGCATGCTGGCGGGCGTCATCGCTCCGTCGGACGGCACGGCCGAGGTGCTGGGGCTAGACGTGGTGCGCGACGCGGCGGCGCTGCGGGAGCGCGTCGGCTACGTAGCCCAGCGGTTCGCCCTCTACGGCGACCTGACCGTCGCCGAGAACATCCGCTTCTTCGCCAACGTCTACGGCCTGCGGCGCGCCGCGTGGACGGCGTGGGCCGACGAGATTCTCACCTTCAGCGGCCTGGCCGACTTCCAGCGCCGCCTTGCCGCCGACCTGTCGGGCGGCATGAAGCAGAAGCTCGCCCTGTCGTGCGCCCTGATCCACCACCCCCAGGTGCTCATCCTGGACGAGCCGACCGCCGGAGTGGACCCGGTGTCGCGCCGCGACCTGTGGCGCATCCTGTACCGGCTCCAGGCCGACGGCTTCACCGTCCTGCTGTCCACCGCCTATCTGGATGAAGCCGAGCGCTGCAACCGCGTCGGCTTCCTGGTGCGCGGGCGGCTGACCGCCGTCGGCACGCCAGACGAGCTGCGCCGCCGCCTGCCCGAAACCATCGTGGAGATCACCCTACGCGACGCCAGCCCCGCCGACTTGCGCCACGCCCGGGACCTGGCCCTGCGGACGCCGGCGGTGCGGGGCGCGCAGCTTTTCGGCGACCGGCTGCATGTCCTGGTTGGGGAGGCGAGTCAGGCGGACGGTGTGGTGCGCGCTCTTGGCAGCGGCCTGACTATTCAAGCGGCCCAGCCCGTCGAGGCGACGTTGGAGGACGTGTTCCTGGCCGTCTCACGGTGACGCCCGTCGTTGCGAGGAGGACGGTAGGACGACGAAGCAATCTCTCGGTGGGCGAGAGCGGCGCATACACGGGTTAGCGTGTCCATCGCAAGGGCGGGGGATTGCGTCGCTCCGCTCGCAATGACAAGAGACAGGCCGTCGTTGCGAGGAGGACGGTAGGACGACGAAGCAATCTCCGGTGGGCAAGAGCGGCGCATACACGGGTTAGCGTGTCCATCGCAAGGGCGGAGGATTGCTTCGCTCTGCTCGCAATGACGGCTTGTAAGGGAATGTAGGGTAGTAGTATGTCAGCCAATGCTAGGAACAGTACGCTGGCCGTGGAGACGGTCGAGCTGACGAAGCGATTTGGCGACTTCACCGCCGTCGATGCTGTCACCTTCCAGGTGGAGACCGGCGAGGTGTTCGGCTTCCTCGGGCCGAACGGGTCGGGCAAGACGACCACGATTCGCATGCTGTGCGGCATCATCCCGCCGACATCAGGCAGCGCGCAGGTGCTCGGCCTGGACATCGTGCGCGACGTGGAGCGCATCAAGCACCAGATCGGCTACATGAGCCAGAAGTTCGCCCTATACAACGACCTGACCGTGCGCGAGAACCTTCTCTTCTACGCCCGTGTCTACGGCGTCACGAAGGGCGAGCGGAGCGCCCGCATCGACGACATGCTGGACCGCTTCGAGTTGCGCACGGCTGAGCGCACCCTCGCCAGTGACCTGCCGGGCGGTCTGCGCCAGCGCGTCGCCTTCGCCGCCGCGGCCCTCCACCAGCCCGCCATTCTCTTCTTGGACGAGCCGACCGCCGCTGTCGACCCGGCGGCGCGCCGCGGCTTCTGGGACATGATCTACGACACGGCGGCCGGCGGCACGACGGTCTTTGTCACGACCCACTACATGGATGAGGCCGAGTACTGCCACCGCCTGGCCTTCATGAGCCGCGGCCGCCTCATTGCCTGTGACACACCGGCCGCCATCCGCCACTCCCTTGGCGCGGACATGCTGGAAGTTGACGCCACTCCTCCCTCGGCCGCCCTCGAAGCTGTGGTGGACCAGCCCTGGGTACGCGCTGCCACACTTATGGGCACGCGCCTGCACATCATGCTCCAGCCGGGCACACCCCACAGCCGCGTCCGCGACCACCTCAGCAGCGTCGGCGTCACCGTCCACTCTGTCCAGCCGGCTGTCCCCTCGCTCGAGGGCGCGTTCGTGACGTTGATGACGGGAGCGACCACGCGTTAGTCGAGGGCTTCCTCTTCTGTAGGCTGGCCTATGACTTGCTCCACTCAATACATCCTCAACCTACATCGGAGACCTCATGAACACGCAGACAGGGCTAGACGTCAAAATTGAAACGCCTGATTGGGTGAAAGACGCCGTTTTTTACCAGATTTTCCCGGACCGCTTCGCCAAGAGCGAGCGCGTCACCAAGCCGAGCAACTTGCAGCCGTGGGGCGCGCAGCCGACCGTTGAGGGCTACCAGGGCGGCGACCTGCTCGGCGTGGTGGAACACCTCGACCACCTCTCCGACCTGGGCATCAACGCTATCTACTTTACGCCTATCTTCCAGTCGGCCAGCAACCACCGCTACCATACCCACGACTACGAGAAGGTGGACCCGCTGCTCGGCGGCAACGCGGCGCTGCGCGAGCTGGTGGATGAGGCGCACCGCCGCAACATTCGCGTCGTCCTCGACGGCGTGTTCAACCACGCCAGCCGCGGCTTCTTCCCGTTCAACGACATCCTGGAGCACGGCCCCCACTCGCCCTGGCTGGACTGGTTCTTCATCCAGGGCTGGCCGCTCGCGCCGTACACGGGCAACCGTCCAGCCAACTACGTGGGTTGGGCGGGCAACCGCGCCCTGCCCAAGCTGAACACCGACAACCCGCAGGTGCGCGAGTACATCATGGGTATCGCCGAGTTTTGGCTGCGGGAGTTTCAAATCGACGGGTGGCGGCTCGACGTGCCGGCGGAGATCAAGACGCCTGGCTTCTGGGAGGAGTTTCGTCGTCGGGTGAAGGGTGTCAACCCGGATGCCTACATCGTGGGCGAGATCTGGCGTGAGGCGCGCGAGTTCCTCCAGGGGGACCGCTTCGACGCCGTGATGAACTACATGTTCGCCGGCAGTGTCATCGCCTTCGTCGCCGGGAAGCGCGTCAGCCCCTCCCTGGTCAAGGGGCGCTCGTATGACCCACACCCGGCCATCGACGCGACCCAGTTCGGCGCGCGCCTCGAGCGCCTGCTCAACCTGTACGACTGGCAGGTCACGCAGGCGCAGCTCAACATCCTCGATAGCCACGACACGTCGCGCCTGCTCAGCCTGGCGCGAGGCGACAAGGCCAGCGTGCGCCTGGCGACCCTGTTCCAGATGACCTACCCCGGCGCGCCGTCCATCTACTACGGCGACGAGATCGGCCTGCGCGGGACGCTGGAGTACGACAAGCCGCACCAGGACCCCGACGCGCGTTGGGCGTTTCCCTGGCACGACCGGGGCGCGTGGGACACCGATCTGCTGGCGTTCTTCAAGGCGGCGGTTGCCCTGCGCCACGCCCACCGCGTGCTGCGGCGCGGCCACTTCTATCAGCTCTACGCTCAGGGCGACGTGTACGCCTTTGCCCGCCGCGACGACTATGAGACGCTCGTCGTCGCGCTCAACGTGGGGGAGGCGGCGCGGGAGGTCAAGTTGCCCGTCGGCGCGTACTTCCGTGACGGCATCGCTCTCACGCCGCTGCTCATGGCGAGCGGGGCAACGCGTCGGGAGCCGTGCGTGGTCGAAGACGGCCAGGTGCGCGTGGCGCTGCCCGCCCGCGAAGGCGCGGTGCTGGGCGCCGCCTGAACTGCGTTTAGGGTTGAGAGGTACTCAGCGTGTGCCTGCCTCGAAAATAAGACGGCAACGCAAGGACGCGACGGCGCAATGACGCAAAGAGAAATAAGTCTTCAGTCTGTTAGCGGCGTTGCGCCTTCGCGCCTTTGCGTTCTTCTGTCGAATTGAATCCTGTAGAGAGGCGAAGCGGGCCATCTACAATCTTACTCCTATCAGGGGAGACACGCAGGCTAGACGGTGCAGCGGCAGCCGCACTGCAAATCAATCGTGACAGGGGATTGGTAAACCTGTGTGCCGCCGGGCTGGAAGTGCGTCACGAGGTTGGAGCGCGGATCGTGTACGATGACATCCAGCACGCCCTGCCCTATGTAGAACGGCGCGCCGAGCGCCAGGTCCTTGTACTCGTAACCGGCGCTGACAATATCTTCACGTATGGTGAAATATTCACCCTGCGTGAAGATATTGCGTCCTGCGGAGCCAGCGCATTCGTGGTAGAATAGCAAGTGACGTTGGTACGGGCGCGCCACAATCCATCCATAGGCGGGTCCGTATTTGCCTGTTCGACGAAAGCGACATGCATATGGAAAAGCGAATCGGCATTCTCACCGGCGGCGGCGATGCCCCTGGCCAGAACGTGTGCCTCAAGTCCATCGTCTACCGCGCCATCGACCGCGGCTACGCGGTCCTTGGCTTCCGCAAGGGCTGGGAAGGGCTGCTCCACTACAACCCGCAGGACTCCCAGAGCTACGCCGAGAACATCCTCAACCTGACTCGTGTGCGCGCCCGCGACATCGACCGCATGCCGGGCGCGTATCTGCATTCCACCCGCATCAACCCGGCCCAGACACCGTCAGACTGCATGCCGGCGTTCCTGGGCGCGGCGGCCGCCACGCCCACGGACCTGACGCCCCACATCAAGGCGACTATCGAGGCGCTGGGCCTCGAAGCGTTGATCGTCATGGGCGACAGCGAGACGCTGGCGTACGCCGCGCATCTCGCCGACGACGGTGTCCCCGTGATCGGCATCCCCAAGAGTGTCCACAACGACGTCAATGGCAGCGACTACAGCCTGGGCTTCTCGACGGCCCTTGGGCGGGGCGTGCGCTTCATCCACGAGATGCGCGCCATGGCCGCGTCGCGCGAGGAGGTCGCCGTGGTCGAGGTCGTGGGCCGCACGACGGGCCTGACGACGATGCTCATCTCGGTGCTGGCGGGAGCGGACCGCATCCTCATCCCCGAAGTGCCCTTCGACCCGCAGCGGCTTGCCCCCCTGCTGCTAGACGACAAGCGCAGCAACTCCAGCAACTACGCTATCCTGACCGTGGCGCAGGCGACGCGCGTCGTCCCCGAGCAGATGCGCACGTACCTGCCAGAGCTAACGCGCCTGGCGAACTCGCGCACCCTGGCCGAGGCCATCGCCGTCGGGGAGCGCGAGCGCATCGAGGACGAAATCCTGGCCGACATCGCCACCATCGGCAATCGCAGCCAGCACGTGACGGGCAGCGGCGCCGTCATCACCGAAATTCTCGAAAATATCACCGGCCAGCGCATGCTGTTCCAACCGCTGTCGTACCTCATCCGCAGTGGCGACCCGGACGGCCAGGACTTGCTCGGCGCAATGAACTTCGCGGCGCTGACGATGAAGCTGGTGCTCGGCCGCCAGTACGGGCGCGTGGTCTGCTACCGCCAGCGGGAGAACTACGTCGACATGCCGCTCGACATTGTCACCCAGCACGCTGGGAACATCAACGTCGCCGATTTCTACGACGCGGAGACGTTCACCGCCCGTCCCGACATCATCTGGGCCGCGCGCGTCTAGAGGAGAGGAGGTTTCATGGTGACGATAGCACAGCAGGCCGCCCCGGTCGTCCAGGTAAGCGACGTGGTGAAGTCCTTCGTCGTCGGCGGCTCGACGATCACCATCCTCAAGGGCGTCTCGTTCCACGTGAAGCAGGGCGAGTTCGTCTCCATCGTCGGTCCGTCGGGCAATGGCAAGTCGACACTGCTCAACATGATTACCGGCATCGACCGGCCGACCAGCGGCGAGATTATCGTGACCGGCCAGCCGGTACACAAAATGAGCGAGGACGCGCTCGCCGGCTGGCGCGGGGAGAACGTGGGCATCATCTTCCAGTTCTTCCAGATGCTCCCGGCGCTGAGCCTGCTCCAGAACGTGATGCTGCCGATGGACCTGACACGGAAGTATCGCGGGCGCGAGCGACAGGAGCGGGCGCTGCACCTCCTGGAAATCGTCGGGTTGGCGGAGCAGGCGCACAAGCTGCCCAGCATGGTCTCCGGCGGCCAGCAGCAGCGCGCCGCCATCGCCCGCGCGCTCGCCAATGACCCACCGCTGCTCATCGCCGACGAGCCGACCGGCAACCTCGACTCCCACACGTCGCACGACATCTTCGACCTGTTCACGGAGGTCGTCAGCAAGGGCAAGACGATGGTCATGGTGACCCACGACAAGGACCTGGCCGCGCATGTCCCGCGCGTCGTCGAAGTCCTCGATGGGCGCATCGTCCGCGACGAATACATCGGCCACCCGGAGTGGGCGGGGTACTAAGGAGGGCGCATGGGCGTACTCTGGTACAAAGTCTGGTTCGACATCTGGACGTACAAAACGCGCACAGTCCTGGCGGTGTTGTCCATCGCGGCGGGTGTGTTCGCCATCGGCGTCGTGTTCGGCATGGTGGACCAGCTTCTGTCCGGCATGGACGCGGCGCACCAGGCCGTTCACCCCTCCCACATCCAGATGTACCTGAACGACTACATCTCCCAGGAGGTGGTCCACGGCCTCCTGCGCGCGCCGGGTGTGGCGGACATCGAGCCATTCAATGTTGTCAACATCAGCTACCGCCCGAAAGCCGGCGGCGACCTCAAACAAGGCATG
This sequence comes from Anaerolineae bacterium, assembly GCA_039810085.1. GTDB lineage: Bacteria > Chloroflexota > Anaerolineae > Epilineales > JAHCIE01 > JBDHWG01. Next base: position 27,683 of record JBDHWG010000026.1, read on the forward strand.
CTGGTGCTACGCCAGGACTGGAACAACCAGCGCATGGACATGCTCCAGCTGCGCGAGGGGACGTGGCCGGCGCGCAATGGCGTCGACATCGAGCGCCTGTCCAGCAGCGTGTATGGCTTCGACATTGGTGACAAGGTCGTCTTCGAGCAAGACGACAAGCAGCGCACCTTCACGATTACCGGCAAGGTGCGCCACCCGTTCGTGCCGCCGCCCCAGTTCGGCGGCCAGGCATACTTCTTCATGAGTAGCAGCGCGATGACGCGCTACGATGTGCCAGAGAACAAGTACAGCGGGCTGTACGTGACGGTCACGCCCTACAGCTCGGAGAACGCCAAGGTTGTCGCCAACGACCTGAAGGACCGCTTGGCGAAGGACGGTATCACGGTCGGCGCGACGATGTACCAGGACCCGAGCCGCCACTGGGGCCGCATGTACGTCGAAGGCATCAACATGGTGATGCAGATTCTCGCCATTGTGTCGCTGCTCCTGAGCGTCGTCCTGGTCTACAACACCCTCACCGCGCTCATCACACAGCAGACCAACCAGATCGGCATCCTCAAGGCCATCGGCGGCCGGTCCCACACCATCCTACAGCTCTACCTGACCGGCGTCCTCATCTACGGCCTGCTGGCACTGTTCATCGCCCTGCCCCTGGGCATGTTCTCGGCCTGGGCCGTGACGCGCTGGTTCCTCAACCTGTTCAACATCGATTACGAGACGTTCCGCTTCTCCAATATCGCCGTCACCCTGCAAGTTCTGGCGGCGACCGCCGTGCCGCTCCTCGCAGGACTAGCGCCAGTGCTGGCCGGGGCGCGAATGACGGTGCGCGAGGCGATTGCCAGCTATGGCATCGGGGGCAAGTTCGGCTCGAACCGCTTCGACCGTCTCATCGAAATCATTGGCGCGCGCCTGCTGCCCACCCACTACGCCACGGCGCTCGGCAACATGTTCCGCCGCAAGGGCCGCCTCATCCTGACCCAGATTGTGCTGGTCTCGGCGGGGACGATGTTCCTTATCGTGATGACCCTCGGCTCATCCATCACGGAGACGATGGACAACTTCTTTGCCCGGCGGCACTATGACGGGACGTTCTATCTCACGGGGACCTACCGTCAGAACAAGGTCATGAACGTCATCAACGCCAACCCGACCGTCACATCTGCCGAAGGGGTGCTCACCATGTCGGCCACGGTGCTCCAGCAGGGGCAGCGGCTCAAGGAGGCCGGGCTGGGCACGGAGGTATACGGCATTGTGCCGGGGCGGCAGTTTACCGAGGAACCGATTGTCGCCGGGCGATGGCTCGAGCCGGGCGATGGTAACGTGCTCGTCTTTAGCAAGCGCGGGGCGGACAAGAACGGCCTGGCGCTCGGCGACACGGTGACGCTCAACCTGGGCGAGGCGGGCAAAGCCGATTTCAAGATTGTCGGCCTGTACCAGCCGCTATCGGGCGATGTCGGCTTCTCCACCGAGACGATTTACACGCCCATCAACGCGCTCTGGGACGCCAGCAAGGAGTACCCCCGTATCAACCGCGTGCTGGTACGCACGACGGCGCACGACGAAGCCGCCACAACCACGACGCTCAAGGACCTCCAGCAAGGGCTGGAGGATCAGAGCGTCAAGGTCGGCCTGGCCCAGACGGAGGTGGAGAACCGCCGCCAGAGCGAAGGCTCGTTCAGCGTCATCACCAGCATGCTCCTCGCCCTCGCCACCATCGTCGCCGGCGTCGGCGCGATTGGGCTGATGGGCGCGCTGTCCATCGCCGTCGTCGAGCGCACCAAGGAGATCGGCGTGCTGCGCGCAATTGGAGCGCGGTCGCCGACGATCATGGGCATGTTCGTGATGGAGGGCATGCTGCAAGGGCTGATGAGCTGGGGGTTGTCGGTGCTCATCTCGCTGGCGTTCAGTCGGCCGATGTCGAACCTGCTGGGGGACACAATTTTCAAGCTCCCGCTGGACTACCGCTACAACTGGCAGGCAGTGGGCATCTGGCTGGCGGTCATCCTGGTGCTGTCGGTGCTGGCGTCCATCGCCCCCGCTCGCTCGGCGACGCGCATCAGCGTCCGCGACAGCCTGGCCTACGCGTGAGCCTGAGTATGGCGTCTCGTGCAACAAGGCATGGCACGGGTTGACATCTCTCTGGTGAGCGCGGTATACTGTTCCCCCTACAGTTCGACCCCACGACAGTTAGCGCAAGGAGACGCCATGCACGAGATGCAGCCGATTTACGAGAACAACCGCCAGTTCGTCGAGGCGTACAACCGGGGCGACGCCGCCGGCTGCTCCGAGGCCTACACCGAGAACGCGCGGCTTCTGCCGCCGGACGCGCCGATGATGCAGGGGCGGCAAGCTATCCAGGCGTTCTGGCAGGGCGCGATGGACATGGGCATCCGCAGCGTGGCCCTGGAGAGCATGGATTTCGAGCTGGGCGGCGATGACATGGGGCGCGAGATTGGGACAGCAGTGCTGAACATCCAGACGCCGGATGGGCAGATGGTCACGCAGCACGCCAAGTACGTTGTTGTGTGGAAGCGCCAGGCGAGTGGGGCGTGGAAGTGGGACACAGACATCTGGAACACCATGCCCACGCCCCAGGACTGAGGTCATCCCTTCGTTATCAGAAATGCAAGGAGCCGGGGCAACCCCGGCTCCTTGCATTAGATAGCATCATCGTTGAACGAGTAGATAGAGCACTCGTGAACGACGCTGAAACATATGGCTCACTCCCTTGTGTCGTCTTTGCCCGTCCGCTCCAAGTGAGTAATATATGGAGAGCCGTTTCAGCTAAGGTTGAGAGCGAAAAGCCATCGATCCTGGACTTAGGTACCGGAGACCGAACATGAACCAGCGGAAAAAGTACGCTAGCCAGCCCGAGCTAAACTTCGAGAGGCTGCCGAAGGACTTGCAGCTTCAATTCCGCGCGTGGTACGAGGCCAAGCAAAACAACCGAGAAGAGGTAGCCAGCTACCTTACTCCCAATGACATCTATTGTGGGGATGCTCGGGATCTGCTGGCCCGCATAGAGCCGAACAGCATCGCTCTCAGTGTTTGGTCGCCCCCTTACTTTGTCGGGAAAGATTACGAAACGCACCTCACTTTCGACGACTGGCAGAACCTCTTAGCGTCGGTCATCAGACTACATTTCCCCATTATCAAGCCAGGTGGTTTTCTGGTTGTCAATATTGCTGATATCCTCGTTTTCAAGGACCCACAGATGCCTCGTATCCAGGCCGAGGCTATACACCGGCGCCGATCATCGGTGACCAAAGAGGACGTTTTGAGAGTGATGAATGAGCACCCTGGAGCCAATAGGCATCAAATCGCAAAACTCTTGGGGTGTAGCGAGCAAACCGTTGACCGTCGCCTCAATGGGAATAATATCCGTGGAGGAAAGCACGAAGTGCAAACGAGGGTCAGAATCGTGGGTGGTATGGTTGAGCAGTGGGCGCTTGATGGGGGCTTTTATCCCTATGACCGTAGGATATGGGTGAAGGATCCGGCATGGGAAAACTCACAATGGCATAGTCTTTCATACCGCTCGGTTGATCAGTTCGAGTACTTGTATATCTTCTGGAAGCCGGGTATCACTCGCTATGACAGGAACCGGCTCACCCCTGAAGAGTGGTCCAATTGGGGCTCCCTCGCAGTCTGGAGCTTCCCTTCGGTTCGCGTCAATGACGACCATGAAGCCAAGTTCCCCCTTGAACTTCCAACCAGAGTCATCCGTCTTCTCACCGATCCAGGTGATATTGTGCTTGACTGCTTTATGGGCAGCGGTACTACTGCTGTTGCTGCTCATCGTCAGCAGCGTCAATTTCTAGGGATCGAGCTTGATGAGAAGTATGTACGGCTTGCGAAGAATAACGTAGCGTTTGAGGGTTAGTGAAATGCTTATAGACCCGAATGAACTTGCCAATAACCCCACGCGCCTAGAGGAAATCGAGAAAACGTCTCTGAGACTTATCACCCAGGGCATCTACGATTACAGAGATACGGCCGTTGAGATTTTCCGTGAGGAGGGCGATCTCGTTGCTGACATTGGCGAGGACATTACCCGGGAGGCGCTGGACCGACTAGGGATGCCTAGAATTGACCAGCGGCTATTCGGGAAGGTTGACTATAAGCGGGCCTGCTATCTTTTTCACCCGGACTACGCTATAAAGCAGGCGCTGTTTGTTGATTCGAAGGCGGAAAAAGATGCTCTGACGGCTACCCTGCAAATATCGCAATTCTCCATGATGGTGCGGCAACTCCGCTCGCAGCAGTTAGTCAGCCAACCGGGGAAATTGCCAACTGTGTTGGTGCTGAGGGGTGAGCATTATATCACCACGACCATATTCGTAAAGTACCACTACGATGATACAAGTCGTGGCCGCGAACTAAGGAGTATTATCATCGCCGCCGTGCCGAACGGGATGTTACAGGAAAAGTACAATCCTGATGCCAATACTACAATCTGGATCGCTGGGCGCAATGCTCCAACACTCGGAGAGGAATTTCGTGTCAGGTTGAGTTTCAAGCGCCTCAAAGAGATGGCGCGCTGGCGCGTTCAGGAAGTGCCTTTAGCGCCTATCCCCTTTATGTGGGACCAGTAGTTTGTAACATTCTTGTAAGCAGTCGTTTATTGCTTCACAGTTCGCCTAGCGCTTCTTGAGTGCGCCAGGCGCTGGTGTCTTCTGCCCCGCGTGGCCGATGAAGCCCCCCAGGCCGTACTGCGCCCACTTCTGGTCCACCAGGGCGCGGATGTCCGCTGACATGGCGATTTCCTCCGGCCACGTCTGGTGCGGGCCGGGGTCGCGCTCTGTCTTCCGCGTCGCGTCAATCCCCATCTTGCCGCCGAAGTTCTTCTCTAGCGCGGCATGGTCCAAGTCGTCCGTCGGCCCGTCGACGATGACCACGTCGCGCTTCGGGTCGTAGTTCGCCAGGACTTCAAACGCCACCTGGGACAGGTTGTGGACATCCACGTCCTCGTCCACGACGACGATGGTCTTGGCGAGCATCATCAGCCCCATGCCCCACAGCCCATACATCACCTTGCGCGGCTGCCCCGGGTAGCGCTTCTTGATGGAGACGATGACCAGGTTGTGGAACACGCCCTCGGCGGGCATGTTCACGTCCACGATCTCGCCCTGGAATAGGCGCATCAGCGGCAGGAACAGCCGCTCCGTGGCCTTGCCCATCCAGTAGTCTTCCATGGGCGGCTTGCCGACGATAGTCGTCGGGTAGATCGGGCGTTTGCGCCGCGTGATAGCCGTGACGTGCATCACCGGGTAGGTATCGGCCAGGGAATAGTAGCCGGTGTGGTCGCCAAATGGCCCCTCAGTACGCTGCTCGTTCGGGTCCAGGTAGCCCTCGATGATGATATCAGCGTCGGCCGGGACTTCGAGGGGCTGCGAGACGCAGCGCACCAGCTCGACCGGCTGGCCGCGCAGGAACCCGGCCAGCATCATCTCGTCGATGTCCGGCGGCAAGGGCGCGGAGCCGGACCAGATGATCGCCGGGTCGCCGCCGAGGGAGACGGCGACGGGGATGGTCGGCTTGTGCGTTTCCTGGGCGACGCGCTGGTGCTCCATTCCGCCCTTGTGGCGCTGCCAGTGCATGCCGAGCGTTTTATCGTCGTACACCTGGAGGCGATACATGCCGACGTTGCGGCGGCCGGTGCGCGGGTCGCGGGAGAAGACCGACGGCAAGGTGATGTACTGCCCGGCGTCATGCGGCCAGCATTGGAGGATGGGCAGGCTGCGCAGGGAGAAGCCGTCCTGCATAACGACCTCCTGGCACGCGCCTTTGCCGACGATCTTCGGCCCGACCGCGCGGGCGACGCCTAGCAACTCGGCGCCCTTGCTGGCCTTGTCCATCAGCGTGCGTGGCATCTCCGGCGTGATGAGCTTGCCGACGCGGTCGCCAATCTCATTGAGGTTCTGGACGCCGAGCGCCCACGCCATGCGCTCCTCGCTGCCGAACATGTTGATGAGGACGGGCATGTCGTGGCCGGCGACGTTCTCGAACAGCAAGGCCACGTTCTGGTCGGCCGGGCCTTTGCTGACGCGGTCGGTGATTTCGGTGATTTCGAGGATATTGGAGACGCGGGTCTTGACGCGCTTGAGCTGCCCGCGCTTTTCGAGGAATTGAACGAATTCGTTCAGGCTGTTATACGCCATAATAACTCCAGCTGAGTGAGGAGATTCCCATTAGTTTCGTGCTGTCAGGGGTGAGGTTCCTTACTTCAACGCGTGACCCAAGAGGAGATTGCCACAGAGGCACAGAGGACACAAAGGGGAGTAAAGGTTTGGTTATTTCCACATGTGCCGGAGCTCGTCAATCGCTTGATCAAAGCTCTCATCGTCGGCAAGGATACCACGAAGCGCCAGAAACTTATCCAGCGAGGCGAACCGGATTGTCTGGCCTTCCACGATTATCTTGACACGATCTCCATCGTGCAAATTGAGATCGGTCATGACGTCGGCAGGTAAAGCGACTGAGTCCTCGTCCATGCTTCTGATAACGACGGCCATATGCTGCTCCTCTTCTGTGTCCCGCTGTTGCTTAGTGTTGTCTATTTTACGCTGTGTCGTCGCGCCCGGCAACCGGGGCGTCGGGCGCCGGGCCGCAGGTGGCGCCGGGGCGCTGGCAGTAGGGGGTCACACCGGGGAAGTGGCGGCGGTTGCGGGCCACCCAGGCGTACACCGCATCCTCGACAGCGATGACGCCGGGCCAGAAGTACACGTCCAGCAGCGGGGGCCAGCCGAGCGCGGCGGCCAGGGCCGCGTTGATGGCCGCCGCGCCCCGGTAGCGGCGGCCGGCAGCATCCACGACCCACGCCGCGCCTTCGGTATCAGCGACGGTTAGCTTGGCCTCAGCGAGAACGCCTGGCTGCTGGAACGGGACGATGCGTACCCGCCCGTGACGGTCGAGGCGCTGCACGAGCGCCATGCACAGCGTTCAGAAGTCTCAGCTGCCGTCGAAAATGAGGGTGATGGGTGTCGCCAAGGTCGGCATGATGCCTCCGCCTCAATAGGGGCCGTCGAACGTCGAGATGCGCGCGTCGTGGCCCAGGTGTTTGACCAGCTTGATTGGCTCCAGCGGCTCGCCCAGGATGCCGTCGTGGATGGCCCAACTTCGGCCCCGCACTGTCGCCGCGGCGCGGGGCTGGCGGAAGGGCGTCGAGCCGTCGAGGCGCGCGTACAGGTCGCCGCCGGGCTGGAAGCGGTCATTCAGCTCGCTCATGTACGCCCCGCCGTAGAGGTAGTCGAAGCCCCAGCGCTCCATGAGGATGGCGTTGTGGTAGCCGAGGGGGTAAGCGAAGAAGAACTCGTGCTCCAGGGCTTGCAGGAAGCGCTCGAAGTGGGGGATGACCTCCTTGAGCACCAGGCCCAGCCCCTTGCGCACCTGGCCGGGGGCCAGGCCGGCGTTCATCGCCTCGATCTCGGCCGCGATGTTGCGGCGCGCCTTGCCCAGCATCGTCGAGCGCCCCTCGGCGTCGGTGTCCACGTCGAAGCGGGGCGAGTCCGGGTCGTTGGTCGCCAGGAAGGTCAGCTCGATCTGGCCGTTGGGCGTGTCTCGCGCCTCGCCGTACAGCAGGGGATCGCGATCGTTCAGGCGGCGCCAGATGGACAGCCAGGCCTCGCCGGTGTGGGGCGAGCCGCCGTGCTTGACGACGCGCTCGCCTTCGGCGTTGAGGAAGGTGTCAGGGTCGATCTGGTAGCGTTCGAGGAAGTGCCTCGGCAGGAAGCGGCGCACCCACTCGTCACGCTCCGCCTCCGGCAACGCGGTCAGCATCTTCAGCGACCGGGTCGGCCCAACATCTGATCTCTCCACCGTTCTCGTCGTCTCAGGCAAATCGTCTAGCATGGGTATCTCGCTTTCCTGGCGGCCGGCTGGAAAGATTGCGCGAGATGAATGGCTCAAGAGGGGCAGAAAGCCTCCCGGAGAACCGCCGCCATGAGTATGACACTTATCGATTCGCGCCGCGCCCGCCGCCTCAATGTCGCCGAGCGTTCTCCCCACGGCCAGTGCGTGGTCTACTGGATGAGCCGGGACCAGCGCGCCCAGGACAATCCGGCGCTGCTGTATGCCCAGGAGTGGGCGCTCAAGCTCGACCTGCCACTGCGGGTCGTTTTCGCCCTGACCCAGACCTTTCCGGGCGCAACCGCCCGGAGCTACGACTTCATGTTGACGGGGCTTGCGGAGGTTGAACAGACTCTCCGCCGGCACAACATTCGCTTTCACCTTCTCAACGGCGACCCCGCCGAAGAGGTTCCCCGCGCCGTCCACACTCTCGCAGCCGCCCTCGTCGTGACGGACTTCTCGCCGCTGCGCATCGGCCGCGCCTGGCGCGATGCCGTCGCGCGCGCCATCAACATTCCCCTCTACGAAGTCGACGCCCACAACATCATTCCCGCCTGGCTTGCCTCGAATAAGGAAGAGCACGGCGCGTATACCTTCCGCCCGAAGGTGAAGCGGCTCCTGCCGGAGTACCTCACGGGTCTACCGCCCCTCCAGCCGGACTCCTACGGAGGGGCTGAAGGCACGACTGACTGGGCTGCCGTGCGCGCCTGGCTGCGCGCCGATGCCTCAGTTGGGCCGGTAGACGGCTTCACGCCCGGTGAGGCCGCCGGCCGGCTCGCCCTCGACAAGTTCCTGTGCCAGCGCCTTCCCACCTATGCCGAGGATCGCAACAACCCGGTCATTGACGGCCAGTCAGACCTCAGCCCCTACTTGCACTTCGGCCAGCTCGCCCCGCAGCGCGCCGCGTGGGAAGTTTCCCGCTGTCGCGACGCCGCGCCGGAGAGCGTCGATGCGTTCCTGGAAGAGCTTATCGTCCGCCGCGAGTTATCTGATAACTTCTGTCTCTACCAGCCCACCTACGATAGCGTCGATGGGTTCAAGGACTGGGCAAAAAAGACCCTGGACGACCACCGCGCCGACCCGCGCCCGCACCGCTACATGCGGGACGAGCTGGAGTTTGGACGGACAGGCGACCCGGCGTGGAACGCGGCCCAGGCCCAGATGGTGCGCGGCGGAAAGATGCACAACTACTTGCGCATGTACTGGGGCAAGAAGCTGCTGGAGTGGAGCGCGTCGCCCGAGGAAGCGCTGGACATTGCCATCTGGCTCAACGACCGCTACCACCTGGACGGCCGCGACCCCAATGGCTACGTCGGCATCGCCTGGTGCATCGGCGGCGTCCACGACCGTCCGTGGCCGGAGCGCCCGATCTTCGGTAAGATTCGCTCTATGAATTACACCGGCCTCACCCGCAAGTTCGACGTGGCCGCCTACATCGCGGCCAACCCGCCGCTGTTGTGATGTTAAGACGGCCAATCTGTCGTTGCGAGCGGAGCAAAGCAACCTCCCGCCCTTGCAACAGATGGTCTGAGCGGCTATAGCATGACTGTCACCCGCCGGGAGATTGCTTCGTCGTGCCTCCTCGCAATGACAAGACCTGCAATGACGGCCAGGCGCGGCTCTCCAAGAGGGACCTGCCTGGCCGTTCCATCGTCCTGGATGGCGCGCTTATAACGCGCTGCGGCATAACATAGTATAGCACGAAGCGTGTCGTTCCGCAAGGAGGTTATGGTCCGAACTTGGGTTAGCTTCGCGGAAGCGGATGTGGGTCAGGCTCATGCGACATTCATGAGATACCGCCTATCTAGGCCAATTCGGCAGCACTTTGAGCAGCGGGAGGAACAGACTGTAGCTTGAACTGCTCTCAATCGGGCCCACGGTGACACTCGTCGGCCCGACCATACCCAGGCTTTGCCCCGTCGCGGATACAAGCTCCAGTCTGTAGTACCACACGCCGCTCGGCACGTCAACCTCATCCAACGTGTAGGCGGCGCCGCCCGGCGACAACTGAGCCGGGATGAGCGTCGGCCCGACCCCTTCGTACCCGCCTTCTGCCGTGGCGCTGCGTCCGACGCGGAAGCCGAGTAGCCCTACCTCCGACAGCGTCTCCCAGTGGAGTGTCACCCGACTGCCTGCCAGCGTCGCGTTGAAGGAGCGCATCTGCGCCGCCGTTGGGTCCCTCGGCTCGAAGTCGTAGGTGGTGATAGTGACATTAGCGGGGGCGGTGGCTTTCGAGCCGCTGGCAGTGTTCATGCCGATCACGAAGGCATCGACGTTGGTGGAAAGGGTGGCGCCGACGGGGCCGGCGGCGAACAGCATCTTTCCAGGCGGATCACTAGGGCCTGTCGCGCCCACGCGGATGCCGGCGTTCGGGAAGGCGAGCAGAACCTGGCTGACGGTGCAGGGCGCCGCTGCTGGACAGACCCCCAGCCCCGGCGACGCCGTCGCGTACCAGACGCCGTTCAGCGCCGACCACGTCTGCCACGCGCCGGGGGTCACAACGCCATTCTTTGTTGGGTCGTACACGAGGCGTCCCTGCGACGCGAGGTTGGCGTCGGAGAGGTTGTAGTCGATGTCAAGCTCCAGGGTCGCGGCATTCGCCGGACCCCCCGACTGCGTATACGTGTGGTAGAGGAGCTGCGTGAGTTGGTCGAGGCGCGTTCCCGCGTGGAGCACGGTCGAAATGGTGGCGCGCCCGGTTGCGTTGGTTGTCAACTGGGCGCTGCCGTAATTGAGCGGCGGTACAGCCGGGCCGGGCACGAAAGCGCCCGCGCCGCTCGGACTCTCCTGCTGGAAGCTCCAACCTCCCTCAGACGGATCAACAAGGACGTTCACGACCACTGGTGTCGGCGTCTGGGTGGGCGTTGGCTGACTGGTGGCGGTGAGTGTGGCGGTCGGCGTCGGCGTGATGCTTGGCGTCAGCGTAATCGTCGGGGTCAGTGTCGGCGTTGACGGCGGCGCACCACAGGTATTCTGGAAGAGGGCGAGTCCGTTCGACTCCCAGTCTGCCGCTACAACATCCGCTTGCCCGTCGCCGTTCCAATCCCCCGTTGTCGCCCACCACACCTCGCCCGTGATGGGAGAGGGCGCGGACGGCACGCCAAACCCACCCTGGCCATTGCTAGGGAGCACGATGATGCCGTTCGTTCCCCCGCCCGTGCCCAGGGTATTGGTCGCCGAAGTCGTCACCACAAGGTCGAGCGCGCCGTCCCGATTGAGATCCGCTGCGGCCAGGTAGCGCGGGTAGTAGGCGATGGGGATGGGGATGCGCGGATCGAATGTTCCGTCGCCTCGGCCATACAGAATCGAGACCGTGCCGTCGCCGTTGTCGGCCGTCGCCAGGTCGAGCTTGTCGTCGCCGTTAAAGTCACGCAGCAGGAGGTGAACCGGCCGTAGGCCCACCGTGACCGAGCCGAGGGACGTGAACGTTCCGTTGCCGTTGCCCCTGAGGAGCGTAACGCTGCTCCCGGTATTGAAGCCCACGACCAGGTCGGGTTTGCCGTCGCCGTCCAGGTCGCCGATGGCGACAGCGTATGGCCCCGTGCCGACGACGATCGGGGCGAGGGCGTTGAACGTTCCGTCGCCGTTGCCCAGCAGGACGCGGAGCGTGTTCGACGTCGAGTTGGGAACGACCAGGTCAAGCTTGCCGTCGCTGTTGAGATCGGCGACGGCAAGCAAGGCCGCCCCGCCGCCTGTCGTGATGGCGGTGTTGGGCTGGCTGAACGTCCCGTTGCCCTGGCCAAGCAGAATGCTGACCGTCCCCGCGCTGAGATTGGCGACGGCGAGATCGGGGAACGCGTCGCCGTTGAAATCGCCGACAACTAACGCGCGCGCCCCCGACCCGGTCGCCAGCGCCGAGCCAACCTGGCTGAACCCACCACTCCCATTGCCGAGATACACCGTCACGTTCCCTGGGATGTAGTTCGCAGCGGCCAGGTCGAGAAGCCCATCGCGGTTGAAGTCGGCGGCGACGATGGCGACCGGCCAGGTGCCGCCCGTCACATTGATGAGCGGCAGACCGGCCAGGCCGACGGTGGCGCAGGGCAACGGGGTCGCCGTCGGTGTCGCGGTGGCTGTGCTGGTCGGTGTAGGCGCTGCTCCAACGAGGACATCGGCCGAAAATTCGGAGGTATACAGGACCGTCGGGTTGGGCGGGATCGTCTGGGCGCTGGCCGTGGCGGCGATGGCATAGCCAAGCAGCGCCGGCGGTAGACCAGTGGCGGTGAAGCTGGCGTTGCCGCTGCCATCCGTCGTCACGCTGATGGCCCCCAGGTAGGTCTTGCCTTCGCCGTAGCCCGATGCGTCGGCAATCGGGCTGCTGAAGAACTCGATGCGGAAGCTGGCGTTGGGCGTGCTGTTCAACGTCCCGGTCACCATCGTCTGGGTCGCGTCAGACGCCGCCAAGGTAAGCACGGGATAATTCTGGAGACGGTTCGCGCCAGAGTCCGTGTCCTGGGGGTCGTTCGGGGTCACGCCATCGAGGTTAAGATCGATGCCGAGCAGACTGTTGCTGTAGATCGAGTTGCCCAGAATTGCTGCGGTCACGCCCGTATTGCCGACCGCAACGCCGGTCCCCGTGTTGTCCTGGATACTATTGGACGTGACGCTCATCGAGCGATTCGGCACGACAGGCAGACCGCTGGAATTGAACAGGGTAATACCATTGACCCAACCGCTGACGTTGTTGTTGCCCAGGCTGATGGCTGGCCCCGCGTTGGATACGCTCGTATCAATCCAGATGCCCGAGGACGCTGGCAGGCCCGCCGCACCTGTGCCGCCGACAAGTCCACCTGCGAGTGTGTTACCGGCGATGGTTGCCTGCCCGAGATATTGCGTTACGCCATTCACGACGGCGCCGCCCGCGCGAATGCCGTACACCGAGGTGACGCCGCCCGGGAACGCGCTCGACTGAAGGGTGATGTTGTTCTGGGTGACCGACACGACGCCCGTGACGCCCCGCAGGTCAATCATGGCGCTGGCCGGCGCAAGCCCGCTGACCGGCGTCGTCACGCTGTTTTGCGTGACGGTGAGGCTGTCATTCGCCCCGTAACCGAGGCCAGCGTCGGCGGCGAGGATGGCCTGGCTGCGCACGGCCTGGAAGGTATTGCCGCTGACGAGCACGCCCTGGTTGCCGCCGCCGAGGTAGAGTCGCGCCGGACCGCTAGCGCTGCCCTTAAACGAGTTGTTCTGAACCGTGGCATTCTTCAGACCGAAGAGGAGCATCTGGTCGGAGTCGGCGCGGTTGCCCTCGGCCAGCAGGCCGGTATGGGTGAGGTCGTGGGTATAGAGGTTGGCGAAGTAGTTATTGACGCTATCGTTCTGGCGGTAGATGGCGTTGTTCGAGCTTTGAGCGAGGTAGACGCCATAACTTCCCAGCGCGTCGAGGAAGTTGCCCTCGATGCGCACGTTGTCCTGGTTCGACAGGTACGCGCCGCCGGGGTCACTCTGTCCCACGGTCGCCGGGTTGCCCTGGAAGTGGTTGTCCAGGATTTGGACGCCGCTGAAGCGGCCACCGCCGGGCTTGCTGTTGGCGGTGATCGTCCAGGCCGGGGTGAGGCCGGCCATGTCGAAGGTGAAGCCGTTGACGGTCACGTTGTCGGCGCGGATATCGATGGCGGCCGCCGGCATAGCCGGCTTGATGATGGACTCCGGCCCCGGCCGGCCTTTCGCCAGAATGTTGGCCTGGCTGCCCTGGAGGTTGATGGCCTTCGTGATGACGAGGCTTTCCGGGTAAGTGCCGTCATGCACCAGCACCGTGTCACCTACCTGGCCGTCGTTGATCTCGCTCTGAATCGTAGCGGCAATGTGACGGACATTGGTAAAGGTGGTAGCGCCGCTGGTATACGAATACGCGCTGACAACGGCCGGTGGGGCCGCCCCCACGATGGCCGCCTTGTCGTAGACATTGTTGTTCCAGTAACCGGCCCAGTCGAACTGCGTGTTGTCATACCCGCCCTGGGCGCGAATGTACTGCGAGGCCGCGTTCTGGAACTGATTGTTCTGGATGACGGCGCTGCCCACGGCGTAGGTCAGACCGGGTACGCCGGTGCCAGAGCCAGTGAAGTCGATGGCGGGGCCGTTCAGCCCAACCAGGTCGAACACATTGTTCTGGATGACGCGGCCTGCCGCAGCGCCGGAGTATCCCGCGCCGTTGGTCACGACGACGGACGCGCCCAACCCAAACAGGTTCCCGCTCAGGGTGTATTGCTGGACGTGGGAGATGTTGTTGACGGCGTCGAAGCGCGGGTCATCGAAGGTGACGCGGCCGCCGCCCGCCACTGCGATGTCGCAGTTGACGAGCGCGAAGTTGTCGCCGGTGACCTCGATGGTCCGATTGTTCGAAGGGCTGTTGGGGCCGATGCGCAGTCCAGACAGGGTGACGTTGTCGCCTTCGACGAAGATGCCGCTCGGCCCGAAGGCGTTTGTGGCGTTCGTGGTGATGGTGGCCTGCGCCGCCGCGTAAGCGGTGATGGGGATGCCGTTGGCGTCGAGACCCTGGATGGTGATGCCGCTCTTGGCTTGGCCGATGAATAGCCCGAACTGATACGGGCCGCTGCCATCGAAGGGGGTGCGGTTAGCGGCGGTTTCACTGTAAGCACCGGGGTAGACGTAGACCGTGCCACTCGGGTCGACGGCGTCAATCCCGGCCTGGATCGTTTTGAGTGGGCTGGCGGACGTGCCGCTGTTGTTATCGTTGCCGGTGATTACGTCGACGTAGCAGGTTGCGCCGCATGCCGGAGCCGCATCAGCGCGGCCGACTACCAGCGCCGCCAGCATACCCGCGACGAACACACAAATACATGCCCAGGCTATGCTGCGCGGCATGGTTCCCCCCCAGGATTATGAAAATGTAAAGACGTATCCTAAGAATTAGACGGTAGCGGTGAAATGTCATTACGCTGAAACGGTGCAGTTCTCAGTCAGCGCCAAAACTGTAAGGTGGAACCAATGCGACGGGGTAGGGATGCGTTCCCTACCCCGTCGCGTTCATCACGTCCCCCCTTGATTACCTGAACCAGTCTTGAAGCGTCATCAGCAGCGGCAGGAAGATGCGGTAGGGCGCCCCTCCCTCCGCCGCGCCGACCACGGCCAGCGTCGGCCCGTACGTCCCGACCACCATTCCGTCGGTCGCTACGGCGTCCAGCTTGTAGTACCAGCGGCCATCGACCACCTGGGTGTCGCTCCACGTGTACGCCGCACCGCCGGGCGCTAACTCAGCCGGGATCAGCGCCGGGCCAACCGCTTCGTACCCGCCGTTCGCCTGGCTGCTGCGCCAGAGGCGGAAGCCCAGCAGGTTCGCTTCCGACGCCGTCTCCCAGCGCAGAGTGACGGTGCTGCCGCTGGCTGCGGCGTCGAACGACCGCACCGTAATGCCGGTTGGCTGACTCGGCTCGAAGTTGTACGTCGTGGTCGTCGTGTTGCTCACGCTCCAGATGCTCGCCAGGCCGCCGGGCTTCGCCGCCGCCGTCCCGCTGACGCTAATGGTGAAGTCGTCCACGTTGCCCAGGAACGGGATGCCCCAGCCGCCCGCGACGAAGCGGATCTGCCCGGCCGGGTCCCCAGGGCCGGTCGCGCCGACGCGGATGCCCGCGTCGGGGAAGGCGGCGAGGAGCGTCGCCAGGGTGCAGGGGTTCGCCTGCGGGCAAATCGTGTTGCCGGGAGCGCCCGTCGCGTACCACTTACCGCTCAGGGCGTTCCACGTCTGCCACGCGCCGACGACCGGCGTGCCGTTGAGGGCGGGGTCATAGACCAGGCGGCCCTGGGGCGCGGTGTTGGCGTCGTTGAGGTTGTAGTCCATGTCGAGCTGGAGCATGATCGCTTCGGGCGGTGTGCTCGACTGGGTGTAGGTGTGATAGACGAGCTGGGTGAGCTGGTCGAGGCGTGTGCCAGCGTAGAGGCCACTGGCGAGGCTCTCGATGCCGGTGCTGTTCACCTGAAGCTGCGCGCTGCCCACGCCCAATGGCGGTGTGCCGGGGCCGGTCACGTAGCCGCCGACGCCGGTCGTCGCCTCTTGGATGAAGGCCCAGCCATTCGGGTTAGCCTGACTGACGATCACCGTGTTGACGATAGGCGTCTGCGTCGGTGTAACCGTCACGGTCGGTGTATTCGTCGGCGTACTTGTCAGCGTTGGCGTCGCCGTTGGCGTGTTCGTCGGCACGGATGTGCTCGTCGGTGTGCTCGTCGCCGTCGGCGTGTTCGTCGGCACGGCTGTGTTCGTCGGTGTGCTTGTGACAGTCGGCGTGTTCGTCGGCACGGCTGTGTTCGTCGCCGTCGGCGTGTTCGTCGGCACGGATGTGCTCGTCGGTGTGCTCGTCGCCGTTGGCGTGTTCGTCGGGGTGTTCGTCGCCGTCGGCGTGTTCGTCGGCACGGATGTGTTCGTCGGTGTGCTCGTCGCCGTTGGCGTGTTCGTCGGCACGGATGTGTTCGTCGGTGTGCTTGTGACAGTCGGCGTGTCGGTTGGCGTGTTGGTGACGGTCGGCGTATTCGTCGGTGTGTTGGTGACGGTCGGCGTATTCGTCGGCGTGTTGGTGACAGTCGGCGTATCCGTCGGCGTGTTCGTCACCGTTGGCGTGTCGGTTGGGGTGTTAGTGACGGTCGGCGTATCCGTCGGCGTGTTCGTCACCGTTGGCGTGTTGGTGACGGTCGGGGTATTCGTCGGCGTGTTGGTGACGGTCGGCGTGTCCGTCGGCGTGTTCGTCACCGTTGGCGTGTTGGTGACGGTCGGCGTATCTGTCGGCGTGTTGGTGACGGTCGGCGTATCCGTCGGGGTGCTCGTCACCGTCGGCGTGTCCGTCGGGGTGCTCGTCACCGTTGGCGTGTCGGTTGGCGTGTTGGTGACGGTCGGCGTATCCGTCGGCGTGTTCGTCACCGTCGGTGTGTCGGTGATGGTCGGCGTCGGCGTCAGCGTCGCCAGGATGCACGTATTCAGGAGAACACTCACACTGCTGCCGACGTAGTTCGCCGTGGCGAGGTCGATCCGGCCATCGCCGTTCCAGTCACCTGCCGCGACTGAGTACGGCTGCGCGCCCGTGCCGAACGAGCCGTACTGGCTGAAGCCGCCCAGCCCATCGCCGAGCAGGATGCTCACCTGATTGGCGAAGTACTCCGCGACGGCGAGATCGAGCTTGCCGTCGCCGTTGAAGTCGCCCGCCGCCAGGAACGCTGGGGT
The DNA here is from genome assembly GCA_039810085.1 of Anaerolineae bacterium. Lineage (GTDB taxonomy): Bacteria > Chloroflexota > Anaerolineae > Epilineales > JAHCIE01 > JBDHWG01. The sequence goes on from JBDHWG010000026.1 coordinate 44,700, forward strand.
AGACAGCCCGCCGATGGTCGTCGGCGTCTGGAACGTCCCATTCCCATTGCCCAGCATGATGGTTACATTGCCGGAGCCGTAGTTCGCTGTCGCCAGGTCCAGATTGCCGTCGGCGTTGAAGTCCTTCATGACTATCGAGTAGACATTGTCACCGGCAATCGGCGACCCGGCTAGAAGTGTGAACGTCCCGTCGCCATTGCCCTTGAGGATCGTCACCGGCGCGCTGGCGACGTCGTAGGAGACGGCCAGGTCGAGCTTGCCGTCGCCGGTCAGGTCGCCCACGGCGATCACATTCGGCCCCGATGAGGGCAACGCGATGGGTGAGCCGGCAAACGGCGTGAAGCCGCCCAGCCCGTCACCCTTCAGCACCATCAAAGTACTGTCACTATAGTTGCCAACGACCAGGTCGAGCTTGCCGTCACCGTTGAAGTCGCCTACCGCAACAGACCACGGGCTTGTCCCGACGGTAATGGGCATTCCGACCTGGGTCACTGTCCCATCACCGTTGCCCTGCAAGACGGTCACGGTGTTGCCATACCAGCTCGTGACGAAGATGTCGGGCTTGCCGTCGTTGTTGAAGTCGCCGGTGGCGAGGGTTGCGGCGCTTGGGCCGGCCGGAGCCAGGGCCGTCTGCGTGAAGTTGCCCGCGCCGTCGCCGAGCAGGATGGAGACGTTGCCGGAGCTATAGTTCGCTGTCGCCAGGTCGAGCTTGCCGTCATTGTTGAAATCGCCGACGGCGACAAAGTCCGGCCCTGCTGCCAGGGGCATGTTGGGCGACGGCGCCGCGTTGAAGCTGATGACATTGCACGGAGGCGGCGTGAGTGTCGGCGTCGGGGTCAGGGTGGCCGTCGCCGTTGGTGTATTGGTGACTGTCGGCGTCGAGGTTGGTGTATCCGTCGGTGTGTTTGTGACCGTCGGCGTCTCAGTAACCGTCGGCGTCGAGGTTGGCGTATCCGTCGGCGTGTTTGTGACTGTCGGCGTCTCAGTGACGGTTGGCGTCGGCGTTGGCGTATCCGTCGGCGTGTTTGTGACCGTCGGCGTCTCAGTGACGGTTGGCGTCGCCGTCGCCGGGTCAGGCTCGAAGTCGTAGGTCGTGAAGTTCGACCCGATACCCAGGGTGAACGCATCGACGTTCCCTGTGAAGCCAGGCGCCCACGGCCCGCCCGCCCGGAACATCACTGCTGGGTACACCGTGTGGATGCCGGCGTTAGGGAAGGCGTTCAGCACCTGCTGCCACGTACACGGGTTGTTCTGCGGACACACCGTGTTCCCCGGTGCGCCCGACGCCCACCATTTGCCGCTGAGCGGCGACCACGTCTGCCACGTGCCCGGCGTCACCGTCCCCGACATGTACGGCTCAAAGGTCAGCCGGCCCTGCCAGTTCGTGTTCGTGTCCGTCAGGTCGTAGTCCACGTTGATCTGGAAGGAGAGGGCCAGGAACGGCGGGCTGCCCAGCGGCTCATACGTGCTGTATTGCAGGCCGGTGATCTGGCTCAGGTACGTCCCCCCGTTGCCAGCGAGGTAGAGGATTTCGCGCCCGGTCGCGTCCACCGTCAGCTGGGCGCTGCCCGTGCTCAACGGCGGCGTTGCAGGCCCGGTCACGAACGTCCCCGACCCGACCGGTGTTTCCTCCTGGAACGCCCACCCGTTCAGGTTCGACGGCTGAACGACGATGGTCGCCGAGGTCGGCGCCTGCGCCGCCACGTCGGCGGAGAACTCGGAGGTGAACGGGCTGGCCGCCGTCGTATTGGTCGCCGTCGCCGAGATGAACTGGCCGGCGGGCGCAGGCGACAGGCCAGTGGCGACGAAGGCCGTGTTGCCCGTCACATTGGTCGCCACGTTGATTGCGCCGAGGTACGTCTTGCCCTCGCCGTGGTTGGACATGCCAGCCGACGGGTTCGAGAAGAACTCGATGCGGAAGGTTGTGTTCGGCGTGCTGTTGAGCGTGCCGTTCACGGTGGTCTGCGTGCCGTCCGAGACCGCCGTGCTGAGCACAGGATAATTTTGTAGTTGGTTCGGGCCGACATCCACGTCCAGCGGATCGTTCGGTGTGACGCCGTCAGGCGGGAAGGCGCCGGTCAGGTCAAGGTCGATGCCCAGCCCAGCCGTTGTGCCGGAGATCGAATTCTGGGTGATGTCCGACACGGCGCCCGGGTCGGCGATGACAATCCCGTAGGTGTTGCTGATCATCGCATTCGACGAGATCGTGCTGGTCGTGTTCGGCCCAACACTATCGGAGTCGTAGATGCGCACGGCAGCATAGGTCGCCTGGCGAATATCGTTGCCGGTAATGGTAATGTTGCTGGTCGCGCCGGCAAGTTGTACGCCGTGAACAGCTGAGCCGGTGATGGTGTTCCCGCTGACCATCACGTTGGTGGCGTCGGTGAGGCGGATGCGGTTGTCGAGATTGAGGCGATTGTTGGAGATCGTCACATCGTTGACGGCATTGGGCGTTGTGCCGGTCAGCAGGATGGCGGCGGTGTCGTGGCCGGTGGAGTAATTGCCGTCGATTTTGGCGAACGTCAATCCGGCGTCAGAGTAGATGCCGTTACCGCTTGCCGGGCCGGACACGTTGTTGGTCATGAAGCAGTTCTGGCTGACGAGCGTCAGGCTGCTGGGGTTGCTCGTCGTGCCGTTGCCGTTGAGGTACAGGCCGGCGATGTTGTTGCGCATGACATTGTTGAGAACCTGCCCACCGGATTGAGACCCGGCCAGGGCGATGCCGTAGCCCAGGTAAGTCGTATTCGTCGCGCCTTCGACGACGAAGCCATCAATGACGACATTGTTGGCCGTGACATAGAAAGCGCCCTGCGAGCCGTTCATGATGGACTCGCCGGTTGTGGCGTTGCAGCGGCCGACCCCGCTCACGCCGGCTTGCGCGCCCTTGAGCGTCACGGTCTTGTTGACGTTGACAAGCTCGGCGTATGTTCCGGCCGCAACGTAGACGGTGCCGTCGGGGCTGACCGCGTTGATCCCCGCCTGGACCGTTTGCAGCGGGCTGGCCTGTGTGCCAGCGTTCGCGTCGTTGCCCGTGGCCGCATCCACGTAGCACGCCGCGCCACAGCCAGTGGCGGCGCCCACGTCCTGTGCCCCTCGAGCGCTCAGAAATCCAAAGGCGAGGACGAGAGAGATGACGACAACCACGGCTCTGTGTAACATAAGCACCCCCATGACTTACGTAGCCAAGTCCTACCCCTGGGACAACTCTGTCCTACTATTTAAACGACTATCAGACCCGAAGCATTACGCCTGGCTGCGGACGTAATGTAAAAATATTGAAACTGTACGCCTAGTCAATGACGACTGCGGCCGGACCGACCGTCTCGATAACTACGCCACTCGTCGATACGACCTCCAGGCGATAGTACCAACGTCCACTTGGGACACCCGCGTCGCTAGACGCGTAGCTCGCGCCACTCAGCGACATCTCGCTTGGAATCAGGTCCGTCCCGACAGTTGTATACAGGCCGTTGGCCTCGGCGCTGCGGCTCAGCCGGAAGCCGAGCACATCCGCCTCCGACGCCGTCTCCCAACGCAGCGTGACGTCGCCGCCCTCAGACGTTGCGCTGAACGACCGCACGCTCACGGCGGTCGGCGCGTTCGGCTCGAAGTCATACGTCGTGATGGTCACGTTGTCGAAGCGAAGGATGCGCTTGGTCAGACCCGTCAGCAGGTTGTTGGCCGTGCTGTTCACGCCGATGGTTAGCGCGTCCACATAGCCGGTGAACGGCTGACCCCAGCCGCCGACCTCGAACAGAAGCTGCCCCGCCGAGTCGCCAGTGTAGCTATTGCCGACACGGATGCCCGCGTTGGGGTAGTAGGCGAGCAGGGTGCTCAGGGTACACGGCGACGAGGGCGGGCACGGCCCCAGCCCCGGTGCGGCGGTGGCGTACCACTTGCCGCCGAGGGCGTTCCACATCTGCCAGGTATCCGGCGTGACGCTCCCGTTGAGCGTCGGATCGAAGATGAGCCTGCCCTGGGGAGCGGGGTTTGCGTCGTTGAGGTTGTAGTCCATGTCGAACTCGAGCAGCACGGCCTTGAGCGGCCCACCGCCAAGTGTGTAGCTGTGATAGATGAGCTGGCTGAGCTGGTCGAGGCGGACGCCGGCGTAAGCTCCCGTAGACAGGGACTCGATGCCGGAGGTGTTGACCTGGAGCTGGGCGCTGCCGACGCCAAGGGGCGGCGTGCCGGGGCCGGTGATGATGCCGCCGACGCCGACCGAAGCCTCCTCGGTGAACACCCAACCGTTGGGGTTGGCCGGCTGCACGAGCACCGCCGTGACAATGGGCGTCGGAGTGAGCGTCACCGTCGGCGTATTGGTGACGGTTGGGGTGAGCGTCACCGTTGGCGTGTTCGTGACCGTTGGCGTATTGGTGGCCGTCGGGGTGAGGGTAATCGTCGGGGTCTCCGTCACGGTTGGGGTGAGCGTCACCGTCGGCGTATCCGTCACCGTCGGCGTCAGGGTAACGGTGGGTGTATCCGTCACCGTGGGTGTGATCGTCGGTGTATGGGTGACTGTCGGCGTGTCCGTCACCGTCGGCGTCAAGGTGATCGTCGGTGTATGGGTGACTGTCGGCGTGCTCGTGACTGTCGGTGTGTTGGTGGCCGTCGGCGTGTTAGTACTGGTCGCGGTGTTCGTCGGCGTGTTCGTGACCGTGGGTGTGCTCGTGACCGTCGGCGTGCTTGTCACCGTCGGTGTATTGGTAGCCGTCGCCATTGGCGTGTTTGTCGGGGTGCTGGTTTCCGTCGGCGTGGCGGTGCTGGTCGCCGTATTTGCCGGCGTGCTTGTCACCGTCGGTGTATTGGTAGCCGTCGCCGTTGGCGTGTTCGTCGGGGTGCTGGTTTCCGCCGGCGTGGCGGTGCTGGTCGCCGTATTTGTCGGCGTGTCCGTGACGGTCGGTGTGGCGGTGCTGGTGGACGTCACGACCGGCGTGTTCGTCGCGGTTGGGGTAGTGGTGGCGGTTGCCGTACTTGTTGGCGTGTTCGTCGCCGTATTCGTGGCCGTCGGCGTGTTAGTGCTAGTCGCGGTGTTCGTCGGCGTGTTCGTGACCGTCGGCGTGGCGGTGCTGGTCGGCGTGTTCGTGACCGTCGGTGTCCTTGTGACCGTGGGCGTGCTGGTGACCGTCGATGTCGCTGTCCCCGTGGGCGTGTTGCTCGATGTCGGCGTGATGCTGGGTGTGTTTGTGATCGTAGGGGTCGATGTGACCGTTGGGGCAAGCGCGCACGAGTTCAGCAGGAGGCTGGTTGTGTTGCTTGGCCCGCTCACCGCCACGAGGTCAATGCGGCTGTTGCCGTCGAAGTCGCCCGCCGCCACAGAATACTGGTTGAGGGAGAAGCTGCTGACGGCGGTCGGTCCGACGAAGGTCCCGTCGCCAACACCCCGCAAGACATACACCAGCCCTGGCAAGGCAGTGGTCACGGCCAGGTCGAGGTCGCCGTCACCGTTGAAGTCCGCGACGACCAGGGACGTGGGCGTGAAGGACACACTGTAGGTGGACGCAGCCTGGAACGTGCCGTTGCCGTTGCCGAGCAGAATGCTGACAGTGCCACCACCATTGTTTGCCGTCGCAATGTCGAGATTGCCGTCACGGTTGAAGTCGGCCAAGGCCACAGTCCAGGGCGACGTGCCGGCAGACACTGTGGTTCCGGCGGTGAACGTCCCATCGCCGTTCCCGAGCAGGACGTCTACCGTCGCTGACCCAGAGTAGCTCACCAGCAGGTCCTGCTTCCCGTCCTTGTTCACATCGCCGGCGGCCACAGCGAACGGGCCGCTGCGGTGTGTGTTGATGGGGGAGCCGGGCGCCTGGGTAAATGTCCCATCGCCATTGCCGAGCAGGACGCTGACGGTGGTGGTCGAGGAATTCGGGACGGCGAGGTCGAGCTTGCCATCGCCGTTGAAGTCGCCGACCGTCAGGCGCGCCGGGCCAGCGCCGGTGGCAATCGGGGAGGCGGTCGCCTGGGTGAACGTCCCGTTCCCGTTGCCGAGCAGAATCGTCACGTTGCCAGTGCTGAAGTTGGAGACGGCGAGGTCGAGCTTCCCGTCGTTGTTGAAGTCGCCCACCGCCAGCGCGTAGCCGGAGCCGGCTGTGGCGATGGGCGAGCTGGCGGCCTGGGTGAAGGTCCCGTTGCCGTTGCCCAGCAGGATGCTGACATTCGACGTGGCATAGTTGGCCGTTGCGATGTCGACTCGACCGTCGCCGTTGAAGTCGGCGGTGACGACGAAATAGGGCTGGCTGGCGGGGCTGATGCTGGGCGACGTTCCCGCTGTGAACGTGATGTTGCTGCACAAGGCGAGGGTCGGCGTGGGCGTGGCTGTATTCGTGGCGAGGGTTACGTCCGCGACGGCGTTTGCGTCGCCGGTCGGCGGAAAAAGCGAATACAGCAGCAGGCCCGCGACAATGATCCCGCAGGCGAAGACGGCGAAGCGCAGTCGTGGCGTACCAGGCTGTTCCATAATGCCCCCTGACACGGAAAAGCCCCAAGGCCCGGCCAAACAACATTAATATATAATTAAAACGCCCAGGGGGGAGGCGCGTTACGCCTTGCCGTGCGGAATGACGTTAAGAAAACGCGACGTCCACGTTAAGGGGGCGCTGGATGGCCGCGCCACCCAACGCCCCCCGCTCACACTCGCAATGACAGGACAGATCGTCATTGCGAGGAGGAACGACGAAGCAATCGCTCGGTCAGCGAAAGCGTCGCTATTCCGCAACTAGACCACCTGATGCAAGGGCAGGAGATTGCTTCGCTCACGCTCACAATGACAGGACAGACCGTCATTGCGAGGAGGAACGACGAAGCAATCGCTCGGTCAGCGAAAGCGTCGCTATTCCACAACTAGACCACCTGATGCAAGGGCAGGAGATTGCTTCGCTCACGCTCGCAATGACGGTAGTGGCGTCATTGCGAGGAGGAACGACGAAGCAATCGCTCGGTCAGCGAAAGCGTCGCTATTCCGCGACTAGACCACCTGATGCAAGGGCGAGGGATTGCTTCGCTCACGCTCGCAATGACAGCATGGCGGTGTGGCTACGGAATTAGCCTTCCAGCAGCAGCCGCTCCGGGTCCTCCATCAGCTCCTTGATGCGCACCAGGAACTGCACCGACTCGCGTCCGTCCACGACGCGGTGGTCGTAGGTCAGCGCGACGTACATCATCGGCCGGATGACCACCTCGCCCTTGAGCGCGATGGGCCGCTCCTCGATCTTGTGCAGGCCGAGGATGCCCACCTGGGGCGGGTTGAGGATGGGCGTGGACAGGAGCGAGCCGAAGACGCCGCCATTGGTGATGGTGAACGTGCCGCCGCGCAGGTCCTCGATGCTCAGCGTCCCATTGCGCGCCTTCTCCGCGCTTTCTTCGATCTTCTTCTCGATCTGCGCAAAGTTCAGGCGGTCGGCGTCGCGCACGACCGGCACGACCAGGCCGCCCTCGGCGCCAACGGCAATGCCGATGTCATAGTAGCGCTTGAGAACGATCTCGTCGCCCTGGATCTCGGCGTTGAGCTGCGGGAACGCCTTGAGCGCGCCGATGGCGGCCTTCACGAAGAACGACATGAAGCCCAGGCGCACGCCGTGGCGCTGCTGGAACGTGTCGCGGTACTTCTTGCGTAGTTCCATGACCGCGCTCATGTCGATCTCGTTGAACGTCGTCAGCATCGCCGCCGTGTGCTGCGCCTCGACGAGGCGTTGGGCGATGGTCTGGCGGCGGCGCGTCATGCGCACCCGCTCCTCGCGCCCATCTGATGCCGCCGCGACGGGTGGGGCAGACATGGCAGGCGCAGGGGCGCGTGTCGGCGCGGGTGTTGGGGACGGCGCTGGCGCGGGCGCAGCGGGGGCGGGAGGGGCAGGAGCGGCGGCTGGCGTCGGGGCGCGCTGCTGCTCGATGAAGCGCACCACGTCGTCCTTCGTCGCGCGGCCGCCGGGGCCGGAGCCGGGCACCTGGCTCAAGTCCACGCCTTGCTCCTCGGCCAGCTTGCGGGCGACCGGCGTTGCGCGGCTCGTGTCTTGAGCGGGTTGGGCCGGCGCGGGCGCGATAGGTGCGGCTGGCGGCGCGGACGAGGCGGGCGCTGACGGAGCGGCGGAGGCGGCGGCCTGTCCGTTCGACGGTGGCGCGGGCGCAGCGCCCGCGTCGCCGAGAACGCCGAGGACATCGCCGATGGCGACGTTGTCACCCTCGCGGCGTAGAATCTGTTGCAAGACGCCGTTCTGGTCTGCGGCGACCTCGATGTTCACCTTATCGGTTTCGAGCGCGACCAGGACGTCGCCCGCCTTGACCGCATCGCCTTCCTGCTTGAGCCACTGTCCAACCGTCGCCTCGACGACGGACTCGCCGAGGCTCGGGACTTTGATTTCAGCTGGCATGCTGCACCTCTGTCGCCGTAGGTAAGTCCTTGAGATCGCGGGTGTCGAACGCCGCCTCGATGATGCGCGTCTGCTCGGCCACGTGCCACGCCGTCGAGCCTTCGGCCGGGCTGGCGCGCTCGCGGCGTCCGATGTAGACCAGCCGCTCGCCCGGCGTCAGGATATCCTCGATGCAGTGGCGGATCCACGGCCACGCGCCCATGTTGGCCGGTTCCTCCTGGAGCCAGGCCACCTGGCGGCGGTTCGGGTAGTGGTCGAGAATCTGGCGAATCTCAGCGCCAGGGAACGGGTAGAGCTGCTCGACGCGCACCAGGGCGACCTCTTCCACCGTCTGGCGCGGCTTGCTGGTCGCCAGATCGACGTACACCTTGCCGCTACACAGGACGACGCGCTCGACCGAGCCGGGATTGACGTTGACGTCGTCCAGGACGGTGTGGAAGTGGCCGGAGGCCAGGTCGTCGATGGGCGACATGGCGAGCGGGTGGCGCAGCAAGCTCTTGGGCGTCATCACCACCAGCGGGCGCGGGTCGCTCGTCAGGAGCGCCGCTTGCCGCCGCAGCATGTGAAAGTACTGCGCCGAGGTCGTCGGGTTGGAGACGCGCAGATTATTCTCCGCCGCCAGCTCCAGGAAGCGCTCCAGGCGGCCGCTGGAGTGCTCCGGCCCCTGGCCCTCGTAGCCGTGGGGCAGCAGCAGGACGAGGCCCGACGTCTGCCCCCACTTCACCTTGCCGGAGACGACGAACTGGTCGATCATGACCTGGGCCGAGTTGACGAAGTCGCCGTACTGCGCCTCCCAGAGAACCAGCGAGTCCCTGGCCTGGATGCTGTAGCCGTACTCGAAGCCGACGACGGCGCTCTCCGAGAGCGGGCTGTCGTAGATGCTGAACGACGCCCGGGCCGTCGGCAGGTTCTGGAGCGGAATAGTGGGCTGGCCGGTCTTGACGTCCAGCAGGACGGCCTGGCGGTGGCTGAACGTGCCGCGCTCCACGTCCTGCCCCGTGAGCCGGATCGGCGTGCCGTCTTCCAGGATGCTGGCGAAAGCGAGCGCCTCGGCCTGCCCCCAATCGATGCCGCCCTCGGCGCCCCGGTCGAAGGCCGCCGCGCGCCGGTCGAGGACGCGCTTGAGCTTCGGGTTGAGGTTGAAGCCCGACGGCAGATGCAGCAGCTCGGCGTTGAGGCGGGCGAGGCGGTCGGCGCGCACGGATGTGTCCACGTAGCCGCGCCGGCGCGGGACGGGGATCTCCTCGACGGTGTCCTGGGGCGTGGCGTTGATGGCCTCGTATGCCTGGCGCAGATTGTCCATCGCCCCGCTCACCATTGCGTCGGCTTCCTCGCGGGTGATGACGCCGCGCCGAATGAGGGCCTCGGCCAGAATCTCGCGCACCGTGGGATGATTGTTAATCTGCTCGTACATCACCGGCTGGGTGAAACCCGGCTCGTCGCCCTCGTTGTGGCCCCAACGGCGGTAGCCTACCAGATCGATGACGAAGTCCTTGCCGAACTTCGTGCGGTAGGCGTGGGCCAGGCGCGCCGCGACGATGCAGGCGACCGGGTCATCCGCGTTCACGTGGACGATGGGCAGGCGGAAGCCCTTCGCCAGATCGCTGGCGTACGTCGTCGAGCGGCCCGCCATCGGGTCCGTCGTGAAGCCGAGCTGGTTGTTGGCGATGATGTGGATCGTGCCGCCGGTCGTGTAGCCCGGCAGGCGGTGCAGGTTCAGCGTCTCGGCGACGATGCCCTGGCCGGGGAACGCCGCGTCGCCGTGGATGAGAACGGGCAGCGCCCGGTCCGGCTCCACGACCGGCGGGCCGGGTCGGTCGGCCCACGTCTGCGCCGCCCGCGCCATGCCGACGACGACTGGGTTGACGTACTCCAGGTGGCTCGGGTTCGGCACCATCTGGCACGTCACGTCCACCTGTGCCCCGCCGCGCACCGCCCGCCGCGCGCCCAGGTGATACTTGACGTCGCCCGACCAGCCCTCGTCGATGCCATCGGCGTGGACGGCGTGGGGACGGCGCGCCTTGTCCTGGAACTCGGTGAGAATCTGGGCGTAGTCCTTACCCAGGTTATGCGCCAGGACGTTGAGGCGGCCGCGGTGAGCCATGCCGATGATGACGTTGCGCGTGCCTTCGTCGGCCGCCGCGCCGATGACCTCATCCAGCATGGGCACCATGATGTCGAGGCCCTCGATGGAGAAGCGCGTCTTGCCGGGGAACGTGCGGTGCAGGAAACGCTCGAACGTTTCCACGTGCGTCAGCCGCTCCAGCAGCGCTCGCTCGTCGATGGGCTGAGTGGGCGGGCTGAATTGCCCCGTCTCGACGACCTCGCGCAGCCAGTCACGCTCCTCGGGTACGCGAATCTGGAGGTACTCGTGGCCCGTCGTGCCCATGTAGACGGCCTTGAGCGCCTGGTAGGCTTCCCAGGCATTGGCCGCGCCCTGCGTGATGGGACCGCCGATGATGTCGTCGTCCAGCGAGCGCAGGTCGGCTTCCGTCAGGTTGTAATACTCCGGGTGCAGGTACGGGTCATCGTGCGGCGGGCTGCCCAGCGGGTCGATGTGGGCGCCGAGGTGGCCGAACGAGCGAATCTGGTACGCCAGCTCGACGAAGTTGATGAGCCGCCGCGCCATCTCGTCGGGCAGCGCAGCCAGCGGCTCGCCCGTCGGCGCAGGGGCGGCTTTTGGCTGAGCGGTCGGGCGGAGTGGCGTGGGCGATGGGCGCGATGTCGGCGTGGCCGGCGGGGTGGGTTGCAACCCCGCCGTGACACCCGCACCGATCTGGCGGGGACCGGCAGGCGCAGCGGCGGCCACGGGGAACCCGCCGTTGACCTCCACCGGCGGCGTCCAGTTTTGGAAGAAGGCGCGCGTCGCTGCGTCCACCGAGCCAGGATCGGCCAGGTAGCGCTCGTACAGGTCCAGGAGATAACCGAGGTTGATATCTGTAAATTGACTAGTCATACCTTAAATTATAAGACGCCTCGTCAAATAGCAAACTGCTAACGGTAGCCCTCCGCCTGGAGGTTGAACAGGCGGGCGTACGTGCCGCCCAGGGCGATCAGCTGCTCGTGGCTGCCCAGCTCGGCAATGCGGCCATCCTCGATGACGGCGATGCGGTCGGCGATGCGCACCGTGCTAAAGCGGTGTGAGATGAGGACGGCGGTGCGGCCTAGCGTCAGCTCGCGGAAGCGGGCGAACACCAGCGCCTCGTTCTCCGCGTCCAGCGCCGCCGTCGGCTCGTCCAGGACGAGCACCTCGCTGTCGCGCATGAACGCCCGGCTCAGCGCCACCTTCTGCCACTCGCCGCCGCTCAGCTCGTGGCCGCCCTGGAACCAGCGGCCGAGCATCGTGTCGTAACCCTCCGGCAGCCCCTCCAACACCGGCGCCGCGCCGGAGCGCTGCGCGGCGTCCAGGATGCGCCCCGTGTCGTCCATCGCCTCGATCTGGCCGTAGGCGACGTTGTCGCGCGCCGTCGCCTGGTAGCGCACGAAGTCCTGGAAGATAACGCCGATCTTCTGGCGCAGCTCGTCGATGTTGTACTCCCGCAAGTCCACGCCGTCGAGGAGGATAGCGCCCTCCGTCGGGTCGTACAGGCGAGTCAGCAGCTTGATGAGCGTCGTCTTGCCTGCGCCGTTCGCGCCGACTAGGGCCAGCTTCTCGCCCGGTCGGATGTGCAGGTTGACGTGGCGCAGCGCCCAATCGTCGCGCCCGGTGTAGCGGAAGGATACGTCGCGGAACTCGATGCCGCCAGTCATGTGCTGCGGGACGGGGCGCGCATCCTCGGGCGCAGGCATGCGCGGCTGGAGGGCGAGGAAGCTGAACAGGTTGCTGATGAACAGGGCGTTCTCGTACAGTCCACTCAGGCCGTCGAACAAACCGCGAAACGTCTGCTGGCTCTGGCGGAAGACGCTCAGGTACATCGTCATGTCGCCCAGGGTAATCGCGCCGGCGACGGTGCGGAAGATGATCCAGATGTACGCCACGTAATATGAAGCCGTCGCCAGTAGGCCCCACGCGACCGAGGCCACGGAGCGCTTGCGGGCGATGTCCTCGTCTTCCTCAATGGCCTTCTCGACCAGCGCCGTGTACGCCTTGAGCAGCGGCGCGCCCAGGCCGAACAGCTTGACCTCCTTGACCGACTCGTCCACCGTCAGGATGTGCTCCAGGTACGCCATGCGCCTGGCCTCCGGCGCGCGCCAACTCAGGACGCGGAATGTCAGCCGGGCGTAGCGCGACTGGGCGATGAACGACGGGATGGCCGCGCCGAACAGCAGCAGGGCGATGAGCGGGTTGAAAGCGATGAGGATGACCGCGAAGCTGCCCAGGGTGATGAAGCTCTGCACCAGGCTGAACACCCCGTTGACGATGCGCAGGCTGCGGAAGTCGGCCTCGCGCCGCGCGTTCTGCATCTGGTCGTAGAACTGCGGGTCCTCGAAGTAGCTCAGGTCCAGCGACAGCGCCTTCTGAATAATCTGGGTGTTGATGTGCAGGCTGAGGCGCGCGTTGAGAACGTGCTCCGCCAGGCTGCGCACCTGGGACAGAACCTGGGACACGAGCAGGAGCGCGAATTCCAGCAAGACGTACGGCAGCGCCAGCCGCAGCGCCACGGTCGGGTCGAGGCCAACCTTGAGACTGTTGACGACGGCGTCGACGATGAGCTTGCCGACCCACGCCTGGGCGACGGGGATGAGGCCGCTGACCAGGGTGATGCCGGCCATGATGAGCGTGGCGAGCCAGTTCGCGCGCCACACAAGCCCGAAGACGCTGGGAATGTTCTTGTAGGCTTCGGACAGCTTATCCAGCGAGAGGTCCCCCTCTTTCTTCTCGCGCGGCGGCTGCCCGGCCAGGTTACGCCGCAGCGTGACGCGGCCACGTAAATTGTTCATAACTCTCCATGAAAACGTGATACGCTACATTAGATGTCTTTCTCGCCAAGATTATACGTCCCCTGTGCCCCATCCGCATCCCCAATTCGGTTGGCCTCCACCTAGACTTTCCGCCAGGTGTCACCGTCTTCTTAACGCAAATTGACGCTGTGGGCCTTGACAAGCGTGCCATTCTGTGGTTAGATGAGAGCATGGTGTTTGAGGCGTAGAGTCTATCAGTCCCCCCAGGCAGAAGAAAGGAAGGGCGTCGTGAAGGTTCGTCTGGCGTTGATGGGGCTGCTGGTGGTCCTGGCGTTGTCGCTCGCTGCGTGTAATCCTACGTGTGCCTGGGTTTATGAGAACGGCACCTGGTACTATCTCTGCGCGGTGCCCTGAGCGACGCCGTCGGCTGACGGTACGACCGTAGTGAGCGCGGGTCATGGTTTCAGCATGAGTCCCCCCAGAAGGAATACTGATGCGACTTCGGTATGCGCTGACAGCTCTGATCGTAGCGATTGGTCTGGCGGCGGGTGTTCTCCTCAGCATGGCGACCGCTTCGACGGCTGTTGCGGCGGATGGGTGCCCTCCTGGCTGCCACTGGGTGTATGTGACCGGACACTGGTATTACGTGTGTAGCTGCGCCGGGTAGAGACAGAATAGGCTAGTCCCTCGCAGAACGAAAGGAACACAGCATGGCTATGCGACTGCGGCTTGCGTTGATGATTCTCGTGCTGGTCATTGGTCTGGCAGCGGGTGTTGTGTTGAGCATGACGTCGGCTTCGCCAGCGGCGGCTTCGCCTGTCTGCGTTACAGCGGCGACAACTCAGAGTTGCCATTGGGAGTATCAAGGCGGGCGCTGGGTCTATGTCTGCGAGTCGCCCTGTCCGCCGACCTAGAATCAATCATCCGTGTCCAAGAGCCGCAACAGGGTCGTTGCGGCTCTTCTAGTTCTTATGCCAGTTGGAGCCGGGCCGTCCCCTTTGAGCAGAAATCCTCTTCACGCATTATTCGCGCAATTTCTATCATTAACCTATTGACAGACGCGGCGTTTCATGATATACATATGGATACTCCACGTCGGAGTAACACCCCCCAACGAACAGTCCCCCCAACAGAAGAAAGGACCCCTGGCTATGCGACTTCGTCTTGCGTTGATGGCTCTCATCGTAGCGATCGGTCTGGCGGCGGGTGTTCTGTTGACGACGGCTTCGACGGCCAGCGCGTGCGATTGCACGCCGGGCTGGCACTATTACCACGGCGTGTGGTACTACGACACGTGTGCCAGGGACGGCGGCAGCTGAGATTAGCCCGTGTCTCACCGACGGCCACATCCGAGAGGGTGTGGCTGTTCTTTTTTGTCTGCGCGGCGTTTCCCCCTCTCCCCGTGTGGGAGAGGGGGCCAGGGGGTGAGGGACGAAAAAGTGGGGGCAGGCTTGCGCCTGCCCCCACACCACACACTGTTCAGTTGTCCGTCAACCACTCACCGTGGATTCTCGATTAAGGCTCCATCGGCGGCGGGAGCGGCTGGGCCAGGTTGCCGGCGACGCCAGGGAAGACAAACGGCGCGACGGGGGCGAAGATGTACTTCTCGCCAGGAACCGTCGGGCGCACGCCGTCCAGCACCACGTTCGCGCCGCTGCCCGCGAGGATCTTCACCTCGTAGGTCAGGCACGGGTTGAGGTTGCTGAAGCGGAAGAAGCCCTCGGTGTTCGTCGTCACCGTGCTCAGAACTGTGCCCGGCTGGTTGGCGGCCGTCGGCGCCAGCCACAGCTGGAGGGTCGCCCCACCCAGCGGGTTCAGCGGCGCGCTCGGCCAGTTGTCAGCGCCAGGGACGTAGCCCGGCAGCGGGGTCGAGGCGAAGGCCGGCGGGCCTGTCACCACGTAGCCCTCGATGACGCCCAGCGGCGGGGTCACGTTGACGACGTAGGGCAGAACCGGCACGCCACCCGCCGCGCCACTCTGGCACGGAACCAGGATAACGGTGTCGATGGCCGGGATGTCGACCGTACCCACCACGCCACGGATCGTCGTCGGAGCATCGTACGGGCCGACGCCGCCGGTGGTCGGGTCGAACTCACCGATGCGCACCCGATAGCGGTGACCGCTGATGATGCCGTTCGGCTGAGCGCCAGCGGGCGCCGTGTTCGGGAGCACCTGGATGATGCCGTTGCCCGTGGCGGGGTCGAGGACGACTGGGCCGATGAAGACCGGCGGGAGGTTGGGGTACTCTTCGTCGGTGACGATGGCGTCAGCGCCGACGTACGCGCCGCAGACGGTGATGAGCAGGGTCGTCGGGGCGCAGGAGGTCGGGACGCCCGGGCACTGCGGGGTGTAGCCCTCGAAGTCGAAGCCCGGCGGCACCGGGAAGCCTTCGCTCGCCGAGGTCACGTCGCCGGCCATCGGAGCGCCACCGGGAACGGTGCGCTCGACCTTGACCGCCGCCAGACCCACGACGTTGCGCAGCAGGATCGGCAGCTGCGGGTTGTCAGGGCCAAGGAGCGGGATGCCGGTGATGACGTCATGCTCCCAGTACACCGCCGAGATCACCGCCGAACCCACGAACCCGGTCTGGATCCAGTTCCAGTTGTCCAGGTTGATGTACTCGACCTGCTTCTCGTTCAGCTTCTCGCACACGTAGTCAATCAGACCGTTCTGGTCGTACACGTACAGCACGAAGTCCGTGAAGCCCGGCTTCGGCACCAGGTTCTGGATCGCAATGTCCGTCACCATGCCGTAGCTGTTGCCGCGCTTCATGAACGACGGGATGGCGATGACCGCCACGCCGCCCTGCAGGCCGTTGGTCGCGCCCGCGCCGATCTGCCACACGTACCCCTGATCCTCGGGGAACAGGTTGTACGCCGCAGCGTTCATCGGCCGCGTGCCGCCACCGAACTGGATCAGTTCAGCCACAGCCGCAATGGGCACCGCGTTCACCGCTGGGTCCCCAGGCGACTCCCACGCCTGGCTCTCCACACGCACCGCGCCCACGTACTGCCCAGGCAGGTTGCCCACCAACTGCAGCGGGAACTCCGTCTCGCCGCGCGGGCAGATCCAGTCCACCAACGTCGTGATGATGTCGCCGCTCTGGTCGACGAAGTACACCTTCACCTTCGCCGCCACGATGCTGCTCATGTTCTGCACGTGGATGACCGTCTGCCAACCGTTGTTCTCACGGTAGATCAGCGGACCGTAGGCGACCTGCGAGCCACCACCACTGCTGAGACACTGGCCGTTGAACACGTAGCACAGCTCAGCCGCGACGCCGTTGTAGCTCATCAGGACGTCGCTGCCAATCTGATCCACCACGATGCCCAAAGGCTGCGAGCCGCGAATCCACACGCTACCCGTGAAGCCCGGATCCACACAGTTGGTCACGTTGAACTGCGCCGTGTAGCCAGGCGACACCTGCGGCACCGAGCAGATCTTCGCCCGCAGACAGCTGTCTCGATCCTTGAACCACAACTCGATGCTCGTGCACTCCGTGCCGCTGTTCTGGATGTAAATCCACGAACTCCAGCCGTTGTAGCCCGAGTACACCACCGGCGCGTAGTACGCAAACCCGCCAAAGATTGGGTCGTAGCGCCCTTCCTGCATCGCGCTGATGCCGCTGTAAGCGCCCGTCATGATCGCCGTCGGCGTCGTGTTGCCCGGCATCTTGCGAACGACTTCGACCGCGATGGGCTGGCCGCCGAACGGGTTCCACCCGAACGGGAAGTAGCCCGGCGTCGGCACGACGCTCGGCCACCCTTCCGGCCACGTCCGCGTGTTGAGCACCGTCGTCCACTGCTCACAGCGCCAGTAGTCGTTGCCCTGGTTGGGGAACGGGTTGTAGCTGATCGCAATCGCGCTCTTCGCCGTCGCCGGCAGCTGGCCGTTCGTCCACACCCAGCTCGTGCCTGGCTTCAGCAGACCCGTACACTCGATCTTGAACGGGTTCGCCGCCTGGGGCTGGCAGAAGCCCGTGCTCTCCGAGAACAGCAGGAGAGCGATCTTTGTCCACGTCGAGCCGACGTTCTGGGCCTCGATGACCCAGTCGACGCCCGACCGGGTGTTGCCAATGTAACCGAGCACCGGCAGCTGGACATAGTTGCCGGGGGTCGGGTTGGCGCTAGCCACGCTGCCGTTGTCGGCGAGCGCGACGCCTAGCGCGAGACCCAGTGCGAGGGCCAGCGCCAGGACAGCGATGACGAGAATTCGTCTCATTGTGTCTAACCTCCCTGTTGATGCGTAACCACTACAAAGCATGGTAGAGCGGGTGGCCTCTCAGTTCCACGCGCTCCGCGGCGACAGAAGAAATGCTGTGGCAGTATGCACCTCCTTCATGTGGCGGCATGACTTCACCGCGTTCTCCTAGCATTAGAAACGTTGAGGGGGTACGAAGGATACGGCTTCCGGGGAGATTTTCTTAAAATTGCCTAAATTGCCGCTCATCTACGGCTTTTTCGCGGCTGGCGCTGTGTAAGCGGCGAACCCGGGAGCCGCGTAGACCGTCGGCGTCAGGCTGAACTCGCCGACAAGTTGGGCATACGTCTCCGGACCGAGAATGACGAACATCGGCGCGTCGCTGAACGCCAGGAAGTGGCGTATCTTGTCGATCTTGATCCCGCTGTAGTCGACGCCATCGACCGCCATGAGGTAGTCCAGGGCGGCGTACGTGTCACCGCCGCCGCTCAACTTGTAGTCGGCGGCGCTCTTGTCCAGGATGACCATGTTCCCGGCCGCCGCGGCGGCTTTGGCAGCCGCCGCCATCTGCACCATCGGCGCGTTCGTCAATCCCTGCTCCTGGCTCGTGCGGTAGTAGCTTGCCAATCCCAGGAGGGGGACGACCACCATAAGCCCGATTATCAGGCTGAGCGCGAGGTGCGCCGCCGTTCGCCCTCCCACCCTCGGTCCCGCCCCCGTCCATAGCCAGGACGAGGCGAGGCCGACCGCGATGTAGAGCAACGGGAACAGCGGGCTGAGGTAGCGCAGGTCGAAGACAGCGGTGTGCTCGCGCCCGATGGTGAACGTGCTGCTCGCCGCGCCCATCAGAAGCGCACCCGATAAGAAGGTGAGCGGCAGGATAGACGTCATCCGCCGCGCCGCCATCCAGCCCAGGGCAGCGAGCGCCGCTACGCCGAAAACAAGCGTCCAAACCGAGACGAATGGGGCGGCAGAGCCGTCGAGGGGAGCAAACGACCCCGACAGGCCGCGCCCAATGAGCAGGCCCACGGCGGCGACGCGACCAATCAGCTCCGGCGGGTCTGCCAGGTCGAAGCGGTGCTGGGGCGCGGCGGCATGGCTGATGGCGTTGCCGCCGCTCTGCCCCAGGGCGACAATCATGTTGCCATACCCCAGGATGAAGGCGATGACGCCGAGCCGGGGCCACGGCGTCCGCAGCCAGCCGCGCACCTCCGGTTGGAGGAGCAGCCACACCAGGACGCCGGGCAGGAGGGTTATCACCAGCGGGTGCGTCTGTAGCGCCAACGCCCACGCGAAGCCAGCCGCCGCGAGCCACGGCGGCCGACGGCTCGCCACCGCCGCCCAGGTGATGCCGAGCGCGGCGGTACAGTACAGGGCGGACGAAGAATTAGCCCACGGGACATGGCTGGTAATCAGGGTCAGAGGGAAGGCGGCGGCGGTCAGGCTGCCGGCGACGATGGCGGCGACGGCGGCGGCAGTGGCGCTGGCAGCGCGGCTGTTCCCTATCCCGCGCCGCGCCATGCCCCACGCCAGCCACGCGGTTAACGCGCACAGTAGCGCGCCCAGCACCGCCACCATGCCCCGACCGGCCAGGAAACTCGGGCCAAACACGCGCATCAGCGCCGCCCACGTGTAGGCGGAGACCACGCCGATATAGTCCGGCTTGCCGGTCAGCGGCAGCATCTCGCCCCTGGCAATCCGCAGCGCCCACCATCCTTCGCCCGTCTCATCCGTCATGCGCGGGATGTCGAGCAGATAGGGCCACCGCACCGCCAGCGCGCCCACGAACACCCCGACGGCGATGCCGACGCGGAGCAGGGTCGCGTGGGCGGCCAGCCGAGGTACGTGGCGGGCGGATTCGGACGCAGTGACAGGTGGGGCAGTCATGATCACCGGGATGAGGCTCACTTCGCAGCCGGCGAAGTATACACTCGATAGCTCGGGGCGCCTAGCTGGATCGGCGTGAGGGGGAAGCCGGCGCTTAGGTCCGCCGCCACCTTCTCGCCAAGAACAAGGAACACCGGCGCTTGACTGTTGGCGAGAAAGTAGCGCATCTTGTCGACCGGCGCCGCCTGATACGGCGTATCGTCCAGGGTCAACAAGAGGAGAATGGCGCGCGACGACGTGCCGCCGCCGCCGAGCTTGACATCGTCGAAGCTCTTGTCGACCAGCACCAGCCCACCTTGCGCCGCCGCTTCTCGCGCGGCTGCCGCAATCGCCAGGAACGGCTCATTGGTCAGCCCGCGCGCCTGGCTCTCCACGTAGAATGCGTTTATCGCGGCCAGGGGCCAGATGATGAGCAACACGACGACGGCGGCCAGCGCCGGGCGCATCCACGCGCGCCGCGCATGGGCGGCCAGCTCGACGGCGGTCAGCCCCATCGCCACGTAGACCAGGACAAGGGCCGGGGCCAGGTAGCGGCTTGAGTAGAGGGACGTGAAGCCATTGGTCAGCAGGGGGAAGACCAGGGCCGTGGTCAGCGCGGCCAGGGGCAGGATCGCCGTCGTGCGGCGGCGCGCCCCCCACACCAGCGCCGCCAGCCCGAGGAGGGCGAACAGCGCCACCACCGGCGTGACGGAGGCCGCGACGCTGTCACCGTCGAAGGGCGTGTAGGCCCCGGCCAGCATGCGGCCAAGCTGGGCGGCCACGCTGCCGAGGCGCGCCAGGTAGTCGCCCACGCCGGCGGCCGGCACGAAGGTGCGCCGTGGGTCGCTCACGTCGGCGAGGGAGCGGCCGGCGTAGAGCACGTTGTAGACAATCATGTTGGCGTAGCCGAGCAGCACGCCGCCGACGGCCAGCCACGCCCAGCGCGTGCGCAGCCAGGCGCGGCCGACGGGCTGGAGGAGCGCCCACACCACGACGCCGAGGAGCGGCCCCAGCGCGGAGGGGTGGGTTTGCAGGGCCAGGCCCCAGACGACGCCGCTGGCAACGAGCCGCCAGGGCCGCTCATGAAGGACGGCATGCCAGGTCGCGCCGAGGGCCAGCGTGGTGAACAGCGGCGTCAGGTCGTTCGACCAGGCCACGTGGCTGTTCAGGACGGTCAACGGGAAAGATGTGGCGGTGAGACAGCTGGCGGTGAGGCTCGCCAGAAGGACGGGCGCCGCCGGGGAAGGCCGAATGCTGCGCCCGCCTGCCGAGTCGGCCCACACAACCCGCGCCATGGCCCACGCCAGCCACGTCACACCGCCAGCGAGCAAAACGCCGGCCGCCACCATCATCCCCCGCGCCACAGCGGCGCTCGGCCCAAACACCTTGAACAGCGCGGCCAGGAGATACGGGTAGACAATGCCCATGTAGGTATTGTTGTGCGTCAGCGGCAGAATTTCGCCCCGCGCCACTCGGAGGGCGAATGTAATCTGGTCCGTCTCGTCTGTGAAAGCGGGGATAAGGAGAGCGTTCGGCCAGCGCGCGGCCAATGCGAGGAGGGCCACGGCGGCGGATAGGCCCAGGATGGCTAGCCGCGACACGAGAAGCGACTGCGGCTGGTTGGGTACGCCGGCGGCGCTCAATGCATCCGAGGCAACCGGGGAGGTGCGAGCCATGCCGCAATTATAACGCGTGCGCCGATGGGCGCAAAATTAAGTTTTGCCCGGCCATCGGCTGTCAGGTATAATTCGGCCCATGTCGTCTTCGGACCTGCCATCGTCGCCGCAACTGGCGGCTGTCGGCCCGGCTGAGATAAGCGTCCCCCGCACCACATTGGGGGAGCGCGTCTGGACGCTTGTCTCGTCGCGGATCGGGCTCAGTCTCTTTGTCGGTGTTGTGGCTCTCGCCGTCCGCTGGCCCTATCTCGTCCAGGTGCCGCGCCTCACCGATGAAGTGTGGGACATCGAGTGGGCGCTGCAAATCGCGCGCGGCGAGATCCTACCCCTTATCAGCACCAACAATTATCTAGGCCCGCTCCACCCGTATCTCCTGGCGGCGCTCTACCGGCTGTTCGGTGAGAACGTCGTCGTGGCGCGCGGCATGATGGCCGTTCTGGGGGCCGTGCTGGCCGGCCTCGTGGCCTGGCTCGCCTGGGGCATGGCGCGCCGCTCGCGTTCCGTCGCTGCCCTGGCCGCCGGCGCGCTGACGACGACCTCCTTTACCCTGGTCATCGTGAACAGCCACCAGGTCTGGTCGATGGCGCTGGCCCCGCTCGGCGTGATAGCCGCCCTTGGCGTGACCTGGGCAGCCATCGAGCGCAAGCGGCCCGGCTGGCTGGTGCTCGCCGGCCTCGCCTGGGGCCTGGCCTTGCAGCTTCACCCGCTTGCGATCACGTTTCTCCCCGGCGCCCTGGTGTGGGCCATAGGGCAGCCCATCGGCCGCTTCTGGCTCCGCACCCGCTGGCCGTGGCTTGCCGTCGCTGCGTTTCTCGTCGGCTACAGCAACATGATCTGGTTCACCTTGACCAGCCAGGGCGCGTCGGTCCAGGAGGCCACGGCTCCCACCCACAACTTCTTCGTCATCGATAGCCTGGCCGACTACGGCAGCCGCATGACGGCCGTCGTCGTGCAGATGGCGCGCATGTTTGTCGGCGCCTATGTGCCGCCCGACGGCCAGCATACCACCGTCGGGGACTCGCCGTTTCTGCTCCTGTACCTCATCGTGCCGGTCATCGCGCTCGCCTGGAGCCTGCGCCGCCGCTCGACGGCCATTCTGCCCCTGGCGGCGGTTTCGGGCGCGTGTCTCGTCGCCGTCGCCAGCGGCTCATTCGACTTGCAGCGCACGTGGGCAGCCGTGTATGACGCGCGCTACCTTAGCCCCCTCCTGCCGCTCATCTATATCGCGGTCGGCCTCCTCGCCGCCGATGTGTGGAGCCGCTGGAGCGCGCCCGCGTCTCGCCTGCCCATCGCCGCCGTCGCCGCCGCCCTCGTGTTGATTCCACTCTTCGCCATCCAGAGCTATTACGCGCGCAGCGAGGCGGGGGGCCTGACCAACGAGGGCTTCTATGTTATCGCGGCGGCGGCGCGGGAAGAGGCGGCCCGGGGCGGGTTCGTTCTGCTCGACAAAGATAGCGACAATATCAAGCTGGGCGGGCGCGGCGATGCGTGGAACGCGCTCCACGCCCTCATGTGGCTCGACGGGGTACCGCACACGACAGTCAAATTAGACAAGATGAGGTATTATCTGACATACAGCGAAGACCCGATGACGCTGATCCTGACCGACAAAGCCTATCAGGCCCTGGCCTCCGACTTTTCCCTCACGCCGCTCAACATCACATTCCTGGGCCTGAGCGTGTACACGGCGCCGGCGGCACACTAGCCCTTCCCCGCCGTGGCCCGTCCCATCGCTCGCCTCAATGTCGCCCGGGTGCGACTGCTTCTCGCCCTGGCGCTCAGTCTGCTTGCCCTCGCCCTGCGCTGGCCCTACCTCATCGACGTTCCGCGTTTCACCGACGAGAGCGGCGAAGTGCTGTGGGCGTGGCACATCGCCCAGGGCAAAGAGTTTCCCCTCCACGGTGTACGCACCTACATCGGAATCGTCCACCCCTACCTGCTGGCCGCTTTGATGCGCCTCTTCGGCCCATCTCCCTTCGTCCCGCGCTCCATGATGGCCGTGCTGGGCGCGGCTCTCGCCGGCGTGGTGGCCTGGCTCGCCTGGGCGATGGCGCAGCGGTCGATGGGCGAGCGGCGGGCGGAAGCCATCGACAGGGGCCGGGCCGACGGCCGCCCCGCCCATGACATCATACCAGCGCTCGTCGCCGGCCTGCTAACCGCCACATCTTTTCCCCTCATTCTCATCAACAGCCACATTTCCTGGTCAAACTGCCTCACGCCCCTTTTCACGACGCTGGCCTTGGGCGCGACGTGGGCCGCGCTCACCTATGCGCGGCCGAGCTGGCTTGTCGGCGCGGGCTTTCTCTGGGGCGTCGCCCTTCAGACGCACCCCGCCGTTTTCCCGTTCCTGCCCGGCGTCGCCCTGTGGATCCTCTGGCAGCCGGTCGGACGCACGTGGCTGCGCACGCGGTGGGTCTGGCTGGCCCTGCTCGCATTCGTCGCCGCGTACAGCAATCTGTTGTGGGTCATCATCTCGGGGAACAGCGAGCCGCTCGGCCCGGCGACGAGCGAGCGGTTCCAATTAGCGCCGAGCCTGGTCGAGTTTGGTCAACGCCTGGCTACAGCGGGCATCCAGTTGGGACGGATGCTGACCGGCTCGTATGTGCCGGTAGAGGGGCCGGATACGCCTGTCATCGTCACCCCCCTCGCGCCCCTCTACCTTGCCGCCGCCGTGGTCGCGCTTGCGTGGGCCGCAAGGCGGCGGGCGGCGACCATCCTGCCTACCGTAGTGGTATCGGGGATCCTGGTGATGGCGGCGGCAAACAACACGCTGGACATTCAGCGCACTTTCGCCGCCGTCTACGATGAACGCTACCTTTCGCCGCTGCTGCCGCTCATCTACATCGCCATCGGGCTGGCCGTCGGTGAGGCGTGGGGCCGGTGGCCTCGAGTCGGGCAGCTGGGCCTGGTCGTCGTTGTCGCCGCCCTGAGCCTGACGCCCGTCGTCGCTCTCGCGGGCTTCTACGAGCGCAGCGTGACGCGCGACGTGACGAACGAGCCGTTCCTGGCAATCGCCGCCGCGGCGCGGGAGCACGTGGCGCGCGGCGGCGTCATCCTCATCGACAAGGAAGCTATCCAGACAAAAATGGGCGGCGCGCGGACGGAGTTCGACGTTGTCGATTACCTGTTGAAGCTGGACGACGTGCCCTACCTCTACCTGCGCATCGACAAGCTGCGCTACTACCTCGCCAACAATGACGCGCCGATGTTGCTCATCCTGGGAAGCGCGGCGGCCAAAGAGCTTGTCCCGGCCTATTCGCTCACCCCCCTGCCCCTCGGCGTTGGCGACTACACGGTCTATCTGGCTCCCGCCGCGCGGTGAAGCCTACCCCATCAGCGTGCAAATCTCAATCAGGAAGCCGTCCTGGTCGCGTATATAGGCGACGGTCTGGCCCCAGGGCATCTGGTGCGGCGGGCTGACGGCGAGCGCCCCCGCCTGGACGGCGTGGGTGTAGGCCGCCTCGACATCGTCAGTCGTAAACGCCAGCTCGAACGGCGGCGGCGGCGCGCCGGGGCTGGCATCGGCGATACCCGTGGTAAAGGTGTCCCTGGCCTGCTGGATGGCATAGAAGGCCAGGACGGTGCCGCCGGTCTCCATCTCCCCGTAATTCTCGCTCTCGTGGAGCATGCGGCGCTGCAAGCCGAGCGCCGCCTCGTAAAACTGCATGGAGCGCGGCACGGACGCGACGTAGAGAATGGCATACCCGAATTTCATAGAACCCTCCTATTGTGATGACGCGAGTCAGGGCAAGCCGCGTGCCGTCGTCAACGCACCAGCAGGTGCGCGGCCAGGCGTCGGCCCAGGGCCAGGATGGTGAGGACGGTCGGGCGGGCCAGGGCCTCGGGGAAAACGCTGGCGTCGCACACGTAGAGGCCCGGCACGGCGGTCTGTAGATTGGCGTCGAGCATCTCGCCCACGCGCACCGTCGCCGACGGGTGCGTGCCGCGAATGGGCGTTGTAACCAGGCTGTCGTCGGATGCGCCCGCCCGCCGCAGGATGCTCTGCGCGGTCCCCTCCGCATGGGCCAGGCGCTGGCGGTCGTCCGGTGTCAGCGGCTTCGCCAGCTTGCCGCCCACGCGCACGTCGCCCATGACGCTGTCCTTCAGCTTGATCATCACACCCAGCGTGCGCCCCCAACGCGGCCAACTCAGGGCGTATTTCGGCCCCTTGAGCGCCATGATGACCGGGTACATCAGCCACGGGTCGATCAGCGTGCTCAGCATGTAGCCGCGCTCTGTGTCTTCATAGTAATAGGTCATGGGCGGCTCGTGGCCCTGGGTCGGCCCGTCGGCGACGCCGTACACCATTAGCGTCGCGTCGATGGCGAAGCCGCGTCCGGCGTCGCGCAGCCCCGACTGCTGGAGAATCGCTGGCGTCCCGATGCCGCCGCCCGCCAGAACGACGGTCGGGGCGCGGGCAGTGAAGGGCCGCCCGCCCAGGGTTCCCGTGACGCCCGCCGCGACGCCGTCCTCGACCAGCACGCGCTCAATGCGCGCGCCGGTGACGAACGTCGCCCCGGCCGCGACCGCCTCGTCGATCCACTCCGCCGCGTTCCACTTCGCGCCGCAGCGGCAGCCCAGCATGCAGTGCGCCCCGCAGTCGAAGCGCTTCGTGCGCCCGGGGTCCATGAACTTCGGCGTCGGCTGCCAGTCCTGCCCCAGGTCGGCGCCGGCCTCGGCCAGCCGCGTTGAGGCTGCGCCGCGCAGCTCCGGCGGCAAGGGGCGGATACACAACTCGGCGGCAGTGTCGGCGGCATAGCGCGCCACGTCCAGGCTGTAGCCCGTGAACCACGTCGGCGGGTCGGCCGAGCAGCCGCAGTACATGCTCGTTGCGCCGCCGGCCATGAGCGGGCGGATGATGTTGATGCCCTCGCGCGTGTAGACGAATGCGGCACGGTCGGTGTAGATCATCGCGCCGAGATACGTGCCGTAGTAGGGGGCGCGTCGGTGGTCCCCGCCGCGCTCGAGGATGAGGACGCGCCGGCCGGCGCGGGCCAGGTCTCGGGCGACGGACGCGCCGCCCGGCCCCGAGCCGACGACGATGACGTCTGGGCCGTCGCGCTCTGGCGTTGGGACAGGTCGGCTCACGGCGCGACCAGCAGGATGAATTGGGTGGCCGCCCACAGGGCAATGGCGACGATGAGCAGGTTGAGGGAGATACGCACCCGTGAGAATTTCTTGTGCGCGATGCCCGACAGGATGTAGACCTCGTCCATCAAGTTACTCGTCATCTGGGCGCGCGTTTGCCCGGTGAATTCCTTGATGAACTGCTGCTTGGTCCACGAGTGGATGTTGACGAAGTAGAACGGGTTAGGCGGCGTCATGACCGTCAGCGTCGGGCGCGCGACACGCAGCGCCATGTAGACGGAGACGAGCAGGCAGACGATCATGGCAATCGACAGCAGCGACACAAGCCGGTGGGAGACGCTGGCTGACGAAGCGAAGATGCTGGCGAGAATTTGGCGGTCGATGGCGACGGACAGGGCCAGGAACACCGCGTCGACGGCGACGGCAATCTGGGCTTTGAACTCGGCCAAGCTAATCTGCCCGTCTAGGTGTCCAAACACCATCTCGGCCAGCGAAACGACCTCGTCCGTGTCAATGGGTTCATCCGGCGCCTTCGGCCCGCTCTGGCGGGGAATCGGGGCAATTGTCGGTTCCTCAATCGTCATTTCATACTCCACGTGCTAGTTTATCAGACTATTGCTGCGGCGCGGGTTACAAAGGTTGGAACATTATACCATATATCGAAGCTGGTTTTCACGCGACGCGCACAAAAAAGCGGGGCCGCGCCTCTGCGCAGCCCCACGTGTCCCCCGGCAATCCCCTGCTCTGCTCGCTAACGACGGCGGTTGTTCTCCTCGCGCCGCAGTTCGTCGGCGCGGCGGTCCACGCGCCGCATGAAGTCGTCCACAACCTCCTGATCAGAGCCGTCGCCCTGGCCTAGCCGCCTCAGAATATCCGCCGCACGCCTCTCGGCCTCGTCGGAGTCGCGCTTGTCCATCCGAATCGTCGTCTCGAAATCGCCGTGACCCTCGTGCCGTCGATCCCACACCCAGCAATCGAACATCTTGACCTTCCTCCCTGGCGTGGCCTGTGTGATAACTGCCGCATCCGTCATGGGTTACAGGTACAAGATATAACAGCTGGGCTGTATGGCGCATTACGTGAATTATGTGAAATGTTGACGGCTATCTGACCCCTTTGGCGTCAGGGAAACGTCAGTTTTTCACACACCATGCACGTTTCCAGTCAAAAGGGCACAAACTTTATACCCTCCCTAATCAAGGGCCTGGCGCAACACCTCCGTCAAGGTGGCCTCATCGAGCGTGACCGGGTTGCCCTTCATGCTGCTGGCCCCCTGGGCTTGCCGCACCATCTCCGGCACGTCCGCCTCGGTCATGCCGTACTGCCGCAGGCCCGGTATGCGCAGCCGCGCCACCTCGTTGCGCGCCCACGCAATCCCCGCCTCGATAGCGTCGTCGCCCCCATCGGCCACAGCTCGGCCGACCTGGCTATAGCGCGCCAGAGTATCACCCGCCGTGCTTGCGCCGGCCGGCGCGTCCGGCGGCATCGCCCGCAGGGCGGCGACATTCGCAGCCATGACCGGCGGCAGCAGCCGGGCGCAGGCAACGCCGTGAGGCACGGGGAAATTCCCACCGAGGGGCGAAGCAAAGCCGTGAACTGCGCCGAGGCCGGCGTTGGCGAGGGCGAGGCCGCTGCACAGGCTGGCGAAGCACATGTCTTCCCGCGCCGCGATGTCGTTCGGGTCGTCCCAGGCGCGGGGCAGAGCGCGCGCGCCCCGGCTCAGCGCGCCCATGACGATGGCATCGGTGAGGGGGTTGGCGCGGCGCGAGACATACGCCTCGATGAGCTGCGTCAGGGCGTCCATGCCGGTGCTCGCCGTGGGGCCAGGCGGCAGGCCAAGGGTGAGCAGCGGATCGACCAGGACCACCCGCGCCAGGAGGGATGGGCTGCGCACGCTGGCCTTGAAGTGCGTGATGGGATCGATGATCGTAGCGTTGCGCGTGACCTCGCTGCCCGTCCCGGCTGTCGTCGGGACGGCGAGGAATGGCGCGGCGGGCTGCTTCAGCGGCAGCCCCTTGCCGACGACCTCCATATAATCCAGGATAGGGCCGCCATTGGTGAGCAGCCCGGCGACGGCCTTCGCCGTGTCCAGGGCTGCGCCGCCGCCCAGCCCGACGACGACGTTGGCATTGACGCTGTGAGCGCGCTCCGCCGCTGCGTTCACCGTCGGCGCGTCCGGCTCGCCGCTGACCGGCTGCACCGTCAACTCCAGGTCGAGAGCGCCCGCCTTCGCCGTTAACTGCTCCACCGGGCCGCCGGGCGCCAGCGCGTGCTGCCCCGCGACGAGGAACACGCGCCGCCCGTACTCAGCGGTCAGCCCGGCGAGCTGGTCGAACACGCCCCGGCCGAAGATGATGCGTTGCGCGGTCGCAAATTCAAACATAGGCATAAAACCCTCCTTACCAGTCCTCTTCCGACGTCGGTAGCAGGCTGTGGTGGCGGACGCCCTGGCGCGGCTGCGCCATCCACGGGGCAACGCTCTCGCGCCAGGCCAGGTAGTGGGGCGTCTGCTGGTGCGCCGCGAAGTCGTCCTTGGTGCGGTAGACCTCGTAGAGCATGAAGCGCGTCGGGTCGTCCTCCGCCTGGAGGAAGTCCCAACGCAGGTTGCCCGGCTCCTGGCGCGTGCCCTCGTGGTTGAGGCGCGACGCCTCGACGAAGTCCGCGACGTTCTCGGGCTTGACGAAGACGGTGACACACACGACGTACATGCTGGTTCTCCTTATAGGTGACGCGATGCTCTGGGTGTCAGACGCAGCACCGGAATGGCCCGCTCGCCGGCGCGCTTTTTGTACGCCTCGTAGCCGGGGTACTGGCGCACCGCCAGCGCCCAGCCGCGCTCGCGCTCCTCGCCCGTCAGCTCCTCGGCGGTGTACATGCGGCTCTGGCCGTTACGCGTGATTGTCGCTTCTGGGTGCGCGCGCAGGTTATAGTACCACGCCGGGTGCTTCGTCTGCCCCCAGGTCGATGCAATGAGGATGATGTCGTCGCCGTCGGGGATGGCGAGAAGCGGGACACTGCGGGGCTGGCCGCTCTTCGCGCCCACGGTCGTGAGGGTAATGAGCGGCTGGGCGGTGAGGATGCTCGTCAGGCTGTGGCGGCCCCGAGTGAGGCGCAGCGCTGCCTTGTCGGCGCGGTGAGCGAGGCGGACCATTACCGGCTGCCCGATCCGGCTGGACGTCACCGCCTGCGTCGCACTGCGCAGCCAGCGGCGTGGGCGCGAGAGTGTCGTCATGATTGGCGCTCCAGTCGTTCAGCCTGGGTTTCCAAGAGGAATGAAACGCAAAGGCGCAAAGACGCAAAGGAAGAAAATGTCCCTGGTCTTTCCCCTCTGCGCCTCTGCGCCTCTGCGTTGCTATCCTCTCCGCTGCTATCCTCTCGACTCGTCGATTGTGCCGTGGTCGGCCCACAGAGCGAGGATGTGGGCGCGCAAGGCAGCGCGCTCGTCGGCGGTCAGGTCGTGGGGGTTGACGCCCGCCTGACGCAGCGCCGTATCCATGTGCTCCGGATGCTGGAGCAGGTAGAGCTGGTCCGGCCCGGCCTTCAGCACGAGCTGGCGAGCGTTGTTCATCGTTGTAATCGACATGGAGCGTCTCCTTCAAACTCTGGGTTGCTATACGTTCCAGCACGCCGCGTGCCTTGAGCACACCATCCGTTATTGCGGGACCCCGATACCATATGACGGCATACGCCGACACGAGAACACCACCAAGCCGTCATTGCGAGCTGGGGTGCGGTTTTGGGAGTTGCCCCCACTCCTACAACTAGAGCGGGAGTCAACATCGGGGGCAACTCCCAAAAGGGGGCGGTACGCCGCCCCCGCTGGCGAAGCAATCTCCCGCCCTTGCGACAGACGGTCTGAGCAGTTATAGCGTGACTATCACCCGCCGTGAGATTGCTTCGTCGTCCTATTGTCCTACTCGCAATGACGGCTTGACCTATCCTGCCCACGTCGAAAGCGTGCGCGTATCGACGCCGACACCGCCGCAGACGATGATGACGACCGGGTCGGCGCTCGGTAGGACATCCATGCCCTCGTACGCTACGGCCAGGGATGCGCCGCACGCCGGCTCGACCAGCACGCGGTGGTCATCGGCGAAAGCAACGCACGCTGCGACGGCCTGGGCGTCGGTGACGAGGGCCGACTGGATCGGGTGCGCCTGCGCCCACGCCAGGGCCTGCGGCGTGACCGTCTTCGCGCCCAGTGTTGTAGCGATGCTGGTGATGCGGTCGAGGGTGACCAGGTGGCCCGCGTTGAGCGACGCGGCAAAGGAAGCCGCGCCCTCGGTCTCGACGGCCAGAACGGGCACGTCCGTCCAGCCGTGGCGCTCCAGCCCCTCGACGACGCCGCACAGCAACCCGCCGCCGCCGACGGAGCAAATCACCGCGCCGGGCTTGCCGAAGTCCTCGGCAAGCTCGTCGATCATTGTCGAGTTGCCGCGCCAGACGGTTGGATGGTCGAACGGGTGGACGTACAGCGCACCCGTCTCGGCGGCAAAGGCGACTGCCGCCTCGTGCGTCTCGTCCCACACCGAACCGGCCACGCGCACGTCCGCGCCCTGCTCCTGCATGAGATGGTGGAAGCGCGGCGCTGTTGTGGACGGGACGAACACCGTCACCGGCAGGCCCAGGCGTCGCCCGCAGTAGGCGGCGGAGTAGCCCGCGTTACCGCCGGACGACGACACAAAGCCGGTTGCGCCGTGGGCCTTGCCTTCCACGCACAGCGCGCCGATGGCGCGGTTCTTAAACGAGCCGGATGGCTGCGCGCTCTCCATCTTGAGATACACCGGCCGCCCCCAGCGCCTACTCAGCGGCAAAGAGTCGATGATGGGGGTTCGAACGTATAGAGTATCCACGGTCTACCCTTCTACATGAAGCCTGTCATTGCGCAATGACGCCGTATCCTGTCATTGCGAGCACAGCGAAGCAATCCCCCGTCCTTGCATCACACGGGCCAGTGCAGCAGTGGCGTAGCTATCACCCGTCGGGGGATTGCTTCGTCGTCCCTCCTCGCAATGACGGGATGGCGTCATTGCGAGCACAGCGAAGCAATCCCCGTCCTTGCATCAGACGGGCCAGTGCAGCCGTAGCGTAGCTATCACCCGCCGGGGGATTGCTTCGTCGTCCCTCCTCGCAATGACGGTCACAA
>JBDHWG010000027.1:0-61909 GCA_039810085.1 Anaerolineae bacterium
CCGCTTTCGGCGTATTCTGGTGCGCTGGGACAAGAAGCCTGAACACTACATCGCCTTTCTGCACTTCGCCTGCGCCCTCATCGCCCTGCGCGCCGCAGGGTTATTCGGATAGGCTCTAAGAACCAGAGTTGGAAACGCAGAGGCGCAGCGGACCAGACAGACTCTTGGTCCAGCGCAGGATTGCTTCGCGTTCGCTCACAATGACAGGCTACGGCGTCATTGCGAGGCGGGCCTTGCCGCCGAAGCAATCTCACGGTAGCGAGGGCGACGCTCTACGCGGACCAGACAAGCTGTTGGCCCAGCGGGGGATTGCTTCGCGTTCGCTCGCAATGACAGGCTTTCGCGTTCGCTCGCAATGACGGTTTGGCGGTGTCCGCGCCGCGACGACTTAGGTCATTATGCTGGGAGGTTGACGTGCCGCTACGCCTGGACAGAATACCGGAGATTCATCCGACAGCGTTTGTCGCGCCGAACGCGACCATCATCGGCGACGTGGCGCTGGCCGAGGAAACGAGTGTGTGGTTCGGGGCGGTGCTGCGTGGCGACACGGACACCATCCGCGTCGGGCCGCGCACCAACATCCAGGACCTGACCATGATCCACGTCGATCCGGGCGTGGCGTGCGCGATTGGCGCGGATGTCACCGTCGGCCACCGGGCCATCATCCACGGGGCGACGGTCGAGGATGGCTGCCTAATTGGAATGGGGGCGATTCTACTAAACCGGGCGCGCATCGGCGCCGGGGCTATCGTTGGGGCGGGGGCCGTGGTGCGCGAGGGGGCTGTCATCCCGCCGCGTTCGCTTGTGCTGGGCGTGCCGGGCAAGGTCGTGCGGACGCTGAGCGAAGAGGAGGTAGCGGCAAACCTGGCGTCGGCCGGACGCTACGTCGGCTACGCGAAGGGCTACCGGGAGCACGGATGGGAAACGCAAAGGCGTCGGAACGCAGAGGCGCAAGGAGAACACGAGACCTGAAAGAGATAGAGCCAGGCACATAGAATTGCCTGGCTTTTGTCAACTTTATGGGGAAGCGTCGGTGGCAGCCGCTGGCTGCTGGGGTCGTGTTAGCGAGTGAAGAGGGGCACGAGCGTCGCGACAATCATGCTGACGACGACGAGAATGCCGACGACCAACATGATGGTCTCGCTGCGCGAGAGCTTCCGACGCTGGCTGTTACGGGCCATAAGTATTTCCTCCTCAAGCTCGGTAATCAAGACACCCAATTATACCACCCATCCCTTCGCAGGCAAAATTCCGAGTGCCTCAAATTTGCGCGCTGCGTCCGTCTGAGTACAATGCTTCGTGGCGTGGGGTAAAGCGAGAGCGGGGCGCGTGCTCCTGGATGAGCGCGCAGGGTGTGAAGAATTCCTTAACACCTTGCGCGCCCTTTGTTTTTGTCTAGGTTACGGCCAGGTTTCGCCTTGACAAATTCCAGGGACTTCATTACAATGACGCGCCAACCCGCGCCATTGGCGGACAATTCGGTCCACTCATACCACAGGATACTCGAAGGAGAAGAAGCCCAATGAAACGACTGCAGTTCATCGTTGTGTTGGCGGTGATTGCGGTGCTTGCCGTTGCCGTCGCCGCCTGCGCCAGCAGCAGCCCAACTGCCGCTCCTGCCTCGCAGCCCGCAGCCCAGCAGCCGGCCCAGCAAGCCGCTGCGACAACAGCCCCTGCAGCGGCTAAGCCTGCGGCGACCAGCGCCCCGGCCGCAGCCGCCGCGACTAGCGCCCCGGCCGCGGCTGCGGCGCCTGCCGCTGGCGCGACCACCGTCAAGATCGTGTCGAGCCTGCCGATGACGGGCAGCTCCCTCGGCCAGACGCAGACGGTCGTCAACGCCGCCAAGCAGGCGTTCGAAGAGTCCAACTACACAGCGTGCGATGGTAAGGTCAAGATTACCTACGAGCCGTGGGATGACGCCACTGCCGCTGCCGGCAAGTGGATGCCCGAGGCTGAGACCGAGAACGCCAACAAGGCCGCCGCCGACAAGAGCATCATCGCCTACATCGGCACGTTCAACTCGGGCGCGGCCAAGCTGTCGATCCCGATCCTCAACCAGGCTGGCCCTCTCGTCATGATCTCCCCGGCCAACACCTACCCCGGTCTGACCAAGACCGCCGGCGCCGACCAGGGCGAGCCTGACGTATACTACCCGACCAAGACTCGCAACTACACCCGCGTCGTCCCGGCGGACGACATCCAGGGTGTGGCGGCCGCGAACTGGGCCAAGCAGCTTGGCGCCAAGAACGTCTACATCCTGGACGACCAGGAGTTGTACGGCAAGGGTGTCGCCGGCGTGTTCGAGACCACGGCCAAGAAGCTTGGCCTGAACGTCCTCGGCCACGAGGGCATCGACGGCAAGGCGTCGGACTACAAGGCCCTCGCCAACAAGATCAAGGGCCTCAACCCGGACCTGATCTACTTCGGTGGCATCACCCAGAACAACGCGGGTCAGCTGGTTAAGGACATCCGCAGCGTCGGCATGACCGCCGATAAGGTCAAGTTCATGGGCCCCGATGGCATCTACGAGCAGGCGTTCATCGACGCCGCCGGCGCGGATGCGGCCGAGGGTGTGTATGTGACGTTCGGCGGTGTTCCGGCTAACCAGTTGACCGGCAAGGCCAAGGATTGGTACGAGGCTTACAAGAAGAAGTACAACGCCGAGCCTGAGGTGTACGCGGTGTACGGCTACGAGGCGGCTAAGGTCCTGGTCAACGCACTGAATAAGATTTGCGCGAACCCGACGGACCGCAAGGCGATGCGCGACGCCGTGTTCGCCACCAAGGACTACGAGGGTGTGCTTGGCAAGTGGAGCTTCGACCAGAACGGTGACACCAGCCTCACCACGATGTCGGGCGCCCAGGTCAAGAGCGGCAAGTTCGAGTTCGCCTCGACCCTTCAGTCGGCGCAGTAAGATGAAACATTGGGCGGATGCGAGCATGTTCTCGCATCCGCCCTCTCTGTTCGGTCCGTACCCCACTTCGCCTGTTAGGAGAGCCTATGGCTACAGCAGCCGTCAAGCCGCGTAGTAGGCAACAGCCCATCTCGTGGGCGCGAATCATTCTCGCCGTCGTCGTTCTGTACGCGATTCTATTGTTCGGCCCCATCGCCGGTCTCGACATCCCGCGCATTGCCCGCGACATCGCCGCTAACCCGTCGCTCCTGGTGCAGCAGCTCATCGTCGGCATCACCAACGGCGCGATCATCGCCATCGTGGCGCTTGGCTACACCCTTGTCTACGGCATCATTGAGCTCATCAACTTCGCCAACGCCGACGTGTTCATGCTCGGTGGGTTCATGGCCCTGTCGATTATCGGCAACATGGGTGTGACCGCGAACAGCAGCGCCGGGCTTAAGATAGCTGGGCTTGTGCTCGCCTTCGTCGGCGCCGGACTGCTAGGAGCGGTTCTCAACTGGACGATTGAGCGTTTTGCCTACAAGCCACTCCGAAATGCGCCCCGCCTGGCGCCGCTCATTTCGGCCATCGGTGTATCCTTCATGCTCCAGAACATCGGCCTCATCTGGGGCGGCCTGCGCCCGTTTTTCCCCATCATGGGCCTCAACGCGGCCTCCCCGAAGAGCATGCCCGAGGTTCTGCCGCGCATTCCCCTCCTGCCCGCGTCGTCGGGGATCGAGTTCGGCACCAAGGACCTTATCGTTGTCGTCACGGCCTTGGTGCTGTGGGTGGCGCTGCGGCTGTTCATTCAGTACACGACGCTCGGCAAGGCCATGCGCGCGACCGCGCAGAACCGCGACGCGTCGAAGATCGTCGGTATCCACGTCGACCGCGTTATCGCCGTGACCTTCCTCATCGGCGGCGCGCTGGCCGGCGCAGCAGGATGCCTCGTCGGCTTCTACAACAACACGATTGTCTTCACCATGGGCTTCACCTTCGGCTTGCGCTCATTTACCGCCGCTGTCTTGGGCGGTATCGGCAACGTCACCGGCGCGGCCCTGGGCGGGGTTTTGATCGGTGTTGTCGCAGCGTTCAGCGACCAGTATCTATCGTCGCGCTGGACGAACGCGTGGATCTTCACCATTCTCATCATCATCCTTATTTTCCGTCCCCTTGGCCTGCTCGGCGAAGCCGCAGGCGAGAAGGCATAGTGCGTCGCGCATTCCGGAGGACGTATGTCTAATCCGATCAAAGCAGGCCTGGCCATCGGCATCGCGGGTGGCATCGTCATCGCCTTCTTCGGCGGTCTGTCCGGTATCCTGGTCGCTCTCATCGGCGGCGCCGCTGTCGGCCTGATCCTCAGCAGCTGGGAGCATTTCGAGAAGCGCGACGTAGCTGTGCGTCAGAGCGCGACCGCTGGCGCTGTGGCTGGCATCCTTATGGTGGCCGGCCAGTTCATCTACCAGTTTGTCATCGTGCCGCTGTCGGGGAAGACGGCCGTTTCGGTGGACGCGGTGACATTCATTGTAGCTCTGCTCACGTTTGCGCTGGCCGTGGCCCTGGCCGTCTTCATCGGCTACACGTCGACGCTCGAGCAAGGACGGCGGCGTGTTGCCCTGTTCGGCTTGCTCGCCCTGTTCCTGGTGCTATACCCCTTCCTCGACGGCGGCATGAGCGTTCTGTACAAGACGAACCCTAGCGCAAACCCCTTCGTCGACCAGCCGTTCATCAACCAGGGCCTGAACCTCAACTGGCTCGGCACGATGATTACCATCCTCACGTTCGCCGTGCTGGCGCTGGGTCTGAACATCGTCGTGGGGTACGCGGGCCTGCTCGACCTGGGGTACGCGGCGTTCTTCGCCATCGGGGCGTATACGACCGGTTTGATCTACTCGCCGTATATTTCGTCGCAGGTGGGCGCGGACTGGCCCTGGCTGCGTTTTGTCTGGACGTTCTGGCTGGTCATCTGGATCGCGGCCGCCGTGGCGGCCGTCTTCGGCCTCATTCTCGGCTCGCCGACCATCCCCCTGCGCGGCGACTACCTGGCGATTGTGACCCTCGGCTTCGGCGAGATCGTCCCCATCGTCTTCCGTAACCTCACCGCCATCACGCTGACGCTGCCGTTCACCAATATCTGCATCGTTGGCTGCGGCGGCAAGCCGTTGAACTTTACCGGCGGCGAGTCGGGCGTCAACCCCATCGGTCGCCCGTGGCTGCCCGGCGTTGCGTACTTCCAGACGGGCGACTACTTGCCGTGGTACTTCCTGATCCTGGCAATCATCGCCCTGACCGTTTTCCTCATCAACCGCCTGTATCAGTCGCGGCTGGGCCGCGCCTGGACGGCGTTGCGCGAGGATGAGCTGGCGGCGGCGGCGATGGGCATCAACACCACCAACACCAAGCTGATGGCCTTCGCCATGGGCGCGACGTTCAGCGGCTTCGCAGGCGCGTTCTATGGCAGCTACATCGGCGCGATCTTCCCCAGCGTCTTCGACTTCACCGTCTCGGTCATCATCCTGGTGATGGTCATCTTCGGCGGCCTCGGCAACATGGTCGGCGTGATCATCGGCGGCATGATTATCATGATGGCCGACCGGCTGCTTCTGCCGCAGATTGCTGGCACGTTGAAGGCCATCGTCAACACCACAATCGTACCCAACATCCAGAACCCCGCGACGAAGGAATTCGTCTCGACGACGGTTGACCCGCTACAGTGGCGGCAGCTTCTCTTCGGCCTTACCCTGGTCGTCATGATGCTCGTGCGACCCGAGGGTCTCATTCCCAGCGCCCGCCGCCGCGCGGAGCTTCGCTCCGAGGCTCCGGCCGGCACCGAGCCGCTTAGCATCCAGGAAGCCGACGCCGGCTCGCCGCTCATGTCGGTCGACTCGGATCCGCTGGATGCGCCGTCGCAATAGGGAGACAAACCATGAGTGCGCAAACATCTGTTGCGACGGCTGCGCCGTCTCGAAACGGCGACGTTCTGCTTGAGGCGCAAGGCGTCACGAAGCGCTTCGGCGGTCTGGTCGCCGTCAATGCCGTGACCTTCACCGTACCGCGCGGTGCGATTGTCAGCGTCATCGGCCCCAACGGCGCGGGCAAGACCACCTTCTTCAACATGATTACTGGCATCTACGAGCCGACCGAAGGTGACATCATCTTCAACGGCGCGTCCATCGCCGGCTTGAAGCCGAACCAGGTGACGGCGTCGGGTATCGGCCGCACGTTCCAGAATATCCGCCTGTTCGCCAACATGACGGCGCTGGAAAACGTGTTGGTCGGGATGCATACCCGTCTGCGCGGCGGCCTGGTACGCACCATCTTCAAGCCGCCCTCCCTCCGACGCGAGGAAGAGGAGGCGCGCGAGAAGGCAATGGTCTTGCTCGACTACGTGGGCCTGGGGCGCAAGGTCGCGGGCGAGACATCGCGCAACCTGCCCTACGGTTTGCAGCGCCGCCTGGAGATTGCCCGCGCCCTGGCGACCGAGCCGAAGCTCCTGCTGCTGGACGAGCCCACGGCCGGCATGAACCCGCAGGAGACCGCCGACCTCACCGCGTTCATCCGCAAGATGCGGAGCGAGCGCGGCCTGACCATCCTGCTCATCGAGCACGACATGAAAGTGGTCATGGGCATCTCGGAGCGCGTGAGCGTGCTCGACCACGGGACGAAGATCGCCGAAGGCACGCCCGCTGAGGTCCAAGGCAACCAATCCGTCATCGAGGCTTACCTGGGCAAGGGCGGCGCCGAGGCGGACCTGGAGCGCATGAAGCAAGAGATGCGGAGGAAGTGAGAGACAGCCATGCCTGCCATGTTGGAGTTGAACAACGTTCAGAGCTACTACGGAAACATCCAGGCGCTCAAGGGCGTCTCGTTCCACGTCGACCAGGGTGAGATCGTATGTCTCATCGGATCCAACGGCGCGGGTAAGACGACAACTTTGCGCACCATTCAGGGCCTCATCCGCCCCCGCGTCGGTACGATCACCTTCGAGGGCAAGAACCTGATTACCATGTCCAGCGACCAGATCGTGTTGAATGGCGTATCCCAGTCGCCGGAGGGGCGTCTGGTGTTCGCACGCATGACGGTCAAAGAGAACCTGGAAATGGGGGCCTACTCCCGCAGGGACCGCACCACCATCAAGCAGGATCTCGACCGCGTGTTCGGCCTGTGGCCCCGCCTCCAGGAGCGCGCCTCGCAGAAGGCGGGCACCCTCAGCGGTGGCGAACAGCAGATGCTCGCCATGGGCCGCGCGCTCATGGCCCGTCCGCGCCTTCTGCTCCTCGACGAGCCAAGCATGGGCCTTGCCCCGATGCTGGTGGAGCAGATTTTCCGCACCATCATCGAGATCAACGGGCAGGGGACGACAGTCCTCCTGGTCGAGCAGAACGCGGCGATGGCCCTGTCCATCGCCGACCGGGGCTACGTCATCCAGACGGGCCGCATTCTGCTGGAAGACACCGGCCAGAACCTCCTCAAGAGCGAGATGGTGCGCAAAGCCTACCTGGGCGAGGAGTAATCGCTCATCGCCCATCGCTCGCCGACCGCTACTGACCCCCGCGGCCTCCTCCTGGTGGCCGCGGGGGCAATCTTGTGGGGGCTGCTCGGCCTGTTCTTCAAAGCGGGCCTGGGCTACGGCCTGACGCCGCTCGCCCTGGCGTTCATGCGCTCGTGGCTGACGCTGGCCTTGCTCGCCGTTGGCCTCGCTCTCTGGCGGCCCCGCCTGCTGCGTATCTGGCCGCGCGACCTGCCCTACTTCGCCTTGTTCGGCGGCGTGTCCGTCGCCCTGTTCTACTGGGTGTACATTGTCGCCGTGGACCTGACGAGCGTGGCGACCGCCGCCGTCCTGTTGTACACCGCCCCAGCCTGGGTCACCATTCTGGCGTGGCGGTTGTACGGTGAGTCGCTTGGCCGCCGCCATCTTGTCGCCCTCGGCCTGGCGTTCGTCGGCTGCGTCCTGGTCGCCCGCGCCTACGACCCGGCCCAGCTGCGCGTGAACTGGGTCGGACTGCTGGCCGGGCTAGGCGCGGGCTTTACGTACGCCATGTACTCCATCCTGGGCGTGCCTGTCCTGCGCCGCTACGCCCCGACGACCGTTGTGATGTGGGCGGTCCTGTTCGGCGCGCTGCTGCTCACCCCGTTCGTGCTGCTGGCTGGACTGGCCGGTCTCGCGCCGGTCGCCGCACCCTCGCCGCTGTGGCTGTGGCTCGTCGGGATGGCTGCCGGGCCGACGGTGGGCGCGCTGCTGCTGTACACGTCGGGCTTGAAGCGCGTTCCGGCTGGTGTCGCCAGCATCACAGCGACGCTGGAGCCGGTCGTGGCGACGCTCGTCGCGGTGTTCGTGCTGAACGAAAGCCTTGAGCCGTGGCAGATTGTCGGGGGCGTCCTCATCCTGGCCGGTATCTTGCTCCTCGCCTGGCAGCCCCGGAGCTGATACCATGCATAGGTAGAAAGCCCGTCATTGCGAGTGCAAGCGAAGCAATCCCCCGCCCTTGCAATAGACAGTCTAGTGAGGGGTCGAGCCAATGTCGCCAACCACGAGACTGCTTCGTCGTCCTATCGTCCTCCTCGCAGTGACGCCTCACTGTTATAATAAAGGAGATATGCGTGTTGACACTACGTCCCAATCCCATCCGCGTGGCCTGGGATGCAGGCCACGCTGTGCTCGGTACGTTTGCCTGGAGCGCCTCGCCCCGTGTCGTCGAGGTTCTCGGCCACGTCGGCTTCGACTACGTGATGTTCGACGCCGAGCACAGCGCCATCGGGCCGGACCGCCTCGAAGACCTCATCCGCGCCGCCGAGGCCGTCGGACTCCCGCCCCTTGTCCGCGTCCCGTACCTGCACCCCAGCCTCATCACGCGGACGCTCGACTCGGGCGCAGCGGGCATCATCGTGCCCCAGGTGAACTCCCTCGCCGACGCGCAGCTTGCCGTCGCGGGCGCAAAATATCACCCGCTTGGACGGCGCGGCATGGCGGTCGCCCGACCGGCGGGCTTCGGGCTCCGGGCGAATGGCAATGCCTATCGCGAGGCCGCCAACCGCGAGACGCTTCTCATCGTCCAGGTCGAGACGCGCGATGCCGTGGAGCACCTCCCGTCCATCCTGGCCCTGCCTGGTATCGATGGCATCCTCATCGGTCCCAATGATTTGTCCCAGAGTCTCGGCCACCCCGGACAGCTCGATCTACCGGCGGTGCAAGGGGTTATCCATAGCGTGGTCGAGCAGTGTGTTGCGGCGAACGTGCCGGTGGGGATGTACGCTGGGGATATCGCGACACTACGCTATTGGCGCGAGCAGGGCTGCCGCCTGCTGCTCTTGGGCACGGACCTGGGCCTGCTCGCCGCCGGCGCCCAGTCCGCCCTCGCCGCCTGGCAGGAAGGGTAGCTTGACTGATAGCGGCAGAAGAAGAGTTGGGTAACGCAGA
This sequence comes from Anaerolineae bacterium, assembly GCA_039810085.1. Taxonomy (GTDB): domain Bacteria; phylum Chloroflexota; class Anaerolineae; order Epilineales; family JAHCIE01; genus JBDHWG01. The sequence continues at coordinate 9,315 of JBDHWG010000027.1, forward strand.
GGCGCAGAGGCGCAGAGGAAGAGAAGAAAAGAAGAGTAAAGAGGAGAGGGGGGTATGCGCGAGAATGAGGTGAGTGGCGTGATCCTGGACGCGGCGATTGAGGTGCATCGGGCGCTTGGCGGGCCGGGACTGCTCGAAAGCGTCTACGAAGAGGCGTTAGCGTACGAGTTGATACACCGTGGCCTGGGGGTCGAACGTCAGCTGGACGTGCCGATTCACTACAAGGGACAAACCCTGCCAACTTCGCTTCGGCTTGACCTCTTAGTTGAAAGGCTCGTCGTCGTTGAAGTCAAAGCGACGACGCAGTACAACGTCGTCTATGAAGCGCAGGCGTTGACTTATCTGCGCCTGCTCGGCCTCAAGCTCGCGCTCGTTATCAACTTCGGCGAACGTCGCGTTGTTGACGGCATTCACCGCGTTGTGAATAGGCTGCCGGACGACGCCAAGCCTCTCTGATCTTATCTCATCTTCTTTTCTTCCCCTGCGTCTCTGCGCCTCTGCGTTGCCTATCTCTTCATCTGCGGCTGGGGGATGCATCACGCTTCTTCGGCGGGGACGACGAGGACGGGCTGGTCGGCGCGGGTGAGTATCTGGCGCGTCACGTCGTCTAGCGCGAAGAACCCGCGCGAACGCGCGTGGCGGCCGACGACGATAAGGCCGTAGCCGCTCTGCGCCTGGCTCAGAATGCCCTGGGCCGGTGTTGGCGCAGCCGCCACTTTGGTGCTGACCGGCACGTCCAGCGAGCGCAGTGTAGCGGCCGCGCGGTCCAGGTGGCTCTGCGCTACGGGACTGGCGTCCTCACCCGTCCGCGCCACGTACAGCAGCGTCACCGATGTGCCGAGGTTGCGGGCCAGTCGCCCGCCGACGCGCACGTCGCTCTTGCCCGGCTCGCCGCCAGCAGTGCAGACGAGGATGTTGTCCAGGGCTGCTTCACGCCCTTTCGTCACTAGAACCGGCGTCTTGGCGCGCTGCAAAACGGCGGCGACCACATTGCCGGGGCGTTCGGTGTCTGGCTTGCTGCCGCCAATGCCCATGATCATGTAGTCGTAGAGGCTTTCTCCTTGCTCGGCGAGAATCTCGTCAATCTCCTGGCCGTGACGCACGCGAATCTCGGCCTTGTCTAGCCCGGCCGCCTGCGCCCGCGCCGCCAGGGTCTCGCGCAGCGCCGCCGCCCCTTCTGGCTCGCGGCAGACACCCAGGACAACGACATTGGCCCAGAGCTGCCTGGCGAGGTCACGGGCGATGGTGAGCTTGGCCGTCGGGCCGTCGCCAGGGTCGCACACGAGGAGGCGCTGCGGCATCGGCTCCAGGATATGCCAACCGCGCAGGCTCACCCACCAGTCCGGCTGCGTCAGCGGCATGTCGGCGGGGACGGAGGCGTCCACCAGCAGCCCTTCCTCGCCGAAGGGTGTCGCCGGCGCCACCTGGCGCGCGCCCGTCAATCGCGGCAGGCGGAGCCGGAGCCGGCGCGTCGAGCCGCTGAACGTCTGGTCGATGATAGCGCCCGTGCCGAGGATGGGCGAGCCGTCGGTCGGCGGGGCGGAGCTGATGGCGACCTGCTCCGGCCGGAAGAGGACGCGCACTCGGCTGCCCTCCTCATGCGCCACACTATGCGGGATGGGGAGGGCCAGGGAGCCGAAAGCGGCCTGCTCATCCTGGACGCGCCCTGCCAGGACCACGCCCGCGCCGAGGAACGTTGCTGTGAACAGGGTGCGCGGCTTGTGATAGAGGCTTTCCGGGTCACCGACTTCCAGCAGCAAGCCGCGGTCGATGACGCCAATGCGGTCGGCCAGCTCGAAGGCTTCCTCTTGGTCGTGGGTGACGAGCACCGTCGTCAGCCTTAGCCGCTCCTGGATGTCCTTGAGGTTGCGCCGGAGCTGGGCGCGAATCTTCACGTCCAGCGCGCCAAACGGCTCGTCGAGCAGGAGCACCTTCGGCTCGTAGGCCAGCGCCCGCGCCAGGGCGACGCGCTGGCGCTGCCCGCCAGAAAGCTGGTCGGCGTAGCGGCCACCCAGCCCGGCCAGGCCAACCATGTCCAGCAACTCCTCGCGCCGCCGCGCCCGTTCCGCCGCTGGCACCTTGCGTATCTTCAGCCCGAACTCGATGTTGTCGGCGACACTCATGTGGCGGAAGATGGAGTAGTTCTGGAACACGAAGCCTGTGCCGCGCTGCTGGGGCGGGAGGGACGTCACGTCGCGCCCGTGCAGCAGGATACGGCCCGCGTCGGGCTGCGTCAGTCCGGCGATCATGCGCAGGACGGTGCTCTTGCCGCTGCCGCTCGCGCCCAGGAGGACGAACATCTCACCTTCGGCAATCTCAAGGCACACATTCTCGACGACCGGCAAGTCCCCAAAGCGTTTGGTCAGGCGCTCTAGAAGAATCGACATAAGAACTACCTATGAATCCTTCGACGGCTGGCGGGTGTAGCGCATCAATAGGAAGAAGATGATAAACGAGAGGGTGGCCAGGACGGCGGCCACGGCGTTCGCAGCCTCGATATTGCCGGCCTCGAACTGCGAGAAGATATACAGGGGGGCGGTCTGGGTGCGCAGGCGGAGGTTGCCCGACACCAGGACGGTCGCGCCGAACTCGCCCAGGGAGTGGGCGAACGTCAGCAGCAGGCCGGTGAACAGGCCGCCGCGCAGCGCCGGCAGGATGATGTGCCAGAACGTCTGCCACGGCGAGGCCCCGATGGTGTAGGCGGCTTCCTCGTAGGTTGTCTCAAGCTCGTCCAGGACGGGCTTCACCGCGCCGAGCATGTAGGGAAAGGTGACGAACAGGTGCGCCAGGAGCACGCCGAAGGGTGTGAACATTGGCTCGAGGCCCAGCGGCTCGATCACGCGGCCGAGCAGCCCGACCGGCCCCCATAGGAGGAGCAGCGACGTGCCGACGACGACCGTTGGGATAGCGACGGGCAGGTTGACGATGATGTTGAGCGCGCCCGCGCCCGGGAAGCGGTACTTGCTCAGAACGTAGGCCGTGTACGTCCCCAGGATGCCGTTGACGACGCCGGTCGCCGTCGCAATCACGAAGCTGAAGCGCAGGGCGAACTGCGCATCGGGCGTGCTCAGGGCCGTCCAGAACGCCGCCCAGCCGCCGCGAAAGGCGAAGATATAGACCGCCGCCAGCGGCATCAACAGTAGCGGGGTCAGTATCAGGACGAGCAGCCCGACCGGCGCCAGGGCCGACGGCCGGGAGGAACGCGGGCGGGCAGGCGCTTCGATGGCTTGCGATGTCATCGGCTTAGCTCCGTGAGGACGCGGCCCTTCCAGATAGTATCGATAATCTCAGGCTTGGCGCGGGACCAGCCGCCGTAGTCGGCGACGTAAAACGGGTCGTCGATGTGGCCGAACAGCGGGTTGGCGTTGTCGAACTTTGGGTCCACGCTGCGGAAGCCGTTCTCCGCGAACAGGCGCTGCGCGGTGTCGCTCCACAGGAAAGCGATGAAGGCGTCCACAACGTCGCGCTCGCCGGGCGCAATGTTACGGTCCACGACGACCAAGGTGTGCTCGCTGAGGACGGTGCTGTGGGGGTACACGACATCGGCGTCGAGCTTGCCGCGCTGCGCGTCGGCGATGGCTTCCTGCTCATAGGTGATGAGGGCGTCGCCGAAGCCGTTATTGAACTGCGAGCGCGCTGCCTGCGCGGACGGCGCTTGAGCAACGACGTTGCGCCAGATGCCGCGCAGCATCGTTTCGCCGGCCGCTGGGTCACCGCCCGCTGCCCTAGCGCCTGCGCCGTACTCAGCCAGGATGGCCCAGTTGGCGCCGCCGGATGTCAGCGGGTCGGGATGGACCACACGCACGCCGGGCCGAGTCAGGTCAACGAAGTCGTGGATGCCCTTGGGGTTGCCCTTGCGCACGAGAATGACGAAGGGGGTGCGGTTGACGACGCCGTTATACGGCAGGCTGCGCCAGCTATTCGGCGGAATGACCCCCTGACCGGCAAGGCGCTGCGCGTCCGACTCTAGCGAGAGCAAGGCAGCGTGGGCGGGGACGCCCATGATGAGCTGGTTGGTCACGGTGCCGGAGCCGCCAAACGAGCTGATGAACTCGACGTGCTCGCCGGTCTTCGCTTCCCACTCTTTCTGGAAGGCGGGAAAGACGGCGTTGTTCATCGTGTCGCCGAGGATGCTGAAGCCGTAGAAAATGATGGTACGCGGGGGCGCCGCGCGGGCTGGCAGGGGCAGCCACGGCCACAGGACGTACACGGCCAGCGCCACTCCCAGGGCCACAAGGCCCAGGGTGGGCAGCCGCCGGACGAGCAGGTCGCGCTTTCCAATCACGGCTCCTCCTACGGGTAGGTGCTATTGGCGGATGCAAAGCAAGGATGGGACCAGGGAAGGGCCTGACGCGTGGAAGGCAGTCGGTGGAGGCACAGGCTACCTTACGGAGCGGAATTATACACGCAAGGCGACAAGTCAATAAAAAAAGGCCGCCCTGCTGGGGGCGGGGCGGCCCTTAACTGCGTATATGCAACGAGATACACTGTCGCTCTTACGCTGTGGAGCGACAAGAAGACTAACTACAGTTCCGACATACCAAACAATTACTGATTCTGGTGCATCCGAGCGCGGTGGGCGCTGCGGCGGGCCTTGCGGTCGCGGTCCTGCTGCTTGAGCGCGTTCGCGCGAGCAGCGACATAGGCCATAATCTCGTCCTCGAGCTGCTTGCGCCCTTCGGGGCTGAGATTCTGGTCCTCGACGGCATTGGCGACGGCGCGTAGGGCAGGGTGCATCAGGGGTCCACCGCCATCGGCCAGCAGCCGGTCCAGGTCGCCTTCAGGAAGATGCTGGGCGCTGGCGAGTAGGCGGTCGGTATCCTCGGGCGACAGTTCCATGGCTTGCGCCACATCTAGCACCACACGGCGCGACGGGCGACGGTCATCCATTTCTAGGCGCGCGATATAGCTGCCGTCGACGTTGACTGCGTCGGCGAGGGCTTTCTGGGATAGGCCGTGCTGTAGACGGAACTCCTTGAGCATCCGTCCAAACGAAGTAAGCATAGTCTCAATGACCTCCTTATAGGGTTGGGCTGTAGATTGTCGGCAGTAAATCCTTTGCATTATACACTATCTTTTCCTGAATGTCCATGCTTTTCGAGTGCAAATTGTGTCAGAACGGCACAATTTAGGAAATTGTAATGTTTGTCTGGTTTGTCGTAAGGTTATGGAACCGCTACCATGACAACGGGTTGACAAATTACTGCAAGGTTGTTGTCAGTTCGTATCAGCTGTTACCCGCACGCGCCACCCACGATAAGGAAGGCCGCCCAGTGGCGGGGCGCCGCGAAGGGACGGCTATCGGCGTCCATCTTATCCAGGCTATTAAACGTATCGGGCAGGCTATCACTTGCCAGCCGCGCCAGGTTGCGCGCCGCGTCCGCCGATAGCGTCCGCAGCCAATCCTGGGCGTCGCGCAGGGCCTCGGCCGGGTCTGGCGCACGCTGGGCGCTAAGCGCCTGGTAGAAGCGCTGCATCAGCAAGAACGTCGGCAGGTCCTCGACCGGCCACAGGCTCACCAGGGCCGCCCGCGCGCCCGCGTATAGGAACGCGCGCACCAGCCCCAATGGCTCGTCCCCGCGTAGGATGTGCGAAACCCCCGTCTCGCACGCGCTTAGCGTCACAAGGTCGGCGCGCAGCCGCCACCCTTGCAGGACCGCTAGGGCCGTCAGGCGCTCGCCCGCGCCTGTTTCAAGGAAGGACTCGAGCGGCGCGTCGGGGCGGAACTGGCCGTGGCAGGCGAAATGGAGCCAACGCGCCGTCGGGGCCGCCTCGGCCAGCAGCGGGGCTTTGGCGTCAGCGCCGACGTGGGCGACACCGCCGGTCAGGTGGGCGACGAACTGCGCTTCGGCCTCGGTGTGGCGCAATTGCGAGACCTCAGGCGACCCGTTGTAGCCCACTGCCAGGCATGGCAGCGCCGGCGTGGGCAGGGCGCGCGCCCCTCGGCAGTGATGGACGAAAATTGTCGCGCTGGGCATGAACGCCAGGCGCGCACCGTCAGCGCGGACCAGCGGCTCACCATCGGGCAGCGGGATCGCGGCGAAGGGCATCGTATGCAGCGGACCGTGGGGGACGATGAACAGGCGGCGCGACGGCAGAGTAGCCGCAGCCGGTGCAAGGAGGAAGTCATACAATCGGCGCAGCACCTGGGGCGCGAGGAAGCGTTGCGGGTCGTTCCCGCGCGCCGACGTTGGGGCGAGGGCGTTGGGATCCACCGGGCACACTGCTGCGGTCATGGCGTGGCGTGTGACGGTGAACAGCAGGGTCCGCGCGGGCGTCAGCAGGTGCTCGCGCAAGACGCTCTTGGCGGGCAGAGCCTGCAAGAGCGGTATCTCCCGCGCCGTGACGCCCGTGGTGAAGTAGCTCAAGAGCGTGACATCCTCGGCGAGCGCAGCGCGAACCTCATCGGCGCTTGCGACAGCTCCCGTCCCCCATGCCGCATCCGCTGAGAGCGCACCCTGCTGCGCCGCGACGGCGTCGGCGAAAGCGCGGGCGCGGGCGCGCTCAGACCACGCGAAGGCATCCTCGACATGGTCCAGGGCGAGACATTGCAACACAAGAGCTTCGTAGACCTGCTGCCACCGGCCCAGCAGACTAATCTTTAGCCCCTCGTCTTGCAGCGGCTCTCGCGTCGCCTCGATGACGCGGGCGGCCTCGGCAAGGTGGTGTAGCCCTGCCTCATCGTCGCCGCGCCGCCGCGCCGCGTCCCCCAGACGATAGTACACTTCCGCCAGAATATCGCGCCGCCCGACTGCGCGGGCCGTGTCAAGCGCCTTCTCAAACGCGGCTTGCGCGCCGTCGAGGTCGCCCCCAACCTGACGCACCAGGCCCAGGTTGAGGCGGGCATCCACGGCGAAGTCCGCCGTCTGCATCGCGGCCAGCGATGCATCGAAGGCGCGCTCGGCCTCGTCCAGCCGCCCCTGGAACAGCCGCACCTCGCCGATGTTGTTGAGCGCCCGGCCCAGCGAATCCAGCGCGCCATCCGCCCGTCGTCGAGTGGCGACGGCCTCGAAGCACGCCAGAGCGTCGTCCCAGCGGCCCTGGTCGCGGTACACCAGCCCCAGCTCATTCTGGGCCGAGGCGATGTGCTGCGCCGAGCCGACCTCGGTGAAGGCGGTGATGGCTTCGGCCAGGTTGACCTCGGCGTCACCATACTGGCGCAGATCGTAGCCCAGGATGCCCAGGTTGAGCAGGGTGATGCCCTCGCGCAGCCGGTTGCCGCTCGCCCGCCACAGGGCCAGGCAGGCGCGATAGTCCCGCTGCGCATCCTCCAGGCGGCCGGTGATGCTATTGTAGTAGGCGCGGGCGTTGAGCGCGCGGCCCACTACTTCCTCGTCCAGGGTGGGCGCCGCCAGCAGGATATTGAACGCGGCGACGGCGTCGTCGGGCCGCCCCTCCAGGCCGAAGGCAAGCGCCTGGAAGAAGGTGAGCATGTCGGCGTCGCGCCCTGGCCCTATCGCCACGTCTCGAACGTTGTCCACCAGGGTACAGAAAGCTACGGGGTCGTCCGTCAGGAGGCGGTTGGCGAGGCGCGTCAGGGCGGCGCCGAACGCGAGTTGGGGCCGCCGATCACCTGCGCGCAGGCAGTCGGCGAGATAGGCGACGGCGCGCTCGTGGAGAGCGCAGTAACGCGGGGCGTCCATCGCCTCAAGCTCAGCGAGAGCCTGAGCAGCGGCATTAGGCGCAGGCGTCAAAATCCCGGCCTCGGTTGCGACATCAGGGGTACGCGCGAGAAGGGCGAAGGCAGCCGCAGCATCACTGCCATTGCCGAGAACGGCGGCCAATGCAGCCTCATCTGCCCAGCCGAGGACAGCGAGGGCGAGAAACGCTGAATCGACACTCACTGACTGCCCCGATAATCCTCGATTTCTTCAGCGATAATCTTCTCAGTGATGTTGTTAGCTTCCGCAATAGCCTGGGTATCCTTCAGGGCCTTCTCCAGACGGCGTAGCGCGTTGGCACGATCATCGCCCTCAGCAAGCACCAGGACTTCGACGCGCTGCCCCGGCTCGAACGGTAGATCGTCTAGCACGATTTGCTTTGCCTCAGTCACTGTCAGGTAAGTGCGGTATACCTTCATCTGTCCTCGCGCAACGTGTGCTGCCCTGTTAAGAAGTATACCCGTGCATCTACCGTCAGGCAATTGGATTTGTCCGCCTTAGCTCAGGCCACGCGCGTGGAAGTAGAGCAGCATCGCCACCGGCGCAATGATCATGAGCGCAATAGCGACGAAGAACGTCACGGGGTTATCCCAGTGAATCGCCGTCGGGAAGTTCATCCCGAAAAAGCCTGTGATGAAGGTGAGCGGAAGGAAGATGACGGAGATGATTGTCAGGCGGCGCACGATCTCGTTGAGTTGGTTCGACTGCACCGACAGGAAGGCGTCCAGGGCGCTGGACAGGAGGTCGCGGTAGGTGTCCACGCTGTCGAGGATGCGCAGCAGGTGGTCGTAGATGTCCTGGAAGTAGACTGAGGCATCGGCGGGCAGGATGGGCGGGTCGCGTCGCAGCAGGACGTTGAGCGCGTCACGCTCCGGGGCGATGATGCGCCGCATGCCGAGCAGGTCGCGCTTGAGTTGGAAGATGTCCTCGAGGGCCGAGCGGTCGAAGTTCTCGAAGACTTTGTCCTCTAGCTCGTCAACGCGGTCAGCGATGGCGTCGATGACCGGGAAGTATTCATCCACCAGGGTGTCCAGGATCATGTATAGCAGCGTGCCGACGTCGGAGCGCATGAAGTGCTCGTTGCGCTGCCACTGGTCGAGGACGTGCATGAGCTGCGGCATGGGCTGCTTGTGAACCGTGACCAGGTAGTTCTTGCCGGCGAAGATGCCCACCTCTTGCGAGACATAGCGGTCATTATCTTTCGACCACGAGATGGAGACGACGACCAGGAAGTAGTACGTCGGGAACACCTCGATCTTGGGGCGCTCGTGGGGTGTAGTCACGTCTTCCAGCGACAGCGGGTGGAACTGGAACTCGTCGCGCAGCGTGACAAGGTCGTCGCTTTGGGGATTATCGATATCCACCCACACAATCGAGTTCGGGTCCTGGAGGTGATCGCTGATAACGGCGTGGTCGCCGACGATCTCGAAGCGGTCCTGGCGGTGAACGACAGCGTGAATCATGGCAGCCTTTGCAGGGAATAGCTCAATGGGATAGGCAAGCGCAGGAAGCGCGGCTCTCATGCCGCTTAGGGCAACAACCCTCAGCGTTTGCGCGCGACGATGGAGAACACGTGCCAGTGCTTTGGCTCGCCCAGGCGCGTTTGCCCGTCCTCCTCGCGCTCCTTGAGGTGCTCGACGTCAAATGGCTTTAGCAATTCCTGGACCCCCTCTGCCGTGTGGAACGTCATGTTGGGCCTGCCCACGTACTCGTCTCGGTCGCCGAACAACTGGCCCACAAAGCGGCCACCGGGCGGCAGCGCGGCGACGATGGCAGCCCACAAGGTATCGAAGTGGTCGGGGTGGCAGAAGGGCAGGGCGAAGGCGGCGTTGACCAGGTCCGCCTGGGGCAGCGAGGTGATGTCCTCGAAGGCAGCGACCTGGCCCTCTAGACGGTTCCGCATTTCGTCCGGCACCACGCTCACCACCTGCTGGATCGCCTCCGGCTGCTTGTCGATAGCGAGAACACGCCAGCCCCGCCGCAGCATCTCCAGCGTGTCGCGCCCCGCGCCGCAGCCCAGGTCAATGGCAAAGCGGCCCTCCGTGCCTGGCGTCTCTGCCTCGAATCGGTCCAGCGTCGCCACAAGGGCGGGCCAGGCCGGCGTCCCCTCCGATGCCTTGTAGAAGCGCGCCCAACGCTCTTCGAGTGTCTCAGCCATCCCTCACCCCCGGCCCCTCTCCCAAGACGGGAGAGGGGAGGAAGAAGCGATTATCTCTGTCGTAAGAACGCCGTCGAAGACGCGGGTGGCGGGGCCGGTCATCATGAGGTCGCCGGTGTCGCCGCGCCAGTCGATGGCGAGCTGGCCGCCGGGGACGTAGACAGTTGCCGTCCGTCCGGCGCGGCTGGTCAGGGCGGCTGCGACCGTCGAGGCCGACGCGCCCGTCCCGCACGCCAGGGTTAGCCCTGCCCCGCGCTCCCACGTGCGCATGCGCAACGTCTGGTGGTCGAGCACCTGGACGAAGTGGGCATTGGTGCGCTCCGGGAACGCCGGGTGATTTTCCACGAGGGGACCGAGACGGGCTACGTCCGTGGCATCGAGGTCATCCACGAAGACGACGGCGTGGGGATTGCCCAGGCTCAGGCACGTCACGCGCAGCGGCGGGTTCGTGTCCAGGAGCGCGTCCATCACCGGCGCGTCCGGCGCATGGGGCAGGGTGGTCGGAACAGACGCGGCGTCGAGGCGGGGCGGGCGGAGGTTGACGCGGACGAGGAAGTGGGCGGGATTCGGGTCGATAATTTCCGTCATGCGCAGGCCACTGGCCGTTCGCACGACAAGCTCGCCTATGCCGTCCCAGATGCCCTTCTCGTAGACGAAGCGCGTCAGGCAGCGGATGCCGTTGCCGCACATGCGGGCGACAGTGCCGTCGCTATTATAGAGGTGCATCGTGACGTGGGCGTCGTCGGCCGGGAGGACGAACAGCAGGCCATCAGCGCCGATGCCCTGGTGGCGGTCACACAGGGCGACGGCCAGGGAAGGAGACTCCGCCAACGCCGGCGTCTCCCGCGCATCCACGAGGATGAAATCGTTGCCCAGCCCGTGGTACTTGGTGAAGGGAATACTCGCTTGAGACTGAGGATTACCGTTGCGCATGTCCTGTCAGCCACCTTCCTCGTCTGATACTCAGCAGTGTAGCCTGCCACAGCAATAAGTCAAAGGCGTTAATTCTCAAATTGGCGTGCCCCGAGATAACGGTATAAGAGAATTCGCGTCTATAAGTCATCGCCCTCTCGGGTAGTTAACGTCTTTTCGCGCCTACTTCACAGTTGGAGCAACTGGCCTTGCATCATTAATTGGTTGGCCTGTAGAAACCTGTCGACGTTATTGAAGGCATTGAAAAACAACGGAGTGCCAGAAAACGATAACGGAGAAACAGGCCCGATTGTCATGAATGGATATTCTCTAAAATTAGTGTCGAAGGCAGATTGTGGATCGCGGAAACTCTGATATAGTTTTATACTCTCTCGGTCGCTCACCAACTCCTGGAGTTTCTGATATTCAGTACCCATGCTCAGGCCAAAGCCGAAGAAGAAGATACGAAGCTGCTGGACGATCTCGTTATCCAGACTGGACAGGGTCTGACTTAGGAAAGCCCATCCAAGGCCGTACTTGCGTGTCGTCCGGACTGCATCGACCAAATCCCTCTTGATGCGATCGACCTTCTCATTCCTGCCAGTCTCACGAGGTGCTAGCCGATGGGCTTCATCCAGGACAACTAATGTATTCAAACTCCTTTCATCATGATAAGCCCGTTCTGCCTCAAAGATGAGCGCACTCAAGAAGCGGCTGATGATAAGTGGCTTGATTCTCTCATCCCAAATAGTCTGGGAGACTTCGTCTGGTCTTCGTGAGAGGTCAATTACAACAATAGGACGTTTACCGTTGCCACTTAGGGCTGCCCTTACGATGTCATCGGGCTTTCTGGTACCACTAGCTTCCCTGAAGAATCGTGCAGCTTTGTCCCATTTCTCTTTCAAGGGGTGTAGTTTTCCAGCATGAGTATCGCTAGTAGCTTCGTCAATAGCAGTCGTAACACGGTCAATACCAGCGCTCGTACCATAAATACGCTGAATATTGGCCCTAAGATGAGTAAGAGCGGCCAGAAACGCATCGTTAGTCAGTAGATTAGAGAGTGTATGTTTGCCACTCCATCTTTGATGATCATTCAGATAATCAGCCGCAGTTTCTTGATATTGACCAGATTTAATGCCAAGATCGAAGAAGAAACCGAACTCGAGGAGTAATTTCGTAAATATCTCCCATCGGTCTAGTTGCATCTTTGTCAAATCGTATACGTGCACATCCCTGCCAAGTGTCCTTAACACATTCTGACAAAACACACCTCCCATGTGCTTCGGATGGGCATTATCACGGAGACCAATGGAGAACTCTCCTTGAGGATCAAATACAAAGAGGCCCATTTTAGGGTGTTTGGCATAGCCGATTAGTACCATTTTAGCAAGTACTGACTTTCCTGATCCGGTCTTGCCGAAGATACCAACGTGGTAGGCTTCCCCAGCGCCGTCTGGTCCAACGTCGAAGTGCTTAAACCACAACGGCAGCTTAGGCGTGGAGCCATATACATTACCGAGATAGAAAAGCTGCTGTCTGTACGGAGACAGAAGCACATCCAAGATTTCGTCGTCTACCAAGTGAACCGGCGTTCCGGTTGCTGGCACAGTGCCTAGAATGCTGGGCAAATAACCGTCCGCCTTTGCCGCAAATACTGCACTGATTGTCATCTTGCCTTGGTGTGTATCTTGTCTTCCGCTGACGGCATCGACATGCCCTCTCTGCCTTATGAGACTCCGCATTGTGGGGTCTTCATGCCAGATATTTCGTAACTGAACCTCCGTAATTTGTCCAAGAGCGTAGTGAGTCGTGTTGTCTTGCAAATAACGGAACAGCGCTAGTTCACCGACCAGCTTCTTGGTCACAGCGGTTCCCAAAATGTCCAGGGAAAGCCCAGAGGTAGATGATGGTGACCCCAGTACACTCACCCGTTCAGCTTTGTCAATGAGGACATGAACCTTATCAGTCACAGTATTGTTTGTCGTCATCTCCCTGCCTCAGTTCTATAGCCGTGTAGGCCCATAAACACATCGCCTATGTCACCTTGATACGTTTCTGCCATATGTTGGCTGGTTATCTGCCGAAAGGTAGGGATGGCTGCAGCCAACGATTTCACCATTCTGTCAGCCATGTATAGAGGATAAGGTTCCATCATCGAGGCAGTTCCGCACTGATGCTTCACTGCTTGGATTGCGCTTGCTAGGCGGCCGGGTGTTTCAGCTGCTGCAACAGCCATTTCCAGCCTCAGTGCAGGCAGCCACGAATATGGACGGTAATAGATCACACGCACTTCGGCCAGCCGGTGTTGGATATCCTTCACAGCTTCCCGTAATTCCATTTGTCGCTGCGGTGCTATACCGTCAAGCCCTAGGTGCCACGGCTCATCCGGTTGTTGCAGTTGACTCGGGCGTGTCATCTCTCCAGGTTGTAGAATGCTGGTAAGCATAGCTCGATCATCATAGGCTTCTGGCCACCCCATCTGTCTACCGATTTCACGCCTCGTCGTGTATTTTGGAAGAGCGAGCCAGTTCTTGTCCGAACGCTTCGACTGTAGGATTGACTGGTATGATCTTATATATAGTGTAAAGTTGTCAAGCAGAAATTGTGAGATACGTAAATGAGGTGCTTCAGTAGCTTTTTGCAGTGCTTGATTGAAGAAAATCAAAGGGGTCGTTAACGATCCATCTAGGAAAACGACATCATGTGGCGCTTGGGTAGCTAGGCTTAGCTCCATCCCCATCATCATGGCGCGTATGATCGTACTTGAATCGGCATCATGTGCTTCGGTGTCTATCAATACCTGATGTCGTGGGTCAGGCCAAAACCGCGTCTCGGACGGAGGGGTTAACCCTTCGACTGCTACTGCAGCTGCCGCTATCAAGTCGGTTGCCAACAGACGTTCGACGGCGTACGCGCCATCAATCCCACATGTTGTTGGAATTAGGGCATACTCTAGTTCAGATTCGCGACGAAGCAGACCCCTTTCGAGGAGCTGACCACGTCGCCTTTCGCGGTGTTCCTGCATTTCCTGAAACGCGGCCAACAGTGAACTACCAACGTCCTGCGTGCGATCGAGCACTTCCTGAACTAAGGCTGCTGGAAGATCAGCAAATGGTCTTTCATCCGTCATGTTGACCGTCTTCTCGTATCGCGGCCGGTAGAAGCAGCATCTTTTGAATCTCTGACTTGTCCCATGCGTGCCAGCCATCTACGCGTTGCGCACGTGGCATTAGCCAGCGTTCACGCCACCATTCTGCAAAATCCGAGAATCCTTCGTTATAGTAAATGGGGCGATCTGTTTCCCCTGCCATGTACTCATCCAAGTTACTGATCAAGGCAAACAAAAACGCTTCTCGCTGCAACCCATGTTGCAGCAAGGCCTTCGGCAGTCCCAATTTCCGGAAAGCTCGCTCGTTGGTTTGCCACACTATGCGCGGCCCGACGCCAAACCCGCCTCGCGTACTCACGCCTTGCGTTTCCAGAAGGTCCTTGAACTGCTTGTAGAAAGAAGAGAGATGAAAACTGCCGTAGCCTTGAGTGTACCCAAGAGATTCTGCTATGAGTCGGTCCTTATATCTGAGTCTGTTATAGATACTGCTCCTGCCAAAGGCGCTAGTCGTGGTCAGCGCAACGAGATGAGGAGCTATAGGCGTACTCTCCATCTCAGTGGTACGTCCTTCATATTTTCGGCGGTAAGCTTCTCTCACTTCACGCGATGCGGCGGCCAGAGCCACAAGTTTGCCACCCAAGAGACGAGAGTATGGCGGAACAGCTCCCAACGTATAGATATCCATTGTCTGGTTTACCAGCCCAATCTTCTCACCTTTGGGATACTTGAAGCGTAGGTCGCGTGCTGGAAAGTCAAGGGGTGGGGATTGTAGACCAATGATGCCGATTAGTTTCTCATTTGCTTTGTCCATGACAAGAAACCGCAAACGTCGGCCATATCCCTTAGTGAAAGGCAATGACCAGGTCAAGCGAGCCACTCGAAAAAGGTCCGAATGCCCTTCGCTAGTTACTTCAATTAGCTCAGGTGAGATATTCGACGGTACTACATCAATTCCATTAGCGAAGAAGCCCGCATACTTAGGATACTTGCGCTGCAGCCATTGCTGATGTTGCTTGAGTTGTAGCTGCACAGCGACTGAATGCAAAGCACGGTAGGCATCTTTGGTCGACAAGTCCTGCAACACCCTCAGTCTATCTAGCTCGGCTAGCACCTTACTACGCAGGTCTTCAATAGGATCCACAGGTGTCTCTGTCGTGACGGCATATTGGTCAAGTTCGCCCAGCGGGATGACGCTCAAAACAGGGGTTCCGCGAAATGAAATGGGTGCCTGCTAGACAGCTGTTATTGTAGTCTAATTTGCCTAGCAGGTCAAAAGATAATTTAACACCACGGCTACGCGTGTATCAAGCAAGCGAGGACGTTAACTTCGGGTAACGGCTGAAAGTCATGGCTGACGGGATACAAAAGATGGAGACGATGTGGCAAGACTAGCTGCTTGAGTCGTGCACAACAAAACTACCCTAGCAACCCCAGCTAGACTCCTAGTGCCGGGTTCGGCGGTGGGGCAGCGGCGGGTGGGGTAGCGGCGGGGGTGGCGGTGGGGGTGATGCCGGCCATGAGCGCGCCCAGGCGCTCGCGCGTCGCTTCCTTCGCCGACAGCGTCGCGATAATCTCGCCGTGGTACATCACGGCGATGCGGTCCGACAGCGCCATGATCTCGTCTAGCTCGGCCGACACGAGCAGCACCGCTGCGCCGCCGTCCCGCGCTTGGACGATGCGGTTGTGGATGAACTCGATGGAGCCGACGTCGATGCCCCGCGTCGGCTGCGCTGCAATGAGTAGCTTGATCGGGCGCGCGAACTCCCGCGCCACGACGACTTTTTGCTGGTTGCCGCCGGAGAGGCTGCCGACCGTGGCGTACACGCTCGGCGTGCGAATGTCGAACTCCTGTACGAGCCGAGTTGCTTCGGCGTCGACCGACTTGGCGTGGGTCACGAGGCCCGACGCGAACGGCGGCATGTAGTACGTGTCCAGGACGAGGTTGTCGGCGATGGTGTAGCCGAGGACGACGCCGTACTTGTGGCGGTCCTCCGGGATGTGGGCCGTGCCTTGCTCGGTGACGACGCGCGGCGGGTGGTTGGTCACGTCCTCGCCGAGGATCGTCACCGTGCCGCCTTCGGCAGTGCGCAGGCCGGTGATGGCCTCGACCAGCTCGGTCTGGCCGTTGCCCTGCACGCCGGCGATGCCCAGGATTTCGCCTGCATGCACCTGGAGCGATGCGCCGTTGACCGCGACAGCGCCCCGGTCGTCCTTCGCTTTGAGATCCTCGACGGTCAGCACCGCGCCGGCCGGCTTGGCCTCGCCCTTCGCCACCTGGAGCACAACCTCGCGGCCGACCATCATCTCTGCCAGGTGCTCGCGCGTCGTCTCCGACGGCAAGACGGTACCAATCATCTGGCCGCGCCGCATGACGGAGATACGGTTGGCGACCTCGAACACCTCGCGCAGCTTGTGGGTGATGAAGATGATGGACTTGCCCTGGTCGACCAGTGAGCGCATGATGACGAATAGCTCGTCGGCTTCCTGCGGCGTCAGCACCGCCGTTGGTTCGTCCAGGATGAGGATGTCGGCGCCGCGGTAGAGCACCTTGACGATCTCGACGCGCTGCTGCGCGCCGACGGGCAGGTCGGCGATGGTCGCATAGGGGTCCACGCTGAGGCCGTACTGCTCCGAGAGCTTGCGCACCTTCTCCGCTTCGCTGGCCGTGTTGAGCGGCGCGAACCGGCCCAGCCACTTCCAGCGGCGCTTGATCGTCTCCTCGCCGAGAACGATGTTCTCGGTGACGGTCAGCGGTTCGACGAGCATGAAGTGCTGGTGGACCATGCCGATGCCGTGGTCGATGGCATCGTGGGGGCTGTGCATGGCGATGGGCTTGCCGTTGACCAGGATGTCGCCCGAGGTCGGCTGATACAGTCCATAGAAAATGTTCATCAAGGTGCTCTTGCCCGCGCCGTTCTCGCCCAGGAGCGCGTGAATCTCGCCCTTCTCTAGCGTGAAAGACACGTTGTCGTTAGCCAGGACACCGGGGAAGCGCTTGGTGATGTTGCGGGCTTCGAGCACAGGGACGCTCATACGCTCTCCTTCGAGGATAGGACACAGCCTCCCTGCGATTATAATGCAGCGGCGCGTGAAGTCAAAGCGCCTTTTGGCCGATGCGCGCCGACCATCTATAATTCACGCATGAATTTCTCGGCTCAGCGCGCCGTGCTCGTGTGTCTGGCGGCGCTCCTGCTCCTGGCCGGCTGCCAGCGTGGCGACGCGAAACCCGCCACGGCTCCCCCGCCCGGCGACATGGCGACTCTCCAGGCGCTTGCTTCGCCCGCCCAGCCGACGCTGGCCGCGACATTGGCGCTCACATCGTCCCCGACCGCGTCAAGGGCGCAGGCGCTGGCGACGGTCGCCGTGAGTCCGCTGCCAACAGCAGGCCCGTCCTCGGCGACCCCGTCTCCGGCGCCAAGCCGCGATCCGTCGCTTCCGCTGACGCTGGGTGAGGCTATTGCGCGCCAGAACGTAGGGGACTACGATACGGCAGCCAGCGCCTATCGAGCTTTGCTGGCGAGTGGCCTAGCGCCCGATGCGGTGAAAGAAGTGCGCTTCAGGCTGGCGCAGGCCGAGATGCTGGGGGGCAATACCCTCCAGGCAGGCGCGGACCTGACGACGTTCATCCAAGACTACCCGAATGATGCGCTTGCCGCGCCAGCGTCGTTCATGCTCGGCCGCCTGTTGTACGCAGCGCAGCAATGGGATGCCGCAGCGGATGCTTACGCGCGCTACGTCCGCCTGGGCGGGCCGCTGGCCGACTACGCCCAGAACCGCGTCGGCAATGCCTTTTTCGCCGCGAAGAAGTATGCTGACGCGGCCAAAGCCTACGAAGCGGCGGCCAGCCGGTCGAACGCGACGCAGCCCGTCCTGCGCGCGGCGTGGAACGGCCTGGGCGATACGCGCCTGGCGCTAGGCGACATTGATGGCGCGCGGGCGGCGTATGACGCCGCTTTCAAGGTGGCGGTGGACGACGAGGACCGCGGCGCGGCCGTATACGCCCTGGCGCAGCTCTACGGGACGATAGGGAACAGCGCTGCGGAGAAGGAGCAGCTCAAGCGCCTGTGGAACGATTTTGGCAAGACCCAGGCGGCCTATTCTGCGGCGGAGGCTAACCGCTACAGCGACGATCTGACGCTGCTCTATGGCAAGGGGATGGCGGCCTACTATCACGGCGACAACCAGATGGCCGTCGCCATGTTCAATAGACTCGCGGACGAGGACCCCCAGCATCTGGCTGCGCTTCACCTCTACGCCGGCAACGCCTATCGCCGCCTGGGCAAGCCGACGCAGGCCATCTTCCATTACGATCAGCTGATTGATACCCATCCGGGTGACCCGCTGATTCCAGACGCCATGCTTGGCAAGGCGCGCACGCTGCGAACTGTGGACGCGGAGCAGGCAAAAGCGGCCTACACCGATCTCATCACGCGCTTCCCCAACTACTCAGCGGTGGGGGATGCTGCCCTGGAGCGGGCGGAGCTGATTGAGGAAAAGGAAGGTTGCACCGCAGCGATGGCTGCGTATCGCACGGTGATCGAGCAATTTGCGGCTGATGTGAGCCTCGACGCCCGCAGCCGCCTCGCTCTGTGCCAGGCCCAAACCGGCGACACCGCCGGCGCGGAGGCCACGTGGCAGGCATTGACGACGACCGAGCAGCCCGACCGCCAGGCTGAGGGGCTGTACTGGCAGGCGAAGCTCAGCGCGAGCGACAAGGAGCGGGCCGCCTCCCTCTACCGCCAGGCGATGCTCACTGCGCCCGCCAGCATCTATGGCGCGCGGGCGGCCCAGGCGCTTGGCGAGTGGCCGGCGCCGGCGGCTGGGGACCAGAGTCAAGGGGCGGCAGAGGCGTGGCTGCTAAAGAACACGGGACACAGCCCCGAAGACATGGCGGCCGCGCGTAAGGCGGTCGAGGACGATCCCGATGTCGCTCACGCGCGGGCGCTGTTCGAGCAGGGAATGCGAGATGTGGCGCTGAAGCACCTGCGGCTGGCCCGCGACAGAGCCAGGCACGACCCGTTGCGGCTGTACCTGGTCGCTCGCACCGCGAACGTCATGGGCGGCGAGGCGGCGGGGACGTCGGCGGCCGACATGCTGGTGGCGGACCTGGGAACTTCGATAGCGTCGCTGCCGTTTGATATTCTAGCGCAGGTGTACCCGCGCCCGTACCAGGCCCTTGTCGAGAGTGCGGCGGCAAAGCAGGGTGTTGACCCAAACCTCCTGTATGCGATCATGCGCCAGGAGAGTCGCTTCGAGCCGTCGGTGGAGTCGTCGGCCGGCGCGCGCGGACTGGCCCAGGTGCTGCCCACGACGGGCGAGAGTGTCGCGCGCTCGCTAGGGATGGCAAAGTTCGATGCGGCGGACCTATTCAAGCCGGCGGTAAATATCCCCATTGGCGCGACCTTCCTGGCGCAGCAACTCAAGCGCTTCGACGGTGAGGTTTGGGCGGCGGTGGCTGCCTACAACGCCGGGCCCAACGCCGTGCCGCGCTGGCAGAACTCGTCCCGCGACCCCGATGCCCAGATCGAGGCGGTCGACTACCCGGAGACGCGGACCTACCTGCAGCGCGTTCTCGGTAACTGGACCATGTATCATATGCTCTACGGGAAGTAGCCTATTGTTGTACTGACGACCCTGGTCGTTTATGGAGGAGTTTTCGTGAGCCACATCCGACGCCGGGGCATGGCGCTCGCCGTTGCCCTGCTTTTGACTCTCTCGGCCTGCTCGCGCGTGCCTGGCCTGAGCACGCCGGTCGCGCTCCAACCGACGGTCGCGCCGACCCAGCCGCGCCCGACGGCGACAACCGCCCGCCCGACGGCCGCGCCGACGCGTGTCCCAACCCAGGCCCCGACGGCGGCGCCCACCGCCGCCCCCACACAAGCGCCGACGCAAGCCCCGACGGGCGCGCCGACTGTCGCCCCAGCTCCGGCTGCCGTGCCACAGCCGACCATGCCGATGGTCAAGGCAGCGCAGGGGGACCTGGCGCAGATTGGCCCGTTGCCGCGCTACACATTGGGCCTGACGGTCGATCCGTTCAATCAGACGTACAAAGGGACCCAGAAGGTTGTCTACACCAACACGGACAAGATGCCGCTGACGGACATGGTCTTCCGCGTGTTCCCCAACTCGTGCCCGCTCTACGGCTGCGGCGCGCTGACGGTGGACGCGGTGCGCGTCGGCGGCGCGCCGGTCACGACGAAGAGTGAACTCGACAACACCGCTCTCCGCTTCCCGCTGCCCCAGCCCGTGCCAACGGGAGGCAAGGTCGAAGTCGACATGGACTTTACCGGCCGCATCGCCAAGGATTTTGGGCCGGACCAGCAGGGCTATGGCATCAACAACTACGACGACAAAGAGGGCATCATCATGCTTGCCAACGCCTACCCCGTCGTCGCCGTGCGCGACAATGGGCGCTGGGTTGCCGATGCCGTCTACTCCGACGGCGACGCCGTCTTCAGCCCCTCGGCGTTCTACGATGTGACGCTACACGTGCCGGGCGGCTGGAACCCCGTGGCGACCGGCGTGGCGACGGCCGAGAGCGGCGACGACGCGCAGCGAACGGTGCGCTACACCACCGGCCCGGTGCGTGACTTTATGATCGCGATTGCGCCCGGCTGGCAGAAAGTGAGCCGCCAGGTCGGTGACACGGTCATCGATTCCTACTACGTCGGCAACACGCAGGCGGGCGGCCAGAAGGCGCTGGACGTGGCCGCCGAGGCGTTCCAGACATACACGAAGCGCTTCGGCCCCTATCCCTTCACCGAGCTGAATATCGTGCCCGCGCCGCTGCACCGTGCGGCGGGCGTCGAGTATCCGGGTTTGATCCTGGTTGGGCGCAATTTCTACGACAAGCCCGACGAGCCGTTCTTCGAGGACGCGACGGCCCACGAGGTCGCCCACCAGTGGTTCTACAGCGTCGTAGGCAACGATGTGATTAACTCGCCCTGGCTGGATGAGTCCTTCGCCCAGTACGCCACGGCGATCTACTTCCAGGACCGCTACGGCCAGCAGCGCTTCGACCGCACTATTCAGGGCTGGCAGCGCACGGTGGACAGCATGATCCAGAAGGGCCAGGACGATATCGTGGGCGCGGGTCTGCCCCACTTCAAGGGCAACGACCGCTACGCCGTTACTATCTACATCAAGGGGCCGCTGTTCCTGGACGCGCTGCGCCAGCGCATCGGCGACGAGAAGTTCTTCGCCGGGATGCAGGAGTACTATCGCCGCAACAAGTACGGCATCGCCACACCGGAAGGTTTCCTGAAGACAATGGAGGAAGTCAGCGGCCAGAACCTGCAAGACCTGTATGACCACTGGATCACCAAGCCCGAGGGGCGCTAAACGTGTTTCGGATTCTGTCGCTGGATTCGCTGCTGTTGCTTGTTAGCGTTTTCCCGATGCTCTATCTGCGCGAGTCGTATGTCGACTCGCAGTATGTCGCTCTTCCGTCGCCCGCTACCTGGGCCTTCGCCGACATCGCCTACTGGCTGCTGTTCGCCTACCTCCTGATGGACTTCCTCGGCCGCAGGCGCGACACAACGCGGCTGCGTCTCGGCCTGCTGGCCCTTCTGATCGCCACCATCGCCCTTGCGCCCATCCTCGCCTCGATGGTCTTGCGCCACCGTTCGGGGAACCCTGTTGCCTACGTCCACGATAACCCCATTCAGATCGAGGCAGCGGTGAAGTACATGCTGCGCGGCGTCGATCCCTACGGCGCTGACTACTTCAGCACCCCCCTCGCAGCCTGGCCGCACTATACCGGCGCGACATATAGCAACAATCCGAACGACGTGCCGCCGCCGGACTGGACGATCAACCCGGCGATGTACCACGTCGTGAGCTTGCCGTTCGGCCTGCTCGCCGCCGTCCCGTTCCAGCTTCTGTCTAACGCGGTCCTGGGCTGGTTCGATGCCCGCTTGCTGTACCTGGCAGCGTATCTCCTGTCCCTTGTCCTCGTGGGCATCGTCGTCAAGGAGCCGACGCACCGCCTCGCTGCGCTCATCGCCGTCGGGCTGAACCCGCTGCTGATTTCCTTTCTGGTCGAAGGCCGCAACGACATCCTTGTCTTCAGTCTGATACTTGCCTCTGCTGTCGCCTGGCACAAGCGCCGCCTGGACCTGTCGGGGATTCTGCTGGGGCTTGCGGTCATGACCAAGCACATCGCCATCCTGTTCCTGCCGTTCTACGCCCTGCTCGGCTGGCAGGCGAGCCTGCCGTTGCGCACGCGCGTCGTTGCGCTGAGCCGCCACTTGCTGCCGGTCATCGGGGTCGCGCTGCTGCTCGCCGTGCCTTTCCTCATCTGGAACTGGCGCGCGTTCTACGACGATACGTTCGGCTACCTGGCCGGGTCGGCGGGCCACGCCTACCCCTTGTCCGGCATGGGGTTCGGCGGGCTAGTGGTGACATGGGGCTGGGTGCCGAATGCTGGTGTGCCATTCCCATCGCTCTTGTGGCAGATGGGATTCGGCGGGCCGCTCCTGCTTCTGCTGCTGTGGGTGCAGTGGCGGCAGAACACAATTCGCATTGCCCTGGCGGCCTACGGCCTCTTTCTCCTGGTCTACATGTGGTTCGCGCGCTTCTTCTTCGACAACTACCTGGGGTACATCGTGATGATCCTGGCGATGGCTTATTTCTGGCCGTCGGAGCCTCCTCTCGAGGCTGAGGTCGCGGCGATATGAAGGCGTGGCAGCGTGATAGCTTGATCTGCCTGGGGCTGTTCCTCCTGCCCCTAGGCGTCTTCTTCCGCGAGGCCGTCGGCCAATTCGCCTATTTTCACCGCGACTTGCAGCTGTACTTTTACCCGTATCACAAGGCGGTCACTGACCTGGTTGCGCAGGGTGGGTGGCCGCTGTGGAACCCGTATGCGTTCAGCGGCATGCCGCTGCTCGGCGACGGCCAGACGGCGATGCTCTACCCGCCCAACTGGCTGTTCTGGGTTCTCCCCGCCGCCCACGCCCTGACGCTGTCCATCCTCCTGCATTTAAGCATCGCCGGCGTCGGCATGTATCTCTACATGCGCGCGCTGCGGCTATCGGCCCTGGCAGCGCTTATCGCGGCCCTGGCGTTCGAGTTCAATGGTTTCCTCGTCGCGCGTTTTGTTCACCCGTCTATCATGGCGGGCGCGGCGCTCGTCCCGCTTGTCTTCTGGGGCATTGAGCTTATCTTGCAGCGCGGCACACGGGGCGCCTTCGCCATCGCCGCCGTTGTCTTCACGCTCCAGGTTCTCGTCGGCCACCCTCAAGTGCCGCTGTATACCGCCCTGGCCGTCGGCCTGTATGTCCTGGTCATCGTCGCCTGGCGCTGGCGGCATACTGGGCAGCGTGGCGCGTTGCTGCCTCTCGCCCAGGTCGCGGGCGCGTACGGCGTCGGCATTATGCTCGCTGCGGTTCAGCTTCTCCCATGGGCCGAGCTGGCCTCGTTCTCCCCCCGCGCTGCGAATGCCAGCTATGCGCTCGTCACCCATGGGTCGCTCATCGGCTTCGACTGGCTGCTATTCCTCTTCCCTTACGCCTTCGGAGGGCTGCGGCCCTCGCCCCTCGTCCCGTTCGTGCAGGCGGAGTACCCGGTTGGGCTGTGGGAGAAACACGGCTATGTCGGTATTCTCCCCCTGGCGTTGGCCGTCGTCGGCCTCGTACACGTGCTGTCGCTCCCGCACGCTGCACGGACTGCCGACGGCCAGCCAGGCGATGCGCGGTTCCGAGCTGAACGCGGCGTTGCTCTCGCAGCGGTGCTCGGCGTGTTCCTGCTGATCGCGCTGGGTCGCGGTACGCCTTTTGCATGGCTGATCTACTATACGCCGGTCCTCGGTAAGCTGCGGGGCTATTCCCGCGCCGTGTGCATCGCTGACTTTGCGCTGTGCGCCCTGGCCGGCTACGGCGTGCAGCGGTTGGGCGACATCACGGGTCGAAAACGCGACTGGGCCCCAATTGTCGCTGGCCTGTCGCTCCTGGGCGTGGCCTTGGGAGCCATCGTGGTGAATGCCGAGGCATGGTCCCGAAACGTCGAGCGATATGCGCCGACATCCCTGGAGCGGACGATGTTGACGCAAGGGCTGCGCTTCGACCAGGCCACGGCATTCATCCCTCTCGCCCTGATAGCTGCGGCGGCGCTTTTGCTCCTTGCGTTGAGCCGAGGCATGACGCCTCTTACCGCCGGCATGCTGGTTTACCTTGTGACCGTCGATCTCATGACGTTTGCTGCTTTCTTCAACCCGGCCATTCCGACTTCGACATTTGCCACCGTACCGGCGAGCGCCGCGTTCTTGAAGCGCGACCCATCCTTGTACCGCGTGGCCGTCTTCGCGCTGAGCGAGCAGCCGCCGCTGGAGAGGCTTCAGGCGCAGCTTGCTTTTGGCTGGACGATGCCGTATGGGGTGGAGGATATCAACGGCTTCAACTCGCTCCAGCCGCGACGCTACACGGACGTGCTCTTCGGAACCCAGGTCGATGACGTGTCGTACGGCTACCTCGGCGACCCCAATCTGTTCCGCGACGACAACCCCATTCTGAACTTGTTGAACGTCAAGTACGCCGTCGTCCAGCCCGAGGCGCACGTCACCCCGCCGGAGCAGTGGCAGCGGGTCTTCGCGGACAGCGACGTTGCCATCTATCAGAACCCGTCGCCGTTGGATCGCGCCTTCTTCACCGACCGTGTCCTCGTTCAGTCGGCTCCGCAAACCGTTCTGGAAAATGTGACACGCCAGGGCTTTCGGCCGCAGGATGTGGCATATGTCGAGGGTGGGCTGGACCAGGCCGCCGCCGACCGCCTCGCCAGCTCGACGCCCGCCGAGGTGCGCATCCAGCGCGTGTCGCCTACCCAGCTGCGCCTCACCACGCGCACGACTGCCGACCGCTTCCTGGTGCTCAGCGAGATGTGGTTCCCCGGCTGGCAGGCGGAGCTGATCCGGCCAGATGGACAGACTAGCTCGCTGCCCATCTACCGCACGGACTATCTGTTGCGTGGGCTGGTCGTGCCGGCTGGCGAGAACACGGTTCGCGTCTTCTATCGCCCGCTGTCGGTCGTTGGGGGGGCTGCCCTGAGCATGCTGACCGCCTTGGGGCTTGTCGCGCTGGTCCTTGCGCCGCGCACCAGAAAACGGTTTCGGGGAGAATAGCGTGCTTCCACCTCGAACGGGATCCGCATGTCAAGAGTGAACGCGGGCAGGCAAGACATCCTGATCGGCGTGGCGCTCCTGCTCTTGCCTTTCAGCGTCTTCTTTGCGCAGATGGCAGGCCAGGCCGTCTTCTACCACCACGACCTTCAATACTACTTTTACGCCTACCA
Organism: Anaerolineae bacterium; assembly: GCA_039810085.1. Taxonomy (GTDB): domain Bacteria; phylum Chloroflexota; class Anaerolineae; order Epilineales; family JAHCIE01; genus JBDHWG01. The sequence goes on from JBDHWG010000027.1 coordinate 34,438, forward strand.
CACAGCGGTTATTGACCTGACACGTCAAGGTGGGTGGCCGCTGTGGAACCCGTATGCGTTCAGCGGCATCCCCCTGCTCGGCGACGGCCAGACGGCGATGCTCTACCCGCCCAACTGGCTGTTCTGGGTTCTCCCCGCCGCCCACGCCCTGACGCTGTCCATCCTGCTGCATTTCAGCATCGCTGGCCTGGGCATGTATCTTTACACCCGCACGCTGCGGCTGTCGCCGCTGGCCGGACTCGTCGCCGCCCTCGCGTTCATGTTCAACGGCTTCCTCGTCGCACGCGTCGTTCACGCGTCCATCATGGCAGGCGCGGCGCTCGTCCCGCTTGTCTTCTGGGGCGTCGAGCGTATCTTGCAGCGCGGGACACGCGGCGCTTTCGTCATCGCCGCCATTGTGCTGGCGCTCCAGGTCGTGGCGGGCCACCCGCAGATTCCAGTCTATACCGCCCTGGCCGTCGGTCTGTATGCCCTGGTCATTGTCGCCTGGCGCTGGCGGCACACGCGGCAGAGGCGCGCCTGGCTGCGCCTGCTCCAGATCGCGGGCGCGTATGTTGTTGGCGCTATGCTCGCGGCGGTTCAGCTGGTTCCCTGGGCCGAGTTGGCCTCGTTCTCCCCCCGCGCCGCCAGCGCCAGCTTCCAACTGGTGACCAACGAGTCTCTCCTTGGCTTCGACTGGCTGCTGTTCCTGTTCCCCTACGCTTATGGGGCTCTCCGCGTCTCGCCGCTGGAGACGTTCGTCGCCTGGGCCAATCCCATCGAAATCTGGGAGAAGCATGCCTATATCGGTATCCTCCCGCTCGCGCTGGCCCTTGTCGGTCTGGCGGAAGCCGTTCGTCTTGTCCGCCGAGCGCGGCAGGGCGGATGGCGGCAAGAGAGTGAGGCGGCCAGGGAGCGTGTGTGGGCCGGGCGTGGTCTGGCGCTCATCGCGGTCGTCGTTTTGATGCTGCTCATCGCGGCGGGCCGTGGCACTGTATTTGCGGGGATTGTGTACGCGACGCCCGTGGTGGGCAAGCTGCGAGGCTACGCTCGGGCCGTGGCTCTTGCGGACTTCGCAGTCTGTGCATTGGTGGCTTTCGGCGTCGAGCGCCTGATGCGGATCCCGCGCGGGAAGCTCGACCTTGTGCCGGCGGCAGCCGGGGCGATTGTTCTGGTGGTCATGGCGGTGGTGTTGGCGCTGAATGCGCTGGTGTGGTCGCCAAACCCGACGGCTTTCGCGGCGACAGTTGTTCAGAACACGATGCTCACTTACGGGCTGAACCTGTCTCAGTCGAGCGCTTACGTTCCGCTGGCACTGGCGATTGGGTCGGCTATCTTGCTGTTTGGGTTGAGCCGCGGGATGACGCGCCTCGGCGGCGTGCTGCTGGTTTGCCTGGTCGGAATCGATCTCGTCACGTTCGCCACGGTTTTCAACCCGACGACGGACCCCGCCGTGTTCAGCCAGGTTCCGGCCACCGCCCAGTTCCTGAAGCGTGACCCAGCGCTATTCCGCGTTGCTGTGTTTGCGCAGAACGACCACCTTCCGCTGCCGGAGCTTCAGGCGCAGCTCGCGTATAGCTGGACGATGCCGTATGGGCTGGAGGATATCAACGGCTTCAACTCCCTGCAGCCGCGCCGCTACACCGATGTGCTGTTCGGCCCCGACGTCAGCGACGTGTCGTATGGCAACCTGTGGGACGGGCGGTTGATGAACGCCGACAACCCGATCTTCGCGCTTCTGAACGTGAAGTATGCTGTCGTCACGGCCGGCTCGTACGCGGTTCCACCTCCCGAATGGAGCAAGGTGTTCGAGGGGCCGAACGCAGCGATCTATCGCAACCCGGCCCCCCTCGACCGGGCTTTTTTCGCCGACCGGGTTGTTGTAGAATCGGCATCGCGGGCCATTCTGGATAATATTACACGTCAGGGCTTTCGGCCGCAGGATGTGGCATACGTCGAGGGTGGGCTGGACCAGGCCGCCGCCGACCGCCTCGCCAGCTCGACGCCCGCCGAGGTGCGCATCCAGCGCGTGTCGCCTACTCAGCTGCGCCTCACCACGCGCACGACTGCCGACCGCTTCCTGGTGCTCAGCGAGATGTGGTTCCCCGGCTGGCAGGCGGAGCTGATCCGGCCAGATGGACAGACTAGCCCGCTGCCCATCTACCGCACGGACTATCTGTTGCGTGGGCTGGTCGTGCCGGCTGGCGAGAACACGGTTCGCGTCTTCTATCGCCCGCTGTCGGTCGTTGTGGGGGCTGCCCTCACCGTGCTCACGGCGCTGGCCCTGGTTGGGCTGATCCTTCTGAAACGCAGGACGAGACTGCTGTAGAGGCAGAGTGTCTTTACCATTTGCTCGAACGGAGGCCGCATGTCAAAAGTGATCGTGTGTATGCCCGCCTATCGCGCCGCGACGACTCTCGCCAAGACGCTGGAAGCGCTGCCACCGGGGACTGCTGACGAAATTCTCGTCGTTGACGATGCCAGCCCTGACGACACAGTCGCCGTTGCCCAGAGCCTTGGCCTGCCGACCATCGTTCACCCGGTCAACCGGGGTTACGGTGGTAACCAGAAAACCTGTTACGATGAGGCCCTCAAGCGCGGCGCGGACATCGTCGTCCTGCTGCACCCGGATTTTCAGTACGACCCCGGCTCGGTTCCGGCGCTCATCGAGCCGCTCAAGCACGGGCGGGCCGACTTCACCTTTGGCTCGCGCTTCGCGGGCGGCCGCGACCCGCGCCACGGGGGCATGCCTCTCTACCGCTACGTCGGCAACCGGCTGACGACGAGCATCGAGAACATGGCCCTGGGGACGAACTTTACCGAGCTGCACAGCGGGCTGAAGGCGTACACGCGGCACTTCCTGGAGAACATCGACTACCACGCTTACTCCGACGACTTTGTCTTCGATAGTCAGATGGTGATTGAATCGATCTTGCGCGGCGTCCGGATTGTCGAAGTGCCGATCCCCACGCGCTACGCCGACGACAGCTCGTCGGTCAGCGTGACGCGCTCCCTTAAGTACATTGCTGAGACACTGATGTGCCTATGGCAGACGCGGGCGCGCATGCGCCGCGAGGCTGCCGCAGGCTGGTCGCCGTCGCCCTTCCTCAACCGGCCGGGCCAGGAGGAATCCGGCGGATGAGCTACGACTATCCGGCCTGCAACCTGTGCGGCGCGCACGACGCGCGTCTGCTCTACCCGGCCACGGCCATTCCCGGCAGCGACGTTCCCAGCGCCGAGTTCGCCTGCACCAGCCCGTACCTGGCGCAGTACGACGACATTGTGCAGTGCCAGCAGTGCGGCCTGGTATACTCCGTCGGCGGCCTGCCGATGGATGCCATCATGGACAACTACGAAGAAGTCGAGGACCCGACGTACCTGGTCGAGGAGGCGCGTCGGCGCGAGGCGTTCGGCCAGTCTCTCGATCTCATCGAGCGGTACGTCCGCAAGGGCCGCCTGGTCGAAGTCGGCGCCCATGTCGGCCTGTTCCTGGATGTGGCGCAGAAGCGCGGCTGGGACGTCATGGGTGTCGAGCCGTCGCGCTGGGCCGTCGAGACCGGCTGCCGCCGCTTCGGCGTGGACCTGCGCCAGGGCGACCTGGCTTCGCAACATCTGCCCGAGGCCAGCGTCGATGCCGTCGCCACCTGGGACGTGCTGGAGCACTTCAGCGATCCCCTCGGTGAGCTGCGCGAGATGCGGCGCATCCTCAAGCCGGGTGGCGTGGTGGCGCTCACCACGGTCAACATCGCCAGCCCCCACGCCCGCGTGACGCGGGGCCGCTGGCCGTGGCTAATGCGCATGCACCTGTTCTACTTCACGCATCAGACGCTCGCAGCCATGATGGAGAAGGCCGGCTTCCGCATCGAGCGCATGGAGACGCAGGGCCGCGTGTTCAGCCTGGATTACCTGGCCTGGCGGCTCGGCCAGCACATGCCGGTCATGCAAGGGCTGCGCAGCGGGGTTCGCGCCACGCACCTCGGCGACGTCAGCATCCCCGTCAACCTGGGTGACATTCTGCTCGCTGTCGGTCGCGCCGTGTAGCAGGCTGGAATTCCCATCCCTCCCCGGTCGTGGTACAATTCGCCAAGACCAGTGGGAGGAACCATGACACGTGACGAAGTCGTCCAGCGGGCGAGAGAGGCAGGCGCGCGCTTCATTCGCTTCCAATACTGCGACAACGCGGGTATCATCCGCGGCAAGGCCGTCCACCTCGATGTCCTGCCGGACCGCCTGCGCACCGGGGTCGGGCTGCCGGTCGGGATGCAAGCCTTGAACATCCTGGACCAGCGGCAACCTATCGAGAACCTTGGGCCGGTGGGGGAGGTGCGCCTGATGGCCGACCCCGACACGTTCCGCCCGCTGCCTTACGTGCCGCACCAGGGCGCGCTCAACTGCGACTTGCTGACTGCTGACGGCCAGCCGTGGAAGCTCGACCCGCGCTCGGTGCTGAAAGAGCAGATCCGCCGCGCCGCCGAGTGCGGCCTTGGCCTACAAGCCGCCTTCGAAGTCGAGTTCACCCTGATGAACCGCACGCCCGAGGGCCAATTTGTGCCGGCGGATCAGTCCCTCGGCTACAGCGGCCTCGGGATGACCACGGCGGCCGGGTTTATCGACGACCTGGCGGCGACGCTCGAAGGTCAGGGCATGGCCGTCGAGCACTACCACCCCGAGCACGGCCACGGCCAACAAGAGCTGACCATCCGCCACGCCGACGCCCTCCGCGCTGCCGACCAGCAGGTCACGCTGCGCGAGACAGTGCGCGGCGTCGGCCAGAAGCACGGCATGTTCGCCTCGTTCGCCCCCAAACCCGTGCCGGACCAGGCGGGCAACGGCGCGCACATCCACTTTAGCCTGTGGGACCCCAACTTCATCAAGAACCTGCTGTACGAGGAGGAGGCCGTCTACGGGCTGTCGGAGCTGGCGCGCCACTTCATGGCGGGCGTTTTGACGCACCTGCCCGCGCTTATGGCGCTCACCTGCCCGACCTACAACTCCTACCGCCGCTTCCAGCAGCCGAGCAACTGGACTTCGGCCTTTAACGCCTGGGGGCCAGACAACCGCGAGGCCGCCGTGCGGGTCGTCGCTGGCCTGTGGCGCGCCGACGCTCGCTCGCTCAACCTGGAGTTGAAGCCGGTCGACTCGAGCTGCAACCCGTACCTGGCGCTGGCTGGCCTCATTGCCGCCGGCCTCGACGGTGTCGAGCGCTGCCTGGACCCCGGCGAGCCGGTGCAGACGGATCCGGCCATGCTCTCGCAGGACCAGCGAGCGGCGCGTGGCATCCAACGCCTGCCGACGGATCAGATGGAGGCGTGTCTGGCGCTGAGCGCCGATCCGGTCATCATGGCGGCGCTTGGTCCGGGGCTCGGTAATGCCTATCTCGCCGTCCGAAAGTCCGAGTATGCCGCCTTCCGCCGCGAGACGACCGGCTTCGAGCTGCAACACCACCTCTACAAGTTCTAGCGATAAGTCTAGCACGCAACTAGTGGCGCGTTTGGCACTTGCCATTCGCGCCACCATAATTTCCAGACGCGCTATCGCTAATCCTCCGTAGAGGTTACATTATGCGTCTTGCCACTGCTGCCGTGGGAATTCTGCTTGTCCTCGCCCTCATGGCGCTGAGCTTTGTGGGCGGGGTTGTCGTCACCGCTCAGATGCTCCAGAGCGACCCGTCTCGCGTTCTCGCGGCGCGCGCCGTCTTCACCGATAGCCGCGGCGGGCAGACGTCGAGCGACGTACCTGACAAGTTCAAGCTGTTCTGGGAAGCCTGGCGCATCGCCCACGACCACTACGTCGATGAGAAAGCCCTCAACGACGACCGTATGACCTATGGCGCGATCCAGGGGATGCTGGATGCGCTGGGCGACCAGGGCCACACGCGCTTCATGACCTCGACGGAGGCCGAGCACCAGTCCCAGGTGCTCTCGGGCAGCTTCGTCGGGATTGGCGCAGAGATCGCCCGGCGCGACGGCAAGGCCATCGTGGTCGCGCCGATGGAAGGCTCGCCAGCCGAGCGGGCGGGCATCCAGGCGGGGGACGTGGTGCTCAGGGTGGACGGTGAGGACATTGCCGACCACGACGTGGACGAGGTGCTGGGCCACCTGCGCGGCGCGGAGGGAACGGATGTCCATGTTCACCTGCTTCGCCCATCCACCGGCCAGACCTTCGATGTCACCATCACGCGCGCCCGCATCGCTGTGCCGGCGGTCACGTGGCAGATGCTGCCCGGCACTCATGTTGCGGACATCCGCCTCAGCCAGTTCAGCGCAAATGCGTCAGCCGATGTGCTGTACGCCATCGACCAGGCCCGCGCCGCGGGCGCTGTCGGCCTCATCTTCGACCTGCGCAACAACCCCGGCGGTCTGCTGAGCGAGGCGGTGGCCGTCACGAGCCAGTTCCTCGATCACGGCAACGTCCTTCTCCAGCGCGACCGGAGCGGCCGTGAGATTCCCTACGCCGTGCGGCCCGGCGGCCACGGCCTCGACTTCCCGATGGTCGTGCTCGTCAACCAGGGTTCGGCGAGCGCCTCGGAGATTACGGCGGGCGCGCTCCAGGACGCCGGCCGCGCCAAGGTCGTCGGCCAGACCACCTTTGGCACGGGCACGGTGCTCTCGACCTTCAAGCTTTCCGATGGTTCATCGCTCCTGCTGGGCACGGGCGAGTGGCTGACGCCGAGCGGTAGGATGATTCGCCGGCAGGGCATCGAGCCGGACATCGTCTCGGACTTGCCCAGCAGTGCGGCGATGTTGACGCCCGCCAACGCGGCGAAGCTCAGCGCCGCCGAGCTTCGCACCTCCTCCGACGCCCAGCTCCTCGCCGGCCTCCATGTTGTCGAGGCGCTCACGCCCTAAGCTGCGCCCTCTTACGGCGTCCCGGTTACGGAAAGCGTGTCTACGCCACACTCGACGAGGCTGCGGCCGGTCGGCTCCGCGCACTCAATCTCCAATTGCACCGTCTGCCCCTTGAACGCGCTCACGTCGATGCGATGAATGAGCCACGCCGCGTCCTGGTTCGTCGCTGCGCCGCGCTCTTCGTACACCACCGCCGTGGTCGTCCCCATCACTTTTACCCTGAATACATCGTCCGTCGTCGCGTCGGCAGAGTGGGCGAAGTAGCCGTAGAACGTGAGGGTCTGCGTGCTCAAGTCACTCGCCAGGCTGAACGACGGCGAACGCACCGTCGTGATGCCCTGGACGCTGTTGGCCCGCGCGCCCGCGCCCGCCTGGAGGCCCGTCACCAGCGCGTTTGCGCCTCGGTGCGCCGTGCCCGGCTGCTTGACGCCGTTCTCCTGCGTTTGCTGCGGCGTCCCAATCTCCCAGCGGCCTTGTGTTCCGGTATCCGCTCCATCAGGATTGACGATCCACCCTGTCGGCGCGTCGTCGAACGTGTCGCCCCAGACATAGGCTAGGGGCGGCGGCAGGGCCGGCAGTGGCGTTGGCGTGACAGTTGGCGTCGGCGGTAGGGGCGTGGCCGTCGGCGTATACGTGGGGGCGGGGAGCGGCGGCGGGTAGTAGGGCGTCTCTGTGGGAGTCGGCGTGTCGCCGACTAGCGTTGGCAGGGAGACGGGCGTCTCCGTCGGCGCCGCCGTGGATGTGGGCTGACCACTCGTCGGCGTGGCTGTCGAAGTCTGGGACGGCGCTGGCAGAGGCGGCGGGAGGAACGGCGTCTCGGTCGGTGTGGGTCGAGCGGCTGCGCAATGCTGCGCCGCCTTGCCGATGGTGCGGTAGGGGCAGTCGGCGTTCTGGATGAGGTAGAGGATGGCTTCCTTGTTGCGCGCCGTCTCGCGCCCGATGACCGAGCCAGGCGGGTAGAAGCCGCCCGATGCCTGGGATGTCGGGTACATCTCGAAGGTGAAGTTGATAATCTTGTAAGTCGCGTATTCCCAGTCGTCGATTGAGCCGTCGGTGATGTAGAGCTGGCTGGATTGCTCTGGCGTGTAGCCGTTGGACGCTGCCATCGTCTGGCCCATCTTGACCAGCACATCGTGGTCGTCCTGGGTCATGTCGGCTGGCAGCGGGTCATAGGTGTAGCCGTAGGGCCACAGGACAAGCTCGGCGTAGGTGTGGAAGTCGATGGCGCTGGTGATGCGCTGCTTCCCGTTGAGGGCGCGGCTATTGATGAAGTCGCGCACGACCGCCGTCTCTGGCGCGGAGAACCCCGCCGAGCCGTGGTAAGTCTCGCTGCTCGGGCTGCCGCTGCTGCCGCCGCAGCACCCGAACCTGTAGCCCCAGTTGCGGTTCAGGTCGGTTCCCACGTAGGGGGAGCCGGCGTTAGGCTGGCGGTTCTTGCGCCAGGAGAGATACCGGCCGCCGGCGATGTCATACTCACCGCCGTCCGGGTTCATGTCGAAGACGATCCACACCGTTCGACTACTAATGAGATTGGTGATGCGGGAGTCCGTGCCGTAGTTGTCGACGAGCAGGTGCATCGTATACAGCGCCTGCTCGACCGTCAGGTGCTCGCGGGCGTGTTGGTGGTGCGTGAGCAGGACTTCGGGCTGGTCCTTGTCGATGGTCACATCCGTTGCGACCTTGCCAACCCAGATCGTCCGCCCCTCGAAGGACCTGCCGATGTCAATGAGCTTGAACAAGTTGGGGTGACTCGCCGCCTCCGCCTGGATTTCGGCGACCATCTCGCTGTAGTTGTGGTAAGCCGAATCAGGCGGCGGGAAGTCGAGAACCGCGTAGTCGCTGACGGTGTAGCCAAGGGCGCGGATCGCGTCCGCTTCGGGTGGGGTTGCATCCACCAGGACGTAGTCGTGGCCGACCTCGAAAATGAACGCGCCCGTCGCCGCAATGGCCGAGCGCGCTTGCACACCCAGGACCGGCCGGACCTCGTAGACCCGGCTGTCGTTGGTCTCCGTGGCATCCGGGCCTGCCGCCAGGCTCGCAGCCCTCGCCAGGCTCGCGACGACTACAAACAATAGGGCGGCGAGCACGAGGCGCAGCCGCCAGGACGTGAGTGCATGCATGACACCCTCCCCGGTGTGTGTCGGTGACGTGTCCTTCGCGTATTATGTTACGTGAATTTATGAAGGTGTCAAGACCGGGGAGGATGCTTTAAGGTTAACCCAGGAAGCTGGCGACGACGTCGTACAGCAGGAAGCCCAGGAGCGGCACGGCGATGAGCAGGGGAATCGACGTGCTGATGAGGGAGCCGGTGTGATAGCTCCGGCGGTAGAGCAGCCATGCCACGAGGATGCAGATGAGGATGAACACCGGGTAGGACCAGACGAGGGCGACGAACAGGAGCGCCGTCCACGAGAACCCGCTATCGAACGCCATGAACGACAGGCCGGCGACGACGAACCAGGGCAGCAGCGAGCCTAACGCCAACACTTGGGACACAATGAGCCAGAATAGCACGGGACACCATCCTTGCCAGAGATGAGGGCAAAGGATAGCACGGACGCCCGGGATGCGCCAGAATCAGCTGCCGAACGCCCAGCGCACGGCGTCGAGCACATGGGACCAGGCGGGGGATAACGGGTCCACAACCTCGAAGTGACCCATGTTCGGCAGGGCCAGCATCATCACCTCGTCCCCCGCCGCTCGCGCCGCCTCCGCATAACGCTCACTCAGCGCAACCGGCACCGTGTCATCCTCGACGCCATGCACGAGCGCCTGCCGTACCCCTAGTGGCAGCATCTCGATAGGTGAGGCTACGGCGAAGCGCTCTGCGTACTGGTCGGGTGTCCCGCCAATGAAGTCTCCAATGACGCCCTGCCCCAGGTTGCGCTGCCACCCCTCGCGCAAGTCCGTCACGCCGCACAGCGACACCGCCCCGACCAACGGAACCCTATCTGTCGCGCCTACACGTGTTGCGCCGCCCGTCGCGCCAATTTCAGTCGGCATCCCCGCTGCCCAGAGCGCCAGGTGTCCGCCCGCCGAGTGGCCGAGGGTGATGACCCGGTCCAGATCGAGGCCGTACTGGGGCGCGAGAACGCGCAGATAGGCAATGGCGCGCGCCACGTCCTGGAGCGTGCCGGGGTAGCCGCCGCCCGGCTGGCCGATGCGCCGATACTCGATGTTCCAGACGGCGTAGCCCTCTTCGGCGAGCGCCGCCGCGACCTCCTGAATCTCGCTCAGATTGTACAGCGAGCGCCAGAAGCCGCCGTGGATGGTGACGACGATTGGATTTGGCCCCGCTGCGTCCGGTAGGTAAAGTTGGCCGAACTGGCTCGGGTCCGGGCCGTAAGCGATGGGAATGAAACCCCGCGAGGGGGGAACCGCGCACGCCATGTGTGTCTCCTTCTACCCCAGCGGCCACGCCATGCCGAGGAATCCCACGCCCACGCCCTGCGCCCGCAGCCACGCCCGTTCCTGGCTGTCGCGCAGGAGCGGGTTGGTGTGGTTGAGATGGATGATCACTGTTTGCCCCTTGCGCCCGGCCAGGCGGCCGACGGTGTCCACGACCATGGGGTGGGGAATTTGCGAGAGGTCGCGGCCTGGCAGCTCCGCCGGGCTGAAGAACGTGCCGTCCAGGAGCGCCACATCCACGTCGGCCAGGAACTGCGCCAGGTCAGGGCGAAAGCGCTCCCAGGCGTCGATGTCGGGGCAGTAGAACAGCCGCACCGATGGCCCCGTGACAAGATAGGCCACCGTATCGCTGAACTCGGCGCGGTGCGGGACGGGAAGCGCAGTTGCCGACAGAACCGGGCTAAGCTCGAACGGAACATCGGGGGTGATGTCGCGCACGTCGATGTTGTGTAGCGTGACGAGCTGCGACCAGGGCGCGTTGCTCGTCAGGAAGCGGCACACGTCCGGCGTGGCATACACAGTTGTTCCCCGCGCATTCATCCCCTCCCGCCCCAGGAACGCGAGGCCCAGGTAATGGCCGATGTGAGCGTGGGTGAGCAGGATACCCTGCAAAGGGCAGTCCGGCGCGTACGCCCGCAGCCAGTCGTACTGGTCCCCAAAGTCGGGGGTGGCGTCGATGATCCAACTCGCGCCCGCCGCGTGATCCACCAGCCCCAGGCTGACGGCCATCTGCCGCGTCGCCGGTTCGCTCCGCGCTGCGCGGCAGTTCGGGCAATCGCAGCCGAGCTGAGGCACGCCGGCGTCCTGGGCGACACCGAGCAAGACCGCCTCGACGGTCACGCTAACCTCGTAGGATCGGGCGGGTCAGGCACGTCGGCCCGCCGCCGCCCTTGATGCAGATATTTGCCCCTGGATAGACATGCACCTCCACTCCTGCCTCCTCCAGCCGCCGCCGCGTCACCGGGTTGCCGTCGATCATGATGCACACGCCCGGCGCGACGGCCAACACGTTGCAGCCGAAGCTGTCGTATTCCTCATCCGGCACTTCGACCAGGCGCATCCCGCGCTCCAGCAGCCACTCGCGGAACGGGACGGGCATCAGCCGCGAGTACACGACGGCCAGATCGTGATCCACCAGGCTGATGAACGACATCAAGTGCAGGCAGTCGGCGGGGCCGGTCCAGTGGGGCATCGGCACGGGGATGATTTCGTCTATGTCATCGCCCAGGATGGCTCGCACCTGGCGAATGCCCTCGGCGTTCGTGCGGTAGCCCTGGCCGATGGCAAGGGTGTGCTCATCCATCCAGAGCACGTCGCCGCCTTCGAGCTTACCCGGCGTCTCGATGCGCCCCAGCACCGGAAAACCCACCGACTCGAGGAACACGCCGACTGCCGTCGGCTCCGGCGCCCGTGCCGCCTTGCCCATCCGCCCCAGGATCGCCCCGCGATTCGCGACGATGAGCGGGTCGTGGGCATAGACCGAGTCTAGACTCGTGGTGTCGTTGGCCGGTAGCCACAGCAGCTCCATGCCGAAGCCCATCAGAATCTCGACCAGCGCGTCGTACTCCGCCAGGGCCGCGTCGAAGTCCGGGCGAGCCAGGTAGTTGAGCGCCTGCCACTGGGCGTCGACGTTCGCCTGGCTTAGCCAGGCCGCCCGTGGGTCCTTTAAGAGCATGCGGCGTACCGGCGTCACCATGGATTGGCAGCCGTGTGTTGTCACATCCACCGCGTTTTCCATGTCGCATCCCCTCCGCAATAATTTGACAACGCAAAGGCGCAGAGGCGCAGAGGCGCAAGAAGAAAAAAGGTTCGTCTCTTCCCGCAGCGGCTTAGCGGCTTAGCGTTGCCTTCCTCTCTGGGATATTATGGCAGATCCACCCGCATCAGGTAGGATTTGCTGCCGACACGGTTCGTGATTTCGCCGACGACCACGAACCCGGCCCGCTCGTAGAGCCGAATGGCTGGGTTGTCGTCGCGCACGCTGAGATAAATGCAGGGGTAGATACCTCGCGCCTCTTGCAGCAGCCGCGCCAGCATCGCGCCGCCTATCCCCTTGCCGATGCACTCTGGCAGCACCGCGATGGCTAGCTCAGCGTGCTCGCCGTCGGCGACCGGGAGTATGCGCGCCCACGCTGCGCCGACCGGCCGTCCGCCGCCGTCCTCCGCAATCACGCCGAGGTCATCCGGCCACCCCCAGCCTTCGACGAATCGCGCCAGGTAGGGGTGCGTCCTGACGTCGTCAGGGACCGCGCCGTGGTCCTTGTCCATGTGGCTGGCATAGTAGAGCATCCGCCAGAGGAAAGGCTCGTCCGCTGGCGTCGCGCGGCGAACGGTGATTGCGAAGTCTCTTCCGGTCTGGACTGTCACATCCCACTCCGTCACAGGGGAAAGGCAACGCAGAGGCGCAGAGACACAGAGGAAGAAATGAGAATAGCTCCTTGCTCTGCGCCTTTGCGCCTCTGCGTTGCCTATTCTTAGCCTGAATTTTAGCTAACCTGGAGTTCGGTGATGGCTTCGGCCAGGCGGTCGATGTCCTCCTCGGTGTTGTAGAAGCCGGTCGAGGCGCGGTTCAGCACCGGATCGGGCGTGTGGCGGATGGAGATGCCGCGCTGGCCGAGCTTCTCCGTCAGGTCGGCGGGTGCGATGCCGTCCACGGTGAAGTGGATGAGGCCGGCGAGGCCGTCGTAGCTCGGCATGTACATCTGGACGCCGGGTAAGGCGGCCAGCGTGTCGTAGCAGTAGCGGCCCAGCTCGCGGATGCGCTGGTACACCCACTCCCAGCCCAGGTCGCAGTCGATCCACGACATGCCAGTGGCGAACGCCCGGATGGCCGGTGTGGAGTGGCTGATGGCTTGGTAGCGCAGCGCGCCAGGGCGCGGCGTGAACTCGACACCCTCTCTTGCCTGACGTGGCGTGACCGCGCCATAGCCGACGTAGGTCTGGAGAATCTGGTCCATGCGGTCCTCGCGCACGAACACCGCGCCCGTCCCGTCCGGCCCGCACAGCCACTTCTGGCCCGACAGAGCATAGACATCCACGCCCATGTCATACACCTTCGACGGAACCTGGCCCGCGCCCTGCGCGGCGTCGCAGATGACAAGCGCGCCGACGGCATGGGCCATGTCGGAGATCTCGCGCATGGGCAGCACCAGGCCGCTTGCCCACGAGACGTGGGAGAGCATGACCGCCTTTGTGCGCGGCGTGAGCGTCTTCTCTAGCTCGGCCAGCGTGTCCACGCCCTGCAGGCCAATGTCGGTGAAGCGCACTTTGACGCCGAAGCGCTCGCGGATGACGGCGATGGGGTTGAGGCCGCCTTCATGCTCACTGCCGGCGGTGACGATCTCGTCGCCCGGCTGCCAGTTCAGCCCGAACAGGCCGATGTTCATCCCTTCCGTCGTGTTGTGCGTCAGGGCAACTTCCTCCGGCTTGCAGCCGAGGATATTGGCAATGCAGGCGATGGCCTCCTGGTGAACCTCAGCCATGCGCATGTAGGACGCCATGCCCACGCGCCCCTCGACCAGCTCGATCTGGGCCTGCTGGAGCATTGCCATGTGGGCGCAGCTTGGCAGGGGGCCGTTGGAGCCGGTGTTGAGGAACACCCACTTCTGCACGGCGGGCATCTCGCGGCGAATGGCCGCCACTTTGTCGTGATCTTTGGATGTCGGAAGAACAGTTCGCATGATTTATCTCTCGTCCTCGAAGTTGACCGGCGTCGTTGGCCGGGTATTCACCGTCAGATGGAAAATGTCGGGGCGGGCGTAGTGGCCCACTACGTCCAGGTCGAACTTGCCGCGCGCAATCGCGGCCATGTCCAGATCCGCCGTCAGGATCGTCGGGCCATCGAAACACGGCCCGGCCAGCACCTCACCCAGTGGGCTGACGATGCAGCTCCCGCCGCGAATCAGCATGGCGTTCGGATCGTTGCCCTGGAGCGGCTCGTAGTCGGCGGGGTAGTCGGTACGCCGGGCAAACTGGCACGCCGACAGGACGAAGCAGCGCCCTTCGAGGGCGATGGTGCGCATCGTCGGCAGCCACGTCTCCCGGTCGTCCACCGTCGGCGCGCAGTAGAGCCCGATGCCCTGGGCGTACATGGCGGTGCGCAGCAGGGGCATGTAGTTCTCCCAGCAGATGACTGCGCCGAGGCGGCCCAGCCCTGTGTCCAGGACGGGCAGCGTCGAGCCGTCGCCGAAGCCCCAGATGAGGCGCTCCATCGCCGTGGGCATGACCTTGCGGTGCTTGGCGGCGAGCGCGCCGTCTGGCGCGAAGAACAGGACCGTGCAGTACAGCGTGCCGCCGTCGCGCTCGATGACGCCGATGACGAGCCACACGCCGTGCTGCCGCGCTGCCTCGCCGAGCCGGAGGGTCGCCGGGCCGGGCACGTCTACCGCGCTCTCCCAGTAGCGGCGGAACCACTCGCGTCCCTCGGGCAGGCGCATCCCGACGCGCGCCCCGAAGTCGATTCCCTTCGGGTAGCCTGCCAGGAACGCCTCCGGAAAGACGACGAGCTGCGCGCCCTGCTGCGCCGCGTCCGCGATCAGCGACACGGCTTTGTCCAGCGAGCAATCCAGGTCGAAGGCGGCCGGCGCATCCTGGACGACAGCGGCGCGCACGGTGTTCATAGTCCCTGCCTCATGAAGTCCTCTGAAAGCACCAGATCCAGCTCAGCGACCAGGCGGTCGGCGTCGCGCTCGTCGAACACGAGCGGCGGCTTGATTTTGAGCACATTGTGGTCCGGGCCGTCTGTACCTAGCAGGATGCCGCGGTCGCGCAGCCGGTTGGCGGCGTAGGCGGCCTCCTCGTCGGCAGGTTCCAGAGTCTCGCGGTCCCGCACCAACTCCACGCCCAGGAACATGCCGTGGCCGCGCACGTCGCCGACGATGAGGTGTTTGTCCAGCAGCGTTTGCAGCCCATTTAGGAGATGTTGCCCGACGCGTAGCGCCTGCGCCTGCAAGCCTCCCTCCTGGATGACGTCGAGGACGGCTAGGCCAATGGCGCACGACACCGGGTTGCCGCCGAAGGTGTTGAAGTACTCCATGCCGTTGGCGAAGGCGGCGGCGATCTCCGGCGTCGTCACGACGGCGCCCATGGGGTGGCCGTTGCCGATGGGTTTTCCCAAGGTCACGATGTCCGGCACGACGCCCTGCGTCTCAAACATCCAGAAGGTGTCACCCGCCCGCCCGAAGCCGACCTGGACTTCGTCGGCGATGCACAGCCCGCCCGCCGCGCGGACGTGGCGGTAGGCCTCGGCGAGGTAGCCATCGGGCAGGATGATTTGGCCGCCGGTGCCCATCGCCGACTCGGCGATGAATGCCGCCACGCCGCCATTGCGCCGCATCTCGTCCGCGATCTCGCCCACGTGGGCCGCGTACTTCGCGCCCGCCTGTGGGTCACCGCGGCGGTAGAGGCCGCGGTAGACGTCAGGGATGGGCGCGGCGCGGACATGGGACGGCGCACCCCGGCCGCCCGGTCCAGCGTGCTTGTAGGGGCTGACGTCAATCAGCCCGGTCGTGTTGCCGTGGTAGCCGACCTCGACGACGATGGTATCATCGTGGCCGGTGACCGTCCGGGCGATGCGCAGGGCCAGCTCGTTGGCCTCGCTGCCGGAGGTGACGAAGTAGCACACGCGCAGCGGGTCCGGCAGGGTCGCCGTCAGGCGCTCGATGTAGCGCGCCAGGTTGGCGTGCAGGTAGCGCGTGTTCGTGTTGAGGACGGCCATCTGGCGCTGACCCGCGCGCACGACCTTCGGGTGACTGTGGCCGACGTGGGGCACGTTGTTGACGGCGTCGAGGTACTTGCGGCCGTCGGCGTCGTACAGGTACTGCATCCAGCCGCGGACGATGTGCAGCGGCCTGTCGTAGGACGTGCTGAGCGACGGGCCAAGTCCCTGGGCGCGAATCGCGGTGATCTCCGCCGCGTCCATCTTCGGCGGCGGGAAGTGGTCGTCGGGGATGCTGATGATCAGGTTGGGGTCCGGGCAGATGCTTGTCCAGATGGCCTTCTGACTCACGCGCGCCACGCCAGGAAAATCACCATGCCTCCCAAGCGTATCGGTGAGAATCTGGAGGTGCAGGTGAGGCGGCCAGTTGCCGTTGACATGGGCTGAGCCGATAGCGCCAATGCGCTCGCCGCGCCGAAGCGCCTGCCCCTCGGCAAGACCCGCCAGGGACTCGCGCGTCAAGTGGCCGTAGAGGGTGTAGAAACGGGGTGCGTCGGGCGGGTCATGCTGGAGGATGACGACGGGGCCGTAGCCATAGGGCACGGCGTCGTCGGTGAAGCTGTGGACGACCCCGTCGAGGGGGGCGTAGACCGGCGCACCCTCGGGTAGAAAGATATCGACGCCGATGTGGAGCGTCCGCCACTCCGGGCCGTCGTTGCTCTCAGCGTAGAATGCGTCGCTGGTGTAGACCCCGCGCACCTCGCCATAGCCGCCGATGCTCGCCGCCGCGCCTGCCGCCGCGATGTCTTTGAAGATTTTGGCGGTCAGCCCCTCGGTGTCGGCCCACTCGATGGGGTTCGCCAGGTCCAGGCTGCCCACGCTCAAGTCGGTGAAGATGACGGGGGCGGTGCGCAGGTCGGGCTCGACGACGCGCCCAATTTCATCGGCGTACTCCTGGAGCCAGGCGACCACGGCGGCGTTCGTCGGCGCCGCGGGCAGGCCGCAGGCGTCGCGGAAGGTGAAGTGGGCGAAGGTCGGCGAAACGGCCACCAGCCGCGCCAGGAGCGCCCACGCCGGCGCCTCGTTAATCATCATGTGGCCGTTGGCCGGGTCTGTCGAGCGGCAGTAGGCGGAGTTGACGACGCTCACGCACAGCCGCGCGCCGATGAGGGGGTATAGCACCGCCAGCTCACCCTCGGTCAGCGGGAAGGCACTGTGGTAGCCCGCGACGACGTGGGCAGCGGCGGCGAGTGGGTCGGGCTTGTCGAGCATGGCATACGCGGCGGCGATGGCGACCTCACCGACCGTCTGGCTGTAGGTCATGTCGCCGAAGTCGAAGACGCCGACGACCTTGGGGTCACGCCTATCGCCGCCGACGAGGACGTTGTAGTCATTGCCGTCGTTGTAGATGACGCTAGCACGCAGGTGGGGCAGGCGCGGCACGGCCTCGGCCTCGTATAACGCCATGAACTGCTCGACGACGGCGCGCTGGCGGGCGTCGGGCAGGTAGCCCAGGTGCTCGCGCGCCCAACTCGCGCCCGCCAGGTCCCACTTGAGGCCGCGCTGCATCGCCGGGTGGCGAAAGTCCTGTAGCGCCGCGTCCATCTCGCCGAGCACGCGCCCCAGGTCGCGCAGAAGCGCCGGCGAGTGCGGCTTGACGTTCACCAGGAGGCGGCCGGGAAGATAGGTTAGGAGACGGACATAGCGCCCCTCGTCGCCCTCCAGCGGCACAATCGCCCGTCCATCACGACTGCGCAGGACGCGCGGCACAGTGAGTGTCGGCGCGTGGGCCACCAGGTGGTCGAGGGCCTGCACCTGGAAATCGAGGTTGTCCCACGCCTCGGACGGGTCTGAGATTTTCAGGATGGTCTCGCTGCCGTCGTCGGCGCAGAGGTGGAAGTTCTGCCCCATCTCGCCGGGCAGTAGCGCCGCCGTCACCCGCAGGCCGTAATGCTCCCATACCAGCCTCGCTGCGTCCACCTCGCAGAGCGTCGCGCTCCATTCCACTCTATGCTGTATCAGAGCCTCCTTTTTCGATATCGGAACGTGGCAACAGGGACACCAGAATCGTGAGCAAGGTTCACGGTTTGAGAGTGCAGAGCGCCTGCCGAATCTCGCCCAGGTGATACACGGTATGCACAACGGTCGCCATAGCCCCAGCGATGTATTCCTCGCTCGGCCATTCTGAGGTGTCGGCGATCAAGGCGCGAATGCCGTCGTATGCAACCCGCAGCCGTCTTTTGATCTCTTCCCATTCCTCCGGTGTCACCGCCGATGTCGTGCGCCAGATCTCACCCCAATCTACCTCTTCGTTTGTACTGCTGCGCACGTTGCGATTCACCACTTCCAGGTAGAAGGCTATGTGCTTGACCTGCGCTGCCAGGGTCGCGCACTTGCCACCCACCGGCACCGAGGCTTCCTCCGCCGAAATCGTCGTTAGGGTTTCGAACAGCGATGTGCGGGAGTCGAGGAAATAGCCATGCACATTGTCAAAGGCTTCATCGAGCAAGGTGTACAGCGCGTTTGTGAAATGCTCGGCCTGAATCTGAGGTGACATACGCCTCCCTGGGGTTGCTACCTGACCGTCTCTTTGCCCCACAACTCAGCAAGGTTGACGCAGAGTTGCGTCGCCAGCGCCATGTCCTGCAAGCTAATCCACTCCTGGGGGCCGTGCAGGTCGTGCATGCCGGTGAACAGGTTCGGCGTCGGAACGCCCATCTCCGTCAGCCGCGAGCCGTCGGTGCCGCCGCGAATCGGAATCGCGAACGGCTCGATGCCCAGGGCGCGGCACGCCTCGTTCGCCAGGTCCACCGGGCGCATGTCCTTCTCCAACCAGTAGCGCATGTTGCGGTACTGCGGCGTGATGACGCACTCGATGCGCGCGCGCGGCTCGCCCGCCGCCACCACCCCGCAGACCGTCCGCAGCAGGTCGCCGTTCGCCTTCAAGCCGTCCAGCTCGAAGTCGCGCAGCAGGAAGTGCATGACGGCCTTCGCTGCCCGCCCGTCGATCTGGTCGAGGTAGATGAAGCCCTCGCGTCCGTCGGTTGTCTCCGGGCTTAGCGTCGTGCGCGGCAGGGCCTCGATGATCTGGCCGGCCAGCTTGAGCGCGTTGACCATCACGCCCTTGGCTGTGCCCGTGTGCGCTGAGACGCCTTCAATGGTGACGACGGCTTTGTCGGCCGAGAAGGACTCGTAAACGATCTCACCTACGTCGCCTCCGTCGAGAGTATAAGCGAACTGTGCGCCCAGGTCGGCGGGCAGGCGCTTGTGGACGCCACGGCCGATCTCCTCGTCCGGCGTCAAGCAGACGCGAATTTTGCCGTGGGCGATGGCCGGGTTGTGCAGCAGCTGGTCGGCCAGGCCCATGACAATTGCCACGCCCGCTTTGTCGTCGGCGCCGAGCAGGGTTGTGCCGCTGGCGGTTACGATGTCGTGACCGACTTTGTTCGCCAGGTTGGGACTGGTGCGCGGCGAGATGACCTGGCGCTCGTCGTCGGGCAGGACGATGTCGCCGCCGTCATAGTGGCGGTGGACGATGGGCTTGACGCCCGTGCCGCTGAAGGCGGGCGCGGTGTCCACGTGGCCGAGGAAGGCGACGACGGGCGCGCTCTCGCAGCCGGCCGTGGCGGGGATCGTTGCTAGGACCGCGCCGTAGTCGGTGAGCGTGACATCCTGGGCGCCGATGGCCTTCAGCTCCTCGACCAACAGGTTGAGAAGGTCGTACTGCTTGGCGGTGCTGGGCGAGGTGGGCGAGTGCTCGTCACTCTGCGTGTCAATCTGGACGTAGCGCAGCAGGCGCTCTTCAAGTTTGGCGATGTACTTTTCGGTCATCATTTCTCCTAAAATTGTAAGGCCCCCGGGGCAACCCCGAGGGCCTTATTATACACCCGCAGTTGCACGCCGTCGCGTCTACAGGTCCATGTTCCCGAAAATGTCGCTTAACTCGCGGCCCCACATGTCGTCCAGCGGCATGAAGGGGATCGGCTCGAACTCGTCGCGCACCTTGTCCAGGTAGACGTCGATGTGGGCGTGGGGCGCTTTCTCCATCAGCTCCTGGATTTCCTCCTCGCACGTCCCGATGAGCTTCTGGCTGCGCTGCTCCAGGTCCGACAAGTCGAGATCTAGCCCGAACATATAGGCCACGCGGCGCATGACGTCGTACCACGCGCGGTAGTCGTGGTCGATGCCGAACGCCTCCAGGCGCGGCGACAGCTCAGAGAAATCGTACAGCGGGACGAGGCCGTACAGCGTGAAGTATTCGATGCCCTCGTCCTCGGCCTTGTCGGCCAGGTAGGAGCCGAGGCTGACGCCGCCCTCGTAGTTGGAGAACAGGACGCCGCAGCGCCGCAGCTCCTCGCGCATGTTCGGCAGACTGTAGGCCGCCGTGACCTGGCGTTCGGCGTCGTAGGGCACCGGGCCGAACACCCCGCCGAGGCTGGCGACGCGCTGAACACCCAGGATCTCAACCATCTGGAAGAACGTTTCCGCGTAGCGGTCCACGTTCATGTGCGGCTCGTCGCCCAGGAAGATGATCAGGCCCTTGCCGTTGTTCTCGACGTAGTAGATATCGTTGGTCGGCTTGCGCAACTCGCGGCGGTAGCCGTCCTCGAGCTTGATCTCCGGGCGCAGGAACTGGTGCGTGCCCGGAATCTGGAACAGATAGAAGCCGTCGGGCTGGATGCGCCCAATCTTGCGCGCCTTCAGGTGGTTGACGAGATACTGGGGCAGCATGGACGAGATAGAGCCGGCGTCGGCCCACTGCCGCCACCCGGCGACCATGTAAATCTCATCGGCTTCGGGGGTTTCCCACAATTCCAACAGCGCGTTCATGACAATCCTCCTCAAACCCAATCC
The DNA here is from genome assembly GCA_039810085.1 of Anaerolineae bacterium. Lineage (GTDB taxonomy): Bacteria > Chloroflexota > Anaerolineae > Epilineales > JAHCIE01 > JBDHWG01. The sequence continues at coordinate 55,183 of JBDHWG010000027.1, forward strand.
TGCTTAAAACCACGCGATGTGGGCTATCTTTAGTGGCAACGGGCCGGGCCACACATGGCCCGGCCCGGACATACTAGGCAAGTTCTGTACCGCGAAGACGCAACAAGCGCCCAAAAGTCAGAAGGCGGCCTCCAGCGCAGCGCAAACAATCGCCAGGTCGGTGTCCGTGGTCGACCAGTTCGACACGGCGGCGCGCACCGCCGGTCCTCCGCCATACGTCGTCGGCGTCACGAACACGCGCCCGTCCTGGTGCAGTCGGTCCACCAGCCGCGCTGTCGCCGCATCATGAGGCTGGCCCCCCAACGCCCTCTCGGACAGCCGAAAGCACACGACGTTGAGCCGCACCGGCGCGAGAAGTTCGAACAGCGGCGACCCTTCCAGCCATGCGCCCAGGCTTGCGGCCACGCGGCAGTTACGCTCGACGATCTCGCGGTAGCCCTCGCGTCCATACGCCATCAGGGTCATCCACACAGGTAGGGCGCGGAAACGCTGCGAGTTCTCCGGCCCGCGATTGAGGAAGTCGGGAGCATTGCCGCCCAGCCCACTCAGGTACGGCGCAGCGACGCGGAACACGCGCTCTTGCACATCCAGGCGCCGGCAGAAGGTAAAGCCACAGTCATAGGGCACGTTCAGCCACTTGTGACCATCGGCGGCGACCGAGTCGGCCAGCTCGACGCCGCGCGCCAGGTCGGCCTTGGCCGGCGTGACGCGGGCGAACAGGCCAAAGGCCGCGTCCACGTGCAGCCAGGCGTTGTGGGCGCGGGCAATCTCGGCGACGGCGGCGACATCGTCGAAGTCGGCGGTGTTTACGGTGCAGGCGCTGGCGACGACGATGGCCGGCGTGCCGTGGGCCGCGAGCGCGGCGCGTAGCGCATCCACGTCCATCGCCTCGCGGCCCGGCAGTGTCGCCACGCGGCGAACGCTGCGCCGACCCAGGCCGAGCATCGCCAGCGCCTTGACCGCGCTGGCGTGGGGCGTGGCGGCGAACACGGCGATGTCGGGCGCGGCGGCCAGCCCCTCCTCGGCCACGTCCACGCCCATTGCCTCACCGGCCCACTGGCGCCCCGCCGCCAGACCGACGAAGTTCGCCATCGTCCCGCCGGTCACCAGGACGCCCGCGAAGTCCGCCGGGAGGTCGAACAACTGGCGCAGCATGTCCAGCGCCTGCGCCTCGACGCCCGCCGCCGCCGAGCCGACGGCGTTGGAGACGTTCTGGTCGTAGGCGCTGACGAGCCAGTCCGCGGCCAGGGCGGCGGGTGTGCTGCCGCCCGTGACCAGACCGAGATAGCGCGGTCCGGCCGAGCCGGAGAGGTACGGCGCGATGCGCTCGCGGAAGGCGCGCAGGGCCGCCGCGGCCCCGACGCCGCTTTCAGGCAAGGTTGCCGCACCCAGGTCGATGGGCGGCGCAGCCGCCGGACGCGCGGGCAGCGCCTGGAGGAAGGCGACGGCCTGGGCCTGGGCCTCGGCCAGCAGGTTGGGCAGCGCGGCGTGGTCAGCGAGAAGATGCGGATCCATCGTCATTGGCGCTGCGCCAGCCAGCCACGCATCACGGCCATGAACCTGTCGGTCTCCTCGATGAACGGGAAGTGGCCGCTGTGCTCAAAGATGACAAGCTGCGAGCCGGGGATGGTGGCGTGGATGCGCTGGCCGCCTTGCGCTGGCGGGGTGATGTAGTCGTCGGCGCCGGAGAGGACCAGCGTCGGCGCGGTGATGCTGCCGAGCTGCGACAGGGTGTTGAACACCGGCATGCAGTTGGCGGCAGCGTGGTTCCAGACGGCGGCGCTGTAGACGCAGCGGCTCCCCATGTCCTCGATGACGGCAGGGTCGGGGCGGTGGAAATAAAGGGGCAAGGCGGCGCCAAGCTGTGCGCCCAGTTCCGCGTCGTCGGCCATCGGGCGGCTCAGGATCGCACCGAGCGCCTCCATCTCCCTCGGTCCGCCGCGCGCCTGGGCGTTTGCCATGATGACCTCGCCGTAGTCCATCGCCGGGGCCGTGCAGCTCAACACCAGCCCTTTAAGGCGATCGTTGTAGCGAATGGCGTACTCTTGGGCGAGGAAGCCGCCGTAGGAGTGGCCGAACAGGAGTATCTGGTCGTAGCCCAAGTGCTCGCGCAGGGCGTCGGCGTCGGCGGCCCACGTCGCGTGGGTGACGCCATCCAGATTAGCTGGGCGCTCTGATCGCCCGTTGGCCCGGTGGTCGTAGTAGACGAGCGTGACCTGGTCGGCCAGGGCGTCCAGCCAGGGGCGGAAGTAGCTGTGGTCCATGCCCAGGCCGCCGTGCATGATGAACATGGGCGTGCCCTGGCCGATAGTCTCGTAGTACAGCGTCGTGCCGTTGACGCGCGCTTCCATAACCTGTTCTCCTCAATAGTATGCTCGCCCGGATCCAGGTGAGCGGTTGGCTAATTGCCTATTTTAGCATACTCTCTATGTGTTAGACGTAGAGCAGTCAACCTTTCCTCTTTTCGGACGATGTATAGCTGATAACGGTTTTGCTACCCCAAGGCGATTCGACTGTCGATCTGCGAGTAGGACGAGATAGGCAAGCGCCCGATGGATGCGACCCGTTTACCTGGCAGAGTAACTTGGCTGCCAAGCATCAGGTCCAAGAGGAGACATAATGCGCGCCTTTCACGATTCCGTTGTTCAGGTAGCGTGGGTGTTGCGTCAAGTTCGGATTCCTGCTCTCTGGCTCATCCTGACCGCCCTCTGCATCACCGGCCTGCTTCTCCAGCCAGGCGAAGTAGCAGGTATCGGCTCCCTGCAAACCGTTGAGCCAACCCCAATGCAATCGCCACGTACTCGCGATAACATGTTCGACGAAGGCATTGTCATCAACGAGGTGATGCCGATACCGGCGAGGGGTGACCATCCATGGGTAGAGCTATACAACCGTGTCGCGCGCGGGGAATATACCGTTGAGCTGCCCCTGTTGGTGAATGATGCGGCCAGCATCCCGCCGCCTGGCGCGAACGCGAAGTTAGCGGAAGACCCATCGGCGGTCAATCTGGCTGGCTGGCAGCTCAGCGACGAGCGAGGTGATGTCTATGTCATCCCGGGAAGCCTGCCACCTGTTCCATTGAATGCGTTCGTTCTCGTCTACTTCGACGGTCTCGGTCCGGGCGCAGACGACTACGACTTCAGCGACGGCATCGCGAGCCTGCACACGCCGCCCGGCCTGGAGAGCTTCTTTGGACCAAACAGCGGTCAGGTTGCGCTTTACCAGCCGGACGACCGCACAGCCGACAGCATCACCGACTTTGTCGCCTGGGGGGATCCGCCGGGCGATGCTGCGGCGAATGCCGAAAGTGCGTGGGGGTGGAGTCCGGCGTGGGCCGTGAGCCTGGAGGCCAGTTTTGGCGTCGCTTCTGGGACGACGCTGCCCGGTACATCGATCGGCTTATACCCAGGCCGCCGGGCATTGTGGCCCAATTGGGGTGTCTACTATCCAGATGAGGTCTCGCCGGGGCGAGCAAATTCGGCGCCTGTGCCCGCCCGCCTCACGACCCCGCCCGATGGCGCTGCCATAGACGCCACCGACTTCTACCTGGGGTGGACAGCGGCTGCTCAGCCAGGCGAGACCTACCACTTCCAGATGGCGAGCGATCCGTCATTCGTTAGCTTGATCGTGGATACTGTGCTCGACGAGCCTCTCTTCATGCCCGATCCCCCTCTGCCGCCGGGCCAATATTACTATCGCTTGCAAGCCCAAGCGCCCACAGGCAGCGTGAGCGCCTGGTCGACGATGCGGCAAATCGAGCTCTTGCCTCCACCTTCGGACCGCGACGACGTCTCAAAGATAGCCACCGAGCTTGCTGTGCCAACCTTCCAGCAGCGCAAAGATACGGCTCTTGTAGAACTGGATGGCTTGAATGAGAATGGCCCTCACGCCTGGGATCACCCCCACGCCGAGCGGCCCGGCCATGCGCCTGCCGAGGACGAGATTGACAAAATTTATTGCGTTCGCACCTCGATCAAGATGATCGCGCACTACTATGGTGGTAATCTCAGTGCTGACCGCATCTCGTTCGAAGAGTTTGGAGCTGGGGCGCCCGAAGGGGATTTCGGTTTTAAAAAAGGCATCCCGCCCGGCAACGTGGCCGGTCTTCTCGCGTGGGCCTTGAACGTCTCGGTGGATCAAATTGACGTGGCTCGAAGCAAACCCGGGTTCAATCAGATCAAGACGTGGATTGACGCGGGCCAGCCTATCCTCGTCTTCATTCCCGGCGGAGAGGACCTCAGCGGAGAGATCTGGTACCACGCCACGGTCGTTCGAGGCTATCGAGTTGTAAACGGTAGGGGCGAGATCTATGTGAATGACCCAGCGCCCGGAACAGCCGCCTGGTTCGACTATTCGAGGTACCCTATTGAGTACCGCTGGGTAGGGCCAGCAGGCGCCCATGCTCGGTCCGACGAGCCAGGGGTGAGCCAGGACACGGACGGCGATGGCTTGATGGATTTCGACGAGACTGTACGGTTTCACACCAACCCGCGCAACCCTGATACTGACGGTGACTGCATACGCGACAAGGACGACATCCGTGGCTACCTCTTCAACAATCTGGGCCAGTGGAACCATCGGTCTCCGGACATCGATAGTGATGGCAAGCGCAAAGAGCTAGACTCGGACAATGATAATGGCGGCCGAGTCGATGGGGACGAGGACCAGAACCACAACGGCCATACCGTCGATCGGCAAGGTCGCCGTGATGGTCGGGACACGAACGACTTCGAGAAAGGGGATGATCGGAGTGCGCCTGGTGGTTGCACCGTGACACGTACGCCAACCTCGACGCGGACACCCACCGCGACGCGAACAAATACCCTGACTGCGACGCCGACTGCGACACCAACTGCGACTGCCACCGCAACCGCAACCGCAACGCCGACTCCAACCTCGACGCCGACATCGACTGCCACCACAACCGCAACGCCGACGCCGACGCCGACGCCGAAACGCGAAATCACCGGCGTCTCATCCACGTTCATCGACCGGGGTAGCGGGGTAATCGACATCACGGTGAACGTGCTAAACTCGGCGCTCGATGGCGTGTTCTACGACCTGGAGATCATCTACGCCGACCAGACGCCGAAGTGGACGAGTGCCCAGCCGCTGCTGCAACCCTTTGGCTGGAGTCCGGCCGAGGTCGCCGGAGGAATCGGCTTCGTCACCACCTTCTACCCGTTGCGCTCGCCAGGAGTAACTCGGTTTGTCGTCCAGGTAGTTCCCGCTAACGCGGGCCAAATGGCCGACATCATCCTCTTGCATATGACCGACCAGCAGCATCGCAACCTGGGCTATGTGGTCAGCCAGCGGGGCGCCCACAGTGCCCCCTTTATCATTCTCCAGCCGACGGCTGGTCTGGCTGGTAGTCGGGTTACGATACAAGGTTTTGAGTTCCCGGCGTTGCGAACCGTGAACGTAACCTTCGCTGGGGAGGCGTGGACGCAGGTGACGACGGATGTGTCGGGAACGTTTAGCGTTACAGCGACAGTACCAGCCGCACCACCGGGAACGTATCAGGTTGTGGCTCGCGAGCCGGACAGCGGCGATTCGGCGACGGCGAACTTCAAGATACTCTCGCCCGGCGAGTAGAAGCCCGTCTCCTGCCGTATGACCAGGGCTTAGCCTTCTACTTCTAGCACACTCAACAGTAGCCAGGCTGGTCACGGAAACTTGCCCTGTGCGCGGTTTATGGTATACTTACCCTCTTTGGATAGGCATACTCGCCTATCCACCTTTCTGCTCCGCTGGCTGCGGGGCATATCCCATGGAAAGGAGGTCACCGGTCATGCGTGAATATGAGCTCGCGATGGTTGTGAATCCGAGCCTGGACAACGACGGCGTCACGGCGCTGGTCGAGCAGGTCGGCGCGCTCGTCACCGGCGCTGGTGGCCAGGTCACTGAGGTGGGGCAGCTCGTCGATGGGACGGGTCAGCTTGCCGCGACTGAGACCTGGCGCCGGCGTCGTTTGGCGTACTCACTCGACAGAAATCGCGAAGGCTATTTTGCCATCTACCGCGTCCAGGCGCCTGCGACGGTCTGGACGGGTATCGAGCGCCAGCTCAAGCTGAATGAGAACGTCCTGCGTTACATGATTATTCGGTCCGACGAAGACTAAGGTTTGTGCGCCGACGAGGCTAAGGAGTGGACGATGACCAGGGGCTTGAACAAAGTAATGATTATCGGCAACCTGGGCCGCGATCCTGAGATGCGTTATACCCCAAGCGGCAAGCCCGTCACGTCGTTCAGTGTGGCGACGAGCCGCACTTGGGTGACGACGGACGGCGACCGGCGCGAGGCGACGGAGTGGTTCAACGTCGTCGCCTGGCGCGACCTGGCGGAGATCTGCAACCAGTACCTCACCAAGGGGTCGAAGGTCTACATCGAGGGCCGCCTCCAGACACGGAGCTGGGAAGGTCCAGATGGGCAAAAGCATTTCCGCACTGAGGTGGTCGCCGACGAGATGATCCTCCTGGACAGCCGGCCTCGCGAATCGTACGGCGACACGCCCGTAGACGAAGATCAAGACGCGGAAGAGTACCCGTTCTAGACACACGAGCAGCGACCGACGTCGCTGATAAGGAGTTTTCATGGACGAGCAGAGAGAAGTGCCTCAGGCGCCCGCCACGGAGACGGCTCCGGCGGCTCTGGCGCCGGCCGACACCGCGCCGGCAGCGCCGGTTGAGGCCGCGCCCGCTGCGGCGCCTGCGCCTGCCGCCGAGGG
>JBDHWG010000028.1:0-60068 GCA_039810085.1 Anaerolineae bacterium
GACGCGGGCCGCACGTGGTGCTAGAATACGTCGAGATTGCGCGGCAGTATCACCCCGAACTGTTTGTCAAGACCGAGAACACGTAAGCTAAGGTATGAGGACACGTGTCCTATCTGAAACTCACATTGGCAGAGAACCAGCCCGACTCGAACTTGCTTGTCCGAACCCCATCAAATCCCTGAGAGGGATTGAAACACGTCATGGCCGGTTTCGTACCAGAGCGGTGTGGAAACCCCGTCCGAACCCCATCAAATCCCTGGGAGGGATTGAAACCGTTAATGCCTCTTGTAGCCTTTGAGGTCTCAACTGCGTCCGAACCCCATCAAATCCCTGAGAGGGATTGAAACCTTGAGCGCGGGACTGATGGGAATCTCCTCCCTCATGTCCGAACCCCATCAAATCCCTGAGAGGGATTGAAACACGGTGATGTCCAAGGCCACCTGGTTGATGTCCACGTGTCCGAACCCCATCAAATCCCTGAGAGGGATTGAAACGCGGCCTCACCCCGTCATAACGAGGATTTATCCTATATGTCCGAACCCCATCAAATCCCTGAGAGGAGGGGTGGACCTAACATAAAGTGGCGCTGGAAAGTGGCACAAAACATAAGCGAGGCGAAGGGGCAGGACACAGGGCTGAGGGGGGCGTAGAGGGATGGCCGAGAGGGCCAACGAGCGCGGGTAGGGCGTCGGACAGGCGGTGCGAGCGGTGAACCTGAGCCTGAGATGGTGTCATCGGGCGACAAAGACACAGGCAGGGGTGCTTCGCGCGGGCGAGAGCCGCTGAAGAGGGGGGTCTCGGATGGGATTGAGGAGCGTTTGCCTGACCCAGGGAGCGCACCGCGAGGGCGACACATCCCCACGACCGCCCGTTGACAAGGCGAAGCGGTGTCAGCTGGCTGGGTCAGGCATCGCTAGCCGAGGCGAGGCGCAGCCGCCTGAGCCTGGGCGCGGGAGTAGGCGCGGACGGGGCCCAGCGCCCGCAGGTTGATCAGGACATAGATGAGCGTGTTCTGGTTGGTGATCGAGCGCTGGTTACGCAAGAAGGGGCGCTCGATGCCGAGTTCTTTGGCCTGAGAGTTGATGCGCTCATCGGCGGTCTAGTCTTCGAGGCCGATTATTACTTCTGCTTGACATCTCTCACGAAGGTGTTATAATCGCTATACATATGTCTAGACTTGACAGGCGAGCCTCGTAGGAGGCAGCCTGTCAGGTTAAAGCCATCATCCTGGCACAGATCGCAGCAGACAGCATAAATTATGCAAGGCTGCCCAAGCTGGACGGGCCAGGAGGCGGCTTCGCTTTTGATTCATTCAGGTCGCACCAGGGGGGCTGCAATGACGCATGCCATGCGTGTCCTGAAACTGACAGTTCTGATTCTGAGCATCCTCGCGGGTCTGCTTGGCTTGGCCGACGCTCAACGGTCGGCGGACGCTGACCGCCCAGCCATGCCGTTACCCGGCGTATATGCCTTCATCACCGGAGCCGCTACTGGCCTGCGCATCGTAGATGTCACTAACCCCGATCAACCGACAGAAGTCGGGTTCCTGAACACCTCAAGCCGTGTGGAAGCTGTGTCCGTCGTTGGAGAGCACGCTTTTCTCGCGGAACTTGCCAACGGCCTACGTGTGGCAGACGTTTCGGACCTGTCCTCACCCGTCGAGCTTCCCGCCTCGCCCCCGCCTTCCACTGGCGCGTATGCGAAAGATGTCGTAATCGTCGACCACTTCGCGTATGTCGCTCATGGCTTCAATAATGGGCATACGGTGGGGCTGGAGATCTACAACATCGAATTCCCAGCACAGCCTGTGCTGGTGGGAGCCTATAACAACGGCTACGGCTACGAGCGTGTCCGCGTCGCGGGCCACTACGCCTATCTGCGCGGTGGACACTACGAGCTCACCATTGTTGACGTCGCGGACCCCCACAACCCCCGTCTGGTAGGCGCCTTCGACCACCCTCTGCCGGACTATGGTAACTGGTTCGGCGAAGCGGGGCTGGCGATTTCAGGACAATATGCGTATCTTCCGGCGGGAAGTGTATTCGTCCTCGACGTCACCACCCCGAGTTCTCCACGCAGCGTGCGGGAAATCGGTTCCTGGCCCTATGATGTGCGCGTGGTGGGGCAACGTCTCTACGTACTGTATACGAACACCGATACCCGCGTCTATGACCTCTCTGCTCCCGACAACCCACGCTCAATTGCCACCTTCTCGTCGAGTGGGTCTGGCATAGATGCATTGGACAACTACGCCTATATCGCTGGCGGCCACTTGCAGATCATGGATCTCACGGACCCTGGCCACCCTCAAGCTCGCGGATCGTCTAGTCATCCCCAATTTAGCGACCAGCATATCTTCATTCAGGACCGCCGAGGCAGTAGCCCGGTCACCTACACGATTGCCGGAACAGTTACTGACGAGGGCGGCGGTGCGCTTGCAGGGGCGACGGTACATCTCCTCGGGCCTCGAATGGACGTAAGCGCGACATCTAGTAGCGGTGCGTATAGCTTCTCTGGGCTGGCGCCCAATCAATACGGAATCTGGGCGGAGAAGCCCGGCTATGCCGCTAGTGACACACTGTCTGTCACCGTCCCGCCAAGCACGACCAGCGCCAACATCATCCTCTCACCTGGCTACACCATTTCCGGCCATGCCACTGATGCGAGTGGGGCGCCGATGAGTGGCGTGGTCTACGACTGCACACAAGTGGCAGCAACGGGAAGCCGAGAGACGGGTTCCGCGGGACCGTTGGGCGGTGGTGGCGGCGGCGGATGCAGTGTTACGGACGCCAACGGGAACTATACGACGCCGTACCTTCGGACGGGTCAGTGGGTCATTACGCCGTCCAAGGACGGCTTCATCTTCTCCCCGCCGTCACGAACCGTTCATCTCCCGCCGGCCCAGTCCGGCCAGGACTTCGTAGGCCGGGCGGTGACTCTCACACCGACACCGACCCCCACGAGCACTTCGACCGCTCCGCCCAGTGGGTCGCGCATCTCCGGCCATATTCGCGACCTAAGTGGCACGCCGATTCCAGACGCAACAGTCTCAGCCAATAGCGGCGTGACCTTAATGATAACCTCCTCAGCGACCGACGGCAGCTACAGCTTTTCGAATGTCCCAGCAGGCACCTACCAAGTGGATGTCATGAAGGCCGGCTACACAAGTCTTAATAGCGGTGTGGCCCGCGTCCCGCCAGACCGCGACAACCTCGACCTGGAAATGCAGCAAACATCGAGCGGCGCCGATCTGGGCTTCCGCCCCAGCCCGAACGGCTTTGGATTTAAGAATCGTTCGCTGCGATTGGAAGACGGGGACTGGCCCATGTTCCAAACGTTCTTTGGAGCTGACAAGGTTCTAAAGCCTGACGGGCAGCACCGCTGCGAAGCTGCCGAGAGGTACTTTCATGAGCATTACGCAAGTTGGGCCAACGGTTGGTCCTGCGTCGGCTTTTCGCTGACGAGCCTGCTAAGCTATCTTAACTGGCCCCAACCGCGTGCTGGCTCATCGTACGAGATCGGTCACTACGAGCGCTTGTACGACCAGAGCGACCCCGCTCAATTCTATCCTTCAATTGAATACTACACAAGGATTGCGACAGCGAAGGAGTGGGGAAGCGGTTGGGGGGATGAGATCCAGCAGTGCAAAGAGAATACCGCGAGGCCCGTGCAGCGGATCAAAGAGGGCCTCCAGAATCGCCAACCCCTTATCCTGTCTCTTTTTCCATTTGACGGCAAGCCGGGTCATACGGTTGCGCCGTATCGGGTGGAAGACGTGTCTGTGGACGAGGCGGATGTCTACGTTTACGATAGCGAGGCGCCAGGACAAGAGCACAAGGTCCACTTTAAACGGGAGAACACCGATTGGCAGTGGACGTATACTTTCGTCGGTAGTCTGGCGGACTACCGCACCCCGCAGAACGTTGGGTGCAACAAGCTCTACCTGTACCCTGTAGCGACGAGTCTACAAACGCCTACACCACCCCAAGCATGGTGTACAACGCCAGCGAGCTACCTTGCGTCGTCTGCGGCAAGTGGGGCGATAGGCCGGATTCTAGCCGATGTGCCACCGACAGGTGACTGGTGGCTGAGCGACACCGAGGGCCGCCGCCTAGGTTGGGTGAACGCTTCGCTGGTCTCCGAGATCCCCAACGCCTTTGTCATCCCCCAGGCTTTCGGCGTCGCTGATGCCGCACCGCGAAGCCTTTCCCTCCCAGCAGACAACTACACATTGCAGAATGGCAGTGGGGTATCCTCTCCTCAGCACGTTAGCCTGTTTGCAGATGGCCGAACACTTATTCTGGACAGCTCATTGAAGTCATCATATCCCACGTCTGCCATCCGACTTAACACGAGCCTTGACGCGGCCACCCTCGTCGGCGCGGACAACCTGGACTCACTTAGCCTTAGCTATAGCTCTGAGCTGCTAACAGAGAGCCGCGTGGGCGAGTTGACGAGCACGAGCATCAGCGGCACGCAGGACCTGGAAACGTCGTTTGACGGCCAGGAGCTTCATCTGTCCCATGCCACAGGGGCGATTACCTATCAGGTCGCGCTCCGAAATCAAGGCGGCCGCTTCCTCTCCCAAGCCGTCACCCTCGGCCCCAACGAGGCGCATTCCATTCGCCCGTCCGATTGGGCCAACCTTGATGCCCCAGTTCTCCTGCAAATAGACAACGGTCGTACTGGTCATATTGACGAGACGAGAGTGCTCCAGCGTAACGGATATCGAGTTTACCTTCCACTTCTGGCAAATGGCCCCGCGGGGGACAACCTCCCTTCGCCAACATCCACGCCAACGCCCACGCCGATCCGCACCCTATCGCTAACGTCAACACCAACCCACATTCCGCTGCCAACGTCAACGCAAACTCGCACGCCGCCGCCAACCCCAACGCGCACCTCATTGCCAACGCCGACGGCATCCCCAACTGCGGTCGGCTCGATCACCGGTCAACTGGTCGCTGACGGTAGTTCAGCGGCGGGTCAACCGCTCGTCTTGAGGCGGTACAACGCGGTGAGCGAAGTAACCGTCATGACAACCACAACAAGGAGCACTGGATTCTACCAGTTCACCAATCCACCTGTTCTAACGAACGGCGACAAGTACTACGTGCGCTTCGGCCCAAACAACACTGAGCCAGCCTATGTTAGTGTCTGGTATGGACCGGATATCGTCAACTACGATGCCGGCCAGACGGTCAGTGGAGGCACGCTCAACATCGCCGATGCGCCGCTGCTGTCGCCACAGGATGGTGATCTCCTTTCTTTCCCCATCACATTCACGTGGCAGCGGCGAGCTACGTCGACCGACAGCTATCGTGTGCGGCTGTTCGACCCCGCAACGCAGACGATCAAGTGGGTGTCCGGCCCATTAGGATATGTCGGGTCTCTGACTCTTGCATCGGCCAACGCGGCGCCGGGTGTAGAGTTGGGCAAAGCCTACTATTGGTGGCTAGAGATTGACGACAGTGCGACGACTGGCAATAGCTATGGTCTGTCGTACAATGGACGGAGCATTACCTTCACCCACCCTGCCACCTCGACGGCATCGGTGACGCCGACTTCGGCGGCCATGCCCACAAGCACCCCGACGCCGACGGCTCCGCCGCCCAGCAACGACAACTGCTCGAACGCCATGACGATTCCAAGCTGGGGTCCCTGGCCCCAGGTTTACCGCCAGGACACGCGCGGCGCAACGGCGCCAGGGAGTGACCCAACAGCATGCGGTAGTTCCGGTGATAGCCACTCAGTCTGGTATCGCTGGACGGCGGCATCTAGCGGCGTTCTTGACGTGGCCACTTGCGGGAGCAACTACGACACGGTTCTGACCGTTTGGGAAGGAGCGGCGTGCGATATCTTCGGCAGCCCCGCGGCTTGCAGCGACGATGCCTGCAGTACTCAGTCACAGGTAAGCATCGTGGCCCACGCAGGTCAAAGTTACCTAATTAAGGTGGCTTCCTATGGGGTCCAGAATGGCGGCGACTTACGCCTCGACGTTTCATTTGAGGCGGCCACACCGACCCCACTCCCAACCCCATCGCCCACACCGACGACTACTCCGACGCCGAATACGATCACTGCAGAAGGTATCCTCACCGATGCTCGTATCCCTTGGTCAGAGATGTGCGAGTTTGACTTCACTCTGAAGACGTGCGACGGCCAAGACATAACTTTTCCATATCGCACGCTCATGGATGCCGGCGCTCTCCAGCAGTACGACGGGCGCTTCGTACGTGTTCGCGGTTATGTCGAGACCCAACCTTGCCCGCTACCTGGAGGCACAATACCCGTCTTCGTTGCGACGGGCATAGAAGAACTAACAGACAGGTGTCAGTCGCAGTTCACGCTAGCGGTAGACGACCAGAGCAACAACTTCGAGAAATTCGGCGCAGCGCAGTATTGGCGGGACTCAGGGGTGAACGATGTAACCTATCAGGGCCATGCGTACTGGACAGGTACTAAGCCTAGCAGCCCCACGGAGAATTACGCCACATGGACGCCTCATCTCTGGTTGGACGGTTGGTACGAGATTCGCGCATATGTGCCACTGCTGTTCAATGGTCGAGATGATACGCACAATGCTCGCTACGAGATCCTGACGGACTTCGATACGTGGCAAACCGTGTCGTTCGACCAGGCAGCGTACAACCTATCTCATGGTCGAACTGTCAGCGACCGATGGGTCAGCTTGGGTACGTATTGGTTGGAAGGCAATCACCAATCGGTGGGGCAGGTGCGACTGGGCGATTATACTGGTGAATCTGGACGAGGCATAGGCGTTGACGCGGTGCAGTGGGTGTACCGAGGACGAGACGCAAGTCCTCGATGACGCGCTGTCAGGATTGAGTGACTGGGCTGGGGCTGGCTCGACGCCGTCCACCCGGACGACCGAGCGGACATCGAACGGCGGTGGCGCGAGGCTGTAGCGACTCGGACGACCGTGGACACGCAGGTCCGGCTGCGCCACGCGGCGAGAGGCGGCTGGCATATGACCCGCGCCCGCGCCGCCCCGCTCCTGAACTCGGACGGCTCGGTGCGCGGCTGGGTCGGCATGAACAATCGCCCTCGCCGGGCCGCCGCCCAAGCCGCCCAAGCGCCCGCAACGCCCTAAGAGTTAACTTCCTCGGCATGCTACCGCCCTTGTGATGAGCCGCTAAGAAGGCAACCACGGAAGGCACGGAAGACACGGAAAGGGGAGAGGCCAGGTGAAGCGTCATTGCGAGGCGGGCCTTGCCGTCGAAGCAATCTCGCGGTAGGCAAGAGCGGCGCGACGCAGGATAGACCCACCTCTCGCAAGGGCGGGGATTGCTTCGCTCACGCTCGCAATGACAGATTGGTTGCGCGAATTGTCATGCTGAGCGTCGTCGTCGCCATCCGAGCCTGCTTCAGCAGGCTTTGCCCTCTCAGCCACCGACTTGAGTCGGTGGCGTCGACGGGCGACGACCTGGCGGCGATGAACTTTCATCGCAGGGCGCGGGAGACCTTTCGCTGCCCTCAGGGTGACAGCTATTTGCCGGGGGGGGCGGTGTAGGCGCGGAGGTGCGGGCCGACCAGGTCTGTCGGGGTCAGGCGGGCGTCGGACGCGAGGGCGTTGGCGGTGTCGTCGTCCAGCACGAGGAACAGCGGCGCCTCGCTGTTGACCAGGTAGTAGCGGATGGTGTCCGGGCGGACGAACGCGTGGGGCACGTCCAGCGTCGTCAGCAGCGTGTCAATCGCCCGCGCCGGGTCGCCTCCCCCGCCGAGCTTCGTCCCCCCCATGTCCTTGTCCACGACAATCAGCGTCCCTTGCGCCGCCTGGGCCTGCGCGTCCGCCGCGATGGCGAAGAGCGGCGCGTTGGTCAGGCCGCGCGCCCCGCTATCGCTGTAGAACACGGCCAGCGCCCCCAGCGGCGCGATGGCCAGCGCCAGGGTGGCGACGGCGACGGCGACCTTGCCGCCGGCCCCGAAGCGGTTCCAGGTGTGGCCGAGGGCGAGGCCCATCGCCAGGTAGGCCAGGGGCAGGATGGGCGCGATGTAGCGCGTGTCGTACAGCGACTCGAACGAGTGGCTGATGGCGGCGAGGATGACGGCCATCGACAGCGCCGCCGCTGGAAGGATGGCCGTGGCCCGGCGGAAGCAGGCCCACAGCAGCGCGGCGACGGCCAGCACGATGTAGACCGGCACGACCGGCGTCAGCAGGAACGGGGCGCTGCGGTCGTCCACCGGGACGTAGGAGCCGGCCATCATCCGGCCCAGCTGCGTCCAGAGCTGCCCGAAGCGCGCGATGTAGTCGCCGACGCCCGCCGCCAGCCCGTAGGCATTCTTGGGGTTGCTGCCCTCCTCGACTGAGACCCCCCGCCGAATGACGTTCACCCAGATCATGTTGCTGTAGGCCAGGACGAACGCGCCCGCCGTCGCCGGGAGCCAGCGCGTGCGCAGGAACGCCCGTCCCTGGGGCTGGAGCAGCGCCCAGACGACGACGCCGGGCAGCAGGGCGAGGGTCGAGGGGTGCGTCTGGAGCGCCAGCGCCCACAGCGCGCCCGCGCCGACGAGCCGCCACGCCCGCTGGTCGAGGACGGCGGACAGGGTCACGGCGATGGCGGCGGTGGTGAACAGGGGCGTCAGGCCGTTGGACCACCCCAGGTGGCTGTTGACGAGGATGAGGGAAAAGGAGGTCGCGGTGAGCAGCCCGGCGGCGAGGGACGCGACGGCGATGCCGGACGTCTCCTCCTTCTCGATGCGCTGCGCGATGCTGAACGCTATCCAGGCGACGAGGGCGGCCAGGAGCGCGCCG
The DNA here is from genome assembly GCA_039810085.1 of Anaerolineae bacterium. Classification (GTDB taxonomy): domain Bacteria; phylum Chloroflexota; class Anaerolineae; order Epilineales; family JAHCIE01; genus JBDHWG01. Next base: position 8,777 of record JBDHWG010000028.1, read on the forward strand.
GCGACGGCCATCATGCCGCGCGGGATCCACGGGTTGACGCCGAACACCTTGAACAGCAGCGCCATGCTGTAGGGGTAGACGATGCCGTTGTACGTGTCATTGTGAGTCAGCGGGAAGGTCTCGCCGCGCACGATGGGCAGGACCCAGTTGATGTCGCCCGTCTCGTCGGTTGTGCGGGGGATCAGGTACAGGTTCGGCCAGCGCACCGCGAAGGCGAGCAGGCCGACGACCGGGACGATGAGCAGGCGCTGAAAGAGGTGGTACAGACGCATGGCGAGGGTATGATAGACGCAAACCCTGCCCGCGCCAAATTCTTTGCCCTGTCATGGCGTCTATGGTACACTATGGGATATGCCTTACATGGATAGCTTTGTCGGCCGCAACGTCCTCGTCACCGGCGGCCTGGGATTCATCGGCAGCAACCTGGCGCACCGCCTGGTTACCCTGGGCGCGAACGTCCTGCTGGTCGATTCGCTCATCCCCGACTACGGCGGCAACCTGTTCAACATCGCCGACATCAAGGACCGCGTGCGCGTCAACATCGCCGACGTGCGCGACGAGCACGGCATGCGCTATCTCGTCCAGGACCAGGACTACCTGTTCAACCTGGCGGGCCAGCTCAGCCACATCGACAGCATGCGCGACCCGTACACCGACCTGGACATCAACTGCCGCAGCCAGCTGTCCATTCTCGAGGCGTGCCGCAAGGGCAACCCCAACATCAAGATCGTCTTCGCCTCGACGCGCCAGCTCTACGGCCGCCCGATGTATCTACCGCTGGACGAGGAGCACCTGGTCAACCCGGTCGACGTCAACGGCATCAACAAGTGGGCCGGCGAGCACTACCACATCCTGTACAACAACGTCTACGGCATCCGTGCCACGGCCCTGCGCATGACCAACACCTATGGCCCGCGCATGCTGGTCAAGCACAGCCGCCAGACGGTGCTCGGCTGGTTCATCCGGCTCGCCGTCACGGACCAGGAGATCGAAATCTGGGGCGACGGGCTACAATTGCGCGACTATAACTATGTGGACGACGCGGTCGAGGCGCTGCTGCTCGCGGCGCACTACGAGTGTGCCAACGGGCGCGTCTACAACCTCGGCGCGCCGTCGCCCATCAGCCACCTGGAGCTTGTCGAGACGCTGGTGAGCGTCGCCGGGTCGGGCCGCTTTCGCCTCAAGCCGTTCCCGCCGGAGCGCGCCAAAATCGACGTGGGCGACATCTACAGCTCGTACAAGCGCATTGGGGCTGAGCTGGGCTGGGAGCCGAAGGTGGACATGCGCGAGGGGCTGCGGCGCACAGTCGAGTTCTACCGCCAATACGGACAACACTACTGGTAAGCCATGAACCTGGACGAATACACCCGCATGTACGTGTCGGAGGATACCCACTGGTGGTATGTGGGCATGCGCGACATCACCGCCAGCATCCTCAACGGCCACCTGAGCGCGCCGCGCATCCTCGACGTGGGCTGCGGGACGGGCGGCCTGCTCGCCCGACTCCAGGAGAATGGCTGGGCAGCCGGCGTAGACCTGTCCGACGTGGCGCTCCAGTTCGCGCAGCAGCGCGGTTTGCGCCACCTGGCCGACGCTTCGATTGAGGCGCTGCCCTTCAAGAGTGAGAGCTTCGACATGCTGACGTGCATGGACGTGCTCTACCACCTGCGCGTCCAGGAGGACATCGCCGCCCTGCGGGAGTGTCACCGCGTCCTGAAGCCCGGCGGCTGGTTCCTCATCAAAGTGCCGGCGTTCGAGGCGCTGCGCGGCGAGCACGACCGCACCGTCCACACCCGCCACCGCTACACCGTCGAGGAGCTGCGCGGCAAGGTCGAGGCGGCGGGCTTCCGCGTCGAGCGCGCCACCTACGCCAACACCTTCCTGCTGCCCGTCGCCGCCGCCAAGCGCATCCTGGAGCCGGTCATCCCCCTGGCCCCGACCGGCTCGTCCGATGTGGCGATGGGGCCGCCCTGGCTCAACCGCATCCTGACCCATGTCCTCCGCACCGAAGCGCGGCTGGTCAAGCACGTGGACTTGCCCGTCGGCCTGACCGCCGTCGCCCTGGCCCAGCGCCCCGCTCGGTAAGCCATGGCCGACCGGCCTCTGCGCATCGCGGACACCCCCATCGCCCCGGCGGACACGCGCGCGCCGGCGGCTGAGGACGCGCGGCTCAGACGCCTCGGCGTGGCGGCGCTGGCCCTGCTCGTCCTCCTCGCCGTCGCCGCTGTCCTGCGCCTGCCCGCCCTCGACCGCGTCCCGCCCGGCTTCCAGTTCGACGAAGCGTACAACGCCATCGACGCCTGGCGCGTCGTTGGGGGCGCGCGGGACATCTTCTTCCCGGCCAACGGCGGGCGCGAGCCGCTGCTGAGCTACTGGCAGGCGCTGTTCCTGGCGGCGTGGGGACCGAACGTCGCCGCGCTGCGCCTGGCCTCGGCAGTCGTCGGATTGATAACCCTGGTCGTCGTGTGCCCCGCCTTCGCCCGCATCTTCGCCGCGCGCCGCGACGCCCTGCGCCTGGGCCTGCTGGCGGCAGGCGTGATGGTCGTGAGCTACTGGCACGTCCACTTCAGCCGCTACTCCATCCGCGCCATCCTCGTGCCCCTGGCGATGGCACTCGTCTTCTGGCTGTACTTCGAGGGGACGGGGCCGCGCGCCCCGCGCACGCTGCCGCTGCTCGGCGCGGGCATCGCCCTGGCGGGCAGTATTTATGCCCACCCGACGGGCCGCCTGCTGCCCTTCGCCCTGGCCGCGTATACCCTGTGGCTAATCTGGGCGGATCGCCGCCGCTGGGTCGGCTCGCTGCTGAGTCTCGGCGTCGTCGGCTTGGTGAGCTTCGCCCTGTTCATCCCCCTCGGCCTGTACTTCCTCGACCACCGCTTCCTATTCTTCGGCCACCCCAGCGATGTCGCCGTCGTCGGGGCAGCGGGCGAGAACGCGGTGCAGGGGCCGCTCGGCCAGGCGCTCGCCGTGCTGGGGATGTTCTTCATCCACGGCGACAACTCCCAGTTCCACAACCTGCCGGGCCGCCCGGCGTTCGACCCGCTGGTGGCCGTGTTCTTCGTCCTGGGCGTGGCGCTGCTGGCGTGGGCGGGCTGGCGGTCCCGGGGCCGGGCGCGCGGGCCGTACGTGCTCGTCCTGCTGTGGCTCGTCGTCGCCCTGCTGCCGACGCTACTGAGCGACGGCGCGCCCAACTTCTCCCGCGCCATCGGGGCGCTGCCCACGCTGGCCCTAGCGGCCGCCGCCGGATTGAGTGGGGCGATGGATTGGATGCTTGCTCCTCACCCGCGACTCGTCCCCGCTGAGCGATGGCGCCGCGTCGCGTATGCCCTGCCGGTGATCGTCCTCGCCGTCTCCGGCGTCTGGACGGCGCGGGACTACTTTGTCGTCTGGGCGGGGCAGCCGTCGCTGTACTACGCCTACGACATCGATAAGGAGGATGTGGCGCGCCAGGTCATGGCCTGGCAGTCTGCGACCGACCATGTCTACCTCGCGCCACTGTGGGCGAGCCAGTCCACCATCGCGTTCCTGACGCGGGACAACCCGCCGACGGGCCTGGAGTTCGACCGGGGGGCGGTCGTGCCCGCCGCCGATGGCAAGGACGCCGTCTACGCCTACGGGCCGGACCAGGAGCGCCGCTACCGCCGCCTCACCACCTGGCTCAACGACGCCGCCGACAAGTCCACCGTCAACGGGCAGCAGGGCCAGCCGCTGTTGACCGTGGTGCGCCTGCCGAGCGCCACACGCCCGACCATCGACGCGACCGGCGTCAGATGGGGCGCGGTTCGCCCAACGACGCCACTGGACGCCCGTTGGAGCGACGGCCCGCAGTTGCTCGGCTTCTCCTACGACACGCGGACCACCCCTGGCGACACCATCCGCATGCCGCTGTTCTGGCGCGCGCTCGCGCCGATGGACACCGACCTGACGCTGTTCGCGCACCTGGTAGACGCCAGCGGCAAGACGGTCATGCAGGACGACCACACGCCCCTGAACACGTCGTACCCCACATCGCGCTGGGCGCAGAACGAGGTCATCATCGACCTGGCCCAGTTCCTGTTGCCGGACGACCTGCCCCTGGGCGAGTACCGGCTCCAGGTGGGCTGGTACGACCTGGCGACGGGCGAGCGGCGAACCCTGGCCGACGGCCGCGGCAACGAGTTTACCGCCGCGACGTTCAGCGTGGGAGCGAAGCCGAAATGACCGCCCAGCCGACCGGCGCCCGCGTCTCCCGCGCCGAGGGCGTCACGCGCCCGGCCGAGGGCGCCGGCCTGCTGGCGCTGGCGATGCGGGCCGCGCCCACCGCCGCCGTCCTGGTGGCGTTCGCGGCGCGCGTCGCGTGGCTGGGCGGGCAGAGCCTTTGGAGCGACGAGTACATCACCCTCGTCCGGGCAGGCGCCGGGTTCGGGCAAATCCTGGCCGACCTGCCGGTGGAGCACATGCCGCTGTACTTCCTCCTGCTCCACGCCTGGTTCGCCGTCGCGGGCAGCGCGGATACGGCGCTGCGCTTCCCCTCGGTGATCTGGGGCGTCCTCGCCGTTCCCTTTGTGTACCTGCTCGGCAAGCGCGTGTTTGGCCGTGGCGTCGGGCTGCTTGGCGCGCTGTTCTTCGCCCTCAACCCGTTCCAGGTCTGGTATAGCCAGGACGCGCGCATGTACAGCCAGTTGGCCGCGCTGAGCATCGCCGCGCTGTGGGCGCTGGATGTGGGCCTGCGCGACACGGGCCGCCGCGCCCGATGGGGCTGGGTCGCCTACGTCGCCTTCGCGGTGCTCGCCGTCTACACCCACTACTACGCCGTCCTGGGTCTCGCCGTCGCCTTTCTGTACGCCGTGGGTGTCCTCTGGTTGATGCGCCAGCGCGCGCCGTGGCGGGCGTTCCTGCGGGCCGAGCTTGCCATCGTCCTGCTGTTCCTGCCCTGGCTGCCCCGCGCTCTCGGCATCCTGAGCTTCCCCGGCTGGCGCGAGCCGGTCACGGCGACGGTCTCCCAGTTCGTCGGCCTGTACACCTTTGGCGACAGCGTGCCCGCGAATGCCGCGCCGTGGCTCAATCTCGGCGCGCTGGCGATCTACGTCGTCGGGCTGGCGTCGCTGCTGCCGTGGCGCGGGACGCCGCTGAGACGTGGGCTGCTCCTGGCGCTGGCGGCGATTGCCGTGCCGTCCCTCGCCATCGTCGTCCTCCTGCTCAAGAAGCCCGACTTCCACCCGCGCTACTTCATCGCCGCGACGCCGGTCTACAGCCTGATTCTCGCCCAGGGGGTGATTGCGGTCGGGCGGCGCATCCGGGTTGCCGGTGTCGTCCTGGCGGCGTTCGTCATCGCGGCGAGCCTGGTGGGCTTGAGCCTGTGGTACACCGACCCGGCCTACGCCAAGGCGTACTACAAGAACTACCTGCACCACATTCTCGACGAAGCCGGCCCGAACGACGCCCTGCTTCTCCAGGGGCCGAGCCAGTTCCTGGCCCGCCGATACGGCAGCGACACCCTCAAGCGCACCGTCAACCTCCAGAGCAGCCGCCTCAAGGACCAACCGCCGTCGGAGATCGAGAAGGTCATCGCCGATACCGCCGCGCAAAGCGCCGTCGTCTGGCTGTCGGTCGAGCAGCCACTCACGCCGGGCTTGCCGAAAGCGTGGCTCGACGCCCACGGCTACCAGTTCGAGTCGGGCATGGTCGGCGACATTGGCGTGTACGGCTACGCCATGCGCGACGAGCTGCCGCCGCCCGCCGCGCCGCAGTCCCTCGACGGCCCGCTGCCCCTCGACCTGGCGTGGTCCGCCGCGCCTACCCCGGCGCACCCTGGCGAGATCGTCGCCCTGCGCCTGCGCTGGACACCGCGCGGCGACGTTCCGCCCGACCTCAAGGTCTCGCTGCGCCTCGTCGCGCCGGAGGGCCGGACGCTCTGGCAGCGGGATCGCACGCCGGGTGACGGCGCGTTCCCAAGCCGTGATTGGAAAAGCGGCCAGCCCGTGGACGACCGCATTGCCGTGCGCCTGCCCGCCGACCTCCTGCCGGGCGACTACGCCTGGCGCGTGGTCGTATATGACGCGGGCACGGTCTCGGAGCAGAAAATCGCCACCCTCGGCCCGCTGCGTGTCGTGGGGCCATGAGCGCGCCCCCGCTGTCGTCGGCGACATCGAGCGTCGCGGATCACGAGCAAGAGGCGGCTTCGGAAAGGGCGGCCCGTGAGTCACTCGTCGCGCCCCTGCCCTGGACGCGGGCGGATGCGCTGGCGCTGCTGGCGCTAGCCGCGCTCGTCGCCGTGCTGATGGGGCTGGCGCTCCTCGGGCGGGCGGGCTTCCCGCTGGGCGACTTCTTCGACCAGTTCTACGCCTTCGACCGCTTCGCCGCGAGCGAGCTGGCCGCCGGCCGGCTGCCCTTGTGGAACCCGTACACGTTCAGCGGCCACCCCTTCCTGGCCGACATCCAGTCCGGCGTCTTCTACCCACCAAACCTGGTCATGCTCCTGGCGTCGGCGCTGCGGGGTGGCGACCTGCCAATCCGCGCGCTCTACCTCCAGGTGGCGCTGCACCTGTTCCTGGCCGGGGCGTGTACCTACGCCTTCGCCCGGCGACGCTTGGGCCAGCGACTAGCGGCGCTGCTGGCGGCGGTCGTGTTCGCAAGCGGCGGCTACCTGACGAGCTACCCGCCGCTCCAGCTCGCCGTCCTCCAGACCGACGCCTGGCTGCCCCTGCTGCTGCTGCTGATCGATAGCAGCCTTGGTGCGTCTCGACAACGGGAGACGCGGCAGGGGATACTGCTTGCGAGCCTAGTGTGGGCGATGGTGCTGCTGGCGGGGCATCCGCAGTCGGCGATGTACGTCGGCTACGCGGCGCTGGCGTGGGGCGTCTACCGGGCGTGGCGGGCGGGCGTCGGCTGGTGGCGCGGCGGCGTCATTGTCGCGGTCTCGGCGCTGGTTGGGCTGCTGCTGGCGGCGGCGCAGTGGCTGCCGAGCATCGAGTACGCGCGCCTGTCCGTCCGGGCGGCAGCCAGCTACGACAAGCTCGCCCACGGCTTCCCCTTCCGCGACCTGGTGAGCCTGGTGTTGCCGGGCATCGTGAGCCTGTGGTCGCCGCTGTACGTCGGCATTCTGCCGCTGATTCTGGCCGTCTACGCCCTGCGGCGCTCGTGGCGGGCGTACGACACGGCGTTCTGGGCCGGGTTGGGCGGGATGTCGCTGCTGCTGTCGTTTGGCGGCGGGCTGTTCGTCTACCCGCTGTTCTACTGGCTCGCGCCGGGCTTCAACATCTTTCAAGGGCAGGAGCGCGCCGCGTTCCTCGCCGCCTTCGCCCTGGCGATGCTGGCGGGGATAGGATTCGTAACGCAAAGGCGCAAAGACGCAAAGGCGCAAACATCAGACATGTATTCCTCTGCGGCTCTGCGGCTCTGCGGCGCCCTTTTCTTGGTCGGCCTGGGTATTGCCGTCGTGGCCGGTGTCTGGGCATGGCGGGGGCCAATCGCGGGCGGCGGGCGCGATGAGCTGTGGGCGCTGGCGCGGGCGGGGGCGGGGCTGTGCCTGTTCGCCGCGCTGGCGTTCGCCTGGCTGCGCCGGCCGGTTGAGCGCAGGTGGTGGGCGGCGCTCGGCATCGCGCTCGTCGCCGTGGACCTGGCCCGGGTGGCATTCCCGCTGCTGGCCGGTCCCGTCCCGCCGGCCGACCTGGGCTACCCGTCGGCGCTCGTCGGGCCGCTTCAGGACGCGGGGACGACGCGCGTCGAGAATGAGTACCGCCTGCCCGCCAACTACGGCATCCTAAAGGGCGTCGAGGATACGTGGGGCGCCAGCCCGCTGCGCACCCAGCGCTACGCCGACTTCTACGCCGCCGTGCCGCCGGAGCGCCGCCGCCGCCTGCTCAACGTCGGTTCCTTCCTGACCTGGCACAACGACGTGCCGGGCATGACGGAAGTCGCCCGGCTGCCGGTCGTCAATCCGGCTACGGGCGCGAAGGAGACGACGTATCTGTTGAAGACGGAGGCCGGGCCGCGCGCGTGGCTCGTCGGCGCCGTCGAGGTGGTGGACGACGCCGAGGCGCTGGCGCGGCTGGCCGATGGGGCGTTCGACCCGTGGCAGACGGCGCTGGTTGCGCCGGAGGCCGCGGCCCTTCTTGCAACGGATGGAAAACAGATCAACGGATGGGTCTCCATAGGGTGTCATTGCGAGATTTCCACGCCCTGTGACGGCGTGCGCCGACACGAGAACACCGCTAATTTGTCATTGCGAGCGGGAGCGAAGCAATCTCCCGCCCTTGCAACAGACGGTCTGAGCGGTTATGGCGTGACTATCACCCATCGGGGGATTGCTTCGTCGGCAGGGGGCTATCGCCCCCCGCCCCCCGTCCTCGCAATGACCGTATGTCCTGTGTATTCTGAGCAGGGGGACGATAGGACGAGGAGGCAATTTATCAATGGGGGGGGGCTGCGGGTATCCAGTGCTGGCGTCTCTGACGCAAGGGTGGGGGATTGCTTCGCTCTGCTCGCAATGACGGATAGGACTGGCGTGTCTGACGCAAGGGCGGGGGATTGCTTCGCTCTGCTCGCAATGACGGATAGGACTGGCGTATCTGACGCAAGGGCGGGGGATTGCTTCGCTCCGCTCGCAATGACGGATAGGACTGGCGTATCTGACGCGAGGGCGGGGGATTGCTTCGCTCCGCTCGCAATGACGGATAGGACTGGCGTGTCTGACGCAAGGGCGGGGGATTGCTTCGCTCCGCTCGCAATGACGGATAAGACACAGATCGCCTCGCAGCCCACGTATCGCCAACTGGCCCCTGGCCACGTGGCCGTCGATGTAACGGCGGACGCGCCGGCGCTGCTGGCGCTGTCCGAGGTGTGGTATCCTGGCTGGCAGGCGGCGGTGGACGGCGCGCCCGCGCCCCTCCTGCGCGCGTATGACACGCTCATGGCCGTGCCCGTTCCGGCCGGCGCGCACACCGTCGAGCTGCGCTTCGACCCGCCCCTGGTCAAAATCGGGCTGGCCGTGTCGGGCATCAGTCTGGCGCTGGTGGTTCTGGGGCTGGTGTGGACACGTTGGAGGCGCGCGTGAAGGCGTGGCTGGCCGCGCTGCTGCTCGTCGTCGCCGCGTTCGTGCCGCGTGCCGTCGGCCTGGCGCAGTTTGCGACGTGGGACGAGCTGTATTGGACGCACGCGACGCTGCGTTTCTGGCGCGCCGTCGATGCCCAGCGCTGGCCGCGCACGTACATCATCGGGCAGCCGGGCGTCATCTCGATGTGGCTGGGGAGCGCGCCGCTGACGTGGCGCGGCCTGACCGGCGGCCCCGACGCGTGGGAAACCATCGGCCAGGCGAGCCGGCCGCGCTACGCGATGGACGACGCGGCGACGTTGGGCGCGCTGGCCGACTACTGGCGCGATTTGCCCATCGCCACCGCCGTGGCAACGTCCCTCGCCGTCGGCGCGATCTACCTGCTGGCGCGGCGGCTGTTTGGGGCGCGGGCAGCGCTCGTCGCCGGCATCCTCGTGGCGTTCGATCCGTTCTACCTGGGTCACTCGCGGCTGATGACCCTGGACGCCGTCCTGGCGTCGCTGATGCTCCTGAGCGTGCTGACGCTGCTCGTCTTCCAAATGGAAAGAGCCGCCGACGCCGGAACGGCCCGGAGAGAAAGGCAACGCAAAGGCGCAGAGACGCAAAGGGAAGGAAAAGAGAAGAGTCATCTTTCTCTGCGCCGCCGCGCCGCTGCGTTTTTCTATTCTTTCCGACGGGAGGGCTGGGGCTGGCTCGTTGCGTCGGGCGTGCTCGGCGGGCTGGCGGCGCTGCAGAAGACGACGGGCGTGTTCCTGCTGGGCTATGTCGGGCTGGTGTGCCTGATCGCGGCGTGGCCTCGGCTCTGGCCCTCACCCCAGCCCTCTCCCAAAATGGGAGAGGGGGCAGGGGGTGAGGGGCGCGTCGCCCTCGCCCGTCTCGCGCTTATGGTTCTTACCTGGGTGTTAGCGGCAGCCATCACCTATGTGGCCGCGTGGCCCGCGATGTGGTCCGCGCCGGCGGAGACGCTGACGGCGCTGGTCAACACGCTGCGCTCGTACGCGCCCGTCGCCTACGACCCGACGTTCTTCCTGGGCGAGCCGACGGCGTCGCCGGGGGTCCTGTTCTACCCGCTGGCGTTCCTGTTTCGGACGACGCCCCTGGTTCTGCTCGGCCTCGTCCTGCTGGCGGGGGTCGGGGTCGCCATGACGCGCGGCGCGTGGTGCATGACCGACGGCGGGCGGGGGATGCTGGCGGCGGGCCTGCTGGCGCTCTACGCCGTGCTGTTCGGCGTGTTCCTGTCGCTGTCGGCGGCGAAGTTCGACCGCTACCTGCTGCCGGCGCTGCTGCCGCTGGACGTGGCGGCAGGCGTGGGGCTGGCGTGGAGCGTGTCCCTCATCGCACCGCTGCAACGCGCTCTCGCGCAGACGAAGGTTCACCTCGGCGCGGCGCTGCTGGGCGGGACGCTGCTGCTCCAGTCGATGCTCATCCTAGCCGCCTACCCCTACGTCCTGGCGTGGTATAATCCCCTGATGGGCGGCCAGCGCGTGGCGGCGAGCGTGCTGCCGCTGGGCATGGGCGAAGGCATGGAGCAGGCGGCGCACTACCTGGCAGCGCAGCCGGACGCGGCGGCGCTCAAGGTGGCGTCGTGGGGGGCGGTGGGGCTTGCGCCGTGGTTTGGCGGCGCGGTGATTCTGCCGGAGGCGACGCGGCCCTGGCAGGACGCCGACTACGCGGTGGTCTACATCACGGATGCGCAGCGCGGCGAGGAGGTCGCCCGGCAGATGGCGGGGCGCGCGCCGGTATTTGTCGGGCGCGTCGGGGGCATGGCGTACGTGTGGGTGTATAAGCTCTAAGCGTCGAGAGGGACGCTGAGGGGCGAAAGGGTTGCGCCCGTCGCGGCGTCAGGGATTGCAGAGAAAACGCTGCCACGGCTAGAATATATATGCTGGGCGCATCTCGCAGACCCAAAGCCGGAAGGATACCCATGACAGCCCCGATTACCTTCAAAGTCACGTCCGCAGGCGTGACGCCGGTCAACGTGGCGGGCGCGACGCTGGACGAAATCTCCCGCGCCCTCCCCGAAGGCACTTACACCACCATGCGCACATACGGCGGCGCGCGATTCCTGGACATGCCGCACCACCTGACGCGCCTGGCCGACTCGCTGCGCCTGCTGGACGGCGGCGTCGAGCTGGACGAGACGGCGCTGCGGCGCGGCCTCGCCGACGCCCTGGCGGCGACGCGCTACCCCGAGGCCCGCGTGCGGGTGACGATTCCCCTGGCGGGCGCGCCCATCTACATCAGCGTCGAGCCGTTCACCCCCTACCCGCCGGCGCTGTACCGCGACGGCGTGCGCACCATCACGATGCTCATGGCGCGCCAGAACCCGAAGGCCAAGGCGACGAGCTTCATCGCCCCGTCCCGCGAGCTGAAGTCCACCCTGCCGCCCGGCATCCACGAGGTGCTAATGGTGGACGGCCGGGGCGACATCCTGGAGGGCTTCAGCTCCAACTTCTTCGGCATCCTCGACGGCGAGCTGCGGACGGCGGAGGAAGGCGTCCTGGCGGGCGTGACGCGGGGCATCGTGCTCCAGGCGGCGCAGGACATTCTGCCGCTGCGCCAAGCGCCGGTCAACCAGGCCGACATCGAGCGGCTAAGCGAGGCGTTCATCACCAGCGCGTCGCGGGAGGTCATGCCCGTGGTCGCCATCAACGACGCTGTCATCGGCGGCGGGCAGCCCGGCCCGCTGACCGAGGCCATCGCGCGGCGCTTCGCCGAGATCGTCGCCACCGAGAGCGAGCCGCCGGTGTAAGAGGAAGGCAACGCAAGGACGCAACGACGCAAAGAGATATAAGTCTTCAGTCCGTTAGCGGCATTGCGCCCTTGCGCCTTTGCGTTCACCTTACCCGTTCAGCATCTTTGGCGCGCTCCGGGAAGGGTGCTACAATGACATGGGAGAGGAGGGAAAAGCGGTGACCCGTGTTCAGCTGAAAGAGCAGATTGCCTCAATCGTGAGCCGCAGCGCCGAGGAGACGGCGCGGCTGGGCGAGGCGGTCGGCGCGCGCCTGGCGCCGGGCGACGTGATTGTCCTGCGCGGGCCGCTGGGCGCAGGCAAGACGGTCTTCACCCAGGGCATCGGGCGCGGGCTGGGCGTGCGCGAGCACGTCATCAGCCCCACCTTCACCCTGCTGCGCGAGCACACCTCCGGCCGCCTCCCCCTCTACCACGTCGACGCCTACCGCCTGGCGGGCGCGGTCGAGGCGTATACCTTCGGCCTCGACGAGTACCTCTACGGCGACGGCGTGACGGTGATCGAGTGGGGCGAGCGCGTCGAGACGCTGCTGCCGGAAGAATACCTGGCGGTGGACCTGGCCTACGGCGCGACCGGCGAGCGCACCATCACCCTGGCCGCCCAAGGCGCTCACTACGCCGACATCCTGCGCGCCCTGACCCCGGCGCAAAGCGACAGCCATGCTCCTGGCGATTGACACCGCCAGTTCTCTGGCCGGCATCGCCCTCTACGACGAGAACGGCGTCGCCGCCGAGCACTCGTGGACCTCGCGCGCCCACCACACCGTGGATCTCGTCCCCAACATCGTCACGTTGTTGAAGCAGCAGGGGCTTGCAGCAGCGGACCTGACCGGGCTGGCCGTCGGGTTGGGGCCTGGCTCGTTCACCGGCCTGCGCATCGGGATGAGCGTCGCCAAGGGATTCGCCCTGGCCCAGAACTTGCCGCTTGTCGGCGTACCATCGCTGTACGCCATCGCCCACGCCCACGCCGACCAGCACGGGCCGCTGTGGGCGGTCATCGCAGCCGGCCGGGGGCGCTTCGCCGCCGCCCTGTTCGCGCCGGACCGGCCGTGGCCCGCGCCCAACGACTACCGCCTGGCGCGCCTCGATGCCCTGGCGCCCCTCGACACCGCGCCGACGCTCTATGTCGGCGAGTTGGGCGCCGCCGAACGCGCAATTCTTCGGGAGCATTGGGGCGACAACGTCCGGCTACTCCTGCCGGCGGCGGCGCTGCGGCGCGTGGCGTACCTGGCGGAGTTGGGCTGGCAGCGCCTCGCCCGGGGCGAGAGCGACGACGTGGCGGGCCTGTCCCCGATCTACCCACCCAGTCCGGGCGTGCCGTTGGCCCAGAGCGCGGCGGCCCAGGAGTGATGTTACCGTGCCTCTATCCTTAGCGCCTTTTGCCGATTTGCCCTATGTTGTCGCGCCAATGCGCGTGTCCGACATCGAGGAAGTCACCCACATCGACCACCTCTCGTTCCCGACGCCCTGGTCGTACAACTCGTACTACAACGAGATCGAGCGCAACAAGGCGGCGTACTACTTCGTCCTGCGCCTGCGCGACGCGCCGCCCAACGCCGACGACCACGAGAACGGCTGGCGGCGGCTGCAACGATGGCTGGGCGTGCAGCCGGGCCACGAGCGCGGCTCGATTATCGGCTACGCCGGGATGTGGATGATGCACGACGAGGCGCACATCAGCACGATTGCGATTCACCCGGCGTGGCGCGGGCACGGGCTGGGGGAGTACATGCTGCTGGCGATGCTCGCCGAGGCGGAGGCGCTCAAGGCGGCGATGGTGACGCTGGAGGTGCGGGTCACGAACGACCGCGCCCAGGAGCTTTACCGCAAGTACCACTTCGAAGTCGTGGGGCGGCGGCGCGGGTACTACTCCGACAACGGTGAGGACGCCCTGCTGATGACCACGCCGTCCCTGAACAGCGCCGCGTACGACCGCGCCCTCGCCGCCCTCGCCGACGCGCTCCACGAGCGGCTACAGGCCCACATCGAGCCGGCCGAGCAGGAAGACCACCAGCGCTAGCGCCGCTATGCTGTCATTGCGAGGAGGAACGACGAAGCAATCCCCCGGCGGGTGATAGCCACGCTATAGCTACTTAGACCCGCTGATGCAAGGGCGGGAGATTGCTTCGCTACGCTCGCAATGACAGGCTTCACAGGCTCCGCGCCAGCAACGCGATCAGCGCGCCCGCCAGGGACGCCAGGAAGTTCACCATGTCATTGTTCAGCCACGGCCAGCCGCGCACCGCCAGCGTCGGCTGGCCGCAGTGCATTTCGCGCTCAGTGATTTTCCCGCACACCCGGCAGCGGTACTGGCGCTGCGCCGTCGCGCCGAACAGGCTGTCCAGCAGGGCGCTGCCCACGCCGGCGACCGTGCCTGCGAGCGCCAGGGCTAATCCAGTTGGCGCAGTCCCGGCGGGTAGCCACCCCAGGCGCGCCGTCAGCGCGACGAGCGCCACCGCAGCGCCGCCGATGAACACGCCGCCCGCGAAGGCGGCCAGCGTGCCGAGGAGCGTAACGCCGCCGGAGGCACCGACGGGGACGGGGCGGAACGTGGTGATGAGGCGCGGCGGCGTCCGACTCAGCACGCCGATCTCCGTCGCCCAGGTGTCGGCGGTGACGGCGGCCATCGCGCCGGTGTACGCCAGGAGCCACGCCGGGTGGGGCGCGAGCCAGTGGGCAACGGCGAGAGCCGCGCCGACACCGCCGTTGGCGAGGGCCTGGCCGATGTCGCGACGGCTGCCCTTGGCGAACTTCTCGGCGGCCTCGGCCTTCTGCGCTTCCTTCCAGTGGGACAGCAGGCTGGAGGAGACGAAGAACAAAACGAGGAGCGCGCCCCAGACGGGTCCGCCCAGGCCGAAGATGAGCGTGCCGGTGAGGATCGCGCCGAGGACGCCGCTGCGCGACAGCGAGCCGCCTTGGTAGCCGAGTAGCCCAATGGCCGTGCTTAGAATCAGGCCGAGGAGGAATTGGAGCATTTAGCGCAGGACGCGCTCGTCGCCGACGCGGCGGGTAATGCGGCGCTCGTCCAGGTGCTCCATGAGCGCCAGGGCATACTTGCGGCTCGTCCCGAAGGCGTCGCGCACCTCGGCCACGGTAATCTTGCCATTCTGCTGGAGGATGGCGACGACGCGGTCCATCATCGTGCGGTACGTCTCGGCGGTGAACGCCACGTCCTCGGAGACGCGCACGAGGACCCCCTGCTCCACCAGCGAACCAAATACATCCGCACCCACCTGCGCCACAGTGTCACCGACCGAGGGCGGGCTGGTCGGCTGGGCGCGGAACGCCGCCAGCAGCCGGTCCACCGCCGTTTGCTGGGCGGCCGAGAAGCGCGGGGCGTGCTGCGGTAGGCGCAGGCCGGTGTCCGTCGCGACAAGACGGCCCTCGGCGACGCCCGCGTCCACCAGGAGGTTGAATACCTTGGGCGGCAGCGGCGCGCCGCCCTTCGGGGTCAGCCGGGTGCGCGCCTCCTCGCGGGGCATGACCACGCGCAGCGGGTACTGGCGGTGGTAGTCGGCGACGGTGTCGGCCAGGCGGTCCAGTAGGGCGGACCAGCCCGCCGTACTGGCGACGAGGGCCGCGGGCGGGATGGGCGCATCGCCGTTGGCCCCGCCTCCCAGGAGGACGACCGTGCCCTCGCTCACCAGGTCGCGCAGCGCCGCGTCAGCCCCATCGCCCAGGCCGCTCGCCCGCGCCGCTGCCCGCGCCTCGGTCGGCTCAGTGCGCTGGATGGCGGTGAGCAGGATCTCAGTCGGCGTCCCGTGGGCCAGGGTTTCGAGCCGCTGGACGACCTCCGGCCGGAAGCGGCGGTGGCGGCGCGCGGGGTACGGGTCGATGACCACGCCGCCGCCGATTGTCACGCTGGGCGACGGCTGGCGCAGGATGAAGCGGTCGCCCTTGACGACGACGGCTGGCTCGGCCAGGACGAGCTGCGCCCAGGCCGTCTCGCCGGGTTCGAGCGTCTGAATGCCGAGCAGGCGAACGTGGGCAGCCATCTGACTCGCGCCGGTGAAGAAGTCGAGCGCGGCGTTGTGGCGGACAGGGTGGGGGGCGTCGGGCAGGAGGTGGAGCTGCACGTCGATCATCGTCGTCGGCCGGAGCCAGCCGGGGTGCGTCACCACGTCGCCGCGGCGAATGTCCTCCTTGCTGACGCCGCCCAGGTTGATGGCGACACGGCTGCCGGGCGCGGCCGTCTCGATCTTCTGCTTGTGCGTCTGCAAGCCGCGGATACGCACCTTGAGGCCCTGGGGCAGAATCTCGACCTCGTCGCCGACCCTGAGCCGCCCGTCGATGAGCGTTCCGGTGACGACGGTCCCGAAGCCCTGGATGGTGAAGACGCGGTCCACCGGCAGGCGCGGGCGGCCCGCGTCGACGCGGCCCGGCGTGTCGGCCAATACCCCTTCCAGCGTCGCCAGCAGCTCTTTGAGGCCCTGCCGCTTTCTGGCTGAGACCGGCACGATGGGGATGCCGGCCAGGCTCGTCGGCGTGAGGGCTTCCTCCACGTCGGCGCGGACGAGATCGAGCCACTCCGGGTCGTCCACCATGTCGGTCTTGGTGAGCGCGACGACGCCCCGGCTCACTTTGAGCAGGTCCAGGATCGCCAGGTGTTCCCGCGTCTGGGGCATGACGCCCTCGTCGGCGGCGACGACGAGCAGCGCCGCGTCGATGCCGCCGACGCCGGCCAGCATGTTCTTGATGAAGTCCTCGTGCCCCGGCACGTCCACGATGCTGACCGACTCGCCGTTCGGCAGCGTGAGCCACGCGAAGCCGAGGTCGATGGTCATCTCGCGCTCGCGCTCTTCCTTGAGGCGGTCCGGGTGCGAGCCGGTGAGCGCCTCAACGAGGGTGGATTTGCCGTGGTCGACGTGGCCTGCGGTTCCAATGACTCTCATGCCAAAGTGCTTTCTACGGCTTGCGGAAGCGCGGGTCGGCGCCGACGATCTTCTCGCCCGGCTTCGGGACGCGCGGCTTGGGCGACTTGGTCTTGCTCTCCTCGACCTCGGCCAGCCACTCTTTCAGCTCACCCAGGCGGCGGCGCAGGGCCGTCTCCTCGATCTCCCACAGGTCCTCGATGCGCATCAGCAACTCGCGGTCCTTGGCCTCCAGGCGCGTGCCTAGCTCGGCGACGCTGACCACGTCCGTCGAGCGCCACGCCTGGAGCTGCTCGATCTCGTCGGCCAGGCCCTTGTTCACGACCTTCTGCTGACTCCAGTCCCAGTCGCGCTGCTTGAAGAACAGCGTCCAGCGCTTGTCCACGTCCGCCTGCCACTCGGCCACCTCGCGCCGCATCTTCTCCGCCTCGATGCGCTGGGCTTCGAACGACGCCCGCTGGTCCTGGTCGATGGCCCGCGCCATCGTGTCGAGGGTCTCCATCTGTTTGTTGACGCCGAGGTGGTGCTCCTCGTAGCCCTTCAACACCTTGCGCCAGCCGTCCAGGACGCGGCGGTGCTCCACCAATTCCTCGCTCCACACGACAAGCTGGTGGTCGCGGCGCGCGTCGCGCACCTTCTCGCTCTCCACCATCTCGGCCAGCGTGCGGCGCAGGTCGTCCTCGAAGCGTTGCAATTCGTCCAGGCGCGTGCCGGTGCGCTGAATCCAGTCCTCCAGGAAATCGACCTTCTCCAGCGTCTCGAGGTCGGCGCGCTCGAAGTGCGGGAGCTGCGCTTCGATGAGGTCCAGGCGGTCGGCGTGACGGTCGCTGTGGCCGCCCCAGAAGGCGATGCGGGCAACGATATCGGTGATTTGCTGGGCGTGCTGCGGGAAGACCGCCTCGACCTTCTCGACGCGCGTCGCCGTCTGGGTAAGCGTCTTGTCCAGGATGGGGATGACGGCGGTGCGCTCGTCGATCTTGCGGTCCACCTCGACCACGTCGCGCTCCACGAGGCCGATGCGGTCAGCGTGCTTCTCGATCTGCTCGCCGAGGGACGGGATGGCCTCGGTGCGCTGCGCCAGGTCGCGCACCAGGGCGTCGATGCGCGCGCCAAGCTGGGCAATCAGGACGTTCTGCCGCGCCAGCTCCTCATCAGAGTGGTCGATGCGCGGCGAGATGACATCCATCGCCCGGATCTGCGCCTGCATGTCGGCCAGGGCACGCGCCGTCGCCTGGCGCTCGGCGTTGCGGTCCTCGATCATGCGCTGGACCTCGATCTGGGCCTGGGCGCGGTAGCCCTGCACAAGATGCAGCAACTCGTCCTTCGCCTGCGCCACGGCCTGCTCGATCTGGGGGAACTTACCGAGCTGGCCCTGGGTGGCGGTGAGGTCAACCCGTAGCGCCTGGATGGAGCGGCCCAGCTCGATCAGCGCCCCGCTCTGCCCGGCCACGCGCCCCTCGAAGTCGGTGACCAGGTTTTCCGCGCCGACGATGCGGTCCTCCATCGCCTGCAAGGCGCGGTTGAGCTGCACGGCTTCGGCGGCCTGGGCATCGACGCGGGCCGCGACACTCTCGATGCGGCCTTTCGCCGTCGCCTGCTCATCGCGGACGCCTTGCAGAGTGTCGGCCAGCTGCGTCATGCGGTTGCTGTCCGTGTCCAGGCGCGGCAGCAGTCGGTCCAGGCGCGCGGCGGTCGCCGCGTGGTCGTCGCGCAGCTCTTGCAGCATGTCGGCCAGCCCGGCGATGCGGTTCGTCTCAGCGTCCAGGCGTGGCGTCAACCCATCCACGCGCGTCTTCGTCGTCTCCTGGGCGGCGCGCAGTCCCTGCACCATGTCGGCCAGCTGCGCGATGCGATTGGTGTCGGCGTCAACGCGGCCGACGGCCTGGTCGAGACGTTTCTTCGCGGCGTCTTGCTCGTCGCGCAGCTTCTGCACAATGTCCGCGACCTGGGCGATGCGAGTTGTGTCAGCATCCGCGCGAGTGAGGACCTGGTCGATGCGCTTCTTCGCCGTGTCCTGCTCGTCACGCAGCTTCTGCACCATGTCCGTAACCTGGGCGACGCGGGAGGTGTCGGCATCCGCGCGGGTCATGGCCTGGTCGAGACGCTTCTTCGCTGTGTCCTGCTCGTCGCGTAGTCCCTGCATCATGTCGGCCAGCCCGGCGACGCGGTTCGTCTCGGCGTCCAGGCGCGGCGTGAGGCCGTCGAGGCGCTTCTTCGCCGTGTCCTGCTCGTCGCGTAGTCCCTGCATCATGTCGGCCAGCTGCGTGATGCGCTCGAGCTGGGCGGCGTCCTGGGCGCGCATGGCGCTGACATCGGCGCTCAGCCGCTTGCTCTGCTCGTCCACTAGGGCGACAAGGTCCACCCGGACCTGGCCGATGGCCTTCTGCAAGCCGTCGAGCTGGTTCAGCCGTGTCTGCGTGCGCGTCATATCGCCGACCAGCTCGCTCAGGCGCTGACTAACGCCAGCGACCTCGGCGGTCTGCTCGGCAAGCTGGGCGTGCAGCTCATCCAGGGCGGCCCGGTCGTAGGCCTGCTCCTGGGTCAGCCGCGCCAGCTCGGTTTGTATGTTCTTGGTCTCCATGGGACGCCTCTCTCCAGGCCACGTTCATGGCGCGTAGGAATCAGTGTAATTCTACATTGAACCGCCGCCGCCGAGAAATAGATGTCTCATCGCATGCGGGGCTTTCTCAGAGGTCTACCACGGAAGACACGGAATGGGAAAGCTGTTTTTCGTGTTTTCCGTGGTTGCCCTCTTGGCCGCGCTCTCCGGCGCTGCATGGCTCTCGGTGTGTTGGAAAAGAGCCGAGAGAGCGGCAATTGGTCAGGACGTGGGCGGCGCGGTATAATAGGAGGACAGCGACCTAGACAGGCCAGGACGAGTGACCATGCGTATCGGCATCGATGTGAGGATGATGTACTATTCCGGGGCGGGCATCGGCCAGTATATCCGCCGCCTCGTGTCGTCTCTCGCGCGGATTATCTCGGAGGACGAGGTTGTTCTGTTCCAGAGCCGCCACGAGAAGCGCCTGCCGGTGGACAATCCACACTTCACATGGCGGCCGCTGCTGACGCCGGCGCACCACCGTTTCGAGCAGCTCAGCCTGCCCGTCGAGTTGCTGCTGTCGGGCCTGGACGTGCTCCACAGCCCGGACTTCATCCCGCCGATGCGCAAGCCGTTCCGCTCGGTCGTGACCGTCCACGACCTGGCCTTCCTGCGTTTCCCCCACTTCTTGACCAAGGAATCCGCCAAGTACTACGGGCAGATCGACGACGCCCTCAAGCGCTCCGACCAGGTCATCGCCGTGTCGGAGGCGACAAAGCTGGACCTGGTGCAGCTGCTCGGCGTCAACCCCAACCGCATCTCGGTCATCCACGAGGCCGCCGACCCTACGTTCCACGTCGTCGACGATGCGACTGCGCTGAGCGCGGTGCGCAAGCGCTACAACCTGCCCGGCCCGTTCATTCTCTTCGTCAGCACCATCGAGCCGCGCAAGAACCTGCCCACGCTGCTGCGCGCCTTCAAGCAGCTTCTAGACTTGCAGGTCACGCCGGGCAGCGCCGGGCGGGGCGCCGACCCGTGCCAGCCGCTGACGCTGGCGATTGTCGGGAAGCGGGGCTGGCTGTACGAGGACGTGTTTGCGACGGCTGAGGACCTGGAGCTTGGCGACCGGGCGCGCTTCCTGGGCCGCGTGCCGCTGGAAGACCTGCTCCTGCTCTACAACAGCGCGGCGGTGTTCGTCCAGCCGTCGCTCTACGAGGGGTTTGGGCTGCCGCCGCTGGAAGCGATGATGTCGGGTGCGCCGGTCATCGTCTCTGACGCCGCGTCGCTGCCGGAGGTCGTCGGTGAGGCTGGCATCAAGATTCCGCCGATGGACGGGGAGCTGTGGGTGGAGTCGCTGCGCCAGGTGCTCACCGACCCGGAGCGCCGCGCTGAGATGGTGCGGCTTGGGCTGGAGCAGGCGACGCACTTCTCCCTGGACCGCATGGCGCGCGAGACCCTTGCCGTCTACCACAAGACGGGACAGCGACGGTAGGTAAGAAATGTTTCGCGCGAAACATTGCCCGGCATGAGCGCCCAACGCGTCCTGTTCCTCACCCCCCAGCTCCCCTATCCTCCCCACCAGGGTACGGCCATCCGCAACTGGCACATCATCCGCCACGTCGCGGCGGGGCGCTACGTCGATGTCCTGAGCTTCGCCGATGACCCGCCGAAGGCACTGACGGCGGCCGGCCCACTGACGGCGCTCTGCGGGCGCGTCGAGGCCCTGCCCGCGCCAATACGGAGCACGCGCACGCGCCTGGCCGACATGGCGCGCGGCCACGCCGACATGGCGCGGCGGCTCTACAGCGACGCCTTCGCCCGCCGCCTCCATGAGTGGCTGGCCGACGGCTACGACGTTGTGCAGGCCGAGGGAATCGAGATGGCCCCCTATCTGCTGGCGATGAACGCCAACGCCCGCGTCCGCCGCGTCTACGACGCCCACAACGCCGAGGCCCTGCTCCAGCAGCGCAACTTCCTGACTGATGCCCGCCGCCCGGCGCGCTGGGTCGCCTCGGCCTACTCCCTCGTCCAGTGGCGGCGGCTGACGGCGCTGGAACGGCAGATGGCGCAGGGCGCGGACCGCGTCATCGCCGTCTCCGAGGCCGACGCCGCCGCCCTGCGCGCCCTCGCGCCGACCTTCGACCCCCTCGTCGTCCCCAATGGTGTCGACACCACGTATTACGATCCGGCTGCGCCGTCGGACGAGAAGCCGCTGCTCGACGGCGTTCCCTGGCTCGTCTTCACCGGCAAGCTCGACTACCGTCCCAACGTCGAGGCGTGCCGGTGGCTCGTCGAGACGGTCATGCCCCTCGTCTGGCGCGACGCCCCAACTGCCCGCGTCGCCCTCGTCGGCCGCGACCCTGCGCCGGCTGTGCGCGCCCTGGCAAGCGAGCGCGTCGTCCTCACCGGCTGGGTGCCGGATACGCGGCCGTACATGCGCCAGGCGACGGTCTACGTCGTCCCGCTGCGCGTGGGCGGCGGCACACGGCTCAAGCTCCTGGAGGCTTTGGCGATGGGCTGCGCCATTGTCAGCACACGCCAGGGGGCCGAGGGCGTGGATGTCGCGGACGCGGCGGTCCTCACGGACGCGCCGGCGGACTTCGCCGCCGCCGTGGTGAGCCTCCTCAACGACGCCCGCCGGCGATCCGTGTTGGGGCAGGCGGCGCGGAGTCTCGCCGTCTCGCGCTACGACTGGTCCGCTATCCTGCCGAGGCTCGACGCCGTGTATGCCTGACGAACGCACCCAGACCCCGACCGCCCCACCGAGCGCACCCCACCGCCTGCGCCGCCTGATGCTCGGCGGAACCGCCGCCGTCCTCCGCCGCGCACCCGCGCCGCACACCCTGGCTGAGGGCGGGCGGCTGCGCGTCCTACTCATCCGCCCCGACCACCTGGGCGACATCCTGCTGATGACGCCGGCCCTGGCCGCCCTGCGCGCCACGTGGCCGACGGCGCACATCACCTGCCTCGTCGGGCCGTGGGGCGAGGCCGTCGTGCGCCGCAACCCATCTGTCGACGAAGTCCTGACGCTGCCCTTCCCCGGCTTCACGCGCCAGCCCAAGGCATCCGCCTGGGACCCGTATCAGCTGGCGTACCGCGAGGCGCAGACCCTGCGCGGGCGCTTCGATATCGCCGTCATCCTGCGCTTCGACCACTGGTGGGGCGCGCTGCTGGTGGCGCTGGCCCGCATCCCCCTCCGCGTCGGCTACGACGTGCCAGACGTCGCCCCGTTCCTGACGACGCGCGTCCCGTATGCGCCCGACACCCACGCGACCGTCCTCAATCTTGCCCTGATTGCGGCGCTGACCGGCCGCCCCATTGACCCTGACCCAATCGCCTGGCCGATGACATTCCCGGTGTTCGACGCAGAGCGCGCCGACGCGGCGGCGTGGCTGGCCGAGCGGGGCGTCGGCCCGGATGACCGGCTCATCGCGGTCCATCCAGGGGCGGGGGCCGAGGTCAAGCTGTGGACGAACGAGAACTGGAGCGGGGTGGCAGACGCGCTCGCCGCGTCCGGCGCGCGGGTCCTCTTGACGGGGAGCGCCGAGGAAGCCGCGCTGACCGCTGACATTGCGCGGCGCATGCGCTCCCCGGCCGTTGACGCGGCGGGCGCAACGTCGCTGCCCTGTCTGGCCGCCTTGTTGCAGCGCTGCGACGTTGTGCTGGGGCCGGACGCGGGCATCCTGCACCTGGCGACCGCCGTCGGCGCGCCGACCGTCCGCCTCTACGGCCCCATCGACCCGCGCAAGTTCGGGCCGTGGGGCGACCCGTCGCGCCACCGCATCGTCGTCGCCCAGCCGCCGCTGGCGTGCCAGTTCTGCGACCGCCTCGACTACCCCCCGGCGGACCTGCCCCTCCACCCCTGCGTGCGCTGGATCACCGTCGCCCAGGTTCTCGCCGCCGCCCGCAACGCCCTTGAAAGTAGCCACAGGGGCACAGAGGACTCAGAGTAGAAGTCGACCACTTGCTGAACAGGGGAACGCAAAGACGCAAAGGCGCAACGCCGCTAACAGACTGAAGATTTATCTCTCTTTGCGTCCTTGCGCCCTTGCGCCGTTGCGTTACCCTTCTTTTCTCTGTGTCCTCTGTGTCTCTGTGGCAATCTTCTGTTATGGGAGGGGGCTGGACGGACGGCGGCCCAGATGCCTCGTGCATGCGTAGAACGCCCAGGCCGAGCCGTCATTGCGAGGAGGGACGACGAAGCAATCCCCCGGCTGGCGAAAGCCTCGCTATTCCTCGTCTAGACAGCCTGATGCAAGGGCGAGGGATTGCTTCGCTTCGCTCGCAATGACGGCTTGGCGGTATTCTCCTGTTGGGGCATGCCCTTACATGATAAGGGCTTCTCGGCATGACAGCGGATGCTTGTTGCTGAACAGGGTAACGCAACGGCGCTAACAGTCGGCCTGATTTCGCTCCCGCTTGGAGTATAATTCGCCGCAGTTACGTTTCACCCTCTGCGTCTGGACGCCTCTGCGTTTCCTTCCGCTTAGAAACTCGCGGGGGTGACAATCGTCGAAATAGAAAGTCAGGTTTATCCCCTTGTCTGTCACTCGTCGTTTGCTGGTGGCGGTGGCCGTCGCCCTCGCGCTGCTGCTCGCCGCAGCCGTCACGCTCGCCCAGGGGCCGACGCCCGGCCCCTCGGCCCGCCCAGCTCCCGCCGCGCCTCTGTCCCACGCCAATGCCGCCGGACGCGCCTCGCCCGCCGACCAGCCGTCCGACCCGCCGGCCGCCTGGCGCGTCGTCGATCCGGCGCTGCTCAAGGCGGCGCTGAGCGACCCATCCGCGTCGCAGGATTTCATCGTCACTCTGCGCGAGAGCGCCGACCTGAGCGCCGCTGCCGTCAAAGCGACGCGGGCGGAGCAGCGCCGCGCCGTCGTCGCCAGCCTCCAGGCGACGGCCCAGCAGTCCCAGGCCGCGCTCCAGGCCCGACTGAGCGCCGGCAAAGCCGCCGGCCACGTCGGGGCGGTGCAGTCGTTCTGGGTCGTCAACGCCGTCCACGTCCAGGGCGACGGGGCGGCGCTGCTCGACCTCGCCAGCCTGCCGAACGTCGAGATGATCCAGCCCAACCACGCGTGGAGCCTGGATTGGACGCCGGACAAGGAGGAGCAGGAGCCGTCGCGCCCGGCCGACACGCCGGAGTGGGGCGTGCAGCGCATCCGCGCCGACCTCGTGTGGAGCCTGATGGGGATCGACGGCAAGGGCGTCGTCGTCGCCAGCATGGACACCGGCGTCGACTGGCAGCATCCGGACCTCCAGACGCGCTATCGCGGCTACGACCCCAAGGGGCTGACGAGCCACAACGGCAACTGGTACTGCGCGACGGATGAGGGCTACATCTACCCCGGCGACGGCATCGGCCACGGCACGCACACGACCGGCACGATGGTCGCGGGGCGCGGCATCGGCGTCGCGCCGGGCGCGCAGTGGATCGCCGTCAAAATCTTCAACGACCAGGGGCGCACGACCGACGCCTGGATCCACGACGCCTTCCAGTGGCTGCTCGCGCCGGGCGGCGACCCGGCCCGGGCGCCGGACATCGTCAACGGCTCGTGGGGCAACTCGGTACACGACGCCCTGGTCTACCGCGACGACATCCACGCCCTGGTCGCGGCGTCGATCCTGCCGGTGTTCTCGGCCGGCAACTCCGGCCCGGCCGCTGGATCCATTTCGGTGCCGGGCGGCTACGCGGAGACGCTGAGCGTCGGCGCAACCGACCAGGATAACATCGTGGCGAGCTTCAGCAGCCGCGGCCCCAGCCCCTTCGCCGCCCTCAAGCCCGACGTCGTCGCGCCGGGGGTGCAGATCCGCTCGACGTTCCACGGCGGCGGCTACGCGATGGAGGACGGCACCTCGATGGCGACGCCCCACGTCGCCGGTCTCGCCGCCCTGCTCCGGCAGGCCAACCCGCGCCTCACCCCCCAGGACATCATCGCCTTGATACGGCGCACCGCCCGGCCTGTCGGGCCGGACCCTTTGCCCAACATGAGCTACGGCGCGGGTCTCGCCGACGCCTATACGGCGGTCAGCACGGCATTGAGCGCGGGCGAGCTTGTCGGCCGCGTGACGCGGAGCGGCGATGGCGGGCCAGTGCGCAGCGCCCAGGTGACGGTGACGGCTGAGGCCAACGGCGCCGCGATCCGTGTGCTGACGGATGCGACCGGCGCGTACACCGTGCCGCTGCGGGCCGGAACGTATGATGTGGCGGTAAGCGCCTTCGGGTACGCGCCGGCCGAGCAGCACGGCATCGTCATGCCGGACAACGGCCACGTCACGCTCAACATCACCCTGAACCTCCTGCCGGTTGGCGTCATCTTTGGCCGCCTGACGGATGCGTCGGGCGCGCCGCAGGGCGGGACGATCATCGTCGAAGGGACGCCGGTCACAGCCACAGCGGCTGCCGCCACGGGCGTCTACAGCCTGGCGCTGCCGCCGGGCAATTACCACCTGCGCGTCGAGCAGCCGGGTTTCCGCGTTGGGCACGCCGATGTGACGCTGCCGGCAGTGGGCGCGGCGGTGCAGCAGAACTTCACTCTGACGCCCGCGCCGACGATCCTGTTGGTCGATAGCGGCGCGTGGTACTACGCCGACACAATTGGCTACTACAAGGCGGCGCTGGACGCGCGGAACTACCTGTACACCGTGTTCCCCGTGCGTGACACCCAGACGAGCGCGCCCAGCCTCGACGTGCTCAAGAGCTACGACGTCGTCATCTGGTCCAGCCCGAACGACGCGCCGGCGCTGGTGGGCGCGGACAAGGACCTGGCGGCGTATCTCCGGGCGGGCGGCCGCCTGATTCTCAGCGGCCAGGACATCGCGTATTGGGACGGCGGCGGCACGGGCCACTTCACCGCCGAGTATTTCCGGCAGCTCCTGAACGCGACCTTCGTCACCGACAATGCCCAGACCGACACGGTGGACGGCGCTGGCCCGTTCGCCGGGCTGCACTGGACGCTCAACGGGCCGGATAGCGCCAACAATCAGACCGCGCCAGATGTTGTCGCGCCGGTCAAGCCGAACACCAGCAGCGCCGCCGCCCTGTACGACGCGAGCCGCATCGCCGGGCTGCTGGTCGATACGTGCGTGCCGTATCGCGGGCTGTATTTCGCCTTCGGCATCGAGGGCGTGCGCGGCCTGGAGGCGCGGGCCGACTTGCTAGACCGAGCGATCCAGACGGTGAGCACGCCGACACCGGACTACGCCTTCAAGGCCAGCCCGGCGCAGCTCGCGGACGTCGGGCCGCCCGGCGGCGTCATCACCTACACCGTCACGCTGCGCAATACCGGCCGCCAGACCGACACGTATGCTCTCCAGACGCTCACGGCCACCTGGCAGACGCAAATCATCGATCCCGTGACGAGCAAGCCGCTGGCGAGCGTGAGCTTGAAGACGTGTGAGGCGCGGGACGTGCTGGTGCGCGTGGTCATTCCGGCCGGGACCGGCTGGAACACGACGGATGCAGAGACCATCGGCATTCGCAGCCTCTCCGACGCCAACGCCGCGCTGCGGACGGTTCGCCTGGCGACGAAGACGCCCGCGCCGCTGTTGCTCGTGGACGACAATTCCTGGCAGGACCTGCGCCCGCTCTACACGCAGGCGCTCCAATCAGCGGCCATCCCCTACGACACCTGGCGCACCGGCGATGGCTCCGGGGGGCAAGGCTCACCACCGGCCAAGCGCCTGGCCCTCTACCCGGTCATCGTCTGGTTCACCGGCTATGACTTCCTCGATACCCTGACGCCGGCGGACGAGGCGGCGCTGGCGGCCTACCTCAACAGCGGCGGCCGGCTGCTGCTCTCGTCGCAGGACTACCTGTACACGGCCGGGCTGACGCAGTTTGGCATTCAATACCTCGGCGTCGGGAGCTACACCGAAGACCGACTCACCAACGGCATGCTGGGCATCCCCGGCGATCCCATCGGCGACGGCCTTGGGCCATATGCGCTGGACTTCGCGGGCGCCTTCGGCAGCGCGCGCTACAACCACACCGACGCCCTCGCGCCGAACGGCTTCGCGTCCCCGGCGTTCCTGGGCGACCACGGCCTGCCGGTGGCGATCCATCTGGATCGCGGGCCGTACCGGACGGCCTTCTTCGCGGTTCCCCTGGAGACGCTGTCCCGCGATGCCCTGGCGGCGGTCCTGCGGCGGACAGTTGGCTGGCTGCACCCCCTGGGCGCGTCCCAGATTATCGCCGACCGCAGCGTCGCCGCCGATGGCGACACGCTCACCTACTCGATCCGGGTCGTCAACCGCGGGCCAAGCGCTCGGGCGGCGGTCTACCTGTACAACCCCATCCCGGCCCACGCCACGCTCGTTCCCGGCAGCCTCAGCGGCGCGACCGTCGACGGCGACCGCATCCTCTGGAACGGGGCGCTTGCGCCGAACGCCGAGGTCAACATCCGCTACCAGGTCAGGCTCGACGGGGGCCTTGCGCCCGGCACGCCGATTGTGAACACGGCGTGGGTCGGCGATGAGACCGGGTTGGTGTCGGAAATTCGCCACACGGCGCGCGTCAACGTGCCGGACCTGTCGGCCTCGTCCGCCGCCGCCGACCGCGACACGCTCCAGCCGGGGGAGACGGTCAACACTATCGTCACCCTGCGCAACCGGGGCACGCTGGATGCGACGGCGTTGATGACGGCGACGTTGCCGGACGAGCTGGCGGCCCTGCCGAACAGCGCGTCTGCGTCGGCGGGCACGGTGCGCGTCGAGGGCAATACGGTCTACTGGACGGGGCCGGTCGCGGAGGGCGGGACGCCGGTCGTGGTGACGTGGGATGCGCGGGTGACGGATGCCTATCGCGGCGGCCCGCTGCGCACCCAGATTCTCATCAGCGACGGGTTCACCACCCCCCTCGACCGCTCCCTCGTGACCGGGGCGACGCGGCGCGTGTTCCTGCCGCTCCTCGTGCGACAATCAAGACCGTAGGGGAGAGGTGACGAAGTGACGAAGTGACGGGATGACGACGTGACGAGGTGACGAGCGTGTCGTTGCGAGGAGGAACGACGAAGCAACCTCTCGGTGGGCGACACCGACCTGTCGCAGGTCTAGACCGTCTGTCGCAATGGCGGGGGATTGCTTCGCTCGCGCTCGCAATGACGAAGTGACGAGCGTGTCGTTGCGAGGAGGGACGACGAAGCAACCTCCCGGTGGGCGACACCGACCTGTCGCAGGTCTAGACCGTCTCTCGCAAGGGCGGGGGATTGCTTCGCTCGCGCTCGCAATGACGGCAATCACACCGTCACACCGTCACACCGTCACACCGTCACACAGGATTGTGTCATGGCAATCGTGACTCTCACAACGGATTTTGGTCTCGAAGATGGCTACGTGGCGGCGATGCGCGGCGTCATCCTGACTTTGGGACCGTCCCTCACCGTCGTCGACGTGAGCCACGCCATCGCGCCCCAGGCGATCCGCCAGGCGGCGTACGTACTCAGCACTGCCGCGCCGTACTATCCGCCCGACACCGTTCACGTCGTCGTCGTGGATCCGGGCGTCGGGAGCGTGCGGCGGCCGATGGCGCTGCGGTGCGAGCGCGGCGTGTTCGTCGGACCGGACAACGGCGTCATCCCAGCTGCGCTCGAGTTCCTGGGCGATACCGGGGCGTGGCAGGCGGCGCACCTGACCGAGCGCCGCTATTGGCGCAGCGCCGACGCGAGCGCCACGTTCCACGGGCGGGACATCTTCGCGCCGGTCGCGGCGCATCTGGCCCTCGGTGCGTCCCTGTCGGACGTGGGCGAGGGGCTGCCCGACCCGGTGCGGCTGCCGGACGTGCGACTCACTCGCACTGAGGATGGCGATTGGGCAGGCGTGGTGATCCACGTGGACCACTTCGGCAACCTCATCACGAACATCGGGGGCGAGGTGGCGACGCCGGGCGGGGCGCGGGTCGAGGTGGCGGGCATCAGTGTGCCCCTCGCCCGAACGTACGCGGACGTGGCGGTCGGGCAGGCGCTGGCCTACGTCGGGAGCAGCGGCCTGGTCGAGGTCGCGGTGCGCGACGGCAGCGCCGCCGCGAGGTTGGGCGTCGGCGTCGGCGCGGCTGTGAAATTGCGGGCGCTAAAACAAGAACCGTAGTAAACTTAACCAAGGCGGACTGTCAACGGATATAAACGGATAAACGGATAGTCATGAAAAGCCAGCATGTTACCGAGAGGCGACACCTATCCGTTTATCCGTTCCCCCATCCGTTGACAGACAAATGGGAGGCGGTGTGGAGAAATTCATTATCGAGGGCGGGCGGCCCATCAATGGCACGGTCACGCCCAGTGGCAATAAAAACGCGGCGCTGCCGCTCATTGCAGCGACCCTGCTAACCGACGAGCCGGTTATTCTGCATAATGTCCCGGCGATTCTCGATGTCCAGAATCTCTGCGAGCTGATGACGACGCTGGGCGTCGAGATTACCTCGCCTCAGCCGGGGTCGCTGGAGTTTCGCGGCGGGAACGTGCGGCCCACGGCGCTGGACATCGACCTGTGCCGCGCCATTCGCGCCTCCATCCTGCTGGCCGGCCCGATGCTCGCGCGCTATGGCAAGATCGAGCTGCCGCCGCCGGGCGGCGACGTCATCGGCCGCCGCCGCCTGGACACGCACCTGCTGGCCCTGGAGAGCCTGGGCGCGGATGTCGCCGTCGATGGCATGCTGCGCATGAAGGCGCGGGAGCTGACCGGCGTCGACATGCTGCTGGACGAGATGAGCGTGACGGCGACGGAGAACGCGCTGATGGCGGCGGCGCTGGCGAAGGGGACGACCATCATCCGCAACGCCGCGTCGGAGCCGCATATCCAGGACCTGGCGCGCTGCCTCAATGGGATGGGCGCGTGCATCTCTGGCATCGGCTCGAACGTCCTGGTTGTCGAGGGCGTAGAGCGGCTGCACGGGACGGAGTTTCGCGTCGGCCCCGACTACACCGAGATCGGGAGCTGGATCAGCGTCGGCGCGGTGACGTACGGCGAGCTGCGCATTCGCGGCGTGACGGAGGAGTCCCTGCGGCCGATGCGCCTGGTGTTCGAGCACCGCCTTGGCGTGCGCATGCGCCTGGAGGGCGAGGACCTCATCATCCCCAGCGGGCAGCGGCTCCAGGTGCAGGACGACGCGGGCGGGGCGGTGCCGAAGATCGACGACATGCCCTGGCCGGGCTTCCCGCCGGACCTGATGAGCGTGGCGCTCGTCGTGGCGACGCAGGCGGCGGGCACGATTCTCATCCACGAGAAGATGTTCGACGGCCGCCTGTACTTCGTCGACCGCCTCATCGACATGGGCGCGCGCATCGTGCTGTGCGACCCGCACCGCGCCGTGGTCATCGGCCCGAACCGGCTGCACGCGGACCCGACCGGCCTGCCCAGCCCGGACATCCGCGCGGGCATGGCGCTCGTCCTGGCGGCGCTCATCGCCGAGGGACGGACGGTCATCCGCAACATCGGCCAGATCGACCGGGGCTACGAGAAGCTGGACGAGAAGCTGCGCGCCTTGGGCGCATCCATCGAGCGCGTGCGAGAATAAGTTTGACTGAGCCTGTGTGTCCGGCTTATAATATAGCGTCATTGCCACATACAGAGAGGTTTACCACACATGCCTAAGCGCACCTATCAACCAAAAAAGCGCCAGCGCATGCGTGTCCACGGGTTTCGAGCGCGTATGGCGACGCACGACGGGCGTCGGGTCCTCAAGGCGCGCCGGCTCAAGGGTCGCAAGCGCCTGATTGCCGTGAGTGTCGACAGCAAGTAGTTGAGCATCGTGTCGAGGACGAGTGGCAAGTGACACGTGACAGAGTGGTTTGGACTTGTCACCCGTCACTTGCCACTTGCCACCTTGATGGAGCGTCAATTCCGCCTGCGGGCGAATGAGGACTTTCAGCGCGTTCGCCGCGAGGGTCGCTCCTGGTCCTCCCCACTCGTTGTTCTCATTGCGGCGCCAAACGCTGCCGACCATTCCCGCTTTGGCTTCGCCGTGGGCAAGCGTATCGGGAAGGCCGTGGTCCGCAACCGGGTCAAGCGGCGGCTGCGGGAAGCAATCCGCCTTCATTGCGAGGATGTCGCGCCGGGTTGGGACCTGGTGTTCGTGGCCCGCGAACCGATCCTGGCGGCCTCGTTCGCCGACATCGAGAGCGCAGTCTGCGGGCTGATGTCGCGGGCGCGCGTGGCGGATTGCAGGAGAGTGTCGCCATGAAGCAGATTGCTCTGCTTCTGATTAGAATATATCAGAACACCTTGTCGGTGTGGCTGCCGCCGAGCTGCCGTTTCACCCCCTCGTGCTCCCAGTACGGCTACGAGGCGATACAGAAATATGGCGTACTCAAAGGGGGCTGGCTGGCTGCCAAACGCATCTCGCGCTGCCACCCTTTCAATCCGGGCGGATACGACCCGGTTCCGTAGTTTTGGAGGTTTGCGGGTCGCATGGGCGATATATTTAACTTACTTGTCGTTCAGCCATCGATCGTCATTCTACAGTTCCTGTATAGTATTCTCGGCAGCTATGGTTGGGCGCTGATCGCGATTGGCGTTCTCGTCCGCCTCGTGACGTGGCCGTTCCAGCTCCAGTCGCTGAAGCAGCAGAAGGCCATGGCGCGCCTCCAGCCCCAACTGGAGGAGCTGAAGAAAAAGTACAAGGACGACAAAGAGCAGCTGACCCAGGCGCAGATGCAGCTTTACAAGGAGAACAACGTCAACATGTTGGCCGGTTGTCTCCCGATGCTGCTGCCGTTCCCGGTGCTCATCGGCTTGTATCAGGCCATCCGTCAGCTGTCCGAGAAACCTGAGTTCGCGGTTCCCTTCCTCTGGCTCCACAACCTGGCCCTGCCCGAGGCGCGTCTGCCATTTCCCCCGTTCACGCAAGACCCGAACGTGCCCATCGGCATCCCCTTCCTGCTGATTATCATGGTCGTCACCCAGTTCGTGCAGCAGCAGATGATGACCATGCCGACACAGGACCCGTCGCAGCGCCAGATGTCGTCCATCATGCGCTGGATGCCGCTGTACTTCGCGTTCATCTTCATCAATTACTCGATCGGGCTGGTGCTGTACTGGGTGGTCCAGAACGTCACGGGTATTGTGCTTCAGTATGTGACCGTGGGTCCAGGCGGCCTCAAGATCCCGCCGCCGCCCTGGATCAAGCAAGATAACCCATCGATCAAGCCGCTGGCCGCGCCGGCCGCCGCCGTCGCCGTGTCGGACGCCAGCGTCAGCCTGCCTTCCTCACCATCTAACGATGCGTCCACCGCGTCCAGCCGGGACACGGGCAACGCCCTCAAGAGGCGACCGAATGACCGAAAGAAGAAGCGTCGAGGCTCGCGGTAAGAATGTTGACGAGGCCATCCAGAAGGGGCTGGCCCAGCTCGGCGTTCGCCGCGACCAGGTAGACATCCACGTTATCACCGAAGGGAGCCGCGGCATCCTCGGCATCGGCGCAGAGGATGCCCGCGTCCGTATCACTGTCTTGGCGGCGCCCGCGCCCACGCCGAAGTCGGCGCCCGCTGCCCCCGCGCCGGAAGTGTCTCGCCCCGCCCCCGCCCCCGCGCCGCGTCCAGCGCCCGTTAGCGCGCCAGCCCCGGCGGCCGAAGCGCCTACAGCCGCCCCGGCTCCCGCGCCCACAACATCGGCTGAGGCGCAGGATGTGCAGGACCTGGCGCTGGCGACGGTGCGCGAGATGTTGCAGCAGATGGGCCTCAAGGCGCAGATTACCATCCAGCCCTCGCCGCCCGCCGACGAGGACGAGAGCATCGCCTACCTGGTGGACGTGCGCGGCTCCGGGCTGCAAAACCTCATCGGCAAGCGCGGCGAAGTGCTCGACTCCATCCAGTATCTCACGCGCCTGATCGTGCAGCACAAGACCGGGCACTGGGTCAGCATCATCGTGGACGTGGACGGCTACCGCGAGCGCCGCGCCGAAACGCTACGCGCGACGGCGCGTCAGATGGCCGACCGGGTTAAGCGCGATGGCCGCTCCATCTCTCTGGACCCGATGCCGCCCTACGAGCGGCGCATCGTCCACCTGGCCCTGCGCAACGACCCGGACGTGATGACGGTCAGCATCGGCGAGGGCGACGCGCGCAAGGTCACGATTCGCCTGCGCCACTAGACAACATGACACCACCCGACTTTCTCGTTATCGGCCACATCACCAAGGACATCAAGCCGGAGGGCTACACGCTGGGCGGGACTGTGACCTACGCCGCCGTCACCGCCCACCGCCTCGGCGTCAACGCGGCGATTGTGACCAGCGCCTCGGACGACGTGGACCTGTCGCCCCTCGACGGCATCGCTATCCACCGCGTGCCTGCGCCCCACACCTCCACATTCGAGAACATCTACCACGGCGGCCACCGCACCCAGTACCTGCGCGCCGTCGCCGCCAAGCTCGACTGTAGCGACGTCCCGGCGGACTGGCGCGCGTCGCCGACCGTTTTGCTTGGGCCGCTGACGCAGGAGGTAGACCCGAACATCGTGGACTGCTTCCGCAAGTCCATCATCGGCGTGACGCCCCAGGGCTGGATGCGTGCGTGGGATGCCCAGGGTCGGGTGAGCTTCACGCCGTGGGACTCGGCGGGTAAGGTGCTCAGCCGCGCCAACGCTCTCATCTACAGCATCGAGGACGTCCATAGCGACCTCGCCTTCATCGAGATGCTGGGCCGCCTGGCGCGCATCATGATCGTCACCGAAGGCCCGAAGGGCGCTAACCTCTACCAGGGCGGCAACCAGGCCCACTTTCCCGCCTACCCGGCGCGAGAGGTGGACCCGACGGGCGCGGGCGACGTGTTCGCCGCCGCGTTCCTCATCCGCCTCCAGGAGACGGGCGACCCGGCCCAGGCGATGCTGTTTGCTGCGGCGACGGCGGCGTTCGCTGTGGAAGCGCCGGGCATCGCCGGGCTGCCGAGCCGCGATCAGGTGATGGCGCGCATGCAGGCCCAGCCGGACTGACGCCACAGGGCAGGACATGGCGCGCATCTACGCCCTGGCGAACCAGAAGGGCGGCGTGGGGAAGACGACGACCGCCGTTAACCTCGCCGACGCCCTCGCCCGGCGCGGCTTCCACGCCCTCCTCATTGACATGGACCCCCAGGCCAACTCGACCAGCTCCCTCGGCGTCGACAAGCACAGCCTGACCGCCTCCATCTACGACACGCTGCTCCAGGACGCGCCCCTCGCCGACATCATCATCGCCGACGCGGACCGCGGCCTCGACCTCGCGCCCGCCTCGCCCAGCTTGGCCGGGGCGGAGGTGGAGCTTGTGGCGCAGATCGCCCGCGAGTACCGCCTGCGCGAT
The DNA here is from genome assembly GCA_039810085.1 of Anaerolineae bacterium. Lineage (GTDB taxonomy): Bacteria > Chloroflexota > Anaerolineae > Epilineales > JAHCIE01 > JBDHWG01. The sequence goes on from JBDHWG010000028.1 coordinate 43,234, forward strand.
GCCCTCGTCCCCCTCCGCGACCGCTACGACTACATCCTCATCGACTGCCCGCCCAGCTTGGGCCTGCTCACGGTCAACGCCCTGGCCGCCGCCGACGGTATCATCATCCCGGTGCAGTGCGAGTACCTGCCCCTGGAAGGGCTGGCGATGCTCACCCAGACCATCGACCTGGTGCGCCGCCACCTCAACCCGCGCCTGACGGTACACGGCGTGGTGATGACGATGTACGACGGGCGAACGAACCTGGCGCAGCAGGTCGTGGCGGAGGTGCGGCAGCACTTCGGCAACCGCCTGTTCAACATCATCATCCCGCGCAGCGTCCGCCTCAGCGAAGCGCCGAGCTTCGGGCGCACCATCTTCCAGTACGCGCCCACGTCGCCCGGCGGCGTCGCCTACGCCCGCCTCGCCGACGAGCTTGTCGGCCGGGACGGGTAGCCCCAGGGGATCGCGGGAGGGCGACCACGGGGGGATCGCGGGAAGGGCGACCACGGGGGGATCGCCCGTACGGGTAGCCCCCGTGGCTACCCTGGCCGGGAGGGCGACCACAGGGGGATCGCCCCTACGGCGCTTGACCTTTCGCGCCAAACACGCTAATCTCTAACGATGAGCAAGCCGCCAAGTCGATTGGGGCGCGGCCTCGGCTCCCTCATCCCGAGCGCGGGGGAGGCCGATGCGCGCCCGACGGTGACCGAGGTCTCCGTCGACCAGATTGTCCCCAACCCGTACCAGCCGCGCCAGACGGTGGACCGCGAGGGCGTGGAGGAGCTGGCCGCGTCGATTCGCGCCCATGGCCTCATCCAGCCCCTCATCGTTACCCAGCAAGGCGACCGCTACCAGCTCATCGCCGGCGAGCGGCGCTGGACGGCGGCGCGCCTGGCCGGGCTGGCGACGGTTCCGGTCATCGTCAAGGAGGCGACGGCCCAGGCGATGCTGGAGCTGGCGCTGGTGGAAAACGTCCAGCGCGCCGACCTCAATGTGTTGGAGGAGGCCGCCGCCTACCAGCAGCTCCACGAGGACTTCGGCCTGACCCACGAACAGATCGCCGAGCGCGTCGGCAAGAGCCGCGTCGCGGTGACGAACACGCTGCGCCTGCTGCGCCTGGCCGAGCCGGTGCGCGCCGCCATCCTGGACAACCGCGTCAGCGCGAACCACGGCCGCGCCCTGCTGATGCTGCCGCCGGAGGCCCAGGTCCAGGCGCTCGCGCTCGTCATGGAGATGGAGCTGAACGCCCGCCAGACCGAGGCGCTGGCGCGCAAGATGCTGGAAGCGGCGGAGACGCCCGTCAAGCCGGCGCGCGCGCCGCAGGACGAACCGGCGGGCGCCGAGATTCTGGACCGCTTCCGTGAGGCGCTGCGCACGAAGGTGGACCTGGTGCGGGGCAAGCAGGGCGGCCGCCTGGTCATCTACTTCTACTCTGACGAGGAATTGCAAGGTTTATATGACCTACTCGTCCGAGAATAGCGCTTTGATGGATGTATTCGTCTACGTTGGTTCCGAAGAGGAATGTAACGCAGAGGCGCAGAGGCGCAAAGGGAAGACCAAGAGCTTTCTTCTCTCTGCGCCTTGGCGCCTTTGCGTTTTCACCTCTCCGGGGCCGCGCTCGCGCCGGAGTCTGCCGTGACCACGATTGCGCCGCCTGCCTCCCCCCCCATCTGCGACTACGAGGGCAGCCCGTACCGCACCGAGTTCTGGAACGACGACCGCCGCTACGAGGACCTGGTGGACCGCATCGCCCTGGCCCAGGTGCTGCCCCAGCAGGGGCGGCGCATCGCCGAGATCGGCGCGGGGTTTGGGCGTCTCGCCGACCTGTACGACGGCTACGACCGCGTCATCCTGCTCGACTTCTCTAGCTCGCTGCTGCGCGAGGCCCAGGCGCGCTGGGGCCGCGACGGCCGCGTGTCCTACGTCGTCGCCAACCTGTACAGCCTGCCCCTGGCCGACGGCAGCGTGGACACGGCGGTGACGGTGCGCGTCCTGCACCACGTCAAGGACTTGCCGGTGGCGTTGGCGGAGATCGCGCGCGTCGTGGGGACCGGCGGCAGCTACGTGGCCGAGTACGCCAACAAGCGCAACCTCAAGGCCATCGCCCGCTGGCTGTTGCGCCGCCAGAGCGACAACCCCTTCGACCCGACGCCGTACGAGTTCGTGGAGTTGAACATCAACTTCCACCCGGACGCCATCGAGGACCAGATGTCCGAGGTGGGGCTGGTCATCGAGGACCAGGTGGCGGCGTCGATGTTCCGCATCGGCTGGCTCAAGCGCCTGTTCTCGCCGGCGGCGCTGGCGTCGCTGGACCGCCTGCTCCAGCGCCCGACGGCGCCGTTCAAACTCTCCCCCAGCGTCTTCCTCCGCGCCCGCCGCGCGCCGAGCGAGAAGAGGGCCGCCGAATGAATTGCGGCGGCTGACAGGATGAAGCTTGCTCGAAGCAGGCTGGCGAAGCGAGACGCGCCCAATCCAGCCTGCCTCGGCAGGCTTCGCCATCTCAGGCGCAGACTTCGAGTCTGAGCCGTCGGCGGCAGATAACACTGGCTACGCCGTCTGTCACAAGGGCGGGGGATTGCTTCGCTCAAGCTCGCAATGACAGCCTTCCTACTGTAGCAGCTCCGCCACGGTCTCTTCTCGCGCTATCCAAACAGGCGGGCTAGCTCGTCCCGAGCGAACGTGGGCAGGGGCATACACTCGCCGCCCCGGCAGAGCCGCACCCCACTCTCGCGCGGCGTGGCGCGGCCGATCTGGGCCGCCGGAATATTCGCTGTGGTCAGGGCCGCGATGACGGCGGGCGCGTCCGCCTGGGGCAGCGTCGCCAGCAGCGCGCCGGACGAGATGAGGCCGAGTGGGTCGAGGCCGAAGCGCTGGCAGAGGGCGCGCGTCTCCGGCCAGAGGGGCAGGGCGTCGGCGTCGATGTCGAAGCCCACGCCGGCCGCCGCCGCGATCTCGTAGATGGCCGTCGCCACGCCGCCCTCCGTCGGGTCGTGCATGGCGTGGACGCGGCCGTGGGCCATCGCGATGGCGGCGTCGCGCAAAATCGAGATGCCAGGATCGTGCAGGAAGTCGCGCGCCCGCGCTACGAGGTCGGGCGGCAGGTCGGCCAGGGCATCGGCTTTCTCCCGCGCGATGAGCGCCGTCCCCTCCAGCCCGACGCCCTTGGTCAGCAGGACGGCGTCGCCGACCTGCGCACCAGCCGCCGTGACCAGGCGCTCGCGCGTCGTCTCACCCAGCATCGTCCCGATGATGATCGGCCGATGGATGCCGTAGCTGATTTCGGTGTGGCCGCCGACGAGCGCCGCGCCAATGTCAGCGCACGCGGCGGCGATCTGCGCAAACAGGGTCTCCACGAGCGCCGCCGTGGTCGCCGCTTCGGGCAATAAGAGCGTCGCCAGGAACCAGCGCGGGGTCGCGCCCAGCGCCGCGATGTCGTTGGCGTTGACGTGGACGGCGTACCAGCCGATCTCGTCCGTCGCAAACGTGATGGGGTCGGACTTGACGACGAGCAGCCGGCCGTCCATCTCGACGACGGCGGCGTCCAGCCCCAGGCCCGGCCCGACGACGACGCCGGGCGCCCGGCCGCCGTAGCGGGCGAGCAGTGGGGCCAGCATCTCTGGCGGGAGCTTGCCGAGGGGTAACGTCTCGCTCAAACCAACATCCTTCTCCAGTCGGGAGGGTAAGAGTGACGATGCAGGCGCGTCAAAATTGACGCAGCCCGGTGATGTCGCTATACTTCAGGGTACTTCGGGGCGTGGCGCAGCCCGGTTAGCGCGCCTGGTTTGGGACCAGGAGGTCGGTGGTTCAAATCCACTCGCCCCGACTAAGCGGGTTGCATTGCAAGTCTGCGGGCGTAGCTCAGCGGTAGAGCATCTGCCTTCCAAGTAGAGGGTCGCGAGTTCGAATCTCGTCGCCCGCTTATCTGGGGCTGTAGCACAGTGGTCCGTGCTGCCGGCTCATAACCGGCTGGTGAAGGTTCGATTCCTTCCGGCCCCATCTTCAAGTCCACCGGTCGCCGGTGGGCTTTTGCTATTTCCGCCCCTCGCGCGGGATCTCGCCCAGCACCTTCAAGCCCAGCCCCTCGACCTGCCCTGTATCGTATAGCCGCGTGTCCAGGTAGTGCAAAAAGAAGGCCAGGCCGACACCAGCCAGCGCCGCCAGCAGGAGCCGCAGCGGCAGGTCGAGGCGATCCCGCAGGCTCGTCGCCGCGGCGGTGATCGTCGGCCCGTCGATGATGCTCACCTCGGGCGGGCCGCTGAGGCGCGCGAAGACCTTGGGGCTATCCTCGCGCAGCGCGGCGATGGCGGCGTCGGCGATGGCCGTCATCTCCTGCTGGGCAGCTTCCGGCGACGACTCTTCCCGCGTGAGGGTCAGCGTCACGGTGCGGTGCTGCTTCTGGGAGGAGGTGCTGCTCGAAATCTGCCCAATCTTGCCGCGCAGATCGTCGGGCAGCCGCGCCGCCACCATCTGCTGGAACTCGGAGCCGCGCACGAACGCGCTGAAGTCGTCCACCAGGTACTCCGTCGCCTGGGACGCGCTGAGCCGCGGGTCGAACATCAGAGTACCCGTCTCCGGCAGGCCCGGCAGGTCCACCAGCAGACCGACGTTCAGGGTGTACACCGTCGGCGTCGGATGCCGCGTCACCAGCCCCAGGGCGAGGACGATCACAATCGGGATGAGGACGGCCCACCAGCGCCGCCGAATGATCCGCCAATACTGACGCAATTCCATAGTCTATCTACCAATTCCTACAAGAATACATCGACAACGCAGAGGCGCAGAGACGCAGAGGAAGAAATGCTCTTGATCTTCTCCTCTGCGCCTTTGCGGCTCTGCGTTGCCTTCATCTTAGGTCAGACCCAGGAAGGACGCGAGGCGCGCCCGGAAGACCGACACGTCGAAGCGGGCGGCGTTGGCGCGGCACGCGCATGGGTCGAAGGCCGCGGTGTCGGTCGCGGCGACGGTGTCGGCCAGCGCCTCGGCCGTCTGGGGGTGGAACAACGCCCCCGTCAGCCCCGGAATCACTGTGTCCAGCGCCCCACCCGCCGCGTAGGCGATGACCGGCCGCCCCGCCGCCTGCGCCTCGACGGGGGTCAGGCCGAAGTCCTCCAGCCCTGGGAAGATGAACGCCCGGCAGCCAGCCATCGCCCGGCGCATCTCCGCGTCGGGCAGCCGCCCCCAGAACTCGATTGTCGGCCCGGCCAGGCTCTCCAGCCGCGCCCGGTCGCGCCCGTCACCGATGATGACGAGGCGGCGTTTGAGGCGGTTGAACGCCTGCACCGCGATGTCCACGCGCTTGTAAGGGATGAGGCGCGAGACGACCAGGTCGTACGGCTCACGGCTCGTGGTTGTTGCGCTCTCGGCGGCTTCAGCGTAGCGCGCCACGTCCACCGGCGGGTAGATGATCGCCGCGTCGCGCCCGTAGAAGCGGCGGACGCGCTCGCGCACAGCGCGCGAGATGGCGATGAAGCGGTCCACCCCCTGCGCCGCCGCATAGTCGAACGCCCGGAGCTGTCGCAGCAGCAGCGGGACGACGGCCCGCGCCAGCCCGCCTCGGCCCTCGTGGGCAACGTACTCGGCGAAGTTCCACACGAAGCGCGTCGGCGTCAGGCAGTAGCAGACGTGTCGCGCGCCAACCGGTTTCTGGACGCCGTGGCAGAAGGCGCTCTTGTTGCTGATGATGAGGTCGTACCCCGCCAGGTCCAGGGACGCGAACGCGGACGGGTAGAACGGCAGGAACACCTGGTGGCGCTCCTTCACCAGCGGCCAGCGGTCCAGGTACGACGTGCGGATGTCCCACGCCTGGTAGAACGGCGGCATCGCTGCGGGCGCGAACATGGACGTGAACACAGGCGCGTCCGGGAAGAGCGCCTTGAACACCTCCAGCACGCGCTCTGCGCCGCCGTACTGATTGAGCCAGTCGTGGGCAAGAGCCACCCGGTAGGGTGAGGGGAGTGGGGCAAGCATTGGGCCAATCATACGCCAAGCGCCGCCCCCCGTCCAATTGCGGCTATGCCCTCTCCTAATCCCAGGCGGCGGCCCAGCCGACGGCCTCGCCCGCCGTGTCGCCGCCTAGCTCGGCGTAGACGCTCTCCACGTTGAGGCGGTGCGGCCCGGCGTTGTCGTCCGGGCGCCGGAAGCGCATGTCGGCGCACGCTGCGACCGCCTCGCCCAGCGTCTGCCCCGCCGCGACCGCCCGCGCCACGCGCTCGCGCAGCTCGGCCAGGTAGGCCCGGTCGTCGGCCAGCCGCGCCTGAATCTCCGCCCGGTCCGTCGTCGGCGCGCCGTGGCCCGGCACGAGGGCGCGGATGTCGCGCCCCGCCAGCCCGGCCAGCGTCCGCTCGTAGGCCGCCAGGCTGTCGCTGACGAAGGGGATCTCCAGGTCGCTGAGCATGTCCGCCGCCCATAACGTCCCGCTCGCCGCGTCATAGACGGTGGTTTGGTCGGCGGCGTGGCCGGGGGCGTGGGTCAGCCGCAGCGTCCGGTCGCCCAGGCGCAGCTCGCCCTCGTCGTCGAACGTCTGGGCGGGCGTCGGGATGACGAAGGGCGCGTCACGGTGGATGTCCGCCTCCTCCTCGAAGCGGGCGATTTTCTCCAACAGGTGCGCGTCCGGCGCGTGCGCCCGCCGAGAGAAGTTCGCGTGCGCCATGATGGGAACGCCGGGGAAGTGCGCCGGGCCGAAGACGTGGTCCCAGTGGCTATGGGTGAGGATGAGGCTGGCCGGTTCGATGTCGCGCGCCGCCAGGAAGTCGCGCATGGCCGCGATCTCGGCCGGGTAGATGGCGGGGTCGATGAGGATGGCCTGGAAGCCGTTGAGCCAGACGCCGCTGTTCGTGGCGAACAGGGGGCTTTGCGCGACCCACAGGTCAGCGGCAAAGGGTCGGAATGTGGTCATGCGTCCTCCTAACGGAAGGCAGGGAGCCAGGCGAGGCAGTCGTCGGCGAGGCCGTCCACCGCGCCGCGCGCCACACCCTGCTCGGCCAGGTCGCCGACAAGCCGCTCGGCCGTCGGCACGTCCCACTCGAACAGGCGCGACACCTGGCGCGTCGGGACCGCGCCGACGTTCTGGAGGTGCTGCCGCAGCAACGCGGCCATCGACTCGCGGCGGCCCAGGGCGCGGGCCTGCTCCGGTATCTGCGGGAAGGCGCGGGGCAGCAGGTCGTAGACGTAGCTGTAGCCCCAGCGGTTGGCGTCGGAGATGCCGACCTTGGCGATTTTCATGCTGCGCTGGAGCTGGGCGATGGCGCGGTCGAAGCGCGACACGTTGCCCTTGCCCTCCAGCCCCGACGCCCGACGCAGAACGCCGGTCGAGGCGGCCTGGCCGTGGGCCAGCAGCGCCTCGTACACCTTCTTGGCCTCCAGGGTCAGCGTGCCCGCTTCGTACTCGGCCAGGTAGTCTTCCGGGTCGCCGAAGTTCTCGGTCAGGGCATAGAAGTACGGCGCGTAATGGAGAGAGACGAGCATGGGCTTGGCGCGCAGGAGCTTGGCGTAGAACACGCGGCGCTGGACGGGCAGCTTGTCCTTCCAGTCCCAGACAAGGCCGACGGAGTGCTCGCGCAAGTGCGACGGGCCGGGCCGCCGCGAGCCGTCCACAGCGTTCCACAGCGTGGGCATCTCGAAGTCGCGGGTGGAGAAGACGAAGGCGAAGCCCACGGCGTCGATCCAGCGCGCCGCATCGTCGACGGAGTGGAGGCGGAGTTGCGGGCGGCGGTGGTAGACGTCGTCGCGGTGGGCTTCGATGGCGGGCAGGCTGACGGGCAGAGAGTCAGGCATACGGCGGGATGTTGGCCCCGAAGTTGCATGCGAGCACGCGACCCAGGAACATTCGGGCCAGGATGCGCGTCATGAGTCTGGATCCTATCGTGGGGATGTCGTGCAGCGGCATGCCCAAATTATAACATGATTAGGGAGGTTATGTGACGCGAGTGAGTCGCGCCATTGTTGTGATAGCTTTGATGGTGTTGAGTGTTTCGTTGAGCGGCTGCGGGCTGCTGAACCGCTTCCTGGCGCCGCCGCCCGCCGAGCAGCCGCCGGCCGTCGTCGCGCCGCCGCCCGCGCCGGCGAAGCCGGCCGCGCCCGCGAACCCGGCCCCCAGCGGTATTGGCAACTTCACCGCCCACTTCAACGGGCGCAGCGTCGAGGGCGGCTTCACCGTGGGCAATGAGGCCGTCAACTACGTCTACCAGCTTCAGCGCTTCGACGTCGTCGACGGCCATCTACAGGTGACGGGGGCGGTGAGCTACACCCGCAGCTCGGGCGCGCAAGGCGCTGTGCCCAACATCGCGGCGGCGATCACCGCCGAGGACCCGGCGTGCCAGCAGGTGACGCTGGACACGCAGCCCATCCCCCTGGCAGACCTGGGAACGACGCTGCCGGCGCAGCACAAGACGGTCAGCCTGGCCAATGTGCAGGGGACGCAGGGCGGCGCGGCGCAGGTGATGTGTCAGCTGGTGCAGGCGGTGCAGAGCAACCCCAACAACCCGCTGATCCGCGTGCTGCTCAACCAGGTAAACCAGCAGCTCCAGTAAACTCGTCATTGCGAGGAGGGACGACGAAGCAATCCCTCGGCGGGTGACAGCCACGCTCTAGCCGCTCAGACCGTCTGTCGCAAGGGCGGGAGATTGCTTCGCTGCGCTCGCAATGACAGGTTGCGGCGTCATTGCGAGGAGGAACGACGAAGCAATCTCCCGGCGGGTGACAGCCACGCTCCAGCCGCTCAGACCGTCTGTCGCAAGGGCGGGGGATTGCTTCGCTGCGCTCGCAATGACAGGTTACGGCGTCATTGCGAGGAGGACGGTAGGACGACGAAGCAATCCCTCGGCGGGTGACAGCCACGCTCCAGCCGCTCAGACCGTCTGTCGCAAGGGCGGGGGATTGCTTCGCTGCGCTCGCAATGACAGGTTACGGCGTCATTGCGAGGAGGGACGACGAAGCAATCCCCCGGCGGGTGACAGCCACACTCTAGCCGCTCAGACCGTCTGTCGCAAGGGCGGGAGATTGCTTCGCTGCGCTCGCAATGACAGGTTACGGCGTCATTGCGAGGAGGGACGACGAAGCAATCCCCCGGCGGGTGACAGCCACGCTATAGCTGCTCAGACCGTCTGTCGCAAGGGCGGGAGATTGCTTCGCTGCGCTCGCAATGACAGGTTGTGGCGTCATTGCGAGGAGGGACGACGAAGCAATCCCCCGGCGGGTGACAGCCACGCTCTAGCCGCTCAGACCGTCTGTCGCAAGGGCGGGGGATTGCTTCGCTGCGCTCGCAATGACAGGTTACGGCGTCATTGCGAGGAGGACGGTAGGACGACGAAGCAATCCCCCGGCGGGTGACAGCCATACTCTAGCCGCTCAGAGCGTCTGTCGCAAGGGCGGGGGATTGCTTCGCTGCGCTCGCAATGACAGGTTGCGGCGTCATTGCGAGGAGGACGGTAGGACGACGAAGCAATCCCCCGGCGGGTGACAGCCACACTCTAGCCGCTCAGAGCGTCTGTCGCAAGGGCGGGGGATTGCTTCGCTGCGCTCGCAATGACAGGTTGCGGTGTCATTGCGAGGAGGGACGACGAAGCAATCCCCCGGCGGGTGACAGCCATACTCTAGCCGCTCAGAGCGTCTGTCGCAAGGGCGGGGGATTGCTTCGCTGCGCTCGCAATGACAGCAAAAATGCTTAAGCGAACTCGAGTTCGCCCTCCATCGTGAGCGGGCCGACGGCCTCCTCGGAGTGGCCGATGTAGTGGCGCATTAGGCCGACGAGGGGCGTCGCCTGCCAGCGCGACGCGCCGTCGTCGGTGCAGTCGTCGAGCCTGTACAGGCCCAGGTTGAGGTAGTAGTCGCGCAGCGGCCCTTTCTCCCAGCGGTAGCGCCAGTCGATCATGGTGTAGAGGGGGAACCAGGTGTAGCCAATCACCGGGATGCCCTCACTCCGCAGGCGCTTGATGGTCGCGACGGACGATTCGAGCCACTTCTCGCGCACGGCGTCACTGCCGTGCGCGCTCGTCTCGCTGATGATGACCGGCGTGCGGTAGCGGGCGTAGTAGTCACGGATGAGCATGGCGAAGCCCTCGCCCGCCAGGTCCTCCCAGTTGCTAAACGTGATGCGCCCGTTCTTCTTGTGCAGGTCGATGCCCTGCTGCGACCACTGCGGGTAGAAGTTCATCCCCATGATGTCCAGGTCGATGGGCGATGTCCACAGGGCGGCCAGGTCGTCCAGGGCGATGCCCTCGCGCAGCAGCCAGGCGAAGAGATGGTGGTCCGGCGTGACACGACCCGTGATAAGGTCGAAGCACAGGTAGCCGCGCCGCGTCTCCTCGACGGCGAGCGCCTCGAGGTCCTGGCGCATGGCGCGCGTCAGGCCGGTCGCCTCGACGTGTACCATGATCGCCGAGGGGTCGATGTCACGGAGGGCGTTGACGGTGTTGACGATGCCCCGGGCGAGCTGCACCAGGATGCGGAGATAGTTCTTGTCGCCGTGCAGGTAGGGCGGCCACGCGCCGCGCTGCCCGCAGAGCAGGGCGTTGACCAGCGGCTCGTTGAGCGGGGTGTACCAGCGCACCAGGTGTTTGTAGCGGCGGGCGAAAGCGGCGGCGTACTCGGCCACGTAGCGCGGGTAGCGCGGGTTGACGAACTCGCGCCGGAGCCAGAACGGGCAGCCGTAGTGCATCAGGTCGATGATGGGCGTGATGCCCAGCTCCTCGACGATGTACGGGATGACGCGGTCCATCCACGACCAGTCGAACCGGCGATGCTCCGGCTCGACGCGATACCACGGGACACCCCAGCGCAGAGCGCGCACCCCCAGGTCGCCGGCAACGGCCAGGTCCTCCTGCCAGTGCTCGTAGTGTCCCATCAATTCGTACTCGTCCAGGGCGCGGTGCCCGGTCCGAGTCTGCGGGATGAAGGTATCCTCGATACCTGTCGCCCAGATGAAGTCCCCAGGGTCTGCGGTGATGGGTAGGGTGATCGTAAAGCCTCCTCGTCTACAACGATGTAGTTCCCCTTGTTAGCCGGCGGGCGCATGGGAATGCGCGGTGTGTGTGGTCGGCTCCCAGATGGCCAGCACGCGCCTAGCAGCATCAGGCGCGTGCAGCTCTCCGACACTCTGGTCAATAGGCGAACCGATATAGCGGCGATACAGGTCGACGAGCGCGGTGGGTTTGCGCACCAACCTATCCCCGTGCCACTCCAATGCCCACATGCCACACGGATTGATATTTAGATTTCGCACGCGCAGCGCGGTGTCCCAGTCGACGTGGTCAATCGCGCCGTAATACGTCAACCCGGCGATGGGCACGCCCTGCGCCCGCGCCTGGCGTGTCTCGTCTATTAAACGCTGGAACCAGGCGACTCGTTCCGCGACCGGGCCGCCAACATTCGTCTCTGCCAGAATGACGGGGACGCCGTCGTAGCGCGTCGAGTACTGACGCGCCAGCTCGGCCCAACCGAAGGGCTGCTGCGCCGTCTCGTCGATGCGCTCACCGTTCGGGCCGCGCCGCAGCTGGTGCTCCGAGTGGCGATAGTAGTCCAGGCCGAGCAGGTCCAGCCGCACCGGGTGGTCCAGGAACCAGCTGAGTTCCCACTCCTCGATGCCGTTGTCCACGAGATAGCGCCACATCGGGTGCTCGCGGGTGACACGTCCCTGGTAGAGGTCGTGGACCAGGAAGCGGCGCTCCGAGCGGAACTCGGCTTCGTCTTTGAATGCCCCCTCGTGCGAGTGATAGTATTCGCACGTGTCAGGGATCATCATCAGCGCGTCGGGGCGGACGTTGCGGATGGCCGCCATCGACCGACAGATGCCCTGGGCAATATTGACGAACGCGCGCGCCGCATGGCGGTGGCCGCGCAGGAACGGGTACCAGATGGCGAACTCGGCGCCGAACGAGGCGCAAATGTACGGCTCATTGGTCGGTGTATAGTATACAACCCCTGGATAACGCTTGGCAAACGCCTGCGCATACCATTCCTGCATCTCGCCAAAGATGGGATTCATCAGGCCGCCCTCGATCCACAGCGGCGTGCCGTAGTGGAACATGTCCACGATGGGCGTGATGCCCAGCGTCTCCATGAGGTCGAAGGCCTGGTCCGTCCAGCTCCAGTCGTACTCGTGGGGGCGCGGGTTGACGCGGTGCCACGGCACGCCGTAGCGAATGACCTCGATGCCCAGGTCGGCGAGGCGGACCAGGTCGCTCGCCCACCAGCGGTAGTGCTGCGTCTCAGCCAGCTCATCCGCGCCCACGTGGGGGAAGGCGCTGCATTCAAAACCGGTCATCCATTTGAAAGTGTCTTGATTCACATTAGCTCCTGTGATGTGTGACGAAAGGGATTATACGTCGCGCGAGTCGTTGGACTACGAAAGACCTGGAAAGGGCGCGAAAAACGCGAAAAGTCGTTGCGTCAATAGGAAAGCCTGCCGAGGCAGGCTTGGATAGAAACGACCGCTGCGCCAGCCTGCTTAGAGCAGGCTTCAACATACCAGCCGCCGCACTTCAGTCGGCGGCGTCGCACGGCGATAGTCACGTCCCGCCGGACCACAACGGGGTGCGCCTGTCGGAAGCCATGCGCGGCGCTACGGCGATAGCTCCGGCTGGCGCGACGGGCCGCGCAGCGCGGGCTTGTCGCCGTCCCAGTCCAGCGGGTCGACGCTCACCCAGCGGTAGGACACCGTCGGGTCCCACGAGTGGTACATCAGCCACGTTCGCCCCTTCGCGTCCACCATCACATCCTGCCCGCCCGGCCCGACGACGGCGGGGCCTTTGTCAGATTGGGTGGCGACGAACGGGCCGGGCAGGGGCTTGGTGTACGGGCCGAGGATGGTGTCGGCGACGGCGTAGCCGATGCAGTAGTCGGCGCCGGCGTAGTTGTTCGCGGAGTAGAACAGGTAGTACTTGTTGTTGTGCTTGAACAGCGTCGGCGCTTCGACGACCCGCCCCTCCCACCACTGGTCGTTCTGGATGAGGGCCGTCGGCTGGCCTTCGAGGGTCAGGTCGTCGGCGGACACCTTCTGGATGTAGAGGCGCGTCGGGATGCCGCAGCAGTTGCCGTCGTTCTTGAACAAAACGTAGCGCGAGCCGTCGCTATCGACGAACGAGGCCGGATCGATGGTCCCGCCTTGGTCGGTCTGGCAGATGAAGGGCTTGTCGTCCTGCGCCTTGAACGGGCCGTCGGGTTTGTCGCTCGTCGCCAGGCCGACGCACTGCTTGTCGCTGGCGGTGTCGCGGCTGACGAAGTACATCACATACGTCTTGGCGTCGGCGGTCGGCCACACCTCTGGCGCCCACGTCAGGCCGCTTTGCAGCGACGCCCAATGGGGCAGCGCCGGCAGGGCCTCCTTCGGCCCATCCCAATGCACCATGTCGGCCGAGCGCATGACCTGGACGTTCATCCCGTTGGCGTTGGTGCCGTAGGCGTAGTACGTGTCGCCGACCTTGAGCGTGTCGGGGTCGGGGAAGTCGCGGTCGATGACCGGGTTGGTAAACGTGTTCGCCGCGCCGGACGTGCTCGCCCCCCCCGATGGGGCGAGCGTCGCCCGCGCCCCGCCAGACGGCGTGCCCGCCGACGCCGCCGGACTGCCGGCTGTACCGGCGGTCGGCGTCGGCGGGCGCAACCCTATGGCGGCGACGACGGCGGCGAGAACGAGGAGGACAACAACGACGATGATCAGGCCGCGACGCACGTGCCCTCCGATTAGCCCTTCAACCCGGTCATCGCCACGCTCTGGACGATGTAGCGTTGCAGGAACAGGTACAGGATGAGCACCGGCAGCGCTGCGATGACCGCGCCCGCCATCAGCGGGCCGTACTCGAAGACGTACGCGCCCTGGAGCTCGGCGAGGCCGACGGGCAGCGTCTTCATCGTGCGGTCGCTCAGGATGAGCAAGGGCCACAGGAAGTCGTTCCAGCTGCCCAGGAAGGTGATGATGGCGAGGGTCGCCATCGCCGGGCGCGCCAGGGGCAAGACGACGCGGAAGAATGTTGTGAACGGCCCTGCGCCGTCGATGAAGGCGGCCTCTTCCAGCTCCTTCGGGATGCTCTGGAAGAACTGGCGCAGGAAGAACACGCCGAACACGCTCGCCAGGCCGGGCACGAACACGCCCTGGTAGGTGTTCAGCCAGTCGAGGCGGGCGACGGTCAGGAAGTTGGGCACGATGAACATGATGCCGGGCAGGAACAGCGTCGCCAGCAGGAGGGCGAACAACGCATCTCGCCCGATGAAGTTGAGGCGCGCGTAGGCGTAGCCGGCCATGGCATCAATGAGGACGACGAGGACGGTCACGATGAGGGAGATGCCCACGCTGTTGACGAACCAGCGCACAATGGGTAGCGTCGGGTTCGCCAGGATGGACGTGTAGTTCTCCCACGTCAGGTTGTGGGGGATCCACGTCAGCGGCAGAGTGACCCACTCGCTGCGCGGCTTGATGGAGGTCGAGAACATCCACAGCAGCGGCAGGAGGAAGAACAGCGCAATGAGGATGAGGACCGCGTAGAGCAGAATGCGCGCGATGACGCTGGCGCCAGCGGAGCGGCTCTCCTGTCGAACGTTTGCTGGGGCGGGAGTTGTCGCAGCAGCCATAAATCTATCTCCTTGCCTCGTTGGGCCTACTCCGCCTCGGAGCGGCCAAACAGCTTGAAGTTCAAGAACGTGAAGATGAGCATGACGGCGGCGACGAAGAATGACATGGCCGCCGCGCTGCCCATACGATAGGCGGCGAAGCCCTCGGTGTAGATGCGCATCATCACCGTCTCCGTGCCCTGGGCCGGACCGCCACGCGTCATGACGAACGGCTGGCCGAACAGGTTGAACGAGGCGATGATGGTGATGGTGATGACGAAGAAGATGACCGGGCGGAGCATCGGGATGGTGATGCTGAAGAACTTGCGCAGCGACCCGGCGCCGTCAATCGACGCCGCCTCGTAGAGCGAGTCGGGGATGTCGGTCAGGGCGGCGAGGAAGATGATGGTGTTGAAGCCGACCGTCCACCACACCGTCATGACGGTGATGGCGATCCACGCCCAGGGCAGCGCGCCGAGCCACGACGGCGTCGGCAGGCCGAGCTGGCCCAGGTAATAGTTCATCAGACCGCCCTGATCCTGGAAAATCCACCACCAGACGAGGGCGGCGACGGTCACCGACAGCGACCACGGCGCGAAGTAGATGCCGCGGAAGACGTTGCGGAAGCGGAAGCGGCCGTTGAGCAGAACGGCCAGGAGGAGCGGCACGATGACCAGGGGCGGCACGCTGTAGAGCACGAACAGCCCCGTGTTCTTCATGGCGTTCCAGAAGTCGTCGAACTGGATGCTGCCCGGCGTGAACAGGTTGGCGTAGTTCTGCAGGCCGACAAAGGGACGGTAGTCCGGCAGCAGGAAGTCGAAATTGAACATGCTAATGTAGAAGCCGTAGAAAAACGGCCAGCCGAGGAACAACGCGAAAAAGACGAGGTGGGGCAGGATGAACAAGTAGGGCGCCCAGCTGAATCTTCTACCGGATGCGCGGCCTGGCGTAACGGCCGCTTGGGCTTGGGTTTGGGGTACGCTTGCCATAATTTACTCTCCAATCAGAGTCCTACCCGCGATTCCCTAGATGGGCAGCCCGCCCTGGACGGGCTGCCCGAGGTGCAACTGGGAGATACGGCTTGTGAAAGTTAGCCGCCGTAGCGCTGCTGGTTCTGCTTCATGATCTGCGTCGCACGGTTGGCGGCGTCGTCCAGCGCCTTCTTGGGGTCGGTCGCCTTCCCAGCCATGTAGTCAATCACGCCCTTCTCCAGTTCGCCCAGGGCGTCGGCGATGCCCGGCACGGGCGGCGCGAAGAAGGCGTAGTCGATCTCAGGCGCAATCGTGGCCTGGGGCTGGACGGCCTTGAAGTCGGCGCTGTCGCGCACGGTCTTGCTGGCCGGAATCTGGCCGCCCTTGGCCCACTCGACGGAGTTCTTGGTCAACCACTGAATGAAGCGGCCCGCCGCGGCAGTCTTGGCCGCGTCCTCACCCTTCTTGTGCTTCGCCAGGGTGAGTTGGTGCGAGTTGGCCCAGACGGCCGGCTTGTCACCAATCGTCGGGATCGGCGCGCCGTTGCCGAACTTCGCGCCCTCGCCGGTCAGGTTCGAGGTCTGCCAGATGCCGTTCCACTCGATGGCGTTGGTGCCCTGCTTGAAGGCGTTGACGCCGGCGTCCACCGGCAGGTTGGGCTTGGAGACCTTGCCCTGCATGTCCTTGAGCCATTGCAGCGCCTTGACGCCCGCGTCGCTGTTCCACGTCACCTGCGTGCCGTCGGCGTTGAATTCGGTGCCGCCATACTGATGCAGCAGGGTCTGAAATTCCTGCAGGATGGGGAAGCCGGTGGTCACGGCGAAGCCCATGGCGTTGCCGCTATTCAGTTTCTGCGCGGCGGCCTCGAACTCAGCGCGGTTCGTCGGCGCTTTGTCGATGCCGGCGGCCTTGAACAGGTCTTGATTGTAGAACATCACCAGCGGGTGAACGTCGAGCGGGATGGAGTAGCGCTGGCCTTTGTACTCGCCACCCTTCCACGCCGCTTCGGGGTAGTCACTGCCCTGGACACCGCCCGTGACCTCAGGCGTCAGGGGCCGAATGACGCCACGCGCCGCCATCGTTGCGATCTGGTCCAGGTGGACGATGAGAACATCGGGCAGCGTGTCAGACGCCGCCGACGCGCTCAGCTTGTCGTAGTACTGGGGAACCGTCGTCACCTTGACCGAGTCGCCGTTCGGATTCTCTTTGTTGTAGCGGTCGACGAGGGTCGCCATGAACTTGCCATCTGGCCCGGTGAACGGGTTCCAGTACTCGATGGCGACACCCTTGCCGCCCGCCGCTGCGCCTGCGCCACCCGAGGCCGCGCCGCCCGCCGCCGGCGCG
>JBDHWG010000029.1:0-59970 GCA_039810085.1 Anaerolineae bacterium
CGTCCGAGATGCGAAACCCGGTGGTCGTCCGATTGTTGGGCGTTCGCGCCCGTGTCCGTTTAGTCGTCGATGGTGTACTCATGCTCCCAAGTATACATTATCTTGCGTTATTCGGATAGGCTCTTAGTAGCAGTCCTTTGAGGATGCCGTCGTATTCAGGCATGGTCGAGAAGTCCAGCGCCGAGTCGCGCCAGTAGGCGATCTCAGTCAAAGAGCGGCCGGTAGCTCCTGCTCCCGGTAGCACAAGCGCCTTGAAATGCCGCCGCGTGAGCCGGGGCTGGCGGCTACACGCGAGGAGCAGTCCACCCGGCGCAACCACTGCGGCGGCCTGTTGCGCCAGCGTCTGCCAATCGCGCTCCACGTCGCGGCGGCTGGGACGCGGGCTGACAGATGGCGGCGGGGCGACGATCACCAGGTCGAATCGCTCGCCCCGGCGCTGGAAGCGCCGCAGCCAGTCGAGGATGTCGCCATCCACGAAGTCATAGCGGTCGGCGGCGAGGCCGTTGGCCGCGTAGCTCGCCATGCCCTGGTTCAGCTGTTGGCGTGAGGGGTCCAGGTTGAGGACGCGGGCCGCGCTGCCCGTCGTGGCGGCGACGCCAAAGGCGCACCTCTCGGCGAATAAGTTCAACACCGTTCGCCCCGCGGCCAGGGCACGCACCCGCGCGCGCATCTCGCGCAGCTCGGTGGGTAGGTCCCGCTCAAGCGTCTCCAACCCGACCACGTAGCGCAGGTCAGCCTCGCTCACCTCCCAAGACCCATCCGGCATCTCTCCCCGCACCAGCTCGATGGTCGCTCGCGCTTTACCAACGCCCCTCACAATCGCGCGCGGCTGCCAGGTGTTCCACAGCTTGTCCGCCAGCGGCAGGACGCTGGCAGAGGCGTCGCCTGGGCTGCGCACCAGGAGGACATCACCGTAGCGGTCAACGGTCAGATCCGGAATGCCATCGCCTGCCCCGTTTAGTAGACGATAGGCGGTCGTATCATCGTCGTTGGCAATGGGGCGGCGGCGCTCGTCGGCGAGCACGAGCAGCGGCATTAATGACGCGCTGCCTTCGTCCAGCAAAGCGTGCAGGCCCCCCGCTCTCTGAACCTCTTGTCGCAGGGTAAGCGTCCCTGGCTCGTTGACGAGTGACTCGAAGATGCCAGGGACAGGGGCTTCGAGACGGAGCGGGCCGGTCGGCGTCGTCAGGGATAAGCGGTGGGCGTGGAGGAGAAGCCGAGGAAAGAAGCGCGCCTGAGAGTCGTAGAGGGTATCGCCGACGATGGGCGTCCCGATATGCGCCAGGTGGACGCGAAGCTGGTGCGTGCGGCCGGTGAGCGGGCGGAGGCGCAGCAAGCTGAGGCGTCGGTCGGGCGAGCGCGCAATGACGCTATACTCGGTGACCGCCGGTTGGGCGCGGGGATCGACCACGCTTGGCGGCACGACGCGCTGGCGTCCGCTCCCGACGGGCGCGATAGGGGCATCGATTCGCCCATGTTGAGGAGGCGCGCCCTGCACAACGGCCAGGTATTCCTTGCCGGCGGTGCGGTCCTGGAAGGCGTCGGAGAGCCAGGCGTTGGCGTTCGGACGGCGAGCGAAGACCATCACGCCCGACGTGTCGCGGTCGAGGCGCTGATGAATGCCAAGATAGTCCGCGCCAAGCTGCGCCTTGACGATGCCAACGATGTCGGTGGGGATGACATCGTACCAGGCGGCGTGGCTGCTCAGGCCGACCGGCTTGTCGAGGGCGACGACATCATCGTCGAGGTACAGGATGGGGAGGCGCATCGGCGAGGGGCGCTTACGCGCCGGCCGCCGCGAACTCGATTCCGTTCTCGTCCATGTGACTGATAATGACGAGCGCCTCAATCGGCACGCCCAGGTGCGCCAGGCGCTCGCGCCCATCCTCGAAATTCTTCTCGACCACGACGCCGATGCCAAGCAGGGTCGCGCCCGCTTCGGCGACGATGCTCGCCAGGGCCTCCGTCGTCTGCCCGGACGCCAGGAAGTCGTCGATGATGACCACCCGGTCGTTGGGGCCGAGGTACTCCGGCGACACCAGCAGGAGCGTCTCGCCGCCCTTGGTGCGGGAGGGAACGCGGCGCTCGAAGGTGTTGGCGGGCAGGGTCACTGAGCGCGTCTTGCGGGCGAATACGACCGGCACGTCCAGGGCGACACCCGCTTGAAGGGCGGGTGCGATGCCGGAGATTTCAGCGGTCAGTACTTTGGTCGGGCGCAAGTAGCCAAAGCGGCGCGCGAACTCGCGGCCCATCAGGGCCATGAGCGCCGGATCGACTTGGTGGTTGATGAAGCTGTCGACTTTCAAAATCCCGCCCGGCAGCACTTTGCCGTCACGCTGGATTCGCTCACGTAGGGGGGAGAGGTCCGACGGGCTTTCCACTGCTGTCTGTCGCTGAGGGATCATCATTCCTCCACTGCTGTCCTTGGGCTTCTACCCTCTGGGATACTTTCCC
This sequence comes from Anaerolineae bacterium, assembly GCA_039810085.1. GTDB lineage: Bacteria > Chloroflexota > Anaerolineae > Epilineales > JAHCIE01 > JBDHWG01. Next base: position 2,455 of record JBDHWG010000029.1, read on the forward strand.
ATGTGGGATATTGCGAGTGAACTAGTGGGTTAATGTTGGGATAACGTGGGTTTTGTGGGTATGTTTGTCATCGAACATCTGTTCAGACAATTCCGGTCTCATTGCCATTTGACATGTGCGCTCGATAGCGCCATCCCGTCACCACCCGGATCTGCTGCGCCCCGCCATAATCCCGTGGCCTCGTCGCGTTGCGCCACGTGAACCAGGCCGAACGAGCCGTAGCTGTACACCTCGCGGCATACCTTGTGGCCTATCGCTTCCAACGCGGCGAGCGTCGCAAGGGGGATGCGTGCCTGGGTGTCGATGACGTCGCTCTGGGCGTCGAAGCGTGGCGCCGACACCGCCTCGACCGGCGACATGCCGAAGTCGATGAGGTTGAGCAGCACCTGTAACACACCCGTGATAATCTGCGTTCCGCCTGGCGCGCCGATCACAATGACCGGTGTCTCGTCGCGGTAGACGATGGTCGGCGCCATGCCGGTGAGCCGCGCTTTGCCCGGCGCTATCGAATTGGCCTGGCCGGGCAGGGGGTGAAAGCAGTTCATGGCGTTGTTGAGCTGGAACCCCAAGCCGTCCACCACCACCCCGGAGCTGAACCCTAGGCTGTGGGTGAGGCTGACAATGTTGCCCCACTGGTCCACGACGTTGATGTGCGTCGTGTCCTTTGACTCCGTAGGCTGCAAACGCGGCACGGCGAACTTCACGCCGTCGCGTATCTGCTGCGCCGCCTGGGCAGCATAGTCCGGCGCGGTGATGGCGTCTGTCATGTCCGGTGCGAACTCCGGATCACCCAGCCGCGTCGTCCAGTCGGCGAATGCCCACTGCATGACTCGCGCCACCACGTCGATGTAGCGCGGGCTGTTGTGGCCCAAGGTGGCGAGGTCGAAGTGGCTCAACGCGTTGAGCATCTGGACGAGCGTCGCGCCACCCGCCGGCAGTGGGTCGGACACGATGGTCAGGCCGCGATACACGCCGACCACCGGCGCTCGCTCGCGTACTCGGTAGCTCGCCAGGTCTTCCTCGGTCACATATCCACCGTGGGCGCGGATGGCTCGGCCGAGCGTTTGCCCGATGTCACTGCTGTAGAACTCGGCTGGCCCCGATTCCGCGAGCCGCCGCAGCGTGTGCGCGTAGTCCTTCTGAACGAGGGTGTCGCCGGTGCGGCGTGGGGTTGCGCCATCGATTGTGAAGATCGCCGCCGCCGCGGGCGTGTTCGTAAGCCGCCACGTCGGCGGGGCGAAGCCGAACTCGGCGTTGTGCCACCAGGAGTCGGCGAGGTGGGGGCTGAGGGGGAAGCCGCGCTCGGCCAGCCCTATGGCCGGAGCAAGGAGCGAGGACCACGGGCGGCTGCACCAGCGTCGGTGCGCCTCGCCGAACCCGGCGACAGCGCCAGGCGTTGCGACCGCCTGCCAACCGACATCGTTCTCGAAGCCCGCCAGGCGGAAGCCAAAGCCGGTGCGATACTCCTCGAGGACGCGGTTGGCCCACATATTGGGCGTGACTAGCGCGCCTGCCCGCGCGTGGAACTGGAGGGCGGTGTGGCGGCGCGTCGCGGCGTCCCAGGTGTGCAGTGAGCCGAAGCCGCCGATGCCGCACTCCTGTGGGTCGGTGACGCCCTGAACCAACGCCGCCGTCAGCGCCGCGTCCATTGCGTTCCCGCCGTCGGCCAGGACCCGCGCCCCGGCTTCCACCGCGAACGGCTGCGGCGCTACCACCAGATCGGGCCATCCCTCCGCCATACGCGCTTCCTTGACCTTACTTCAGGATGTAGTACGTTGCCCGCTTCTCGCCAATCTTGAGCAGCAGGTTCTTGTCTACCAGGTCGGCCAGGTCGCGGCGGATCGTCTCCGGCGAGACATCGGGGTCGTGGTCCTGGAGGTCGCGGTTGGTGACGCGGCCCTGCTGGCTGGCGAGGGTGAGGGCGTACTCCTGGCGCTCGTTGAGGTTCAGGTGCGCCCACTGCGAGACGCGGATCGGTGTGCGGTCGGTTGTGACCAAGCGGTCACCGTGGCCGTACAGCACGACCTGGAAACCGTTGGCCGTCTCGCGGAAGACGGGCGCGGGCAGGTTGGCCTCGGCCATGAGCCGACGCATGCGGTCGATGCCATAGCCTAGCCGCTCGATGAAGCCGAGGTCGGAGAGAACCTGGACGATGGCCTCGTTCCGCGAGAAGCGCTCCTCAGCGATGTTCTCGATGGTGACCGGACCGGGCAGCTGTCCCGGCGACGTAATCTCAATGCGGTCTGCGAACATGAACACGCGGATTTCCTGACCGCGAATGGAGTAGTCACGGTGGGCGACGGCGTTGACCAGCGCCTCGCGCACAGCGTCGCGCGGGTACTCCGAGCGCTCCTCGCGGGAGAGGCCGCTCAGCCGCGCCCCGACGCGCATGTTGTTGACGACGAATGCCTCGGCGCGGCGAATGGCCTCTGGCAGCGTGTCGCGGATATCCTCGCGCAGATAGGTGTCGCTTTGCTCCATGCCCGCATAGCGCACAGCGATGATCTCGCTGCCCGCGACGAATGCCTGAGGCTCTTTCCCGAACAGCAGCACGCCGGCGTTCGTCGGCTCACCGTTCTCGGTCAGACAGCGCCGCTGGCGCAGTAGGGTCTCTGTGGTCAGGCCGGAAACGCCGTCGATTGTATCGACATAACGCTGAACCTTCTCGTCGCTCAGGTCGGCGCGGGTCGCGCCTGGCGCAGGCTCGGCCTCGAAGATGACCTCGCCGCGGTCCACCAAGAGGCGACGCAGTTCGGCGGTCGTCATGATGCGGTTGGCGCGCCCATCGCGGGTGAAGTAGCGGCCCTTGTAACTGTAGACGTGGGAGAGACCTTCCGGCACCTGAACGACAACGAGGTTCGACTCTTCCAGGACGACGACGCGCGGGATGGGGATGACGATGGCCGGATCCACCTCCAGCGCCGCTTCCAGGACCAGGTTGAACACCTCCTGGAGGTCCTCGACGCTGATGAGGGTAGACCCCTTCTCATCAATGCCGATGATGATGAACCCACCGTGCGTGTTGGCAAGCGCGGTCAGCGTCTCGGCGAGACGCGCCAGCGAGACGCCGGGGCGGTAGAACACGATATCTTCCGAGGGGCCTTGCTCTAGCAGGGCCGGAATATCATCTACAGTCTTGGTCTGGGACATGAGTTTGCCCACTCTAGAACAGCGGGTGGTGAGTCGCGGCCACGAGCTTATGCCCCTAAGCATACTGGCAACGGCGCGTGGCGGCAAGTTCGAGCGACCACATTTCCCTTGACTCCGGCGCTGATCGGTCTAGAATTAGAACATATGTTCGTAATACACTTGTTCTTGAGGGAGAACATTGGTGGAGATCGTGATCGGGGCGAGCGCCGGGGTGGCGCTGCTATTCATCGTCGTGAGTGTCGCTGCCGCTATAGCGCGCAGTGGACAGTTAACTTGGGATGATGACGTGAGCCGCGGCGCGAAAACGTTGTGGACCAGCAGCTATGTGGGCTTGCTCCTGATCCTCTTCATGCTGCTCGGCCCCGCAATCTTCCGCCAGGGCTGGCCGGCATTCATCGTGCCGCCCGTCATGGCCTTCGGCCTCTTCTGGAGCCTGGACGCCATCGTCGAGGCGCGGCGGCAGGCGGCGCCACCTCCACCGCCAGACCACGACCCCGACTGGGATGCGCTGTGGCGCAGCTACGAAGGGAAACCACTGCCACCTGCAATGGCCGAAGCGGCGGAGACTGGGCGCGTCGTATACGGCGGGCGTGTGGCAGTCGTCGAGGATGGGATTCTGGTGCCGCGCGGGGGCATGCCTAAGAAGGGCATCGAGAAAGTGTTTGGCGCTTTGGACCGCGTCGTCGGTCCAAAGCGGCGCTCATAATTACACGCCGACAGGCACGTCGACCGCGCTGGGGGCAGCGGGCTTGGGCGGCCGACGGGTTTTGCCACGCGGCGCCGCGCCATTGGACGTGGCTTCCATGAGGGCGATGGGCAACACTTCGTCCATGCGGTCCACAAAAACCAGGTTGAGGTCGCGCCGTACCCGGGCGGGCAGCTCGGCGGCGTCCTTCTTGTTCTTTTGCGGCACGAGCACTGTCTTGAGACCGGCGCGGTGAGCGGCGATGACCTTCTCCTTGAAGCCGCCAATAGGCAACACGCGGCCGCGTAGGGTGATCTCGCCGGTCATGCCCACCTCACGATGCACCGGCCGCTGAAGCAGCGCCGAGATGAGGGCCGTGGCGATGGTGATGCCCGCCGAGGGGCCGTCCTTCGGCATCGCGCCTTCGGGCACGTGAACGTGGATGTCGAGGCGCTCGAAATCCTGCGGGTTGATGCCTAGCTCACGGGCGTGGGCGCGCGCATAGCTGAGCGCCGCCTGGGCCGACTCCTGCATGACGTCGCCTAGGCTGCCGGTCAGCGTCAGCGTTCCCTTGCCTTCCATGAGGTTGACCTCGATGGACAGCAGGTCCCCGCCCGCGTCTGTGACGGCAATGCCTGTCGCCACCCCGATTTCGTCGCGTTCCTGCGCCAGACCGTAGGTGAACTCCGGCGGCCCCAGGTACTTGAGGAGTTGCTGCGTGCCAATGGTCTTGGGCGCCGCGCGGCCCTCGGCGACACGCCGTGCGATCTTGCGGCAGACATTGGCTACTTCGCGCTCCAGGTTGCGGACCCCGGCTTCGTAAGTGTACTCGCGGATGATGTGACGCACCGCTTCGTCGGAAAACTTGAGCGACTTTTGCGGCAGGCCGTGCTCTTCGAGCTGACGCGGGATAAGGAACTGGCGGGCGATGGACAGCTTCTCTTCCTCAATGTAGCCGGGGAAGCGAATGACCTCCATGCGGTCGCGTAGCGCGGGCGGAACCGTGTCGAGGACGTTGCATGTGGCGATGAACAGCACCTTCGACAGGTCGTACGGCACGTCCAGGTAGTGGTCGGAGAAGTTGGCGTTCTGCTCCGGGTCCAGAACTTCCAGTAGCGCCGACGCCGGGTCGCCCCGGAAGTCCAGGCCGATCTTGTCAATCTCGTCGAGCATGAAAAGTGGGTTGACCGTCCCTGCGCGACGCATCGTCTGGATGATGCGGCCGGGTAGCGCGCCGATGTACGTGCGGCGATGGCCGCGAATCTCGGCCTCGTCGCGGATGCCGCCGAGGCTGACGCGCACGAACTTACGGTCCAGCGCCTCAGCGATGGAGCGGCCTAGGGAGGTCTTGCCCGTGCCCGGCGGCCCGACGAAGCACAGAATGGGGCTGCGCATCTTAGACGCGGCCAGCTTGCGCACTGCCATGTACTCCAGGATGCGTTCCTTCGCCTTAGGCAAGCCGTAGTGGTTTGCGTCCAGGATGCGCTCGGCGTTGCGGAGGTCCATGTTGTCGACGGTGGTTGTCGTCCACGGCAGCTCGATGAGCCAGTCTAGGTAGGTGCGAATGATGCCCATTTCCGGCGAAGCCGGCGGCATCTCGATGAGCCGGCTCACTTCCTTGTCGGCCTTCTCGCGCACCTCGGCTGGCATGCCGGCGGCGGCAATCTTGTCGCGCAGGTCGGCGATCTCGCGGATCTGCGTGTCGCCCTCGCCTAGTTCGTTCTGGATGACCCGCATTTGCTCGCGTAGGTAGTACTCGCGCTGGCTCTTGTCGACCTCGTCCTGCACCGCCGAGTGAATCTTGTTCTGGAGCTGCAACACGTCCAGCTCACGCGCGAGAAGCACACTGAGCTTTTCGAGCCGCAGGCGTGGATTCATCGTCTCCAGCAGTTCCTGGCGGCGATCGACCTCCAGGGTCAGCACCGACGCAACCAGGTCGGCCAAGCGGCCCGGATCCGTGACGTTCATCGCAGCGACGTAGGCGTCTTCCGGCATGTTCGAGTTCAGCTCGACGCACTGCTCGAACATCGACAGGATAGCGCGCCGTAGCGCCTCCACCTCAGTGCCTTCCTCGGCGATCTCGAACAAGGGCATGAAGCGCCCGCGGAGGTACGGCTCAGTCTGGGTGTAGTCCAGGAGCTTGACGCGGCCCCGCCCGTGGGCGACAATGCTGGTTGTGCCGTCGGGCATCTTGAGGACGCGACCGATGGTCACCTGCGTGCCGATGTCGTACAGCTCGTTCGGGCCAGGGTCTTGCATCTCCGGGTCGCGTTGCGCCAGGACGACCAGGCTGCTGTTCTCTTCGATGGCCGCCTCGACGGCGCGCATCGAGCGGTCGCGCGCGACGAACAGGGGCGTCACCATGTGCGGGAATAGAACGGCGTCCCGCACCGGCAGGATGGGCAGGTTGGGCAGGGAAACGGACTTGCGGCGTCGGGGGCGACGGCTGCGTCCGAGTGTTTCGTCAGGCGGCGGGCTGGACTCGGTCATGCGGTACCTCCACGACAGTTATACCACAATTCGCCGCCGATGCAAAAGGCTAAATCCGCCAAACTGGAATAAGAAGGGCGTCGAAAGCGGCCAGATGTTTGACACGCCAGGGGGCGCGGAGTAGACTTTGGGCGTTCTGAGGTCACAAAGGAGAGCTGTGTTGCGTATTGTGCGCCTCATACTGGCGCTGTCCGTGTTTGCCCTCGTGCTCATCGGCTGTCAGTCGCGCCCGGCTTTGAGCCGCGTCACTGTCGCTCCCGCCACGATTTCCCCGAATGCGGACGGCCGGGATGACCTGGCAAATATCCAGTATACGATTGGTCAGACATCGCTGCTGACGACGGCATTCACAGGCTCCGACGGCCAGGAGCATGTCTGGCGCAAGGATGAGCGGCGCTCGCCCGGCGACTACAGCGCCCTGTTCAACGGCATCGTGGACGGGCGCATGCTCCCCGACGATACCTACACCTGGCGGCTGCAAGCGACACCCACTGAAGGTGGTCCGCCGAGCGAAATCAGCGGGCAACTCGTCATCCAGGGCGCTGATACTACGCGCCCGGACATCACCGAGTTTACCGTTTTTCCTAACGAGTTTACGCCCAACCAGGACGGCATCAACGACCGCATCACGGTGAGCTATGTGCTTGCCAAGCCCGCGACGGTCCGCGTCTACCTGGCGGATAACCAGGGTAACTTCGTCGTCTCGTTACTCGAGAAGAAGAAGGGGCCGGTCGAGCCGGGCGAGCCGGGCCGCCACCAGTACGACTATGACGCGGGTGTCGATGCCGACGCGCCCCCGCCGCCTGATGGCACGTACAAAGTTGTCGTCGAGGCGCGGGACACGCTAGGCAACGTCGTGGTGGAGCGCCAGCCCTTGACGATCAAGGAGGGCGGCGTGCCCCGGGCGACGATCATGGATAGCCAGATCGAGCCGCGTGTCATTCCCCTGGGAGGGACAGTCAACATCACGGCGACGGTAAAGAATATCGGCACCGTGCCGTTGCGCACTCAGGGGCCGCCGCCAGGCACGGTCTACGACAGCCGCCAGTCCTATAACACGCTGCTGCTGCCCCAGTCGTCGGGCGCTTTCCGCCTGGGGGCGGCTTTCGACGCCAACCCGACGGATCTGGATTATCCCTACCGCTGGGAGCTGGGCGACCCGTCGAAGCTAGAGCGCCGCAACGTAGATGGGCGCACCTTGCTGTGCCCGCCCGGTGAGGGCAACGACCGCTGTCCCTTGGAAGAGCGCGTCATCAACGACAAGACCTATACGTACCTGCTGCCGGGCCAGGCGGTGCAGATTACGGGCGGTATCCGCGTGACCGACAAGCCTTTGCGCCGCCAGCCCTCGTTTTATCTGGGGTTGATCCAGGAGGACGTGCGCAAGCACGAGGAGTCCGTCAACCCGACCCAGGTGACGATTGAGTACTAGCCTCGCCATCGTCATCGTCAGCTACAACACGCGGGCGTTGCTCGCGGCGTGTCTAGAGTCCCTGGCGGCGGACCCGTCGCTTGGCCTACCGACACACGTTGGCGGATCGGCTGCCCTTGCGACGCGCGTGGTTGTTGTAGACAACGTCTCCTCCGATGACAGCGCAGCGATGGTGCCGGCCCAGTTCCCGTGGGTGGACTTCATTCCCTCGCCCACCAACCTCGGCTTTGCGGGCGGCAACAACCTGGCGCTGCGCGCCCTGGGCTTTGACCCCCTGGCTGACGAAGCGCCACGTTCATCTGAAGCCTGGGCAAGCGTTGCGGCGCTGCGCCCGAACGGTAGGCAGACGCTGCCCGACTTCGTGCTTCTCCTCAACCCGGACACAACCGTAACGCCGGGCGCAATTGCCGTCCTTATCGATTTTCTCATGCAGACACCGGGCGCTGGCGCCGTCGGTCCGCGCCTGACCTACCCCGACGGGAAGCTCCAGCCTTCGGCCTTTCTCTTCCCCGGCCTTGCCCAGACCTTGTTCGACCTGTTCCCGCCGCCGGGCCGCCTGAACCGTGTCATGGACACGCGCTTGAATGGCCGCTACCCACGGGCGAGCTACGCGGGAGACACGCCGTTCGAGGTGGAGACGCTGCTCGGCGCGTGCATTCTGGCTCGGAGTGTCGCCGTTCGCCAGGTTGGCTTCCTGGATGAAGGCTTCTTCATGTACGCCGAGGAGCTTGACTGGTGCCGCCGCCTCACCGATGCCGGGTGGAAGCTCTACTGCGTCCCGTCGGCGCACGTTGTCCACCACGAGGCGCAGAGCACACGGCAATTCCGCCAGCGTATGTTCGTCGAGCTATGGCGCAGCCGCCTGCGCCTGTTCGACAAGCACCACACAGCGTTACGAGACGCCGCTTTGCGTAGTGTCGTATGGGCTGGCGCTAAGATACGCGCCCGTCGTGCGGCTGGCGAACGGCGCGACGCCTACTGGGAAGTCGCCAGCCTTGCCCGTCACCCCATCACCTCGTCATCTCGCCACTCCGTCACCCCGTCACTTCGTCACCCCATCACCTCGTCACCCCGTCATCCCGTCACTTCGTCACCTCGTCACCCCATCACCTCGTCACCCAGTCCCACTATCACCGCTGTTATCCTGACGCGCAACGAGGCCTGTCACATCCCGGATTGTCTCGCCAGTGTCGCCTGGGCGGACAGGCGTTTCGTCGTGGACTCCGGCAGCACAGATGGGACGGCGGGCCTGGCGCGTGCGGCGGGCGCCGATGTCGTCGTGCGGCCCTTCCGCAACTTCGCCGACCAACGTAATGCAGCCATCGCGCTGGTGCGAACCCCTTGGGTACTGTTTGTGGATGCGGACGAGCGGGTCACGCCCGCCCTGGCGGACGAGATTCGGCGCGTCATCGCCCAAGATGAGGCGACCAGCCCGTCTGGCTACTGGATTCCACGCCGCAACTATATCTTCGGCCATTTGACGCACGGCGGGGGATGGTGGCCGGACTATCAGCTACGCCTGTTTCGTGCGGACCGGGCCCACTACGACCCTGAACGCGCGGTACATGAGCTGATCGTCCTGGATGGGCCGGCAGGGCATCTGACGGAGCCATTCATCCACTACAACTACCGCAGCGTCGCCCAATTCCACGCCAAGCAGGCAAGCTACACGTCCTACGACGCGGGCATCCTTCATGCGACAGGGGCACGGGCGCGGCCGCATAACTTCGTGCTTCAGCCGCTGCGCGAGTTTCGCCGCCGCTTCATCACGCTGCATGGCTACCGTGACGGCCTGCATGGTCTGCGCATGGCGGGTCTCATGGCTTACTACGAGTACGTCAAGTATGCCAAGCTGCGGCGGTTGGCAGGTGAGGGGCGGAACGACTCGGCATGACTTGGCGGGCGCGCTCATCTCGTGATATAATGCTCTTGCCGCCGTCCCTGCCTCAACGTTCCGAGGCCAGACTGGCGGTTCTTGTTCGTGCAGGAGGTGTGTTGCCTCCCTGGGAGATTTGCTGATGCGTGCCCCAACACGCCCCCCGCGCGTGTTCTTTGGCCTGCTGGCCCTGCTGGTTGTTGCCGCCACAATACTCGCGCTTTTTACCGCCTTGCCGACTCCATCCGGTGAGATTGCCTACCAGCGTGTCGCCAGTACACCAGAGGCGACGAACACGGGTGTGACCCAGTATCTACCTTTGATCGCCCAGGCCGTGACGCCTCGCCCCAGTCCTACCCCGACTGTGACCAATACACCCACTGCCACGCCACCGTCTGATTTTCCGCTCGTCTGGACGCAGCAGGTCAACGGCCACTGGCAGATTTTCAAGAGTGTCTCTGGCGGGCAGCCGGCGCTTGTGTCGCAGAACCCTAACGTGGACGACATCGAACCGGCGTTGTCCTGGGATGGCACGGCCATTGCGTTCGCGTCGAACCGCGACTACCCCTCCTGTCCGACCCACTATGAAATCTATCGCATGAGTGTGAGCGGCGCGTCCCCTGTCCGCCTGACAAATACCAATGCGACGTGTCCGCCTTCTGGCAACAACACCGCGTCGGTGACGAACATGAACCCGACGTGGGCGCCGAAGCCGGACGCTCGGAATAAGCTGTGGATTGCCTTCGCATCCGATGCCGGTACGTTCGATGGCTTCGACATCTATCGTGTGCCGGCCGACACAACCACGCCGATTGATATTACGGGCAACAATCAATACGACTACCGCCTGACGTGGCCGCAGTCGCCGGACCAGCCCACCGCGACGCCAATCGGTCCGACACCCACATTCACGCCCACATCGACGCCCTATGTCGCGCCGACGGCCACCACCGGGCCGACGTCCAGCCCCTACGACAACTTCTTTAGAGCATCATCGAGCCGAATGCCATCCTATTCGCCCGACGGCAGCATGATCGCCTTTGCCAGCAACCGACGCGGCGACAATGCGGCGCGTGGTGGCCGTGACCAAATCTGGGTCATGACAGCCGATGGGTACAACTTGCGCCAGGTGACGTTCTCGGCCGGGCAAAGCTCCTGGCCCCGTTGGTCGCCCAAGGGCAACCGCATCGCCTATGCATCTAATCGCACGGGCAACTGGGAAGTCTATAGCGTCAACCCGAGCGGTACGGGGGACATGCAGATTACGCTATCACCCATAGCCTCTGTCGATGCCCAACCAACCTGGGCTGGCAGTGGAACGCAATTAGCCTTCATAAACTCTATCGGGGGGGACGTCGTCATCTACTCGATCAATGCTGATGGGAGCGGCATCTCGCCGCCGATCACATACGGGCCACTCTACGCGCCGGCGTGGGCCCCATAGGAGTGGTGTGGGACTAGAAACAAAAAGAGGGATGAGTCCTGCGCAGGACTCATCCCTCGATGATTTCGGGCGATAACGTCTAGAGCGTGAGAATATAGACCGCTTCGGGGCCTTTTTGGCGGTGCGCCACCTCGAACTCGACCGCCTGACCCTCCAGGAGCGGCGGTGCGCCGCTTTCGAGCGCCGACCCGTGGACAAAATACTCCTCGCCCGTCTCGTCCTCCACGATAAAGCCGTAGCCGCGTTCTTCGTCGTACCACTTCACGTGGCCGAGGGATCGCACGGTGAACCCAGCCCCCGACTCCTGGCGCTCACGCTTGCCGCTGGCGTCACGAACAGGCTCGCGCTCCGTCTTGGGCCGCGAAGGCGCTGCCGCAGCAGGGGCGACACGCGCAGGTGATCGCTCCTCGCGGTGCTCCTGGCGCGGCGGGGTCTCTACCGGCGCTGCGTAGTCGGCCGGGGCGCAGATGGGGCAGAGAGACGGCGCTTCCGAGGGGAGACCAAGGTCCGCGCGCCGCCGCTGCTGCTCGACCGTGAATACAAACTGGCGTCCGCACTGCTCGCACGTGAGCAACTGATCTGCAAACCGACCCGCTGTGGGCGCTGCCGCCGTGGGCTTGGCCGGTTTGTAACTATCGCGTCGTCTTGACCTGCCCACCGCCTACTCCTTGTCCGTCTCCGAGGTTGGCGCCTCGGTCGGGTCTGCTGCGACGTTGTCTTCTGCGTTTCGCTGGGCTTCGACTTCCTCGGTCTGACTTGCTTCGGGTTCCGCCGCCGTAGGTGTTTCGGTCTCCGCTGTACCTTCATGTATCGGTAGACTCTGGCCTTCGGCCTGGCGGAGGCTCAGGCTGACGCGCTTGCGCTGTGGATCCACGCCCAGTACCTTGACGGTAACGACCTGGCCTTCGTGGACGACATCCGCCGGGTTGTTCACCGGGCGGTCTGCCAGCTCCGAGATGTGGATCAAGCCTTCTACACCCTCGTCGATGCGGGCAAACGCGCCGAACTTCGCCAGGTTGGTGATGGTCCCCTGCACGAGCTGGCCGCTCTGATAGCGCGCCTCGAGTGTGCTCCAGGGATCGGCGCGCAGCCGCTTGAGGCTCAGCCCGATGCGGTTGCGGTCCCGGTCGACGTTCAGGACGTAGACCTCGACTTCCTGGCCGACGTGCAGGATGTCCTTGGGCTGGACATTGCGGTCCCAGGACAGCTCGGAGACGTGGATCAGGCCGTCCGCCCCACCCAGGTCGACGAACACGCCGAAGTCGGTGATGGAGGTGACGCGCCCCTTGACGACCGCGCCTTCGGCGAGCTGGTCGAGGAGACGTTCCTTCTGCCCACGCCGCCACTCTTTCCAGGCGGCTCGCTCGGAGGCGATGAGCCGTCGCTGGCGACGGTCCACTTCGATAATCTTGATAGGGATGGTCTGGCCGACCATCTGCGCCAGGTTCTCGCCCATGCCCGATTCGAGAACAATGTGCGATCTGGGGACAAAAGCCTGGAGCTGACCCAGCTGGACGATCAACCCGCCCTTGTTCTGGCCGACAACCTTGGCTTCGACAATCTCGCCGCTGTTCAGCAGGTCGTTGGCATGGTTCCAATCCTGCTGGCCGCGAGCGCGCGACAGAGAGACGATCACCTCGCCGCTGTTGCCATCGGTGCGCACGACGTAGACCGAGACTTCGTCGCCAACCTTGATCCGAGCGACAGCTTCGGGCCCGAGCTGCGCCAGGTCATCCGAGGAAACAATCCCCTCTGTCTTAGCGCCGAGGTCTACGATGATGCGGTCGGGCGTCTTATCAACGACGACACCGGTGCGAATCTCGCCGCGTTGAAGCTCCTGATAGCCGTACTCCTCCGACTCCAGGGCGGCCCACATCTCTGACTGCTGGCTCTTCTGCTCCTCGTTCACAATGCCTCACATCCGGCGCCCGGCGTGTGGGGATTGGCAGCCCCACACGCCGCACACCTTAGGGAATTAGAAGTCGTACTCGCTCTCTTCCTCGTAGTCCTCTTCCTCGTCCATCTCGAAGTCGCCCTCTTCGTCCTCGAACTCCTCCTCTTCGTCGCCGTCGATGTCGGCGATGAAGTCGAAGTCGGTTTCGTAGTCCTCGTCGAAGATCTCGCCACTCACGAGACCGCGGCCTGATTCCTCAATGGACGCGTTGGCGCGCTCACGGAAGCCCGTCCCCGCCGGGATCAGCTTGCCGATGATGACGTTCTCTTTGAGACCGTACAGCTCATCGACCTTACCCGCGATGGCAGCATCCGCGAGGACGTTGATGGTATGCTGGAAGGACGCAGCCGAGAGGAAGCTCTCCGTCGCCAACGCTGCCTTCGTGATGCCAAGCAGGATGGGCGTAGCCGTCGCTGGCCGCTTCCGCTGGCTGATCAGACGCGCGTTGATTTCCTCAAACTGCAACCTGTCAACCAGGTCGCCGGGCAGCAGTTCGCTGTCGCCCGGATTCTTGACACGAACCTTGCCGAGCATCTGGCGCAGCACGATCTCGATGTGCTTATCGTTGATGTTCACGCCCTGCGAACGGTAGACCTTCTGGATCTCCATCAGCAGGTACTGCTGCGTCGCCTCGCGGCCCTGGATCGCCAGCACCCGATGCGGATTCTTCGCCCCCTCGGTGAGCTGGTGACCCGGCTCGATGACCTGGTTCTCCTCGACGCGGATACGCGCGCCCGGTGGAACCTGGTACGAGCGGATTTCCTGCTGCTCGTGGCTGACGTAAATCACGTCGTTCTCGACGGCCACGCGGCCGTTGCGCGTCGCTGTGACGCGCGTGTCGCCGCTTGTCACGAGCACTTCGCCCGCCTCGACAACACTGCCGTCCTCGACGGCCAGCTCAGCGCCAGCCGGACGTGGGTAGCGGTCGCGGTGCAGCTGCTGGGCGATGATACGAATCTCGCGCATGCCCTCGTCCAGGCGGTGGATCTCCACCCGGCCGCCGATCTCGGTGATCAGCGCCTCGCCCTTCGGAATGCGCGCCTCGAACAGCTCCTGGACGCGCGGCAGACCGTGGGTGATGTCCGTCGTGCCCGCCACACCACCGGTGTGGAACGTGCGCAGGGTGAGCTGCGTGCCAGGCTCGCCGATGGACTGGGCGGCGATGATGCCGACCGCCTCGCCGATGCCAACCTGCCCGCCTCGAGCCAGGTCGCGGCCGTAGCACAGCGTACACAGGCCGTGGCGCAGGGAGCACGTCAGCGGCGAGCGGACGTACACTTCCTTGAGGCCAGCTTTCTCGATGAGGTCGATCTCAGGCTGGTCGAGCATGACGTTGGCTTCGACAATCACCTCGCCCGTCTTCGGGTCCACCACCGGGCCTTGGGTCACGCGGCCAAAGAGACGCTCCCGCAGACTCTCGCCGGCGCCCTTAATACCCTCGCGCGGACCGATCCAGATGCCCTGGCGCGTGCCGCAGTCCTCGATGTTGATGATCGCGTCCTGCGCCACGTCAACCAGACGGCGGGTCAGGTAGCCGGCGTCCGCCGTGCGGAGCGCCGTATCGGCGAGACCCTTGCGCGCGCCGTGGGTCGAGATGAAGTACTCCAGCGCCGTCAGCCCCTCGCGGAAGTTCGAGCGGATAGGCAGCGGGATGATGCGCCCGGCCGGGTCGGCCATAAGGCCGCGCATGCCAGCCATCTGTCGAATGGGCTGGAAGCCGCCCTTCGTCGAGCCGGACTGGGCCATCGTGCGCAGCGGGCTGGTAATCGGGATCGAGGTCTGAACCGCCTCGGTAATCTCGTCCGTGGCCCGCGTCCACAGCTCGACCGTCTTCTGATACTGCTCTTCCTCGGTAATCAGACCGCGCCGGTACTGGCGCTGGATTTCTTCCACTTCCTGGGCCGCGCGCTCCAGGATCACCGGCTTGTCCTCGGGGACGGTGATGTCCGCCACGGCGATGGTCAGGCCGGAGCGCGTCGCGTACTGGAAGCCCAGGCTCTTGATGTCGTCCACCAGGTCGGCCGTCGGGTCGGGGCCGAGTAGGTGATACGCGTCGCCGACCAGGTCGTTGAGCTTGCCCTTGTCCAGCAGGCGGTTGACGAAGCGCAGTTCCCGCGGCAGGATCTGGTTGAACAGGACGCGGCCGACGGTCGTCTCGATGGGCAGGTACTGCGGCTCCCCATCGGCGAAGCGCTTGCCGGTCTTGGGGTCGTAGTACGTCGTCGTGTAGACCGTGATGGGCGTATGGACGTGCAGGTGGCCCAGGTTGTAGGCCATCACGACCTCGTCCAGCAGCGTCTGCGGCGTGCCGTCAACGTAGCCGTCGGTCGGCGCAGGGTCGGCGAAGACCCACTTCTTGCCGTTGGCAAGCATCGGGTCGGCGTCCATGGTCAGGTAGTAGCAGCCCAGCACCATGTCCTTGGATGGGCCGACGATAGGCTCGCCGCTGGCCGGCTTGAGCAAGTTGTGGCTCGCCAGCATCAGGCGGCGCGCTTCGTCCTTGGCTGCACGCGACAGGGGCACGTGGACGGCCATCTGGTCGCCGTCGAAGTCGGCGTTGAAGGCGGCGCACACCAGCGGGTGAATCTGGATGGCGTTGCCCTCGACCAGGATGGGCTGGAAGGCCTGGATGCCCAGGCGGTGCAGCGTCGGGGCGCGGTTGAGGAGCACGGGGTAATCCTCGATGATCTCCTCCAGCACCTCCCACACGACTGGGTCCATGCGCTCGATGAGACGCTTGGCGCCCTTCACGTTGTGGGCGTGGCCGTACTCGACGAGCTTGCGCATCACGAACGGGCGGAACAGCTCCAGGGCCATGCCCTTGGGCAGACCGCACTGGTGCAGCTTGAGGTGCGGCCCAATCACGATGACTGAGCGGCCGGAATAGTCGACGCGCTTGCCCAGCAGGTTGCGGCGGAAGCGGCCTTGCTTGCCCTTGAGCATGTCGCTCAAGCTCTTGAGCTTACGGCGGCCCCGCGCCGAGACGGCCTTGCCACGGCGGCTGTTGTCGATGAGTGAGTCGACGGCCTCCTGGAGCATGCGCTTCTCGTTGCGGATGATGACGTCCGGCGCGCCTAGTTCCAGCAACCGCTTGAGACGGTTGTTGCGGTTGATGACGCGGCGATACAGGTCGTTCAGATCCGACGTAGCGAAGCGGCCGCCGTCAAGCTGCACCATCGGGCGGATGTTGGGTGGAATGACCGGCAGCACCTTGAGGATCATCCACTCCGGCCGGTTGTTCGACTTTCTTAGCGCCTCGACCACCTTGAGCTGCTTCGTCGCCTTCTTGCGGCGCTGCTTGCTCTTGCCGGTGCGAATCTCGTGGCGCATGTCCTTGGCCATCTTATCCAGGTCGGTCTGCTCGACGATATCGTTGAGCGCCTCGGCGCCCATCGTTGCCTGGAAGATGGGCTGGCCGCCGGTGTTCCATCGCTCGTGCAGTTCCCAGTACTCCGCCTCGGTGAGAAGCTGGCGCACTTCGAGCTTCTTCAACTCAGCGCGGCGCGACTCGATCTCCTTGATCTGGCCGGCGGTTTGCTCGTCGACCACGCGGTTGATCTTGTCCAGCTCTTTTTCGAGATCGCCGAACAGGCGGTCGCGCTCGCCCTGGAACAGGGCCTGGTAGCGCTCGCGCTCCTCACGGAAATCGGCCTCGATGTCGCTCAGCTGGTTGGAGACATCCTCCTCCAGCTTGGCTAGAGCCGTCTTGTCGCCCTTAACAGACTCGCGCTGTGTCGCCGCCTGCTCCATCACGTCGGCGACGCGCGCATCGCGCTCGCTCTGCAGGCGCTCCAGAACGGCGTCTAGCTCAGTCTGGCGCTCGCCCATCTGCGTCTCGATGTCGTCGCGCTGCTGACCGAGACGGGCTTCCGTCGACGCACGGGCGCGGCGCGTTTCTTTCTCGACTTCTTCCTCCAGCCGGCGCAGCGCCTTCTGGCGCGCTTCCTCATCGATGCGCGTGATGATGTACTGGGCGAAGTAGAGCACGCGATCCAGGTTGCGGCGGGAGATGTCCAGCAGCAGACCGAGGTAGCTCGGCACGCGCCGGGTGTACCAGATGTGCGCGACGGGCGAGGCGAGCTCAATGTGGCCCATGCGCTCGCGGCGGACGCGCTCCCGGGTGACTTCGACACCGCACTTGTCACAGACGATGCCGCGATAGCGAATCTTCTTGTACTTACCGCAGTAGCACTGCCAGTCTTTCGTTGGGCCGAAGATGGCTTCGCAGAAAAGACCATCCTTCTCGGGCCGTAGGCGCCGATAGTTGATGGTTTCAGGCTTGGTGACTTCGCCGTGAGACCAGGTCCGAATCTCCTCAGGCGAAGCGAGGCTGATTCGGATGGCATTGAATTCTTTGAGATCCAAGGGCGTCCTCCTCACAGATCAGAGGTGACTAACTAAAGACCGCGCAGCAGGCAAAGTGGATGTCCGTTGACGCGTTCGCGGGGTGGGGGCAGGAGACTGGGCGGCAGCTCTCGGTCCACCAGCGCAAACGGATGTCAACACCTTTGCTCGACACTTTAGCCACGCTGTGTCTGCGACCCGTCGCCGGGCGTAGACGTGACGATAGGCGGGCGATAACTCATGCCCGCCAAACCCAGTTTGGCTCATCTATAGACGCTACCCGACATTGGGTGGCTATGTAATAAGCGGGGCGATGCGGGATGCGCCCAATCGGCTCCTTGGCGTTTTGCGATGGGCGCTGGGATAGTCAAACGTAGCCGGCCACGGGGCGCTCTGGACGTCGCGCCCGACGCGATGTGAAGGGTAAGCAGTGGCAATGGGATAGAGAAGAACCCGCGTCTTCCTGAAAACGACCATCGTTCGCGGCCCGCCCGCCGCGACTCAGCCTATGCGCTCAACGCTCGCCCACGCTAGCTTGCTAGACTCAGAAGCATAGTATACTACTATACAGTTGTAATGTCAAGCGTTTCGAGAGATAAAACATTGCGCGATACTAAGACGCTAGGGCGTCCCGGTTCTTACCAGTCCATGACTCGTGAAAGGTCCTGGGCCATCGGGAAGGCGAGGGTCACAGAGGAGGAATTTCACACTGTCTCCTTGAAAATGTCTTCGAACCGCCCAGGCGACGCGAAGGGGCCGACAACAGCAAGGTGCATCATTTCTGGCGTCAGGAATTGCTGCGCCGTCACCTGAATATCCTTCGCTGTGACCCGCGCCAGCCGCGCTGCCATGTCGGATGCCGTCAGGATTTCGTCGCGCACGACAGCCTGGCCTGCCAGGGACATGGCGATCTCCGCTGTGTCTTCGAGACGCAGCAGTAGCCCACCGTTGAGATACTCCTTCGTTTTCTGAAGCTCGTCGTCGGATACTGGCTTGTTGCGCAGTCGCTGCAACTCGCGCAAAATGGCGCGTAGGGCGTCGGGGGCACGCCGTGGATCAACCGCCGTGTAGACACTCAGGAGACCGATGTCGTGCAGATAGGTCTCGTCGCTGTAGACATTGTAGGCCAGCCCCTGGCGCTCCCGCAACTCCAGGAACAGCCGCGACGTCATGCCCGCGCCTAAAATCGCGCCGAGGAGTTGCAGGGCGTGACGACGTGGGTCCAGCAGCGAGAACCCAGGGACGCTGAGGCGCAGGTGCGCCTGCTCGATAGGCCGCGTCTCCACGCGGACGTGCGGGCCGGGCCGCAGTGGCGGCGCTGGCGCAAAGCTCGGCGTTGTTCCCGGCGCCCAGTCACCCAGCGCCGCTTCGATGGTATCTAGAGCGTGGGCAGGCTCAAACGCGCCGGCCAGCGCAATGACCGTGTTGCCGGGCCGATAGAAGTGCGCCATGTGCTCGGCCAGTTTGGCGCGGGTCATCGCTTTCAGGGTTGGCTCGGCGCCGAGGATATCGCGGCCCAGAGGATGCTGCCCAAACATCAGCTCGTCGCCCAGGACAGCGACCCAGCTCTCTGGCTCGTCCTGGATCATCGCCAGTTCTTCCAGGATGACGCGCTTCTCCCGCGTGACGTCAGTCGCTCGCAGTCTCGGACGCCGCAGCATGTCGGCAATCACGTCGATGGCGACGGCCAGCCGGGCCGCCGGCACGCGGGCGACATAACCTGTTCGGTCGTCGGACGTGAACGCGTCGAGCGAGCCGCCGACGCCCTCGATGGCCCGCCCAATGGCTTCCGGTGTCGGATACCGCTGCGTGCCTTTGAAGACCATGTGCTCGATGAAGTGGGACGCACCGGAAATCTCGGCCGGCTCGTAGCGCGCGCCGACGCCGACGTAGAACGCAGCTGTGACGGAGTAGCGGTCGGGCAGGGGAACGGCAAACACGCGCAGACCGTTGGGCAAGCGCGTCATGGTGTACTGGTCGGCCAGGTTGGGTCGGGCGAGGGTTGGAAACTCCATGCGGCTGCCCTCAGTCCAGCCCCAGGCGTTTCATGTCGTCCTCACTCATGCCAAAGAAGTGGCCGACTTCGTGCAGGACTGTCGTCCTTACCTCGCGTCGCACCTCGTCCTCGGTCTCGCATTCTTCCATGATGGGACCACGGTAGATGATGATCATGGGCGGCGTCAGCATGTTGTCGTAGGCGCCAAGCGGCGGTCCGCGATGCAGCCCAAACAGCGTTTCGTCGGGACCCATGCCCAGCTCGGCCAGGTCTTCCTCGGACGGCCAGTCCTCGATGACGATGGCGACCTTTTCAAGATACGGCATGAACTGGGCGGGAAGGGAGTCGATGGCCTCGGCGACCAGGCGCTCGAAGCGGTCGATGCGGGTGTGGCGGCGGCGGGGCCGTCGGCCGATGGCGCGGGGTGTACGGGGCTTCCTGGCTGGATCGCGTTCGGGCATGGCTGTCCGTCTCAATACCCCAACCGCCGCAATTGCTCTTCGCCGAAGCCGAAGTGGTGGCCGATCTCGTGCAGAACGGTGCGGCGCACCTGCTCGCGGATGAGAGCGTCGTGGGCCGGGCCTTCGCCGGGGTACAGGTACTCGATGGGACCACGGAAAATGGTAATCTTGTCGGGCGGGACAAGGGTGAGGGACGAGGGGCGGCGTAGGCGCGGCACACCCTCGTATAAGCCGAGGAGGAGCGCGCCTGGCGCGACCGAGACGCGAGCATAGTGGCCGGCGTGGGGCCACTCTTCGATCACGACGGCGACGTTCTCGAGATAGGGCATCAGCTCCGGCGGCAGGCTGTCCAGCGCATCCGCAACAAGCTGCTCGAAGTGGTCGGGGTCCATGCTATCCCTTCGACACGTTGCCGCGCACGCGGTGCCGGCTCACAGTGAGGGCATACCGCACCTGGGGCAGCCACTTGCGAACGTCGCGCAGCCGAGGGTTCTCGACGGGGAAGTAGTGGTAGTATGGGCCACGCTCGCGGATCCAGTCATACGCCTCGTCGCCACCCTGTTGCAGATTGCGCACCACATCCATGTAAAAGTCGAGCTGCGGCGTCGCGGGGGCGACGCTGGCGAGGTACTGATACTGGACGATATAGGCTGCGCGCTCGTGCTCCAGGCTGCCAAAGATATATGGAGCCTGCGTCGTGTGAACGAGCTCGTGGACGAGCCGGTCAGGCTCCAGGTAGGTGCGCATGCTGGCGGGGAAGTAAATGCGCCAGCCCAGCCAGGTCGTGCCGCCCGGACCACCAAGCGTACTGTTGAACACGACCTGGATGCGGCTGCTGCGTAGATAGTTCGCCCAGGCACGGCCCAGCTCGGACTGGTCGAGCACGACCAGCGCATCTTCAACGGCTTGAGGAAAGCGATAGTGATGCGGCATTGTGCGATTATGTTCTACCGCTTCGGCTCCAGAACGACGACCTGGGTCCCTTCCTCGGGCAAGTCCTTCTTCACGACTTTGAGCGTCTCCTGGTGAGACACCTCTTTGTCTTCCATGCCCATCGCCCGCAGGAACTTGTCGAGCTTCTCCAGCTTCACGTCCTCGCCGTCCATGCGGTAGTGCATGGGGATGACGATGCGCGGGTCGAGCATGTTGATGACCTCGACGGCCTGGCTGGGGCTAAGGGCATTGCCGCCGCCGACGGGTACGAACAACACGTCCACCGAGCCAATTGCCTCGGCCTGGGTCTGCGTCGGCACGTGCCCCAAGTCGCCCAGGTGGCACACGCGCATCTCCTCGGTGTCCAGGACGTAGACGGTGTTGCTGCCGTGCACCGCGCCCTTCTTGCCGTCGTGGTACGTCGGGATGCCGAACACGAAGATGCCCTTGACCTCGTACTCACCGGGGCCACGGATGACGTACGGCTCACCCTTCACGGCGTCGGCGTTGTTATGGCCGGCGTGTTCGTGGCTGACCGTCACGATGTCGGCGGTTGTGCGCGTCATCGACGGCACGCCCAAGGTCTTGCCCGCATAGGGGTCTTGCACCACAAAGCCGTCGCGGCTCTTGATGCGGAACGAGCTATAACCGAGCCAGGAAATCTCCATTCCTCTACAAACCTTTCACTGTTACGGATTCGATGCGTCGTCGCCGACCATCCGCTTGATGTCGGCCTTCTGGCGCTGCTGCTCCAACCAGTCCTGGAAGCGGAACTGGCGCAGGTCCTGCCACTGCTGCTCTGGGAGCTTGCGGTTGGGGTCTTTTTCGAGCACCTGGATAACGTGATATCCAAACTGCGTCTGGACCGGCGAGCTGAACTTCTTGAGCGGCTGGCTGAAGGCGACCTGGTCGAACTCCGGCACCATCACGCCGCGCGGGAACCAGCCGAGGTCGCCGCCGTTTTTCGCCGTGCCCGGGTCCTGGGAGACATCCGCGGCCACCTTTGCAAAGTCCTCGCCCGCTTCCAGGCGCTTGAGGGCCTTGAGCGCGTCGTCGTTCGTCTGAACCAGGATGTGGCGCGCGTGAATCTGTTCCTGCATTTGCGGAACATCCTTCGTCACGGCATCGCGCACCTTGTTGCCGAGAAGCTGGGCGCGCTGCTGCGCCTTGAACGACTCCAGGGTCATGCCCCGCGCCTTCAAACTCTCGTCAAACTTGTCCTGGCCGCCCATGTCCTTGATCAAGCTGTCGATAGACTTTTGCAGCTCGTCATCGGAGATGCTAATGTTGTTCTTCCGAGCGTATTGCTGCACCAGCACATCGGCGATCAGCCCTTCGAGCACCTGACTATTCATCGTCTTGAGGGCTTCAGCGCCCTGGGCTGTGTTCGGGTCAACTTTCTGGTCGTTGATGAGGAAGTTGCGCGCCTCGGTGGTCGCCCGCTGGTAGTCGCTCAAGGCGACCGGATCCCCGTTCACCAGGGCGGCCACATTGGGATCACCCTTGACAGCGGGTTGCCCACCCGGGCTGGCGGCGTTGGTATCGTTACTGCTTGGCGCGGAGGCTGCCGTGCTGCTCGCCGGCGCAGCAGCATTCGCTGGCGCCTGGCCGCCGGTCGCCGCCTGGCTCAAGGCCGCCGGGGTAGAGGCGGGTTGACTGCTGCCGGTCGGACTACAGCCGGCCGAGACAGCGACGACGAGAGCAAACAGGACAAGGAACATACTGACACGAATGGCCGTCATTGCAGAGTACCTTTCTTG
Organism: Anaerolineae bacterium; assembly: GCA_039810085.1. Taxonomy (GTDB): domain Bacteria; phylum Chloroflexota; class Anaerolineae; order Epilineales; family JAHCIE01; genus JBDHWG01. The sequence continues at coordinate 24,980 of JBDHWG010000029.1, forward strand.
GATAAGTCCGATGAATAGGATAAACGATCAGAACAGAGACGACGCTCTCAACTATATCATGAAAGTTATGTTAGGTCAAGGCAGGACGGCGCTGGAAATTGAGACACCCGTTCGACTGGATTATACTCGTGTAGGGGCGTCTCCGCAAAGTTGGCGTCGCGGCCTGCGTTATGCTACAATCGCCGTTTTGTTGGTCTTGCGTACAGGATTGCATCCCAAGGAGAGCTTAAGTGAGTAGACAAGCTCATAAACGTATAGTTGTTATGGTTGTGGTGGCGCTAGCTCTGCTAGCGGTAGCCGCCTGTGGTGGCAGCGCCCCCCAGCCAACTCCGGTCCCACCGACGGCGGCGCCCAAGGCAGCGGCGCCGACCGCGCCGGCCGCCGCGCCGACGCAGGTGGCGCAAGCAGGGCAGGCCGTACCGACACAGGTGGCGCAGGCAGGGCAGGCCGAGCCAACGCGGACGCCCAAGCCGACGAAGACACCAGAGCCGACGGCGGGGCCGCCGCCCGCGCCACCGAAGAAGCCCCTGCGCATGAATTCGCCGGAGTATGGCGTCCAGGCGTTCTTGTGGTGGCGGCCGGAGTTGGCTGAACGGGACTTATTGAAGGTCAAGGAGATGGGCTTCACGTGGGTGAAGCAGGGCTTCGGCTGGCGCGACATCGAGGGTGAGAAAGGCAAGTTCGACTGGTCGCACACCGACCACATTGTCTATACCGCGAACCAATATGGCGGCATCGACATCATGGCCCGCGTGGACCACCAGCCTCAGTGGGCGCGGCAAGGTTGCTCACTGCAAGGCCCGCCGGCCAACATGAAGGACTTCACGGATTTTCTGACCGCGATGGCGACGCGCTACAAGGGTCGCATCCGCGCCTACGAGGTCTGGAATGAGCCAAACCTGGCGCGAGAGTGGTGCGACCAGCGGCCCGACCCGAGGGCCTACGCGGCCATGCTCAAAGCCGCCTACGCGGCGATCAAGGCCGCCGATCCAGATGCCATGGTCATCAGCGCCGGCCTCTCGCCGACCGGCACAAATGACCAGACAGCCATGCCCGACGACGTCTACCTGGATCAGTTGTACCAGGCGATGGGCGGCAAGAGCGACGGCTACTTCGATGTGCTGGGTGTCCACGCACCGGGCTACAAGGCGGCGCCTGAGGTCTCGCCGGACGAGGCTGCGGCGAACAAGGCGGCGTATGGCGGCGAGCGTTTCTTCACCTTCCGCCGCGTCGAAGACCTTCGCAAGATCATGGAGAAGTACGGCGACACGAACAAGCAGGTCGCCGTGCTCGAGATGGGCTGGACCTCTGACGAGGTGAACCCATCCTACAAGTGGCACGCGGTGTCGGAAGAGCAGAAGGCAGACTACCTGGTGCGCGCCTATGAGTACGCTAAGAAGAATTGGTCCCCGTGGATCGGGCTGATGACGACGATTTACATCGCCGACCCGGACTGGACAGACAAGGACGAGCAATACTGGTGGGCCATCACGGACCCTGATGGCACGCCGCGCCCCGCCTTCAACGCTCTCAAGGCTATGCCGAAAGGCCCGTAATCCCATCGCTGGTTAAGTATTCAGCTTGACGCAGACACGCCCCGCAAGGCATTCACCTTGCGGGGCGCGTTGTTTTATAGGACAACGTCGAGATCAGCGGGGCTGAGGGCAGCTCGTCATGCTATTGCAGCGTTGTTCCAGGGCTGGCAGGAACAGCTTGTTGGGGCGGTTGATGGGCGGCGTCCCCGTCGTCGTCGGTGTCATCATTGGTGTCGGCGTAATCGATGGCGTCAACGTTGCGGTGGGCGTAGGTTGCGGCGTGCTGCATGGCAGGCCAGTTACCTGGATGCCGACTTCCACCGGGCCGTACGACAGCGGCAAGGCGCTACTGAAGGCGATGATCGGGGCGGTGGCTTCGGCGCAGGTGGGGACGCGCTTAAGGGTGACAGTCGCAAAGGAGCCTGGAAGCGCATCCACCGGGTTCGACACGTCTACCCAGTCGGGATGGTTGTCCACCTGCCACGACGCCGCGAGAGTATACGGGTTGGAGATGGTTGCCGTAGCATTCAGCGTGGCGGGCAGTGTCACTGTGTTGGGGTTCAGGGTTAGGAAGTGGCGCGTTGCCCGGACGGCGGCCGACGCATCGACGATGCCTGCGCCGTAGACCGTGTCCGGACCCGGCGCGCCCCGGTCAAGAGCCTGGCTGCGCAGGATGCCCTCCACCTGGACTGGCGAGAGCGTCGGGTCGACGGACAGGACGAGGGCTGCTGCCCCGGCGACCAGGCCAGCGGCGAACTCCGCGCCTGTGGCATTGACGTAAGTGCTCTGGGCTGGTGAGCTGCCATCAACGCCGGTTGTGAGGAGATTGATGCCAGGGGCGGCGATATCCACGAAGGGGCCGGTCTGGACCAAGAGCTGGCCTGTGCTGCGCGCCTGGAGAATCAGGCTGTCGGTCATCGTCGCCGTGACGCCGATGACGCCGTTCAGCGAAGCGGGATAGGGCGTTCCACTCCCGCTCGCCGGTGGCTCGCCCACCGGGGCGATGACAATCATCGGGCTGCCGTGGTTGGGGTCCTGAACGCGGTCGATGGCCTGCTGAATTGTGTTCTGGTCCTGGGCGCTCATGTTGTTGATGTTGAAGCCGATGACGGCGATGCGCGCGCCATGGGCGGCGGCGTAATCCAGGCCCTGCGCGATGAAATTCGCCGTCGCAGGACTGGTGTAATTGACGGAGCCGTTCGTTCGTCGGCTCACGACCCGCAGCGGGACGATGTTGGGTCGCCACGTGACCCCGGCGATACCCACGCCGTTGTTCGTCGTCGCGCCGAGCAGGCCCGCGATACCCGTGCCCCAGTTGTCCGTCGCATTGTGGTTCTGCGGTGGACTGTCTTCGAGGAAGTTGTACGGGCTGCTCCACCGACCGGCCAGGTCAGGATGGCCCAGGTCAAAGCCCGCGTCCAGGACGGCCACGGAGATATTAGCGCCGACAGTGTACTTCCAAGCATTGTCGGCGTGAATTCCGAAGGTGTCCGTCAGCGCCCACTGTTGGGCGAGCAGCGGGTCGTTGGGCAGCGCATTCGGGAATGCTCGCAGAGGCGCTGCAAGGACAGCGGCGGCGAGCGTCAGCAAGACAACAAGACACACGAAAGCGTAGGAACGGCGCATAAACACGTTCTCCGTCGGGCTAGGGGACGACTGTTACTGTCCGCCGAGGATCAGGGGGAGGTAGACGTTGTACGGCAGGCGGGGACACTCAGGGAGGTATACTCGTACCGGCACATCCTTCGACCCGTCGGCCTGACGGGGCATCGTGCTTTCTGCTTTAACAGTGGTGATGAGTGTGCCACACTGATCTCCGGTCGGTGGTAGTGGTGAGACCGTAACGAGAGACGGCGTCGCGCCTTGCGGCGCTGCCACTTGCAGCCAGGGAACACTGGCTTCCGCTTTCCACGTCAACGCGCTTGTGTTGGTGTTGGCGATGGAGAGCGACTGCTGTTGGTACTCCTGGTTCTGCTGGTCCCACTGGAAGGTCAGAGGCTCCGATGGGGAGACGGTCAGCCAGTGGGGCGTACTCAACACAGCGCGCCTGGCGTTCACCAGTCCCGCCCCAAATGTAAAGTCTGGCCCAGGAGGGCCTAGATCATCGGCGGATTGGCGGAGAATATCCCGCACCTCCGACGCCGTGAGCGTGGGATTCACCGCTTTGATTAACAGTGCAACGCCGGACACGTGAGCAGCGGCGATATTCGACCCGCCCAAGTATCCGTAACCCTCAGGGCGGATGCTCATCGGTACAGTCGTAAGAACGTTATCACCGGGCGCTGATAGGGTAATGTACGAACCCGAGTTGGATTCGGCCACAGTATCGTTGCTCTCGTTGACGGCGCTTACACTAATGACGCTGCTAAAGGCGGCTGGATACTCCGTTGGGTTACCTTTTTGCCCCTCGTCCCCACCTGGCGCAACGATGACCGCGCCCGAGGCGACTGCGGCGTCGAGCGCGCGCCGGAGCGTCGGGCCTTGTTCTAGCTTGGACGCAGCGACCCCGATGTGGATGACCTGGGCATTGTGGGACACGGCGTAGCAGATACCAGCGATTACATCGCTCCATTGACCCACATCACCGCCGTAATGCGGATCGGGACGGAGCACCTTGATGGGAATGATCTGGCTGTTCCACGTTAAGCCAGCAATGCCTGAGCTGTTGTTGCCGGTCGCGGCGATGATGCCAGCGATCTGTGTGCCGCTGCCGACGCGGCTGTTGTCCGTGGTATCAGTATTGTTATCGACGAAGTTGTAGCCGGCCTCGCTGAACACCCGTCCCGCCAGATCAGGATGGTCGCGGTCCACGCCGGAGTCCAGGATGGCGACGGTGGAGAGCGCGTCGGCAGCGCCCGTTGTGTAGTCCCAGGCCCCTGGGGCGTCGATACGTGGCAAACTCCACTGGTACGTGAAAAACTCATCATCCGGGATGACCTTAGGGCGAGCCGCATCTCGCGGCGTTGGCTTCGCGTGCGTTGGCTCGGATAGGCGGGATAGCGGCTTGACCATGTCGGGCCGACGCGGCATCACGAACATGTCGTCCGGCTCCACATTCTCGACCCCTGCTAGCTTCTGCACGCTGTCGATGCTTTTGTGCTGCATACCCGGCGATTCAGACACGACGACGGCACTGGCGCAGTCGAGGGTACGCTGTGGCGTATAGCCGGCCTGGGTCAGACTCTCCAGAACGGAGGCCTGTTTCGCCGTGGTGTCCAAAGAGACGATCCACCGCTGGGCGGCGCTGTTGGCGAAGACCGAAGAGCTGCTGGCAGGCGCTAGAACGCCGCACGCCAACAGGATCGTCAGCAACGCAAGCAGACGGGGAGGACGGGGCACGACTTCCTTCTTCAAGCTGTAACGATGTCTGGCAGAATGGGCTAATGCGTGTGAACGGCCTAATCACATGAATAGACGCTAATCAATGCGCAAAAGGTACGTTCTGCCCCTATTATACGCCTTGTAGTCGCTATATGTAAAGATCATTCACGGTCGAATAGGATACAATATAGAGACTTTGTCGAACGATTTCATCTTGATAACAAATAAGCCGACGCTGTTTAGCGTCGGCTTATCCTCAGTTGCTTGTTGTTAGCCCAAAGCGCGGGGAAGGACGAAGGCCAGAATAATGAGCGCCGCAATCAAGACCGACGCGAGAATGGCGACACTGCGGAGGTCGTGGCGCACATAGGTATCTTCCCGTGAGAGGTCGGTCGGGCTGAGGCGAGCGCCTGTGTTCTCGACCTGCGCCCGCAGTTGGCTCGATTGACGCATAGCCTGCTGCCGCGATGGTGACATGGGCCGGGGCGTGGTTCGGGTAGGGCTGGCCGCTGCCCTCGTCGTCGTCACTGTTGGCGCCGTTGTTGTTTCAGGCCCACTGGTGATGGGCGGCGTCGTGGGGATAACGCCCGGCCTCAACGTCCGAGGCGCGGATGACATTTCCCTGGCCGTCTCGGCCTTGCGCTCGCGGCGCGATTTCTTTGTCATTTACATAACTCCTTGCATCGGACATCGCCCTAAATATACATCACGTTGCCCGACGGGTCAAACCTGGGCGCACGCGCTCCAGCACCCGCCGCCCAAGGGTTTCCAGTTCGGCGATGCGCAACACCCGCGCCAGCGCCAGGAACACCAGCCCGCCCGCAGCGACGCTGCCGAACACGATGGCCGCCGCCCTGAGTGTCCCGTTTAGGGCGGGGGGAACGACGACCTCGACGGCTACAACCGCCACGGCAAGCCCGAGGGTGGCAATGCCCAGCTTGAGGAGCGTCTGCAAGAACGCTTGCCCGCGCACGGCATCGAAGCGCCGATGCGCCAGGTAGAGCATGACCAGGGCGTGGGCCGTGAGCTGGGCTGAGTTGGCTGCCACGAGACCGATAAAGCCGAGCGGGGCAATGAGCGGCAGCGCCACGACAAGGTAGGCCACAACACCCAGAATGGCGACAAGGTTGGGCGTCAGCGTATCGTGGCGCGCATAGAATGCGTATACCAGCGGCAGGTCGATGGCCGCAAATGGCAGGCCGATCAGATAGACGCGCAGGGCCTGCGCCGTCTGCGCGGTATCTTCGGGCAGGAAAAGCCCGCGCTGGAAGAGCAGGGCGACCGTCGGTGCGGACAGAAGGAACAGCGCGACGACCATGGGAACGATGAGCACAAGCACCATGCGCAGTGCAACACCAAGCGTGCGTCGGAATGCCGGAAGATCATTGGCCTGACGGGTCAGGGTCGGCAGGGCGGCCATGCTGACGGCGGTCGCCACCAATCCCTGTGGGAATTGCTGCAAGGTCGTCGCGGCGCGCATCCAGGCGATGGCCTGGGGGTGGACACCGGAGGCGAGGCGTCGGTCGAGGAGCGCGCCAAACTGCGCCACGGCAATGCCCAGCAGCATCGGCAGGTACAGCAGCGCAATGCGGCGTAGGGCGGGGTGTCGCCAGTCGAGGCGAAAGCCGATGCGCAGGCCGCGCAAGCCGGGCAGCTGCAGGACGACTTGGAGTAGCGCCCCGATAACCAAGCCAGAGGCCGCGATCACGATGGCATTGCCGCGGCTCGCGACGATAGCGACTATGAGCGCGGCGTTGAACACCATGACGACGAACGCCGGCAGGACGAAGCGGCGCAGCGAGAATAACACACCGCTGATCACACCCGACAACCCCAGGAAGACGATGGACAGACTCGTCACCTTGAGGAGACTTACCGCCGCGTCGAGGTACTCCGACGGGAGGCCGCCGCCGATGAGCGTCGCGACGACCGACGCGCCCACGCTCAGCACGACGGCGACGACAATGGTGATGACGACCGAGATGCTGAGGACGATGCTGACGACGTCGCTCAGCTCGTCCATGCTGCGTTCGGCATACTCACTGAAGACGGGGACGAGCGCCGAGCTGATGAGGCCGCCGATGAGCATGTCGTAGAGGAGCTGCGGCACCTGGGCGGCGACGGTGAAGGCGCTCACCATGCCGGAAGCGCCGTAGTAGCGAAACAGCGCCATCTCGCGGATCATGCCGAGCAGGCGGCTGCCGATGTTTCCCAGGGCAATAAGCGCTGCACCGGTGGCGATACCGGCGCCTGTGGAGGACACCCCTTGGCCTTCAGGAGCGGCGCCCTCTAGCGGAATGTAACCCTCGGCGGCGGGCGGCTCGCTGAGGGGAACGGGTGACTCGTTGATGTCCATTAGTTTGTCGGGGATGTTATTGCCAGGATAGCGCGGATCAGGTCACTTGTCGAACGGTTTTCGACAAAGGGCAGAATGCGCACCTCGCCACCATACGCGCGCACGACCTCGGCTTCCGGCAGCGGCTTGTCCGGCCCATAATCGCCACCTTTGACATAAATATCGGGCTTGAGGCTCTCGACGACAACCGCCGCGGTTGGCTCGCTGAACGGGACGACGTAATCGACCGCGGCGAGGGCGGCTAGAAGCTCGGCGCGGTCGGTCAAGGGGACGATGGGGCGCGACGGCCCCTTGAGGCTGCGCACGCTCTCGTCGTCGTTCATGGCGACCAACAGAGCGTCGCCCAGGGCGCGGGCTTGCGCCAGGTAGCGCGCGTGTCCGATGTGCAGCAGGTCGAAAACGCCGTTCGTCATGACGAGACGCTTTCCCTCCGCCGCCAGTTGGGCGCGCTCGCGGCGCATTTCATCCAGCGACAAGACCCATCCCATTTTGCCTCCCAAAGCCTTATTCTAGCCCGGCCCAGCCCAGACGCAAGAAAGCCCACCGCGCGACCACCGCCCGGAGGCTTTCTTGCGTCTAGCACCCCCTCGCTGACGACAGGGAGTTAGCGATAGGTCACCTTGAGGACAGGTGACGTGGCGGCGCCGCTAGGCGCCATGCCGGCGTACCAGCCGAAGATCGACCGCCAGCCGGATGGCACATCGGTGGCGACGATGCGCAGCGAGACCTTCCCCGTCGTCCGGAGGCGTTCTTGCAGCTTGGCGAGGCCATCCGGGGTGAAGGTGAAGACGTTGACGACGCCTACCCCCAGGTTCTCTTTGGCGACATCGGGCGTCAGCGTCGCGACAACCGGCGCTTGCGACATCTGCGCGTACCCAATCGTGGTCCAACCGGCATCGACGCTTGGCGCTAGCATCTGGACCTGCCAGCGCATTCCTGTCACGCTGTCCAGATAGGCTGCTGTTTTTCCGGTCAACCGCAGCTCCGCCGCCGTGATGGTGGCATTGGCCGGCAGACTCGAAATGTCGAACTGCATGGCGCCAATCCATGTCTCCAGCCGGGTCGACTGATAGTTGGAGCCAGCGAAGATATCGCTCCCGTTGAAGAAGTTGCTGTTGGGGCTTCGGCTCTGGACGTAGCCGGCCGAGTTGGGCGGCGGTGTCAGCTCGACGCTGCGAGTGATCGGTGTCGCCGTCGGCGTGGGGGTGGAGGTGGGCAGCGGCGTGCCGGTGGCTGTCGCTGTTGCCGTCGGCGTCGGTGTGGCCGGCGGAGGCGGTATCAGGGCGGCGACATAGGCGCGTGACTGGTCGGAGCCTGCAACAATACTACGGTCGAGGACGACGGCAGCCAGATGGGCGCTCTGCGCGCCAGACCCAACGGCTGAGACAACGCCAGAGCCACGCCAGCCGGGGCCAAGGAACCGCAGGCCCGCCAGGTCGAACACGACGGCGCCGCTAGGCTCCACGTGCTCTGTCTCTGTGTCAACCAGCGCCCCATCTTCGTTGAACAGCGCCAGGGAAACGTCCACACCGGACGCCGGATCGACGTTGCGCACGGCGACCTGGGAACGCAGCGTGACGACGTCACTGATGACGGTGCGCTGCAAAATCGGGACGGCCAGGCGCGGCCCCGTCTGGGACGTGGGAATCCCGCTATATCCGTCGAACTGGTCCTGACCGAAGTTGCTCAGCAGGGCCAGGGCCGGACCCGAATTGACATCAGCTGCGCCGGTGAAGTCGGGCTGCTGGCTCAGGCTGCTGACTTCAACGAGTCGCGCCGCGCCGCTGCAGAGACGCTGGGAGGCGGAGCTACTGGCGGGCGATCCCTCCAGGTTCAGCAGCCGCTCGCTGACGAGCGTGTTCTCTGTCGTGCTAGGATTCTGGACCTTCAGTGTTGTCGACCATCTATCGGCGACGTTGGACTGAGTCTGAAGAACCAGGGGCAGGACGAAGCGCGGCTCGCGCGGCGAGTACGGAAGCACAGTGTACGTCATCCACTGGTGGTTGTCGTTCAACGCGACATCTACCGTGGCCGCGATGGGCTGCGTCGAGTCGATGTAGGCGCTTCCGTAGAACATCGTTAGCCCTATATCACGCGGCGAGAGACGCACCGCCGCACCTGGCGCGACTGTCACGGTCTTGATGCCAGCCGAGTCGGTGCAGTTGGCCTGATCGCCAAGGGTCTCGGCCCAGTACTGGATGTTCACCGTTGCGCATGTCGAACCGAGGTTCTGGATGCTGATGGACGTGTCGCTCTGCGCCTCTTCTCGAATGTGCGGGGCATAGTACACGTAGCGGTCGGCGCTGGGGTCATAGGCGTCAGTATCCACCGTTTGCCCAGTGTAAGCGCTTGCGGCGACGGGCCCGGACAGGCTCGCGCCGAGACGGACCTGCCGTTGAGCCACGACGGCGAGCGGGGTATCCGACGGCACGCCGCCGGCCGCCGGACAGTCGGTGTACGCCAGGACGTACCCGCTGTAAATCCCCGGCGGCACGTTGTAGCCGATGACCTGCTTAGTCTGGGACGGCTTCAACGCGCCGAGGCACACACGAGAGACAGGCGCGGGAGCGGCGCCCGGACACTGATCCGGCGATGGCGCGTACAGCTCCAGGACGGCCACGACAGGTGTACTACCCAGGTTCTGGATCGACAGCGTCGTGGACGTGTTCCCCGTCAGATCGATGGCCGGTAGCGCGACACGCGGCGCGGCAGCCGGTCCGGCGCTGGGCGCGGCGAGACTGTTTAGCGCACCCAGGGCGAGTGATAGGACGAACAAGAGGCCGAGGCTTGTGGCAGCAAGCAGGCGGCGGCGCATGTAACCCTCCTCACGAGCAGTTATCTGCATAGCGGACACGCTGTGTGCCGCAATAGACTTTCTCTCATTATATGAAAACGAATCAGTGGCAGTCAGAGATATGGGCTAAAGGAACAAAATGTGCCATCATCCCTGGCTGTCCATCTTTACCAGTGTTCAATCGCCCACCCCAGCTCTTCTGGCGTTGGCACGGCATTGCCAAGTTTGCGTATCACCAGTCCCGCCGCATAGTTGCCCAGCGCTGCCGCTTGCAGCGGCGACGCGCCAGCAGCCAGGGCGAGGGTCAGGGTGGCGGCCTGGGTATCGCCCGCGCCCGTGACATCATAGACCTCCGTCTTGTTGATGGCCGGTAGGTGGGCGTAATCCCCATTCCAGGCGACTGACAAGCCCTCTTCCGCGCGCCCAATCGCGACGACGCGCGCCCCAAGCTGGGCGACCAGCCCCCGCGTCGCTGTTTCGAAATCCTCCTCAGTCTCCAATGCTCGCCCCAAACTGGTGGCGGCGTCGCGGGCGCCAGCGCGAATCAGGTCGAAGCCGTGGAACTTCGGCAGGTCGCCCTGGGAGTCGACCGCCAGGAGCTTACCGTGGGCGTGGGCAACCCGGCGGCATGCCTCGACGACGCCCTCTGTCACGACGCCAGTCTTATAGTCCGAGACCAGAACGGCGTCCACGTTGGGAATAAGCTCCTCCAGCCCGCCAACCAGCGCGGCTTCGGCTTCTCCCTCGGCTGGCAGGCGTGAGAGCCGGTCCAGCCGCGCCACTTGCTGGGGAAACACCAATGTTCCCTCGGCCAGGACGCGGGTCTTGACCGTCGTGCAGCGCCCCCTGTCCTCGACCAGGTAATCCTCGATGCCACTCTCCTCTAGACGGTATCGCAGCTCGGCGCTGGCGGCGTCGACGCCGACGAGACCGACGAGGGCGACGTGCGCGCCAAGGGCGACGGCGGTATGGGCGGGGTTGGCGCTCCCGCCAGAAACGGTAAAGCGGCGCATGAACTCGAGCACCGGAATGGGCGCCTCGCGGGAGACGCGCTCGACGCGGCCGACAAGGTACTCGTCGAGGAACACGTCGCCGACGACAGCCAGCCGCACACCGACGAGCTTGGGGATGATCTGGAGCAAGTCATCGCGCATGGTGGCCTTCTTGGATGACGCCTAGCAGGGCAAGGCGCGCTTCGACCGCTCCGAGGACGAGCGCGGGCGACAGGAGTTCCAGGCACTCCCGGGTCGGACACCCGTGGGGCGCGCCGAGGCGCATGCCTCGGTAGAAGCACGGCATGCAGTTCAGGTCGAGCTTCACGACGGTGTGACGCGACAACGTGGCCGGCGCGAGGGCGCGAGGCGGCCAGAGGTGTGGTGGCTCGCCGTTGTCCCACGGCCCGTAAGCGCCGTCGTTGGACAGGCCAAACGCCGCCACGACCGGCGTTCCAACCGCTGCGGCGATGTGCATCGGCCCGCCATCATTAGTGACCAGCAGATCAACCCGCCGCAAGATGCCGCCGAGCGTGGGCAGGTCCGTCTGGTCGGTCAGGTCCAGGGCCAGCATTGTCTCCATCGCCGCTCGAACCTGGCCTGTGTCGTCGCTCGCCCGACCTACCAGCACAACCGCCACGCCGCGCCGTTGCAGCGCGTCGGCAAGCTGAGCGTAGTAGCGCGCGGGCCAGCGCCGCGCCAGGCTGTACGCGCCGGAGCCGGGAAAGACGGCCACGCGCGGCCCCGCTGGGAGACCAGCCACCAGACGCTCGGCGGCTGTGTCGGCGCTGGCCGGGATAGGGAAGGCGAGGTCCAGATCGGCGGGCGTGTCGTCGCCGACGAGAGCCGCGACGACCTGGAGCGCGTACTCGACCTCGTGGTACACGCCGAAGCCTTGGTCGCGCGCGCGATGGGTCAGCGCCCAGCCCCGCCCGTTGTCGATACCGACACGGACGGGCGCGCCACTCGCCAGGAGCAGGCCGTTGAACTTTGCGGCGCCCCACGCCGTCATGAGGTGGTGGAACAGGAGGACGGCGTCGTAGCGGCGGCTCCGCAACTGAGCGCCGAAGCGCACGATCTCGGCGGCTCCGCCCGGCCGCGCCACGCCCCCTATCCGATCAAAGCGCCCTTTCTCGAACGTCAGCACTTCATCGACGAGCGGCGAGCCGCGTAGGGCCGCCGCGCCGTTGGGCGACGTGAGGTAGTCGAGACGCGCGTCAGGGTGGGCCACGCGCAGGGCGCGTAGCGCAGGTGTCGTGAGGATGACGTCGCCGATATCGGCGAGCTTGACGGCGAGAAGGCGGTTGGCGGACATAGGATTCTCAAGGCCACAAGTGTAACCCGGCCCTGGTTGAGAATCAACTTCTGCGCGATTGCCTTAAGATTTCTAGGTTGCGCGAATTGGGGAGTGAGACTACAATGGTGGTCAAGCTTGACCCCAGCGAGCGTATCCACGCGCGGACTCTTGACATACCCAGTCTGAATGAGCACGAGGAGGCAACGATGCGCGGCCTGATGATGGAGTATCCCCTGACCACGCAATTCATTCTGGCCAGGGCGGAGACCCTATTTCCGACTCGAGAGATTGCCACGAAGACGGCCGACGGGATGCACCGCTATACTTACGCGAACATGGCTGCGCGCGCCCGGCGGCTGGCGAGCGCGCTGGAGAAGCGCGGGCTTCAACAGGGCGACCGCATTGCCAGTTTTGCCTGGAACACCTACCGCCACCTGGAGCTTTATTTTGCCGTGCCGTCGGCGGGCATGATCCTGCATACCCTGAATATCCGCCTGTTTGCTGAGCAGGTCGAATACATCGTCAATCACGCCGAGGACCAGGTCATCTTTGTCGACGAGAGCCTGGTGCCCGTGTTGGAGAAGATGGCCCCCGCGTTCAAGAGCGTCAAACTGTACGTCATCATGAGCGACGGCCCCATGCCGCAAACCTCGCTCTCGCCGGCCGTGGACTACGAGGCGCTGCTGGGCGAGGCCGACCCGGATTACGCGTTCCCGACCCTTGACGAGTACGACGGCGCGATGATGTGCTATACCTCCGGCACGACGGGCAACCCGAAGGGCGTCCTGTACACCCACCGCAGCCTCTACCTGCACAGCCTCTCCGCCCTTGGTCCCGACGTCATCGGTCTGCGCCAGCGCGATACCGTCATGCCCATCGTCCCGATGTTCCACGCCAACTCGTGGGGCTTCCCGTTTACGGCGGCCATCGCCGGCTCGAAGCAGGTCTTCCCCAGCATGTACATGCAGCCCCAGGTCATCGTCGATCTCATCCGCAATGAGGGCATCACCGTCGCCGCCGGCGTGCCGACGATCTGGATTGGCGTAGCCCAGCTGCTCGCTCAGAGCGGCGAGAGCCTGCCGTTGCTGCATACCATCATTTGCGGTGGGTCCGCCGCGCCACAGAGCCTCATCGAGACCTACGCCAAGTGGGGCATCAGCCTGACCCACGCCTGGGGCATGACCGAGACCTCGCCCCTCGGCTCCGTGTGCCGCCTCAAGGTCGAGATGGATAACCTGTCTGATGCCGAGAAGTTCAAGGTCCTCGCCAAGCAAGGGTTGATGGCCCCCTCGGTCGAGGTGCGCATCGTGGACGAGCTGGGCCAGACCGCGCCGTGGGATGGGAAGACGATGGGCGAGCTCCAGATTCGCGGGCCGTTCATCGTCAATGGCTACTATAATGATGAGCGCAGCGCGTCGGCCTTCCAGGATGGCTGGTTCCGCACCGGCGATGTCGCCGTGATCGACCCCAACGGCTACATCCAGCTCGTGGACCGCACCAAGGACCTGGTCAAGAGTGGCGGCGAGTGGATTTCCACGGTGGACCTGGAAAGCACGCTCATGGCGCACCCCAAGGTTCTCGAGGCAGCGGTCATTGCCGTCCCGCACCCGAAGTGGCAGGAGCGGCCCCTGGCCTGCGTCGTCCTAAAGTCGGGCGTGGAGTGCTCCAAGGATGAGCTGTACGAGTTCCTGGAGCCGCGCATTGCCCGCTGGTGGATGCCGGACGACATCGTTTTCATCGACGCTGTTCCGAAAACGAGCGTCGGCAAGTTCGACAAGAAGGTCTTGCGCGTGGAGTTCCAGGACTATGCCCTGCCCGAGCGCCCGCACACGGTTGCAGCTGGAGCACGGGAGTAGTTTCTCAATTGTTTGACTGTGCCGCTCTACAAGGTCGGGCGAATTATCTATCATTCGTAACCGAATGGAGGCTCAATTCGTTAAGCCTTGTAGGGCGGGTATAATTGTTTAGCTGTTCTTGCCCATGAGCACTGGCTCGCCCCGCGGCCCTGTCCCCCTGCCGCAACCAGCGACTCAGCAACCTACCCCTCGTCTCTAGAAGGAGCATGAAATGCGCCGCATTGCTCTGCGCGTGGCTGCGCTGTTCGCGGTATTTCTGTTCGTGCTGGTCGCCGCCGGCACCAGCGCCGCGGACCCCCCTCCACCCGGCGCCAAGACACCCCAGGCTGCGCCCCAGGACAAGACGCCGCTTACCCGCGTGCCCGGCACGACGATCAGCGGAAAGCGCGTTGTGGCGAGCCTCGACAAGCTCAAGCCCGACAAGGACGGCCTGGTGCGCGTGGTGGTCGAGCTGGAGGATGCGCCGGTTGCCGCCAAGTTCGGCGTTGGGTCAACGACGCCGGCGTTGGCGGCGGGCAAGCTCGACCTCGCCAATGCGAGCGCCAAAACCTACGAAGCGAAGCTGGCCGCGGCTCAGGCCAAGTTCAAGGCGGATGTCGCCGCTGTAGCCCCGTCGGCCAAGATCGGCTACAGCTACCGCGTCGTCCTCAACGGCGTCGCGCTGGCGTTGCCACCAGCTGACCTCGAAGCGTTACAGAAGGTAGCTGGCATCAAGGCGATCCATCCCGACACTCTGATGCGCATCAACCTTGACGCCAGCATTCCACTCATCAACGCCCCGGCGGCGTGGGCGGCCCTCGGTGGCGTCGAGCACGCGGGCGCTGGCATCAAGATCGCCGTCGTGGACAGCGGCATTCGCCCTGAGAATCCGCTGTTCGCCGGCGTTGGCTTCAGCTATCCCAGCTTGAACGGTCCATGGCCGAAGGGCGACTGCGAGACGCTGATCGGCTTCTGCAACGGCAAGATCATTGCCGCTCGTCACTACGACCCGCCCAGCGGCACAGGCTCCACCGAGGAGTCTACGCCCATCGACATAGTGGGTCACGGCAGCCATACCGCTGGCGCTGCTGCTGGCCGCAACGGCGTGACGGCAACGATCGGCGCCTACTCGGCGAAGATCAGCGGCGTCGCGCCTGAGGCCTGGCTAATGATTTACAAGGGCATCTACTCCGACGGCGCGGGGGGCGGCATCGGCCTGAGTTCCAGTCTCGCTGCGGCTATTGACGATGCGGTGCGCGACGGCGCCGACGTCATCTCCAATTCTTGGGGGAGCAGCCCCGGCGATCCCTCTGGCGACACGACGGCCATCGCGGCGGAGAACGCTGTGGCGGCGGGTGCCGTGGTCGTATTCGCGGCGGGCAACGATGGTCCGGATCCCGGTACGCTTGACCGCCCCGGCAACACCCCCGGTGTGATTACCGTCGCTGCCTCGACGACAGCACGCACCGTCGTGGCTGATGTGCGCGTCACTGCCAGTGGCGCCGATCCACTGGACATCACGGGGGCGTCGATTGGCGCGGGGGCGAGCGGGCCTTTCGTCGATGCGGAGGGTGTGGCAGACAGCCAGGGTGACACGTCCGGTCAAGCGCTCAACCCGTATCCGGCCGGCACATTCACCGGCAAGATCGTCTTGGTGGAGCGTGGGGTCGTGGCGCGCGTCGCCAAGTCCGCCAACGTGAAAGCAGGCGGTGCGATTGGCATGGTGCTCTATAATGCTGAGGGTCAGACAGACACGGTGCTCGACAACCACGCTGTGCCGACCGTCCACGTTGGGCACGATGAGGGCTTGCAATTGAAGGCTTATGTTGCGGCGCACCCCGATGCCGTCGCGACACTGAGTGCGGCGCACACTGGTGTTGGCAGGGCCGATGTCATGGCTGACTTCAGCTCGCGCGGCCCGAACTGGCGGCCGGAGCTTATCAAGCCGGACCTGGCGGCGCCGGGCATCGACATCCTATCGGCGTGGTCGCCCCAGGAACCATTGTCGCCCTCTATGTTTACCTTCGCCTCTGGCACCAGCATGTCCGCTCCCCTCGTCGCTGGCGGGGCGGCCCTAGTCCGCCAGCGGAATCCGTCATTCACGCCGGCCCAGGTGAAGTCGGCGTTGATGACGACGGCGATCACCCAGGGCATCACCTTGCCGGATGGCACAGCGGCGGGTGTCTTCGACCGGGGCGCGGGGCGTCTCGATGTGGGTAAGGCCATCGACCCCGGCCTCGTCTTTGACAAGCCGAGCCTCGGTGTGCCGGGGATCATCGGCCGAGGAACCGCCGTCATCACGGCCACGAACGTCGCAGCGACGGCCGGCACGTATACCACCAGCTCGACCGCGCCGACGACTGGCGCGCAGCTCACCGTCACGCCCAGCACGTTCACCCTGGCCCCCGGCCAATCGATCAGCCTCACCGTAGGCATCAACCTGGTGGGCGCACCCGTGACCGACTACACCGCCGGGCAGATCGACTTCAGCGAGACGGGCGGTTCGCACCACGCCCACATCATCACGTGGCTTGAGGCCGCGCCCGCCGTTGTCCCGGACGAAGTCAGCTTCGACACACGCGCGGACGCAGGAACGTACCCGGTCACGTTTACCCCCAACGTCGACGTCAGCCAGCTGACCGTCCAGAGTTACGGCTTGACGCTGCCCACGGTGCAGCGGGTCAGCATCGTTCAGGACCCCGACCGGGACCCCTCGACGAACCCACTGGACGAGGCGAACGGTTGGCGCGTGTTCACCTATACGCTTGGCGCGGATACTGGCTTGTTCCGGGCGCGCAGCAGCAATGGCTCGGACACGCTCCAAGACGTAGATGTGTTCGTCTTCTATGACGCTAACGGCGACGGCCACTTCGACTATGACACGGAGTTGGTCGGCAAGAGCCGCGGCTTCACCGTGAACGATCAGGTGACGCTGACCAATCCGAGGCCCGGTCTCTACGCGGTCGGCATCCACGCGTATCGAGGCAGCGGCGACTTCGACTTGAGTATCTGGAATGTCAAGGCCAACGGGACGCTCCAGGCGACGGCGCCGACGGGGGGCGTACAGGCCGGGCAGGAAGCGACGCTCACGCTGCGTTACTCCGACGTCAGCCAGCGCGGGCAAACGTACCTTGGCATGGTGCAGATGCCGGGCCTGAACGGGCCGAACAGCGCTATTCCCGTCGAGATAACGCGCCTGCCTGAAACGGAGATGTCGTTCACGGCAACGCCGGCGACAGTTGTGGCGGGCCAGCCGGTCACACACACGCTAACCGTGACCAACTTCGATGCCACCACGGGTAACTACACCCTGTCGGTGAAAATCCCGGACGGCCTGCGCGTCGCCACGGACTCGCTGAACGGCGTGACCTACGACGCCGCCTCGCGCACCATCAATGGGAGCTTTACGGTGCCGGCGCGGCTGGAGGCGGTAGAGTTCCGGAGCAGCAACGCCGGCGGCCCGAGCCTGCGCTTCATCGACCTGCCGACGGAGCTTGGCACAACGCCGCTGGACCAGGGCAGCACGGGCGACGACGTGTATGTGAATGTGGACCTGCCGACGAGCGTGCCTGCCTTCCGCTACCTTGGTCAGAGTTACACCACGTTTGGCCTCGTGACGAATGGCTACATTGTCCCTGGTGGGGTGCAGAGCGACTCGGATGTTCAGTTCCGCCCCTTCCGTCTGCCAGATGCCACCCGTCGGCCGCACCCGATGATTGCGCCCTTCTTCGCCGACCTGGACCTGAGCGCCGGCTCAGCCGGTGGTGGCGACTGGTACAGCGACACGGTGAGCGGCGGCCCGTTCGGGTCGAACCACGCGTTCATTGTCGAGTGGCGGCAAGCCCAGCGGTACGCTACGCCCGACACCCACTACAGCTTCGAGGCCGTCATGGTCTTGGAGACGCGAGAGACGTACTTCGTCTACGATGACATGACAGGGAACTCAAGCCCGGCGTCCATCGGCGCGGAGGATGCGACAGGCGCCGAGGGCAATAGCTGGTTCTTCAACGGCGACCCAAGCTCGAACGCGCCGACCAAGGGGTTAACCGTCAGCCTGACCTTCCCGAGCCTGGCGAATCGCTACCAGTCGCACACGGTCAGCTACCGCGTGCGCCCGACGGCGGCAGGAGCCTTCACGACGACGGCGACTCTGGCGCGCGCAGACCGGCCGGGAACGAGCCAGGCGTCGGCGAGTGTCTCGGCGACGCTCTCGCCGCTGCAGATGCTGACGCTGACGACCGCCCCGGAGAAGGCAGGCTATGTCAGCCCGATGAACGGCCGCCAGTCGTTCTTTGGGCAAGGCATCATCTGGTCGGGTGTCGATAACAACATGCGGCTGACGTACTACGGCCTGTTCCAGACGCCGGTCCTCACATTGCCTGCCGGCGCTAAGGTCACGCGCGCGTGGGTGGATGTCACGGGCCGCGACACCCAGGCGCTGTTCCCGGGTAGGGGCCAGTGGTTCCTGCGCCTCCTCAACCCGTCGGTCAACGCGGGTTTCACGAGCATGAACTTCGGGGTGACGGGCGCTGCGCCGGTGGATGCGACCATCCCGCCCACCCTGTTGACCACGGACCTGGGAGTCGGGCGGGTGAACACCTTTACGTTCACCGCCGATCAGCTCAAGCTCATCGAGGGGCGCAATGGCCAGCCGCTCTCGTTCCGCCTCGATGGGCAGTTCCTCGGCGGCGAGGGGCGCCAGATATTCGGCTGGGATGGCGGCGCGGGCGGCCACCCGCCGGTGCTCCACGTGGAGTACCAGCCGGCGATTGTTGATGTGCCCTAAGCATGGAGAGGTGACTACGCGGCTGATGTGTAGGGGCTAGTCACAGACCCATAGAGGACACAGAGAGAAGAATCGCATCTCTGTGTCCTCTGGGTTTTTGAGACGGTCTTATATCACTTGGTGGGGTCGTTTGCGCCAGCGGGAAGGCGCGGGTTCTGGCATAGTTGGGGCGACCGTCCCTCGGCGCCGTGGTAGCTGTACGTCTTCCCGCCAGCCTCTAGCACGATGCGGTAGCCTGGCACGAGCGCCATCGTGTACATCCTGCCCGGCTGCGGGCAGCCCAGGCTCCCATCGTTCCAGGTCACGGCCTGGGCGCTCTGCACGTGAATATCGGCAGCTTTAAGCGTTGCCTCGCGCTTCAGCAGGTCGGCCTGCGCGGCGGCAATTTCCTTCGCCCAGGGTCCATCGGTGGGGGCGTTCCCCTGACCGGCGCTGCTTGTCGTTGGCACAGCAATCCCTCCTCGCGTTGGCGCGGTTGGCGACGGCGCTACGGGGGGCGTACTCCCCTTCGGCTGCTCGCAGAGCCGCACCTGTCCATTCACTGTTGAGCGGTAATCATACTGCTGCCCACCTGCTGACAATACCACGTGATAGCCCGGCGTCTCGGTCTGGATGTACATCACGCCCATCTGGGGGCAGCCTAGCGATCCATTGGGCCACGTCACGCTTTCTGATTGAACAACTGTCGTGGACGCGGGCGCGATACCCAACCGTCGGGTCAGGTCCGCCTGGGCATTCGCCACAGCCAGTGCGAGGCCATCCGGCGTCGGCGTCGCCGTGTCAGGACGCGGGGCTATGGTAGGTTGCGGCGTTGCGGGCGCAGGAGTCGATGTCGGCGCCGTTCGTGTTGGCGTGGGCGCAACAGCCGTTGTGGGGGCAGCCGTGGGGACAGTCGCCGTGCGCGTTGCTGTTGGGGCCAACGATGAAGTCCCGGTTGGCGGCGGCGCGCCGCACGCCGCTGCAACAAGAAGCACAACCAATCCGACTCCAATGGAAACACAACGCTTGACCATAGCCACCCCTCACCACAAAGAATGAAACCGCCCACAGACTAAACGTCCGGGGCGGCGCAAAAGTTCCGTTGGCGAGGGACGTCAGCTCTTGATCTCCACCGGCGTGCCAATCTCCGCCCAATCGTATAACGCGGCGGCGTCCGCATCGCGCATGACGACGCAGCCATAGGAGATGGGCGACCCGATGAACCCGCCCCACAGCTTGTTCCCGTTCGCCAGGTTGACCGGCAGCCCGTGGAAGCCGTTTTCCGTGGAGCCGGCGTCATAGATGCCGAGCCACGAGGGCATATCGAGGTTCAAACCCGTCGAGCGCGCCATGGGCAGCTTGGTTTTGATGGCGTACTGGCCGGGGCGCGTCGGGTGCGTCGTGATGCCCGTGCTGGCGACGAAGCTGAACACAAGGTGGTCGCCTTCAAACGCCCAGACGTGCTGCTCTTTAATGCTGACAAGGATGCGCTTGCTCAAGGCGGGGGCAGGCGCGTCTGGGATGCGCCAGGTGGCAGGAATGGAGATGTCGCCGCCCACCCACGGCCAGAAGGGGCCTTTGTCGGCGTTCACGGCTGCAATCAGGCGGGGATCAATGCCGTAGCGGAAGCCGATGCTGACAAGCGTATCATCGGGCTGAACGGTGTATTTGACGAGCCGCCCGACGGGCAGGGACGGCTTCGCCTCGGGCGTCGTATCGGGCAAGAGAAGCTGCTGGCCGACAGGGATGATATCCCTGGACGAGAGATTGTTCAAGTCCGCCAGCGCATCGATGGTTGTGTTGTTGGCGGTTGCGATGGCGGACAACGTTTCGCCGGGCGCGACGACGTGTACGCGCTGAGGGGGCGTGTTGCGGCGGGGGCCGAGCTTGGGGGCGTCTGTCTTGTCGGCTGCGCCTGTCTCCTCAGCGCCAATACTCGAAATGGTAATCTTTTGGCCGACCTGGAGCTGACTTGGGTCGTCGATGTTGTTCAGGCGCGCGATCGCATCAGATGTCGTTTGATAGCGCTGCGCCAGGCTGGACAGGGTATCGCCGGACTGGACGACATACACGACCGGCCCATCCGCGAGGGCAGCGGGGGCCAGGGCGAGAAGGACAAGCGCAACGATTATCCAGCGGAAGATACGCATCTCCGAGTTTGCCTCCCAATTCAGCCCGCTCTGGCGGCTCTGGTCCGGGAGAACCGGGCGTCAGAGCCGCCAGAGTGTATCAGGCTGTGTGGCGACTAGTTGTCGACCACGATATGCACGTCACACGGCTGCGGGAACTGACCCTGGTTGTTGACCGCGGTCAGCCGCAGGGTATAGTTGCCGCTGGGCACTGTGGATGTGTCCCAGACACCAAGCAGAGTGCCCGTCAACGGGTCCGAGTGAGTCGTGCCGATACTGGCGAAGTTGAATGGCACGTCACCGGCGCCATACTCGAGCTTGTAGAACTGGAAGTTGGTGATATTAGCCGTGCCGACGACGTTGATGATGCCGTGGACCGTCTCGCCCTCGCGCGGGTAGGTGATGGCGACCGACGGGTTGCAGACGGCTGGCGAGAGCTGCGGGTGCGGCTTGATGTACGCTGGCTTGTTGTCGCAGCACGGGCCGGGTGGCGGAGGCGGCGGAGCTGGCTTCTCGCAGCATGGACCGGGCGGCGGAGGCGGCGGAGCCTGCTTCTCACAGCACGGGCCGGGGGGCGGGGGCGGCGGCGCGGGCTTCTCGCAGCACGGCGCGGGTGGTGGCGGCGGCGGTGGTGGAGCCGCAAGCGGGACGCCGCACGGCACGCTCATGGACATGCCGACCCAGACGGCATTGTTGGGCAGGTTGTTCATCCAGCGCAAGCGCCCAATATCGGTGCCGTAGCGGTCGGCGATACCTGAGAGGGTATCACCGTCGCCGACGATGTAGTTCTGGGTGCAGATGGGGCCGGGGCCGGGCGGCGGGGGCGGCGCGACGACGGCGACCGGCTGCACGATGACCTGCGGCGCGGGCTGCCAGACCACCTGGGCGGGCGGCGTGTAGGCCACATCGCACACGCGGATGGTGACGCCGGCGTGAATATAGTTCGGATTGATGAGGTTGTTGACCTGGATCAAGGATGTGTCGCTCACCCCGAACTTCGCCGCGATGCCCGACACACTATCACCGGGTTGGATGGTGTAGGGGACGCAACTGCCCGGCGCCGGAGCGGGCGCGGGCGCAGACACGGGTTGTGGAGCCGGCGCCGTGTAGGCTGGCGCGACGTACCCCTTGACGGGAATCACGAGGCGCGTGCCCACGACGAGATGGTTAGGATTGCGGATCTTGTTGGCGTTGATGATAAGAATCGGCGAGGTACCGTAGCGGTCGGCGATGCCTGAGAGCGTATCACCCCAGCGCACAACGTGTACGATGGAACCGCTGTACCCCGGCCGTAGCGCAGACTCAGCCGTCGCCGTCGCGCTCACACCCACGAGACCCACGACAAGGATAAGTGCAGCTAATACGAGAAGCTTGAGCCAGAGACGTCGCATCATCTCCCTCCTTACTGTACAGGATGATCGAACAGGATAAAATGGGGAGGTGATTAATCTTCCGGGATCTCCCCGATCTCCCGGGCCCTCAGAAAACGCTCGAATTCGGTACGCCGAATGCGGTACGAGCCTTCGAGCTTAACCGCCCGCAATTTGCCAGAACGAATGTAACGGCGAACGGTGTAGACGCTAATTTGTAGCTGTTCGGCGATGTCTTCAGTCGTCAGGTAGACTTCGTCCACACCCACCCCTCTTGCCCGGAATGGTATTTGTTGCTCGCTCCTGCTACATTATACCAGTCTTATACGGCTTTGTCAACCAGCTTGACATAGGAAATGGGTGGAGATTCGGCCATCCTTGACTGATTCCTCACTCGATGTAGCATTGAGCGGCTGGCGCGGCACGACCCACGCCGCCCGTGGAGGTTCCATGCTGAATGCCATTATGGACGCTCTCGCCGATGTCGAGGCGACGTTTGGCGTCGCCGCTCACAACTGGGCAACCGGTGAGACGGTCATGCTCAACGCCGACCGGACGTTCATCACGGCCAGCGTCATCAAGTTCCCGATTCTCCTGGCCGCGCTCGATAGGGTGCAGCGCGGCGAGCTAAAGCTGACGGACCGCGTCGAGCTGCTGTCGGACGATGTTGTCGGCGGCTCAGGTTTGCTCAAAGAGTTCGACCCTGGCGTTCAGCTCACCGTCAAGGATTACCTGACGGCGATGATTGTTATCAGCGATAATAGTGCCACGAATCTGATGCTGCGCCGGCTGGGCATCCCGGAAATCAATACCTACCTGGCGGGCCTGGGCTTAACCGTGACGCGCTCCCTGCGTCCGATCCGCTTCCCCGCGCCGCGCCCTGGTGAGCCGCGCGGCATCGGCGAGACGACGTCGGGCGAGATGGTGCGGCTGCTGGACATGCTCGTCGGCGGGACGATTTTGACGCCGCCGCTGCGCGAGTTGGCGCTGAACATCCTGCGGCGTCAGCAGTATGCGGAGGGCATCCCGCGCTACCTGCCAGAAGGTGTCGTCGTCGCCCACAAAGACGGCTTCGTCAACGATGTCCGCGCCGACGTCGGCATTATCTACCCGCCCGACCGCCCACCGATCACCGTGGCCGTTCTGTGCGACAGCCTGACCGACCGCCGCTACTCGGTCGATAACCCGGCCTGGCTGGGCATTGGCCGCGTCGCGAAGGTCATCTATGATGGCTGGGTTGCTTGAGAGGAGACACCTATGCTGCGCTTTCTGACCGCCGGTGAGTCGCATGGCCCGTGCCTCATCGGCATCATCGAGGGGATGCCGGCTGGCCTGCCCCTGGACGTTGCCCGCATCAACGCCGACCTGACGCGCCGCCAGGTTGGCTTCGGTGCGGGAGGCCGCATGAAGATCGAGAAGGACGAGGTCGAGGTGCTGGCGGGCATCGGCTGGAACGGGCCGGGCAAGGGACTGACGACCGGCGGCCCGATTGCCCTGCGCATCGAGAACCGCGACTGGGTCAACTGGCAGCACAAGACGCCGCCGTTGTTCAGCGTGCCGCGCCCCGGCCACGCCGACTTGGCGGGCGGCATCAAGTACGGCCACCTGTACGACATGCGCTTAGTCCTGGAGCGTGCGTCGGCGCGGGAGACGGCCATGCGCGTGGCCATTGGCGGCGTCGCCCGTCAGTTTCTAGGTGAGTTCGGCATCCAGATTGGCAGCTACGTCACGCAAATCGGGCCGCTCCGCGCCCGCATCCCCGACCTGCCGTATCCCGAGGTTTTTGCCCTGGCCGAGTCAAACGATATCCGCTGCCCTGACCTCGACCAGGTGGACGCCATGCGCGAATATATCCGCGACACTATCAAGCGCCGCGATACCGTCGGCGGCGTGTTCGAGGTCATCGCGCTGGGCGTGCCGAGCGGTCTCGGCTCCCACGTTCACTGGGACCGCAAGCTCGATGGACGGCTAGCCCAGGCGATGATGAGCGTGCCAGCGGTGAAGGGCGTCGAGATCGGGCCAGCTTTCGACAACGCCGCCCGCTACGGTACGGAGATCCACGATGAAATCGTCCTGAGCGACGGCCACGTGACTCGCCCGACGAACCGCGCCGGCGGGACCGAGGGCGGTATCACCACCGGCCAGCCCATCGTCGTGCGCGCTGCCCTCAAGCCCATCGCCACGACGCTCAACCCGATGCGCTCCGTGGACCTGGCGACGGGCGAAGAGACGACCACCAACTACGAACGCTCCGACTTCACGGCCGTGACGCGCGGCTCGCCCATCGGAGAGGCCGTCGTGGCGTGGGTGCTGGCGGAGGCGCTGGTGGAGAAGCTGGGCGGCGACTCGCTGGCCGAGATGCGCCCGCGCTTCGCGCAAATCGCCGCCGCCGCGCACGTTCAGCCGCCGGTAGTGCCTCCTAGTATCTGAGTTGCAACCACGGAATACACAGAACACACGGAAGAAAAACTATATCGGATCGTGGGTCACAACTTCTTTTTCCGTGCATTCCATGTCTTCCGTGGTAAGACTCTTTGGCCCTCGGCCAACTTTCGCGTCGCGTGAAGGTAAGGCTTACGCAGGATTGTGCGTCACATTAAAAGCGTGGAGAGGTGCCGGAGCTCGGTTGAACGGACTCGACTCGAAATCGAGCGTGGCTGAAAGGTCACCGGGGGTTCAAATCCCTCCCTCTCCGCCTATGGGCTGCGTCGATGGACGTAGCCCTTTTTCTATGTCGGGAGACGCCCCCATGCCCAGTGGCGCGAAAACAGCGATTATCATCGGCGGCGGCATCGGTGGCCTGACCACCGCTATTGCTCTCCGACGCAGCGGCATCGATGCGCAGGTGTACGAGCGCGCGCCCGAGTTGCGCGAGGTCGGCGCGGGCCTGACGTTGTGGGCCAACGCCATCAAGGCGCTGCGGCGGCTTGGCCTGGCCGACGCGGTGCAGGCGGCGGGTCAGACCGGCCTGGGCGGCTCTATCCGTACCTGGCGCGGCGACATTCTCACCCAGGTCAGCGCCGCTGACCTGGAAGCGCGCTACGGGGCGGCGAACATGGCGATCCACCGTGCCGACCTCCAGAATGTCTTGCTCCGGGCGCTCGGTGAGGAGCGCGTCCACCTGGGCGCAGAATGCACGCGCTTTCGGCAGGACGAGACCGGCGTGACGGCACAGTTCGCCGACGGGCGCGAAGCGCGGGCGGACTTCCTCGTCGGCGCCGACGGCATTCACTCCGTCATTCGCCGCCAGTTGTTCGGCCCGGACAAGCTCCGCTACGCGGGCTACACGGCCTGGCGCGGCGTCGCTCATGTGGGCAACGCGGTTGTTCCACCGGGGGCGGGGTTCGAGGCGTGGGGCAGAGGGCGGCGCTTCGGCGTCGTGCCGATTGGGGGTGGGCGCGTCTACTGGTTCGCCACACACAACGCGCGCGCCAACGGCAAGGACGCATCGGTCGGCCGCAAGGCCGAGGTGCTCGGTCTGTTTCGCGGCTGGCTCGCGCCGGTCGAGGCGCTCATCGAGGCGACGGACGAGGCGGCGATCCTGCGCAACGACATCGTGGACCGCAAGACCCTCAAGGAGTGGACGAACCGCCGTGTGACCCTGCTTGGCGACGCCGCGCACCCCATGACGCCGAACCTGGGCCAGGGCGCGTGCCAGGCCATCGAGGGCGCCGTGATGCTGCCGCAGCGCCTGCAAGCGATGGAGGATATCGAGTCGGGGCTGCGCTCGTATGAGCTGCGCCGTTTGCAACGGGCCAACTTCATCGTGCGCGCCTCGCGCCAGGTCGGCGGCGTCGCCCAGTGGAGCATTCCCGGCGCGACCGACGCGCGCAACCTGATGATGAAAAGCGTTGGGCGCTGGCTCCAGACGAGGCAACTCGACTTCATCCTGGGTTACGAGCCGTGACCCCCAATCAGGTCGAGGCGATTGTCGCCGTTTCCTACGCTCTGCAGGACGCCTCGACGCTCACGCCGCCGACACAGGCGGTGATGGACCGCGCGGGCGCCCTCTGGCGCGCGCGGCCCACGGCGTGGCTCATCCCCTCGACGGGCGATAACCAGCGTCTCGGCGTGACCAACGCGCATGTGATGGCAGTGTATGCTGTCGCGCAAGGCGTAAACCTGGCGCGAGTTATCGAGGAAGACCGGTCGAGCAATACCTGGCAGAATCTGGCCTATAGCTGGGAATTGGCTCGCGCCCACGGCGCTGACTTCCTCACCATCGTATGCTACGACCTGCACGTTCCCCGCTGCGCCCTCACGGCCAAGCGCCAGCGTATCCCATCCGTCGTTGTCGGCGCGACCTCGCGCGCGACAGGCCACGCCGCCCGCAAGCCCTGGTTCTCCAGCCGCGCCAGCATCGCCGTGTATGAGTTTGGGGCGACAGTGTACAGTCGGCTGCGCGGCTACCTATGAGTAACAGATTGCGCCAGCTCACTCGGTTCGCCGCAGGAGGCGTTCAATGCGGCTGTCTGGGATGAACCACAGAACGGCCACACTCACCAGAAGGCCGAAGGCCAGCCACGAGTTGAGAAACGCTACGGGGATTGTCAAGAGCGCAACCGTTGCCGAAATCCTTTCTTTCGTTTGGTCGCTAACCGCTGTTGCCAGAATTGAATCGCGTCCATGTAGCCGAATAAGAGCTCGCGTTAGTAGGGTATAGGCGACGCCAGCCATAGTGAACACGGCGCCATACAGAGCGACCGGCCCGGATGCGAACACGGTATCGCCCATCCACGCTGTGGCGAACGGCACGAGCGAGAGCCAGAAGAGCAGGTGAAGGTTCGCCCACAAAACGCGTCCATCGACTTTCTGAGTCGCTTGGAGCAGGTGATGGTGGTTGTTCCAGTAGATGCCGATGAACACGAAGCTGAGGATGTAGCTCAGGAACGTCGGGATCAAGGGCAGCAGCGCCGACCAATCGGGGTTGGTGGGCGGTCTCAGCTCGAGCACCATAATCGTGATGATGATCGCAAGAACGCCGTCGCTGAACGCTTCCATCCGCCCCTTGCTCATGTGGCCCTCCCAAGACCAATAGCCCTAAACGCCTTGTATTGCTTCCCCCAACATTCGGAAATTGTCGATGCCTGGCGGCGGCGCGTGCAGCAGCGCCATCGCGTCCTGGCTGTAGAGGCGCTCGCGCAGCGCCGTGAGGAGCTGGCCGAGGACGTTGGCCCCGCGTAACGTCTGGGCGTCGATGGGAATCGCGCCCCAGAATGGGTCGTTGTGCGACTCCTCGACGATGGACCGTCGGTGAGTGAGAAGCAGCAGATTGCCGAATGAGGTCCAGTGCTGCGCCAGTTTCACTCTCAAGCACCACGCCATAATCGGCACGCGCACCGTTTCCCAGTCCTGTCGGCATTCGGGCGCGTGGCGTCGTGCTTTCATCTTCGCCGCCATAGGGCTGCGCTCGGTCAGGATAATCTCCTGGATATCCGAATGATCTGGAAAGCGGCACGCCTGGTAGAGCGCCTCCGACGTGGCGATGGTCACGCTGTTAATGCGCAGCGGGAACCCGCCGGCCATGTTAGACAGGCCGCCGAACGTCGCGTGCGTCTTGTGAAAGACGACGCACTCGCAACGCCAATAAACCTTCGGCGTGGTCAAGTCGCTCAAGTTACTCTCTACTGAGTCCTTTCGAAGGCAGTTTCTTCCCGTATCTTTCGGGGCAGAAGCGCGTACCACTGCTGCGGCAGATTCCACCACAGCGCCAGCGGGCAGTTGTTGGGGCAGTTGCGATAGGTGGCGAAGATAGCGCCGTAGCCGAGCGAGGGCCGTCCCTCGTAGCCAAGTGGCCGCATCACCGGCGTCAGTTGCTGGTAGCCCTCAATGATATGCATGCCAGCCGTCAGAAAGGCCCGCTCGACAACCTCTCGCGCCCCGAACGATGAAAACAGCGTTTCCTCCTCGATACTCTCCCGCTCGCGGAACGTGCGCGGCTCAGGCCAGCCCTCACTCACGAGACTGTCGGCATACGCGAGAACGGCCACGTCACCGTAATGGGTCCGCGGCCAGAGACAGTCGTAGCGCTTGCGGTAGCGCCGCAAGTTGCAGAATTCATGGGCGCGCCAGAACGTGACGCGGATGCTGCGCTGCCGGGCCTGCGGGGTGAGCGCCCGCTGCAGATAGCTGACGCCATCCCAGTAGACGGCAAAGAACACGAGGTGCAGCGCACTGCCTCGCCTCATTAGGGGGAGCGCCTCGGTGAGGTCTTCCAGGGCTGTGCCGCCACTGAAGAGGCAGTCGTCGAAGTAGATGTATTGCGTCGGAACCTCATCGCACTCACGCAGCGACAGAGCATATTGCTCGCGCATCGTCTCATCCACGAGTCTTAGGAGGTCCGCCTGGCTGCCGCCCTTGCGCTGTATTCCCAGGAACTCCGTGCGCCGCAATGCCCGTCGCGCGTCGCGGCCGAACAGGGCTTTGCTCGCCAGGAGACGCCGCACGAAATCCCGCGCATTCGCCTCCGACACGTAGTAGAGTTTGAGTAGCCGGTCCATCTCCGATAGCAGAGTAGGCTGATGCGCCGGGTGGAACTGGGCGAGCCAGCGCTCAACATGCTCGGCCGTCGGCGGCTGAATCTCGCCGCGCCGATAGTCGGCGATGGTCGTCGCGACGGACTCAAGGAGAGCGTGGCGTTGTTCCTCGTCCATCTCGCGCGCTTCTTGTCTATTCACGGGCTGTGCGTCCCAAGGCGCGAGCCAGGGCGGTGATGAGGGCCGCTTCCTCGGCGGTTGGCTCAGCTCGGAGAAGGAGTGCGCGAAAGGCGCGCAGGGTCGCATCCGCGCGGGCCGGGATGAGGAAGTCGGCGCTCCGCATCGCTTGGGCGAGAGCGTCAAACATCGCTTCAGTCTCCTGCCCAGACGCCGGCATGGACTGCCGCTGTGCTGCGTTTGTTGGTGACTCGGCAAGCGCCGCCAGGCGAAGCTCATAAGCGACGACCAGCACGGCCTGGGCAAGGTTGAGGGAAGGATAGTCGGGAGCAGTAGGGATGGTCAGCAGCGCGTGGCAGCGGTCCACGGCGCTGTTGGGCAGGCCAAAGTCCTCGCGCCCGAATAGGAATGCAACCTGGCCCAGGGCAGCCCGCTCCACGGCCGCTGCCGCTGCGTCTCCTGGGCTGAGCGTTGGGCGAAGCGCGCCTCGCGGCCGCGCGGTTGTCCCCACGACGTAGATAGCATCGGCGATAGCGTCGTCAAGCTCATCGAAGGTTTCGATGCCCGCGACAAGCTCTTCACAACGGTGGGCGATGACGAGCAGCCGACCCTGGTCGAAAACCGCCGGGCGGACAAGCCGCAACCGACTCAGCCCCATGTTACGCAGCACGCGCACGGTCGCGCCGACGTTGTCGACGCTCTGCGGCTCGACAAGAACGGTGATAATGTTCGCCAGGCGCTCGTCGGTCATGGTCCGGAAAGTCGGCGGGTGGTCTGTGCAAAGGGGGAGCGGATAAGCGGAGTATAGCGGCGCTTAGGGGCAATGTCAACCGCCGCACGTTTGACAATGACTCGATCGGGGCGTAATCTCCTGGCACACTCTACTGTCGGAGGCCCCTATGCAAGCCTGGCTGGCGTCGTCCCTGCGGCGCTTCTACCCTACATCCCCCGCTGAGTCCTCACCGAACCTGGCGCTGGAAGCGGCGCGGGGTGAGCGAGTTTCTTTCCAAGCGGTATTTCGAACCGATGCGCAAGAGGCGTGCGTCCATGTGAGTGTCGAGGCCAGTGATAGATTGGCAACTCTCGTGCGCCGCGTCCGCTATGTGCCTATGACGCACCTTTCCACTGGGACGCCAGCAAGCGACATCGAAGGGCTCGGCTATCTGCCTGGCTACGCGCCTGATCCTCTGTTGCCCGAGTCCTCCGTCCACGCTGGGCCGTTCGAAACTAACACCTTCTGGATAACGCTGACGGTTCCTGTTGACCTACGACCGGGTGTCTACCCTGTCCAGGTGAAGGTGAGCAGCGACGGCTCTGAGTCGATAACGCTGACCGCGCGCGTCGTCGTGCGCAACGTCGTTTTGCCGCGCCGTGACTTGCCGGTTACCAACTGGCTGTACGCCGACGCGCTGTGCGACCACTACCGAGTCGAGCTGACGGATGACGCCTTTTGGCGCATCCTTGCGCCGTACCTGGATGACATCGTCACCCACGGCCAGGACACCCTGTATGTGCCGGTTTTCACGCCGCCGCTGGACGGCGTCAAGCGGCCTACGCAGTTGCTCGGCGTAACCCGTGATGAGGCTGGCTATCAGCTTGATTGGACGTTAGTGCAACGGTGGGTGAAGATGGCGCGGGAACACGGCGTGGCGAACTTTGAGTGGGTTCATCTGTTCACCCAGTGGGGCGCGCGAAACGCCATTCGCATCTATGAGGGTCATGGGGAAGGGGAACGTTTACTATGGAATCCGGAGACTGAGGCAACTTCGACGGTCTACCGCGAGTTCCTAGGGCAGTATCTGCGCGAGCTGGAGAATTACTTACGCGGTGAGGGGCTGGTGCAGCAAAGCTTCTTCCACCTATCAGATGAGCCACATGGGGAGCGCGACATGGCGAGCTACCGGGCCGCTCGCGAGATGCTGCGAGAGCTAGCGCCGTGGATGCGCGTGATGGACGCCTTGACCGAACCCGAGTTCGCGCGCGCAGGCCTGACCGATATTCCGGTGCCCCTCATCACCACTGCGCCCGGCTTTGTCCGCGAGGGAATCCCCGCATGGACGTACTTCTGCACCGTCCCGCGTGGCAGGTTCCTCAACCGTCTGTTGGATACACCGCTGGTCAAGATTCGGATGACGGGCTGGCTGCTCTATCGTCTCCGCGCGCGGGGCTTTCTGCACTGGGGCTACAACTACTGGTATCGCCGCCAGAGCCGCGAGCTGATCGATCCGTACCAGGTCACGGACGCGCACGGCTGGCCGGCGTGGCCGCCGGGTGACCCGTTCCAGGTCTACCCCGGCGCAGATGCCCCGGTCGACTCGCTGCGCTGGGAAGTGTTTGCCGAGAGCCTCCAGGACTATGCGCTGCTGCGGGCAGCGACCGTCGATCCGGACAGTCCGCTGCTCGCTAAGATCGAGAGCTACGCGGAGTTCCCCCGCGACCCGATGTGGATTAGAGCCTGCCGCTCGGTTCTGCTCAGTGGCAGTGGGCAGATCGATCGTGGTTAGGCGAGCGGCACGCGGGAAATGGTCTTGGCGACCCGGCGCGGCGACTCCATGGGGATGAAGTGAGTATGGCCGTGAAGGAGCATGTCCTCGCCCCTGGTGTAATGCGACGCGAGGTCGGGCGCGGTGGGCGACGCGGCAAAGTCGTCGAAGGATGTGGGCCGTCGGGAGCAGCGCATCACCAGCACCGGAATCTGCACTCTGGCAATCGCATCGTAGATGTCGGCGTTGGCCTTCAACTCGGCCGTCGTGTAAATGCAGGCTTCGACGGCGGGCGGGCAGGCCAGGACAAAGCCGTGGCCGTCGGCGGCGGGCAGCAGACCGTAGGCGCAATAATCGCGCAGAACGGCATCGTCCCAGGTATCGAAGGGCGACCGGCCTTTGAATCGCTCGTACATCTGCTCAGAGGATGCAAAGTGCGCGCGTCGGCGGTGGGTAAAGTGCTTCTCCGGCTCTGCAACGTCTTTCTCATAGTACGGGCGCGGCAGGATGACCGGGTCGATGAGGACGAGGGCAGCGAAAGCCTCGGGGTAGGCGGCGGCGGCGCGCGTCAGGGCGTGGCCGCCCATGGAGTGCCCCACAGCCACTGCGCCAGAGAGACCGAGCGCTTGAGCGATAGCGACGGCGTCGGCGCCTGCCTGGGGCCAGGGATTCGCGGGCATGACCTTGTCGGTGCGCCCGTGGCCGCGCGTGTCCAGGGCGTAGCAGTGGCGACCGGGCAGATAGCGGATGACCTGGTCCCAGCAGCGAGCGTGGAAGCCGGTGGCATGGAGTAGGAGAATCGGCGCGCGGCCATCGTCGTCGCCGGGCCACTCGAAGACGCAGAAGTGAATGCCATTGGCGACAATGCGGTGTTCAATCGGATCGGGGCGGGTGAGTGTGATGTCTGTCATGCTCAAATTATAGGTCCAACCCCTTGGCGAATAAACTTTGAAACACACAAAATCACCAAAGGACGGTGAGCCATGACATCGAATACGTTTGAGACGGCAACTGCTCAGGGCGGTCTGTCGCGGGCCGACCTTGCCGCTCTGGATGCAGCCGACCCCCTGGCCCGTTTCCGAGACAACTTCTATCTGCCCCACGGCGTCATCTACCTGGACGGCAACTCCCTAGGCGCGCTGCCCGTCACCACTCCAAAGCGCGTGGCAGAGGTCGTCCAGCACGAGTGGGGCGAGGGCTTGATCCGCAGCTGGAACACAGCGGGCTGGATCGACCTGCCACGGCGCGTCGGCGACAAGATTGCGCAACTGATCGGCGCGAATGCGGGCGAGGTCGTCGTGGCCGACTCGACGTCGGTCAACCTGTTCAAGGCGCTCGCAGCGGCGGTGAAGCTCAACCCCGGCCGGCGCGTCATCGTCTCCGAGCGCGAGAACTTCCCGACGGACCTCTACATCGCCCAGGGCTTAACCGCTTTTCTTGACGCAGGCCATGAGCTCCGTCTGGCGGCGGCGGATGAGCTTGTCGATGCGATGGACGACGATACGGCGGTGCTCATGCTGACCCACGTCAACTATCGCAGCGGGCGCACGCATGACATCGCCGCGCTGACGGCTGAAGCTCACCGCTGCGGCGCGCTCACGCTGTGGGACCTGGCGCACTCGGCAGGGGCGCTGCCGGTCGATCTGAACGGCGCGGGCGCGGACTTCGCCGTCGGCTGTGGCTACAAGTACCTCAACGGCGGGCCGGGCGCGCCGGCGTATATCTTTGTCGCCCAGCGCCACCAGCCGAACTTCAGCCAGCCCCTCTCGGGTTGGCTCGGCCACGCGTCGCCCTTCGCCTTCGACCCTGTCTACCAGCCGGCCGAGGGCATTGCTCGCTACCTCGTCGGCACGCAGCCGGTCATCAGCCTGGCGGCGCTCGAGTGCGGCGTCGACGGTATCCTCGCCGTCGATATGAATGCCATCCGCGCCAAGTCGCTCGCCCTGACGGATGCGTTCATGGCCCTCGTTGAGCAGCGTCTCGCCAACTTTGGCCTGGAGATTATCACGCCCCGTGAGCACGCCCGACGTGGCAGCCAGGTCTCACTGCGTCACCCCGAAGGCTATGCCATCATGCAGGCGCTCATCGCGCGTGGGGTCATCGGCGACTTCCGCGCGCCGGACATCCTGCGCTTCGGCTTTGCGCCGCTCTATCTGCGCTACGTCGATGCGTGGGATGCAGTGGATGCGCTTGCCGATGTGCTGGCGACGGGCGAGTGGAACGAGCCGCAGTACAAGAGCCGGGCAACGGTCACATAGCCCGAACTTCATGACGAGCATGGGTGTCTCGTCGGAAAGGTACAACGACACGGCTGCGTTCCTTCATGGGAGGCAGCCGCGCGTATATTTTTAGCTTCCGGAAAGTCGCTACAGCCCAAACAATCGCTTGATTGCGCCCAGGAGTCCGCCCGATGGCTGGGGCTTGAGGGCGTTATTGAGCACCGCCATCACCTCCGGGTTATCTCTGCCTATGACCTGGGTGTGCTGGTTGAGCACTTTGGCGAGACCGGCGTGGTCGAGACCTTGGGCCTGTTGGAACTGGGACAAACTGTTCATGACGGCTGGGGTAGCCAGGCTCAACACCTGTCCGCCATCTACACCTGTCTGGTCGCTGATCGCTTTGCCAATCTGAGGGGCGCTATCGCCGAAGATGCTCCTGACCATGACGTTGCCCTGATCGCTGGCGGCGCTGGCTGCCGGGGCGCTTTCAACGGGCGCTTGGCCGGCCGGCGGGGCGCTTCCAATGGGCGCTTGGCCAGCTGCGGGGTTCGCTTGCTGCAGAATCTTGCTAATGTCCGACGCGCCGCCGGGCGAAGACATCTTCTTGGCGACAGCGCCCAAGATGAACGGGATGGCGACCAGGAGCGCCTGGTGGACAGTTTGTTTGTCAATGCCGAGTTTCTGCGAGATACTGTCTTCGATAGTCGGCATGAACTGGTTGAGCAACTGCGGCAACAACGAATCGACCATGGATAGACCTCCTTTAAGGTTATGCTTCAGGCGCTGTCGCCTGCTCTAGCCAAGCTAGATAGACTAGCGCCTCACGCGCTTCTTGACGGCACATTTCCTCCGACGGGCGGAAGCTACAGCACACGGCAGGGCGCTCTGGCTTGCCGAATAGCTTGCAGCGATTGTCCGGCGTGAGTTGCACGCAGCGAACGCCCGCCGGTTTCCCGTTCGGCATTCCCGGTATCGCTGAGGATATGGATGGCGCGATGCAGCACGCCCCGCAGCCCACGCGGCACTCCATAAGCCCTCCTACTGTAGTACTTACTCTCGTCAGAGAGGCCCGGTGATAAAAAGGCTGGACGATACTTCTTCAAAAACTCTTCTTTTCTCAAT
Organism: Anaerolineae bacterium; assembly: GCA_039810085.1. Classification (GTDB taxonomy): domain Bacteria; phylum Chloroflexota; class Anaerolineae; order Epilineales; family JAHCIE01; genus JBDHWG01. The sequence continues at coordinate 59,851 of JBDHWG010000029.1, forward strand.
TAGTGCCTATCCGAATAACGCAAGATAATGTATACTTGGGAGCATGAGTACACCATCGACGACTAAACGGACACGGGCGCGAACGCCCAACAATCGGACGACCACCGGGTTTCGCATCTC
>JBDHWG010000030.1:0-47713 GCA_039810085.1 Anaerolineae bacterium
GGCTGGGGGCATGTGGGCAGGTCGGAGAGCTGTCCCCATGTCCCCAGCCCTCTGGCCCCCTACGTTAACAGTCGACATCAGGATACCCCTGACCCTTTTACAGAACGCACTTGACGCGATCCTTTTATAACCATTGCTCTGGGTACAAGCAATAACGGGTCGCAAGTCACAAGACAGCATGGAGAGGCGTGGGCTCGGATGGTGAACAATGTCGGTGTCTACATTCAGCTCCAAAATTACTATAACAGGATGACCATAGCAGGCGCAATGGACATCGAGCCAGACTTCGGGCCACCTGGGCCTGCACGTTCATGGGCCGAAGGCTACAACTCTGTACACAACTATGATTACTTCAACTTCGGCTCTTGTGACGGATGCCCGTTCAGCGGCTGCCTTTCCTGTACTCCTCTCAAGAATTGGACGCTAGACGACATTGTGTATGTCTCCTGGGGTGTTCCCTCTGCCTGGCCGCTTCCTGAAATCTATGCAACGGATGGAAGCCTCGCGGACCAATGGTATCGTGTAAGTCTTCGCGCCGCTACCAACTGGGGCGGCCGGATGAACATACGAGGCTCGATGACTCAATGGCAAGCGTGTCAGGGTCAAAGTTGCCCTGGGACCGATAATACACCGGCCACAGGATGGGGACAACTTGCTCAGTGGCTAAATCTTGACTCAAGAACAGCTCAGTTCCTCGAGTGGTCGACAGACATCTCGTGGGCGAACTAGAAAGTGAGGAACAAGATGAACACGCAGCGGATGTACCGCCAAGTCTTGAGTTTCCTGCTTCTGGCCGCTATAGCTGTCACCGTCTTGCTCGGCCTCTTCGCAGCCCTCTCAAAAGGGCCAGTATCAGTCACAGGACAGGCTGCCCTCCTGACCGTGACACCGGGGTCTACCGCGTGGTATGATAGCCTGCCGCCCACCAAACGCGCCGAAGTGGTAAAGCAAGAGGCCACGCGTGTCGCCGCCATGACCGCTTTCCCGTTGCGGACGCCTGATCCACGTGTTACTCCTGTACTTCCCACATCTGCCCCGACGGTATTGGTGGACTTGCCGCGCCGTCGAGCTGGCGCTGGTACGATTGTGGAAATTGGTCAGGCGCCCTTCTCACCTATGCAGTATCGTATCGAGAATCAGTGGTATGCAGAAGTTAACAACGAAGTCATTATCGCGTTTGCTGGGTTACAAAGAGAGCCACATGAAATGCCCCAGGATAATTTAGGACAAGGAGTTGTTGTAGTAGCGGGGCGTAGTTCGGACGCTGCAAGTTTTACCCGTCCGACAAGAACGTTCTTGACGCCTACGAAGGCGGGACCACTACGGATTGTAGACGCGGACGGCATGACATTGAAGCTGACGACACCCGACGGCACGGTCTATCTGCTTGATACCCTCGCGGCCGTCAATCCTGGCTTCGTCACACCTGTCATCCCACCTACAGCGACACCTCTCGTTGCACCAGTTGGCCCGCCGTACATCATCCCAACGGCAGCGTATCCGGCGCCAACTCTTGGCCCCTTGCCAACCCGTCTGCCACGGCCGTAGACAGCCGTGCGGCAGGATATGTAAGCAACACGGAGAAGGCTGTCACAGAGACACAGAGCAAGCAATAAATCATACCGTCCTCTGTGCCTCTGCGCAGTCATCGGATCCATACAGAGAGGGCAGGGTGAAGGTCTGCTACACGCACTCGAGGGCAGCGCGGAGCTGCGGCGCGATGTCGCGTAGCTCGTTCGGCAAGCTCACGCCCGTCATGATGGCTTCCCCGAGCGTCGAGCTTTTCAAGTCGTACAAATCGCTGTCGAACACGGTCTTGAGGCGAATGTCGCGCTGCACCTTGCCGTCGCGGATGGTGATGATGCGGCGCGTGGCGCGGGCAACCTCGTGGTTGTGGGTGACGACAAGCAGCGTCGTGCCCTGGCTCTGATTCAGGTCGTTCAGGAGCTTCATGATGTCCTGGGTGTTGCGCGAATCCAGGTTGCCCGTCGGCTCATCGGCCAGGATGATGGCGGGGTGGTTGGCGAGGGCGCGGGCGATGGCGACGCGCTGGCGCTCGCCGCCCGACAGCTTGCTCGGCAGGAACGACAGCCGCTCCCCCAGGCCCACCAGGCCCAGCAGCTCCTCGGCGCGGGCGCGCCGCTTCCGCCCACGCAGCTTCGTCTCGTACATCGGCACCTCGACGTTCTCGAGCGCGGTGAGCGTCGGGATAAGGTTGTGCGTCTGGAAGACGAAGCCGACGGTCTGGCTGCGGAAGCGGTCCAGGTTGCGCACCTTCGACAACGGTGTCCCATTGATGATGATCTCGCCCGATGTCGGGCGGTCCAGCGCGCCGAGCATGTTGAGCAGCGTAGACTTGCCAGCGCCCGAGGGGCCGACGATGGCGATGAACTCACCGGCGTGAATTGTCAGGTCAACGCCGTCCAGGGCGCGCACCTGGTGGCCGTTGCCGTAGACCTTGGTCAGGGCGTGCGTCTCGACGACAACCGGCGTGTCCAGATCGGCGTCGTCGTCAGGCGCCAGGACGGGAACCGCGACGGGAACAGGCGCGTGATCTCGCGTCAGAGGGTGGAGGAACTTATTCATAACGCAGCGCCTCGATCGGTTGCATGTTCGCGGCGCGCCAGGCCGGGTAGAGGCCGCCGAGAGCGCCGAGAATAAGAGAGAGAACGATCACCTGGACGAACACCTGCGGTGGATAGGCCGGCGTCATGAAGGCGCCGAAGCTGGGAACCAGGGTGAACAGGTAACCGAGGCCGACGCCAATGGCGATACCCGCGAGAGCACTGACGAAGCTCAGCGCCAGCGCCTCCACCACGACCATGCGCATGACGCGCCCGCGTCGCCAACCCAGGGCGCGCAGGACGCCGATTTCCTGGGTGCGCTCGAAGACGCTCATCAGCATGGCGTTCATCATCACGATGCCTCCGACAATCACCGTCAGGACGATCAGGGCGTTGAGAACGGCGTAGGTCGTGGCAAAGTCCTGCATGCGGTCCGTCGCCTCCGACGCACGGCTCATCATGACATCAGGGAACTGTGTTTCCAGCTTGCGGGCGACCTCGTCGGCGCGGCCTGGCTCGTGGAGCTGGATGGCAAGGAAGGTGGACTGTCGGGGCTTGCCGTACTTCTGCTGCGCCTCGTCCAGTGAGATAGCGCCGCCCCCGTCCTCGTAGCTCGACCCGTTCTCGTAGATACCGACGATATCGTAGCTCGATCCGCCCAACAGCAGGCGGTCGCCGACGCTCTTCTTCAGGCTGTTGGCCGCCTGACGCCCGATCATGATTTCGCGCGGTCGCTCGATGAGGCGCCCTTCGCGTATCTTGTAGTGCTTGATCCACTCCTCGTTCGGGTCAATCCCGAACACGAGGAAGTACATCATGCCCGGCGCCGACGCCGCCGAGAAAGTGAGGCGGGAGACAGACTTTACCTCCGGCTGGATGGCGATGCGGGCGGCCGTTCGGTCGTCAATCGCGGAGAAGCTGACGTCGGAAGCGTTCGCCTCCTCCGCCAACAGGTCCACCTGCCCGGCGCTGGTCAGGCCGTTGAAAGAGTTGATCATGCCCTCGGTCATGGCGCTCAGCGAGACGATGAAGCCGACGCCGATGCCGATGCCGATAACCGTCACCAGGGTGCGTGTCGGGCGGCGCCACAGGTTGCGCAGGGCGTTGCTGCCGAAGCGCGACAGCGCCCGGGCGACGCACCCCGTGGACGCGCCCGCGCCCGCGCCCGTATCGTAGCGCATGGCGTCGACCGGGGTGAGCTGGGACGCGCGCCACGCCGGGTAGAGACCGCCGACTGTACCGAGGAGGAGGGCAATTCCCATGGCTTCAACGAACATCATCGGGGTGAATACACCGCGCAGCAGCGTATCGACCGCCGGCGACAGACGCGCCAGCATCGTCAGCCCAATGCCGAGGGCGATGCCGACAACGCCGCCAACGAAGGCCAGGACGAGCGACTCGCCCCAGATCATGAAGACGATGCGGCGACGCCGCCAGCCCACTGCACGCAGCAGGCCAATCTCCCGCGTGCGCTCGAACACGCTCATCAGGGTCGTGTTCATCATGCCCAGGCCGCCGACGAGCACGGCGAACAGGCCGAGGAACAGGCCGAAGGAACGATACAGGTCGAAAACCTCGTTCTGGCGGCTCGGCTCGCCGGAGCGCGTGACGCCCAGGTCCGGCCAGCGCGTCTCGATGGTCTTGCGCACCTCGTCGGCGCGGCGCGGATCCTTGAGCCGGACGTTGAAAAAGTTGACCTTATGCACCCTGTCGAAGCCGCGTTGGGCGTCGGCCAGACTGATGACCGCGCCGCCGTCCTCGAAGCTCACGCCGGTCTCGAAGATGCCCACCACGCGGTATGTCGCGTCGTTGATTTTGAACGTGGAGCCGATGTCCTTATTGAAATTCTTGGCGGCGACTTTGCCGAGCATGATCTGCCGCCGCCCGCTCAATGCTTCGCCGGCAACGAGCTTGTAGTGGGGAATGAGGAAGCCTTTGGGGTCCTCACCTGCGACGAGGAAGTAAGGCGCGTCCGGCATCTGGACCATGGCGATGATCGAGCCGGCGACGGCATCGACGCCCGGTAGAGCCGCAATTTCGTCGCCGACTTCCTCATCCACCACGCTCAGCAGCGCCATCATGGCGTCCTTCTGGCTCACCATGAAGTCGGCCTTGGTCGGCGAGAGGATATTCTCGAACCCGCTCGCCATTCCCTCGCCAAACGCCGAGAGCGCCACAACGGCGGCGACGCCGATGGCGATGCCCAGGATGGTCAGCAGGGTGCGCGTCTTCCGACGCCACAGATTCTTGAGGATCATCAAGTCTACTCAGTCAACCCACAAATTTAGTCTCTCCTAAATCATACTCCGCTATTTCACCAGTGTCAAGTACCAATTTAGGCAAGCCTAAGAAATGTCGTTGTCCTCTTCCATTATACTCTCTTGCGTGCGAGTAGTTTGTGCAGACACCTTCATCAGTGGTTGCGCTCTCTCCACGTCCGGCAGCGCATTTAGGGCTAGAATGGAGATAAGAATATGCCCGCTCCTGCTGTAACGCAGGGGCTGACGGCGTACGTCCAATGGCGGACGGAGCTATGGACCGCAATGCTATGTTACTCCACTTACTGTCGCCACCTTCGTGGTGAATCCCCCACGTTTGTTTACCCATTTTCAATACACGTCTACCCGGCGAGGGGTAGGATGCGTTCAAGGAGGAACGCTCATGATTCGTGAAATGGTTGTGGAAAAGAAGGTCAACCCCTGGGATGTCGCACGGGAGCAGTTCGACCGCGCCGCCGCATACCTGGACCTCAAGTCCGGCGTGCGCGAGATGCTGCGCAGTATTAAGCGCGAACTGACGGTCAACTTCCCCGTGCAGATGGACGATGGCTCGGTGCAGATTTTCACAGGCTACCGCGTGCATCACAACACTGTCCTGGGCCCGAGCAAGGGCGGCATCCGCTATCACCCCGACGTGACACTGGATGAGGTGCGCGCCCTTGCCATGTGGATGACCTGGAAATGCGCGACGGTCGGTCTGCCGTTTGGCGGGGCGAAGGGCGGCGTGGTCGTCGAGCCGAGCGAGCTATCGCGGGCGGAGCTAGAGCATCTCACACGGCGCTACGCGACGGAGATCAGCATCTTGATGAGTCCCGACGGCGACATCCCAGCGCCCGACGTCAACACCAACGCCCAGATCATGGCGTGGATCATGGACACCTTCTCCATGCACAAGGGGTACACAGCGCCCGCCGTTGTGACCGGGAAGCCGGTTGAGATCGGCGGCTCGGTCGGGCGCTCGGACGCCACGGGCCGCGGCGTGATGTATGCCACGCTCGAGGCGCTCCAGGTGATGGAGATTCCCGTCCAGGACGCGACCGTGGTGGTGCAGGGCTTTGGCAACGTCGGCGCGGCGTCGGCGCGGCTCCTGGCAGAAGCCGGCACGCGGGTGGTCGCGGTGAGTGATGTGCGCGGCGGCATCTACAACCCGCACGGCCTCGACATGGCGGCGCTCGAAGCGCACGTGAAGAAGATCGGCTCCGTGGTCAGTTTCCCCGAGGCCGAGGGTGTAACGAACCTCGAACTGCTAGAGTTGCCGTGCGACGTGCTCGTGCCCGCGGCGCTGGAAGGACAGATCACGGCAATGAACGCGCCGCACATTCAGGCCAAGATTGTGGCGGAAGGCGCGAATGGGCCGACGACACCCGAGGCCGACGACATTCTGCGCGACCGGGGCATCTTCGTTATCCCAGATGTGTTGTGCAACGCCGGCGGCGTTACCGTGTCGTACTTCGAGTGGGTGCAGGACCTTCAGTATTTCTTCTGGAACGAGGCGGAAATCAACAAGCGGCTACAAGAGATTATGATACGCAGTTTCCGCGAGGTTCTCGCCGTCTCGCGGCAAAAGAATGTGGACATGCGCCTGGCGGCCTACATTCGCGCCATTGACCGGGTCGCCCGGGCGACGATGATTCGCGGCATTTACCCATAACAAAAGCCTCAACACATTAAGACGAAGCGGAGGAATGCGACATGTTGACTCAAAAGACAGCTACTCCTCGCCTGGAGGAACGGGATGTGATGCAGATCAGGGCTGACCTGAAGCAGCTGACCCAGAGAGAGGAGGGCTGGCATGTTTCGCTGTTCATACCGACGTATTCGTCCGGCGCCGTGACGGAGCAGAACCCCATCCGCTACCGCAACCTGCTGACACAAGCGAAGGAAAAGCTGGTTGCGGCTGGGGTTCGCGCTCCCGATGCGGCGGCCTTCCTGGAACCCGCCCAGCGCCTCGTCAGTGACAGCCACTTCTGGCAGAAGCAGCGCGACGGCCTGGCCGTCTTCCTGTCGCCGTCCCTGGGCATCATCTACCGGCTGAAGCTGGCCGTGCCAGAGCGCGTGGTCGTCGGGCCGCGATTTGCCCTGCGGCCACTTCTCCCCTTGCTGACCGACGAGCCGCAGTTCTACGTCCTGGCGCTGAGCCTCAACAACACGCGCCTGTTCAAGGGCAACCGCGAGATGCTCACCGAGGTCGAGATGGTGGATACGCCGACCAGCCTGGACGAGGCGTTGCGCTACAGCGAGCTAGGCAAGGAGCATCTGTCGTTCTCGGTCGCTGCGGGTGGGCGGGGCGATAGCATTTCCTACGGCCGGGGCATCAAGAGTGACATCCTGAAGAATGAGGCCCTGGCCTTCTTCCAGCAGCTCAACAAGGGCGTCGTCGCCGCCATCGGTGAGAGCCAGGCTCCCCTCGTCCTCGCCGGCGTGGACTACCTGTTCCCGATCTATCGCGAGGCCAATAGCTATGGGCGGCTGGTTGACGCGGGCATTCCTGGCAACCACGAGCGCGCGACGCCGGCCGAGCTGCACGCCCGCGCCTGGCCCATCGTCGCGCCGCTGTTCGCGCGCGAGCGCGAGGTGGATGTGGCTCGCTACCGGCAGTTGATGGGCACGGGTCGCACGGCAAGTGCTATCGAGCAGATTGTGCCGGCCGCCCAGCATGGCGGGGTGGAAACGTTGTTCGTCAATCGGGACGCCGCGCAGTGGGGCATCGTCGACGAGACAACCGGGGCGGTGACGTTGCACGGGGCTGCCCTGGAGGGTGACGAGGACCTGGTGGATGTGGCGGCCCAGGCAGCGTACCTCAACGGCGGGAACGTGTACGTCGTCCGGAGGGAAGAGATGCCGGACACGACACCACTCGCGGCGATCCTGCGGTATTGAGGGATGGGAGACCTGACAGGTCTTGAAGACCTGTCAGGTTTGACCAGCCAAGCGCGAAAGGTCATGATGCCTTCATGAGGGGTTGTCCTACCTTCACCCACAAGCGCCGAAAAGTGCCGTATACTGACAGGTGACGGCCTGCTGGCTGCCAGCGCATGCCATCTCGACTTTATGCAGCCCAGGTCAGGGGAGAGGAGCTAGAGAATGCGAGTTTTGATACCCTACGACGGGTCGAGTTCCTCAGACGCAGCCATTTCCGATCTGCTGCGCGCTGGCCTGCCTGAACGGGTTGAGGCCGTCGTTCTCTCCGTCGCCGATGTCTGGATGCCGCCAAGCGACGACGAACCCGGCGCGGCTCTACCAGACGATCTGCCGGTGGCTCTGAAGATGGCGCGCGCCCAGGCAGCGGAAGCCGTGGAAGAGGCGCGGGGTCTCTCGACGACCGCCGCCGACCGCGTCCGCCAGCTTTTCCCGACGTGGCGCGTCGAGGCCGAGAGCGTCGCGGAGGCGCCGGCCTGGGCCATCATCAAGAAGGTGGAAGACTGGCGCGCGGACCTGGTCGTCCTTGGCTCCCACGGTCGGACTGCGCTGAGCCAGTTCATCCTGGGCACAGTCGTTCAGAAGGTACTGACCGAGGTTCACTGCTCGGTTCGCATCGCCCGGCCGGGCAAGGCTGAGGCCGACGCGCCGGTGCGGATCGTCATGGGTCTGGACGGCTCGCCGGGCGCCGACGAAGCCCTGAGCACCATTGCGGGGCGCGGCTGGCCCGACGGCAGCGAGGTTCGCATCGTCGCCAGCGCCGACTCCCGCGTGTCCATCGCCACGGCCCCATTCGTTCCGCCGTCGGCGGGCTGGGTACACGAGAGTGACGAGACGACGCACCATTGGATTCACGATGTGGTTGACGCAGCCGCAGGTGATTTGCGCATGGCCGGCCTGGGTGTCTCGCAGATCGTGCGCGACGGCGACCCGCGCGAGATTCTGGTCGCGGAAGCGGCTAACTGGGGAGCTGACTGCATCTTCGTCGGCGCGAGCGGCCTGACGCGCCTGGGATACCTGGTTGTCGGCAGCGTGTCGACGGCGGTGGCAGCCCGCGCCGGGTGTACCGTCGAAGTCGTGCGCCCCGCGCCGCATAGTGACCACAAATAACATGAGCATGGCTGGAAAGGCCGTTTCACGGGCCAGGTAAGGCGACTGAACGCCGCATCGTGGCGGCGCAAGACAACCTCGCCTCGACCCGGACCGACTACCCCCCGTAAGTGGAGGGTGGCCGGTAGCGGCCTTTCTGCTTGTGCGAGCGCCTTGATGCGCTCGACCGTGAGGTAATGAACCCTTCATGACAGGTGGTGCGATTTTCACGCCCACCAGCACGTTTTCGCCGTATACTAACCCGTATGGCGAGATGAACTCTCTTGGAGGAAGGAATGCAGAGAACGAAGATCACCCTTGAAGGCAATGAAGCGGCGGCCAATATCGCGCACCGCCTGAGCGAAGTCATTGCCATCTATCCCATTACGCCCTCGACGGCGATGGGCGAGCTGTCCGACGCCTGGTCGGCTGCGCGGCGTCCTAACCTGTGGGGCACTGTCCCGACCGTCATCGAGATGCAGTCCGAAGCGGGCGCGGCCGGCGCGATTCACGGCGCGCTGCAAGCGGGCGCCCTGTCCACGACGTTCACGGCGTCGCAGGGCTTGCTCCTGATGATCCCCAACATGTACAAAATCGCGGGCGAGCTGACCTCGACTGTGTTCCATGTCGCGGCGCGCGCCATCGCGGCCCAGGGCCTGTCCATCTTCGGCGACCACTCCGACGTCATGGCGACCCGCCAGACAGGTTGGGCGCTGCTATCGTCCAACTCGGTCCAGGAAGCCCAGGACATGGCCGTCATTGCCCACGCGGCGACGCTGGAAGCGCGCGTGCCATTCCTGCACTTTTTCGACGGTTTCCGCACGTCGTCCGAAATCAACAAGATTGAGGAGCTGACGAACGACGACCTGACTGCGATGATCAGTGATGACCTGGTGCGCGCCCATCGCCAGCGCGCCCTCTCGCCGGACCGCCCCTTCATTCGCGGCACCGCGCAGAACCCGGACGTCTACTTCCAGGCGCGTGAGACGGTGAACCCGTACTACGCTGCCCTGCCGGGCATCGTCCAGAAGACGATGGACAAGTTCGCGTCGCTGACGGGCCGCCAGTACAAGCTGTACGAGTATGAGGGAGCGCCGGAGGCCGAGCGCGTCATCGTCATCATGGGGTCCGGCTCCGAAACCGTCGCAGAGACGGCGAAGTACCTGAACAGCCAGGGCGAGAAGGTTGGCGTCCTCAAGGTGCGCCTATATCGCCCCTTCTCGATCACCTACTTCCTGGAAGCGTTGCCGGCCACGGTCAAGAGCATCGCCGTCCTCGACCGCTGCAAGGAGCCGGGCAGCGCCGGCGAGCCGCTGTACCTGGACGTGGTCAATGCAATCGTGGAGGGCAAGATCAAGGTCGCCGGCAACGGGCACGCGCCTGAGATCATCGGCGGCCGCTACGGCCTGGCGTCGAAGGAGTTCACGCCCGGCATGGCGAAGGCCGTTTTCGACGAGCTGAGCAAGCCCAAGCCGAAGAACCACTTCACCGTCGGCATCAACGACGACCTGAGCCACACCAGCCTCGACTACGACCCCAACTTCGAGATTCTGCCGCAGAACATCGTGCAGTGCGTGTTCTGGGGCCTGGGCGCCGACGGCACGGTGGGCGCGAACAAGAACTCCATCAAGATTATCGGCGAGGAGACGGAGAACGAGGCCCAGGGCTACTTCGTCTACGACTCGAAGAAGTCTGGCTCCGTAACCACCTCCTTCCTGCGCTTCGGCCCCTCGGCCATCCGCGCGCCGTACCTCATCAACCAGGCGCAGTTCGTGGCGTGCCATCAATTCTCGTTTCTGGAGCGCCTCGACGTGCTGCGCTACTCGGCGCCGGGCGGCATCTTCCTGCTCAACACTCCCTACGGCCCGAACGAAGTCTGGGAGAAGCTGCCCAAGGAGACGCAGCAGGGCATCCTCAACCGCAACCTCAAGTTCTACGTCATCGACGCCTACGACGTGGCCCGCGAGACGGGCATGGGCAGCCGCATCAACACCGTGATGCAGACGTGCTTCTTTGCCATCAGTGGCGTCCTACCCCGCGATGAGGCCATCTACCAGATTAAGAAGTCCATCGAGAAGACCTACGGCAAGCGCGGAAAAGCCGTCGTCCAGCGCAACTTCGAGGCCGTGGACCAAACCCTCGACAAGCTATTCCAGGTCGATCTGACCGGCAAGACGGTGACCGATACCGGCATGAAGATGCGCCGTACCGTCCCCGAGGAAGCGCCGGAAGTGGTGCAGACCGTCCTGGCCCCGATGATCGCGGGCCGCGGCGACGAGCTGCCCGTCAGCCTCTTGCCTCAGGACGGCACATATCCCTCTGGTACGACCAAGTGGGAGAAGCGCAACATCGCGCTTGAAATCCCAGAATGGGTGCCCGACATCTGCATCCAGTGCGGTAAGTGCGTCTTTGTCTGCCCGCACTCGGTCATCCGCCACACCGTGTTCCAGCCTGAGCTTCTCAAGGACGCCCCCGACACGTTCGTGAGCGTGGACGCGAAGTTCAAGGAATTCCCAGGCATGAAGTACGCCCTGGCCGTGTCGCCGGAAGACTGCACGGGCTGCGGGCTGTGCGTCGAAGCGTGTCCGGTCAAGGACAAGCGCCAGGTCGGGCGCAAGGCCATCAACATGGTCGAGCAGGCCCCGATCCGCGAGCGCGAGAACATCAACTGGGACTTCTACCGCACGCTGCCGGAGCCGCCGCGCACCGAGATGAGCCTCGGCACCATCAAGAACTCGCAGCTTCTCGAACCGCTGTTTGAGTTCTCCGGCGCGTGCTCTGGCTGCGGTGAGACGCCGTACATCAAGCTGGCAACCCAGCTCTACGGCGACCGCATGATCATCGCCAACGCGACGGGCTGCTCGTCCATCTACGGCGGCAACCTGCCGACGACACCATACACGCTGAACGCCGACGGGCGCGGCCCGGCCTGGTCGAACTCTCTGTTCGAAGACAACGCGGAGTTCGGCCTGGGCATGCGCCTGACCCTCGACAAGCAGCAGGAGTTCGCGCTGGAGCTGCTGACCCAGTTCGCCGATGTCATCGGCCAGGATCTGGTGGCTGAGCTTGTAAGCGCCGACCAGTCGAACGAAGCGGGCATCAAGGCGCAGCGCGAGTGCGTCGCCCTGCTCAAGGACCGTCTGGTGGTCGGCGCGCGCGAGGACAAGGTCCCCGAGGAGAAGCTAGAGTTGGCGAAGCACCTGCTCAGCATCGCCGACAGCCTGGTCAAGAAGAGCGTGTGGATCATCGGCGGTGACGGCTGGGCGTACGACATCGGTTACGGCGGTCTGGACCACGTCCTGGCGTCGGGCCGCAACGTCAACATTCTGGTGCTCGACACTGAAGTGTACTCGAACACCGGCGGCCAGGCGTCCAAGTCGACGCCGCGCGCGGCCGTGGCGAAGTTCGCCGCCAACGGCAAGGGCATCCCGAAGAAGGACCTCGGTCTGCTGGCGATGTCCTACGGCTACGTCTACGTCGCCCGCGTGGCGATGGGCGCCAACGACCAGCACACCCTGCGCGCCTTCATGGAGGCCGAGGCATACGACGGGCCGTCGCTCATCATCGCCTACAGCCACTGCATCGCCCACGGCATCGACATGAAGAAGGGCCTGGAGCAGCAGAAGTTGGCCGTCCAGTCGGGTTTCTGGCCGCTGTACCGCTACAACCCTGAGCTGGCCGACAAGGGCGAGAACCCGCTCACCATGGACTCGAAGGCCCCGTCCATCCCGTTCCAGCAGTACGCCTACAACGAGACGCGCTACAGCATGCTCGTTCAGGCGGACGAAGAGCGGGCGGAGGCGCTGATGAAGGAAGCGCAAGAGGACGTCAAGAAGCACTGGACGCTGTACGAGCAGATGGCCGCCGTCCACACCAACGGCAGCAAGTAGGAGCACGACGATGATTGATCTCAGCACGACCTACCTCGGTCTCAGCCTCAAGAACCCGCTCGTGGCGTCGGCCTCACCGCTGTCGAAGAAGGTGGACCGCGTGCGACGGCTCGAAGACGCGGGCCTGTCGGCAGTGGTGATGTACTCCCTGTTCGAGGAGCAAATCATCCACGAGAGCCTGGCGCTGGACCACTATTTGGAGCGCTCCAGCCACAGCTTCGCCGAGGCGCTGACCTACCTGCCCGACATCGGCACGTACAGCATCAACGGCGAGGACTACATCGAGAACCTGTTCCACATCAAGCAGGCGGTACACATCCCCGTCATCGGGAGCCTCAACGGTATCTCGAGCGGCGGCTGGGTGGAGTACGCCCACATGATGGAGCAGGCGGGTGCGGACGCCATCGAGTTGAACATCTACAACCTGCCCATCCACCCGGATGTGACCGCGCAGGAGCTAGAGGACGCCTATGTCGAGCTTGTTCGCAACGTCCGCGCCAAGGTGCAGGTGCCCATCGCGGTGAAGCTCAGCCCGTACTTCACGGCGCTGCCGAACGTGGCGCGCCGCCTGATCGACGCTGGCGCGAACGGCCTGGTCCTGTTCAACCGCTTCTACCAGCCCGACCTGGACCTGGAGACCCTGTCAGTCGTCCCCAACCTGGTGCTGAGCAACTCGAACGAGCTGCGCCTGCCCCTGCGCTGGATCGCCATCCTCTACGGCCGCGTGCAGTGCGACTTCGCTCTCACCAGCGGCGTGCATACCGCTGAGGACGCTCTCAAGGCGTGCATGGCCGGCGCGAACGTGGCGATGATGGCTTCGGCGCTCATCGAGTACGGGCCGGACTACGCCAAGAACGTGCTGGCAAGCATCGAAGCGTGGATGGTCGAACACGAGTACGAGTCCATCTCGCAGATGCGCGGCAGCATGTCGCAGCTTGCCGTGGCCGAGCCGGCCGCGTTCGAGCGCGCCAACTACATGCGCGTGCTTAGCTCCTACGATAACCGTCTCCCGTAAGGGATACTTGCTTGTCTGTAGTGACATTTTCCTGCGTCTCCTGAGTGACCACCTGGGGCGCACCGACTGTGTCGGCGCGCCCCACGGTTTTCTCTACCTCGTGTAGTCGAACCTCAACGTTCCCCAGGTCTGGTTGACGTACAATAGTAATGTGAGCGACGAAGCATCAGGAGCGAAGTCGCCCATGCTGCCCTGTGCTCGTCCTAAGAGGAAGGAAACGCAGAGGCGCTTAGACGCAAGGAAAGAACAAAGACCTGTTCTCTCTCTTTGCGTCTTTGCGCCGTTGCGTTGACATCCTATGTCTGACAAGCTTGTGCAGGTGTTTTAGAGCGGCTATGCTGCCGAAGGAGGCGCTATGTCTGATCAGGCCAGAGCCAACTGGCGAACCGCCATTTCCGCGGCCTACATCGTCCTCGGGATGTTCCCCCTGCTTGGGACGATTGCCATCCTCCTGTTCGCCCTGCCCGCCGTCACCTTGAATGTGCCGTGGGACATCAATATCATTTACCCGTTGTTCGGCCTCGGCCTGGCGATCTTCGTGACCGCCGTCCTGGGCATACTGCTATTCGTCGCCGCCTGGGGGCTGGTAGGGCAGAAGGCGTGGGGCAAGCTCGTCGCCGTCATCGCGGCGATTATTCTGCTGCCCGCCATCCCGATTGGGACTATCGTCGGTCTCCTGGCCTTATGGTTCTTGCTGTTCGGAGATAGGAGCGACCGTTCTGCGCCGACAACCCATAGGGCTGCATAGTAACACCGAAGCACGTAAGGAGAAGAGGATGCGCAAGAGCGTGGTCCTATCGCTGGTAGGCTCAGCCGTGGGGACGGCGGTTGCCGTCGGCTGGCAGCGGCACAAGGCGCGCAATGCTCAGTTGCCCTGCGCCGACAGGGACGGGCGCACCGCCCTTATTACGGGCGCATCGAGCGGCATTGGGGCGGAGTACGCGCGGCAGCTGGCCGAACGGGGCTACAATCTCGTCCTCGTCGCCCGCCGCGAAGCGCAACTGACCGCCCTGGCCCAGGAGCTGCACGCAGCCAATCGCATCGAGGTCGAGGTCCTCCCCGCCGATCTCTCTCTACGAGACGATGTGGACCGCGTCGTGGAGCGCATCCAGAACCTGCCCGACCTGGCCCTGCTCATCAACAACGCCGGCTTTGGGACGGTCGGCAGATTCGCCGTCAAGGACCCGCAGAGCCAGGTCGACATGGCCGAGCTGCACGTCGTCACCACAACGCGCTTAACTCGCGCCGCGCTGCCCAACATGCTGGCGCGCAGCTGTGGCGGCATCATCAACGTGTCGTCCGTCGCCGCCTACCTACCGGCGCCCGGCAACGCGATGTACGCTTCAACCAAGGCCTGGATGATTACCTTCTCCCAGGCGCTAGCGCGCGAGGTCGAGGGAACGGATGTCAGGGTGCAGTGCCTCCTACCGGGCTACACCTACACTGAGTTCCACGACCGTCCCGAGTTCCGGGGCTTCAGGCGCTCCTCGATTCCGGGCATCCTGTGGCTGTCGGCCAATGACCTGGTCGCCGGGTCGCTCCAGGACCTTGCCGTAGGCTCCGGCATTTGCATCCCTGGGACCATTTATCAACTCGGCTTCAAGGTGCTGAAGGGCGTCCTGCCCCCGGCGCTGTACGACCTGCCGATGGACCTTATTCTGCGCTGGCGCGCGAGACTGATCCAACGCGCCTGGGGCAACGCGGAAGCGGCTAAAGATGTCTAGCGTTCTTCGAGGGAAACGGGTATCGCCATGAACTTTCTTGAGCTCAAAGACATCTCCGAACGCTACATCGAGTTGGTCAACCCCTCGTCGCCGGACAAGGTCATGCAGGTTGGCCGTGTCCTCGACCTTACGCCCGACAGCCGCGTGATCGACTTTGGCTGCGGCATGGGCGAGACACTGGCGTTGTGGGGCGAAGCGTTCGGGATTTCGGGCGTCGGCATCGAGTTGCGTCCGAAGTCTGCCGAGCGGGCGCGACGCAAGATGGCTGAACGCGGGCTGGCTGAGCGCATCGAGATCGCCTGCGCGAGCGCCGCCGACTATCCCTTAGAGAAGCACGCCTGGGACGTGGCCGTGTGCATGGGGGCGTCGTTCATCTGGGGCGGCTGGCGGCCCACGCTCCAGGCGCTGAGCACGGCGCTACGTTCTGGCAGCCGCATGGTTGTCGGCGAGCCGTACTGGCGGCGCTCCGAGGTCCCGCCAGTCTATGCCCAGCGCGAGCCGATCCACACCGAGTACGACCTGTTCCACATGGCGTGGCAGGAGGGCCTGGACTTAGAGTACGTCGTGCGGTCGAGCGAGCAGGACTGGGACCACTACGAGGCCGACAACTGGCGCGGCCTCGTGGCCTGGCTGCGCGAGAACCCCGATGCGCCCGAGCGAGGCGAGGTCGCCGCCCACTTGCGCGAGAGCCAGGCAGAGTACACGCGCTATACGCGCGAATATTTCGGGTGGGCGATGTACGTTCTCGCGCCGTCGGCCTCCACACCGGCCCTGTAGGTAGGAGGAGGGACTTCCCCGCTGCGTAGCGAAATCATAACGCGCTATACCCCAAGACCCTATATACTGGAATCAAACCTATTTCGCAAAGACGCGAAGGAGCTGCTATGCTCCCGGAGCCATGTTAGGCTCCGCCAAGGAGACAAAGATGTTTGCCAAAATCCTCGTCGCCGTGGATGGCTCACCCGAATCTGAAACCGCTCTGAACATGGCCGCCCAGATGGCGCGCGACGCTCAAGCGCAACTCATCCTCCTCCACGCATTCGAGCACCTTCCCAGTGTCGGAGCGCCCGGCTACCGTCGGACAATGAGCGAGCGTCTCGCCAAGGGCCAGAAGATCATGGATGCCGCTGCCGCGATGGTCGCCGATGTGAACCCCGAGCTAGAGTTGCTGGAAGGCCCGGCCGATGATGCCATTCTGCGGGTCGCCGCCATCCGCCAAGTCGACCTCATTATTATGGGCGCGCGGGGAATCGGTGGCGTGCGGGCGCTGCTCGGCAGCGTCAGCAACAAAGTGGTTCACCAGGCCCCGTGCCCGGTGCTGATTGCCCACGAGAAGAAAGGCGCAGCGCAAACCGCTGATGTAGCCGGTCTGTTGGTTCCTGCCTGACCACGGGAGAGCGTCGTATGAAGGCTTTGGTCGTGTATGAGTCGACATACGGCAACACAGAGATGATTGCCCGCGCTGTCGGCGAGGCGCTGACACAGTACGCGGTGGTCGAAATGAAATCGGTGCGGGACGCGAGGGCCGTCGACGTGCGAGACATTAATCTTCTCGTTGTCGGCGGCCCCACGCAGCGGCGCGGCGTCAGCCCTCAAATGCACGACTGGCTCGATAGCTTGGCGCCAGGGTGCTTGCGAGGCGTGATCGCGGTAGCGTTCGACACCCGCTACCGCTTGCCGAGCCTGATCTCCGGCTCAGCCGCGCATGGCATCGTCAAGCGCCTTCAGCAGCTCGGCGCCGAAGTATTTTTGCCGGTGGAGAGCTTCTACGTGGAAGGGCGCGAAGGCCCGCTTGTCGAAGGGGAGCTTGAGCGAGCCGGACGCTGGGCGTGCCTGGCCCGCGCCAAGACTCGGCCCACAGCATAATAGGACTATAATTCACGCAAGGGCGCTTGTCGTAACGGCTTCAGCCGCGGCTCTGGGGAGAACGGCTGGAGTTGTTACGACAAGCGCCTTAGATGGAAAGGTTATCAGTATGGATATCGGTGTTCCCAAGGAGCGCCGCAAAAGCGAATACCGCGTCGGCCTGACACCGACACGGGTGCAATTGCTGAGCAACGCCGGGCATAAGGTCTACATCGAGCGCGGCGCTGGCGTCGGCGCGGGCCACCACGACGACCAATATGTCCGCGCCGGCGCGCGCATCGTCTACTCCGGCGAAGAGCTGTATGGCCGCAGCGATCTGGTGGTCAAGGTCGCGCGCCCCACAGCCGAGGAACTGGATTGGCTGCGGCCGGGGCAAGGCGTCATGGCCTTCTGGCACCTGGCCTCTGCGGCCCGCGCCAAGATCGATAAGTTGGTCGATGCAAAAATCACGGTCATCGCCTACGAAATGATCCAGAGCGACGATGGCCGCTTGCCTGCGCTGCGTCCGATGAGCGAGATCGCCGGCCGCATGTCGGCCCATGTGGCGGCCACGCTGCTGCAGAACGACCACGGCGGCAAAGGTGTGCTGCTGGGTGGGCTGCCCGGCGTCGCGCCCGCCGAGGTCGTCATTCTTGGCGCCGGTACGACCGGGCTAAACGCCGCCCGGGCCTTTCTCGGGCTGGGCGCGACGGTCTATGTCCTCGACAAAGACATCGACCAGCTCGAGCGCGTCTACCACCATGACAACCGCATCATCACCATGGTGTCGCACCCGCACAACATCGAGAAGGTGTGCCGCTTCGCCGACGTGCTCGTCGGTGCGGTGTTGGAGCGCGGCGCGCGCACGCCGGTCCTGGTGACGCGCCGCCACGTCAGTGAGATGCGCCGCCGCTCCGTCATCATCGACATCGACATCGACATGGGCGGCTCGATTGAGACGGCGCGGCCGACTTCCCACGAGACGCCGACGTACCTCGTCGACGACGTCATTCACTACTGCGTCCCCAACATGGCGGGCGCGTTAGGGCGCACGGGAACCCATGCTCTCAACAACGCCATCTGGCCCTTTGTGCAGACCCTCGCCGACGACGGCGTCACGAATGCCATCAACGATAGCATGACCCTGGCGCGTGGCGTGGTCATGCACGACGGGCAGATTGTTTCCCCGGCATTGCGGGCGGAGATTCGCGCATGAACTGGCTCGAGACGTATAGGGATCGGGTGCTCACCGCCGAGCAAGCCGTCCTTCAAATCAAATCCCACAATCGCTTGTTTCTGACGGGGAACTGCTCCGTGCCGCAGGTTGTCCTGAAGGCGCTCACGGAGCGAGCGCCCGCCCTGACGGATGTCGAGATTGTGCAGGTGCTCACCATTGGCTCGGCGGATTATGTCGCACCGGAGCTGTTTGGTCACCTCCGGGTGAACACGACATTCGTGAGCGACAACGTCCGGCGGGCGGTGAACGAGGGCCGCGCCGACTTCACGCCCGTGTTCCTCTCGGAGATCCCGTCGTTGTTCCGCAACGGCATCCTGCCCCTCGACTTCACGCTCATTCAGGTCTCGCCGCCCGACGAGCATGGCTTCTGCTCGTTCGGTGTCGAGGTCGGGGTGACGAAGCCGGCCGCTCAGGCGTCACGGCACGTCATCGCCGAGCTGAACCCGGAGATGCCGCGCACCCTCGGCGACTCATTCATCCACATCTCCAAGCTCGACACCATCGTGTGCGTCGACTACCCACTGCCGGAAGTCAGCATGGCATCCACGGACCCTGTCGCTGAGCGCATCGCCGACTACGTCGCGTCGCTCATCCCCGACGGCGCGACACTCCAGACGGGCATCGGCGCGATTCCCGATGCTGTGCTCAAGCGCCTGACAAACCACAAGGACCTGGGCATCCATACCGAGTTGTTCGCGGATGGCGTCATCGACCTGGTGGATCGTGGTGTCATCAACGGCGAGCGCAAGACGTTGCACCCCGGCAAGATGGTGGCAGGCTTCCTGCTCGGCACGCGCAGGCTGTACGAGTTCGTCCACGACAACCCCATCGTCGAGCTGCACCCGACCGACTACGTGAACGACCCGTTCATCATCGCCCAGAACTCGCAGATGGTTGCCATCAACTCGGCCATCGAGGTGGACCTGACGGGCCAGGTCTGCTCCGACAGCATCGGCCCGCGCTTCTACAGCGGCGTTGGCGGCCAGGTAGACTTCATCTACGGGGCGTCGCGCTCCAAGGGCGGCATCCCCATCATCGCCCTGCCGAGCACGACCATCAAGCGCGACGGCAGCAAAATCAGCCGCATCGCCGCCATGCTCAACCAGGGCGCTGGCGTTGTGACGACACGCAACCACGTCCACTACGTCGTCACCGAGCACGGCATTGCCAATTTGTATGGCAAGACCATTCGGCAGCGGGTGAAAGCGCTCATCGAGGTTGCCGCCCCGGAGTTCCGTGAGGACCTGGAGCGCAAAGCCTACGAGCTCAAGTATCTGTGGTAGGTCGGCCAGTCACCGAACAAAGGGGACACGGAGCGAGGCCAGCCTCCCGTTCCGTGTTCCCTTATTTATGGTGAGGGAACTACAGACCCTAGCGGCGCAGGCCCCTGCAATTCACTGCACATCTTGGTGGCCATTAGGCTCTTCGCCCTCCAGCGCGTACGCCAGGGCCTCATCTAGCGACATGGCTTCACCTTCGGCCCACGCATCGGCGAATGCGGCCTCGCCCAGCTCCTCGCGCACAGCCGCCATCAGACGCTCGCGTGTGACGCGCGCCGCCGGAGCCGGCCGCGCTCCTATTGACGTACGCAGATGCTCGGCCGCGCCCCATAGCCACGCGGCCCGCTGTGGCTGGCCCTCGAGAGCATCGGCGCTCGCCAGGCCCGCCAGGCACCACAACGTGCTAGCTGCCGTTGCATTGGCTCTATACGCCAGGAGGGATGCCAGCGCGTGCCTGAAGTACGTTCGCGCCAGCCGAGGGTCGCCCTGACCCAATGCGCACTCGCCGAGACCTTCGGCTGACTCTGCAACCTGCGACACTCCGAATCTAGAGCGCTGGAAGACTTCCACACTCTGCTGGTGCAGCTGTTTCGCCCGCTCAAAGTCGCCTCTCAGCTGCGCCACGTGCGCCAGGTGATTCAGCGACCATCCTATACCGTTTAGGTGATTGTGCGCCTGGTATAGCGTGTGCCCTTCCTCCAGGAGCTCGCTTGCCCAATCGGCATTCTCTTGCATGACGGCCACTTCGCCGAGGGTGTTCAGTCCCTGTGCGATACCGAGGGTATTATTCAGTTGGCGATACAGGGCGATGCTCTCCTCCAACTGCAAGCGCGCCGTCGCCGCGTCACCATGCTCACGCGCCAGCCAGCCCAGTCGCTCAAGCATCTGGGCGCAATGCGGCAAATCCCCGAGTTGTCGATATGTCGCCAGACTCTCCGTCAGCCGATCGAGCGCAGCGGCGTACTCTCCACGGATCGTGAGCCCCTGCCCCAGATCGAAGAGAATGCGAGCGACAAGCGCGGAGGGACCATTCTCCCGTGCGTGCGCTAAAGCAGTCTCCAGCCACTCGTGTGCGTCGTCCCGAAGAATGTGTCGGGGACTCCGAGGTAATGTCAGTTGATCGGCGAACCGCATCTCGAGATCACGGTCTTCCCTGGCTAGCTGGCTCCATTTCGCAGCCATCCTCAAGTTGTCGGCCTCCGTGTTGTTCGAGCCGAGCCAAAACGCGTGAGTCCTATCCTTGGCGAGCGCCTCCGCCTCTCCCTGTGCCTCGATAAGAGAGAGATAATACTCCGCGTGTCGTCGCCGTATCGCCCGCTCTTCGCCGCTCGCAGCCAGGCGCTCCAGCCCATACTCGCGGGTGGTCTCCAGCATCCCGAAGCGAAGCAAGCCCTGTTCTTCTCTTCCTTGAGTCAGCAGGTTCTTGTCGACGAGCGACGCCACACCATCCACGACATCGATGCCCAGGTCGCCTGCGACGTCGCACACGGCCTCCGCACCGTCAAGCGTGAAGCCGCCGACGAACACCGCCAGCCGCCGAAACAATCTCTTCTCGTTCGGGTCGAGCAAGTCGTAGCTCCAGGCGATGGTGTCGCGGAGCGTCTGTTGGCGGGTGGGCAGGTCACGCGGCCCGCCGGTCAGCGTCTTGAGCCGACTCTTCAGGCGTTGCAGCAGCACGCTGGGCGGGAAGACCTTCACCCGCGCCGCGGCCAGCTCAATCGCCAACGGCAGGCCATCCAGACGATAGCAGATCTCGGCGACGGCGGCCGCGTTGTGGGCGACGATCTCAAAGTCGGGCTTGACGTTGACCGCGCGCTGGACAAACAACTCGACCGCCGCGTACTGCGACAGGACGGACAGGGCCGGCAGGTGTTTGGGGTCGGGCAGCGGGAGGGGCAAGACCGGGAACTCCTGCTCCCCTCGCACGCGCAGCGCGATGCGGCTGGTCGCCAGCATCTTCACGCTCGGCGCGGCGCCGAGGATCTGGCTCAGAAGTGGCGCTGCGGCAAGGACCTGCTCGAAGTTGTCGAGCACAAGCAACAGATGCTTATCGCGCAGCCGGTCTTTGACCGTCTCAATCGTCGAGCGCGCGCCCTGCTCGGGGATACCAAGCGCCTGGATGATGGCCGATGCAATGCGATGAGGCTCGCTGATCGGCGCCAGGTCCACGAAGTAGACGCCGCCTTCAAACCGGTCGAGCAGAGTGGCGGCGACCTGGAGCGCGAGACGGGTCTTGCCTACGCCACCCGGTCCGGTCAGGGTCACGAGTCTGGCCTCGTGCACCGTCGGTCGGCTCGGCGCGAGGAACTCCCTGATCTCGGCAACTTCCTCGGCGCGGCCCACGAAGCTCGTCAGTTGGGTCGGCAGGTTGGTCAGGCGTGGCTGAGCCTCGACGCCCACGGCCTCGACAGGGCTGAGGGGAGCCGCTCTCGCCAGTTCCAGCAGCCGCGCGGCCCAGCGGGGTTCATCGTCGAGGTCCAGGGCTGGGACAAACCGCGCCGCCACCGCCGCGTCATCAGGCGCGCGCTGGTTCTGCTCCAGGCGGCTGATCTGGGACTCGCTGTAACCGACGGCGATAGACAGCTCGCGTTGACTGAGCGCGGATCGGCGGCGCAGATACTTCAGAAGCTCGCCGAACGAGGTGAACTGGTCGGGGGAGATGGCAGTGCGGCCAGACATCCTTTTGCTCCTTTGTGCGCAGACGCCGAGCTATGTGTCCATTATAGCATGATTGTCAAGGGTTGCTGTCAAGTTTGGCGGGGAGAGCTGGCAAGAAATGGCAAGTTTGGCAAGGCGAGATGAGATACACTGCGGACACGACCAAAAGCACGCACAAAGGAGAGAGACGATGAAGACTAGGCCAGTCGAGCCGGTGACGGGAACAAAATGGCGTAAGGCACACGTGGGGTGGCGGCTTGGATCGGCCCTGACCCTTGTCGTGGTGCTCGCCCTCTACATCGCGTATCATCAGGCGCCCGGGGTCTACGGCGCGCCAGCAACGGCAATTGACTATGACGATGCGGCGGCGCAGGGTATCGCGGGCTACCTCCGCACCCACGAGCTGGTCGGCGCCGGCTCGGCGGTCTTCGTCCCCGCCAGCGAGAAGCTCGGACAGATCGCCTTGACGGGCACCGAAAAGAGGTACTTCGGCGTCCCCGGCCGCGCGTGGGTCGCCGGCGGGGTAACCCAGATCCGCGACCTCCCGCTGACCGGGACCTTCGCCTTCAGCGGACCGGGCATCACGCTGGCCGGCCCAGAGACCCAGATGACGAGCGCGACATTGGGCGATGGCGGTAATGGGTTTACGTGGGGCACGGGGACCTACACCGATGAGGCCAGCGGGCTAACGTGCACCGGCCCTGTCTTCGGCAGGATCATCAACGCCCTCGGTCATCTGACTCTCATCGCGAGATGTAGCGACGGCTCATTGCTCAAGGGTAGCCTGACGGACGTTGAAACCTACCCCGTCGGCGCGGCGCCGCCGACCTGGGTGCGGAGCGAGTTCAACGGCGTGCTAACGAGGCGACAGCCCTGAGGCCAACGCCGGATGCAGTAGGGCATGCGAGGAGGGAGCGCTGGTCGAAGCCGCGCTCCCTCCTTATGTGTTGTCACGACCCGGCGCGGGAATCAGGCTCGATCTTGCGCCGTAAGTTCCCCAAGCTTGGCATGAATCGTGTTATAGGGTTCGAAGAGGCACAGCGCTAGTCGCCTGCCTCCGCTGTGTCGTCAACGAAATTGCCGATTTCGAGTTTAGGTAGACCGTCGCGTAGACTCGTGCTCGCCATAATGACGGTCGTTCCGCGTACACCTGAGCCAATGGAGATTTCGTCTTCTCGGAAGACGCTCTCATCGGCGAGGATGCGCATGGGCGCCGGCAGGCCGAAGGGCGAGACCGCGCCCACCGGGTAGCTGGTGACTGCGAGCAACTCATCCTCCTGGGCCATGGTCAGGCGCGACTGGCCCAGAGTGCGGCGCAGAATAGGCCACGAGACTTGCCGTGCGCCCGCGACGAGCACCATGACGTACTCGCCCTTGGCGACGCGGAAGACAATGCTCCGCACGACCTGCTCAGGGCGCTGGCCGCGTTCGCGCGCTGCCTGCTCCAGCGAGTTGACCGGGCCAGGGTGGCGAAACGTGCGATACGGGACTCCAAGACTATCCAGCGCCTGCGTGACCGGGGTCGAGATGGGCGTGTTCTGGCTCGTCGTCCCTGTCATACCTGGCCTTCGATGCCGACGAGCCGACGCTGCTTGAGAGCCAGGGTCGCCGCGTTGAACACAGCGTCGACAGCCTGGTCGCCGTTGATCTCGGCCAGGACGTGACGCTCGCGGTAGAAATCTTCGAGAGGGGCTGTCTGCGAGATGTACACCTGGACGCGGCGGGTGATGGCTTCGATCTTGTCGTCGTCGCGTTGGTAGAGGGTGTTGCCACAGAAGTCGCAGCGCCCCCGCTCCTTCGGCGGGCGGAACTTCTCGTGGAAGGCTTCGCCGCACACGCTGCACATCCAGCGGCCACTGAGCCGCTCGACCATCACCTCGGCCGGCACCTGGATGTCGACGACCAGGCGAACGCGCTTGCCCTGGGTTGCCAGGGCATTCTCCAGCGCCTCAGCCTGGGGCAGCGTCCGGGGGAAGCCATCGAGGATAGCGCCGCGAACGCAGTCGGCCACAGCCAATCGCTCCATGACCATCGCGACGGTGATACTGTCCGGCACCAGCTCGCCGCGGTCCATATACTCTTTGGCCTGCATGCCAAGGTCAGTGCGCGAGCGGACGTGCTCGCGGAAAAGGTCGCCGGACGAGATGCGGGGGATGCCGAGATAGGTCGTGAGCTGCGCGCCCTGGGTGCCTTTACCCGCTCCAGGGCCACCGAGCAGAACAATGTAAAGCGGCTCAATCGTCATTTGCTGAAGCATTGCTAGACTTCCATTTCATTCACGGGTGGCGTTGAGCAAGGCTTGCACCCGATGTTTGTTTAAGCAGCTTTTCTTGCAAGCCTACCATCGCGCCTATTGCGGAAGATACGCATAGTTTGCCTGAGGATGCGCGGCCTGTCAAGGCGCATGATGGACGAGCACCTTTGTCACCCAGTCGTGAGAGAACGTATAATATACCCATCCCTCCCTGTCATCGATAGTTAAGCGCGACATAGAGAGAGAAATGATGATGGACCTGAAGACATACGGGGCAGCCATGGCGGAGGTCATGCAGCGCATTCCGCCAGAGAGTGTGGACGATAGCACAGCAATTCTGCTGGACGCCTACGAGCGCGATGCGACGATCTTCGTCATCGGCAACGGCGGCAGCGCAACGACGGCCACGCACTTCGCTCTCGACATCTCTAAGAACCCGGTGCCAACGCCGGACACACGGCGCGTGCGCTGCGTGGCGTTGACCGACAACATCGCCGCGCTCACGGCCTGGGCGAATGATACGAGCTACGACCGCATCTTCGAAGAGCAGCTCGTCTCGCTTTGGCGGCCTGGCGATGTGCTCCTCGTCATCACGGGCAGTGGCAACTCGCCCAACGTCGTGCGCGCCGTCGAGTGGGCCAACGCCCACGGTGGGACGACGGTCGGGCTACTCGGCCGGGGTGGTGGACGCTGCACGTCGCTGTGTTACGCAGCGGTCGACGTACCGGACATGGACTACGGGCTGATCGAGACCGTACACATGGCCGTCTGCCACTACTGGGTAGACACCTTCCGCGAGTATCTCAACCGAAACGCCCTTATCGCTCAGGCGTAACACCCGGCGCGACGGCAATGCCGCCCCAAATACCCACGTCGTCGCCAAGCTGGGCCAGCAAGACGTCACACGGCGCAAAGACACGCTCCCCGACGGCGGCGCGCACGCGGGTCAGTAGCGGCTCGCCCATCTGCGTCACGCCGCCGCCCAGAACAACACAGCCGGGGTCGAGCAACACGGCGGCATTGGCTACACCGAGGCCAAGATAGCCAAGCGCCTCGTCCAGCACCTCTTGCGCCAACTCGTCGCCCTGCGATGCGGCGGCGGCAACGTCCTTGGCGGTCAGGTCTGGTATGCCCCGCAACAAACTCGCCCGCGCCGGGTTCTCCCCTAGGCGGGCCAGCGCCGCACGAGCAATCGCGGGTCCCGCTGCAACTGCCTCCAGGCAGCCGCGCCGCCCGCAGGGGCAGGGTGGGCCGCCCGGCACAACGAGCATGTGACCGATCTCCCCCGCCAACCCGTTGGCGCCCTCGAAGATTTTGCCGTCCAGCACCAGCCCGCCACCAACGCCTGTGCTCACCGTGAGATAGAGCAGCGAGGGCCGTCCGCGCCCGGCGCCAAAGCGGTGCTCAGCCAGCGCCGCCGCGTTGCCGTCGTTCTCGACGGCGGCGGGTACGCCAAAGTGCGCCGCCAGGGTCTCGCGCAACGGGAACATCTCCCAGCCCGGCACGTGCATCTGGACGATCACAACGCCCCGCGCCGCGTTCACCTGACCGCCGAAACACACGCCCACTGCCCCAAGCTCGTCCCCGCCACCGATATTGTCCAGCAACTCGTGGCTCATCGCCAACATGGCCGCCAGGTCGCCCTCTGCGCCAGCCGTAACGTCGGTTGCGCGCCGACGCGTCGCCAGCAGCTCACCGTCCCCCACGCGCCACACACCGGCGGCTAGCTTCGTCCCGCCGAAGTCCAATCCCAGAATCAGCATGTATTCAACCCCAATTCTGACGGGCAATTTCTTAATGCGTTGCTTTATGTGGCGGCGGCTTGCGGTCTAGCCAGCGCAAGATGACGACGGAGAGCAGCGGGGACAGGCACCAGACGGCGATGGCGAGCGCAGAGTTGACAAGGGCAGCGGGGATAGAGAGCAGGAACATCGTCGGCCCGATGAAAGCGATGATGGTCCGCGTCCGAATGAGGTGGCTGTCGAGGTCGAGATCGACCAGGCGATGCTTATCCGACGCATACCACCAGATCGCGCCCATGCAGTAGCCGGTTGCTGCGACGGCCGCCGCGTAAATCATCAAGCTCAGCGGCACAGCGGGGTAATGGCCGAGGAGTGCGGCGATGAACGGCATACAGGTAATGCACAGCAAGAACAGCAAGTTCAATAGGATCAGGCGGCCGTCGTACCTTCGGATGAGGTTGAAATTGCGGTGGTGGGAGTTCCAGTAGACGGCGACGACGCCGAAGCTGACAAGGAAGCTCAGGAAGCGCGGCCACATCGCCACGAGTTGCGCCGCCAGGTCAGCCGTGGTGGCGAGGCCGACAATCTCCGGCACGCGCAGGTCAATCGCCAACAGCGTGATGGCGATTGCCATGACAGCATCACTGAAGAAGATGACGCGCTCGAAAGCGAGTTCTGTATGCGAGGCATCAGGCGATAGCCCGGTCCGCTTGCGTGAGGACACGCGAAACCCTTTCGTCAACGGACAAACGGCCTACTCGATGCAATGTTGCGCCCGCCGCGAGTGGGTGTCAAGCCTGGCGTGGGCCGCTCCGCTGCGCTGTCCACTCTCGATCCAGGATAGCATAGACAAGCGTATCCCAGTAGCGTCCCTTGAACCACTCGTTCTCGTGGAAGTGGCCCTCCTGGCGCATCCCCAGCTTTTCCAGCACCCGCGCCGATGCGACGTTGTCCGCGATGCACCAGCCCGAAATACGGTGCAAGCCCAGCTCCCGGAAGCCGAAATCGACGACAGCGCGAGCTGCCTCCGTCGCAAACCCACGGCCCCAGTAGAGCGGCGATAGCTCGTAACCCATGTCGCCGTCGTGGGCGTAGGGCGTATTCTTGCGTACGCCGCAGTTGCCGATGACGCGGTTCGTCTGAGGTAGCACGATGGCAAACTGGTACTTGGTGCGCGGCTGCTCCCCCTGCTGCGCAAGGAACATCGCCACAAAGTCGCGCACGTCCTCCGGTCGCCGTTCCTCCCACGTGTAGAAGCGGAGATACTTCGGGTTGGCCTGATATTCCCATACGTCGGGCCAGTCGTCCGGCTCGAAGTCACGCAGGATAAGGCGCTCGGTGGTCAGGCGCATTGTCCCTCCTCGCCCCATTACCAGGCGATGAGCTTCGTCGGCGTCACGCGTATCGGCTGGCTGTAGCTCGCCATCATCGACTCCGGCGTCCACCCCATCTCCGTAATGCTCTCCTGGTATTTGCCCATGTAGGCGGGCTGGATGGGCGCCGTCGCATCCATGGTGATGAATTCCGCCGTCCCTTCGAGGATCGCGACATCCTCACCCTCATTCGCCGCTTCGAGAGCCAGGCAGACATTCTGGTTCGCCCGGATGTTGCGGATTTTCTGGTTGTTGGGCTGGCTGAAGATGGTCACGCTCTCCCCGTCCCACACAAACCAGACCGGGACAAGGTGCGGGCGGCCATCGGGACGAACGCTGCTGAGCCAGATGATTGGCTCGGCTTGCAGGCGGCGGTCAACATGCGCGTACTTCGGGTGACTGCGGTCGATAGCCATCGCATGACCTCCTGAATCGTTGGCGGGATAACGATAGTATACCGCGAACGGCTCGGCATGGCTATAGCAACTTGACGAACGGGGGTCTCCCTGCTAACCTAGCGATAGCTGGGTCCGTGGAGACGAGTCAAGGGGGACACTGTGCTGGCGAAAGTCATGAGCTGCGCCCTGGTCGGCCTGGAGGGTCAGCTGGTCGATGTCGAGGTCGACATCTCGCAGGGGTTGACATCCCTCGTCATCGTCGGCCTGCCAGATGCCGCCGTCAACGAGAGCAAAGAGCGCGTCCGCGCGGCCATCGCCAACAGCGGCCTGCCCTTCCCCCGCGGCCGCATCACCGTCAACCTCGCTCCGGCCGACGTGCGCAAGGAAGGCCCAGCCTACGACCTCCCTATTGCCGTTGGCCTCCTCATCGCCATCCAGCAAGTCTGGCCGGTCGAGAGCATGGCGTTCATCGGCGAACTGTCGCTGGACGGCTCGGTCCGCCACACCGACGGCATTCTGCCCATGGCTGCCGTCGCGCGCGAGCGCGGTATCCGCACGCTGTTCGTGCCGACGATAGACGCCGCCGAAGCGGCGCTCATCGATGGGTTGACGGTGTACGGCGTCGAGACGCTGCCGGAGCTGGTCGCCCACCTGCGCGGGATGCGCAAGCTTACCCCGACCGTGCCGCATTTCGCCCTCGACGACGACGACCCCATCTACGCCACGGACTTCAGGCACATCAAAGGCCAGGAGCACGTCAAGCGGGCATTAGAAGTCGCTGCGTCAGGCGGCCATAATATGTTAATGACCGGATCGCCGGGCGCTGGCAAGACCCTTATGGCCCGTGCCCTGCCTGGCATCCTCCCCCGCCTCACCCTGGACGAAGCGCTCGAAGTTACCAAGATCTACTCCATTGCCGGCCTCCTCCCGCCGGCCCAGCCCCTCATCCGCCAGCGCCCCTTCCGCGCCCCCCACCACACCATCAGCCACGCCGGCCTCGTCGGTGGCGGCGGCATTCCCCGACCTGGCGAGATCACCCTTGCCCACCAGGGCGTCCTCTTCCTGGACGAGCTGCCGGAGTTCAACCCCCGTACTCTCGAAGTGATGCGCCAGCCCCTCGAGGACCGCGTCGTCACCATTAGCCGCGCCAACGGCTCTCTCACCTTCCCCGCCAACTTCCAGCTCATCAGCGCGATGAACCCCTGCCCTTGCGGTTGGTTTGGTGACAATGAGAAAGAATGTACTTGTAGTACAGGAGCCATCGCCCGCTACCAGAAGCGCATCTCCGGCCCCCTCCTCGACCGCATCGACATCCACATTGACGTCCCCCGCGTCGACTACGACAAGCTCCTCGCCGACCGCCTCGGCGAACCCAGCAGCGCCATTCGTGCTCGCGTCGAGACCGCCCGCGCCGTCCAGCGCGACCGCCTGGCGAAACCTTTGCCGGAAGACACGCTCTCGGCGCGGCGCAACGGCAGCCTCCTGAACAAGTCCAACGCGGACATGGGGCCGGCCGAGGTGCGGGAGTACTGCAAGCTCGACGAGGCCGGCAAAGCGCTCGTCAAGGCGGCGATGACGCAGTTGCAGCTCAGCGCCCGGGCGTTCCACCGCATCCTCAAGCTCGCCCGCACCATCGCCGACCTCGACGGCAGCGACAGCATCAAGACCCACCACCTCGCCGAAGCCCTCCAGTATAGGCCGAGACGGCAAATGTAGTATCATTGTATAAAGTGGATCAACCTACGACTTAGCCTGCTCCCTTTCATGAGAGAGAAGGGTATCCTCATGGCCTTACCTAACTCCTTAGAAAACTACCAGTCCGATGTACTCTTGCTCCTCATTGGCACGAACCCCCTCCCCAACCTTGTAGCGGTCCGCCTTTTGGCTCGCCCCAAGGCCACCCTCTGGCTGCTCCACTCGGGTCATGAAGCTGACCAGGAAGGCACACTTGAGGCCGCGCAGGCGCTTGAGACCAAGCTGATGGAGGAAAGGCAGGGCTGGGACATCCGGCTCAAGCCTATCTCCAGCGCCGACCCTCACAATATCGAGCAAGCTATTCTCAAGATTGCGGGACCCGTCGTGGGCAGGCGGGTAGGCTTACACTACACCGGCGGCACGAAGCCTATGGCTGTGCATGCCTACCGCGTCCTTGAGCGCGCGCTCGCCAAGGCTCCCGTTCGACCCATCTTCACCTACCTGGACCCGCGTACTCTCGCCCTCCGCATTGACGGTTACGGCAATCAAGACAACCTTGCCGTCCCACTCCTCCGCGATGCTAGCTTACGTCAGCACCTTGGGCTAACAGTTGATGAACTGGCAGCCCTCCACGGCTACGAACGTCTGACTCGCGCTCGGTGGGCTAGCTTGCATGGCCCCCACCGGCCCTTTCCCGGTGACGAGTGGGCTACCCTGGATACCCCCGACCTGGACAGGCTGTGCCAGGAAATCGCCCTGGTCCACGCGGACACGGTTTCCTTTAAGGAGTGGAAAGACTGGCGCAATCGCTGCACTGACCTGCCCACCAGTTCAGCCCTTCAAGGCGTCCGCGCTGCCATGGAAGCCCTGTGTAGAGGGACGGCGAGCGACTACTCCGTAGCAGGAAGCGCGTCTACCCTCAAGGGAGCGGAGACCCTAACCGCCCCATCGGCCTCAGGGGAAGCGACAGCCGGGCCAGGGACCATAATTGCCCAATCGGTCGCCGCAGTTCTTCGACCTAAGGACAACTACCCCAAGTTGACGTCGTGCCAGAAGTGGTTTCAGGGTATCTGGCTGGAAGAGTATTGCCTGGCTAGCCTCCAGCCCCTCGCCATGTCACCTAACGCTCTCCTCCACCATTACGATAGCCAGTTAATGTACTCCCTACCCAAACAGTCAGGCGCGGATTTCGAGTTGGATGTCGCAGCGACACTAGGTTACCAACTCTTCGCTTTGTCCTGCCAGGCAACGGAGAACAAGGATGAGGCGAAAGAGCACTTGATGGAAGTCTACGTCCGGGCGAGGCAACTCGGCGGCGATGAGGCGCGGGTTGCCCTGGTGTGCGCCTACGATGACCCCAACCAGCTCTGCCGAGAAATCGAGCGTAGTTGGGATGCGGGGGGTAAGATCAGGGTGTTTGGCCGGGCCGACCTGCGAGACCTGCCCACTGCCCTTAGCAACTGGATTGGAACGTCCTACCGTTAAGCGGAAAGGAATCGGACATGCGCTCCCTCACCTTAACGCAGATTGAGGCGACAGGTATCCAGGACTATATCTTCGGCAGCAACAACTTGCTGCACAATGTTGGCGGCTCGGAACTGGTCGCCCGCATCACCACTGACTGGGTAGCCCATCTGCTGGACACGTTACACCTCACCCCAAATTCGGGCTGGGACGCGACAACTTATACCTTCCCCACGCCCGCGCCCATTACCGACCCTGGCGTCCAGGCCGAGGTGGTGTACGCGGGAGGTGGGAACGCACTGCTCTTGTTCGACGGTCCGCCCGAGCGCCACGCCATCTCTTTTACGAAGGCCCTCACGCAACGGGTACTGGAGGAAGCACGTGGGCTGGCGTTGATTGTGCGAAATATTGATGTAGATTGGGACCCAGAGGCGCCGACGCCCGAGAAATCCCTGGCCGCGCGGCACGAGGCCCTACGCCGCGTGGTTGCCCGCGACAAACTCCAGCGGCGTGCTTCCGCCCCGCTGCCGGGCTTGTCGGTCACCGCAGCGTGCGATTTCACCGGCTTACCGGCGGTCGAGCTAGACTCTGATGGTCGGCTCATCTCCCAGGTGGTGGCCCACAAACTCGCCTTCGCAAGGCCGGACCAACGTGGCGGTGATAGTCAGGCCGAGGCCCGTCTCCACAAGGTCGTGCCCCAGGTGAAAGCCCACCCGCGCCACTTCCAGTTCGTGCGCGATTTTGACTTGCTCGGTGAGCGCGGGGAGTCAAGCTATCTTGCGGTTGTCCACGTGGATGGGAACGGCATGGGCAAGCGCTTCCAGGCTCTTAGTCAAGCCTACCGACGCCCCAATGACAATCGGACGTATATCGAGAGGGTTCGCGCGTTAAGCCTGGGCGTGAATACCCAGTCGCTGAAAGCGTTGAAGACGACGATAGACCTTCTCCTGAGTAGCTACACGAAGACTATAGAGAACGGCGAGGCCAATGGGAGCTTCGGTGGTATCGTGCCGGTACCAATGAAAAAAGACCAGGGGCGCTGGCAAGCCTATCTCCCCTTCCGCCCCATCGTCTTTGGTGGTGATGATGTCACCTTTGTCTGTGAGGGGCGGCTTGGTCTACCGCTGGCGGTACGCTTCCTCAAGACCCTCGCCGACTCCAACCTACCCGGACTTAGCCCCGATACCGCAGATAAGCCTCTGTACGCTCGCGCCGGTATCGCCATCGTCAAGTCCCACTTCCCCTTCTCGCGCGCCTACGACCTGGCGGAAACGCTGGCTGGGTCGGCTAAAGAAGCCATTAAGACCCGGTGCCCTAACGGTGAGGGCATCGTCCTGGACTGGCATGTCTCCACCAGTGGGGTCATTCTTGACCTAGACGAGATCCGTGCCCGGGACTACACCTCCGACGACGGCCACTCGCTCCTGATGCGTCCGCTCCGCCTCGACCTGGACAAGGCGCCCCCCGGCAGCCGGTATTGGCAGTCGTGGGCGAACTTTAGCCACGTCGCGGACAGCTTCAGGCAGGATTGGGCAAGCCGACGGAACAAGCTCAAAGCCCTCCAGGAAGCCCTCCGCCGTGGCGAAGAAGCCGTGAGGCAGTTCAGGGACAACTATAGCCAACCCCGCTTACCCGATATCCCCTATCAGCAAGATATGGCCGAGAGGGGTTGGCAAGATGATCAATGTGGCTACTTCGATGCCCTCGAGAGCCTCGATATTCTAGCTCCATTACCCGTCCAATAGTCTGTGGAGGAGGCAGCATGTTTCAGACCCAACCAGCGTCTGCCTGGCTCACCCTGACCCTGCTCAGTGACGCGACATTTGGGCGGGGGGACGGGGTGGTGAGTGTGGTGGACGCGGAAGTGCAGCACGACGAGTATGGTCTCCCCTTCTTGAGTGGCCGTACCCTGAAAGGCTTGCTCGACGCTGAGTGCGCGGAGATTCTCCACGCGCTGCGCCAGGCCGGCCTGCCGACCACGGAGTGGGAGGCGATGGCACGCCAACTGTTCGGGACGCCAGGCAGCCGGAATGAAGCCGGGCAGATGCGAGTTGGCCCGGCGATGCTGCCCGAAGACCTGCGGCATGCCTTGATGAGCGAGTTCATTCCCATCAGCGCCCTCCCGAAAGCCGAGCAACGCCGCAGCCAGTGGGGCAGGCTCCGCCAGCGTAATCTAATTGCCCTCACCGCCATTCGACGCCAAACGGCTATGGATCAGGCTACCGGCGCGCCTCTGAAGAATACACTGCGCTCCATGCGCGTCATCCTACGCCAGACCCCGTTCGCCGCTCGGTTAGAATTCGACCAGGGGGTGACCTCTAGCGCCCGCGCCTTACTCGCCGCATGCGTGAAGTCCTTCCACCGCGCTGGAACGGGCCGTAACCGGGGGCGCGGTTTAGTGCGCGCCGACCTGTACGACGGTAACCCGTACCCTGCGGTTGCGCCCGTCGTAGCCGCTCAATCTGTCCTCGAGCCGTGGTTCAGCGAGTTCAAGCAGGAGGTCCAACGTGGCAGCGCTCATCTATCGCCTTCGTCTGATTGAGCCGGTCCTGGCGGCTCAAGCTCAAAGTGGCGACGCCAACAGCGCCACTGCGTCCCTCTTCGTGCCCGGTAGCCTGGTGCGTGGCGCACTGATCGCCCGTCTGTATCCCCAGGGGCTGACCCCGACGGACCCCACAGTGCGGAGCCTGTTCTTTGCCGGCGCAGTCTGCTACTTAAACGCCTATCTCGCCCATCCGAGCGACGGCTCCCGCATGTTGCCCAAGCCGCTCTCGTGGTTCGTGCCCAAGGATGATGCCAAACGCCGCGACGCCGTGATTCATGACTTCGCGATACGGGATCCCGAGTGGAACGAGCCGGCCAAAGCACCCTCTGGGGGCGATTACGTGGCCGTCAAGGCCGGCTACGCCCAGTTGGGAAACCCCAGGTTGAGTGTCATGGTTCACAACGCCAGTACTCGGCGGGATGTCAAACGCGAGGACGATAGCCTTGTCTTCCGGTATGAGGCCCTCGCCCCCGGCGAAGAGCTTATCGGAGTCATTGTCTCCGACGACGTGGCGGCCCTCCAGCGACTCAAGCCCCATCTGACAGGCGAACTTCGGCTGGGGGGTTCGCAAACCGCCGGCTATGGCCGGGTCGAAGTTGAACTGGTCAGTCCAGAGGTAGAGACTGAATGGGCGGAATACAGCCCCATCGCTTCGAGCGTAGACCCGACGGCCTCGGCGGTCCTGACTTGCCTCAGCGACGTCATCTTGCACAATGGACTAGCGCCATCGGCAGAGGCAATCAGGGCGCTCGTCGGCCAGGCGCCTCACGCTGCCTTCTATCATCTCCACCTGGTCGGCGGTTTCAATCGGACCTGGGGGCTGCCCCTGCCCCAAAGCTGGGCCATCACCGCCGGCAGTGTCTTTGTCTTCCCGTCTGGAGCGCGGCAGACTTTGCAACGGTTTGTCCAGACAGGCGTGGGCGAACGGCGGGTGGAGGGGTTCGGGCGTGTCGCCCTCGACTGGCACACCCAGCCGACCCTCCCCCAAAGCGAGTTGCCCCCCCACGCCCTCATCGTGCACCGACCAGAGGGGCTATCAACGGTGAGCCAGACCGTCGCCCGACGAATGGCGACCCGCATTCTACAGGCCGAAGTTGACCGCGCCCTGGTGGCCGAGGTCAATCGCCTCACGGCCGAGGGCCGCCTCAGTGGGTTGCCCTCCGCTGCGCAACTCTCACGCGCCCGCCTGGCCGCCCGGCAGGCATGGGTTACGGCCGACCTGGCCCCGATTCTCGACCACTTCAAACGCGAAACACGCGACGAGCCTGGCATGTCACGCTTGACCGTCCGCGCCTGGCAGTGGGCGCGGATTGGGGACGAGGGACTATGGCAATGGATCACGGACCAGGCCAGGAAGCAGACCTACACCCCACGCGATGCCCGGGCGATGGCTCTCGACGCGGTGGAGATTGCCGGCCAGCGGGTTGAGTATGCCGAGTTACGCCCCCGAACTGTCGCCCGCCTCATCGAAGGCGTCCTGAAGCGAGCCGTCAAGCAGGCCAAGCGCCGCGCCGAAGGAGAGGACCATGTCTAGCCCAATCACGACGTCCCCTGACGCGCCCCAGCCACCGCAGTGGAACAACAGCCGAGGTGTGGTCGAGCGCATCTTTGTCGCTGGCCGTCTCGTACTCGAAACGCCGGCCCACTTTGGCAACGGGGACGCGGAGGGAACCACCGACATCCCCTTGCTTTTTGACGCTGTTGACCCGCAACGCCCGCTACTCACCGGCGCTTCCATCGCCGGCGCCCTCCGCAACTATCTACGCGAGTACGAGCACGGCTACGGTTGGGCCGAGAACCGGGCGGCGCCTCACCCACGCAGTTCACGAGCGGAACGCTTGTTTGGGCGGCTGGATGACAGTCAGCCTGAGCGGCGGGCCGCCTGGCAAAGCTGGCTCATGGTGGACGATGCTCTCGGCCAGCCACCCGCCTGGGCGGCAACCGAGATTCGTGACGGTGTCACAATCAATCCACGGACGCGCACAGCGGAGGTTGAGGGTGTAGCCGATACTGGACCGGGGCACGAGCGGGTCAAGGGCAAGAAGTATGACATCGAGTTGCTGGCCGCGGGAACGACCTTCGACCTGGGCTTTGAGTTCTGGCGGACGAACGACAACCAGGACCTGCTGGAGGCGCTAGCGGTGGCCCTGGATGCCCTGGAGCAGGGCATGATTGGCCTGGGCATGCGCAAGCGACGTGGCTACGGCCAGTGCCGCGTCACAGGCTGGTCCATCCAGCGGTTTAGTATGTCCTCCGTGGACGATATTCTGCGCTGGCTTGATTACCACCCCAGCGCATCAGGCCCTCTGGACCAGCGCAACATCCTCGACGCGCTCAAGGTCACACCCCCCTCCTCGAACGCACGCCGTTTCTCGCTGACAGCTACCTTCGAGGTGGACCATTCCTTCCTCATTCGGTCGGAGAGTGGGACCACAGCCGCGCCCGATATGGTACACCTTCAGTCGTGGCGGAACGGCCAGTTACAGCCCATCCTCTCCGGGACAAGCCTGGCCGGGAGCATCCGAGGCCGAGCTTTACGGATTGCCAATACATTACGGGGTCCCCAGGTTGGCCCGACCTTGGTGGACAGCCTCTTTGGGCGGCGTATTGAAGAGGAGATTGCGGCGTCTAGGGGGGTGGTGGACGGACGGGACACGCAGGACGACCACCCGCCTACCGGGAGTCGGCTCGTCGTCCGCGAGGTTGTAGTCCAGGGCGGCACGCGCAACCTGGTGCAGGGGCGGGTAAAGCTCGACCGCTTCACAGGCGGCGCCTATCCCCAGGCCCTGTTCAGCCAGCAGCCCATCTTCAGTACGCCCGCCCAACGGGCGCAGGTGAAGGTGGAACTCAGCCTCCGCCAGCCCTTCGACGCGCTGACCGATGATCGCAAGCGGCGCAACTTCGAGGCTGAGATCGGCTTGCTCCTCCTGGTCTTGAAAGACCTGTGGACAGGCGACCTCCCGCTAGGGGGTGAGGCCAGTGTGGGCCGGGGCCGGCTGCGAGGGGTTGAGGCGGAGCTGGGCTGGGGCGAGAAGACCTGGACCTTGCGCCGGGCGGGGGATAACACGCGGCTGACGGTAGAGGGCGGCGAACAGGCGAAGCAGGAACTGCAGGGCTACGTAGATGCCATTAAGGAGTGGGCCGATGACACTGCCAACCGTTGATTCGAGCCTCACGCCGGGGCCGGACTTCGAGCGTGACCCGTCGGGCTGGCTCGTCACCCAGGCGCGCACGCACGGGCTACGCTTCTTGCTGGCCCATGCCGACGACGGGGTAATCTGGGGCCGCGTGGACGGCACAGTCCTCGTCACCTCCAACGGCTGTGCCCCGACTCCGCCCGGCCTCCGGCTTGACTCCGCGCCTCCTGGCGCAGCATCGGCTAGTGGCGTAGCTAGCCCTCCCACACGAGAAGTCCTTCAGACCCTCCAACAGTGTCGGCTGTTTAGTGAGAAGGGCGAATTGTGGCTCTGGCGGAGTGACCAGGGCTGGGGAGCGCGCCTCCTGCTTGAGACGCCAGACGCGGAGGCGTCGGCCCTCGACGACCTTGAACTCCTGTGGGGCACCTCGGGACAGCCTTATCCGGATGACTTTACCCTGCTCAGCGAAGGCCGACAAGGGCTGCGCCACGCCGTACCCTATACGCTCATCTTCCCTTACGGGCAACGCCCTCCCATCCGCCTCCGCGTCCGCCACTATGTTGACTATGATGAAACCACGGGTGAAGCTCGAATCGCCCTCAGCCGGTTGGTCAACCTCGAGCCAGCTTGACCAAGGGAGATAATATGGCGTATCCAAAGCATGTCAGTCCATCCGACCCCCACGACACAGCCCTGGCGCCCTATAACTTTGTACCACTGCCAGACCAGGTCGTCACGCTGCCCGCCACGGCTCTGGACAAGGAACTACCCGACCAGGACCAGTATCACACGCACCGGCACACCGGTCATATTGATGTGACCCTGGTGACCAAATCCTCCCTATACGTGCGGGGGCCATTGACTACGGACGAGTTCGCGCAGCAGGAACGGGACGAGAAGGACGACGTACCCCCTGATCGCCAGGTCAAGAATAAACCTGACTTCTTCTCGGCTGATCCACCGCCAGCCCCAAGTCAATCCCCACGCCCACCAGCCGAGCGGCAGCCGAGTATTCCCGGCTCCAGTCTACGCGGGATGTTGCGCACGCTGGTCGAGATTGTCAGTTACAGCAAGGTCGAGGCGGTCACCGATGAACCCCTGGTCTACCGCGCCGTAGGCGACACCACGACCCACGGTCAGCGCTACCGCGAGAAGATCATGGATGAGGGTCCCGGAAAGCGGTTTACGCCCCGAGTCCGCGCGGGGTACATGACCAGCCCGGCTCCTGGCGCCTGGAGCATCTGCCCCGCCCAGGCGATAGACGGGACCACCTTCGCTCGCATCCACCACGACGACATTCCATCTTCCCTCCCTTCAGTGCCCCGCTGTAAGAATGCCTCCCGAATCTACATCGCAGTCGGACCGTATGACTTTCAGAACGTCAAGGGCGGCTTCCTGCGTGTCAAGTACGCGCCGGTCCAACGCGCCGCAGCGGAGTGGCAGCCCGGCCTGATGAAGGAGGCGGCGACGCTGGCGCGAAGCGGCCCCATGCTCTCCAAGCGCCGCGAGGCGGTCGTCTATCCAAAGGATGCGCGGGCGACGCCTATCCCCATCCCGGAACGCCTGGTGGCCGCCTACCGTGACCAGATCAGCCCGGAGCAGGCCGCGCTGCTGGGCGACAATGGGGTGCTGCAGGAAGGCCAACCTGTGTTCTATCTCCCAGACCCCAAGGACGAAAGTAGACTCATCTTCTTTGGGCACACCATGATGCTGCGTCTGCCCTATGACCGCACTCCCCTCGATTTTGTACCGACCGGCCTGCGCGACCGCCCCACCGATTACGAAGAGAAGACTGACCGGGCCACGACGCCATCCGCGCCCCGCACGGACCTGGCCGAGGCGCTCTTTGGCTATACACGTGGCAGGGGCGTAGGCAAGGCGCGCGCCTACGCCAGTCGGGTGTTTGTGGAGAACGCCGTTCTAGCCGAGGGACAGCGCGACATCTGGCTGGTAGACGAGAAAGGCTTAACGCCGCGTATCCTGGGTAGTCCCAAGCCTACCACCTTCCAACACTACCTCGTCCAGACGCGGCCCGACCCAAAGAAGGTGGGCGAAACACGGGACAGGCGACCCATCTACCGGAAGACTCTGTCGGATTACACCGCTGAGACCAACGACACGGTGCTGCGCGGCCACAAGCTCTACTGGCGGCGCGGCGTGGTGAGCGCGGACGATATCCGCGAGTCAGATCAGACCAAGGTGCGCAAGGCCCCCAAGCAATATACCCGTATGCGTCCGGTTCGCGCAGGGCTGACTTTCCAGAGCCGGATTCACTTTGAGAACTTGAACGACGTGGAGCTAGGCGCGCTCCTGTGGGTCCTGACGTTGCCGGGGCGCCCGGGCCAGGAGTACGCCCACCAGCTCGGTATGGGCAAGCCCTTTGGCATGGGCGTTGTTCACCTAACCCCTACACTGTACCTGGACGACCGCGCAGCCCGCTACAGTTCGCTGTTTGATGATCAGGGGTGGGCCACGGCGACGGCTGAGGCGAATGATCGCATACCGTCCTTCATTGGCAAGTTTGACGAAAGCATCCGCACGGCGGTGCGGGCGACTGGCGAACCCACCCTTGCCTCTGTTCCCCGGATTGCCGCGCTGCTCAAACTACTTGAGTGGCCGGGGCCACCGCCCGA
The DNA here is from genome assembly GCA_039810085.1 of Anaerolineae bacterium. Lineage (GTDB taxonomy): Bacteria > Chloroflexota > Anaerolineae > Epilineales > JAHCIE01 > JBDHWG01. The sequence goes on from JBDHWG010000030.1 coordinate 39,742, forward strand.
CAAGACGCGGTACCTGGAGATCGAGCATCCCGACCCGCATGCCCGCCGAGGCAAGATCAACGAATACCGAGGCCGGCCAGTCCTGCCCAAGCCAGACGATGTGTCGCCCGGCGAGCCACAACGGGGGCGAGCGCATGCAACTGGTCCTGCGGCTCAACTTGCACCTCAGCCCCCACGGCCCGCCCGCCCCCCCGTCGCTTCACCGCCTCCAACCGCTGGCCCTCCAGTTCCCGCGCCTCGGTCGGCGACTGACCCTGCCTCCGGCGCTGGCGCGCCACCCAGCCCTACCCCCACTCTCAGCCGGCCCAACTCGGCTGAGGAGATCGCCCCAGGCATGTACCTGGAAGGGCGCGTGACGCGCGTCGAGGGCGACCGGGTTGTGGTCGACCTGGGGTTTGGCGTCGAAGCAACGCTTGCCCGTCAGAAAGTCGTTCCGCCCGTCCTCCCACCCTATGATCTGGCCGAGCAGTTTCCGCCGGGGAAAATCGTCCGCGTCTGGGTCGAGGGCCGTAACCAGAAGGGCCGCTGGCAAGTGACCATGAAGCGCTCCTGATGAGAGTAGGCGATGCGCGTCACCGAGTTTCGCTTGCAGAATTGCGTGGATATCGAAGATAGCGGGTGGGTTGTGGTGGAGGGAGGGATAGCTCCCCGACCGATCGGTCGCAAGACCTGGCAGGTTTTGGAGTTCCTTCGGGACGTCCTCGACAGCGATCAGCCCGACCTCGACTTCATCCATCAAATCCGCCCAACTTCGCGTGGTGAAGTTGGGCGAGCGGTGACGCTGCGCTTTCGGTGTACTCTCACGTCTCGCCGTTTGACGTCTTACAGGTTCAACAGACTCGACTGGCGAGGAGACAAGGTCATGCTGCGCCTCAGCCTTGTCCTATGCGACGACCCACCTGAACTTCACCTGCGCACGCTGGATGTTGAAGACGGGGCAGAGGACACCGTGTTACGCGCCATATCAGTGCTGCCTGGCACGAGCGAGCCGCCTGTATGGTTCTACTGGTCTGATTTCTTTGACCCGAATCACAGGTCGGGCTTCAATCTATGGCAGTTTGTTCACGTTGAACGACAACGCGGTTTCCTCCCCTTCCTCGAGCATACAGCGGAAATCGGGGAGGATGAGCGATTGGAAGACCTGGAAGACGGACCTGCATTTCTCGAGACTCAATTCATTGTGGGCCTGGTGAGAGAGACGGTTCAGGGGTTTTTCCAGCACGGTCTGGAGACCCTTAATGTGGTAGATGAAACAAATTTAGCTCTACATCAACGCATTCGTCTCCGCAACGTCCTGGTGCATAATACTTCGATGGACGAGCTTCAAGGCTGGGTTTTTGACTTGGGTTTAGAGTGGGAAAACCTTGAGGGTCCAGCAAAGCCGTCTAGAACGGTCGCGCTCCTGACTGAACTGGAACACAGGGGGCGTCTAGGTGACCTCGTTGCCTTGGTTCGGCGTGACCGTCCCGACCTTAGTTTCTAGCATAGCGGGCTAAAGACGCCCGCTCCTACCCGCGCCCTCGTGGGCCTGGACCGCGCTGAGGTCGTAATGCCTGCCCCCTCAGTCGGTATTGCAGCGACTGAGGGGGCAGGAGGCATGTGGGTAGCGGGTGAGATGGTTGGTACCGCAGGCGGTTAGCACTAGAATTGGAGTATGATATGAAGGTCCTCAGATTGAGGAGAAGTTGAACTGCCAGGAACGCGATCTTGTGTTCCAAGCTATCCTCGACCGTGAAGATATCTGGATGAGCCAGGCGCTCGTGCGGCGTGTCTGGAATGAGCTTCGCCAAGGCGACGAATCGCGTATGACGCACAGTTGACGTCCAACACAGTCAATTAAGGCCGAATATTCACAAAGAAGAGAACACCGTCAAGCACGTCAGAGCGCAGACAGAAGCGTATATTGCGAGTATCCCTGCCCTTGCGGTTGGGCCAATGACTCTGAGAAAGAATGCACTTGTAGTCCTGGGGCCATCGCCCGCTACCAGAAGCGCATCTCCGGCCCCCTCCTCGACCGCATTGACATCCACATCGACGTCCCGCGCGTGGACTACGACAAGCTCCTCGCCGACCGCCTCGGCGAACCCAGCAGCGCCCTCCGCGCCCGCGTCGAGGCCGCCCGCGCCATCCAGCGCGACCGCCCTGCCAGGCCCTTGCCCGAAGACACGCTCTCGGCGCAGCGTAACGGCAGCTTGCTGAACAAGTCCAACGCCGACATGGGACCAGCCGAGGTGCGGGAGTACTGCAAGTTGGACGAGGCGGGCAAGGCATTGGTCAAGGCGGCGATGACGCAGCTTCAGCTCAGCGCCCGCGCCTTTCATCGGATCCTCAAGCTCGCCCGCACCATCGCCGACCTCGACGGCAGCGACGCCATCAAGACCCACCACCTCGCCGAAGCCCTCCAATACCGCCCACGCCGGCAGGCGTAACGATATGACACCTCGGACGTCTTATCATTTGATCGGCAAATTTCTGAATTGGCGCGATCGTACTGAAACATCACGCCTTCCGAGGAAATCTCATGACTTCTGACGAACTAACAAGTGAAGACTGTATTATCACCTGGCTCCATCCAGTAGCCCCGTTACTATCGCCGAAGGGCTTTGAGCATCAGCGCATCATTGAACAGCGAGAGATGCGTGAAATCGTCTTCCAGCGGCTCGCGCGGGTCGTCTTCCTATACCACAATGATCCCGCGTTATTTCGAAGTGATCTCGAAGCATTGGATTTCCCTGGTCTTGCACAAGCACTTGACCAGCGGCCAACAAGCCAGAAAGTCCGAATGGGCAATTTCGGTGAGATTTTGGCCTCGGAGTACCTGCGGATTGTGAGAGGCTACGAGATCCCCATATTTCGCTTACGTTACAACCCGAATAGGGAAACCTCAATGCATGGGGACGACGTGATCGCCTTCAAATTCGGGGAACCAGATGGTTCGAGTCGCGAGATTGTCGTGGGCGAGTCGAAAGCAAGACAGCAGTTCACGTCAGAAGCGGTCAAGAACGGCTACGAGCAATTGATCGCGTCGAGCCGGCGACCGCATCCAGTTTCACTCGCTTTCATTTACCAAGTACTTGCCGGAGCGGGTCAGATCGAGAAGGCGGCTGCCGTGCGTGAGTATCTCAACTCATTCGCGCCGCACCCACCTCGTAAACGATGGTTGTTGTTCGTAGTGACCGGGTCACAGCATCCCGACCCATTTGGAACACTGGATACAATAAGTGACCCACTGGAGAATCTGATCGCCGTGGATGTAAGCATTGAGGGCTTGAATGATTGGGTGACACGATTGTTCGAGCAGGAGGTAACGGCCTATGCTATCAATGACTGAAGATAACCTCCCGCCGCCCATCAAACGCCTGGTCAGCGACGGAACATTCCGAAACAGACTGGCGCAGGCACATTCGCGATCAGTCCTATTGAGGCTAGGAATCGACGAACGACGGTGGCCAGCCTACGATCCGTTTCTAGACGACAGATTGCATTACGCAGCCCATTATCTACTGTCACACGGCATTGAACTGAAAGCGAGTAAAGACACTACCCAGATTGGCGATGATCTTATCAAGCAAGGGGCGGAGATCCTAGAGTTTCTTTACGTGCACACAGTTGACAAGGTCGGCCGGCGCGAGAGAGTTGGCCAACTTTTTAACGCCGCTCTCGGTTACTACATATCCGGACACTATGCGCGCGCCTACGTGTTGATGCACGACCTCTCGAATTCACCCGAATTGCCACAGGAGCTCCAGCTTTTGCGGAGACTCTTTCTCAAAGAGTTGGACGATGCTCACGAATTGGTCGATTCGGTTCTCTTCAACGCCGAGTACACCGACCAAGCAATAGCCCAGGCTGTTCAGGACGATGTACTAAGCCAAGATGAGGCTATCAGCAGAGCGCTGCACATCACTTTCAACCGAGCAGTGGCCTTCTTCATGGAGTACCCAAAGACAGGGCGACAAAGTGTCCTGGATCGCGCTTTGGAGATTTGTCGACAAGGTATAACACTAGCTCTCAAGACCCGATTCGTGGATTGGTGGTGGCTTCTGACTTGCGTCTATTATCTCTTTGTAGAATTTGGTGATAACTCACTATGGACTCGCCTAGCTCCTCTCAATGGAGACGATCCAAGTGGTAAGCTAATTGAACCATACATTCGGACAAATTACAGGCGTCACAACCCAGTAATTGCATTCTGGCGCTCTCAAGTTGCAGCCCTATCATACCTGAACGATCCAGAGCGTCGCAGCTACTGCATCAAAATGCCAACCAGTGCAGGCAAGACGGGAGTGGCAGAGATAGCGATTTTGCGGAGCTTGCTTGATCATGATGATGGAAAGTGCATCTATATCGCTCCGTTTCGGTCTCTTGCCCTCGAGATCGAACAAAGGCTACAGAGGAGTTTTCACCCGTTGGGTGTTCGAGTATCTGAGCTGTATGGGGGATGCGAGCTAAGTGCTGTTGAACGAGCCTTGATGGATCAAACGCGCATCCTTGTTGCTACTCCAGAAAAAATAGACGCGTTCTTACGATACAATCCTGATTTCGTGTCTCATGTAAAGCTCGTAATTGTGGATGAAGGACATATCATCAGCCTAACCGAACGTGGGCTCCGGTACGAGATGTTCTTGGATCGCTTGATTAGGCGCATATCAGTTCAAGGTACTCGCATCCTGTTCATGTCCGCTGTACTACCAAATACAGATGAATTTGCTCAATGGCTAACTGGCTCGACCGAAAATGTTGTAGAAACGCATTGGCGCCCATCGCGTCAGTTACTGGGCGAAGTGCAATGGAACGGGCGAGCAGCCCGCATCGTCTACATGGAGGCTGATCATCAGCCACTTGGTCATGAATGTTTTGTCCCGAACTTCATCGTGCCAGTCGATTTAACTCAAGTCCGTCGGATCCGACGGAAAAAGCCATTCCCCGCTGACATCAAGGAGGTCGTCGCAGAGACAGCAGTTCAGTTTGCACTACGTGGTGTTACGATGGTCTTTTGCGCTAGAAAGAAGTCGGTAGAGCCCCTGGCGCGAAGTGTCGTGGAAGCAATCAAGATTCGTAACGCTCAGGCACAGGAAGATGGGGGCCTGTTCAACTTACGCGGACTGTCAGTTCCAGAGAGTCAATGGGACGAGTGTATAGAGCTCGCGAAAGAGACAATGGGTGCTGACAGTGAAATGATAGAGTTTCTCCGTGCAAGAATAGTTGTGCATCATGCCGATGTACCGAATGTACTCAGGATCAAACTCGAAGAACTAATTCGTAACCGAGCAGCTCGGCTAATCATTGCCTCCAGCACCCTCGCACATGGCGTGAATCTCCCCGTCCAAACAGTTATTGTGTATGGCCTTACACACGGATATAATCAGGACATACCGTCAAGTACGTTTTGGAATATATGCGGGCGTGCAGGACGCGGGATGATGGAGAACGAGGGCCAAGTGTTGTTCGCGGTGGACCTACACAAGCCCGACGTCCAACTCAGGCCAGAAAAGAAGAGAGGGCTAACAGCGCAACAAATCCAGCAACGTACTGAGTACAAAAGAGCAAGAGTTATTCAACAAGAGCGAGAACTGCGCGCGTCAATAGTCAGGGGCTATCGACTAGGGCAGATTGACAGCGCTCTGCGAAAACTGCTCGACGAGATCCGCATACAATGGGAGACAGTGCATCCAACCGTAGACATTGCTGCCTTGTGCGAGCAGCTTGCTTCCAACAACGTTTCCTGGATAGAAGGGCGAGAGGATCTTCAGCTGGACAAGTTGTTACGATGGCTTGATGCTGAGCTCTTGGCGTTACTGGAAGAAACGAATTCGCTTGAGGCCACTCCCGAATTGCTGCAGAGTCTCCTGCAAAACTCCCTGGCCTTCCTACAAGCAGGCAAAGTTGTGCATGCTGACCAGCGCGTTTCAGATCTAGCCGCGATGTTGAGCGCTCGGGCTTCCTACGTAATCCACCGCGCCGCAAATCCAGCTACGCGACGGCGCTGCTATAAGTTAGGTTTACCTATCGACGACTGCATGCAAATTGACGAGCAAAAGCATGAATTGCTTTCAATGCTGCTCGAAGCCGAGGAGTTCGGAGCTTGGGATGGGGTACTGCGCTGCGAATACCTTGTCCGTCTCGCGGATTTCTTGCGGCAAGTGAGCGCCTTCAAGCCAAAAGAAAGTATTCCAGACGAGTGCTGCCGCGAAATACTGCGCCAATGGCTCCAAGGTCGGAATCCCAGCGACATGATAGGCTCCCCAATTTTAGTTGAAGCCAAGATTACCCCTGCTCAGGTAAGCATCTATATCGATGACTTCTGCACATACAAGCTCCCTTGGGGCCTAAATGCTCTTAGCGTTTATGTCTCAGACCTCGGAGAGGAACGCGAGGTGGGAATACCCAAGATAGTAGACGTCTTCTCCACTCTGGTTAAGTATGGTGTCTATAGTCCGGTCGCAAGTGTGCTACTAGCCTTTGGAATGACATCGCGTCGTCTTGCTCTTAAGCTCGCGGACATCCAGGGCCAGGACAACTCAAAGATTTTGGATTCTGTCGAGTGGTTTCTCGGTCTAAATGCATTCTCATTTGGGATAGAGCACGGTTGGAGCGATGAGCAGTGCAAAGCCCTGAATAATGAGCAGAAGCATGTACGGCAATTGCAGGCAGGTACAATTCGCCAACGCGTCATGCAAAAGGTGGTTATCTATCTCTCATACTCGTCGGCATTTGGTGAGCTAAAGCCAGGTGACTTGCTAACAATTCGATTTGCGACGCAAGACGAACCCGAAGTCTTCTCGCTTTACACATTGTGGGGTGTATCGTTAGGACGTTTTCGCCTGAACCGATCGCTGCCGTCCGAGTGGCGATCGCCGGACAGCCTTGAAATCGAGGTCGAGGACGTTCAGCCTGCTGATGACTCGCAGATGCGCTTGACAATATGGTTACGGGAAATCTAGGTTGGGAAACCTACAAGGATTAACACAGTATCAAGCACATCAACCTGCAGGCGGAAACGCACATTGCGAGTATCCCTGCCCATGTGGTTGGTTTGGAGACAATAAGACAGAATGTACCTGTAGTCCTGGAGCTATTACCCGCTACCAGAAGCGCATCTCCGGCCCCCTCCTCGACCGCATTGACATCCACATTGACGTCCCCCGCGTCGACTACGACAAGCTCCTGGCCGACCGCCTCGGCGAACCCAGCAGCGCCATCCGCGCCCGCGTCGAGGCCGCCCACGCCATCCAGCGCGACCGCCTGGCGAAGCCCTTGCCGGAGGATACTCTCTCTGCGCAGCGCAACGGCAACTTGCTGAAAAAGTCCAACGCCGACATGGGACCGGCCGAGGTGCGGGAGTACTGCAAGCTCGACGAGGCGGGGAAGGCGCTGGTCAAGGCGGCGATGACGCAGCTCCAGCTCAGCGCCCGCGCCTTTCATCGCATCCTCAAGCTCGCCCGCACCATCGCCGACCTCGACGGCAGCGATCCTATCAAGACCCACCATTTGGCGGAGGCGCTGCAGTACAGGCCGAGGCGACAGGGGATCTAGATTGTCATCGCTCAGCGATTTTATGTGGCTTGACTAGTGGTGTCTCCCGTTCTCAATTGACAGCCGACCTGCGTCGCCGCCTTGTAGATATTCACCAAACTGCAAAAAGAAGCCTTGCATGGAGTGCCGCCCGAGTGCCTGGGTTCATCCTGGCGACGGGCGGCCATTTTCTGCTCTTGGGCTATCTAGCAATTCTACCGCTTCTTGTCCCGCAAAGCGGATATGAATCGCACGCGGTTTGTTGTTTGATAGGATCGCGTCAAGTGCGTTCTGTAAAAGGGTCAGGGGTATCCTGATGTCGACTGTTAACGTAGCGGGCCAGAGGGCTGGGGACATGGGGACAGCTCTCCGACCTGCCCACATGCCCCCAGCCCCGACGACGACGGCGGCCGCGTCAGGCGGAGCTGAACGTGAGATAGGCTTTGCCAACTTCCCA
>JBDHWG010000031.1:0-44588 GCA_039810085.1 Anaerolineae bacterium
AAAAAGACTCCAGCCCTACGGCCTGGGGTGGCGTAGGGCTGGACCTATCGAAGGCGGAGGGGGAGGGATTTGAACCCTCGACGGGGGGTTAAGCCCCCGTAGGCGCTTAGCAGGCGCCCGCACTAGACCTGGCTATGCGACCCCCCCAGGTTGCGGAAAGTATTATACCACACTCGAACGGTCGGGTCAAGTGAAAGTGACGATGTGACGGAGTAATGGGCTACCTTCACTTCGTCACCTCTTCACCCCGTCACACATCTCCCGAAGGCGGAGGGAGAGGGATTCGAACCCCCGATGAGGACAAGCCCCATAGCGGTTTTCAAGACCGCCGCAATCGTCCACTCTGCCATCCCTCCCAATAGTCGGGTCCTCAGCACTCCGTTAGATGTGAATGTCGGCGCAGGTCTTACGCAGCCCGGAGGGATGAAGTGACGGAGTGACGGAGTGTCTCGTCATTGCGAGCGAACGCGAAGCAATCCCTCGCCCTTGTGATAGACAGTCTAGAGCGCGAATAACGTGGCGTTCACCCAACGAGGGGTTGCTTCGTCGTCCTACCGTCCTCCTCGCAACGACGCCGTATCCTATCATTGCGAGCCAACGACGCCGTATCCTGTCATTGCGAGCCAACGACGCCGTAGCCCGTCATTGCGAGCGAACGCGAAGCAATCCCTCGCCCTTGTGATAGACAGTCTAGAGCGCGAATAACGTGGCGTTCACCCAACGAGGGGTTGCTTCGTTGTCCTACCGCCCTCCTCGCAACGACGCCGTATCCTATCATTGCGAGCCAACGACGCCGTAGCTCGTCATTGCGAGCGAACGCGAAGCAATCCCTCGCCCTTGTGATAGACAGTCTAGAGCGCGAATAACGCGGCGTTCACCCAACGAGGGGTTGCTTCGTCGTCCTACCGTCCTCCTCGCAACGACGCCGTATCCTATCATTGCGAGCCAACGACGCCGTATCCCGTCATTGCGAGCGAACGCGAAGCAATTCCCCGTCACTTCGTCCCCCGTCACTCCTTCACGCTGTCACTTCGTCCCCCCTCACTCCGTCACTCCGTCACTTCGTCCCCCTCACTCCGTCACCTCGTCACTTTCCCGCCGGCGTGATGACATCCACGCGCATGTACGGGCGTAGGACCTCCGGCACGATGACCGTGCCGTCCTCCTGCTGGTAGTTCTCCAGGATGGCGATGACCGCGCGCGGCATCCCGACGCCTGAGCCGTTGAGGGTGTGGACGTACTCCGGCTTGCCCCGCGCCTCGCGGCGGAAGCGGATGTTGGCCCGACGCGCCTGGAAGTCCTCCACGTTCGAGCATGAGCTGACCTCGAGCCACTCATTCTGCCCTGGCGCCCAGACTTCGATGTCGTACGTCTTCGCCGACGCGAAGCCCAGGTCGCCCGTCGCCAGGAGCTTGGTGCGGTAGGGCAGGCCCAGGCGGGCGACGGTCTGCTCGGCATCGGCCGTCAGCCGCTCCAGCTCGTCGTAGCTCGTCTCCGGCAGCACGAACTTGTACATCTCGACCTTGTCGAACTGGTGGCCGCGCTTGATGCCGCGCACGTCGCGGCCGGCCGCCATCTTCTCGCGGCGGAAGCACGGCGTGTACGCGGTCCAGTTCATGGGGAGCTGCGCCGCCTCCAGAATCTCGCCGGCCGGGATGTTGGTCAGCGGCACCTCGGCGGTCGGCACGAACCAGAAGTCCTCCTCGGCGTCGTGGTAGAGGTTGTCGCGGAACTTGGGCAGCTGGCCCGCGCCCCACATGCACGCCTCGCGCACCATGAACGGCGTGTACATCTCGGTGTAGCCCTGCTCGGCGTGCAGGTCGAGGCACCACTGGATGAGCGAGCGCTGGAGCCGCGCTCCCAGCCCCTTGAGGACGTAGAAGCGCGAGCCGCTGAGCTTGATGCCCGCCTCGAAGTCGATGATGCCCAGCGCCTCGCCCAGCTCCCAGTGCGGCCGCGGGGTGAAGTCGAACGGACGCGGCTCGGCGACCTCGCGGAGAACGACGTTGTGACTCTCGTCGCCGAGGGGAACGTCGGGCGCGGGGATGTTCGGCGCCTCGCGCAGCAGGGCGTCGCGCTCCGTCTCGACCGCCGCGACGGTCGGCTCCATGTCCTTGATGCGGTCGCCCAGGGCGCGCATCGCCTCGATGTGGGCCGGGCGCTCCTCCTTGGGCAGCTTGCCGGTCTGCTTCGACCCGGCGTTCAGCTCGGCCTTCATCGTCTCGATCTGGTACAGCAGGCTGCGCCGCTGCTCGTCCAGCGCCAGGATGCGGTCCACGATGGCCGGGTTATCCTCGCGCTTGACCAGCGCCTCGCGCACCTTGTCGGGATTGTCTCGAATAAGGCTGATGTCTAGCATGGTGTCCTCCAATAAAAAAGCTCCCCGTCCAAACAGGACGAGGAGCGCTCGTGGTGCCACCTGAATTCGCCCGGCTGTCCTAAGGGGCAGCGGGCCTCGACAGCTCCGTAACGGGGAGGGGCCGGCCCCCTTAGTCGGCGTAGGCCGTTTCCGGGGGCTGCTCAGGAGGGGAACGTCGGGCTGCCGCTACCGCCTCGCACCCTCCGGCGGCTCTCTGAAGTCGGCGCGGCCCGCGCATGTCTCCGTCAACGCACTGTATGTTTCATTACGGCTAGTATACCACACGCTATGCGGCGGGTCAAAGGCTGAACGGGTGATCGTCCTATCCGTCGAACGGCTATCCCTTCGACAAATCCGCCAGCACGTCGCCGTCGCCGGACGAGCCGGCGCTGCTCTCCGACTCGCCGCCGAGCATCACGCCACCCGGCGCGCTCTCCGAAGGCACGGAGGATGCGGGCGCTTCGGGCGCGGGGGCCGCAGGGGGCGGCGCTTCGGCGGCAGGCGCTTCGGGCGCTGGAGCGGGCGCGGCGGGCGCGGGCGTGCCGCTCAGCGGGTCGGCGACGCCGAGCGCCTGGGCAAGCTGGAGCACGGCCGCCTTCTCCGCGTCAGAGACCTCGACGCCGCCAAAGCCGAGCGTCGTGTTCTCCTTGGCCGCCTGGGCGACGGCGATGGCAATCCCGATCAGCCACTCCTTGAAGCCCTGGGCGTCGGGCCCGGCTTTCTGGCCCAACACCGCCGACACCTGGCCCAGCCGCGCGGCGGCTTGGCTGACCAGCGCCTCGGGATTCTGCCCCTGGAGGTTCTCCGGCTTCGCCGCGCTGCGGTTCTGGACAAGCTCGTCGGCCACCGCCTTGACCAACGGGTCAGACGAGCCGCGCTCTTTGACTTCCGCCAGCGCCCTGGCAATGGCGTAGCTTTCCTTAGCCACGCCGACGAGGCCGCTGGGGCTGGACGCGGCAATTGCCAGGCCCGCCGTCATCGGCGCTTCGAGCAACATCTCCCACTCTTGCGGTGTGAAATTCTCTTTGGTCGCCATGCTATGCTCCCGGATGGTGTTAAGAGTCTTGGGCCATCATGGCTATCATTATCGCCCGATTCGCGGCTAAGTCAACGCGCGCAAGACAGAAGGCCACCCCCGCACTTAGGGTGGCCGTTCCTCTGTCGCCGCTATCGTAGCAGTATTTGAGATTACTTGTCGAGACCGCCGTTGAGAACGCGGTTGACGCGCTCCATCGCCACGCGGCGCTGCTGGGCGCGCTCGGCCGCCTTTCGGTCGGTCACACGTGGATGCTCGGCGCGTGTCTCTTGGGCCGCGCCGCGCGCCGGCTGTGCTTTAGGCTTTGGCTGGTCCATCTCGATGAGCTTATCGAGGATGTCGTTGATACGGTTCGCCATTTTTTCCTCCTGGTTCCCGCCGTATGCCTTTCTATAGGCAATCTGCGTGCCAAGCGTGGATTGTGGAAAGGGCGGAGGGAGGATTATAATGAAATGCTGCTGGAAAGTCTCTAAATGCTTACGTTCGAAGGGATTGAGCCTTTATGATTTTGACATCGAACGGGCGGCGAGCGCTGCTAGCCGTCGTGTATATTGCCGTTGGGCTTCTGGCGGGATGCAGCCGCTCCGTACCGGAACAAGTCGAGGTGGCGACGCCGGTACCGATTGCTACCGCCGGGCCCGTGGCAATTGTGCCGGCGACAGCGACGCCTACGCCGACGACCACCGCGACGCCGACGACCACCGCGACCCAAACGCCCACGCCGTCGCCGACGCTCCCACCGACAAATACCCCGACAGCGGTTCCGGCTACGGCAGCCGTCGGCCCCCAGGTTGTGACCATCACCGAGGGAGACATCACCAAGTTCGTGTCCGATGGCGCGCTGGCGCAGTATGGCGCAACCGTGTCGGGCCTCAGCGTGCGCTTCGCCAGCGGCAAGATGCGCCTCACCGCCAACAGCGCCAGCTACGGCCCGATGCAGCTCGACAATATCGACCTCATCGGCCGCCCGGTGGCGCGCAACGGTGTCGTTAGCCTGGTGGTGGAGTCCATGTCGCCGGGTGGGTTCGTGAGCGCGATGCTGCCGGGCATAGCAAACCAGGCCCTGGCCCAGTACACCTCGCAGTGGTACGTCGAGGACATCCAGGTCAAGGACGGCCGCGTCGAGCTGACCGTCCGTTAGCTACGTCCTCTGAACGTCAAACTCAATACGCACGTCGGTCGCAGCCGCGACCGTTCGGTAGAGCAGTCAGCCGTCCTGGTAGCGCCCGACCAGGACGGCTGCTTCATTCTCCGTTGGGCCGACGAATGTGAAGCGCATGTCGATGTGCGCGAAGGCGGCGACGTCCGGCTGGCGGTAGCCATCGATCTGCACCGCCATGTGCTGAATGCCGATGCCAAGCTGCTGCGCGGCGGCTTCGATGAGCGTCACGCCGCACGACGAGATGCCGACGAGGAACGCCTCGGCAGAGTTAATCTCGCCGTTCATGGCCGGGCTTTCGATGACGATGGCGTGCTGGCGGATGGTGTTGAGCGTGCGGCCAACCATGCCGACGCTCGCGGACCGGGCGCTGTAGTTAGGCGCTGGCTGAGTCACGGAAACCTCCCTCTATGCCTTGTCATACTGAACGGAGTGAAGCATCCCCCAACGTGCTGGAGGCCCTTCGCGCTGCTTATAGCCAGCGCGCACGGAAAGGCTGTCATTGCGAGGACGGGCCGCATGTTGAACTTGCAGCTTTTCCAGACGGTTTGGTATTAGGGCGTGACGCGAGGCAGGGTGAAGCGGAACGTCGAACCCTGGCCCAGACGGCTCTCGACCCAGATTCGTCCGCCTTGCGCCTGGACCAGCGCCTGGGTGATGTAGAGGCCCAGGCCCAGGCCCGTCGTGCCGGCGCGGGCGCTCGGCGTGCGGTAGTAGCGGGTGAACAGGTGGCTCTGCTCCTCCGCCGTCATGCCCTGCCCCTCGTCCGTGACGGCGACCGTGGCCGTCTCCGGCTGGACGGTGAGCGTGAGGGTGACCGGCGAGGCGTCCGGCGAATACTTCAGGGCGTTACTGACCAGGTTCGCCAGGATGCGCTCCAGGGCGTTGGGATCGGCCAGGACGCGCACCGGCTCGTCCGGCAGGACAAAGCGCATCCGGCTCGCCTGTTTCGGGCCGGCGATGCCCTCGAACGTATCCAGGAGGAAAGGGGTTAGCTCGACCGGCTTGGGCTGGAGCTGGATCGCGCCTGCGCCAAGCCGCAGCGAGTCGGCCAGGTCCTGGATCATGCTGTTCATGTGCGTGTCGAGGCGCATGATGGCCTCGGCGGAGCGCGCTTCCTGCTGGCGGCCCTGCTTGCTCAGCAGGCGGTAAAGGAGCTGGGCGTAGCCGTGGATCGCCGCCAGGGGGTTACGCAGGTCGTGGGAGATGGCGCGGACATAATCGTCGCGCTCGGCTTGCAGGGCACGCAGCGCCTCATTCTGCGTTTGAAGCTGCCCAATCAGCACCTCGCGCTCGGCAGCGCGCGCCTCCAGAGTCGCTGCCATCGTCTCGACTGCGTCCGTCAGCACGACAAGCTCCGTGGCCCCCTGGCGCGGCAGCCGGACGCCGCCCTCGCCGTCGGCGATGCGCCCCACGCCGCGCATCAGTTGGCGGATGGGGGCGGCGAACTGGTTCGCCAGCCACGCGCCCAGCAGAGCGCCGGATAGGGCGGCGAACAGCGCGGCGCCAAACGCGGCTTGGCGCGCCATCAGGCTGCCGGCTTGCACTGCCGAGACGGGCAGCAGCGTCACCAACAGCCAGCGCGTGACGGCAACCGGCGCGTAGGCGACGATGCGCGGACCGCGCGGTCCCTCCACCTGCTGCGCGTCCGGCCCACCGCCGTTGGCTGCCGCCTGTAGCCACGCAGGATCGACGGGGTTGGCGCCACTTGCGCCCGTCCCGTCCGAGGTAGCGACGACTTGCCCATTGGCGTCCACCAGGTACATGGCCGTGCCACGCTCGGCCGACACCTGGGCCAGCAAGGTGTCCAGCGGCGGCAGCGCAGCGACGCCGACGATACCGCCGACCGGCGCCCCACCCGCGCCGGCAAGGCGCTGCTCGAAGCCAAGCACGGGCTGTCCGGCCTCCACCATCGAGAGAACATTCGCCTGGGGCAACTGCTCCGGGGCGCGGCCCTCGGCCAGCATGGCGGGGACGAGGGACGACGCGCCAACAGCGGTCAGTGGCTGGCCCTGGGCGCCATAGACGGCCAACGTGCCCAGGCGCGGGTTCGCCGCGAGCGCCGACTCGAGCAGCGCCCTGCGCTCCGTCTCTGGCAGCGCCAGGAGATCGGGCGCCGCCGCCAGGGTGGCAATGGCCGTGCGGTGGCGGCTCACCTCCTCGCCGATGGCCGCGCTGCCGGCAACAGCCGCGCTCTGCTGCCGTCCCATCGCGCGCTGGATCGCGCCATTGTCGACGGCGTTCAACACAACCGGCAGGACCGCCAGAGTCGGGACGAGCGCGGCGGTGACGAACGCGACGGCCAGGCGCGAGCGCAGGGCGCGCGCATCGAAGGCCGCCGCCCACTCGCCGAGCCAGGGCAGGAAGATGGTCGCGGCGCCGCGCAAGACAGTGGCCGCCGCCAGGACCCAGTAAGAAGCATCGATCAGGATGGACAAAGTCACCCACAGCGCGAGCATCGCGCCGCCGGCGCCCAGGCAGATTGCCCACACCACGAAGCGCGGCAGCTTCGGGACGAATTGCACGCCGACGACGGCGAGGCCGCCCAGCAGGAACACGACGCCAAAGCCTGTGATGGCGCCACCCAACGGCTCCAATCCCACGGTCGCGCCCGGCCGGGTGAGGAAGTCAAGCCCCTGGATCGCCTGGACCAGGCCCAGCACGAGCGCCAGCGCCTCCGGGCGGTGGCCGTCGGTGGGTTTCGCGGGCGGGGCGAGGGGCGCCAGCAGGATGGCGATGGAGAACAGGAAGAGGGTCGCGGCGGGGGCGACGGAGCCGAGCCGCCCGTACTCGACCGCGACGACAAGCTGCGGCAGCACGGCGAGCACGTGAAGGGCGGTCGCCAGGCGCGGCGAGGGCGTTGCGCCCGCTACCCACAGCAGGATGAGGCCCGTGGCGGTGGTAACGGCGCCGCGCAGCCAGATCGCGCCGAGCCACAAACCGACGCTGCCCTGGGGGAGCAGCAGGAAAGACGCGCCCAGGATGAGGAAGTAGAGCGCGGCGACCCAGCGCAGCGCCTCAACCCGGGGCGTAGCAATATAGCCGGCGCGCAGGCGAACCGCGCGTGCAGGGGAGGATGGCGCGCTCATAAGGCAATTATAGCAGGGAAGACGGCCCTCTCATAGAGCCAGTATAACAGATTATGTTGCCTATTTGTTACCCTGGGTTATGCACATACGACCCGTGCCGTCTATTTCGCTTCCTCCGAGGGGCGCACGGTTTTGAACTCACGGTAGAGTAGCAGGTCGTACACGATCTTGAGGCCGCCGGAGATAAAGAAGGGCGCGGCAATCAGGCCGGGGAGGGCAAGCATCGGCCCGACGAGCACCGGCGAGATGCCCGCGCCGATGGTGCGCGCGACGCCGGTGATGCCCGACGCCGCCGAGCGTTCCTCCGGCCGTACGACGGCCATCGTGTATGACTGGCGCGTCGGCACGTCCATCTGGGAGATGCTGAAGCGCAGCAGGAGCACGGCGATGGCGAGGGACAGGTTCGGCATGAGCGGCACCAGCATCAGGAGAATGTTCGACGGGATGTGGGTGAAGACCATGGTGTTGATGAGGCCGAAGCGCGCGGCGAGCCGGACGGCGAGCAGCGACGAGATGCCCGCCAGGACGTTCGCGCCGAAGAAGATCGCGCCGAGCAGGCCGGGGTCCACGCCGAAGCGGACGGTGAACCAGTAGGCGACGATGCTCTGCACGACGAACCCGCCGGCGAAGGCGTCCAGGGCGAACAGCGCCGACAGCCGCATGACAATGCCCTGCGACCCGTGCAGCCCGAACCGGGCGCTCAGGGTGTTCGACTCCTGCGTCAGCTCCGCGCGGGGCGCCTCGACGTTGGCCGAGACGCGCAGGAACACGACGAACAGGATCGCGCCCACGGCGGCATAGCCGAGCACGATGACCCGGTAGCTGTCCAGGGGCGACCAGCCGTTGTTCTGGAGCGCCTGGGCGAGGGCGCCGCCCAGCAGCGCGCCGGTCGCCGTGGTAAACGAGCCGACGAGGTTGTACCAGGCGAAGACCTGGGTGCGCCGCTCAGCCGGGAAGAGCTGGGTCAGCGACGCCTGCTCGACCGAGAGAAACGGCCCCACCTCGTTGCCACTGGGGCTGATGACGCCGATGGTGGCGGCGACGATGAGCAGGAGATAGTTGCTCGTGAACGCGAACACGATACCGGCGACGACCATCAGCGCCGCGCCCAGCAGAAGCGTGCGCCGCCGTCCGAGACGGTCCGCCTGTGTCGTCAGCCACAGCGAGATGGCCGTGTCGCCGAGCAGGGTGAACGTGAGCAGCAAGCCCACCTGGGTCGTCGTCAGCCCGACCTGCACCAGGTAGAGCACGAGCACCACGGACAGGAAGCCGTAGCCGAACAGGCGGATGAGGCGGGTCAGGAACAGGAGGCGGCCGTCGGGGGGCAGAATCGCGTAGACGGCGCGCGGCGACATGCTGGCAGAGTCAGTAGCCATAGCAATCCTTAATCGGGGCGGCGCGGGTTCAGGTGGAGGATAATCTCGGTGTTGGTGGAGTCGCAGTCGGTGATCGCCAGGTCCATCGCCACCAGGAAGCGGGCCAGCGGCTCGTTGATCTTGTTTTCCACCAGCTTCAGGAACGACGTCAGCACGCCCTTGAGGGGCAGCGGGAAGCCGGCGAACTCGAAGCTGTGGGCTTCGAGGTGGATAGCGTCCGGTGTGGCCGACATGGAGACGTGGACCTGCACCAGGCCCGGCAGGGCGATGAGCATGTGCATCCCTGGCACGACATCGATGGTCATGCCCTCGAACACCGCCGCGCCGATGCCGCCCAGACTGCGGCTGCGGTTGACGAGGTACGGCCCGGCCAGCCGCCGGACCGTCCGTTCCAGGAACGCTTCGCTGAGGGCCACGGTGGCTTCGTCAGGCACGAGCACCTACGACAGCCGGAAGTGACGCCGCACGGGCGGGAGCAGGAAGACGAGGAACAGCGCCGCGCCGATCAGCCACGCGGCGAGGATGAAGCCGGACGCCCACGCGCCGAGCGGGGCGTAGTAGGCGGTAAAGATCGCCAGGCCGAGGACGATGAGCGCGAACTGGAGGTAGTAGCTCCAGCGGCCGCCGATGAGGAGGCCCAGCCCGCTGAACAGCAGCAGGCCGAGGACGAGGAACGCCGGGATGAACAGCTTGCCCATCTCCGCGTTCGGGTCGCGCCAAAGCTGGATGGCGTAGACGAGGAAGAAGCCGCCGCCGACAATCTCCACGGCAGCGAGGATATAGAGTAGAATACGGGCCATTCGCGTCCTCCGTGCGCTTGTTCCATTGTAGACGCCGCACGCGAGGCTGTCAAGGCGAATGGGACAGGGAGAAAGGAAACGCAGAGGCGCAGAGACGCAGAGGAAGAAAAGGCTGTTGATCTTACCCCTCTGTGCCTCTGCGGCGCTATCCCGTTGTCATGGGGGAAAAGCGTCGCGCAGAGACGCGGCCAGAGCGTCCATCGTTTGCGGCGGAAGAAAGCGCGGCGGCGACGGCACAGCGTAGTGGGCCGGGTAGTCGGGGTCGTCAAACGTCAGGCCGGCAAAGGTGCGCGGCGCTGCGTAGCGCGGGATGATGTGCAGGTGGACGTGGCGGTCCTGATTCTGAAGGAAGGCGTAGTTGAAGTGGTCGGGCTGGAACCTCTGCCGGAGGGCAACCGTAGCGGCCGCCAACATGGAATGGAGGTCGAGCCATTCGTCCGGGGTGAGCCGGGCGACAACCTCTTCGTGGCGGCGCAAGACGAGAAAGCACTTGCCGAGCAGGTTCTGGTTGCGGTTGAGGATAAGCCGCCAGAACGGACTGAAAGCGAACTGCGGAGCAAGCTCAGGGCTGCAAAGCGAGCAGTCAGTCATCGCGTGTGGAGGTACTGCGCGGCGAGGCCGATGAGCACCAGCAGGAGGAGGATGGCGATGCTGACCAGCAGCGCGACGATGACCGTATACTGCTGGTCGCTCAGGCCGAAGCGGCGCGTGGGGGTCGTCTTCGCCAGGACGCCCAGGTCCACGTCCGCCGGGTGGTCCAGGTCGTGGAGCACGTCGGTCATGCTCTGGTAGCGCTCGGCCGCGTTCTTCTGGAGGCACTTAGCGATAATGGCCGCTGTCGCCTCGGACACAGCGCCGTTGGCGTGGTCGGCGCGTGGGGGCGTGGCGTTGAGGTGCTGGTTCATGATGGCGAGGGCGTTGTCGCCGCTGAACGGCGGCTCGCCCGTGAGCAGCTCGTAGTAGATCGCGCCGAGGGCGTAGATGTCGGTGCGCTCGTCGCCGCGCTTGCCCTGGATTTGCTCCGGAGCCATGTAATCGGGTGTGCCGAGCGTCGCGGTCAGGTTGGCCCAGGTGAGGCGGCGCGCGCCTTCGAGGAGCGCCGCGCCGAAGTCCAGCAGCACGAGCTTGCCGTCCGGCGTCACCAGCAGGTTGTCGGGCTTGAGGTCGCGGTGGACGACGTCCTCGCTGTGGCAGTACGCCATGATGTCGGCGAGCTGGCGGATGAGGTCCTCGGCCTCGGCGACCGGCAGCGGGGCGCGCTCGCGAATGACGCTGCGCAGCGAGACGCCATCGACGTAGTTGAGGACGAGATAGGGGAGGCCATCGGCCTTGAGCGTGGCGACGGCATGCTGGACGCCGGGGTGGTTGAGGCGCTGGGCAATGGCGACCTCGCGCTGGAAGCGGTCGTACAGCGCCGGGTCGCCGACGAGGCTGATGTGGGGCACTTTCAGGACGACGTCGGTCTTGTCGCGCACGTCGGAGGCGCGGTAGATGTCGGCCATGCCGCCCTGGGACAGGTGGGAGGTGATGACGTAGTCGCCGAGACGGTCGCCGGTCTGGATGGTCATGGGTTACGCCTTCAACCAGCTCAGAAGTCGCCGCTTGGTCGGGAGCAGCGGCGCATTGGCTGCGATGTGCTGGATGCGGACGACAATGGCGCTGATATTATCATCCCCACCCCGCGATTTTGCCAGTTCGATGAGCGTGTCGCACGCCGTCGGCGGCGGGTGATCCTCCGCAATCGCGCCGATCTCGCTATCGGTGACCAGCGACCACAGGCCATCGCTGCACAGCACCAGAACATCCTGCGGCAGCAGCTCCTGGCGGATCATGTCCACCTTGAGCAAGGGGGTCATGCCGACGCAGCGGCTGAGGGCGTTGCGGTTGGGGTGCGTGCGCGCCTGCGCCTCGGTAATCATGCGCATGCGCACCATCTCGGCGACGGTGGAGTGGTCCGTCGTGAGCTGCGCCACGCCGTTGTTGCGCACCAGGTAGGCGCGGCTGTCGCCGACGTGGGCGATGTGGGCATAGCGGCCGTTGACGGCGACGGCGGTGAGCGTCGTCCCCATCGGGCCGTGGCCGTTGCGGCTGGCGTGGCCGATCTGGTAAATCTGGAGGTTGGCCTTCTGGACGCCGCGCTCCAGCGCCTTTTCGAGCGACGGGCCGTCGTCGGCGTAGTACTCCGTGGCGAGGATTTCGACGGCCATGCGGCTGGCCTGCTCGCCCGCCGCGTGCGCGCCCATGCCGTCGGCCAACAGGAACAGCCGCCCTTTGGCCCGCAGTTGGCCCGCGTCGAGCGGCGCATGTACCCGAATGCTATCCTCGTTGCCCTCGCGCACGAGGCCAACGTCGCTTGCCTGTCCCACGTCCACATCGGTCATGGTGTATCCTCTCGTTCACAGATGTCCCGTCATTGCGAGGAGGACGATAGGACGACGAAGCAATCTCCCGTCGGGTCATAGACACGCTATTCCCAGCTAGAGTGTCTATCATGAGGCCGAGAGATTGCTTCGCGTTCGCTCGCAATGACAGCGAATGCCCTACTTCGCGCTGGCGACGGGCGCTTCCTGGCGTCGTCGGCGACTGTTGAAGGTGTAGTACCCCGCGCTGACGATGGCCCACGCGATGGCGATGCCGATGGCGATGAAGGACTCTTTCTGCGAGTCGCCGCCGGAGACCACGCCGAGCGCCACGATGGCAACGAGCATGCCGACATTCGCGATCAGCCCCACGATCGGGATAATCAGGTGCTTCACCCGACTGGCGTTCTCCTTGCCTGCGAACGCGAGAACGGTCGCGACGCAGATCAGAGCGTACAGAATGAACGTGCCGATGTTCGACGCCAGGGTGATGGCGGTCAGGTTGACGACGCTCACGACGCCGAAGGCGCCGAGGACGGCGGACACCGCCACCAGCACCCAGACGGCCATGTGGGGCGTGGCGTACTTGCCGTGGAGCAGGCCAAGCAGTTCGGGCATCTCGCGGTCGGCGGCCATGGCGTAGCTGATGCGGACGGCGGTGTTCATGCACGCCAGGGTCGTGCCGACGACGGCGATGGCGACGGTGATGGCGACGACGATCATGAGCGCGAAGCCCGTTCCGCCGAGCATGGCGTTGCCGATCTGCTGGATGAGGTCGCCGATGGGGGCAGACGAGGCGGCCGCCGCGTCCATCCCCGTGACAATCGTGCCGTCGGAGGTGGTCGCCGTCAGGGCATTGTTCAGGGCATAGTTGGCGGCGAAGTACTCGAACAGATACGCCAGCACGCCCTGGATGAGCAGGGACAGGATGACCGCGCGGGGCACGTCGCGCTTGGGGTTCTTGGCCTCCGCGCCGAGGGCCGTCGCCGACTCGAAGCCGACGAGAATCAAGATTGCAATGGTGGACTGGAACAGCATCGCGGCCAGGTTCTGTGGGATGATGACCGTGCTCGCTGTTGGGTAGACCCACTCGACGTGCAGCGGGTTCGCCATGCGGAACCAGATGGCGGCGATGCTGAAGAGGACGAGCACCGTGAGCTGGATGATGTTGATGACCCAGCTCGCCATCGTCGAGCCGGTGATGCCGCGCACGGCGATGAAGCCGATGCCCGCCGCGGCGATGACGGCGATGAGCATCTGCTCGACCATGTTCAGCTCGATGCCGAACTGGCTGACGATGTACGCGACCAGTGTCGCCAGCATGCCGACCATGACGCCGGGATACACCCAGTAGAACAGGTGCGCCGCCCAGCCGGTGACGAACTTGGTGATGCGGGCGAAGCGGTGGAAGTGGGTTTCGACGCGGTCCAGCATCGACTTCTCGGCGAAGTAGTACGCGCTGCCTGCGCCCGCCTCCGGGTACTTGTGGGCCAGCTCCGAGTACGAGATGGCCGTCAGGAACGCGACGATGAGGGCGAAGACGATGCCCGGCCACATGGCGGGGCCGGTGCTCAGGTCGCCGACTTGCTGCGCGGCCTGGAGCTGGAACGTGATCCAGAGGAATGCGCCCGGCGCGATGAGCGCCATGGCGTTGACGGTGACACCGGTGAGGCCCAGTGTCTTCTTCATGCCCGTGTCCGTCGAGGACTCGGTCGGGGGTGGTTTCGCGGCCATCATGCCTCCTTGGGAAGGTGGGGCTGGACCATGCCAGCCCAGATACCAATAAAGGGTGATGGCTGCCGCCTACTCCGGGGGCCACTCGGCGGCGCATGGCTCTGCCGCGATCCCGCCTTGCGGCAAGATCATCCCGGCTAGGGGTGGAACGCGACCGTCCTCGCACGCGTCCCAGGCATCGCTATGGCCTTCCACAATCCACAAACTCGCAGGCGTCCAGGCCGTCCGGCGCTTTGCAGCGCGACTATTCAGTTGGCCCGGAACCAGCCGACAGCGTATCGGACAAAACACCGCGCGCCGGGCATCCGGTACGCGGCGGCGTCGCCACAAAATAGAAATCCCTCGGCAAGCCTCACCGGGTGGGTGAGTTCCGAGGGGCGTCAAGGGCCACTGTTCGCTTATCTATACAAGAATTATAAACAGACGAGCGCCATGTGTCAAATACCGAGCCGACGCGCCGGGGCAAATCATTGGACCACGAAAGGTTTGGAAAGGGCGCGAAAGGCACGAAAAGGAATCGCTTGGCGTATGCCTTTCGCGTTTTTCGCGGCCTTTCGTGACCTTCGTGGTCCAACGGCCCGCCCGCCGCGTAAGTCCTGTCAGGTAAAGAAGCGCCCCCGGCGCGTTCTTCGCACGTCCGGGGGCGTCACGGCCTTTATCGGTTGGTTGTCGGTCCGGCTAACGGATGCGCTGTGGGAGGGGCGGCATGCTGCGTCGGGTATTGAACTGGAACAGCTGCCGCGACTTCGCCAGCTCCATCGCCACGCGCATGGCCTGCTGCACTTCCTCGATGGACTGCTCGCCGTCGATCACGACCAACAGGTTGCGCTCGCGGTAGAATGCCTCGAGCGGCGCCGTCTGCTGCACGTAGACGCGCAGGCGGTTGGCGACAGTCGCCGGGTTGTCGTCGGGGCGCTGGTACAACTCGCCGCCGCACTCGTCGCACTGACCCTCGACCGCCGGCGGGTGATACGAGACGTGGAACGACGCGCCGCAGCCGCGACACATCCACCGGCCGCCCAGGCGCTCGATGAGGATGTCGTGGGAGACTTCCAGGTCGAGGACGCAGCTAATGCCCTCGTCGCACGCGGCCAGGGCATTCTCCAGGGCGCGGGCCTGGGCAACCGTGCGCGGGAAACCGTCGAAAATCGCGCCCGCGCTACAGTCGGGACGCCGCAGCCGCTCCAGCACCATCCCAATGGTCACGTCGTCGGGGACCAGCTCGCCGCGGTCCATGTACGCCTTGGCGCGCAGGCCAAGCTCCGTTTGTTTGGCAATGTTCTCGCGGAACAAATCGCCCGTCGAAAGCCGAAAGAGACCCAGGTCTTGACTCAACGTGATGGCCTGTGTCCCCTTCCCGGCGCCCGGCGGGCCAAGCAGAATGCAATAAAGGGGAGGTTCTACTTTCGCAACCACTTCGTTGCTCCTTTGCTATCTTTCCGTCCAACCATTCCATCACCATAGATACCGGCGTGAGCAGTGTACAGGAGACAGACTCGTCCGGCAATGCCAGGGAGGGTAGAATGCGCCCGCCAAACGGCTAGTTGTCCCCCGCTCCCGGCCTAGCCGAAAGGCTAGGCGTCGCCCGGTATCTGTTATGCTCCATTATGACGTAACTTCGGCGCGCTGGCGGTACAACCTTCTCCACCCGACGTAGAGATGCCGCTACACAGCCTTGTATAAAGACTTGACAGCGGCGACAAATGTGGTGTAGAATACAGACTATCACGCAGAACTTATAAGGAGCGGCCGGCAGCGGCGCGCTCGCAAGGTCGAGAAGCCTTTGGAATCCGCCTGAACAGGGCGGCCAAAGGCTTTTTTTGTTGTCTGATGACGGAGCGACCGATGACTCTTCAAACCCTCATCGCTGGTGTTCTCCTTGGTATCAGCTTCTGCATGCCGGTCGGCCCGGTCACCATCGAGACCGTGCGGCGCGGCTTGCGCGGTGGCTTCGGCCCGGCCCTGGCGCTCCAGCTCGGCTCCATCATCGGCGACACGACCTTCTGCGTGCTGGCCTTCCTCGGCCTGGCCCCCCTCGTCACCCACGTCGCGGTGCGCGTGCCGCTGTGGCTGCTCGGGGCGGCCGTCCTGGCCTACCTCGGCATCGGCGCGCTGCGCGACGCCCGCCGGGGCGTGGACCTTAACGTCGCGGCGGCGCTGACCGGCAAGGACTCGTTCCGCACCGGCGCGATCATGTCGCTCACCAACCCGCTGGCGATCCTGTGGTGGCTGTCCATCGGTGGGGCGATGCTGGCCTCTGGCATCACCGACACAACCCCGGTCGGCACAGCAAGCTTCATCGCCAGCTTTGTTCTCGGCTGCACCCTGTATGCATTCTTCATGGCAGCGCTCGTCGGCTTCGGCCGGCAGTTCGTCCGCCCAGCCGTCTTCCGCACCCTGACCGCTGTGTCGGGCGTCGCGCTCGTCGTGTTCGGCGCGCAGATCGGGTGGCAGGCCGCCCAGACGATCTACGCTATGTTGGGTTAAAAACGCCCGCCGCGACCCCGCGTCGGGTTAGTCTGTAGGAGGATACGCTCATGCCCAAGACCCCTCAAGAAGTACTCGACTTCGCCAAAGCGTCGGGTGTCAAGATCGTCGATGTGAAGTTCATCGACATGCCCGGCACCTGGCAGCACTTCAGCATGCCCGTGAGCGAGCTGAAGCTGGACTCGTTCGAGGACGGCCTCGGCTTCGACGGGTCGAGTATTCGCGGCTTCCAGGTCATCAACGAATCGGATATGCTCCTGATGCCTGATCCCAACACTGCGGTTGTGGATCCGGTATGCTCCATCCCGACGCTGTCCCTCGTCTGCGACGTGTACGACCCGCTGACCCGGCAGCCGTACAGCCGCGACCCGCGCTACATTGCGCGCAAGGCGGAGGAATACCTCAAGAGCACAGGCATCGCCGATACGAGCTACTGGGGGCCGGAGGCGGAGTTCTTCGTCTTCGACTCGGTGCGCTTTGACGCGTCCACCAACTTCTCGTACTACTACGTGGACAGCGAAGAGGGCGTCTGGAACAGCGGCAGCAACGGCGGGCCGAACCTGGGCCACCGCCCGCGCTACAAGGAAGCCTACTTCCCCGTCGCACCGGTCGACTCGCTCCAGGACATCCGCTCCGAGATGATCCTCAAGATGATCGACGCGGGCATCCCCGTCGAGGTCCACCACCACGAAGTGGCGACCGGCGGCCAGTGCGAGATCGACATGCGCTTCAGCCCGATGACGGTCATGGCCGACAACCTGATGATGTACAAGTACATCATCAAGAACGTCGCTAAGGCCCACGGCAAGACGGCGACGTTCATGCCCAAGCCCCTGTTCGGCGACAACGGCTCCGGCATGCACGTCCACCAGAGCCTCTGGAAGGACGGCCAGCCGCTGTTCTTCGATCCCAACTGCTACGCCGGCCTGTCGCAGCTCGCCCTGTGGTACATCGGCGGCATCCTGGCCCACGCCCCGGCCATCCTGGCCCTGGCCGCGCCGACGACGAACTCCTACCGCCGCCTGGTGCCGGGCTTCGAGGCGCCGGTGAACCTGGTGTACTCGCAGCGCAACCGCAGCGCCGCCGTCCGCATCCCAATGTACAGCAACTCGCCCAAGGCCAAGCGCATCGAGGTGCGCTTCCCCGACGCGTCGAGCAACCCGTACCTGGCCTTCCCGGCGATGCTCATGGCCGGCCTCGACGGTATCAAGAACAAGATCGACCCGGGCCAGCCGCACGACATGGACCTGTACGAGCTGAGCGGCGAGGAACTGGCGGCGATCAAGACCGTGCCCGGCTCGCTGGCCGACTCGCTCAAGGCGCTGGAGAACGACCACGCCTTCCTGCTCGAGGGCGGCGTGTTCACGCCCGATGTGCTGGAGACGTGGATCGCGTACAAGACGGCCCGCGAGGTGGACCCCGTCCGCCTGCGCCCCGTGCCGTACGAGTACCACCTGTACTACGACGTGTAAATCACCCCTTCCCGGACCTGGGTACCACAACAGACACGGAGGGCCGAACATCGTTCGCGCCCTCCGTGTCTATTTCAAGCAGGGCATTCATCGTGCGAATTCTATGACCTGTTCGTCCAATCCAGATGGACGTTACACTACACTATAGGTGTCTGATGTCTAGCCTATTGGCGTAGGGTAAGCCCCGACGTATAATTGGGTCACCAAATTCCGCTAGCTAGACACGGAGGGCTAGTCTATGGAGACTACTTACAGAGCGGTCTTGCATGGGGACCACATCGAATGGATTGATCCTCCGCCTGACATAGAACAGCCGGTACAGGTTCATATCACGCTGGTGACAGAGCCTTCGTCGGTGCTTGAGGTCAAACGTGGACAAGCGATGGCAGACGCGCTCGCGGGGCTTGCCCATCTAGGCGGCCTTCCGGAAATCGCCGATCCGCTCGCGTGGCAACGCGAGATACGCCAAGATCGCGAGTTGTCGGGACGCGAACCGTAATGCTCCTCGATAGCAACATCATCATCTATGCTTCGCAACCGGAGCACGTAAGTCTTCGGCAGTTCATCGCGAAACATGCTCCCGCCGTATCTATCGTCAGCTACATCGAAGTGCTCGGCTACCATCGCCTGACTGAAGACCCTCAGGTCTTCCTCGAACGCTTCTTCCAGGCGGCTGTCATCCTGCCGCTGTCGAATGAAGTGGCGGAGTGGGCAGTAAAGTTGCGAAGGCGGCGAAGAATGACCCTGGGAGATGCCGTCGTCGCTGGAACAGCGCTGGCCCACGACCGTTTCCTAGTGACCCACAACACGGAAGATTTCCGCTGGATTAGTGAGCTAACGCTTTGCGATCCTCTTGCTGAGTCTGCTTCATAGCCCAATTGTGGTCGAATCTCGATACAAATAGTCGTTCCTTAATAAGCCACAATGCTGCACCACAATGCGGTCCGCAGGACTTTGCCCGCTCAGCGCCGTGGCTTTAGCCCGGCGCCTTCCCTTGCTGTCACAAATCATGGTATACTTGCCGCCAGCAACGTGTCCTTCGCTTCGAGAGGCGCATGATGTCTGGCTCGTTCACCGACCTGGTCTTGACCTCCACCGCCCGCCCCGGCGTCTACACCCTGGCTGCCGACGGCGTCACCTATCCCATCGAGTTGCGTCCCGAGCAGGACGTGGCCCTGGGCGACCTGCTGCGCCGCGCCGAGCACGTCCTCGTCGGGCGGCCCGACCCGTCCGGCAAGCTCGCCGCGTCTGCCCTGCTGCGCGAGATCGGCGAGCGCCTCTGGCGCGCCCTGATGCCGGACACCGCCCTCGCCGAGGCCTGCGACGCCGTCGCTCGCCGGCTGCGTCAGGACATGCCGGCTCTGCGCCTCGCTCTCCCCGACGACCTGGCGACGCTGCCGTGGGAGCTGCTGTGCGACCCCGACCGCCAGGGCGACAGCGCCTTCGTCGCCCGCCGCCGACCCGTCGCGCGCCTCGCGCCCGGCGACGGTGACCTCGCGCCCATCACCCCGCCGCTCAAGGTGCTCCTGCTCGTCTCCGCCCCGCCCGACGCCGACGAGGATCACCGTGTGGATGTCGAGAGCGAGCGCGCCGCCGTCGAGACGGCCACGCAGACCGCGCGGGAAGACGGTCTGCTCCACCTGCTGGTCGAGGACATCGTCACCGTGCGCCGCGTCCAGGATGCCCTCATCCGCTTCAAGCCCCACGTCGTCCACTTCGTCGGTCACGGCGGCTACCAGGACGGCGTCGGCGGCTTCCTGGAGTGGGAGGACGACACCGGCAAGACCATGCTCATGCCGGACGCCCGCCTGGCCGACTTGCTGCGCGGGCGCGGCATCCGCGCCGTCCTGCTCCACGGCTGCGAGACCGCCGTCGCCGACCGCCGCTCCGACCTGTCCGGCGTGGCCGGCGCCCTCGTCGGCGCGGGCATCCCGGCCGTCCTGGCGATGCAGGCCAAGCTCACCTACGAGTCTAGCCAGCGGGCGAGCGAGATGTTCTATCGCGCCCTGACCCTCGGCGCGGATCTGGCGTTGGCGACGTTCGAGGCGCGAATCGCCCTGTCCCAGGCGAACCGCCCGGACTGGGCCGTCCCCATTCTCCGCGCGACGGACGCTGGCCTTGCGCCGCTGCTGGACACCGCCGCGCCGCGTGCCGCCCCCGACCCCTCGCTCCCCCGCCGCGACTTCGCCGCCGACATCCCCGCCCCGGCCCAGGTGTTCGTCGGCCGTCACAAGGAGCTGCGTGAACTCCGGCTGATGCTGGAAAGCGCGCCGGGCCGCGGCAAGGTGATGGCCGTCATCACAGGCCCAGGCGGCATTGGCAAGAGCACCCTGGCGTCCCAGGCGGTGGTGCGCTACGGCGGGCGTTACAAGGCGGCGCTGACCCTCAGTGGGCGCGGCTACCAGGGCTTCGACCTCTGGCTGCGTGACATCGGCGAGTTCCTGGCCCGCCACGGCGCGCCGGGCTTCCTGGCCGCCACCCTACCCGACCCCAACATCAGTGTTGACGGCAAAATCCAGGCGGCGGTGGACGTCCTGAACGCGGCCGGGCCGTTCCTGCTGGTGGTCGACAACGTCGAGACGCTGCAAGGCGAGAACCGCACGCTGCGTGATTCCGACCTGGCGCGCTTCCTCGGGCGGCTGCTGACGAACCTGCGCGGCGGGCGCGTCCTGGTGACCGGACGCTACGCGGTCGAGGGTCTGCTGCCCGACGACAAGTTCCAGGGCAGTGTCCTACCCCTCGCCCTGGACGACCTGAGCCGCTATGAGACCGAGCGTCTGATGGACCGCCTGCCGGGCCTGAGCGGGCTAGGGGAGGCGGTGCGTGACGAGATCGTTGGCCAGTTCGGCGGCCTGCCCTACGTCTACGACCTGCTCAGCAGCCGGGCAGCGGGCGTCAACCTGACGGCGCTGGTCAAGGATATCCAGGACCGGGTGACGGTGGAGAAGGAGAGTCGCGCGGGCGAGGAGTGGGAACGGGTGCGAAGCCGCGTGGTGGAGTTCTCCGCCCTGGACGTGGTCGTGCAGCAACGCCTGTCTAACGACGAGCGGCGATTGCTGGGGCAGCTCAGCGTGTTCCAGCGCCCGTTCCCGCTGGAGGCGATGGAGAACGGGCTAGGGGCAAAGGAAGAGCAGTGGCGGGCGCTGCTGGACTGGTCGCTGCTGCGCCACGACCCGACCGAGATGACCTACCGCCTGCACAGCCTGACGGCGCGCTACGCCGCCGCCCTGCTCGACGCCACCCAGTGCGCCGACATGCAGATCCAGGCCGCGGAGTGGTACTTGAGCTACCTCGCGACCAGCCACGACCTGGCCGACGCCCTGGAGGCACACCGCCTGTTCTTCGCGGCAGGCGATGCGGAGCGCGCGGGCGCATTAGCGAACGAGTTGGGCGAGACGCTCAGTCGGTTTGGCCTGTACGATCTATGGCGGGAACTGGCCGAGCAGACAAGAACTACGGCCGGCGAGAAAACGATTGCGGCTGCCTTGCATCAACTTGGAGTCATCGCCCAGGATCAGGGGGAGGTTGCCGAGGCGCGGCGGCTGTATGGCGAGAGCCTGGCGATCTCAGAGCGGCTGGGCGACCAGCGCGGCCGCGCCATCACCCTGCATCAGCTGGGGATGATTGCCCAGCATCAGGGGGAGTATGCCGAGGCGCGGCGGCTATATGGCGAGAGCCTGGCCATCAAAGAGCGCCTGGGCGACCAGGGCAGCCGTGCGCCTACCCTTGGTCAGTTAGGGGTGATCGCCCAAGCTCAGGGGGAGTATGCCGAGGCACGGCGGCTGTATGGCGAGGTGTTGGAGGTGTTCGAGCGCCTGGGCGACCAGCGCGGCCGCGCTACTACCTTGCACAACTTGGGGATGATCGCGCAGGATCAGGGGGAGTATGCCGAGGCGCGGCGGCTGTATGGCGAGAGCCTGGCCATCTCAGAGCGCTTGGGCGACCAGGGCGGCCGCGCCAACACCCTGCATCAGATGGGGACGCTCGCTGGGGATCAGGGGGAGTATGGGGAGGCCCGGCGGCTGTATGGCGAGAGCCTGGCCATCAAAGAGCGCCTGGGTGACCAGGGCGGTCGTGCCAGGACCCTACATGGGCTGGGGATGATTGCCCAGGATCAGGGGGAGGTCGCGGAGGCGCGACGGCTATATGGCGAGAGCCTGTCCATCAAAGAGCGCATAGGCGATCAATTCGGTATTGCCTTTAGTCTAGGCCAATTAGGCGTCTTGGCGATAGCGCAGCGCGACTACCGTATGGCTCTGCAGTATACAGTGCAAGCACTCGTTATCTGCGAACGTCTCGGTTTACCAAACCGCACAGTCGCTTTGCGTCAATTGGCTCAGATTCGAGACGAGGTTGGCGAAGCGGAGTTCAACCGCCTGTGGCGGGAGGTGGTCGGTGGGCAGCCGCCAGAATTTGCGCCAGAAGCGCCGGCCGACCGCGAACAGGACCTGGCGCGACGCCTCGTCGCCTTCATCAACGCGCCAACGTGGAACAAGTCGCAACGCATGGTGGAGAGCCAGCCCGATCTACTGAGCGCGGAAGCCGACGCCCTGCTGGCGCGGCTGGCGCAGGCGCAAACGGACGAAGGGGCGCGGCAATTGATCGAAGCTCACCGTGCATTACTCGCCCGCTGCCGCGAGGTTGGCGTGGCGGAAGCGTTCGAGGAGGTGATACGTGCGCAAGAAGCACGCCGCGAGTCGCGGGAGACGGGCGAGGGCGAGGCGGCAGGTGGCGAAGGCGAGACGGAGGCAGGGGACGGCCTTCAGCGGCTGCTGCAGGATGTCTACTTGCTCATGACCCAGGGGACGGTGATGCAGCGGCGGACGTTCGCGAACCAGTTGGCCCAGGCGCAGACCCGTGCGCAGTCCGAAGCGTCCCCCTGGGCCGACTTCTTCGGCGTGCTCGTCGCCCTACTGCGCGGCGAGGCGGTGGACGCCAGTCCCCTGGTCGAGCCGTTCGCCTCGGCGTGGGCCGCGCTCCAGGCGGCGTTGAACCAAGTGGGGAGAGGTGGGACAGGAGAGTAACGCATGGGGCAGCATAAGCTGGACCTGGTTTGCTGGCATCCGGCGTGCGCCGCCGATCCGGTCACGACGCTCATGGTGGACATCCCGGATGGTCCCCGATCAAACCAGACCAAGCGGGCGCTTAAATACTGCAAGCGCAACCACCCGAACATGGTGACGCTGCCGGCGACGTGGGACAGCAGCCCGCTCATCCTGGGCGATCCGCCGCCGGGCACGCCGCGCCACCGGCCGACGGTGCGCGGGGAGAAGCCGGGATGAACACCGAGGTGCATGGGCAGCCGCCCACCGACGAGGAAGCCAAGGTCATCGGGGACGCGGCGGCAGCGTGGCGCAAGGTGCAGAACGACGCGCCGGTGACCGCCATCCAGCGCACCGAGGATGCCGCCAAGCAGCTCATCGCCCTGACCGGCGCGCTGCAGGGCATCTACTTCGCCGTGTTCGCGTTCGGCAACGTCAAGGACCGCATCAGCGGGCTGTGGCTGCTGCCGTTCGGCCTGCCGGTGCTGCTGTGGCTTATCAGCATGGGCCTGGCGACGCTGGTGTTCGTGCCGAAGCTGCGCGGGGCTGACCTCAACGACTACGACCCCGGGGCGTGGGAGGGGTTGCGGGACGCCTACGGGCGGGTGGGGGTCGAGAAGCTGCGCTGGCTGCAAGCCTCGCAGGCGGCGCTCCTGGTCAGCTTCGTGTTTGTCGCCTGTCTCCTCTGCACCCTGGCCGCCGTGCCGACGCCGCCCACCCCGCCGACACAGATCATCCTCGTCACGCCCACGCCGTGAGCCAGCCATGAGGCAGAGAGTTAACCACGGAAGACACGGAACACACGGAAAGGAAAGATGTCATTCCGTGTCTTCCGTGCCTTCCGTGGTAGCTTCTTACGACCCGACCAGCTCGCCCAGGCGGTCCACATAACGCGCCATGACGGCGAAGGTCTGCTCGACCGGCGCGGGCGAGGCGAGATCGACACCGGCCAGGCGTAGGGCGTCCAGCGGGTACAGCGAGCCGCCCGCCTTGAGGAACGCCAGGTAGTTCTGGGCCGCGCCCGGCTTGCCCGACAGGATGCCCTCGGACAGGGCGTGGGCGCCGGAGATGCCCGTCGCGTACTGGTAGACGTAGAAGTTGCTGTACATGTGGGTGTGGAACTCGGCCCAGGTGATGCCGACGCGCGGCCGGTCCACGTCCACCGCAGGGCCGTACGCCTCGGCGAACAGGTCCGCCATCAGGCTGTTCAGCCCCTCCGCCGTGAGCGCCTGCCCGCGCTCGATGCGCTCGTGGATCTCAAGCTCGAAGCGCGCCAACGTCGGCATGACGAAGAAGTAGCGGTGGAAGTTGGACATCGCCTCTTCAATGACAGCAATCTGGAAGGCGCGGTCCGGGTTCGACGCCAGCAGGTGGGCGCGCACCATCGCCTGGTTGAAGTTCGACGCGACCTCGGCGACGAACAACCCGTAGCGCCCGTAGACGAACGGCTGCGTCTGCCAGGTGTAGTACGAGTGCAGCGAGTGGCCTAGCTCGTGGGCCAGCGTGCTCATGCTGAACAGGTCGCCATTGTAGCTCATGAAGATGAACGGGTACGTGCCCGGCGCGCCCGTCGAGAACGCGCCCATGCGCTTGCCCTTGTTGGGGTAGATGTCCACCCAGCGCTGCTCCAGCACGCCGCGCCGCAGGGCGCTCACGTACTCCTCGCCCAGCGGTGCCATCCCCTGGCTGATCCACTCCACCGCCTGCTCGAACGGCACCTCGATCTTGGCGTCCGTCAGGGGGGCGCGGGCGTCGCACGGCGACAGCTTCTCCACGCCCAGCGCCCGCCGACGGATGTCCCAGTAGCGGCGCCACGTCGGCAGGTTGGCGCGGAACACGTCCAGCAAATTGTAAAAGACCTCGGTCGGGATGAAGTTCGGCCCCAGCGCCGCTTCCAGAGAGTTCGGGTAACGCCGGGCGCGGGCGGCGAACACGTCCTGCTTGACGCCGGCGGCCAGGGCGTTCGCCATGGTGTTCTTGAACGCCAGGTGCGCGTCGGCGTAGTTCTGCCACGCTGTGCGCCGCACTTCGCGGTCGGGATGCGTCAGCAGGGCGTTGATGGTTCCCTGGGCCACCTCCAGCGTCTCGCCGTCGCTGGCCGTCGCCGGCTGGAACACAATGTCGGCGTTGGCGAGGACGCTGTGCGTCGCTGACGCCGTGCGGAACGGGTCGGTCGCCGCGCTCAGCACCTCCTCGACCTCGGCGGAGCGCACGTGGGCCTGGCGGCCCTCTAGCCGGTCGAGGGCGTGGGCGTAGACGCGCAGGCGCGGCTCCCTGTCCAGCCAGTGGCGCAGCGTGTCGAAGCCGACGGCAATCATCTCCGGCTCGGCGAACGCCGTCGCCGCCGCCACCCGCGCCGCCAGGCCGCGCGCCTGGTCGCTGCGCGCCTGGGCCGCCCCGTCGGCCATGTCCACCGACGCGCCCATGCTGGCGTACACGACGACCTTGCCCAGCCGGTGGAGAACGGCTTCGGACGCGGCGAGGTAGTCGGCCAGCACCTGCGGGCCGTCGGCCAGGTGGCCCTTGAAGCGCTCCAGCTCCGGCAGCGCCGCGACGACCGCTGCGGCCTCGGCCTCCCACGCCGCGTCCGTGGGGAAAATACTCTCGGTGTTCCAGGTATGCTCTTTGGCGACCTCTGCGCGCGTCGGTATCGTCTGCGCCATCATTACCCTCGCTTTGCTGCATGTTTTCGTAAGTATAGTAGGCGGGCGTCGGGCACTCCAAATGGAGGGCCGGGCCATTGACAGGGGAATGCGTAGGGCGTAAAATGGCAGTGGAGGAGTGGGAGGGACACATGCGCTTGATGGACATCGCCCAGCGGTCCATACCGCCCCAGCCCTGGGCCGAGGGCGACAAGATTCCGTGGGACGAGCCGGGCTTCAGCCGCCGCATGCTGCGGGAGCACCTGTCGCAGGCCCACGACGCCGCGAGCCGCCGCGCCGCCACCATCGACCGCCACGTGGCGTGGATCGACCGCGTTGTCCTGGGCCACCAGCCGTCGCGCATCCTCGACCTGGGCTGCGGACCGGGTTTGTACATGGAGCGCCTGGCGCGCCTCGGCCACCGCTGCGTCGGCATCGACTTCTCCCCTGCCTCCATCGGCTACGCGGCGGAGCGCGCCGAGACCGAGGAGCTGATGTGCCGCTACATCCAGGCCGACATGCGCCAGGCCGACTACGGCGGCGACTACGACCTGGTGATGCTCATCTTCGGCGAGCTGAACGTCTTCCGCCCGACGGACGCCGCGCTGATCCTGCGCAAGGCGTGTGAGGGGCTGAGACGTGGCGGGCGGCTGCTCCTGGAGGTCTCGACGTTCGAAAGCGTCCGACGCATCGGCCAGGCGGCGCCGACGTGGTGGGCGGCGGAGAGAGGTCTGTTCGCCGATGCCCGGCACATCGTCCTCAAGGAGAGCGCGTGGGACGAGCGAGCGGCGGCGGCGACCGAACGCTTCTATGTTATTGTGACCGAGGACTGCGCGGTCACGCGCTACGCGGCGACGACCCAGGCATACACGGAGGCGCAGTACAGCGACATGGTGAGGCGCGCCGGCTTCCGCGACCTCGCCTTCTTCATGTCCTTCGCCGAGGAGCCGGCCGCGCCGCCGGACGACTTCTTCGTCATCCTGGCCGGCCGGTAGCACGACATGTATTACGCCCTGGTTCACTTCCCAGCGATTGACACGGCGCGCATCGAGGCGTTCGCCGCGCGATACAACCCGTGGCCGACCCTGCGCCCGCACTTTACCCTCATCTATCCAGTACCCGAAGAAATCGGCGAGGCGGCGCTGAGCGCGCACATTGCGGGCGTGCTGCGGGCGTGGCGGCCGTTCCCCATCCACATCGCGGGCTTCCACCTGTCGTGGGACTACTGGCTGTTCCTCACGCTCCAGGAGGGACGCGAGGAGATGGTGCGCCTGCACGACGCGCTGTACGACGGGCCGCCCGCGCCGTACCTCCTCCGCGACATCGCGTTCGTGCCCCACATCAGCCTCGGCCTGTTCGCGCGCCAGCCCGGGGCGTACGACCCGTTCGCGCCGCAGAGATTGGAGCTGGACACGGCGCGCTACGAAGCGGCGCTGCGCGAGGCGCAGGCGCTCGACCTCGACTACC
This sequence comes from Anaerolineae bacterium, assembly GCA_039810085.1. Classification (GTDB taxonomy): domain Bacteria; phylum Chloroflexota; class Anaerolineae; order Epilineales; family JAHCIE01; genus JBDHWG01. The sequence continues at coordinate 27,024 of JBDHWG010000031.1, forward strand.
ACGCCGTCGTGGACCGCTTGACCTTCATAAAGCTCACCCGCGACCTGACGCACACCGAGCTTGTGCGGGAGTTCGCGCTCGGCGGGTAGCGTCTGTTTCCACCCCGCTCGTCTTCCATTCAGGACTTGATTGCGCCGGAAGCCCTTAGCTTGCCCAGCCGGTGTCTTTTTTCGCGTTTTTCGCGTCCTTTCGTGGCCCTTGGTTGCCCTGCAACGAACTATCCTCCGCTATCTCCCCGCACAGCAAACGCAGCGCCACGCGGGGACGGGGGGCGTCACGGTGGCAGAACGCTCGCCGTTTTGCTAGACAGGCACAGGCTAGTCAGCTATAATAGCTGCCTGACCCCCGCCCAAAGGTGTTCCATGAAGATCACGCCCGTCAAGACCGAGAAGCTGCTCCCTGTTCGCCAGAGCCTCACCTCCATCATCGAAGCCCATATCCCTTCACTTCCGAACGGCTCCGTCCTGGCGGTGACGGCGAAGATTATCGCGCTGTGCCAGGGCCGGTTCGTGAAGATCGGGGAAGGCGACAAGGACGAGCTGGTGAGGAACGAGGCGGAGTATTATCTGTCGGGCAGCGAGAACCGCTACGGCATCCCCCTCACCATCAAGCACAATATCCTGGTCGCCTGGTCGGGCATCGACGAGTCCAACGGCGCTGGCACCTACGTGCTGTGGCCCGACGACCCGCAAGGCGTCGCCAACGAATTGCGGCGCTTCCTGGTCCAGAAATACGGCGTCGAGCAGGTGGGTGTCATCATCACCGACAGCCGCACGACGCCGCTGCGCATGGGTGTGACCGGCGTCACTATCGCGCACAGCGGGTTCGCCGCCATCAACAACTACATCGGTAAGCCCGACCTGTTCGGCGTGACCATGAAGGTGACGCGGGTGAACGTCATGGACGGCCTGGGGGCGGCAGCCGTCCTGGTGATGGGCGAGGGCGACGAGCAGACGCCGCTGACCGTCATCGAGGACGTGCCGTTCGTGCAGTTCCAGCCGCGCGACCCGACGGCCGACGAGCTGGCGCAGCTGAGCATCGCCCTCGACGACGATTTGTTCGCGCCGCTGCTCCGCGCCGCCCACTGGCACAAGGGCGGCGCGTGACCCGCTCCCTGTCCATCAATTGTTCCCGGACGGCAGGGGCAGATGCCTGAGCCGCCCGCCTCGGCGTGGGACGACATCTACGCGGCGTACCAGGCCGCCATCGACTGGCTCCAGACGTTCATCGTCGATACCGCCGGGTCGCGCTACCTGACGCCGCCCTCGCGCGAAGAGATACGGCGCGGGCTGGAGGCTCAGGTTCCCCGGCTCCGCAGCTTCCTCGACTACGCCGGCAACCCGCAGACGCAGTACCGGGTGATCCACATCGCCGGGACGGGCGGCAAAGGTTCCGTCTCGACGATGATCGAAGCGATTCTGCGCCGCGTTGTCCCCAAGGTGGGCCTCACCGTCAGCCCTTACGTCCAGGTCCCCAACGAGAAGCTGGTCATCAATGGGCGCATGATCCGGCCGTCCGAGTTCGTGGCGCTGGTCGATAGCTTCCGACGGCTGTACGAGAGCTACCGCGCCACCACGGGCGACACAGACTTGAAATACGTCGAGGTCTGGACGGCGCTCACCCATTGGTACTTTGCCCGCGAGCGCATCGACTGGTGCGTCTTCGAGGCGTCGATGGGGGGGCGCTTCGACCCGACGAACGTGGTTGTGCCGGAAGTGGCCGTCATCACGAACATCGACTTCGACCACGTCCTACAGCTCGGACCAGGTCTGGCGGATATTGCGTGGCATAAGGCGGGCATCATCAAGCCGGGCCGTCCGGTCGTCACCGGCGAGACCAAGCCGGAGGCGCTGGCGGTCATCCGCGCCGAGGCGGACGCGCTGCACGCGCCGCTCTTCCAGTTGGGTGAGGATTATGGGGTCGCCGAGGTGCGGCCGCAGGGCGCTGGCATCACCGCCGACGTTTGGGCGCTCGACCGGCGCATCAAGGACCTGACTATCAACTCAAGCGGCAGCTACCAGGCATTGAATGCGGCCACGGCGATTGCGACAGCGACGCTGGCGTGCGAGCGGCACGGCATCCCGCTGGCCGACGATGCCATCCGCGACGCCCTGGCGCACCTGATGCTACCGGGCCGCATGGAGACGCTGCAGGACCGGCCGCCCGTCATCATCGACGGCGCGCACAACCCGCAGAAGATGCAGGCGCTGGCGTCAGCGATTCGGCTCCATTACCCCGACCGCCGCATCATCCTTGTGGTCGGCATGCTGGCGACGAAGAACGCGCGCGAGGCCGTGCGCGCCATCGCGGGAGTCGCCGACGCCGTTGTCGCCACCGCCCCGCATATCATCGGCAAGCCGGCCGTCCCGCCGTCGGAGTTGGCGGCGCTCGTCAAAGCGGCGCGGCCGGGTATCGAGGTTGCGGCCGTCGAGGATATCCGGGCGGCGGTGAGGGCGGCGCTGCGCCAGGCGGGGGAGAGCGACGTCGTGGTGATTACCGGGTCCATCTACATGCTCGGCGACGTGCGCGCCCTCTGGCATCCGACGGAGGCGCTACTGCGGAGCCTCGAATATAGTTGATGTGTAACCATGTGTGGAGCGTCCATCAGCCCGCCGTAGGCTCATGAACGTTAACTTTTAATTCGCGTAATGCCCCGCTGTCACTCTGAGCGAAGCGAAGAGTCCCTAGCCGTATCGGGATGCTTCACTTCGTTCAGCATGACATAACGATTCCGCGCTTAAATAGTTAATGTTCATAAGCCTACGGCGGGCTGCGCCACAACGTGCACGCGGGTTTCAGCGTGTAACCAGTTTAGCCGCTGCGGTGATCGCAGGACCGGAGGCTCTGCTCCATAGTGTGCTCGGTCTGGCTCGTCGGTGGCCTTCTCCTGCTCCCCTTTGTCCTCCGTAGCGGCTTCGGCCTCGCCGACGCGCTCCTCCTCGCGGCCACCGGGACGTGGGAGGGCTGGCACTTATCGCGTGGCGGAGGGGCAGACGCAGCTTCCCGTATGTTCCGGCGGTTGCTGTTGCGGCCATGCTACCGCTCAAGCTCCCATAAAATGTAGAAGTACGTAGCCAAGTCGTTATGTAGCGCACCATTACAACCATCTCCAGAGGCAGGGTCACGAGGTCATCAACCTGTTCGTACCTACTAATCCCTCGCCATTCTGACCCGCAGACTAGACTCCTTACCAGCCTCATAACCGAATCGCGACACAGGAAGCTTAGGTCTCCGAGAGCGTCAGCTCTCGGTAGTCCATCATCGACTATTCAACTTGAAGCTCTAGGCTAGTCTTCGGACTCGATCCTAGATCCCTTCGATACCTATCTTGTCAGCTCCGACGATTGCGCCATAGACACCTCCACCGATCATCCCCCAAAACCCCACGGTTTCGGCTAGTGGTATACCCAATACCGGGCAGCCAACCCCCGCAAACATTACACCAGCAGCACACCCGATGCCTGCGCCTGCAATAGTACCAAGTGTACCGTAGGCTACAGCCCCGGCAATTGCTCCCTTTACACGTCGCTCAAGCCACTGACTTCCCTCCACCCTAGTTGGTTCTTGTTGACGCTCAAGGACAGATATGGAAGAGGACGATCTGTGCTTCTTGTCATAGGTGATGATCGCTCTACTTGAAGCTGAGACGTCACCGGGTGCTCGGCGAGGCTGATGGGGAGCAGGGGAATGATGGTGCTTTGCCCTCTGCCTATCTTCTAGTATCCCAGCTACTTGAAGCATAATCCCAAGGGGCGGCGGGAGAATACTGGCCATAGTATTGGAAATGCGCGGGACACGCGAGTGGGAACCCGCATGTCGCGGCTGGGGATGGCTGGGGCGCCCATCTGGCCCAGGAACCCAGTGACCAGTTGGGTCAGTGTTGGAGATGGGGTTGTTGAGGACGTAGCTGTACGGGTTGAGGTCCTGCGGGTTTCCCCAGTCAGACACGACGCTGTCGGCGGAGAGGAAGCGGCCCAGTTGCGGGTCATAGTAGCGCGCGACCATGTAGATCAGGTCGGTCTCGCTGTCTGTGATGTGGCCCGTGAAGCCGCGCTCGTTGCGCATCGCCCCGGACGACGCCTGTGTCTCGCCAAACGGCTGATAGTCGTAATCCTTGACCTCATGGCCGCTGGCGTCCGTCATCAACCGAATCGATCCCAGCCGGTCGGCGTGATACCAGGTCTTCGTGCCGGCCGCATCCTTCTTTGCCACCAGGACTGGTCCGGCGTAGTAGTACTGGATCAGCGCCCCGTTGACCTGCTCGACCTCGCGGCTGAAATACAGCGTCGTGTTCGTCCCCTGGGTTTTCTTGATGCGTTGCTCCCCCGCGTCGTAGGCGAACGTCGTGGTCGTCCCACTCTGCGCCGTCCTGATTAGGGGGAGGTAGAGCATCGCGCGGTCCGGCCCCCCTCCGCCCTGGGGAATTACAGTCTGTTCGATCCGCGGCTGCCCCGCGTTGTCGGTTTGCCTTGTAATGGCCCCTTGCTGCGTCACCTGGACTAGCCGATTCTCGGCATCCCACGTCAGCGTCCGTCCGGCCCCGGCGGTCATGTTCCCATTCGCATCGTAGGCGTAGGTGTTTGCCCCGGCCCTCGTGACGGCATGCTTGTGCGCCGCGTCGCCATAAGTGTAAGAACCGACGAGCGAATTGCTGGTCATGTTCCCCAGTGCGTCGTAGGTGAAGGTCTGCGTCTGCGCGCCGCTGACCCCTGTCAGCCGGTCGAGGTCGTCGTAGGTGTAATTGAGGGTGGCGGGCGTCGGCGTCCCCTGGGTCATCGTCTTAACCAGCCCGGCGCCGTTGTAGGTGTACGTCGATGTGTAGAGTGTCGTGGCCTCCAACGTCACACGGGCGCTTGTCAGCCACAGCCGCTTCGGATCGTAGGTGTAATCTGTCGTGGTCCCGTTAGCATACGTCAGGCTCGTCAGCTGGTCGGTGGGGCTCCAGGTCATGGCATCGACGTAGCCGCTCACCGCCTGCAGATTGCCTGCAGAATCGTACGTGTAGCTAACCACTTCGCCGTCGGGGTAAGTCAGGCGGCTCACGCGGTGCAGGCCATCATAAGTCCCACTCGTCGTTTGGCAGGTAGACTCTACGCAGCGCGTGGTCGCCGTCTCCAGGCCCAGATTGCTCCAGATGTGGCTCTCACTCCCGGCTGGATACGTGACGCGCGTCAACCGACCGTTACTCGCGCCGTAGCCCGCCTCGTCATAGTACCAGGCGCTCGTCTGGCCGCCAGCCACCTTGGTCCTCATCCGCCCAAGCCCGTCATAGGTGAACGTAATCGTCTGGCTTTTGGCGTCCGTCTGAGTGAGGAGCAGACCACCGGCGTCGTAGGTGTACGACCACGCCCCTAGATCGGGGTCGCTCATAGATAGCTTGCGTCCCAACGAGTCCCAACTGAACGTCGTCGTGTTGCCGGCGTGATCTGTCACCTTCACCAGCTTGTCCAGCGTATTGTACTCGTAGGTTGTTGTGTAGTAATCTGCCCCATTCTTCTCGCGCACCTGGCTCAAGTTGTCGTACGCATCGTGCCAGGTGGCCTGCTCGTGGCCAAGCTCGTCCAGCGTGACGACGTAAGGTTTACCGTGGGTGTCGGTCGTGTATTGAACAGTGGTATTGTTTCCATCTGGGTGGGCCGTCCTGACCAGCCGCCCCGCTCCATCGTAAGTGTACGTCTCCCACAACGCCGCATCGCCAGACTGGCGCCAGAGTGACTGTTTCTGGGGGCGATCCGTCGCATCGTTATAGACCGTATCGCGGTACGTCACCCCTGCTTGCGGGCCTTCCTTCATCTCCTTGTACGTGCGACCCAGCCCGTCGGTATAGGTCTCGGTCCACAGCCCGTCGTTGCTGCCGTCGGGCTTCGTCATGCGGACGTGCTGACTGTTGGGGTTGCCGATGTCCAGGTATTGCCAGGTTGTGACGTTACCCGCTGGGTCCGTCTCGCTCGTCTTGCGGGCCAGAGGGTCGTATACGTAATGGGTCACAGCACTGTTGCTGTCAGTGATGGCGGTCGTTACGCCAAGCGTATAGTCCCAGGCCTGAGACGTACACTGGCTCAAGGCGTTACAGGTCTGAGTGGGGAACAAGTGGTGAGTCGGGTCATAACTTGTGGTTGTGGTGGAGCCTCGTGCGTCTGTGGCGCTAATCACGTTGCCATAGGCGTCGTACTGCTGTGTGCTCGTCACATAGTCGCCCGTCTGATTATTCCACGCATCGGTGCGCGTCAAGTTGCCAACCGACGGTGGTGTGGTGGACTCGGTCGCGCCATCGTAGTAGTACACCGTTCGCTTGACGAGCTTGTCAGGCGCAATTGTCGTGGCCGAATAGACTTCTTCGGACTTGGGCAGGGAGACAATATAGGCCATGGTGTTGGGGGCGTAGGCGCGAACCGTGGTGCGCTCGTCGCCGGCGAGGTCGGCGTCACCGTGTTCGATGGTATAGGTCGTGTTGGCGTACTGATCGTATGTGAAGTCACTGCGAATCTGGCGGCAGGCGGCATGCAGGTTACACTCGTAAGTCTGCTCGCGCGTCAGCAAAGAGGTATAGGGAGGCGAGTCGTTCTCATCATAGGTGTACTGCATGCGATTGTAAACCTGCCCGGCGCTGTTGCGGATGTAAACTGTATCAGGATGACCGGCGCTGTTGACCGTCTGGCGATTGTAGGTCTCGACATAGGTGCCTTGCGTGTCAATCACGGCTTTGCTGTAGCGGAAGCCGAGGAACTCGCGCTCGCTGGCGGACCATAAGGCGCCGGAGTAGCGATAAGTCGTCTCTCCCGACACGCTGCGTCCATCTTGAACAGTCACTGAGGAGACTGTCTGAAGGATCATCCCCATGGGCAGATAGGTGTTTTCCCAGGCGCTGGACGGAGTGTACTCAATCGTGGTGGTTCCGCCCCGATCGTTTCGTAGCGAGGTTAAGAGGTCAGGCGGTAACCCATCAGACGGATTGACCTGGGCGTACGTATGGGTGCCGTTGGGCCACAGGCGAATCAGGTCACTCTTCCCATCGCCGTTGACATCACCAAAGTAGTCCTTCGTGTCTGTGTTCCAGCCACCGACCGAGGAATTCCAATCCTGGCCGGTGAAGCCAGTTCCGTCGAACAGGTTAACCTGGGCGTAGGCGTTGTTCTCGTTCTTCCAGATGCGCACCAGGTCGTTTCTGCCATCGCCGTTGACATCTACCGAGTAATCTTTGATGTTCGTTGTGTCCCAGGCGCCAATGGAGGCATTCCAAATCTGATGCGGGAAACCGTTCCCATCCGACAGATTGACCTGGGCATACGCTGTACCGCTGCTGTTGTGGTTGTAGATGCGGACGAGGTCACTCTTCCCATCGCCGTTGACGTCACTCAAGAAGTCCTCAAAGGTCGTATTCCAACCGCCCACCGAGGCGTTCCAGGCGCGGGTGGGGAAGCCAGACCCATTGGACAGGTTGACCTGGGCAAAGGCGTTGTCGCCGTTCTGCCAGATACGCACCAGGTCGCTCTTGCCGTCGCCGTTGATGTCGGCGAAGTAATCCTTTGTATCCGTATCCCAGCCTCCAACGGAGGCATTGAAGCTTTGATGGGGGAAGCCCGATCCATCGGATAGGTTAACCTGGGCGTAGGCGTTAGCCCCGTTCTTCCAGATGCGCACCAGGTCGCTCCTGCCGTCTCCATTAACGTCAGCGAAATAATCCTTGATGTTCGTGCTCCAACTACCGATCGAGGCGTTGAAGCTCTGGCTGGGAAAGCCCGAGCCATTGGATGGGTTGACCTGGGCGTAGGCGGTGCCGCTGTTGTTATGGTCGTAGATGCGCACGAGGTCGCTCTTGCCATCGCCGTTGACATCTACGAAGTAATCTTTGAAAGCGGCATTCCAGTTCCCGACCGAGGCATTGAAGCTCTGGTCGGGGAAGCCCGAGCCATTGGATGGGTTGACCTGGGCATAAGCGTTATCACCGTTTTTCCAGATACGCACCAGGTCGCTCTTGCCGTCGCCGTCAACGTCAGCGAGGTAATCTTTGATATTCGCGCCCTCGCCCCCAACCGAGGCGTTAAAGCTCTGATGGGAAAAGCCTACGCCACCGGCTTGATAGGTCATCGTTACGGCTGGGAGCGATGTGCCACCGGTGACAGTACCGGACGAGTCAAGCGTCGCATCCGAGCCGTATTGCTGCACGCTGGTTAAGAGTGAACGTTGCGTGTTCCTACTCGCGGTGTATGTTAGCTTGTAGGCGCGAGCAACATCGTCGCCGACCTTCACGACGATGGTCTTGAGGCGGTAATTCGTGTGTCCGACATAGACACCATTGGTGAAGCTGATGTCGTCCGGGCGGGCCTCGCGCCAGAGCTTGATGGTATTGCCGTTGTAGCTGATGTTGTCTAGATAGCAGTTCTGGGCGGACTCACACCAATAGTTGTACGTGACGGTGTTCCCGTTGGTATCTTGAACCGTCTTGAGTGCCCAACGGAAGATCTGGTTGAACGTAGGGTGAGCACAGTTCGCCACGCAATACAGCCACGTGTAAGTCTTTTTCGTTCCGTCTTTCTCCCAGACATACCACTTGTTATTAGCCGTATCCTGTTGGATGCGCTGATAATCCTGGTGGTGAGCGCAATGGGTTCCGCCGAAGGTAGTGCAAGCTGCCGTCAGTTCTTCCCCATCTAGCAGGAAGATGTCGTTGCCAGTGTAATCAGGCGCCCCTTGCCCGGGCGAAGCGCGCTCAATGAAGGACTGATCGCTCAAACCCCATCCCATGCCCACAAAACCATCGCCGGCTCCGGAGTTGTAGACCAGGCTCAGCTCAGGCTCCAAGTCATAGTAATTCGGGACGATGATGGGGATTTCGGTGGAAAACGCACCAGTCGAGGGGCTGACCCGAGCTTCGGCCAGGGCGCCTGAGCTGGGGCGAGGCGCAGCGGCAACAGGCGCTGCAATAAGGGCCAGGCCCAGGAAGAGCACCAAACGACACATGAATGAGAAAGCTGCGCGTGTGGTAGAGGGGGGCATAGGGGATGCCTTTCTTTCACATCAGCCAAATGGTCTAGCGGTCTCACAGTCAGAGCGTATCCTCGCGGCTCATGTTGCGCGAGCAAGAGTTGTCGAAAGTGCATACGAGTGTTATCCTTGCAGGCAAAATGCTTACAGCAGGGGTGTGTATAATGCACTTTATGACAGGGCGACTACTATGAGAGCCATTATACAACGCTTGCGTCCATTTGTAACCTAGACTCAGGTATAGTTTTAGGAGAAATAGGGAAAAGCTGTACTTGCGGGTAGGAGGGCCGGTGGAGGACTTGCCACACACTATACATAGATTAAGACTCTTGAGTGGGCGGGAGCGGGACGTACTCAGGGAACGGTGCCAAGGGAAGTCGATTGAAAAGGTAGCTAAAGCTCTCTTCATCTCGGAGAGCACCGTCAAGTTCCATTTAGGCAATATCTATCAAAAGCTGGAGCTAAATGGCTTGTCTCCAACAGCGCGTGCTTTCGAGCTGTCAAAGTTTTGCGCGGCATTAAGTCACATGTCAGACGAGGTTATTTTGCCTCCCGCAGAACCAGAGCCTGAACCCGAAGAACCAGCCCAGCAAGCCCTGATCGTGGTCCTAGAGGATGAACTCGCCATTGTTAAGCGCCAAGGCGACGTGCTTCAACCCTGGGGGCCGCCTGTACCACCCTTTAGCGATAGCCCGTCTCTCGTCCATTCCCGGTGGCGGTTCCTGCGGAATGTCCTGATCGTAATTTTGACAGCCGCTGTGGTTGGTGGGGTAGCTGGGGGAGGCGTGGTGGCTCTAATCCTTGGATCAAGGGCTAGAGACCCAGAGGGTACAGCCGCGCTACGTCCCGTGTCTAACCCTGTGAGCGGCGGGAGGCAGACGGAGGCAGCAACTACACCGAGTGTGGTTATTGCTCAGGCTACTACCTCGGCAGCGGCTCCACCTCCGGTAGCTGTTGCTCAGCCTACTATGCCAAGGAACATGCGGTGTTCTCGGGAACGCGTCGCCGCCTTTCCAACGGCTCAGGCCGTTGCTCAGCAACTGGCGACGGTAGTAGCACGCACCCCCTCGCCCGCTTCAACCGTAGTTGTGCCTCCTCCAACAGCTCGAACTGGTTTTATCGGGAGATGGTTTCTAAACAACGATCAAATGGCCGGCGGCCCTGCCATCGAGTTTAGCTGGGGTAGCACGGGCGACATTCCATTGGTGGGGGACTGGGATGGAGACTGCGTCCACACCGTGGGGCTGTTTAGGAACGGCAAATGGTTGTTGAGTAATCAGCAGTCAGGCGGTGGGAGCGAGGTCATCGAGTTTGATTGGGGTAGTCCGGGCGATACCCCGCTGGTGGGGGACTGGGACGGCGATGGTATTGACGATCCTGGGTTATATCGAAATGGTAAATGGTCCTTGCGCAAGCGCCGCTCGGGTGGTGACATTGAAATCGCGGAGTTTAACTGGGGCGGCGTGGGCGACATCCCGGTGGTAGGGGACTGGAATGGTGATGGCATCGACACACCGGGTTTGTATAACAACACCAAGTGGTCTCTCAGCAATCAACTTACAGGGAGTGGTGTCGATATCAACGGGTTTGGCTGGGGCGGCGCAGGTGATCTTCCTCTAGTGGGGGATTGGGACGGCGATGGCATCGACACGCCCGGGACGTTTAAGAATGGCAACTGGGCTTTGAGGAACCGCAACGAGGCCGGTGGGGCCAACCGCAGGTTTAGCTGGGGTGGCGTGGGCGACATACCGCTGGTGGGGGACTGGGACGGTGATGGCATCGACACGTTTGGGTTGGCACGCTAGGACTTCAAAACCATTCTCGGCCAGTTTGGTGGCTGCCATAGCCGCAACGTGCACCAGGATAAGCGGCTGCACACCTACTCTCCCGCAGCCTATCGTCAGGTGAGACCAATGGCTAGCCTGAAATCAGGCGATGGCGTATGGCAACACATCCTAATAGGTCTCCTCACCCTGGCTCCGGCCGGCTTTATCGTTTCGGCCGCCCTGGCATCCTGGCAACGACCGTGTCGCACCGCCATCCCATCCTACCCATCCGGTACGACATGTCCATCCATTCTGGGAGACGCCATTCCGCTCCTGGTTGCCCTCGGCTTCTGGGCGGTTGGCGTGCGCCTCTGGCGGGCCAGAGTCCAGGGATCAACGTTGGCCTTCTTTCTCGTCGTCCCCACCGTGTTGGCAACGGGCAAAACAGGCACAATCAGCGACGAGGTGGTTAGCCGGCTCTTCTATTTATTGTTGGCCTGGCTCGCGCCACTGACCTTTCACCTCTATCGGCAGATCTCGGGGAGACCCCTGGGGCGCGCCGACCGCATCGTCTTGGTCGTCCTCTGCGGCTTTGCCTTCGCCTGGTCCCTGCCCCTGTTGTTCTGGTCTACACCAAACCGGCGAGAGTCAAGCTGGTTTGCCGTCGTGCGGTTGGGCGCGCGGCTGGGTTTCGTCGTGGCCTTCCTCCTGGCCGCCGGTTGGTTGTTCCACGATTACCGTCACCGTGCGTCGGCCGTCATGCGCCGCCGCATTCGGCTCATCACCTTTGGCACCATCTGCGCCTTTACACCGATGCTCCTTCTCTCCATCTTGCCCGAGACATTGAGGGCGCCCACCTACGTTCCGTATGAGCTGACCTTCCTGTGCCTGCTCCTCTGTCCTCTGACCTACAGCTACGCTCTCCTGGGCCATGAAACGATCAAGGCCGAGGCGCTCCTCAGCCGCACCGCCATGGTCTTCCTCCTGGTGACCTTCGTCTTGAGCGTCTACCTCGTCGCCGCAGCCGTCCTCAATCACGTCGCCGTCGACCTGTCTAGCCAAGGACTACTGCCCATCGGTGTGTTGAGCGCTGCGTTACTCCTGCTACTCTCGCCACTGCAAAGAGCACTCGGCCGCTTGACGGACTGGGTGCTCTACGGCAGCGAGATCGATTACACGGCGGTGGTGGAACGGTTCACCAACGCCCTGTCCCTCACCCTGGATCAGCAACGGCTGGAGAGCTTGCTGGTGGATCAACTGCCGCTGGCACTGCGCCTCTCGGGCGCCGGGTTGATCCTCAGCAACCGTGAGGGACAGTTCAGCCTGGTGGCCGTCCGCGGCCTGGGCCGTCGTGACCTGGCTCCCCTGACTGTGCCCCAGGGTGGGCCACTCATAGCTTGCCTTGCAGCGGCTCGCGAGCCGCTGAACGCCTCGCAGGTGCGTCAGGTCCTCGCCGACGTGCCGCTGGCGCATGAGGAGGAAACCCTCCTGGCGCTGCCCGACATAGCCTTCTGGGCCCCCCTGATCGCCGCCGAGAGATTGCAGGGTGTGCTCATCGTCGGCGCGAAGACCGACGACGACTTCTTTACCGGCGAGGACCGGCGTGTCCTGACCATCCTGGCGCGCCAGGCCGGCGTCGCTGCCCACAACGTCTGGCTCACAGAGCAAATTCGGGCCGGTCAACAGGAGTTGGCGCTGGCGCATCAGCAGCTGCTCGTTGGACGCGAACATGAACAACGGCGGCTGGCGCGCGAGATCCACGACGGGGCTGTGCAGCAACTGCTTGTCGTGATCAACCGCCTGGCGCGCGCCCGCCGCACGCTTGGGGCCGGGCAGGCGCCGCTAGCGCCGCCACTCGACGGCGCGGCGGGTGAGCTAGAGGCGTCGCATCGCGAGGCGCTGGACGTGGTCAGTCAGCTGCGCGGGCTGATCGGCGAGCTGCGGCCACCGGGCCTGGACGATCTGGGTCTGGCCGCCGCGCTCGAAGGCTATGTCGAGCGTCTCGACGTGGCGGGCGGCGCCGACACGCCGGAGATTGACATGGATGTGGACGACGCCCTGACCTTGCCGGAGCCGGTGGCTATCTGTCTCTTCCGCGTCGGGCAGGAGGCGCTGCGTAACGCCTTGCGGCACGCCGATGCCGCCCACGTCACGCTGGCGCTGCACTCGTCCGAGGAGCGCGTCATGCTGAGCGTGATCGACGACGGCTGGGGCTTCCACGTGCCGGCCCGCTTGACGGAGCTGGCGCAGACGGGCCATTTCGGGCTGGTCGGCATCGCCGAGCGCGTGGCGTGGCTTGGCGGCCGCCTGGTGGTTTGGTCAGAGCCAGGCGCAGGAACCGAGGTGACCGTGGAGCTACCGCTAGATGGAGCAACGAACGATGACGCAAACGATCCGCGTCGTCTTGGCCGATGACCACCCTCTCATGCGCTCAGGCATCCGCGCGACCCTGACCGCTGAGCCACACATCACGTTGCTGGGCGAGGCCGCCGACGGTCACGCGGCGCAGGCGCTCTGCCGAGACCTCCAGCCCGACATCCTCCTGCTCGATCTGAGCATGCCGGGCCCGTCGGCGGCCGAAACCGTCGCATTCCTGCGCGACCATGCGCCAAACGTCAAGGTGGTTGTGCTGACGGCCTACGACGATACGGTCTACGTGCGGGGCATGCTGGCGATGGGCGTCCTGGGCTATGTGCTCAAGGACGAAGCGCCGGAGACCGTGGTCACCGCCGTGCGAGCGGTGGCCGACGGCCAGACGTGGCTCAGCCCAACCGTCCAGGCGCGTGTCACGGCGCGCCGTGTGACGCGTGGGAAGGCAGACGTCCTGACGGAGCGCGAGCTGGAGGTTGTGCGACTGCTGGCCGACGGACGAACGAATAAAGAAATCGCCAGGCTCCTCGACGTGACGGAGAAGACGGTCGAGTTCCATGTCAGCAAGGTGTTGAAGAAACTGGGCGCGACCTCACGCCTGGAAGCGGCGGTCTGGGCGAAAGGGCGGGGTATGACGCGGTGATCCGCGACGAAGGCAGGACGCACAAGACAGGCTCCCGAAGCGACACCGGCTTCGGGAGCCATCTTGTTGAAAGACTAGGGAAGTCCCTAGTGTTCGCAGCGTTGCGGAGGCGAAGCGAGAACGTCATGAACAGTGCAGTCTGGAGAAACACATTCCCCTCTTTCACCCTCGTCGCACCCAGTATTAAGGAGCCTGTACATGCAAAGGAGTCAACCTGTCGTTGTCATCCTCTTTATCGCCGTGGCCGCTCTGCTGGCCGGCGGCCACGCCCTCGCCGCAGCGCCTGATGGGGCCGGCCCGCCGCCGGCGCTTCGTTCCGTCGCCGGCGCACTGGCCCTCTGCCCCGTTGACCCGGCAGCCCAGATGCCCTGGGCCAGCAGCGTCGCCACCCATTCCCTGCGCGCCGCCACCGGCCAGAGCGGCGAAGTCCTGACTGTCGGCCTGCAGTACGGGACGGCGGAATACCCTGCGGGCTGGTCGTTCCAGAACGTCGTCGCCCAGCGGCTCTCGTCCTCGGGGCAGCCCAACGGCCAGCCGGTCACCCTCCCCCTCGATTCCCAGCAGTGGGGCACGCCCGTCATGGCCTACAGCCCGGCCAGCCAGACGTACCTCGTCGTCGCCAACGCCCTGACGGGGAACGATCAGGGCGAGCAAGGCCGGCCCTATTTCGGCCTGTTCCGGCCCGACCTGTCGCTCGTGGGCCGGACGCTCTCCGCGCCAACCTATCGCGGCCGCGCGCCGTCCGTCGCCTACAACCCTGACGACGACCAGTTCTTGATCGTCTGGCAGGACGAGCAGAACCTTCCAGGGCCGACGCCCACCCGCTCGCCCGCCAATCCCACCGCCACGCCGACGCCGGCCACCGACCCCGCGACACCCACCCCGTCGCCGCTGGTCACCGGCCTCTACGGCACGCTGATCCGCGCCGACGGCGTCGAGGAGGGCCTTCGCTCGCCGCTCCTGATGATGCAGTCTGCCGCGGATAGCGCCGCATCGGCCTCCCAGGCGCTCTACAATCCCCACACGCACGAGTACACCCTCATCGGCACGCGGGACGGCCGGCTGCATGCGCAGCGGGTGGCCCGCAGCCTGGAGCCTATCGGCGCGCCGATCCCCCTGGCGGAGAGCGCCGCCCGTGCCGACCGCCTCTTCGTCGCCGTCAACAGCGCCACCGACCAGGTCCTGCTCGTCTGGTCAGATGCCTCGCACCCCGAGCGCCTGTCCGACGTCACCGGCCTCCTTCTCGCCGCGGACCTCACCCCCCAGGGCGCGCCTTTCGCCATCCGCGCCACGACGGCGTACGAAGCGCCAACGGCCCTGATCTACAACCCCACGTTGAACGAATACCTCGTGGCGTGGGACACGCCCCAGGGCGCTGCACGGCGGCCCGGTCTCCAGCGCCTGAGCGCTTCCGGCGCGCTCCTCGGCGAGCCACTGGAAACGGAGGGCAGCGTCGCGCTCCTGGCCCTCGCCGGGACGGACGGCAACGTCCTCGCCTTCGACCGCTTCGGCGCGCAGGCGCGGCTCCTGTCGGCTAACGGGTCGTGCCCTGGTAGCTTGTCGGGCGCGGCAAAGTCGGCGGCTGCCCCCGCGCCTGTCCTCCAGTTTCAGGCCGTGATCCGCGACACCTTCTGGGCAGGCCCGCGCTCGGGCTTCCGCGCCAGCCTGTTCGTCGACACGACCGCGCCCGGCCTCGGCCCCTATCAACACGTCATTGTTACCCAGCCGACCTGGCTGGACGAGCGCTGGCGACACGCTGAGGCAGGCGCGGCGGTGTGGGTCACCGGCCGCAAGCTGGAGGACCGCTTTGTCGCCGACACAGTCGTGGTTCTGCCGGCCGGCACGCCCACCGAGACCCCGCCGGCGACCTCGACCAGCACGCCTGGTCCCTCGTCAACTCCGGCGCCGCCTGATCTCGCCTGCCCGCGGCCGTCAGGGTTCGGCTTGAGCTGGTTGAGCGGGACCGACAGCTCGTCGCTCCAGCTCGTGACGAACAGCCGAACGGATGAGTTCCTGGCGCTGACCACGCGCTACGTGACCACCGACACCCACGCCATCACTGCCATGCGCCTGGCGCCGTCGGGCGAGCCGCTCATCGCGGCAACGGACCTTTTCACCGACACCCTGGCGTCACGGCCGGCGTTCGCCTACAGCCCGACGAGCGACCGTTACCTGGTGGTGTGGAGCCACTTCTTCCAGCAGCCACTCCAGGGCGGCTCGCGGCTCATGGCGCAGGTGTTCGACAGCGCCCTCGCGCCGGTCAGCGCGCCGGTTACTCTCGGGAGCGAGGCGGCGCGCGCCGTGTCCGTGGCCTACAACCCCGACGACAATGAATTCCTGGTCGCCTGGCACGAGGAGTCGGGGGACGATCCGCGCGTGAACCCGGCGGTTCCGACACCGGCGAACACGGCGACGCCCATGCCGACGATCCAGCAAATCATCGCCACGCGGCGCGTTCGCCCGGACGGCAGCCTGGCCGGTCCTGTCGTGAAGCTGGTGGATCAGCCCCTGACCATTGGCGGCCAGCTCGGCCTGGCTTCCGTCCAGTATAGCCCGCAAGCCGGTCAATATGTGGTGCTCTGGGGCAGTGTCCAGGGTTCGTACGCCAACCGTCTTGCCCGCGACGGCCACGTGATCGGCGCCGCACAGCTTGTCGACAACGGGCTGCACTATGATCAGCACCTGGTCCATAATAGCGCCACGGGCGAATACCTGGTGGTCTACCTGAACATCGCCCAGCCAGGCGCGGCGCCGGGCACCGGTCAGGTCAGCGTGCAAGCCCAGCGCCTCTCGGCTGATCTCGTCCCACTGGGCGAGCCTGTCCCGCTGCCGAGCACACCGGGGTACTGGGATATCCGCGCGGCGACGTACAACAGGGTGCGCAACGAGTACCTGGTCGCCCTGCGGGACCGCGTCTACCGCCTGTCAGCAGATGGTAACGTTCTCGGTCAGGCCGTCTCCGTCGCCCCGGATGCCATGGCCGTGGGCGTCGCCGCCTCGGGCGCGGCCCTCGTCGTGGAGGGCTGGGGAAGCCTGGCGCGCTCCCTGGACTTCCAGCCTCACTGCGCGGCGCCGGCGACACCCGGCCCGTCTGCGCCGACCGACGCGCCGCCCGCCTCGATTGCCGTGTGGCAGGGCGTTGTCGAGACCATCCGGCCCAGTGGTGGCCTCACGGAGTGGACGGTGGGCGGGCAGTCGGCGCTCGTGACGCCGCTCACGCGCATCGAGACCTACGCGGGGCCTGCCGAGGTGGGGGCGCGCGTCGAGGTCGTGGCGCATGCTCAGAGCGGCCAGAAGGTCGCGGATGTCATTGTCGTGCAGTCGGGTCAGACCCCGGCAGAGACGGCCACGCCGACAGCCACGCCAACGTCTACACCGACGACCACGCCAACGCCCATCGCGACATCTGACCTATCCACGCACACGCTCTTCCTCCCTGCCATCGTGCGGGAGCCGAACCGCTAGGGCGAGCAGTTCCCCTTCGCGCCAGTTCTGACAGCAGCCGCCGAGTGAGCGAAATCACTCGGCGGCTGCGGGAGCCTGATCTTGATGATGAACCGGATGGAAGAGAGGTACTTGCGATATTGGTGGGAGTGTAGGTCAAAGATCGATCCCCAACGAACGACCGAAGCCTACTACCGTGTGTTCTACGATACGTGGAAAAGTTAGTGTAAAATGCCTTCTGTAGAATTGGATGGGCCGCCGAGTTGAAAAGGCGGTAGGTCAGGGTGTATCCTCAGGTTCTCTAAGCCGAAAGGAGACACACCATGACCTACCAGCCGAATTATACACTGCCCAAGG
>JBDHWG010000032.1:0-43080 GCA_039810085.1 Anaerolineae bacterium
GCTTTCGGCGTATTCTGGTGCGCTGGGACAAGAAGCCTGAACACTACATCGCCTTTCTGCACTTCGCCTGCGCCCTCATCGCCCTGCGCGCCGCAGGGTTATTCGGATAGGCTCTAAGTGGGATAGCTTGGGATACACTCCTGAGAACCGACGGCAGTTCCCAGAGGCGCGCATAGGAGAGGAAGGGTAGCGCGGCGCGACAGTCAGGCCATACCTCCTGCTCATCCCGCGTTTGTCGAGCTTCCATTGTCCTCCCTTTGAGCGGGGCGTTATACTGGAGGGCGTGGATCCGCTTTCTCCTCTTCCGGACGCTGCATCGGCGTGAGCATGTCGGATATGAAGAGGACAACGACTGTAATTGCGCCAACGAGCATCCCAAGCCACCACAACCCTGTTCCAACGCACAAGCCAATCGCCCCGGTGATCCAGATGGCCGCGGCCGTTTTGATGCCGCGCACGTTCGTCCCGCCTTTGAAGATAACCGCGCCGCCGAGGAAGCCGATGCCCTGGAGCAATCCCTGGATAGTGCGGCTGATGGCGGCGGGGTCGTTGTGCGACTCCTGCTTCGCCAGCATCATGAATGTTGTGCTACCAAACGCCACCAGCATCAGCCCCGCCACCCCAATCGCTTTATGGCGCATCTGCCGCTCGTAGCCAATCAGCCCGCCAAGCACCATGGCGATAACGATGCGCGCGAGAATGATGGGAATTGTGAATTCTGTCGCGTTCTCCGGCTGCATGCCAGCCTCCCCTCGCAGATAGTAAACCCTGTCGGGAAAGGCCGACAGGGGAGCCTCCGCGTGGAACTGTGGCAGCAATCGTGCCAGGAC
The DNA here is from genome assembly GCA_039810085.1 of Anaerolineae bacterium. Classification (GTDB taxonomy): domain Bacteria; phylum Chloroflexota; class Anaerolineae; order Epilineales; family JAHCIE01; genus JBDHWG01. The sequence goes on from JBDHWG010000032.1 coordinate 831, forward strand.
GGTTATTTTTCGGCCTGATTCAGGTCCTTGCCGATGTCGCGATTGAACTCCAGGGTGAGGTAATCGAGACTCATGGGGAACGATAGCTCGAGCGAGGTGATGAACTGGATGCCGACGCGCACCTGGCGCGGCCTGCACTCCAGGAGATGCCCGCCGTGTTGCCGGTCCGACGACAGGAAATGAAGGTGCAGGCCGGGCACGCTGAGCGAGGCCATGAACGAGGGCGTGTAGAAGCCGGCCAGCGTGCCCTCGATATCGCCGAACTCGAAAACGGGCTGGTCCTTGGTGACCTCAACCAGCGGCCGGTAGTTCTCTTGCTTGGGCACGGAGCGCACGCGCATATAGGAGAACGCCCCCTCGATGCGGATGGCGTAGAAGATGTTCGGCGAGGGTAGGAGCCACTGGAGCCAGTCCAGGAAAGCCTCGTAGCTTCGCTCGCCGTCAAGCCGGTCGTGGCTGACCGGCTTATAGAAGGTGACGCAGGCGAAGGGCGTCAGACCTGCCTCGTCAACCTGGCTGACGCGCCCGCGTCCGTCGATCTGGTAGATAGCGCCGTCCAGCATGACCATCTCGCCGTCCAGGTGGTCGAACGTGCCCAGGCCGAAATCGCCGTGTTTCCTGATCTCGGTGAAGGGTATCTTCTCTTCGTAGATGCCCTCGACCAGGGCATTGACAGGCGAGCACAAGTAGATGCTGCTCCGCGCTGGCGCGGGCCGTTCCCTTGTCGACATATCCCTCCGTTTGTGCAGAAAGCGTTACTTAACCTCTTCCGCCACGACGACCAGGCGGTGGGTATTCGTCCAGGCGGGCCAGCACGTCACCAAGGTCAGGCGGCTATCGTACGTCGGGTCCATCCACCGGGCGTTCGCCAGCCGCGTCGCCAGCGGCATCCCTGCCTCGGGCAAGATCATCTTCTGCGTGACGACGTAGTTGTGCTGGACTCCTCCCGCAAACACGGCAATCGGCGCGCCCACCTCAATGTTGATCAGATTCCCGAACACCTTGCTGTAGATGTTGTGGTGGCCGGACATGACCGTGTTGCCCTGGCCAGGCCGGGCGGTGTTGTTGTGCCAGCCGGCGGTATATGGCGGAACGTACTGCTGCTGCACCGCCTGCTGACCGATCCAGGCGGTGTACGTGCCAGCCGGTGTCACCTGGGTATCCAGGTCAATAGAGGGGATCACAAGACGGGAAGGCGGCGCGGCGAGAGGAGCCGACACGACGGGGGCCGAAGCGCTCCCGCCAGACGCGCCGGGAATGCGCAAGGTTTGGCCCGGGTAGATGACACTGGCCTGCGTCAGCCCATTCGCCCGCGTAATATCGTCAATCGTGACGCTAAAGCGCACGGCGATGCCCCACAAGCTGTCGCCTGACTGCACGACATACGAACCATCGGCGAACGTCGGGACGGCGGCAATGCAGAGCAGAAAACCCAGGGCCACCAACATCACGACGAGTGAACGCAAGACCTGAGAGGCGCGCGTGGCAGACATGAGAGGCTCCTTATGGAAAGCCGGTGGGCCTAAGCCCATTGTACAACAATCACTGCGGTTTGTAAAGAGTAACAAGACGTAGCAACAGGTGAGATCACTGCATACTGGTCGTCCCATGCCGCCTACGAGACCATGAGGTCAGCGGCACGCTCTGCATATTGAAACGTAGACAGCGCCAAAATGCTACGACCTGCTAGCCCTCTTTTTCTTGACCGCCATTTCCTAAGCGCCTATCATTATGTGTCGCTTTCCTCGACGACGAGGCCCCGACCCTGTCCGGGGCCTTTGCCTTATTTTCCTGTCTATCCCTGGAGGCTGCGTGCTCCGTACACATACCAACGGCCAGCTCCGCCGCTCGGACGTTGGCCAGTCCGTTACCCTGACCGGCTGGGTTCACCGCCGCCGCGACCACGGCGGCCTCATCTTCATCGACCTGCGCGACCGCGACGGCATCACCCAGATTGTGTTCAACCCGGCCATCTCGCCCGAGGCCCACGCCATCGCCACGCGGCTCGGCTCCGAGTGGGTCATTCGTGTTCACGGCCAGGTGTCTGAGCGGCCCGAAGGCCAGCACAACCCCGACCTTGCCACGGGCGACATCGAAGTCATGGCCGATAGCGTCGAAGTGCTCAACCCGGCCAAGACGACGCCCGTCCCCATTGCCGTCGAGCAGGACATCGACGAGGCGCTGCGCCTGCGCTACCGCTACCTGGACCTGCGCCGCCCGCGCATGCAGCGCAACCTGCGCCTGCGCCACAAGATGATCAAGGCCATCCGCGACTTCCTCGACGACCGCGACTTCGTCGAGATCGAGACGCCGATTCTGCTCAAGAGCACGCCGGAAGGCGCGCGTGACTACCTCGTGCCAAGCCGCGTCCAGCCCGGCAAGTTCTACGCCTTGCCCCAGTCGCCGCAGCAGCTCAAGCAGCTGCTCATGGTCGCCGGCATCGACCGCTACTACCAGATCGCGCGCTGTTTCCGCGACGAGGACCTCCGCGCCGACCGACAGCCCGAGTTTACCCAGCTCGACTTAGAGATGTCCTTCATCGAGCGCGAGGACATCTTGCAGCTCATCGAGGCCCTGGTCATCGGCCTGGTCGAGACCGTCGGCGGCAAGCAGGTCATGCAGAAGCCGTTCCCGCGTCTGACCTTCGCCGAGAGCATGGCCCGCTACGGCAACGACAAGCCCGACCTGCGCTTCGGCCTGCCCTTCGCCGACCTATCGGACATCGTCGCGGGCAGCGCCTTCGGCGTCTTCCGCGATACCGTTGCGAACGGCGGCGAGGTCAAGGCCGTGCGCGGCCCCGGCATGGCCGACTACAGCCGCCGCCAGATCGACGAGATGCAATCGGTCGCGGCGACAGGGGGCGCGAAGGGCCTGGCGACGCTGGCGTTCACTGCCGACGGCGTCAAGTCGCCCATCGCCAAGTTCCTGAGCGAGACGGAGATCGCCGCCATCCGCGAGCGCGCCGAGGCCCAGGACGGCGACCTGCTGATGATTGTCGCTGGGACACCCAAGGTCGTCGCCGAGTCGCTCAGCCGCGTCCGCCTCGAAGTTGGCCGCCGCCTCAACCTCATGGATGACAACGTGATGGCCTGCGCCTGGGTCATCGACCAGCCGCTCTTCGAGTGGAACGAGGACGAGAACCGCTGGGACTCGGTCCACCACCCGTTCACCTCGCCGCGCCCGGAGGATGTGCCGCTCCTCGACACCGACCCCGGCGCCGTCCGCGCCCAGGCCTACGATGTGGTTATGAACGGCTACGAGGCGGGCGGCGGCAGCATCCGCATCCATCGCCGCGACGTGCAGGAGAAGGTGTTCGGGCTTCTCGGCCTGACGATGGAGCAGGCGCGCGCCCAGTTCGGCCACCTGCTCGACGCATTCGAGTATGGCGCGCCGCCCCACGGCGGCATCGCCCTGGGCATCGACCGCCTGGCGATGCTCCTCGCCGACGCGCCCAACATCCGCGAGGTCATCGCCTTCCCCAAGACCCAGGCGGCGGTGGATCTCATGACGCAAGCGCCATCGGTCGTGGACGAACGGCAGCTCAAGGAGCTTCACATCGCCGTGGTGGACGAGCCGGCGACAGAAGCGCGTAAATGAGAAAATCGGGGCAAAGGCCTTTTTGCCCCGATTTGCATTTGCCATCTCACACAATGTGTGGTAGTATTACGGCCAGCAGCCCTGCTGAGTTTGTGATGCGGTTTCGGCGTTTACTGCCAACACCCACTCTTCGGGAGGCGATGTCCGTGGAAAAGGCATTCGGGAAACCGTTGACTTTCCAGGTAGCCGCCCACCTGCGAAAGCAGGCTTTAAACTCACTCGCACACGACTCGGCGGGGCCTCGCTTTGACCAAACTGCTCTCGCTCCACCAGGAGCGAGAGTTTTTGTCACTAGCTTGAGCGCGATGGAGAAGGAAAGATGAGCGACAACAAGGCTGACGACATCATTATGGAGAAGATCAACCGCCTGTCCAACGAGCGTCAGGCGATCTGGCGCAAGGGCAGCCTGGGCGCGATCGAGCGGCGGCGCATCGACGAGATCACGCGCGAGCTAGAGAGCCTGTGGAACGAGCGCCGCGTCGAGATGGCCGCCCGCCACCGCAGCGCCGCCCCCGGCGAACCCGAGCGCCCGGGGTCGTAACCCTACCGTGGGTACGTTTGAGATAATCCAAACTCGGCTTGACAATTTAGCTCCGTTCGCATAACCTACGAGCAGTCGCGTGTACGGCTCGTAGGTTTCTCGTTGTCACGGATGGTTCGTATGCTGACAGCGGTTGAGAGACAGAGACTGCAACTCTCTAAAAGCACCGAGGCGAAGAAAAAATCGCAATTCGGACAGTTCCTCAGTCCTGAAAGAACGGCAGCATTCATGGCCAGCCTCTTCCCGGACGGAACGGGGCATTGTCACTTGTTGGACGCTGGAGCCGGAATCGGGTCCTTGTCGGTGGCCTTCTTGGACAGATGGAGATCAGGCGGTTTTCGTTTTCAGTCTGTGGAAGTAGATGCATTCGAGCTTGATGACGCTTTAAGCCTGCATTTATCGCACACACTTGAGAAATACAATCACAGCGACGATTTTGCCGTCAACATCTACATAGAAGATTTTGTGCAGGTTGCCGTAGAATCACTGTCCGGCAGTCTGTTTTCAAAAGGTCTTGGAAGTTATACACATGCGATCCTCAATCCGCCCTACAAGAAAATCAACAGCAATTCATCACATCGGCTCGCCCTACGACGTGTGGGTATTGAGACAGTAAATCTATACTCAGCTTTTGTGGCACTGGCTGTAGCCCTATCTACGCCGGGCGGGCAAATCGTGGCGATCATCCCGCGCAGCTTCTGCAATGGCCCTTATAATCGCTCATTCCGCGACTTCGTCCTTGAGCGTGCTGCTATACGGCATATTCACTTGTTCGGGTCACGTAGCAAGGCTTTCAAGGATGACGAGGTACTGCAAGAGAACATCATCATTCGGCTTGAGTGTGGAAGTACGCCGGGGCCAGTAACAATCTCGACTTCGGCCGACGACACATTCACTGATTTGACTATCCATGAGCACCCATTCGAGCGGATCATATTCCCGGATGATTCTGAGCGGTTCATTCATGTCCCCACCTCGGCTGAAAGAAATAGCCTCGAGCTATCCCCAGCCATCCACTATACGCTCGACGACCTTGGTATCAAGGTATCGACCGGGCCGATAGTGGGTTTCCGGATGAAAGCGTATCTGCGCGACGCGCCGGGCCCCGGCAGGGCGCCTCTGCTCTACCCCATTCACTTTAACCACAGCAGTACTAACTGGCCCATCACGGGCATGAAGTAGCCCAACGCTATTGAACGCAATACTGACACCGAAAAGTGGCTTTACCCTAGCGGCTTCTACTGCGTCGTGCGGCGTTTCTCGTCCAAGGAAGAGAAGCGTCGGATTGTGGCTAGTGTGGTTGAGCCTAGCGCTTTCGGCGATGTGCCTGTACTGGGTTTCGAGAACCACCTAAACCTGTTCCATGAGAACAGGCATGGCCTGTCCGAGCAACTGGCCCGCGGGCTCGCTGTGTTCCTGAACACAACGACCGTCGATGAGCATTTCCGGCGCTTCAACGGCCACACGCAGGTCAATGCAACCGACCTCAGGCTGATGAAGTACCCAAGTCGTAACATTCTGATCCATCTGGGCGAATGGGCCATGGAGCAAGAAACTCTCACACAGGCCATGATTGATGCCAAGCTAGAATCTGTGATGGCATGAACGATAAGAATGACTATATTCAAGCCGCGCAGCAGATCATCATATCCTTAGGTTTGCCAAGGGCACAGCAAAATGAGCGTTCCGCCCTTTGCCTGCTAGCTCTCTTGAACCTGATGCCAGACAAAGTTTGGGCGGAAGCAGAGAACCCCCTTATGGGGATCACGCCCATCATGGATTGGATACGCAAGCATTATGACAAAGACTATGCGCCAAACACCCGCGAGACAGTACGGCGGCAGACTATGCACCAGTTCTGCACCGCGGGCATCGCGCTTTACAACCCGGACAAGCCCGACCGTCCGGTAAATAGCCCCAAAGCAGTGTATCAGATCGAACCTGCCGCCCTGGCCTTGCTGCGCACCTTTGGCACGCATCAGTGGCATGATAACCTCACCGCCTATTTGTCTGAGCGAGAAACGCTGATCGCTCGCTATGCTAAAGAACGCGAGCAAAACCGTATCCCGATTAAGATTGGGCCCGGCAAGCAAATTACCCTAAGCTCTGGCAAGCACAGCAGTCTTATCCGTGCAATCATAGAGGACTTCGCTGTTAGTGTAAAATGCTTTCTGTAGAATTGGATGGGCCGCCGAGTTGAAAAGGCGGTAGGTCAGGGTGTATCCTCAGGTTCTCTATGTAGGAGATACTGGCAAGAAGTGGCGTTACTTCGATGCTGCCGCGCTGTCTCAGCTTGGCGTCAATGTAGATTCCCACGGCAAGATGCCGGACGTAGTGTTAAGCTATACAGCGAAAAACTGGTTGCTACTGGTGGAAGCTGTCACCAGTCATGGGCCTGTTGATGGCAAACGGCATACCGAACTCGCCGAACTATTTGCCGGATCGACCGCCGGGCTTGTATACGTGACCGCATTCCCAAACCGAACTGTCATGAGCCGTTATCTTGGCGCAATCGCATGGGAAACTGACGTATGGGTGGCTGATGCTCCGTCACACCTGATACACTTCAATGGTGAGCGTTTTCTTGGGCCATACATAATGTCATGATAAGCACGACGCCGCCTTCTTCAAAGGCGGCTGCCCAGGAATGTAGGTCGCTGTTACGCCGAGCGAGTCAGCTCGCGCCAGAAGGAGAGCTGAATGACTCGTGGCTCGCCGCGCCGGACGGAATGATTTCGTCCGGCGCTTCGTATTTCGTCCGGGTCGAGGCCGAGCTTCTCGGCCAACGCCTCCCGCGCCCGCCAGCGGTTGGGGAGACGCTGGAAGCGCTCGTACAGCGTAATCACATCCCCCCGCGCGCCACAGCCGAAGCAGTAGAAGTGCGTGCCGTAATCCTGGAACGATGGACGGCGGTCGTCGTGGAACGGGCAACGCACCTTGCCAGTGCGGCTGACCGGGATGCCGCGCTCGGCGAGAAGCTGGCGCACGTTGGTCCGCCGGTAGATGGCTTCGGTGAGGGGGGAGCGCTGCCCCGGCTCGTCGAACTGGCGGCGCGTCGGCGTCTCGGGCGCGGCCGTCTCTGCCGGGGCGAGGGCGGCCAGGCGGTTAGGGTCGGCAGTCGGAGCGCTCAAGAGGGTCATCAGCCCACCTTGCCGCAGTTCGCCAGTGGCCGCGTCACACACGCGCACGGGGAAGATCTCGCCGCCGGCTTTGCGGTGGCGGCCCAGGGGGCCGCGCACGAGCGAACCATAGCCGTCCGGCGCGATGGCGTCGTGCTTTGGGAAGACCTCAACCGCGCCCGGCTCGACCACCCAGCCGCACGCGCCGAGAACGGCCAGGATCGCCCGACGCGCCGGCGCCGCCGGTACGGGTTTGTCGAAGAACAGCCAAACGTGGCAGCGGCCGTTTGCGCTCATCTCGACCACTGCAGGCAGGCCCGCCTCGGCCAGCCGCGTCTGCAGCTGATGCCCGCGCTCCAGCCCGTCGTCGGTGTCGAAGTCGACGCACACCCAACGCGTGTTACCAACGAGGTCGGGCGTGTAGAAGCCGACGGTGACGCCGCCGTTGAGGTGGGCGCGCAGAACCCTGTCCGTGAGGGGCGCGGCGACACGGGACCACCCGCCGCCATCTGCCCACTGCTGGGCATAGGCATCATCGCGATTCACGAAACGCCGCCGAAACGCCGCCAGGTCCGTTTCACTCACTCTCCGCACAGGCCGCAACATGAGATCCTCCCAGAGAGGCAGGGAGCTCTTGGATCACGAAAGACATGAAAGGGCAGAAAGGCGCGAAAGGAAGTCACCCGACGAATGCCTTTCGCGTTTTTCGCGGGCTTTCGTGTCCTTCGCTATCCAAAGCCTCGTCATCTAGAACATTTGTCTCTATACCAGTATACGCCCGATAGAGTGTTTTGTCAAGAGAACGGTCTTTCATAATAGAAAACAGCGCGGCGGCAAAAAGAACGGAGCGCAGAGCCACTGGCCCTACGCTCCGCCCCAAGGCCTGCGCCCTACGGGTTAGCGCAGCTCTTTACTTGTATATCCGAGGATACGGCGGGCAATCACCAAGCGGTTGATCTGCCCCGTTCCCTCAAAGATATCGTTGATCTTGGCGTCGCGCATCCACTTCTCGACGAGGTAGTCGCGGCTGTAGCCCAGCGGCCCCAGGATCTCAACCGCCTTCTGGGTAATCTTGGTGACGGCCTCACCGGCCTTCACCTTGCACTCGGAGGCTTCCAAGGTGTTGGGGAGGCCCTGGTCCATCAGCCAGGCGGCCTTCTGCGTCAGCAGCCAGGCAGCCTTGTGCATGGCTTCCATGTCGATGACATCACGCTCCGCCGCCGTCAGCTTGTGACGCGCCAGGTGGTAGCGGATGTCGATGTTCTCCTCTTTCTTCAGGACTTCCTTGACATACTCAATCGCGGCCCGGGCGATGCCGAGGGCGCTGGCCGCGACGGCGGGGCGAGTGGCGTCGAAGGTCTTCATCGCGCCCTTGAAGCCCTCGTCCTGGGACGTGCGCTCCACGTCCGGCTTGCCGAGGATGTTGTCCAGCGGGATCTTGACGTCCTCGAAGACGATCATCGCCGTGTCGCTGGCGCGGATGCCCATCTTGTTTTCGAGCTTGATGATGGACACGCCGGGCGTGCCCGCCTCGACGACGAACGGGCGCATGCCCGCGCGGCCAGCCGTCGGGTCGATGGTCGCCCAGACAACGACGAGGCCGTTGGAGTCGCGCAGGGCGCGGCTGCCCGAGGTCACGTAGATCTTCGTACCGTTGATGACCCAGTGGCCGTCCTCGCGCTTCGCCGTCGTGCGGATCGCCGACGTGTCGGAGCCGCACTGCGGCTCGGTCATGCACATGCCGCCCCAGGTGGGCTTGTCGCCGGCAAAGCGCGGCAGGAAGCGCTGCTGCTGCTCCGGCGTACCGGCGGCCTGGATAGCAGCGGCGGCGAGCTGGCCGCTGGGCAGGTTGAGGTAGATACCGGCGTCGCCCCACGACAGCGCCTCGATAATGTGGATCAGGCGCATGTTGGTGGTCTTCGGGCGTTTCGGCTTGCCGTTGTCGCCGGTGTCCTTCGGCTTCTTGAGGGCTTCGAGGTCCTTGCGGCCCTGCTCGGCCATCATCGGCCACATGGCATAAATGAAATCCCAGGGGATCTCATGCTCGTGCTCATCATAGTAACGCGACTTCGGGCGCATGATATGCTCGGCGGCCATCTGCGCCATCGACACCTGTTGCGCTATGCTCTCAGGCAGTGTGAAATCAATCATATGCGCTCCTCTTGTCGTATTGCGTGTTGCCATCACCACTGCGTATTACGTGCGCCTGTACGCACTACGCCTAGACCATGCCCAGGCCATCGAGGACGGCGAAGCTGCGGGCGTTGCGCAGCCACAGCTCGACCGGATGGTCGCGGATGTAGCCGTGGCCGCCGAGGATCTGCACCGCGCGGTCGGTCACCATCAACGCCATGTCGTCGCAGAACGTCTTGGCCAGGCGCACCTCGCGGCTCGCCTCCTTGCCCTGGTCCATCCGCCATGCGGCTTCCCAGACCAGCAGACGTGCGCCGTCGATGTCGGTACACATCTCGGCCAGCATGAAGGCGATGGCCTGGCGGGTTGCGATGGGCGCGCCGAACGTCTCGCGCTCCTTGGCGTAGTTCAGGGCGTACTCATATGCGCCCTTCGCCACGCCGACCGCCATCGCAGCTAGCGCAATGCGGGAGTAGTTGAGAATCTTCGTAAAGTCGACGCCCTGCTCCCCGCCGAGCTTGCACTTGGGGCTGACGTGGACATCCTTGAGCGTGACCTTGTATGTCGGCAGGCCCTTGATGCCCATGTTCTTCTCGCGCTCGCCGATCTGGAGTCCTTGAGCGCTCATGTCCACCAGGAAGCCCTGCGTCTTGCCGTTCTCGTTGGCCCACACCAGCATCATGGCCGCGTCGGCCGCAATCGGCACATACGCCTTGACGCCGTTGAGCAGATACACATCGCCGTCTTTCACCGCTTTCGTGTCCAATTCCAGCGGGTCGTACGTGATGCGCGGCTCGAGCAGCGCGGCCGTCGCGGGCACGAACTCCTCGCCCGTGAAGCGGGGGAGGTACTCAACCTTCTGCTCTTCCGTACCGCCGAGGAGGATGGGGATAGCCACGGACAGCGGCGACGTGATATAGAGGGCCGAGGACAGGTCGCCCCACGCCAACGTCTCGGCGACGAGAGCGCCGGTCAGCGCCGAGTGCTCGCTGGCGAACCCGCCGTACTCCTCCGGGATGTTGGCGGGTACGATGCCCAGCCCCCAGCCCGTCTGGATGATGTCGCGCGGAATCTCACCCGTCTCGTCGGCCTCGCGCATGATGCTGCGGAGCTGCTCCTGGGCAAAGTCATGCACCGAGTCCACGATCATCTGTTGTTCTTCGGTCGGAGCAAATGACACCATAGACCCTCCAATCAGGCCATGTTCTCGTAGATGATGGCCGCGCCCTGGCCGCCGCCGACGCACATCGTCACCATGCCGTAGCGCGCATTGCGCCGCTTCATTTCGTTCAAAATCTGGACGGTCAGCTTCCCCCCCGACGCGCCGAGCGGGTGGCCTAGAGCAATCGCGCCGCCGTTGACGTTGACCTTGTCCATGTCCATGCCCGTCTCGCGGATCACGGGAAGCGCCTGGGCAGCAAACGCTTCGTTCAACTCCACAATGTCGATATCGTTGATGGTCAGGCCCGCGCGCTTGAGCGCCTTCGGGATGGCAACGACGGGACCGATACCCATAATCTCCGGCGGAACGGCGCCGACGGCGAAGCTCACGAAGCGGGCCAGCGGCTTCAGCCCCAGTTCCTTGGCCTTCTCCGCGGACATAATGACGACGACGCCCGCGCCGTCGCTCGTCTGCGACGAGTTGCCCGCCGTGACCGTGCCGCCTTCCTTGAAGACCGGACGCAGCTTGGCGAGGGCCTCCACCGAGGTATCCTTGCGCGGCCCCTCGTCCACCTTGAACACGCTCTTCTGGACCTGGACCTGGCCGTCGTAGTCCAGGTACTCGTACTCCACTTCGAGCGGAACGACCTCGTCCACGAACTTGCCACTCTGGATGGCGTTGATGGCGTTCATGTGGCTGCGGTAGGCGAAGGCATCCTGGTCTTCCCGCGTGACGTTGTACTTCTCGGCAACGCGCTCCGCCGTCAGGCCCATGCCCATGTACACCTCGGGCTGGCACTCGACCATCCACGGGTTCGGCTCGAAGCGGTGGCCGCGCATCGGAACCATGCTCATCGACTCGGCGCCACCGGCCACGACGACATCGTAGATACCGGCCTGGATGTTGGCGGCGGCCAGGGCGATGGTCTGGACGCCCGACGAGCAGAAGCGGTTCACGGTCTGGCCCGGCACCGTGTCGGGCAGCCCGGCTCGCAGCGTGGCGATGCGGGCCATGTTCATGCCCGACGCGCCCTCCGGCATGGCGCAGCCGAGGATGACGTCGTCGATCATCGCCGGGTCGAGGCCCTCGGCGCGGCGCACGGCCTCGCGGATGACGGCGGCGCCCATGTCATCCGGGCGCGTGTTGCGCAGAGCGCCGCGCGGCGCTTTCCCAATCGCAGTTCGAACAGCGGAAACAATCACAGCGTCTGTTGACATGAGGCATCCTTTCGTCGAATAAACGGTGAGGAACTCTCGCTCACACGGTTAGTTGCGTAGCGGTTTGCCAGTTTGCAGCATGTGGCTAATGCGGTCCAGCGTCTTCTGCTCGCCCAGGAGCGACAGGAAGGCTTCGCGCTCCAGGTCGAGGAAGTGCTGCTCATTCACCCACTGGCCCTGGGAGATGGAGCCGCCGGTCAGCACATAGGCCAGCTTGCGCCCAATCTTGGCGTCGTACTCGCTAATCTGCTTGGCCTCCAGCATGGACCAGATGCCCAACTCCAGCGCCGCCAGAACCGGCTTGCCAGCGGCGTACACGTTCTTGTCATTGACCGGCGGCTGATACGTCTCCGCCAGGTCGAGGGCGAACTGCTTGGCCTCCCCGATCAGGAATTCGGGGTTCATCACAATGATGTCGGCCTCGTCTAGCATGCCCATGTTGCGGGCCTCGACGGCGCTCGTACTGACCTTCGCCGTGCCGACTTGGAGGAAGATGCGCTCCAGGAAGGGCAGCGGGTCCACGTGCGGCGTCTTCATCGCTGGCGAGAGGACACGGCGCACCATCTCCTTGCAGCCGCCGCCGGCCGGGATGAGGCCGACGCCGACTTCCACCAGGCCCATGTACGTCTCGGCGGAGGCGGCGATGCGGCTGCTCGCCAGGGCCACCTCGGCGCCGCCGCCCAAGGTCATGTTGAACGGCGCGGCGACGACGGGCTTCGGGCTGAAGCGCATGCGCTGGTGGATGCCCTGCAGGTCGCGGATCATCTTGTCGAGCGGCCCCCACTGCTTCGCCATGGCGTTCATCGCCACGATGGCGATGTTCGCGCCCGCGCCAAACCACTCGCCCTGGTTGCCGATAACGAGGCCGTTCCACTGGGACTTCTCTAGCTCGTCCAACGCCCACGCCATCATCTGACCGATCATGTCGTCCAGGGCGTTGGCGCGGCTGTGGAACTCGACGCCCAGAATGCCGTCACCCAGGTCGATCACACTGGCGCTGTCGTTGCGCTTCAGTTCCTTGCCCTGGCTCTTGAGACCGGTCAGGGAGACCTGGCGCTTGTCGGTCACGACCGGGACGTATTCACAGGTCAGCGGGCTGTAGACCATCTGCTGCCCGTTCTCGGTCTTGTAGAAGGACGTGTAGCCCTTCGCCAGCATGTCGCGCACCCACGGCGCGACCTCGATGCCCTCGGCGCTCATGCGCTCGACGGTCTGCGGCACGCCGAGCATGTCCCACGTCTCGAACGGGCCGCTCTCAACGCCGTAGCCCGCCTTCATCGCCGTGTCCACGCTCGCCAGGTCGTCGGCGATCTCCGGGATGCGGCGCGAGGAGTACGCCATGTACTGCGCCGTGGTGTTCCAGACGTAGTCGGAGCCGCGCTCGCCGGGCTGGCCGACGACGGCCTTCAGGCGCTCGCCCAGCGGCTGCACCTTCTTGACCTTCTCGATCTCCGGCATGGCCACCTTGGTCGGCGGCTTGTACTCCATGCTATCTAGGTCGAGCACCCAGTAGTCTTTCTTGCCGTTCTGGCGGACTTCCTTATAGTAGCCCTGGCTGGTCTTGTTGCCGAGCATGCCCTTCTGGAGCATCGTCTCGACGACCGGCGGGTTCTTGAACAACTCGCGGCTCTCGTCGTCGGGCACCAGATCATACAGGTTGCGCGAGACGTGAGCCATCACGTCCAGGCCGACGAGGTCGCTCAGGCGGAAGGTGGCCGTCTTCGGTGTGCCGATGAGCGGGCCGGTCAGGTAGTCGACTTCCTCGACAGTGTAGCCCTTCTCCAGGCCGTAGGCGAGGCGGTAGTTGCCGATGAACACGCCCAGGCGGTTGGCGATGAAGTTGGGCGTGTCCTTGCAGATGACAACGGTCTTGCCCAGCACGTCGGCCCCGAACTGGGTCACGAATTCCACGACCTCCGGATCCGTGTCCGGGATGGGAATGACTTCCAACAGCTTCAGGTAGCGCGGCGGGTTGAAGAAGTGGGTGCCGAGGAAGTGGGCCTTGAAGCCCTCGCTGCGTCCCTCGGCGATGGAGTGGATCGGGATACCGCTGGTGTTGGTGCTGACAATGGTGGCGGGCTTGCGAATTCCGTCAATGCGCTCCATGAGGTTGCGCTTGAGATCGAGGATTTCGACAATCGCCTCAAGGATCCAGTCGGCGTCGGCCAGGCGATCAAAGTTGTCGGCCAGGTTGCCTAGGCGCACCCGCTCGACCAGCTCCGTGCTGAACAGCGCCGCCGGCCGCGACTTCTTGACGCGGTCCCAACCGCCGTTGACGATGCGGTTGCGAACGGCCGGACTCTCCAGCGTCAGCCCCTTGCGCTCCTCGTCCGGCGTGAGCTTGTCCGGGACGATGTCCAGGAGGTCCACGAAGTAGCCGGCGTTGGCAAAGTGCGCGGCGATGGCCCCACCCATGGTGCCAGACCCGATAACGGCGACGCGCTTGATGATGCGACTCATAGATTGTCTCCCTCGCTTTGAAGGTTAAGGATAGGCGCGGACAGGCCAGGAAACACGAAGGACCATGCGGGGACGACCGCCAGGTCGTCCTCCAGCATGCCCCAGGCGCCGGTGCGCAGACCGGCCAGGAACAGGTCGCTCACAATCTGGCCAATCGCGTCCGCCGAGAGGCGGCCCTCCGGGCGATACCAGATGACGAACCAGTTGTGGACACTAAACAGGATTTTGGTGACGATGGAGACATCCACCGGGCGGAACAACCCCTCGCGGATGCCGTCGTCAATGATCGACGCGAACAGCTTTTCCATCTCGTCGCGCTTGCCGGTATACACCTGCCGCTCGGCCGGCGTGTCGAGGATGGCGCGGGCTTCGAGGATGGTCACCAGGGCCACATCCGGATGCGCAGCAATGGCGCACAGGTAGGCCCGAATCGCGGCGGCAAGGCGAGCGTCCGGCGGGAGGCTGGGAAGGGTAGCGCGCGCGACGAATAGGGTGAGGCGCTCGACGCCTTCGTTGACGAGAGTCAACAGCAGCGCGCGCTTGCTGGGGAAATAGTGATAGAGGCTGCTCTGGCGCAGGCCCAGCTCATCCGCGATGAGCTGCATCGTCGCGCCGTGATAGCCGCGCAGACGAAAGACGCGGGCGGCTGCGAAGAGTACATCTTCTCGACTTACAGTCTGGTCCGCGGGCTTGCGAGCCACGCCCCCTCCATTGGGAACAATCGAATGGCCTATTGATTCTCTATGCCTAATTATAGCGCACTGCGTCAAGAGTGTCAACATCTGGTGCAGTGCGCGCTGCGGTATAGCGTAGTTCTTAAGAGACTGTCATCAAATTGAAAGGTAAGCTTACCGAATTACAGCAAGTCTTACGCCATTTGACACAGCGCGGCATATACAGCATGCCAGTATTGGGGCCGCTACCTCTTGAGCGTATACTTTCATCTTGATAATCATCGCTGGAGGACACATGCCTTGGTGGGCCAACTACTTTGACGAGCGCTACCTCGACGTTTTCGGCGACAGTTTTACGGCTGAGCATACCGCCTACGAGACCGACGCGATTGCCGCCTTCCTTCAACTCCCACGAGGGGCGAAAATCCTGGACCTGGCGTGCGGCCAGGGGCGGCATGCCGTCGCCCTGGCGCAGATGGGCCACCGCGTCACCGGCCTCGACCTGTCGCCGTCTCTGCTGGCCCACGCCCGCCAGGCAGCCGACGCTGCTGGCGTGAGCGTGACGTGGCTGGAGAGCGACATGCGCGACCTGCCCTGGCAGGACGAGTTCGACGCCGTCATCAACATCACGTCGGCCTTCGGCTACTTCCCGACGGACGAGGAGAACGAGGCGGTGCTGCGGCAGGTGGCGAAGGCGCTCAAGCCCGGCGGCCAGTTCCTCATCGAGACGATGCACCGCGACTACATCGTCCGCGAGTACCAGCAGCACGACTGGTATGAGACGGAGAGCGAGACGCTGGTGTGGGTGCTGCGCCTGTTCGACGCAATCAAGGGGCGAACGACCGTCCTGGAGCGGTATCGGACAGCGGATGGGGACGAGGGCGAACGCTACCATAATATTCGCGTGTTCACGGCAACGGAGCTGCACACCATGCTGCGGCGGGCCGGCCTGGAGCCGACCGACACCTGGGGTGAGTGGGACGGCGAAATGTTCACTTTCGAGTCGACGCGGCTGATCGTGCGGGCTGTGAAGGCATAACGAATGCTACCGGCTGTGCTACAATTGAGGGCAGGACGTTGTTGTAGATAGAAGTGCTATAGTGAAAGGAAGTGTTGTGTCAACGCTCACTTACGCTCACATCGGTTTCACTGATGATGGTGTGCCAATTATCTCAGGGACACAGACCAAGGTAGAGGAAATTGTGCTGGATCATCTTGCGTATCATTGGGACGCAGAAGAAATCTATCATCAGCATCCTCACCTGACGCTCGCGGAGATTCACAGCGCACTGGCCTACTACTACGATCATCAAGAGGAGATGGATGAACGCATCGAAGACGGGCTGCGCCAGGTGGCAGGCATTCAGGCGGAGTTAGGTGAGTCCTCGCTCCGGCTGAAGCTACGAGCGCGTGGTCTGCTGCCTTGAGCCTCCGTCTCTACATGTGAAGCGAGAACAGCGCTCGATGCGGCTGTCCATCTTTTCCTCGTTACGGCAGGGATATTGGCACGCTAGAAGACGTGCTACAGGAAGCGGGATACAAACCTCGTTGAGTACTTCCGCCTCTTGGAACAAATCTGACTCCGCCATTTCTTGCTAACAACTTCCCCAACACAGTATAATTCGGGCTTGCGGCATTAGCCATCGGGTATGTCGCCAATCGCGCGGGAAGGGGAGCATTCTGTATGCGTGTTGTGATTACGGGCGGGGCCGGGTTCATCGGCTCGCACCTCTGCGATCGGTTCCTCTCGGAAGGGCATTCGGTCATTGCCCTGGACAACCTCTCTACAGGGCGCATCCAGAACATCGAGCATCTGGCCGGTCACGAGCGCTTCCGCTTCATCAAGCAGGACGTGACCGAGTACCTCTATATTGACGGGCCTGTGGACGCCGTTTTGCACTTCGCCTCCCCCGCCAGCCCGATTGGCTACCTCGATCTCCCCATTCAGACTCTCAAGGTCGGCGCACTGGGTACGCACAAGGCGCTAGGCCTGGCCCGCGCCAAGAAAGCGCGCTTCCTCCTGGCCTCGACCTCTGAGGTCTACGGCGACCCCCTGGTACACCCGCAGCCAGAGAGCTACTGGGGCAACGTCAACCCCATCGGGCCGCGCAGCGTCTACGACGAGGCTAAGCGCTTCGCCGAGGCGATCAGCATGGCCTACCAGCGCGTACACAGGCTACAGACGCGCATCGTGCGCATCTTCAACACTTACGGCCCGCGCATGGCCCTCGACGATGGCCGCGTCGTTCCGAACTTCATCGGCCAGGCGTTGCGCGGCGAGCCGATCACTGTCTACGGCGATGGCTCGCAGACGCGCTCGTTCTGCTACGTCTCTGACCTGGTTGAGGGCATCTATCGCCTGTTGTTCTCGGACGAGGTCAACCCCGTCAACATCGGCAACACCGCCGAAATCTCGATGCTCGAATACGCCGAGGTCATCAAGCGCCTGACCGGCTCGTCGTCACCCATCATCAAGGTGACGCCGCCCAACGAGCGCATCGTCGATGACCCGAAGCAGCGGCAGCCGGACATTACCCGAGCGCGGGCGATTCTGGGCTGGGAAGCGCAGGTCTCGCTTGAGGACGGCATGAGTCGCACCATCGATTACTTCCGCCAGGCAATGCCCCAAGCCAATCAGTAGCTCAATGACGGCATCTCGCAGTCGCCTGCCCTTCTCTGACCTGCCCTTGGCGGGCCTTGCGGCGGCCATCGCGCTGGGGCTGGCCGTCGCCCTGCTCTCGCCCCAGAATGCGGCGCTGCTCATCATAGCAGCGGTGAGTGGGTTTGTGGTCCTGGTGCGGCCGGTCTGGGCGCTGATTGCGCTCCCCTTCGCCGTGCCCTTCGGCGAGATTCGCACGCTGAGTCTGGGGGGCTTGACGGTCGGCGGTGTCGAGGTGGTCCTCGCTGCGGTGGTGGTGTCTCTGTTGGCGCGCAGTTTCGCCCGGCAACGCCTCGTGATCCCGCGCGCGCCGCTGCTCGTCCCGCTGCTCATCTTCCTTGGCGCGCTGCTGGTGTCCCTGCCCGGCGCCTTCTCGTTGCCGGCTGCGGTCAAAGAGCTGGCGAAGTGGCTCGAATTCGTGCTCACATACCTGGCGGTTCTGATGGCCGCGGACGAGATGACGCCGCGTCGCCGCACGGTGTTCGTCGCGGCCATGAGCGCGGCGCTCATGGCCGCAGGTGTGTTAGAGGGGATGGTCGGCATTGCCCAGTCAGTGCAGCGGCTCGGCCCGCCGAGCTTTGCGATACTGGGCGGCGCGCTGTTTCGAGCCGCCGGTGAATTCGGCCAACCCAACCCGTTCGGCGGCTTCATGAACATGGCCTTGTTCCCGGCGCTGAGCGGCCTCGTCGGCATCGCCCTGGGCGTTGGACTGACCCGCCAGGGGTGGTGGCCGTCCGCCGAGAACGGCTATCGCCCCAGCCCTGCCGTTGCCCTCCTGCTCCTCGGCGCGGCCGGCATCACGGGCCTCGGGCTGGCGCTAAGTTGGTCCCGCGGAGCCTGGCTGGGCGCGGCCGCGAGCGTCGTCGCAATAATTGTGGCCTGGATTGTGCTTATTCTGGCGCGGCCAGCCATAGATCGTGCAGCCGAGGCGCGCCGTCGCGCCGTCGTGGCGCTGGGGGCGCTGGGCGTGGTAGCTCTGCTGCTCGTGTTCGCCGGGGCAGCCAATCTCATTCCATCCAGTGTCGTCGACCGTCTGGCGACGGTGACAGAGTACAGCGGCGGCCTCGACGTGCTCAATGTCGAGGTGACCGACGAGAATTTTGCCGTCGTCGAGCGCGCTGCGCACTGGTACGCCGCCGCCAACATGTGGGCCGACCACTTCTGGACAGGCGTGGGAATCGGCAACTACGCGGTCGCCTATCCGCAGTACAACGTTCCTCGCTGGACGGATCCCCTCGGCCACGCCCACAACTATTACCTGAACATGGGCGCGGAAGCCGGGCTGGTGGGCGCGCTGGCTTACCTGGCGCTCATCGTCGCCGTGGTGTGGCGCGCCCTTCGCGTCGCCGCCAGGCGCCCGGACTGGCTGACGCGGGCGCTGGCTGTGGGGGCCTTCGGTGTTTTCGTTGCCGTAGGGGTCCACAATATCTTCGACAATCTCTACGTTCACGCTATGGGAGTTTACCTTGCGATCCTTATCAGCCTGGTTGATACCGCCGACACCCGCGCCCAATAAAGGGGATGGTGTGGTTCATCACCTTCGCTATCGCCTGTACACGCACCGCAAAGAAGTCAAGCATTTCCTCAAGTTTGCCCTCGTCGGCACGCTCGGCGCGATCATCGACTTCACTGTCCTGAACATCCTGGTGCTGCACTTCGGGTGGCCCAAGGCGACTGCCAACATCGTCTCGTTCACGGTCGCCGTGCTTAGCAACTTCACCTGGAACCGCCTGTGGACGTTCGAACACGCGCGGCATCAGCCGCTGTGGCCGCAGCTGGGTCAGTTCGCCCTTGTCAACCTCATCGGCCTGGGTATCAACGAAATATGCTTCGTGGGCCTCGACACCTATCTGTTCGAGCCGCTCTTTGGGGCTGTCCTGGGCTACAACGTCGCCAAGGCCTCGGCGACTGTGATTGTGCTGTTCTGGAACTTCATCATCAACCGTCTGTGGACATTCCGCCACCGCCCGAAGGAGATTCCACAGTAGGCCCGCGCATCACGATTGACTACACGCCCGCTGCTCGACAGGGGGCGGGCATTGGGCGCTACACGCGAGAGCTGATCCGCGCCCTCGCCCAACTGGACACCGAAACGGCCTACACCATCTTCGTGCGCGGCGCCCCGACGGTCCCGAATAGCCTCGACGGTCTAGGGCCGAACTTCCGCATTCGGCAGACGCCCGTCTCTGAACGAGTCCTCACCCGCCTCTGGCGCATGCGCCTGCCGCTGCCGGTAGACTGGCTCGCCGGCCCCTCCGCTGTCTACTACAGCCCCAACTACATCCTGCCCCCTCTGCGCCGAGGGCGCGCCGTCGTCACCGTCCACGATCTTTCATTCCTGACCGTGCCAGACGCCGCCGACGCCGGTCTGCGCGCCTATCTGGCTGAGGCCGTCCCGCGCTCCGTCACTCGCGCCGACCACGTCTTGGCCGACTCCGAGCATACCCGACAAGATCTCGTGCGTTTGCTGCGTACCCCGGCGGACAAAATCAGCGTTCTATACTCGGGTGTGTCGCCACAGTTTCGCCGCGTCGAGGACCCGACACGGCTCGCGGACGTACGCACCCGCTACGGTCTGGCGCAACCCTACATCCTCGGACTGGGCACGCTGGAGCCGCGCAAGAACCTTGTCCGGCTCATCGAGGCTTACGGGCAGTTGGCACAAGTGGGCGAGGCGCACCTGCTGGCCCTGGTGGGCGGGCAGGGATGGCTCTACGGCCCGATCTTCGACCGCGTCCAGGCCCTCGGCCTCCAGGAGCGCGTGCGTTTCCTGGGCTTCGTGCCCGACGCCGATCTCCCGGCGCTCTATAGCGCCGCCGAGGCGTTCGCCTTCCCGTCGCTCTACGAAGGCTTTGGCCTGCCGCCCCTGGAGGCGTTGGCGTGCGGAACGCCGACAGTCGTGTCGAACGTGTCCTCGTTGCCGGAGGTCGTCGGCGATGCGGCGCTACAGGTTGAGCCGACGGATGTTGAGGCCCTGGCGGCGGCTTTGACCCGGCTGCTGCACGACGAGCCACTCCGGGTACGCCTCCGTACAGACGGCCCGATTCAAGCGAGCCGCTTCACCTGGACGGCGGCGGCAAAGCAGCTTCACGATGTGCTGTATCGGTTGGCGGCGGGCTAGTCCAGGGAGATTTTGCCGCGCTGGCGGCTAGGTGGAGTCGCGGGCGGGTTGGGGGAAGCCACTTCGTCCCATGCAGGGCGGCTGCTACTGGTCGGTGGCTCTGGTGTGATGTCGAGGTCGATCTTGCCGCGCTGCTTGCTGACATTGGCCGGCCGGGCGGCTTCGTCGAACTCGTCGATGTGCTCCAGCAGATCGGCGAGGGCGCGCAGCAACACAACCACGGCCATGCGCACCTCGCGTCGGGCGACGCGTAGATGCCGCCAGAACTCGAGCGGTAAGCCGGTAAAGAGCTTATCCAAGATGAATCGAGTGATGTAGCGCAGCTCGTCGATTGGCTCGCCGCGGACGTCCTCGATGCGTCTATCGTCAAAGGGATCCATGCGCCGGTCTCGATGATAACGTTTCTCGATTTGATTGATTGTAGCACATGTTATCGTGGAAGGCACAGTAACGCGCCAGGCTGCACAAAGGGGCGAGTTTGCTTGCAAGGCATTTTAATGTAAAATGTAGGCGTTGTCATGGGGGAGCATGTCTGATAATCCCGTTGAGCGTGTCCGCAGCTATCTTCACGCCGCTGCGCCAGACCTGGTGGTAAACGAATACGACGTTAGCACCGCAACCGCCCCGCTCGCGGCGGCGGCCGCCGGCTGCGAGGTCGGGGCCATCGTCAAATCGCTGTGCTTCGTGATCGACGGCCAGCCGGTCGTCGCCCTCGTCGCGGGGGACATGAAGGCCGACGACCGCAAGCTCGGCGCGCTGTTCGGCGTCAGCAAGTCGAAGGTGAAGATTGCCGACCCGGCGACGGTCACGCGGGTCACGGGCTACAGCGTCGGTGGCGTCCCACCCGTCGCGCATGCCACGCCTGTGCCCGTGGTCATCGACGCCAGCTTGCGGCGCTATGCTGTTGTCTATGCGGCGGCGGGCGCGTCCAACGCGATCTTTGCGATCCCACTGCCGCGCCTGATCGAGATCACAAACGGTCAGGTGGCGGATATCGTGAAAGCCTGAATGGAGGACCAATATGCGAGTAGGAATTTTGACCGGCGGCGGCGACGTTCCAGGCCTGAATCCGGCCATCAAAGCGGTGGTGGACCACCTCATCGACGAGGGACACGAGGCTGTCGGAATTCGCCGCGGCTGGGCCGGCCTGCTGTACTACAATCCGGACGATCCGTCGCCACAAGAAGAGTGGGCCATTCCCCTCAACAGGGCCATCGTCCGCACCATCGACCGCAGCGGCGGCACCTTCCTGCACACGTCGCGCACGAACCCGGCGCGCGTGCGGCTCAAGGAAGTCCCCTCGTTCCTCACCGTCGAGGAACCGAACCCCGACAAGCGCTACGACTTCACGCCCCACGTCATGCGTGTGCTCAACAAGCTGGGCGTCGAGGCGCTTATTCCCATCGGCGGCGACGACACGCTGAGCTATGCCGTGCGCATGCACAAGGAAGGCATTCCCGTCGTCGCCATCCCGAAGACCATGGACAACGACGTCTTTGGCACGGACTATTGCATCGGCTTCTCCACCGCCGTTACCCGCAGCGTCGAATTCATCCACGCTCTGCGCACGCCGGCCGGCTCCCACGAGCGCATCGCCGTGGTCGAGCTGTTCGGCCGCAACTCCGGCGAGACGAGCCTTATCGCCGCCTATCTCGCCAGCGCGGACCGCGCTATTATCTCTGAGGTTCCTTTCGATCCTGAGAAGCTGGCAAAGCTGCTGGTGGAGGACAGGAAGCGCAACCCGAGCCAGTACGCCATCATGACCATCTCCGAGGGTGGACAGATGATTGGCGGCGACGTGTTCGAGCGCGGCGTCGAGGATGCCTACGGCCACAAGAAGCTCGGCGGCATCGGCCAGTTCACCGCCGACGTGCTCAAGGACCTGACCAAGAGTGACATGATCTACCAGCAGGTGGCCTACCTGATGCGCTCCGGCGCCCCCGACGCGCTCGACCGCATGGTCGCCACGAGCTACGGCTACCTGGCGGCGCAGCTCCTCACGCGCGGCGTCACGGGCCGCCTGGTCGCTCTGCAAGAGGGCAAGTACACCAACATCCCCATCCAGACCGTAACCCAGGGCGTGAAGCGCGTCGACGTACACGAGCTATACGACGTGGAGGCGTACCGCCCGAAGGTCGCCCACGTCATGGGCAAGCCCATGTTCCTGTACTAAACCGAACACTGCTGACGTGCACAGGCCGGGGGCATGACTGCCCCCGGCCTGTCGTTTTGAGCCAATTCGCAAGCTATTTGACGGGGGGGCATTATTTTCCGTATCCAAATGCCTCGTCGAGCGTCTAACAGGTTAGCAGCACCTTTTTACCAATCCCCATTCGCTTCACTCTCACCCTTCATAGGAGGCGCTTCTATGGTCAGGCAAAGATGCCTGGCAGCATGGACCGTTGTCCTGCTTGCCACAACCCTGGTTGTTGCTGTACTTCTGGCCCAGCCCCTCGCCCCGGCGTCGGCGGCGAGCGGCCGATCTTTGTCATCTGGAAAAGCAGCTCTGTCCGGCGACACCACGGCTACACCGGAGCCGTTTCTGGCTTGCCCGCAGCCGTTCAAGTCGACCCTCACTTGGTTGGAAGGAACGGACAGCGATACGCTCCAGATGGCATACAACGCGCGGGCGAATGAATACCTCGCCATCACAACGCGCTACGTCACCACGGACACCCACGCGATTGCCGGCCAGCGCTTGATGCCGAACGGCGAAGTCATCGTGGCCGCGACAAACATCATCACCGACAGCCTCGCCGCCCGCCCGGCCGTCGCGTATAGCCCCGCGAGTGACCGCTACCTCGTCGCGTGGGGACACTTCTTCCACCAGCCCGACGGCGGTCGCTCGCGCTTAATGGCGCAGCCGCTGACGGCGGACATGGCCCCAGTCGGGCAGCCTGTCGAGCTAGGCTCGGATACCGCCTACGACATTTCCGTCACCTACAACCCGGATGACGATGAGTTCCTGGTTCTCTGGCGGGACGAGAAAATGGCGTCGGCCCAGGCAAAAGTTGCACCTGCATCCCCGCAGGTAACGCCCACGCCGCTACCCGGCGTCACCGAGGCAATCTACGCTGCGCGGGTTCGCCCCGACGGCAGCGTCATCGGGACCACGACGACCGTGGCGATGCAGGTGGGAACGCCGGTCAACGGTCAGTTCGCGTCGCCGACGGTCGCCTACAACACCGCGGACCATGAATACCTTGTCATATGGCAGCACAGCCAGCAGGGGTTGTTTGGGCGGCGGCTCAGCCGGGGCGGCGATGTGCTCGGCGAGGTGTTGATGCTGGGAAAGCCGAACGGCTTCCTGCCGCGCCTCGTCTACAACTCGGACGACAACAAGTATCTGCTGGTCTACCTTAACATGGAGCAGCCGGGGGCGCCGCCAGGCATGAGCCAGGTTAGCGCACGAGCACAGTTGCTGTCTTCCGACGGTATCCCGCAAGGCGAAGCCGTCTCCCTCACCCCCGACATGAGCTATCCCGAGAGCCGGGCGGCGGTCTATAACACCCTCCAACACGAATATCTCGTGGGCATACGCAACCGGGTAGTGCGCCTGTCCAGGGAGGGCGCTATTGTCGGTCAGGCCGCCCAGGTCGAGTCGGAGATCGCGGGATTAGGCGTCAACACAAGCGGCTGCGTCGTGGTTGTGGAACGCTGGTGGCATCTGGCAAGCCTCCCGGCGACGCCGACTCCAGAAGCCGCATCAGCTATAACGCGCTGGACTGGCGTTGTGCAGGCCATCCAGCCTGCGGGCGACCTGTCCCAATGGATCATCGGTGGGCAGACAACCCTCGTGACCCGGCTGACGCGCATCCAGGCTTACGCTGGCCCCGCACAAGTGGGCGCGTCGGTCGAGGTCGTGGCGCACGCGCAGGGGGACCAGAAGGTCGCGGACACCATCGTTGTTCAGCCAGTTGGCCCGGCCCCAACCGTCACGCCAACAGCCACGCCACACGCAACGACAACGCCCGAAGCCAAGCACTATCCGCTGTACCTGCCCTTCGTGTCGCAGCAGCACACCCCATAGCGGCGTCAGGGAGACCGACGACGGAACACACGGAATACACAGGCAGTCAGAGAGCGTGCTGAAACAGAAGCGGCCCTCTCGCACTGTGTTCCCTATCAACCGAGGGTAAAAGAGGGAGACAGGGCCTGCCCTGCCTCCCTCTTTTGCTTGGTGATGTAGACTTGCCTATACCTGCGGGAGCTTCTCCAGCGATGCTTCGACCGCTTCCTGGGAGTAGTCCAGGTCGGTGAGTTGGTTCGTCAGGTAGCGCTCGTACGCGCCCAGGTCGAAGTGGCCGTGGCCGCACAGGTTGAATACGATGGTCTTGGCCTCGCCGCTCTCCTTGCAGCGCAGCGCCTCCTCCATCGCCACGCGGATGGCGTGGGACGGCTCCGGCGCGGGGATGATGCCCTCGGCGCGGGCAAAGCCGACGGCGGCCTCGAAGATGGCGCGCTGGGCGACGGCGCGCGCCTCGATGAGACCGTTCTCGTACAGCGCCGAGATGATGGGCGACATGCCGTGGTAGCGCAGGCCGCCGGCGTGGATCGGCTCCGGCACAAAGTCGTGGCCGAGGGTGTGCATCTTGACCATCGGCGCCATCTTGGCTGTGTCGCCGTAGTCGTAGGCGTACTTGCCCTTGGTCATGCTCGGCGCGGCGGTTGGCTCGACGGCGATGATGCGGCGCTTGCGTGGGCCAAGCTGGTCCGGCATGAACGGCAGGGCAAAGCCGCCGAAGTTGCTGCCGCCACCGACGCAGCCGATCAGGATGTCGGGGTCAGCGTCGGCCATCTCCAGCTGCTTGATGACTTCCTGCCCGATGACCGTCTGGTGCAGCAGGACGTGATTGAGCACGCTGCCCAGCGAATACTTCGTATCGTCGCGCATCGCCGCGTCCTCGACGGCCTCGCTGATGGCGATGCCCAGGCTGCCGGGCGAGTCGGGCGTCTCCGCCAGGATGGCGCGGCCAGCGTTGGTGTCGGGGCTAGGGCTGGGGACGACGGATGCGCCGTACGTCTCCATCATGATGCGGCGATACGGCTTCTGGTCATAGCTGACGCGCACCATGTACACCTTGCACTCCAGGCCGTAGACGCTGCACGCAAACGCCAGCGAGCTGCCCCACTGCCCCGCGCCTGTCTCCGTCGCCAGGCGCTTCACGCCCTCCTGCTTGTTGTAGAAGGCCTGGGGCACGGCGGTGTTGGGCTTGTGGCTGCCGGACGGGCTGACGCCCTCGTACTTGTAGTAAATCCGCGCGGGCGTGTCCAGCGCCTTCTCCCAGCGCCGCGCGCGGTACAGCGGCGTCGGACGCCACAGGCGGTAGACATCGAGCACCGGCTGCGGGATGTCGATGAAGCGGTCCTGGCTGACCTCCTGGAGAATCAGGCTCATCGGGAACAGCGGCGCCAGGTCATCCGGGCCGAGGGGCTGGCCCGTGCCCGGGTGCAGCGGCGGCGGCAGTTGGAACGGCAGGTCGGCCAGGACGTTGTACCATCGTCGCGGCAGGTCGTTTTCGGACAGCGTGAATTTCACCTGATCTTGGTCCATAAGTCCTCCTTGTATAGTCGATAGTACACCTTTAGTGCGCGGGCGCCTTAGCAACTTCGCTGAATGGTAGGACGTAGCCCATGCGCTCCTTGACGCGCGTCAAGACGGTGGACGCCTGGGCGCGGGCGCGCTCGGCCCCTTCGCGCAGAACGCTCACCGTGTAGTCCGGGTTCGCCTCCAGCTCGGCCATGCGCTGCTGGAACGGCGCTAGCCCCTCGACGACCACTTCGGCCAGGTCGCGCTTCAAGTCGGAGTAGCCCTTGCCCTGGTAGCGCGCCTCGATGTCGGCGACGGGCAGCCCACTGAACAGCGCGTAGATGTTCAGGAGGTTCGTGAGCGCCGGCTTGTCCTCGCTGGCGCGAATCTCAGTTCCGGAGTCGGTCACGGCGGCGCGGAACTTCTGGCGGATGGTGTCCGGGTCATCCGACAGGGCGATGTAGTTGCGCGGCGTCTGGGCGCTCTTGCTCATCTTCTTGGTCGGGTCGTCCAGGCCCATGATGCGCGCCCCCTCGACCTTGATGAGCGGTTCCGGCACGACCAGCGTTCCCTCACCCAGGCGATAGTTCACCCGCTGAGCGATGTCACGCGTCAGCTCGACGTGCTGCCGCTGGTCCTCACCCACCGGGACGAAGTTCGCGTCGTACAGGACGATGTCCGCCGCTTGCAGCACCGGGTAGTCGAACAAACCGACGTTGACCTCCTCCTGCTTTTTGCCCGCCTTCTCCTTGAACTGAGTCATGCGCCGCAACTCGCCGAAGTAGGTGAACGTGTTCAGGATCCACGCCAGCTCGGTGTGCTCCGGCACATGGGACTGGATGAAGATGGTCACTTTGTTCGGGTCGAGGCCCGCCGCCAGGTAGGCGTTGGTCAGGCTGATGGTGCGTCGGCGCAGCTCAGCCGGATCCTGCGGCAGGGTGATGGCGTGGTGGTCCACGACGCAGAAGAAGTTCTCGAACTGGTCCTGCTCCGCCGCCCAATTCTTGATCGCCCCCAGGTAGTTCCCGATATGAAGATTGCCGCTCGGCTGCACGCCGCTGAGCACTCGCGGTTTAGACATGCTGCTCACTCCTTCCTGTATCGAAATACAAAAATCCCCGCGCCCTTGCCGGACGCGGGGACTAACCCACGTGGTACCACCGTGCTTGGAGGCTCTTGCCTCCCGCTCTGCGGGCGCCTATGACGCCCTGTGCGCTGATAACGGTCGCCTTCCGGCCAGGCCTACTTGCCGCGTAGTCGCGGGTTCAGCCGGCAGCTCCCAGGCCCATTCGGCATCCGCGCTGGCGTCAGGCTCTCACCGTCGCTACTGTTTTCTCTCTCAACCTTTTCGACGGAAACGAATGGCTGAGAAAACAGTAGCGCTGCCTGGCTCTCTGTGGCCCCGCTGGGACGCTTACTTGCCCCTGTTCATCGCCTCTATATCTTCGTGCTGTCAGTATATCGCAAACACCGACCTGAGTCAACTATCAGCCGACGGATAACACGTCCGCCAAATGGCTGAGACGCCGCCTCATTCCTCTTGCGCGTCGCGGCCCAAGGCAGCGAGGGCGCTCAGGCGTAG
Source organism: Anaerolineae bacterium (assembly GCA_039810085.1). Taxonomy (GTDB): domain Bacteria; phylum Chloroflexota; class Anaerolineae; order Epilineales; family JAHCIE01; genus JBDHWG01. The sequence goes on from JBDHWG010000032.1 coordinate 28,626, forward strand.
CTCAGTCAATGCCTGGACGGCGTCCACGAGCTTGCCTAACGTCATGAAGAAGTCCTGCATCTCGGCCAGGCGCTCGCGGTAGAACTGCGCCGTCGGGTCGGTGTGGGCCGGGTCGACCGCCTCCACAAGGCTCATGCTCTCCTTGACCGAGCCGAGCGCCTGCTCGAACTCTTTCTTCTCGCGCTCTTTGAAAATCTGTTTGGCGATAGCCCAGAAATCGATTTCAGCTTCGTAGTAGTCGCGGCGGTCGCCGACGTTCCAGATTTTGTGTACCATGCCCAGGCGCTCCAGGCCGCGAATGTGGATGCTGACGCTGCCTTTGCTGATGCTTAGGGCGTGGGCAATGTCGTCCAGGCTGAGCGCGCCGGGCGTCAGGTAGAGCAGGCCGTAGATTTCGCCCATCGCGCGGTTGAGTCCCCAAAATGCGCTGATGCGGCCGCTCCCCCGGATCAAAGTCTGCTTGGCTGCTTCCAGGCCCTCCGCCGGCGGCCCCTGTGTATTGGCCCGGCTGGCCATAAAACCCCCTTACCTTCTCGGGTAGTGTACTGTGGTCCACCTTGACATATTTTCTGCGCTACCGCATCCCATCGACTCGTCGTTTAGACTATTCTAAACGAATTCTATCATGGAGGCGGGGCAGGCGCAAGAGCATAATTGCGACTCCATAGCAGCGGCGTTATACTCAAATGACCAAAAACTGTCACTGCGAGGAGGACGAAGGACGACGAAGCAGTCCCCCGGCGGGTGATAGCCACGCTCTAGCCGCTCAGACCATCTATTGCAAGGGCAGGAGATTGCTTCGCTCACGCTGCTCAGAACATACATGACATATAGTCATTGTGAGGAGGCACGACGAAGCAATCCCCCGGCGGGTGATAACCACGCTCTAGCCGCTCAGACCGTCTATCGCAAGGGCGGGAGATTGCTTCGCTCAGGCTCGCAATGACGGCTTGGCGGTGTTCTTGTGTCGGCCCACGCCGTCACACGGCTTGGAGGTCTCGCAATGACGGCTTGGCGGTGTTCTCATGTCGGCGCACGCCGCCACACGGCTTGGGGTCTCGCAATGACACGAATTACAATCAAAAGGATTCTGAAATGATAGATGGCGTCCAAGAGTTAGTGTCGGATTGGGCGGCGGGGCAGGGGTTTGACCCCCGGCTACACGTGTGGGACGTTCGCGCTGCCGAGACGGACGACGGTATCATCCTGAGCGGCGAGGTGCTCGACCAGTATCTCCGCCAGTCGCTGCTCTCGACGCTGCGGCTACAATTGCCGAGTGTCACCCTAATTGACCAGATAACCCCTCTGCGCGAGAACGCGACCGCCGCCATCATTCGCCGCGCCGTCGTCAACGTACACGCCCAGGCGAAGCCGAAATCGGAGGTCGTCACTCAGGCGCTCTTCGGCGAGCTCATCGAGGTGCTGCGCTCGACGCCCGGCTGGTCGTTCGTGCGCATCGTCGCCGACGGCTACCTGGGCTGGGTCGCCGAGCACGCCCTGGCGCCGGCCACGCTGCCTGGCCCTTCCCACTTCGCCACCGCGAATCTGGCCCCGTGCTTTCGCCAGCCGAACAGTGGTGAGGTTATCGGCCAACTGCCCTTCAACGTCGCTGTCGCCGTCGTGGAACGCGCCGAGGAGTGGTCGGGCGTCGCCGCACCCGACAATCAAGTCTGGTGGGTGCGCGCCGACGATTTGACGCCGCTGGATGACCGGCCCGTGCCAGATGCAGCCGGGATGCAGACGATGCTGGCGCGGATGGGCCGCTTCGTCGGGACGCCGTACTTTTGGGGCGGGCGCTCGCCCTTCGGCTACGACTGCTCCGGCTTCGCCCAGACGGCGCTGCGCAGCATGGGCGTGTCTGTTCTACGCGACGCCGACCAGCAGTACGGCGAGGGCGACGAGGTGGATGGCCTGTCCCAACCGGGCGACCTGCTGTTCTTCGGGCGACCGGGTTACAGGGCATCGGGCATCGCTCGTACCGCTGGCGTGGACCACGTCGCCCTCTCCCTGGGCGGCTGGGACATCCTGCACGCTACGGGCGCGGTGTGGAGCGTGACGCGCAACAGCCTTGACCCGGCGTCGCCCGTCTACCGGCGCGGCCTCGCTGAGAGCTACCTGGGCGCAAGGAGATTCCGATGCGACTGACGTGGGAGCCGTTGACCCTTCGCCTCGCCTCGGCGTTCAACATCGCCCACGGCAGCTACACCGAGCGTCAGAATGTGCTGGTGCATCTCGACACGGGGGACGTGGTTGGGCTGGGCGAGGCGGCCGTCGTGCCCTACCTGGGGGAGAGCCGCGACGGCGTGATCGCATGGCTGGAGGAAGCCGCCAACGCGCTCGGTGACGATGCCTGGCTCGTCGAGGATATTCTGGACGGCCTGCCGCCTGGTTCGGCGGCGGCGCACGCAGCCATTGCCTCGGCGCTCTACGACATCCTCGGCCAGCGCCTCGGCCAGCCGCTGTGGCGCATCTGGGGCCTGAACCCGGCCCGCGCGCCTTTGACCTCTGTGACCATCGGCATTGACACACCGGAGGCTATGGCGGCCCAGGCGCAGGCGCTCGACGCGCCCATCCTCAAGGTGAAGCTCGGCAGTAGGGACGACCTGGCGCTGGTGCGGGCGATTCGCGGCGTGACTCACGCAGTCATCCGCGTCGACGCCAACGCCGGCTGGAGCCGCGAGACGGCGGCGGGGATCATCCCCCAACTGGCCGACCTGGGGGTGGAGTTCGTGGAGCAGCCTCTCGCGCCCGATGACACCGACGGCTTGCGCTGGCTGCGGGCGCGCTCGCCACTGCCCATCTTCGCCGACGAGGCCGTCCGCTCAACGACGGATGTCGCCCGGCTCGTTGGAGCGGTGGATGGCGTTGTGGTGAAGCTCGCCAAGTTTGGCGGCATCCGCGAGGCGCGGCGGGCAATTGACCTGGCGCACGCCCTCGACATGCGCGTCATGCTGAGTTGCATGGTGGAGTCGACGCTCGGCGTGAGTGCAGCGGCGCACCTGGCTCCACTATGCGAGTACGCCGACCTGGACGGCCCGCTGCTCATCGCCAACGACCCGTTCCAGGGCATGGCCTACGACGGGGCGCGCCTCGTTCTTCCAACGGGACCGGGGCTAGGCGTGCGCCTGGTCTCGTAGCAGGACAGCGTTATCGTTTCTTTGGCTCCAGCCCCAGCAACCCCATCTCGTGATACAACATTTCCGGCAGCCCCTCCTCTAGCGGGCGCGGCGCGAAGCCTAGCTCGCGCCTAGCCTTGGCGTTGCTGCCCAGGTACGTGACGCCAGCGATGACGCGCAGGTTTTCGGCGGAGAACTGCTCCGGGACGGAGATGCCCTTCTCCGCTACGCTCATGAAGCGCGACATCGCCTTGAACACGAACGGCGGGGCGCTGGCCGGCCGCGGAATGCCAGTGACCGTCTCAGTGAGATCGAGCGCCTCCACCAGCGTATGCGGCTCCCCGCAAATCATGTAGCTCTCGCCGACTTTCCCCTTCTCCATCGCCAGCAAGTGCCCTCGCGCTGTATCCTCCACCGTCGCCCAGCAGAACGCCGTGCGTTGGGGAACCACCGGCAGCTTGCGCTCGAGATACTGAAGGAACGTCGTCCGCAGGCTGCTCGTATCGCCCGGCCCATACACGACGCCGGGCATGACGATGACGAGCGGCAGGCCCGCCTCGATCATCGGCTCGGCGACCTGGTAGTGGGCAACCCACTTGGTGCGGTCGTACTCGCTGAGGAAGGGGCCAGTGTAGCGATAGGTCTCATCGACCACGCGGCCGTGGGTGTCGGAGTTGACGGCCAGAGTGCTCGTGTACACACCGCGCGGAATCCCCAACTCCCGCATTATTTCGAGGACGTTGCGCGTCCCGTCCACGTTGATCCGCGCCGCCTGGCTCTTGTCCTTGACGCCAATCCGATACCAGCCGGCGATGTGGTACACGCCATCCACGCCGGTCATCGGCTCGCGCAGACTCTCCCTGTCCGTTACGTCCCCCGCCACGACCTGGACGCCCAGGTTGCTCAGGTCAGTCGCCGCCGCCGGATGGCGTGCGATGGCGACCACCTGATGCCCCGCCGCGACCAGCATCCGCGCCACGCGCCCGCCGATGAACCCCGTTGCCCCGGTTACAAAGTAGCGCATGTATTGCCCCTTTGCCTTTGGCGCTCCCCGCGTGCTTTGCCTAGAGGTTACAGCCAATCATTGCGTTGTGTCAAGAGACAACGAAGTGTGGAGAAACCTCCACCAACTTGGGGCAAATCTCTGCAAGATTCTGGCCTTTTGGTCGGTATAATGAGTGAGTACATCGTCGAAGATTGCCATATAGGGGGGACAGTCGAGGCGCGCAGGTTCCCCGGCGCTGCATGGGCATTCCTTCCTATGGGAGCACGTCCATGCCGACCCTGCCTCCCAACGCCTGCAACGCCCCCGCGTGGCCTCCCCGACCTCGCGGCCCTCCCCCTTGCCCGTGCTCATTGATCACCCTCAATCGATCAGTCGTTCCTCCACTCACCCAATCTCGGGGATGACCCGTGTCATGGAGAACACCGAATGAGCACCACACGTACTCGCCTCGTGGCTACCCTCGCGCTTGTGATTGTCCTGACGGCCCTCGCTCTCCCGATGGCCCTTGCCCATCCAGCCTTGGACGGGCCGGATGTCGGCGCGGCTGCGCCTGCCAACCGTTTGGCTGCCACCAAACACCCCGGCGCCGTCGACCTCGGCCAGATGCCGCTCGCTGCCCAGGATCACCCCAACGCAGGCGCAATCACCGGCCGCCTCGTCGCCAATGGCACTGGCGTGGCAAGCGCTTCTGTTGTTCTGCGCTCTTACAATAGCAGTAGCGAGACCACGGTCTCGACCACTACAACCGACGGCAACGGCAACTACAGCTTCGCCAATCCGCCGACCCCAGCTTCCGGCTCGACGTACTATGTCCGCTACGGCCCCAACCAGGATACCCCGGCCTACGTATTCATCTGGTTCGGCCCCGACATCCCCAGCTACACGGCTGGTCAGGTCCTGGACGCTGGCACAATCAACATCGCCACTGTTCCCCTGGTGTCGCCTTCCCCTGGCGCGACCGTTTCCATTCCTGCGACGTTCACCTGGACCAAGCGGACGACGACCGATTGGTATCGTCTCGGTCTATTTGCCGCTGACACAGGGAGTGGCTGGCTGATGCCCACGGTTCAATACAATGACTCCTACACCCTTCAGTCGGTCGCGCCCTTGACGGGCTTTCAGTTCAACAAGGACTATATATGGACAGTGCGGGTCTACGACAGCACGGACACATCGAGTTACGGCGAGGCGTTTGAGGATCGCCACGTTACCTTCACCCAAGCCGCCCAATCAACCGCCACAGCTACACAAACTAGTGTCCCGGCCACAGCAACGCCCACACGAACAACGGCCCCGTCAACTGCAACAGCCACACAGACAACAGTCGCTGCCCAAACTGCGACGTTAACACCGACCGCCAATGCCTCCCCAACCATCACACCGACACCAACGCCCTGCACCGTGTCATTTAAGCCCGGCATCTGGCAGGGAGCGGCCAACTTCACGGTTCCGTTGGACCGGACCCATGTCGAGAACTTCGTCTATTCCCTCGATGCGGGCGTTTGTGGTCAGTTGGTGGTAAGGCAGTCCCAGTTGCCCATCAACAACTGCCAGATTCAATTCTCAGGCTACTCGGGCAACCTGACGGGTCAGGGAACCTTCACAGAAGAGACAAAGATGACCGGGTCGTCTTTCGCCTTCTGCGGCATAGGCTTGACCAGCAGCACCTGGTACGCCTACTGGATGGGTGATCTGCCCACGTCGACGCCAACAGCAACATCGCCGGTCACTAACACACCTACTGCGACAGCAACATCGCCGGTCACTGACACCCCTACTGCGACAGCAACATCGCCGGTCACTGACACCCCTACTGCGACAGCAACATCGCCGGTCACTGAGACCCCCACCGCGACCGCGACCTGGACGTTTACGCCCACTAACACGCCGGCCGCCACGTCGACCCAAACCCTGATACCAACGATAACGCCCACTGACACGCCGACCGTGACCGCGACGGCCACCAGCACGGCCACACCGACGGCGACGGCTACCCGCACTCAAACGCTCACGCCCACGGCGACATCGACGCCGCGTCCTTGCTCCCAACCCTACTGCCTGCTCTTCCCCATCATTATGAAGAAGGGCTATGATGAGCTCACGCCGGGCACGCCGATCCTGTCGTTCTCGCAGCCAGTACGCGACACGATTCGTCTGACGTGGAGCAATACGGTACGGGCCAAGGTTTACCGCGTGTGGCGATGGCTCAGCTTAGACAACCAGCAGGTCATCTACACAGGTGAGGAGACGTCATTGCTTCTGCCGGGTCTCGCGCCAGGAACGTACGCTTTCTCGGTCGATGCCCTCAACCAGTGGGGGGTCACGGCCAGTCAGCTAGTGACCGTAGTCGTCCAGCCGCCACCCACACCGACCGCGACGCCGACGCCCAGACCGACAAACACGCCCGTGCCGACGCCTACTTTAGATACTCGATGGGGGGGAGGGCCGGTGTTATTCCGTCCGTCGAGCGATCGTCGGTCCTTGACCGACTTCGAGATCAAGTTTACTCCAGACGCTTGCGGCTTCTACTCCATTGGCATGCCAGGCCCGTTCCCGGTTGATGCCAACGGGAGGTTCAAAGTAGACCAAAGTGGATTCCAGATGGTCTACGGGTTCCCTTACACGTGGAGATTGCAGGTCAGTGGACAATTGACCTCGGCAACCACTGCAAGCGGAACCTGGCAGTTCAACTTTGAGTACGGTTCATGTCAGAGGCAAGGAACCTGGACAGCCCGTGCGCCGTGAGGCATCGCAACATCCTTGCTGGATGTATTGCCTATTCTAGCTCGTCGTAGAGAGGCGCGTACCGCTGCACTAACACAGCACGCCCTGTGGGCCACTTCAATCCACAGGGCCGTGCCGATTCTGGAGACAGAAGGCTCAGTTGCACCGCCGCAGGATACGGCCGCCCCAGCGGAACCAGACGATCTCGCCGTCGGGGCCACGCAGGAACTCGCCGCGCAGGTCCTTGACCGGCGACTCCAGGCCGATGACCTGGTCCGGCCCGATGACGGCGAAACGCGCGAGCGGCGGGGCGGGCGGCGCGGGCGAGGTCTCGTCGGGAAAGCCGCCTTTCGGGATGCCCTGCACCACCAGCCCGCCATCCTTCACGCTGATCTCCACATCCGACAGCCGGCCCTCGTAGAATCCGGCGTAGGCGCTGAGGTCGCTCTCAGCCAGGCTCAACGCCACGGGATCAGCGTCCTTCGCGCCCAGGTAGTGCTCCAGCGCCCACTGCGTCACCTCGGTGTTCAGCTCCCCACCTTGCTGCGAGTTGGTCAACACGGTCAGGGCAAAGCCAGCCGTGGGGGCGAAGATGAACGCCGAGAGCTGGCCCAGTGTCGCGCCGCCGTGGGCAACTGTCTTCACGCCGCCCACCTCGCGCACGATCCACGACAGGCCGCGATAGCCCCCGAACGTGTCGATGGGAACGAGGGGCGACTGCATCTCCACCATCGTGGCAGGACTCAGCAGACGCTCGCCAGTCTCCGCCACGCCGTCGCCCATGTGGAAACGGGCGTAGCGCAGCTGGTCGCGGGCGCTCGACGTGAGGCCGCCGACAGCGTTGGCAGCGCGCGCAATAGGCCACGGCTCCAGGATGATGGTCTTGTCCTCGAGCGTGGCGTGGCCGACAACAAAGCGCCGCAGCATGACCTCGTGGGGGAAGAAGAACGAGTTCGTCATCCCCAGCGGCGCGAGGACAAGCTCCCGCGCCGCCGCCTCGTATGTCTTGCCCGTCGCCACCTCGATGATGCGACCGAGCAGGTAGAAGCTGGAGTTGCTGTAGTGGAAGGTGGACCCCAACGGCGTGAGCTGCGGCAGCTCGACCATGCGCTCGACGGCGCGTTGCAGGGCGTCGTCGCCCCAGCCGGTATCGATGAAGAAGTCACCCACCCAACCGCCGGTGTGGGTCAGCAAGTGGCGCAGGGTGGCGTTGGCCGCCACGTCCTCGTCAGCCAGGCGCAGCGCCGGGAGATAGGCGCGGATGGGCGTGTCCAGGTCGAGCGCCCCCTGCTCCACCAGGCGCATGATCGCCGTGCCGGTGACGGTCTTGGTGGTCGAGCCGATCTGGAATAGCGTGTCGCCATCCACCGGCAGTGGGTTGTCGACGCTGGTCACACCCAACCCAGCGACATACTCTTGCCCCTCGTGAATCACGCCCACGGCCACGCCCGGTATGCGCAGTCGCTCCATGCTCGCGCGAATGACAGCCTGCAACTCCTCAAAGAGATTCTCGCTCATAGATACCCTTCTTTCGGCGGAAGAGATGCGATTGCCACAGATAATCTGCGTCCCATCTTCGCTCCAGTCAAAGTGGTCGTTCCAGCGTTGCTGGCGCGGGTTGAAGAGGCGCACGCGCTCGCCGGTGACAGGATCGAGGCCGTGAGTCTGGACGCCTTTGTGGCCGTTGCGGAGGGGACAGGCAAGCCAGAGGTTGTCCTCGGTGGAAAGCCCGCCAGCAGCGATAGGAATGATGTGTTCCACGTGCATCGGCATGGCCGTGAACGACTGCGGTGTCAGGCAGTAACCACACCGATAGTGAGCGGCAGCAGCCACCTTGTCTTGTAGAGCTTGAGGGATAGAGGGGCGAGGCACCGGCTACCCCGGCGGGTCTTGCATGGGGACATGGTAGCCGCGGCGGGCGAGTAGCAGATAAGCGTGCGCTTTGCGGAGTGTGACCTGGCCGTACGCGTCCAGGAGCGCTTGGAGGCGCGGGGAATCAGTAGGCGCGAGTTCCCCGGCGCTCTGTCGGTCCAGCAAGTCGCCTAGCTCGGATTGATCCGCCTCGCTGAGCGTCGCACGCGCCACGCGCCAGAGGGCGGCATCATCGAGACTTGCCAGGGCTGCCAGGTCAGCCATCTCCTCGGACGGCACATCATCCAGGGGCGGCAAGGCGTGGGCCAGACTCGCCTGGAGGATGACTTCCAGGGGTTGGCCGATGGCTTCGGCCACCTGGCGGGCGGTGCGATATAGGGACTCAGGCAAGGCGAGGGTTACAGTTTGAGTGTCCATAGTCCTCGGCATCATGAAGTCCTGACCGTCATATATTATAGTCGTTTCCTGGGGTCAGGAACAACTGAGCTTGCCGTCCCTCGTCCGCCAATAGGACTTACGCGGTTCGGTGGACGGTTGGACCGCGAAAGGCTCGGAAAGGACACGAAAGACGCGAAAAGGACACGCCCAGCGAATGCCTTTCGCGTTTTTCGCAGCCTTTCGTGACCTTCGTGGTCCAGCGGCCCATCGACCACGCAAGTCCCCTCCCTTCTCTCTGTGCCCTCTGTGTCTCCGTGGCAGTCTTGATTTCAACTGCCGCCGGTGACTTCGAGCACCTGGCCGGAGACGTAGTTGGAGAGGGGCGAGGCGAAGAACAGGACTGCGCCTGCCGCTTCCTCCGGCGTGCCGGCGCGGCCCATCGGGATCATCATCTTCGCCATCTGGCGCATCTGCTCTGGGATGCCCAGGGCGATGTCCTTCTCGCCGCGCTGGACGTGCTCGCCGCTGTCCTTCGCGGCGGTCAGCCGCGTCTCGATAAAGCCGAAGGCGCACGCATTGACCTGAATGTTGAATTGCCCCCACTCCTTCGCCAGCGTCTTGGTGACGCCGACGATGCCCGCCTTGCCCGCCGCGTAGTTCGCCTGGCCGGGGTTGCCGCGCGTGCCGGTCGTCGAGCTGACGTTGACAATCTTGCGCGCCCGGGCTGCGCCTAGCTCGGCCGCTTCGCGCTTCGCCGTCTCACGCAGGTAATTCGACGCAGCGCGGATGAGGCGGAACGGCGCGGTCAGGTGGATGTCCAGCATTGCTTGCCACTGCTCGTCGGTCATCTTGTGCAGCGTCCCGTCCCAGGTGTAGCCGGCGTTGTTGACGATGATGTCCAGACCGCCGTACTCCTTGATGGCCGCCTCCACGAGTTGCGCCGGGAAGTCTGGCTTTGTGATGTCGCCCGGCGCCGCCATCGCCTTGCCACCCGCGCCTGTGATGGCCGCCACAATCTCGCTCGCCGGGTTGGGGTCGATGTCGGTGACGATGACCGACGCGCCATGCTCCGCGAGGAGGCGCGCGGCGGCAGCGCCGATCCCGCGCCCGCTGCCTGTGACAATCGCCACCTTGCCCTGTACTAGCCCTTCCATGTTATTCTCCTTGTTTGAGCTTCTTGCGAATTGTTTCGACGATGCGATAGACGGCTGGCTGCTCCGAGCGGTCGAGCGCACTCGCCATGAGGTTCTTGGCGATGCCGACGGCCAACCTCGTCTCGCGGTCTGCGAAGCCGACCGAGCCGTCGGCGCCGCCGTGGCCGAACACCGTCTCGCGCTCGCCCATCGTCTTGAGGACGCCGTACACAATGGAGTAGGCCGGACCGGCGTCGGCGCGGCGCGGCGGCAGCGGCCCGCCCAGGAGGTAGCCCAGCCCGCGCCGCACGTGGATGTCCCACGCCGGCTCGTACGCCTCGGCCTGGAGCGTCGTCGCCTCGGCCACGGTCTTCGGGTTGAGCAGCTGCACGCCATCGACGGGCGCGACGAGAGCAGCATAGACGCGGGCCAGGGCGCGCGCGCTCATGATGCCGCCGGAGCCAGGTAGGACAGAGCGGCGGACCGCCGGGCGATTGTAGATGGGCGTGGCGTTTGGCGCTGTCGCATCCACCAGCGTCGCCACACGCGGCTCGACATCGTCCGGGATGCCCAGGTAGAGGTCCTGGATGCCGAGCGGCGCATTGATCTCCTGCTGGATGAATTCCTCAATCGGCCGCCCGTCGACGCGGCGCACGACCTCGCCTAGAATCCAGCCGAACGTCTGGGCGTGGTAGTGGGTGCGTGTGCCCGGCTCCCAGGCCAGCGGCGCGGCGGCGATGGCATCGACGATGCGATCCCAATCGCCCCAGTCGCGGGTCGTCAACCCACGCGGCGCATCGGGCAGACCCGCCTGGTGGATGAGGACGTGGCGGACCGTGACGCGGTCTTTGCCGTGGACGCCGAACTGGGGCCAGTAGTCGGCGACGGGCGCGTCATACTCCAGCCAGCCCCACTGCGCCAGCATGTGGATGCACGTCGCGGTGATGCCCTTGGTTGTGGAGAAGACCGAGAAGAGTGTGTCGCCGTCCACGGGCCGTCCCGTCGCGCGGTCGGCAACACCGGCCCAGGCGTCGACGATGGGCGCACCGTTGAGGTAGGCGGCGGCCTGCAAGCCAATCTCGTGGCCTCCGGCGACAATCTCATCCAGGACCGCCTGAACGGCGGCGTTGACATGATCCAGCATGGCGACATCCTCAAGCGGATTGTATGCTCTCAGCGGGCGGAGGTCAAGACCATACCTCACAATTCGGCTAGGTATAGGCTGGCGATAACTCGCCAAACGATTGCGTAAAACTATGCGCACGCCCCTTTTCACTGCCATGCCGCTGTGGTATCCTATTTGTGCGCGGGAACGAAAGCGTGGGGCACGTTTTGCATTTTGACAGTTGACTTTTGTGACGCGCTGCGCTATATTAGGATTACAGCCGGTTTTTTCCACAACAATTCATCCGCTAGCGCATGGGAGCGCTCAACCCCACATTGCATAGGAGGGGCAGGTGATCAAGACGGAGAACCTTGAAATCATCGGGCCAGTCAAGCCAGAGTGGTCCGATATTCTTTCTCCTGAGGCATTGGCCTTTGTGGCCTCATTGGAAATGGAGTTTGGCGGACGGCGGCGCGAGCTGCTTCAGGCGCGCAAAGAGCGCCAGGCCGCCATTGACGCAGGTGAGATGCCCGATTTCCTCGCCTCCACCCAGTCAATCCGGGACGCAGACTGGACCGTCGCGCCTGCCCCGCCCGACTTGCAAAACCGCCGCGCTGAGATTACCGGTCCGACGGACCGCAAGATGGTCATCAACGCCCTTAACTCTGGCGCGCAAGTGTTCATGGCGGACTTCGAGGATGCCAATAGCCCGGCGTGGGAGAACATGGTTGAGGGCCAGATCAACCTGTACGATGCCGTTCGCCGCAACATCTCGCTAAGCGAGGGCGGCAAAGAGTACAAGCTCAAGGACCAGACGGCCACTCTGGCTGTGCGCCCGCGCGGTTGGCACCTGCCGGAGAAGCACGTCCTGGTCAACGGGCGGCCGCTGACCGGCGCATTCTTCGACTTTGGTCTGTACTTCTTCCACAACGCCAAGGCAGCCCTGGAGCGCGGCACCGGACCGTACTTCTACCTGCCCAAGATGCAGAGCCACCTCGAGGCGCGGCTATGGAATGACGTGTTCAACTACGCCCAGGACAGCCTCGGCATCCCGCGCGGCACCATTCGCGGTACGGTGCTCATCGAGCACATCCTGGCCTCCTTCGAGATGGAGGAGATCCTGTATGAGCTGCGAGACCATAGCAGCGGCCTCAACCTCGGCCGGTGGGACTATATCTACAGCTTCATCAAGGTCTTCAACACGCGCGGTGACCTAGTCTTCCCCGACCGTGCCCAGGTGACGATGGCGACGCACTTCCTGCGCTCGGCAGCCGAGTTGCTCACCTACACCTGCCACAAGCGCGGCGCGCACGCGATGGGCGGCATGTCGGCGTACATCCCGCGCGGCGGCGATCCGTCGGTGAATGAGAAAGCCTTCGCCCAGGTACAGGCGGACAAGACCCGCGAGGCCGGGCAGGGCTTCGACGGCGCGTGGGTGGCGCATCCGGGCCTGGTGACCGTCGTCCAGGAGATTTTCGACAAGGCGTTCAGCGGTCACAACCAGCTCGACAAGATTATCCCGGCCAATGTGACGGGCAAGGACCTGCTGACGGTTCCGCCGGGCGAGATTACCGAGGCGGGCTTCCGCAACAATATCAACGTCGCCTTGCAGTATCTCGAAGCGTGGCTGGGTGGACGCGGCGCGGTCGCCATCTTCAATCTGATGGAGGACGTGGCGACGGCTGAGATTGCCCGCTCGCAGCTCTGGCAGTGGATCCACCACAACAGCAAGATGAGCGGCGGCGCGCCCATCACGCCGAACTTCTACACACAGGTGCGCACCGAGGAAGTCACCGGACTGGTGGCGAACCGGCAGACGCACCGCTTCGCCCAAGCGGTGGAGCTGCTGGACTCGCTGGCCCTGAACGAGCAGTTCGTGGAATTCCTGACGCTGCCCGGCTACCAGCGGCTCGAATAGGGAACGGTGTAGGGGCGGGCCTGCGCCTCCTCTACAGGGCTATTACAACGCGAATGCCTCCGGGGAGGGGTGACCGCCCCTCTCTGGAGCCGATGGGTACTCCAACAATCTTCTCGACGACCTGAATCCTAGGAGGTAATATAATGCTTAGTGTGAATTTCGCGCAGCGGGTCGAGGCTCTGCAAAGCCAGTGGGCCAACGATCCCCGGTGGGCGGGCATTCAGCGCGACTACACGGCTGAGGACGTGGTCAAGCTGCAAGGCTCGGTCGTGGTCGAGCATACCCTGGCGGACATGGCCGCACGCCGCTTGTGGGACCTGCTCCACAGTGAACCCTTCATCAATACGCTGGGCGCGTACACCGGCGCCCAGGCAGTGAACATGGTCAAGGGCGGCCTGAAGGCCATCTACCTCAGCGGTTGGCAGATCGCGGGCGACGGCAACTTGGCGCAGGAAACCTACCCTGACCAGAGCCTCTACCCGGCCAACAGCGTGCCCGCCATTGTCGAGCGCATCAACAACGCCTTCGTCCGCGCCGACCAGATCCAGTGGCTCGACGGCAAGGGCGACATCAACTACTTCGCGCCCATCGTCGCCGACGCCGAGGCTGGCTTCGGCGGCGTCCTGAACGCCTACGAGTTGATGAAGGGCATGATCAAGGCCGGCGCCGGCGGCGTCCACTTCGAGGATCAGCTCGCCGCTGAGAAGAAGTGCGGCCACCTGGGCGGCAAGGTGCTCATCCCCACGTCCCAGTTCATCCGCACCCTGAAGTCCGCGCGCCTCGCCGCCGACGTCATGGGCGTCCCGACTATCCTCGTTGCCCGCACCGACTCCCTCGGCGCGACGCTGATGACGAGCGACGTCGACCCCTACGACCAGCCCTTCGTGACCGGCGAGCGCACCTCCGAGGGCTACTACCGCGTGCGCGCCGGCCTGGACGCGGCCATCGCCCGCAGCCTGGCCTATGCGCCGTATGCCGACCTGCTGTGGTTCGAGACCTCGCACCCCGACCTGGAGGAGGCCCGCAAGTTCGCGGACGCCATTCACCAGCGCTACCCGGGCAAGATGCTGGCCTACAACTGCTCGCCGTCCTTCAACTGGCAGCACTTCGACGACGAGACGACGTGGAGCTTCCAGCGCGAGCTGGGCCGCATGGGCTACAAGTTCCAGTTCATCACCCTGGCCGGCTGGCACATGGTCAACT
>JBDHWG010000033.1:0-42936 GCA_039810085.1 Anaerolineae bacterium
GATGCGGAACCCGGTGGTCGTCCGATTGTTGGGCGTTCGCGCCCGTGTCCGTTTAGTCGTCGATGGTGTACTCATGCTCCCAAGTATACATTATCTTGCGTTATTCGGATAGGCACTAAGTAGAGCACGGCGGGGGCCGAGCGAGCCGCGCACCGGCAGAGCCCGAGCTACTCCCAGGGCTCCGGGGCCATGTTTTGCCGCTGCTCGCCATCGCGCATGACGACAAACGTTTAGCACTGAACCACTCCCGGGAGGAGGTGGGGTTACGGCTCCCTTGCGCTTCGTCTGCCTGAGCGTTATACTTACCCATCTGCTTGCAAGTCTGTTGCTTGACCTCGATGCAATCTACCGATTGGCCCATGTGTCTGAGGCGTTCTTGAGGTGTCGACTATGTTTCGTCTTGTCCCTCAATCCCTGATGACGCAGCTTCTCGGTGTCTATCTGATTTTCGTAGTCTCCGTCTTGGCAACGGGGCTGGCGGTCAATCTCCTTATCCAGCAGCGTCTCCGCGCCGAGGTGCAAACGGCTGACCTCGCCCTGGCGCAAACTATCGCGCTTGAGACAGACGACCAGATGCGCGACGCGAGGGATTCTCTCGGTGCGCTAAGCTCTTTGCGGGAGCTACATGATGGCGATATCGCAGGCATGGAGCGCGCCTTCCGAGCCTTCAAAGCCGCCCGCCCCGATGTTGACCGCGTGTATTGGCTCAGCCCCAATGGTACTGTGCGCGTCTCCGTTCCCGCGAATGTGCGCACGCAGGACACTGACTTCTCCCAGCAGCCGCTCTTCCAGCAAGCTATGCAATCCGACGGGCCGGTCATAGAGGCCGGCATCGTTGATCTCACGACGTTCAATGCCGTCGTGGCTATGGCGCAGCCGGTGCGCGATCAACAGGGGACGCTGTTGGGGATCGTGGCCACCAATCTCCTGCTTGACGACTTCAATACCCGCCTTCGTGCCGTAGTGGATGAGCAGGCACGACACGGACAAGAACTTCTGATAAGTGTTGTCAACGATCAGGGTCAGCTCGTAGCTTCCCCGGAGCGAGAGCGGTTGCTTCAGCCAATTTTGGATGAGCTGCCGGGCGCCAGGGAAGCGCTTGCCGGTGAGACGGCGACTCGCCTCGCACCGGGTCCACAGTCTGAGGACTGGCTGTTCAGTGCCGTGCCGATGCCCGGCAGTAGCTGGGCAGTGGTCGTGCAGCGCCCGGCGGCCAAAGCCCTGTCAGTGATTACGACATTCAACACCTGGCTGCGTGTTGCGGCGTTCCTGTTCGCTCTCGGCGGACTCCTTTTCTGGACTGTGCTCCTGAGCAAGGTCATCCGGCCGTTGCACCGCCTCGCCACAACGTACCAGGGGCTACCGACCACCGACCCGGCCCACACGACCCAGGTCTCAAGTGTTGCGCGACGGAGCGACGAGGTGGGGGAGCTGGCACGCGCGCTCCAGACCCTTGAGCAGGACGTGACGACTCGGCTGACGGAGCTGCACACGCTGTTGGAAACGTCGAAAGTCGTCGTCAGTACCCTCGATCCGCCCACGGTGGTTCAGGCGATCATTCGCGAAGTTCAGCGGTTAGTGGATGTCCAGGCTGCCGCCGTATTCGTGCCCGATGACGAGGGAGTACTGCAGGTGCTTGCCAGCGAGGGGCGCAGCGAGTACTACACTCGGGCGCTTCGGCTGCGCCCGGACGACCCGGTTTCGCCCGCCGTGCGCGCGCTCCGGGAAGGCCAGCCGGTCCAAATCGTTGCAGGCGAGTCGGGAACATACTCCCCGCCCTCCTTTCAGGAAGGCTTCAAGACCCTCCTTGCCATTCCGATCCAGGTGCCCCATGCGGGTGGGGTGGCGCTGGTGGTGCATCGCACCGAGGAACGGGCCTTCAGCGCCGACGAAGTTGACCTGCTCATGACCTTCGCCCACTATGCCGCTCTCGCATGGGAACACGCGGTGCTCTACGAGCGAAGCGACGTGCGTCTGCGCGAGGAGCAACAAACGTTGGTGGCGCTCATGAGTAGCATGCGGGACGGGCTCGTGCTGGCCGGAGTGAATGGCGAGGTGTTATACACCAATCGCAGGGCTAGCGCCTTGATCGGCATTCCGACCGACGAACTCGAGCACAGTACGCTCGACCACGTCCACATGCTGCTGCGTGCCAGGGTGACCCGGCCGGAGGTGTATGATCGCAAGCGAGCTGATGCCGAGGTGGGAACCATACCCTCGTGGATGGTCGAGGTCGGGAGCGGTGGAATACGCCAGTCCATTCAGCTCCGTCTGTTTGATGTTCATGCTGAACACGGGGATGTCATCGGGCGAGGTCTGCTTCTGCGCGATGTGACGCGCGAGCAGGAAATAGATGAGTTCAAGAGCAGCGTGTTGGCCGCCGTCGGCCACGAGCTGCGTACCCCACTGGCTGCCATCATAGGCCATGCCTCCACACTCTTGCAGGATGACGTCGCCTGGACCCCAACGCAACAGCGGCGATTTCTGCAAACTATTCGCGCGGAGGCGACTCGAATCGCGCAACTTGTGAACAATCTACTCGACCTCTCCCGTATGGAGGCTGGCCTGCTCCAGTTGGAGTGCGCGCCCTGGCGACTAGAGGATCTGGTCTCGCGTAGCGTTAGCCACCTGAACGCCTCGACCACACCTATCGTCGTCAATCTTCCTGCTGATCTCCCGCCGGTTGTGGTCGACGGACCACGCATAGAGGTCGTGCTGCGGAATTTGTTGTCCAACGCCATCGCTTACGGAGACGGTGAGGTGACGGTCACTGCCGAGCAGCGCGCTCATTCTGTCGTCGTACGTGTCTCCGACAACGGCCCTGGCCTCACCGACGACGAGCTTCGACAGGTGTTCGAGCGGTTCTATCGGACGGCACGCGGTCAAGAACGACGCTCAGGGGGAACGGGCCTGGGGCTGGCGATCTGCAAAGCATTTGTCGAGGCGCATAGCGGCGCGATTTGGGCGGAGAACACAGTCAACGGCGGCGTGTTTGCATTCAGACTGCCGACGGACTCCGCAAGTAACGAGTCACGTCGCGCCGCCACAAATGAAG
Source organism: Anaerolineae bacterium (assembly GCA_039810085.1). Taxonomy (GTDB): domain Bacteria; phylum Chloroflexota; class Anaerolineae; order Epilineales; family JAHCIE01; genus JBDHWG01. The sequence continues at coordinate 3,056 of JBDHWG010000033.1, forward strand.
CCCAACGCTAACAGGAGGGCCTAATGGCAGCGCAGCCGCGTCGCATTCTCCTTGCCGAAGATGAAGACTCCCTGCGTGACTTCGTGAGTAGCAATCTGACGGCGCGGGGCTTTGAAGTCCTTGAAGCTAGCAATGGCCTGGAGGCCCTGGCGCTATGGGAGATCGAGCAGCCCCAGCTGCTGATTCTTGATATCATGATGCCCCGGATGGATGGCCTGGAAGTATGCCGCCGGGTGCGCGAACAATCTACGGTGCCGATCATCGTGTTGACAGCCATGGACACAGAGCGCGACAAGGTCAGAGCGTTCGACCTCGGCGCCGACGATTATCTGTCGAAGCCGTTCGGCGTCGAGGAGCTTCTGGCGCGTGTACGCGCGGTTCTGCGCCGCTCTCAATGGACGGCTCAACCCGAGGCCCATGGCGTGCGGCGCTATGGCGAGCTAGAGGTCGACCTCGATGCCCACGAACTGCGGCTGCGCGGAGAGCCTGTGCGCCTAACGCCGACCGAATTCGCCTTACTGGCGCAGCTCCTCGCTAACCCCAACAAGGTCCTGACGCATCGGATGCTGCTGCAGCGTGTCTGGGGCAGCGAATACAGCTCGGAGGCCGACTACCTGCGTGTCTACATGCGCCGCCTGCGCCGCAAGCTGGAAGCCGACCCGGGCGCGCCGCGCCACCTGGTCACGGAACCGGGTGTCGGCTACCGGTTTGTCCCATGAATTCGGAGATGCGCCCATGCCGCGTTTGCCGCTGTTGAATTTCGCCCGCGTTGTGGCCCTGGTTCGCGCTCTGATCGCGCTGCTTGTTGCGACAATGTTTGTGGGATGCAGTATGCCATTCCCGGGCAGTCAGAGCGTCATGGACGGCGGCACGATTGTCTTTGGCGCCACAATTCCGATCACCGGGGAGCAAGCTGCGGAAGGCAGCTATACGCGTGATGGGTACTTGATGTTCATTGATACGGTGAATAAGGCCGGCGGCATCCGCATTGGCGACAAAACCTACAAGCTGAAGCTCGTGTACTACGATGACGGGTCACAGCCTGAGCGAGTCGCGCCTCTCTACGAACGCCTGATTACGCAGGACCATGTCAACTTCCTGCTCGGTCCTTATAGCTCGCAGCTCACGGCCGCTGCCGTCCCCATCGCCGAAAAGTACGGGGTGCCCATGGTTGCAGCTCATGGCTCTGCGGAGAGCATCTTTCCGTCAGGCGATCGCTATACATTCAGTATTATCAGCCCTGCCCGCAATTATCTGCGCGGTGTGCTGGCGGTGGTACTCGCCAAAGATCCAGCTATTGAGACTGTTGCCCTGCTCGGCGCCGACGAGCCGTTCGCTCGAGAAGTCCTGGCCGGGGCTGCCGAATACGCCGCAGAGCGCCACCTCACTGTCGTCTATCGGTCCCTCTACCCCCTCATTCCAGACGACTTAAGCCCGTTGCTTCATGAGATCAAGCAGCGGAACCCGGATATAGTTCTTGCAGCCGGCCACCTTCAGGATGCCATCCTGATTGTGCGGCAGGCCAAGGAACAGGACTTGAGACCGCGGGCGCTTGGCTTCACCAGCGGACCCTCCACGCCCGAGTTTCGCGCCAATCTGAAGGGCGATGCGGATTACATCTTCGGCGCTACTCAATGGACCAGTGCCCTCAAGTATTCGGGCATAGGGCCGTGGGCGACCCCGAGCGACTATGCCCAGGCATTCCGTGCCGCTCACCCGCAGTATTCCGAGATCCCCTACCAAACGGCGGAGTCGACGGCCGCTTTGCTGGTCTTCCAACAGGCGATAGAACAATCCGGGACGCTAGATCCCGAGGCTGTTAGGACGGCTCTGAGCGGGCTCGACACCATGACCTTCTACGGGCGCGTCAAGTTCGATGCGCGCGGCCTGAACGTATACAAGCCGATGGCCGTTGAGCAGCTTCAGCCAGACGGCAAGAAATACACCGTCTTCCCGGCCGACGTGGCCGAGCGCGAGGCATTGTACCCGATGCCCGCCTGGACACACCGTTAGCCCCACGATTCGAGGCGCCACCGTCTCTTCCCTCAGTCACCCGTACGATTTATTCACGCGGTTATTCATGTCGCGCCTGCCCTCGTTCACGCGCTGTTAATGCCCCCGGCCTTATACTGCATCCACGGAAGGAAGCCCCGGCAAGCGCTAGCGCGAGGAGAGCGCCCGGACCGCTCGCCTTCATTGTGCCAGCGTGTGCGCCGACCGGCTCTATCCGCTGTGCTAGGCGCGTTTAGAGTGGACAGGAGAGGGGAATGACTGAACCGGCCATCGTCCTTCACGGTGTCTACAAGCGTTTCCGATCGCCGAGCGGGGCCATGTACACCGCTTTACGGGATTTTAACCTCACTGTCAACCCCGGGGAATTCTGCGCGGTGGTCGGGCCGACGGGATGCGGCAAATCCACGACACTGAGCCTCATCGCCGGCCTGGAACAGCCAAGTGCGGGCGAAGTGCATGTCATGGGCGAGCCTGTGCGGGACGTGAACAGACATGTTGGCTTTGTCTTCCAGGCCGATGCGATCTTCCCCTGGAAATCGGTGCTGGACAACGTTGCACTCGGTCCGTTGTTTCGCGGTGTCCCGAAGGCCCTGGCGTATGAACGGGCGCGTGACTGGGTGCGTCGAGTAGGGTTGGCTGGCTTCGAGGGTCACTACCCCCATCAGCTTTCGGGCGGTATGCGCAAGCGCGTGGCGTTGGCACAAAGCTTCATTACCGAGCCGCAGATTCTGTTGATGGACGAGCCTTTCAGCGCGCTGGATGTGCAGACCCGGGCGCTTATGGAGGACGAGTTGCTAGACCTCTGGGACTCGACCTCCGCCTCCGTTGTGTTCGTGACTCACGACCTGGAAGAAGCGATTGCTCTCGCGGACAAGGTGTGCGTCCTGACGGCCGGGCCGGCCACCGTCAAAGGTATCTACACTATCGATTTGCCCCGGCCCCGCAAGGTCGCGGAGATTCGCTTCGAGCCCCGCTTCGCCCAGTTATACCACGAGATATGGGAGGACCTACGCAATGAGGTACTCATCGGCTACGAACGCGCAACCCAACGTGTTGCCTGAACCACCGGTTCCCGACGCGGAGGAGATCACTTCAACGGTGGACACCACGACCGGCGCCGATGCCATCGCCTGGACCAAGAACACAGCAGCCGTGCGCCACCGCCAGACGGTCATCGTGCTGCGTATCCTCGTCGTGGTCGTTATCCTGGTGGGTTGGGAGGTTTCCTCGCGGACCGGCCTGATTGACCCGTTCTTCTTCGGCCAGCCCACGGCGATTGCAAAGCAGATTTGGGTTTGGGTCACGCAGGGGACGGCACAGGGATCGTTGTGGGCGCAGATTGGCGTCACGCTGCTCGAGACAGTGCTAGGCTTCCTGATCGGCGTTGTGCTCGGCATCATACTGGGTGTCGCGCTCGGGCGTAGCCGTCTATTGGCTGACGTGTTCGGTCCATTTATCAAGATGGCAAACTCGATGCCACGCGTCGTGCTAGGCTCGATCTTCATCATCTGGCTCGGCCTGGGGCTTCCCTCGAAAGTTGCCCTGGCGGTCGTGCTCGTGTTCTTTGTCGTTTTCTTCAATGCTTTCCAGGGTGTGCGTGAGGCAGACCGTACCTTGATCGCAAATGCGCGCATCCTCGGCGCATCGCCGCGTCAGGTGTCGACCGACGTTGTCCTGCCTTCGGCAATGACGTGGATCATCGCCAGCATGCACACGGCCTTTGGTTTCGCCCTGGTTGGCGCCATCGTGGGTGAGTACCTGGGTTCACTCCAGGGGCTTGGACTGCTGATCGCAACCGCCCAGGGTACGTTCAATCCGAACGGCGTGTTTGCCGCGATGTTTGTGCTGGCGGCCGTTTCCCTGATTGCCGAGTATCTCATCACGATGCTGGAGAATCGGCTTATCAGGTGGCGCCCGACCCCCGTCGGCGACGTTGCCGGCTTCTAGACTGGGAATTCGCTGGGACTGCAACACCCCCTGCACAGCAGGATCGTGTGTATCAACCATCGTTCAATCCATGAGAAGGAGAACAGCATGAAACGACTCGCCACACTCTTCAGCCTTGCCCTGGTCATGTGTCTGGCTCTCGTCGCTACCGGCTGCGCGACCTCCGGCCCTGCCGCCTCTAGTGGCGCGGCGTCCGGGGGGGCGGCATCCGGCAATACGTCGTCCGGCGGCGCGGCGTCCAAGGCTGCGGCCCCCGCCGAGAAGCCGAAGGTCAAGATTATGGTCGGCGGGCTGAACAAGCAGATCTACCTGCCCGCCATGCTCACCAAACAGCTTGGCTTCTTCGATGAGGAAGGCCTGGATGTGGAGCTGCTCGATGAGCCCTCCGGCGTGAGCGCGGAAGATGCGATGCTCGCGGGGCAGGTGGATGCTGTCGTCGGCTTCTACGATCACAACATCGACCTCCAGGGCGCGGGCAAGACCACAGAATCGATTGTCCAGCTAGACTGGGTGCCTGGTGAGGTTGAACTGGTTGACGCCAAGAAGGCCGACCAGATCAAGTCCCCAGCGGATTTCAAGGACAAGAACCTGGGCGTCACAGGCCTCGGCTCCTCGACGAACTTCCTGACCCAGTATCTTGCCGTCAAGAACGGTGTTCCGGTTGATCAGATCCACTCTATCGCGGTCGGCGCGGGCGACACCTTTATCGCGGCGATGCAGCACGGGCAAATAGACGCCGGCATGACAACCGAACCGACGATTTCGCGCCTGCTCAAGACGGGCGAGGCCAAGGTTCTGGTTGACATGCGCACGGCCGACGGCACTCGGGCGGCGTTGGGCGGGACTTATCCGGCCGCCAGCGTCTACACGCAGACAGCGTGGGCCGACAGCCACAAGGATGCCGCGCAGCGGGTGGCTAACGCCTTTGTGAAGACGCTCAAGTGGATCAACACTCACAGCGCCGCCGAGATCGCCGACAAGATGCCTCAGGACTACTACGTCGGTGACAAGGACATGTACGTGAAGGCGCTGGAGGCCGGCAAGGGTATGTACAGCCCGGACGGGAAGATGCCAGCAGATGGGCCACAAACAGTGCTGAACGTGCTCTCGGCCTTCGACAAGAACGTCCAGGGTAAGCAGATCGACCTGTCGAAGACCTTCACGAACGAGTTCGTCGACAAGGCTTCCAAGTAGCTTACAGCCACATATTGGCAGCAGCTAGACGGCAGAATTCCAGGGCACCGGTATGGCCGTGCCCTGAATCATTGTTTATGAGTGAAGGAGGGAGATCATGCCCGGACTCGAAAGGCTAATCATCGCATCGGGTATCTACCTCATATGCAACCTACCCGCACCTCTGCCTGTCGGGCTGCATGAGCACGAACTGGACGTGTGAGCCGTTGAGCGATCGTCGCGAGAACTAGCCTGAAAGACACGGAAGAGGGATCCATTATAGGAGGATGCTCATTATGGAACACAAGATTACAATCGTTGGCGCGGGCCTTGGCGGCCTGACGCTCGCCAGCATCCTTCATAAACACGGTATGGATGTCGTCATCTACGAACGTGAGACAGGCCCCTCGGCGCGGTGGCAAGGCGGCGTCCTGGACATGCACGAAGAGTCCGGTCAGCTGGCCCTGCGGAAGGCCGGCTTGTTCGAGCAGTTTCAGAGCAAGGTGATCCCACACGGCGACGAGCTGCGTATTCTGGACAAGACCGCTACGCTACACTGGCAGGACAAGGGGGACGGTCTTCGCCCCGAGATTGACCGCGGGGCTTTGCGCGAGATCTTGCTGCAATCCGTTCCAACCGACGCCATCCATTGGGGAAGCAAGGTGACCCACGTTGCGAGACTGGAAGGGGGAAAACATCAGATCACCCTGGCGAGCGGAGAGACCGTTATCACCAGCTTGTTAATCGGTGCGGACGGCGCCTGGTCCAGAGTCAGACCGCTGTTGTCAAGTGTCCAGCCGATGTACCTGGGGATCTCTTTCGTCGAGACCCATCTCTTTGACGTGGATGTGCGGCATCCCAAGAGTGCGGCCCTGGTCGGTCACGGCTCGATGTTTGCCTTGTCCGACGAAAAGGGCTTGCTGGCGCACCGTAACGGCGAGGGCGGCATTACGGTCTATGTCGCTCTCAAAACGCCTGAAGAGTGGATCACGTCGGGCGACATTGACTTTCAGAACACGCCGGCGGCCAAACGTCAACTGCTCAGCGCCTTCGAAGACTGGGATGACCAGTTGCGCGCCTTGATTGCTGAGAGTGAGACCGAGCTCGTTCCGCGCGGTATCTATACACTTCCCGCTGGGCACCGGTGGGAGCGCGTCCCAGGGGTCACGTTGATCGGCGATGCCGCGCACCTGATGTCGCCGTTCGCTGGTGAGGGGGCAAATGTTGCTTTGCTAGATGGCGCGCGGCTCGCAGAGGCGATTCTCGCTCATCCTGACGACGTGGAAGCCGCGCTCGCCGCCTATGAAGCCGAGGCATTTCCCCGCGGCGCCACTGCAACCGCAGAATCCAATAACAATCTCAGCATCTGTTTTCGCGCCAATGCACCCCAAGGTATGATTGAGCTCATGGCCGGCCATATGCCGCACGAAGGAAGGACATCTCTATGATCACGGACAAACAAGCCGCACTGCTGGCACAACCAAACAACGCTGTGATTGGTGTCAATCGCGCGAAGGGCGCGCCGCAACTTACCGTTGTCTGGTATGCCTGGGACGGGAAAGATTTCTACTTTTCCACGACGAAGGATCGAGCCAAGTACACGAACATCAAGCGGAACCCGGCCATCTCACTCCTGGTGGATGACTTGGCTTCGCATACCTCTGTTGTGGCCTACGGACAGGCCGAGATCATTGAACACGACTTCGCTGCGCTGGCAAGTCTGCTCATTGAAAAATACGTGCCAGAGGCCCAGCGCGAGGAAGCGCTCAAGGGAGTCATCAATGATCCGAAGCGCGTGATCGTCGTGCTTCATCCGGACAAGATTCTTTGACGTCAGTAGGCGCCTGCAAGCCGCGCCCTGCGCTTGAGGATCGTGGCACACTGATTGGGGAGAAGCACGATGCCAGGCTGGGAGAGCTTCTTCGTTGCTGAGATTGGGGCTGCGGCGGCATTGGCCGGGCTGATCTTTGTAGGAGTATCTATCAACCTCATTAGAGTGCTCAGTGTGGAAGGCCTCGAGGAACCTGCCCTGGAAGCGCTGCTACTTTTGTTGGCTGTTCTCGTCATTTCGACGCTAGCGCTGGTACCGGGCCAGCCGACCTGGCTGGTCGGTGCGGAGGTGCTGGTGGCGGGGTTTGTTTTCTGGCTTACGATACTGATTGTGCAACTCCGCAACTTACGCAAGGTCGACGCAGAGTGGCGTCCGCGATTTGTGCGTTCGATCTTCTTCTCGCAGGTTGCGACCGTTCCCTACATCCTCTCCGGCGTGGCTATACTGCTTCGAGGCGCAGACGGAGTGTACTGGATGGTTCCTGGTATCATCGCCTCCTTCGTGACCGCGGTAGTGACTGCGTGGGTGCTCCTGATCGAGATCAATCGCTGATTGCACAACCGGGGTACATGCTTATCTCGTCCAACCCGTGTATCGTAGTTGGCGACTGCCGAATTCCCACGCCATTCGAAACACCTTACAGGAAGGGCTACGACCGCAAGGCGCTCCGCGCCCTTTCTGGTGTTTGCCGCGTCGCTCTACCTCGGTAAGTGATATGTGGCAGGCAAACACCAGAACCGCACCCCGAAGACACAGCTACGAGGGGCACTGGGTGGCGCAGCAATACCTGCCCGACCTCCACAAAGACCGCCGCTTCTACACCCCCAGCGATCAGGGCTATGAGGTTGAGGTCAAGCAGAGGGTGGAGCGGTGACGGGCGGCGGGGGAGGAGTGACAAGTCACCGCTCGTTGCCAACCTCCACTACATCACCTGGCTGGATGTGTTCCAGGACTCTTCGCACATTCGGCATGAGGGGCACCAAGTCCAGAAGGCGGTTTGTCGGAGCAACCAGCACAACCACGGCAACGCCTAGCCGGCTTAACTGTTGTTGATAGCGTAGATTCTGATCAACCGTGAGGAATACTTCGAAGCCCTCGGATGCAATGAGCGGCAGCAACTCCCCGTTCCGCTTGCCCGCCCACCCCATTTCCGTGACTGTTCGCACTTCATGAGCTGGTAACTCGCGACGAATTGGACGGGGGACACACTCGTCAAGGAGTATTCGCATACGTCATCAGCATCTCTTTGGCGAGCTCAAGCACAGCCACCGCCTGTTCGCGGCTCACGCTCGGAAAGTGATCGAGAAACTCGTCGAGTGAATCGCCCGCTTCGAGATAGTCCATCAGCGTCTTCACTGGAACACGAGTACCGACAAACACCGGTGTTCCGCCCAGAATATCAGGGTCACTGTGGATGAGACGTGCTGTTTCCTCCATTGGAACCTCCATGAGCGGAAGTGGTCAACCTAGCTCGCCATCTAGACCCGAGCCATCTATATTATACCGCAGTTGCGCCAGGCGCAGGCATGGGTAGAATTGGGATGGCAGCCAGGGCCATGAGCTGTGACCTACACAGAGTAGGAGGTCTGCAATGCCAGTGAAACGACAGGACGACAGCCCCGTGTTTCAACTCAAAGTCACGAGGCTATCCAGCAGCCCAAACATCCAGAGCACGAGGAGATGCTCACGTGGGTTGGCGGCTCATTCGACCCTGAAGCCTTCGATATCAAGACGGTCAACAGGATAATGAAGCGCGTGTGACAGGTGTTGGGACGGCAAGTCCATTGGCTTGAAAGTGAGCTGCCTATGGTAGGCTTCCACACTAGGCATTGACCTTTCTCCTTGTGCCCTCAACCTTCCAAGCGGTTTTCGCGCGCAAAGATGCGCACCGGCTCATAGCAGCCGAACCGCATTGCGCAACCGCTCAACAGCGTAGGCGTGGGTGATCCGCTCTTGTTCAAGCCGCCGGTTGTCTCGCGCAAGCTGCACGAACAGCGCGTGCTCCTCCGTCGTCAGGTGGGGCAGCGCGTGGCTGGCGCAGGGTTCGCCGAGCACGACGAAGGCTTCGAAGGCGGCGAGGGTGGCCGCGTCCATCATCACCGATTGGACATGGGGGAACAGCGCGCGGAGCTGGGAGAGGATGACAAAGCCGTGGGCGTCCAGGTCGCCCCAGTAGATGACCGGACACTGCGCCAGCCAGCGCGCCGACTTGAGGTGCTCGACGTTGAAGCCGCCGCCGAAGATGGCAAAGGTGTTTTCCAGCGGCGGCAGCGTCAGGAAGGTCAGCTTGTTTTCGGTAATGACGCACCGCCCAACGAGCGCCAGCCGCTCGAACTGCGAGATGGGGGTACTGAAGTCGTCCATGGGCAGGTTGTGGGCATGCCGTAACTGCGGGTCGAGAATTCGCGCCCGAATCAGTGGCTCGTCGTAGCGCAGGCCATAGCGCCGCTCGAACATCGCTTCGTTCGTACAGATAGCCTCGACGGGCAACAGCGCGTCCAGCAGCCGACGCAGGATGCCCTTGTGCCCCTCAATGAACTTGGTGTGGATCGGGATGGGCAGCTCGCGGAGGTAGCGATGGGGGCGCGGGTGCGCGAGAAAGTAGCGGCAGACTTGAACCAGGTCGGGCCACTCGCCGGCGTGCTCGATGACCGTTTGGGGGTGGTCGAGCAGCCAGGTCTCTAGCGCCGGCAGATGGGTGCGGATGAGCGCCGCGTCGCGCTGGAACTGCGCGATCTCGGCGTCCTTGTCGAGGAGGCGGGCAAAGTCAGCCTCAGTCTCAATAACAATCCGCTGCGGCAGAGATTGCTCACCCAGGCGGCGTGTCTGCCGGGTGGCGAATTCCACACGGTAGCCGTAGCCGATGCCCTCCTTCGATCCTGCGACGAGCGCCTGGATGCCGTCGCGCAGCGCGAGATAGCCGTCGGAGGGCTGGGGCTTGCGGAAGGGGATATCTAATGGAAAGAAGGGCGTCTGGCGCAGCCACGCCCGCAGGTAATCCGGGTAGCGCCGCGACGCCTTCTGGCGCACCTCATCATAGGTGATCATTGCGATGCGCGTCCACCGTTGAACGTCGCCTTCTGACGGATGTACTCGTCACGGGTGATGTCGATGACACGCGAGTCGTTCTCCTCGACGGTATTGTACACGAAGTGACAGGTGGCGATGTAGGGTTCGACCACGTGCGTCTTGTCCAGCGGCGTGACCACAATCAATTGGAGAGCCAGCTTCTTGAATAGCTCCATTGCGTAGCGGGCGTTGGTCTCGTCGGACTTGCTGAAGGCTTCGTCCACGACGACCAGGCGGAACGACCGCGAGCGCGCCTCGTCCAGCTCCAGCCCATACTGGTACGCGATGGCCGAGGCCAGGATGGTGTAGGCCAGCTTGGCCTTCTGCCCGCCCGACTTGCCCGACGAGTCGGAGTAGTAGCCCTTCTCCTCGTCCGTCTCGCGGAAACGCTCGCTGGCCGAGAAGTCGAGCCAGTGGCGCACGTCTGTCACCTTCGCCGTCCAGCGCTCCTCCGCGTCGAAGCGCTGGATGAGCGCCTGGATGCGCCCGAAGCTGACCTCGTTATCCTCCGCCGTCCGGGCGCGGCCCACATCCGGTAGGCAGGCGCGCAGGACCTGGCGAAACTCGCGCACTTCGACGTCGCGCGTCGCCTCGGCGCTCAGCCGAATGTATGTCGCCGGCGTGTAGTCAATCGCGTGGAGCGACTGATTGAGCGCCGCGACGCTCTCCCGAATGCGGTCTACCTGGTCTTCCAGGGCGCTCTGGAACAGCGAGATGTCGTGGATCACCTTCTCGTTGAGCAGGTTCTTGAAGCGGCGCTCGTGCTGCGGGAGGTCGTCGCGCTCGATGCGCTCCACCATGCGGCGGAACTCGGCAACCCCGCTGAGCGAGGCGTCCACGTCCACCGTGTCGGCCGGGAACTCGCCCTTGTAGGTCAGCATCCGCGTCAGCAGGCTGTTCACAATCTGGCTCTCGCGCCGGCGTTCGCGGTCGGCGGCCTGCCGCAGCGTCTGGGTTGCCCCCGCCTCGACAGCCGCCATGTTGTCTAGCGTCAGGCTCGCGTGAATATAGCCCTGGATGGTGGAGGTGAACGCGGCCAGGCTGTCGGAGGGACAGTCGGCGAGAATGTCGGCGCAGCGCTCCCGCTCGACGCCAAATTCCGCCACGTCACGCTCTAGGAGCGTCAGCTGACGCTGGGCCGCCTCGCGCTCGCGGCCGTTGTCGGCGATGACCCCTTCCAGCGTCGCTAGTTCCGTCTGGAGCTGCCGCAGCCTGTCCGACGCCCCCTCCAGCCGCCGCATCTCCTCCCCATACCGGCGGCGCGTCTCGGCGTCTGGCCGCCAATCCAGGGTGGAGAACTCGTCGAAGCGCAGCAGGTCCTCGAAACGCCGCTGGCGGTCCCGCAGCGCGCTCTGCCGCCGGTCGATGTCGGCGATGGCCGCCTCGGTCTCGCGTAGCTGGCCCATCAGCGATTGAAGCTCAGCCTCCAGCGCCGCCACCTTCTGCCGGTTATCCCAACCCAGGATGTAGCGCTTGCGGTCGCGCAGCCCGAAGCGGTCGTCCTTCTCGTGGCGCGTGTGGCCGCTCTTGATAAGGCCCTCGCGGGTCAGAGCGCGCGGCTCGCGGCGGAAGCGCTCCAGGCTGTCGCAGCAGACATACGGGAAGCCCTCGATCAGTTCGGCTCGGAGCCAGTCGTGGAAGGGGGTGTCTGGCTTGATGTCCAGCTTGTGGATGAGCAGGTCGGGGTCGAGGTCGCGCAGAGCCGATGCCGGACGCCGCTCGCCCACGCGCAGGAACACCAGGCGGCCGTTGAGGTGCGTCGCGTTGACGTAATCGCTGACGCGGCGGTAGTGCGCCTCCGGCACGAGCATCTGCCGCCCGAAGCCGCGCAGCAGCCGCTCGATGGCCCCCTCCCAGTCGCGCTCGGTCTCGCGGACGCGCAGCAGCTCGCCGACGAAGGGCATGTCGTCGGCGTCCAGGTCTAGCGCCGTCAGCAGGCGCTCGCGCAGCGCCAGGTCCTCGCGCGGGATCTGCGTCGTGCGCTGGCGCAGCGAGCGAATCTCGTTGTCCAGCGCCGCACCGTCCTCGCGCAGCCGACCCTGGGCCAGCTTGCGCGTGTCGCGGTCGTCGGTCAGCGCCTCAAGCGCCTGGACCAGTGTCGGCAGGGCCGTCCGCGCCGCCTCCGCTGAGCGATGGAACGCGGCGGCATCGTCATACGCGGGCAGGCCGAGGGAGTCGGCCAGCGCACTATACTGGCGCGCTAACCCCTGCTTGCGCAGGATGTGCTCGTCCAGCCACTCGATCTCGCGCTGCAAGCTCTGCAGGCGTTGGCCCGTCTCATCCTGACGCAGCGCGACCACCAGGTCCACGCGCTGCCGGTCCAGCCTGTCCAGCGTCTCTTTGAGGCTTCGGCTGCGCTCCTGCGCCTCGGCCAGGTTGCGCTGCGCCTCAGTAACGGCCTTGTCGAGCAGCCCTTGTTTGCGCTCGGCAAAGAACGCCGGCACGACCTCGATGCACCCTTCCAAGTGATGCAGCGCTACCTGGATGGCATCGAGATGGTCGGCGTCGGCCAGGAGGGGGCGCAGCAGGTCGAGCTGCCGCCGCGCCTTCAAGATCGCCGCGTGGGCTTGGGTCAGGCTCTCGTAGTTGCGGCGCAGGTCGGCGATGCGCGCCTGAGCGTCGGTGCGCTCGAGCATGTGGGTGCGCACGAACTCGTTCAGGCCGCCGATCTCTTTGATGGACACCGTCTGGTTGAACAGGTCGAGCGCCTTGTCCGAGCGCAGGCCGAAGCGCCGCCGAAACGCGCCGCTGTACTTCGAGAACTCGTCGTAGACCTCGACGTTGGCCTGGCGCAGCCGCCGCTTGAGGTCGGTCGGCGTCCCGAACTGGCTGAAGTCGGCGGCAATGCTGAGCGCGCGTCCGGCGATGGCAAAGAACTTCTGCACCTGGTCTTGCTGGAACCAGAACACCTGGGCGAGCGTAACCTGCTCGCGGTAGCCGGAGTTGCCGAACACGGCCAGGAGAACGGAGTAGTCGTTGCGGCTGCGGAGGTGCTGCGTTCGGGCGGTGTAGCTATCCTCGGCCTTCACCTTGCCGTACGCGCCCAGGACGTAGCTGCGCTCGTCGCGCTCGCGCTTGCGTCCGTCGCCCCCCGCCTGGTTGTAAGCGCGCCGCTGGTTGGGGACGAGCAAGGTCAGCAGGGCATCCACCAGGGTGGACTTGCCAGAACCGTTCGCGCCGGTGAGCAGGGCCGTCTGCCCGCCCGGCTCGATGGCCCATACCTGGCGGTTGAACGTACCCCAGTTCAGCACCTCCAGGCGGTGGAGGCGGAAACCTGCCTGGGCGTTGTCCGACTCGAACTCAAGCGGTAGACTCAGCATACGCCTTCAACTTGTGTTGGATTTCGGCCAGCTTGTCGGCGGGCAGACGCGCCTTGAGGATGCGCCGCACCTCGTAGCGTTCGTCCTGGATGCTCGGCAGCCGCCGCAGGAAGCCCAGCTCTTCGACGCGGTTGATGGCCGCGCGCACGGTATTACGCAGGCGCGTCTCGTCGGTGCGCTCCGGCAGGAACAGCGCCAGCATCTCCTGCATCCCCTCCACCGATAGAACGAGGCGCGTGTCCCCCGGCTCGTTGACGTCGAACTGCTGCAATCGCTCGCGCAGGAGCACCAACAGGAGCGTGGCGTTGTAGCCCAGGCGGTCGCGGCGCGTCAGCCGCGGCAGGCCGTGGGCCGGGTCGTCCTCGTCGAGCGGTTCCGGCTGCGTCAGGTAGGCGTAGCCCTCGGTCTCGTCAATGACGAGCGCCAGGCCCATCTTGCCCATGTATTCGCCGATAGGCGTCTGGTAGCGCAGTAGCAGGTCCCACGTCGGGCCGTCGTCGGCGTAGACCACCCCCTGGAGCAGCCGGATGAGGACCGGCGCGTACGGCGCAACAGACTCGTGGGTCATGGGCGGGATTGACCTCGAAACACGACGCGAGGTAGGGTGAGCGACGGGGCTTGCGCCTCGGACATCGGAACGTGCAGATAGACCTGGTCGAGGGCGCTCGTGTCAATGGCGTGACGGTCGTCGTCGGTGGCAATCGAGAGGTACGCCAGCAACTCGGACAGGCCCTGGCGGATGGGGTAGCGGCGGGTCAGCTCGGCCAGCGTCACCTCGGGCCGCGTTTCCAGAAGGGTGTCAATGCGCTGGCGCAGCGCAACCGAGTCGACATAGAACCCGCCATACAAGGGCGCCAGGTCAACCGTCTCTCGTTCCTCCGCCGCCTGGGCGATGCGCTGCTGCGAGAAGTCCAGACTTTCGGGCGGCTCCCACAGGGGCCGTTCCATCAGCAGGCGCACCTCCGGCGGTCCTTCCAGCAGCAGGAAGTCATCGCCCGACGGGGGCGCCGCGACCACGGCGCGGGCCGCGCGCTTGATGTCCTCAATCAGCTCCATCACCCGCCGCCCCTCGGCGCGCTGCCTGTCATCGAGCAGATAGCGCAGCTGCTCCGCCAAGCGCAGGTTCGACTGGGCGACCTTCTCGCCCGCCTCGATGAGGCTGGTCTTGATACGCCGCAGGCCCCGGTGCTCCTGGCGCAGCGTCTCCAACTCGGGCAGGGCGTAGACGGCTTCGATGAGCGCCCGCAATTCCTCCTGACGGGCCGGCGACATCAGGAACTCCCAGAAGCTGTAGAAGCTGCGCCCCTGGTCAGAGGCTTTGAGCGCCTCGTCGGCGTCGAGGACGTGGGCGACGACTGCGCCGCGGCTAGCGCCCTCCTGCATGTGCTTGACCTGGACATCGCGGGCGATGGCGCGGAAGTTCTGCTCCACCTCGCGGAAGTCGGCCAGCAGCCGCCGCGCCACGTCGTTGGCCTCGCGGAAGCGCTCCTTGATCTGCGTCTCGGTGTAGCGCTGCACCTGGCCGGTCTGGAGGATGGCGTCGATCTCCTGCTGGAGCGCGTCGCGCTGCCGTTCCAGCTGGGCGAGCCGCATGGCGGCGTCCTCGGTGCTCTTGCCGGCGATATCCTCGAGCAGCTCGAAGACGCGCATGAAGCGGGACTCGGTGCCGACAAACTCGCGTTTCTGGAGGTCTTCGAACCAGCCGATGACCCGCTCGGCATCCGGCGTCAGCTCGACCAGCGGCTCGTCCTGCCCGCGCTCGTAGTACAGCCGCAACAGCCGGTGGTCGTCGTCGGACCAGGTCTTGAGATACTCGTGGGCCGAGCGTGGGTAATGGCCTGGCCCGTCAGTGTTGAGATCGAGGAGGGTGTCGTCGAGCTGCGTCACGACCTCACCGTAGGGGATGGCGACGCGGTGGGCGCGCTTGAAGGCGTGGTAGAGGAAACTGATCATGAGCGCCGCCGTATCCTTCTGCAAGAGCTTGAGACTCGGCGCGTGAGTCAATTCGTACGCAATCTCGTCGTGGTCCATGTGTCCTATCAATTGGGCCATCGAACAGCCGTTCAATTATAGCACACATCGGCTATGGTATTGCTAGTAGGGTGGCTCGGCGGGGCCATCGTAGCCACACATGCCAAAGCGAGGCGAGTTGATGAGCGGCATCGGCTCCCCGTACTCGTCGTCCTGATGCGGATGTTCGGCTGCGTGCTTGTCGCACAACGATGTGGGTTACTATCTCGACCCCTGGCTGGAAGACGTGCTCGATCTTGCGGCTCATCGGGACTTCGTCGCGCCATCCTTTCCCGACGGAGAACTGGCTCAGATGACCGCAGCACTCCAGCCAGATGGCGCGCAGGTACTCATCCAGGTCTTGCAGGCTCGCTGTACCGTTCACTTCGATATGCAGCCAGAAAGCGCTAGACCAGGCGTCCTGGATCTGCAAGTGGTAGAGCTTCTGCTTCCGATCCGTTACAGTCCTGTCAGCTGTGTTAATCGCTTCTTGCCGCTTCGCGCACTTCTTGAGGTGGTTCGCCAAGCCGCCTCTGGTCATCACCCTCCCGCAAAATGCGCATTCACCTCGCGTCTGTTTGCCTCGGGGCATTGATTATGTGCTTCCTTTCATGCTCGTCAAGCGCGCGGCGCTTCGACAGGTCGTGCCTTTCCTCTCCCATTGGATGACCGCTTTGAGGCGTCGAGAACGGTAATGCCTACCAGTTGCTCCTCTCGGTAGCGAAGGAGCAATCCGTCGTCGGTCATCTCCGTGTTGGTCGCGTGCTGCGGACGCTTGAAGCTAATGTACAAGACGTCGGCTTCCTGGTCGTAGTCTACCCAGAAGCGCTGAGTGGGGAAATCGATCAGGAGAGGAATCGCTTCCAATACAGAGGTCGGGATCCAACCGCTACTTACTTCTCCCATGTTGCCTTGCTCCGATCTACTTTGTCGGTGAAGTACGCGGTGATGATAAAGCCGTCGTCTCGCGCTAGCTCACGATAGATGACCATCAGATAGCGCCGCCTTCCGTACCCCTTGACTGCGATCAGTGTACCGCCGTGGCCTGGCAGGATGAGGTCGGGATCACCAACGGCATCGAGAACGTCATCATAGCACCCCGCCAAATCGTCATGGTTCTCGACGATATGAAACCATCTTTCTGCCGTTAGCCGAATAGGTACGCCATTAAGAGATAGGACGACGTCCAAAGCACTTACCCGTTTATTGTTTGGAGTCTGTATGGCAGTCGGGGCCTAAGCAGCTATCGCGCTTCGGTGACCCTATTATAGTGCGCAAGGCGCGTTGCTCAAACTGCCTTGAATTGCTCTCCAACTGGCGAGGCGCCAGATGACATTGGGGTCGAGCATATCGGGGCAAGAGGCGGCAGAAAAAGTCGTTCTTTGAGGTCGTGGGGCCATTGCTCAGTCGGTCACGCATTTTCCATCTAGAACCGTTGACCCCTGACCAGGTGCGCGACCTCCTCCTCCGCGCCCTCCACGACACCGAGCGCGGCCCGGCGACCGCCCCATCACCATCACCGACGACGCCCTCACCCACCTCCGCAGGGGCGTTCCGCCCCCCTTCTGGTGTCGTCGTGGTTCTCGGCGATATGGAACCACCGCTCCACGCATCCCAGAGCGACGCCCGACGCGCCGGCGCTACCGGCGTTTTTCCAGCGTTTCGAGCAGGAAGAGGATTTCGGCGGCCATCGAGTAGTCCAACTCCGGATCGTCGGCGAGGGCGCGGTCGCGGCGGCCGGCGACGATGGCCTGGAGGGCGTGGATGAAGCCGCCGAAGTCAGCGGCCTCGAAGCGCGGAAATTGTTGCTGGAGGAGGGACGCGGCCTGGGCCGTGTCGCTGGCGAGCAGGGATTGGGTCACGGCGAGGGCGATGCGGCCTGACCCGCTGTGGTTCTCGCCGCCGTCGCGGCGGTAGGCGAGGTAGCTGGCAACGGCCTTGCCCTTCGCCGCCGCCGCAGCGGCCCTGTTGCCGGCGTCCGTCTCGATGGCGGCGAGGATGGCCCACGACGCCCACGGCTGGGACGCGTGGCCGAACTGCGCAGCGCATTCGATCGCCCGGCGGATTTCCTGCCGCGCTTCGTCCAGGCGGCGGAGCTTGCAAAGACGAATGGCGAGGTTGCCCCTGTTTCTCCCTTCACCCGCCACGTCACGGATCTCGACATACTTATCCACCGACTGCTGGAGGAATGCAACGGCCTCTTCCGTTCGACCGAGAGAGTTGTCATACAGCATCCCCAACTGTGCGAGCGTGCCAGCCTGCCCGGCGACATCGCCGAGCCGCACCTCGATCGCCAGCGATTGGCGGTAGGCATCCTCCGCTGCTTCGGGCCGGCCCATCACCTGATACACCATGCCGGTCTGATGCCAGCTCATGGCGACACTGCCTGGTTCGTCCAACTGGGTGAACCGCTCGCGCGCTTGGGCATGGGCGTCCAGAGCGTCTTTGTAGCGGCATTGCAGCAGGCGGACGGTGCCAAGCTGCATCTTGCCGACGGCGACCTGCCGGGCGTCCTTGAGTTGCTCGGCGCGGCGGATGCTCTCTTCGTAGGCCGCCGCCGCTTCGTCGAGCCGGCCCAGGTCGCGAAGGCAGTCGCCTTGATCCGTGAGGCATACGGACGCCATCCCTTCCGCAGCTTTGCTGGCGCGCTCCCTGGCTACGGCCTCGAAGCGCCGGCGGGCTTCGTCCAGCAGCGCTAGGGCCTGTTCCGCGCCGCCGGCCGTCTTCAACACGCGGGCCAGGAGTGAGCACGCCATCGCCAGATCGTAATCGGCGGCGGGGTACGCCTGTCCGCCGGCCGCCCGGGCGCGCTGGAGCAACTGCTGGGCGCCGTCGAACGCCTCGCGCAGCCGCCCGTCGGCCAGTTGCTGCTCAATGCGGGTGCGCGCCGCCTGGAACCGCGCGTGAGTCCAGGCGGCGCCCAGCGCCACCGCTGCAGTGTCGCGCACCTGTCCCACGCGCTCCAGCAGCCGCGGCCTGCCGGCATTTCGTAGAAGGCCATAAAGCGACGTGGTCAGATCAACCGTCACCGCCGCATCCCCCGCGCGCTGGACGAGGTCGAGCAGCGCAAAGAGGTTCGGCAGCTCCAGCACCGTCAGCGTCGCCGCGACTTCGGCGTCCTGGCTCCGCTGTTGCACGAGGAAGTCCACATACTCGTGCATCACCTCGACCCAGCGGGCCGTCAGCGCCACGCGTTCCGCGGCGTCCAGCCGCCCGCACAGGTAGGGGCAGAGCGCGGGATTGAGCGTGAGATGGCCGTAGTGGTTCGGCGTCGCCAGCCCCGTCGCGATCAACTCGCGCGCGAGCGAGACAAGAGCCGCGTCATCCCACTGCATCATTAGTCTGAGCACGTCCAGTTCGACCCCGCCGTGGAACACGCCGAGCACGCGCGCCCGGTCCCGGTTCGCGGGGGACATGCGGCGGAGCGACAGCTCGACGCTGGCGAAGAGGGAGTGCTCCCGGCTGCCGGGGAATTGCCGCTCCATCGCCGCCATCAGCTCGACGAGCGCTGCGCGGGTGGCCGCGACGCCCCGGCCCCGCAATTCGGGCGCCAGCAGCGCGAGCGTGCGGGCGTGGCCGTTGACGGCCTCCACGAGCGCCTCGATGGACTCACGCGCGGCATCCGCCTCCCTCACCCGGCCCTCCCCCCTGAGGAGAGGGTTCTGAAGGGCGTCGGCATTCAACGCGCGCTCGACGAGTTTCACGGCGTCTTCGCGGTCGAGCCGATGCAGCTCGCGCCGCTGGCGAGGCGCATCGAACGGCGCGGGCAGCGCCTCGCGGCTGGTGAAGACGAGGCGCGTGTCGCCCACCGTCACCAGGCGGTCGCACAGGGCGAGGATGGCCTTCAGCTCGCGGCCCGCCTCCTCGGACAGCGCCTCGGGCGTCTCGAGGTAGGGCGGCAGGAGGATGCTCTCCATGTTGTCCACTACGAGCAGCGTGGCTTGCTCGCGCAGCGCGCGCTCGACGGGCAGGATCGCTTTTTTCACATCGTCGAATGTGGCGGCGGAGTACTCTTTCCCCACAATCTGGCGGCCGAGAGCATCGAGCACGGCCGCGACGTGGCTGTGGGTCTCGACGGAGACGAACGCGGCGCGGCGGACCTGGTGCGACCGCACCATCCAGCGCGCGAACTCAGCGGCGAGCGCCGTCTTGCCCTCGCCGCCCTGCCCCCGCACCACGGCGTAGCGAGACCCCCTCACCCCCGCCCCCTCTCCCACCTGGGGCGAGGGGAGAAGGAGCCGCTGGAGGGCGAGCAGCTCGCGGCTGCGCCCGATGAAGCCGGTCTCCGGTTCTTCGGGCAGCTCGCCAAGGCGAGCCGCGAGCGTGGTACGGAAGTCCGCCAGGGTCTGCCTGGCGGGCACGGTCTTGAAGAGCTGCGGGTCGTCCTTTTCCTGGAAGAGCACGGGGACGAACCAGTCTTCGAGGCGCAGTTCGCCCGCGCCGAAAACTTGTCCGCGAAAGGTGTCGTCCTTGAGGCGGCGCTGGCCGGCCAGCATGGCGTCGCCCACGCGTTTGCCCTCGGCGAGCGCCTGGTAGAACACGGCGACGAACTGCTTTGCCGTCTCGACCAGCACGCTGTGGCTCATGGCGACGACGGAGGCGACGCCGACCTTCAGCAGCTCGGAGGCGACCGACTCGGACACGTGCTCGGCCTGCGCGGTTTGGCACGCTTCGAGGAAGACGAGCGGAATCCGGTAGTTCTGCAGGAGCGGGCCAAGCTCGTCGGTGTGGACGGTCACGTGGCGGCGCCCGTCGAGTTTGTCCGTGTCGCGGGGATCCTCGAAGCACAGCCCGCCGAGGCCGACGCGGCGGGCATAGACGCCGTGGCCGTCGAAGTGGACGACGTGATATGGCTCGCGGGCGTGGTGCGCGCGGTCGAGTTCCTCGCGCAAGGCGGGCAGCGTGGGCGGGTTGAGGACGTGGAGCTTGACCAGGCCGGGCAGGGCTTCCATCGCCTCGACCAGCGGCAGCGCGCCGGCGCGGTGGTCGATGTAGCCGCACGCGTCATCCTCTGGCCGCGCCGTGACGAGCAGAATGCGGATCGGCGTGGCGACGACGGGGACGCCGAAACCCTCCGTGCCGGGGAGCCTGCGGCGAACGCGGGTTGGCTGCGCCCCTTGGAAGAGGAAGCGCTTGCCGTCATGCAACAGTTCCCAGGGCAGGCCGAGGAGCGTCGTGGCAACTTCCTTGGCGGTCGTGGCGTCAGCGTCCGGAGCGCCGGCCTCAAGCGCCACATCCACGTAAACGGAGAAGCGGCGGCCGGCGTGATCGCTGATCTTTGCCCAGGCCAGCATGACGTTGGCAGTGTGGGCCAGCGGCATGGCTTGGGCGTGCAGGAGCTGCCCCCACTTGACGAGGTTTTCCTCCACCTTCCCTGCGCGATCCTGGTCATACGTGGTCGGCCAAACGGCATACTTCTCTAGATACCAGCGCAGATCTTCCGCCTCGATTGGCCCGATGGGCGCGACGAGCCGCCAGTTCTGCGCGCTGTGGACGGCCGGTTGGCCCGGCGTGGCCGGCTCATAGACGAGCCGGGCGCGGGCCGAGGCGCAACGCACGCCGTCCTGCTCGTGGAACTTCAGGTCGGTGAGTTCCAGGACGAGTTCCTCGAGCGGCTCGGCCTTGGGCTGGGGCGTGGGGGGGACGTCGGCGGGGTCACGTTTGCCCAGGGCGACGAGGATCGCGTTCATCGCCGCCTCGACGCCGCTGGCGTCGCCCGTCACGGGCATGTAGACCGGCTCCTCGCCGAAGAATCTCTTTAGTACGCCCAGCTTGGCGCCGTTGAGTAAGAGCGGGATGACAGGATACTTGTCCTTGCCGCGCTTTTTCTGCACCTTGAGCGCATGGTCAAGTTCATCGCCGACCCATTCCGACTGCAAGGCATCCGGGCTGACCACGACGGCGAAGGCCGAGGCAGCTCCGATGGCCCGCTGGATTTCCATCCAGAGCGGCTGGCCGCCGCGTAGCTCGCGCGAATCAACCCAGCCAGGCTGGCCGTGATCGGCCAGCGCCACGCGGAGATCGCGCACGAACGCGTCGTCCAGCGAGCTGTGGGAGATGAAGAGTTGGGCCATACCTCAACATCCGGGTACGTTGCTGCCTGGCGCAAGGGGAATCCGCGCCTGGACGCATTATACGATTTGCAGCACGATTCGTCAACAGCTGCATTAGTCACTGGTGGCGCAGCAATACCTGCCCGACATCCACAAAGACCGCCGCTTCTACCACCCCAGATGCCTGGGTATTGGGGTAGGGTACTTGAGCTGGTCGTCGTGCGAAATAATCTCTTCGCCTTGGCAGAAACGATATCCGCTGGCCGTGTGTCGCGTGCGGGGAAGACCGCCTTGGCCTGGTTGCCGTTAGGGAAGCCGATTGTCGTTGATCTCAATGAGCTTTCACACGCTCACGAAACTTGTGCAGCAACTCTAGCGTCCCCCGATTGACGGCAATCGCCACAAATGTCTCCTACTCCGACACGGCCAGCGGGTTGAAGTCGGTGTCGGTGTCGTAGACGTCGCGCTGCTCGACGCGCTTGAGGAAGTTGACGATGACGTAGGTCAGCGGCGTGGCGACGATCTCGTACACCGACTTGAACAGCCACTGCGTGACGATAGTCTGCATCACGGCGTCCGGCGGGATCGTCCCGACGAAGGCGATTGTGATGAACACCAGGGAGTCGAGGCCCTGGCCGACGACCGTCGAGCCGATCGTGCGCGTCCACAGCCAGCGCCCCCCCGTCGCCACCTTCATCTTCGCCAGTACGAAGGAGTTGGCGAACTCGCCGACCAGGTAGGCGGCGAACGAGGCGAGCAGCAGGCGCGGCGCGTAGCCCAGGATGCGCTCGTAGGCCGCCTGCGCATCCCAGAAGCCCGCGCTCGGCAGAAGCTGCGCGGCGTAGATGGCGACGACGGCGAACAGGTTACACAGGAAGCCGAGCCAGATGACGCGGCGGGCCTGGGAGTAGCCATACACCTCGGTCAGAATGTCGCCGAAGATGTAGCTGATGGGGAAGATGATGACGGCGGCGGGCAGGACGAGGCCGAAGATGTCCACCAGCTTCACGGCGATGATGTTGGAGACAATCAGCGACGTGACGAAGAACGCGACGATGATGATGAACCAGATGGAGTAGCCCGTCTGCGCCGGGCGTGCTTTGTCCATGATGCGTGATAGCTCCCTATGACAGAGTCGGTAAATTATACATCGTTCGGTGGATGCCGCCTCATCCGTTGGGGGTTTGCGGGTTGGGTAAGACCGTGCTACAATAGTCATCAGATAGATACGACGTATGAGCAGGACGAGTACTCGGGAGAGCGGCGCCAGGGAGGCGGGGTCATGGACTGAAAGCCCCGCTCGCACAGCGCCCGACGAAAACGACCTGCCAGTCTCGGGCAGAACGCCAGGCCAACGAACGCATCGAGCATACGAATGTGTCGGCCTGGTCAGTAAATCCCGACGGGGCGACCCCGTTAGCGGCCTTTGAGGGTGGGCGCGTGCGCCTGCCGAATGTGGGTGGAACCACGGGAGTCTTCCTCTCGTCCCTGCGGGGGCGAGGGGTTTTTTGTTTTATGGCAGCAACTCAGACCTGACAGGTTTTTAAAACCTGTCAGGTCTAGGCAGACGAGGAGGGTGTGTTTATGAGCCAGATATCGAGCGACGTGGCGGCGGCCGACGCGCCGCAGTCGCCAGCCGACCATCTCTACCGCATGCGCCACTCGGCGGCGCACGTCATGGCCCAGGCCGTTCTGGACTACTTCCCGGAGGCCAAGCTGGGCATCGGGCCGCCCATCGAGAACGGCTTCTACTACGACTTCGACCTGCCGCGCCCGCTGACGCCGGAGGACCTGGACAAGATCGAGGCGCGGATGCGCGAACTCATCGCCGAGGGCTACCCCTTCGAGCGCCGCGTCGTCAGCCCGGAGGAGGCGCGTGCGCTGTTCAAGGACCAGCCGTACAAGCTGGAACTGATCCGCGACCTGCTGGCGGGCGAGGTGGATGAGTATGGCGAGCCGGTCAAGGAAGGCTCGGTCGTCCTGTCGACCTACCGCGACGGCGACTTCGAGGATCTGTGCCGTGGGCCGCACGTCCCGAGCACGAAGGACATCAACCCGGAGGGGTTGAAGCTCCAGTCCATCGCCGGCGCGTACTGGCGCGGCAACGAGAAGAACCCGATGCTCCAGCGCATCTATGGAACTGCGTGGGACAGCAAGGCGGAGCTGGAGCAGTACCTATGGCGGCTGGAGGAGGCCAAGCGCCGCGACCACCGCCGCCTCGGCCGCGAGCTGGACCTATACAGCGTGTCGGAGGACGTCGGCCCCGGCCTCATCCTGTGGCACCCGAAGGGGGCGCTCATCCGCGTCATCGCCGAGGACTTCGCCCGCCAGGCGCACCTGGACAACGGCTACGAGTGGGTGTTCTCGCCCCACATCGGCCGCTCTTTCTTGTGGGAGACCTCCGGCCACCTGGGCTTCTACAAGGAGAACATGTACGCGCCCATGGACATCGAGGGCGAGGAGTACTACGCCAAGCCGATGAACTGCCCGTTCCACATCGAGATTTTCAAGAGCAAGACCCGCTCTTACCGCGACTTGCCCCGGCGGTACGCGGAGTATGGGACGGTCTACCGCTTCGAGCGCAGCGGCGTGCTGCACGGGTTGACCCGCGTGCGCGGCTTCACCCAGGACGACGCTCACATCTTCTGCCGCCCCGACCAGGTGGAGGAGGAGATCGCCCGGGCGCTGGAGTTCTCGCTGTACGTTCTGCGCTCCTTCGGCCTGACCGACTTCACCGCCTACCTATCGACCCGGCCGGAAAAGTTCGTCGGCGACCCGTCCGACTGGGACATGGCGACCGAGGCGCTGCGGAAGGCCATCGAGGCCCACAATCTGCCCTACGAGGTGGACGCGGGCGGCGGCGCGTTCTACGGCCCGAAGATCGACTTGAAGGTGAACGACGCCCTCGGCCGCGAGTGGCAGCTCAGCACCATCCAGTTCGACTTTAACCTGCCGGTACGCTTTGGGCTGGAGTTCGACGGCGAGGACGGCGCCAAGCACCGCCCGTACATGGTGCATCGCGCCCTGCTCGGCAGTATGGAGCGCTTCTTCGGCGTCCTCATCGAGCACTACGCCGGCGCGTTCCCGCTGTGGCTGTCGCCGGTGCAGGCGGTCATCATCCCGGTCACCGACCGCCACGCTGCCTACGCGCAGAATGTCGCGGCGCAGCTCAAGGCGGCCGGGCTGCGCGCCGAGGTGGACGCGCGGCCGGAGCGCATGCAGGCCAAGATCCGCGATGCGCAGCTTCAGAAGACGCCGTACATGCTCGTGGTGGGCAACCGCGAGGCCGAGAACAACACCGTGTCGGTGCGCGTGCGAACGGGCGAGGATCGCGGCGCAGTGCCGGTGCCCGACTTCATCGCCCGCGCTCAGGAGCTTGTGCAGAGCAAGTCCAACGAGCTGTAGCTTCGCGCGGCGAACAGAAGATCACCACGGAGGCACAGAGGGCACAGAGGGGAAGATGGCTCTGGCCCTCTGTGCCTCTGCCGCTTTTCTGAAGCTGATTTAGGCTCGCCCAACATAACACAAGCCTCTATTTTCGTAGCACAAGGTCTTGAAAATCCTTCGCACTCGTGATAAAATGGAAGTCCCTCAGATGCGTTGGCGCTCCCTGGCCGCCTAGTGTCGGGCTTTGCGGCATGCGAGCGTCTCTCGGAAGGAGGTTGTGTGATGTTTGCCCTCCACTTCCGTCTTGGCACGCACGATGTTACCGTCCCCTGGCAAGCCATCTTCATCGTTCTCCTCGCCCTGGTCGCCCTGGCCGTCACCATCTATGTAACGCCGCCCTGGACGTTGCCAGTACCGTCCGCAGGTCCACCGTATTGAGCGAACGCGACAATTACATAGGGGTTGAGGTATGGCGGCCGCTCCTTCTCCAAGGGGACTGGGAGCGGCCCCAGCGTGTCTCCCTACCCCCCTGGGGTGGGGTCTGTGTGACAGATGAAGACCGGGTCCAAGAAATTCTCACTTATGTGCCGAAATCGCTTGAAATTGATAACAATGTGAGGTATAATGGCTTGTATAGGGTTGACGCAGTGCGTAAAGGAAAAGGCCCACGTCGGGTGGGCCACCCTTGCTCGGTCACCCACAAAGAGAGGTCGTGCCATGTTTACCACTCACATGCATTTGGCAGCGCGGGAATTTGACATCAACTGGGTCATCGTCCTGATCGCCCTGGCCGCCCTGGTGCTCACCGTGATGTACACACCAGCGTGGCAGATGCCAGTGCCGTCCGCGGGCCCCATTGTGGTCGGAATGCCCTGATCACACGCCCGGCACTCATTTGACCAATCCATTTTTGCATCCCGCAATTGGTCCAAATGAAAAATGAATACCTCCGTTACACGGTGAGGCCGCCCCTGCTTCAATGGCGAAGCGCGGGACGGCCTCCGACATTCGTGAAGGCGCGCGCAATGTCGTATTGACGTGTGCAAGGGTTTTGCTGTCTGCCGTCTCCTTAGGGGTAGTAGGAGCGTTCGATGTCAGAGCAATCTCGAAGCCCAGCTAAGGTGTTGCAACAATATGCTTGAGAGTACAACAATATGTAGCTGTCATTAGACACGTTCACCCGCCAGTGCTAGAATTCATGGATAGCCGGACGAGGGTTAGTTTGGAGGGCTGATGGGCAAGCTCATAGCTTTTGGCTGGTATGGCGGGAAATTCAGCCATCTTGACTGGCTGCTACCATTACTTCCAAGAACAACGCACTATTGCGAACCATTCGGGGGCTCAGCCGCCGTCCTTATCAACCGAGAGCCTTCGCCTGTTGAAACGTACAATGACATTGATGGAGAGGTTGTCAATTTCTTTCGAGTGCTTCGTGAGCAGAAAGAGGCGTTGATTGAAGCTATCGGCTTGACGCCTTTTTCCCGCGAGGAATTCGATTTCGCCATTGAACAATCGTTGGAAGGCGTGTCAGCTCTAGAGCGTGCTAGGCGATTCTACATTCGGGCGCGACAAGTTCGTACTGGACTTGCTCAAACGGCCAGCTCAGGAAGGTGGGCGCACTGTCGTCTCACGAGTCGAGCCGGAATGGCCGGCGCTGTATCACGATGGCTTGGCGCTGTTGAAGATTTGCCCGACATAGCACAGCGGCTGTTGCGCGTGCAGATCGAGCATAGTCCCGCCATCGATGTCATTCAGCGCTACGATAGTGAAGAGACCCTGTTCTATTGTGATCCCCCCTATCCACATGACTCCCGAGGCGACAGCAAGGCCTACCGATATGAAATGACCGATGATCAGCACCGAGAACTTGCAGGGGTTTTGCATAGTATCAAGGGGAAGGTTGCGCTTTCGACGTATCATTGCGCTCTCATCGACGAGTTGTATGGTGACTGGCAGTTCATCGAGGCGCCTAGCAAAGTCGTTCACTCGGTGAAACAGAATCGGACTGAAGTCCTCGTGGTCAACTACGACGCTCTACACAAAGTTGGGGACTTAGAAGCATGGCAGAACCAGCTGATATCCTTGAAGTAGCCTATCAACGCGCATTGGCCCATCTTTGAGAGCCAGTCCTTGCTGACGCCGAAATGCTTGAACGCCTTCACTTTGTCTGCCGCAACCTGCAGAATCGTGCCGGTGTCCGCCTGCTCATGGCCTGCTTGTTGGCAAAAATCCATAATCCCGATGTGGATATTCGCAAACCCTACACGAAAATCGGTGACCCGGATGCCTACTCAGGGCGCACTTATGATGAGCAGTACGTGGCAGCCTTTGTAACGCGTCACCGACTGCCAGCCAACCCCACATCGGCCTTCTTGACCCCTGCCTTGAGAAACCGCAATATCACACTCGAACCAGAGGTCAATCTGGTCGGGAACGTTCCTAAGCTGTACCAAGATGTTCTTCATCTCCTCTCCGATGTGTACACAGATCGGGTCGAGCTTGGGAATCTATTGGTCGAGACAATCCGCGAGTTGATGCTTTTTCGAGACGAACGGCAACAGCGGATGGAAAGCCTGTTGGCGGGGCTACGAACAACCGACGCTAATATCCCGTTGTCTGCTGAAGCTATTGTCACCCTCATCCAAACCCACATTTCTCAGAAACGGGCTTCACGCCTACCTGTCCTCGCCGTCGCCGCTGCATACAAGGCAGCCGAGGCTTATCTGGGGGAGCGGGTCTTGCCCTTGCACGGCCACAACGCGGCCGACTTCCAAACTGGCGCATTGGGTGATCTGGACATTACGCTCTTGACGGATGAGGGCATTGTAACCAGCTATGAAATGAAGGCACGTCGAGTTACAATCGGTGATATTGACCACGCTCTTCAGAAGTTAGAGGGCAATGCTACAAGAATCGACAATTACATCTTCATCACAACGGAGCCTATTGACCAGGAGGTAAAGGACTACGCGGCGGGCATCTACGATCAAACAGGCGGCATCGAGATTGTCATCCTAGATTGCATAGGCTTCGTGCGTTATTTCCTGCACCTCTTTCATCGGTTGAGAATGCAATACCTGGACGCCTACCAGGAACTGGTCCTGGCTGAACCAGAAAGCGCCGTCAATCAACCTCTCAAGGAAGCGTTCCTCGCACTACGCCAAGCTGCAGAAAGCGGCGAATGACACCTCGACCTCTTGTATCGGCCTAGAAGTCGCTTATTCTTTCTTGACGCAGTGCGGCAAATTTGGCGTTCGCGCTTGACTCCGGACGCCCTTTCAGGTATAATGGCTGGCTCCCAGGCGCTCCAGGCGTTCAGCAATATGGCCCATCGCGGCGCGATTGCCGGCGATGGCAAGACCGGTGACGGCGCGGGCATCCTGACCCAACTCCCGCGCAAGCTCCTCGCCCGCGAGGTTGCCCGCATGGGCTGGTTTGGCGACCCGGCCGACCTTGGCGTGGGTATGTTCTTCCTGCCGCGCCGCCGCTGGGCCGACCAGGGCCGCTGCCGCGACATCATCGAGGCGACCGTCGCCCGCCACGACCTGCATTTCGTGGGCTGGCGTACCGTGCCGGTGGACCTCAACGCCCTGGGCGAGCGCGCTGCCGACGTGCGCCCCGCCTACAACTTCGCGCTTCGCGCTGGCCTCCTCCGAACATAAGGTGGCAACGCAAAGGCGCAAGGACGCCAAGAAACATAAGTCTTCGGTCTCTTAGCGGCGTTGCGCCTTTGCGCCCTTGCGTTCAGATATCCTGGAAACAAGCGTCCGATGTCATGCCGAGGCACGGTGTGGACGTAGACGGTGCGAGGCCCGCTTGACATCGCCCTGGCGTGGGCCGACGACGATAAATCGGACGGGTTCCAACTCGAAAACTGTGAACTCGCTGACCCGAGCAGCGTCGAGCGGCTGCTATTGGTCATGGCCGTGGCCACCCTCCACCTCGTCTCGCTCGGCGGTTCCGTCGTGGATCTCGGTGAGCGTCCGAGCGTGGAAGGTCACTGGAGGCGCGGGTTGAGTGACTTCCAGATCGGCTGGCGTTGGCTACGGCGCAACGTTGGCTGTGCTGCCAGCGTGCTCCGCTCATTGCCATTCTTAACCAGCGGCCCTGATCCTGAGCCAGTCGTTTTACCCGGTGCGCGTCGCCAAGCGCTCACGTGGGCTCAATGGTCTTTGCCACCTCCTGGCTCGCTGAGCTCGTCTTGACTCGTAGAGATGTGTCAGGCAACAAGCTGTTGTACAGCGGTACACCCGATAATGTGTAGGTGCTCAAGTTCCGCGCCCTCGCCCGCCTGCGCCGCTGCCCCGACGTGGTACGGCTGCTCAGTGCGTGACATGACCTCCCGAGAGTCGGTGTTTTGAGACAGTAGATAGGGACGCAGACCCAGCGCTTGGCGACACTCCCCGTATTGGCTCTGGCTGATACAGCGCGCATGTCCCTGGCGGTCACACGGTAGCCCGACCGCACACCCGAGATCATGCTGGTCAGCTAGATAGCCCAACAAGCCGTTGTAGCTGAAGCGCCAGGCAATCTGCACCACGGCCAACAGCAGGATAGAGGCATCCTGGTAGACGCGTGGGGCGCCGCAGGGCGGCTTCGGCAGACTGGCCGACTGGTGCGGCCAGCGCGCTGTACAAGCCTAACGCGCCAGGGTCAGGGCGTTGATCGCCGTCAGAAATGTGACCGGCTTGAGCCGCAAGCGCCCTTTCAGCCGCGCGTGCAACGGCGTGAGCACGATATCGCTGGGTGGCTAGGTGATTGGCATTGGGCGGCATAGTGTGATAGACTGCATGGTGCGACCTTCAGGTGAGAGCTGTGGTTGGCACCTTCAGTATACCTCACTGTGGTGGTCGCGTTATTTGCTTCCAATCGATTTACCGAACACTCTCAGCCCGCAAATCGACGGTAATGCGGCGTAGCGCCATGTCTTTGTCCAGCATCTGACCTCTAAACGACTTCAATCGTCGGGGCCGAGCCAAGATACGACGTCGCGCACATCACGCGCCGACGAGTTGTAGGATGCCTTCGACGGGGATGCGCACCCAGCTAGGCCGGTTATTCAGCTCGTACGCCATCTCGTACAGCGCCTTGTCCAGCAGGTAGGCGTCCAGCAACAAGCCCAACTCTTCGCGCGACGCGGGGAGCAGCGGCGCCTGCCCGACCGTCGTCAGGTAGCTCTGTAGGAAAGCGGCGGATGTCCAGCGGTGCCAGAAGCGCGCCCACGGCTCCAGCGCCTGCGCCTGGTGCGGCTCGAACGTGATGCCCGGCGCCTGGCCGAGCAGGACGGCGTACGGCGCGTAGTGGAACGAGCGCAGCATCCCCGCGACATCCTGGAGCGGCGAGCTTTTCAGGCGCCGCTCGTTCATGGGGCGGGCTGGCTCGCCCTCGAAGTCGATGATGTAGAAGTCGTCGCCGGTGTAGAGCACCTGCCCCAGGTGGTAGTCGCCGTGGATGCGCGTGCGCACAGCGTCGATGGGGCGGTCGAAGGCGGCGCGGAGCCGCATCAGGAAAATCTCCTCCAGGCCCATGATCTGCTCCCCCGCCGAGCGTACCGGCTCCGGCAGGCTGTCGCAGCGTCGGTTCAGGGTCTGGAACGCGACCCTGGCGCGAGCGCGCATGGAGGCGAGAACGGCCTCGCGGAACGCCGCGTCGAACGGCTCCGGCGCGAAGTCCGGGTCGCGGGGGTCGGCGGCGAGGGCCAGGTGCAGTTCGGCGGTACGTTGGCCGAGCCGCCGCGCCGACGCCAGGTAGCCATCCACGACGCGGCGGGCCGTGTCGGGCGGCTCCTGGTCGACGAGGTCGAGAAGCGAGGCGTGCTGCGAAGGCTCGTCGAGCGTGGCCGGCAGCTCGTGCAGCGTGTCCTGGAACGACTGGCCGATTTCGCGCAGGGTGAAGCTCCAGGCGTCCCCCTGGTTCGGCACGAAGCCCTGGAGGAACGCCAGGCCCGCCGTCGCGCCGGTTCCACCGCGATACTCGATAGTTCCGGCGGCGGGTGGGACATTCTCGAACGGGCTGCGGTCCGTTAAGAAGACGCCGATTTCCAGGTCGGGGTTGATGCCCGGCTCGAGCTTGCGGAACACCTTCATGATGAGCCGCCCACCGTAGATGATGGACGTGTTGCTCTGCTCCGCCGTGCCGACTTTCGGCGTCAAGTCGGTGTCGGTGTCGCCGCGCAGGCCCACGAAAGCATCTGTCGGCGTCGCCTGCAGCGTGCCGACCTCGCCGGTGACGCGCCCACGCGCGGCGATGAGGTCTAGCAGCGCCGCGCAGAAGCCCGGATCGAACGCCGCGTCGAACAGCACGCCCTCGCCGCCGCTCGACGCGACCCGCGCCACGACCGCGTGGGGCACGTCGCGCAGCCAGTGCGCGGCCTGCTCGTGGGGCGCGAAGCTCAAAGGGAGGACGTAGGTATCGCTGCCGCCGTCGGCATACGCCAGGCTCACCAGCGTGAGATACGCCGTTCCCGCTGTGCCAGCCAGGGGCAGCGTGTCGACAATCTGCGCGCTCGCAATCTGCCGCGTCTTCGCGCCGAACCAGCGGCGGGGGTGAACGTAGGCAGGTAGGATGGCTTCGAGGGGGGCGCGACGGTCCGGCTGGAGTAGCTCGTCCCAGGTGTTCTGCGCGGTGAGGGTCTGCGGCTCGTGTGACACGGGTTCCATCTCCTTGAGTCATTGCAGAGGCTACGCCCGCAGCGACATATCCGGTGTCACCCCGACGAAGGAGGAGTCTCTCTGCCGAGGACTTTCGGAGAGATGCCTCCTACGTCGGCATGACACCGTGAGTGATGCGCTGGTGCGTGGGATGGTTATCTACCAATGACGGACTAACTACATATAGTAATCGAAGTCGTGCTCGGTGCGGACGCGGCGGCGGATGACGAAGATGTGCGCCTGGCTGACCTTCGGGTCGAGCGCCACGTAGTTGCGTGGGCCATTCCACAGGTAGCGCGCGTCCGTGAGCAGGTCATGCGCCTGGTACGGCATCTGCGGATCGATGCCTAGCCGGTCCAGCTCCAGCTCGAGAATGCCGCCCTGAGCATGGTGCGGGTCGAGGTTGACCACGACGAGCACCTGGTTCGAGCCATCGTTGGTGGCCTTGGTGTAGGCGATAATCTGGTCGTTGTCCACCTTCTGGAAGCGCAGGTTGGCGTTGCTCTGCAACGCCTTGTTCTCGCGGCGGCACGCGTTCACCCGAGCGATCAAGGCGCGCAGGCTGTCCGGCCGGTCGATGTCCCACTGCTTGATCTCGTACTTCTCGGAGTTCAGGTACTCTTCCTTGCCAGGACCCAACGGCTCGTCGTCGTAAAGCTCGTAGGCCGGGCCGTAGAGGCCATAGGCCGGGCCGAGTGTCGCCGCCAGGACGAAGCGCGTCACGAAGCCGGGCGGGCCGCTGAACTGAAGATACTCGGGCAGGATGTCCGGCGTGTTCGGCCACAGGTTGGCGGTAAAATACTCGCGCACCTCAGTCTGGGTCAGCTCGGTGAGGTATTCCGTCAGCTCGCGCTTGGTGTTACGCCAAGGGAAGTAGTTGTACGACTGGGTGAAGCCGAGCTTCGCCAGGCGGTACATCACCTTGGGCCGCGTGAACGCCTCCGACAGGAACATCGTACCCGGGTACTCGCGCTTGACCTCCGTGATGACCCACTGCCAGAAGCCGAACGGTTTGGTATGCGGGTTGTCGACGCGGAAGATGCGGATGCCCTGCTCGCACCAGAACAGGAACACGCTCTTCAGCTCCTCCCACAAGCCCTGCCAGTCCTCGCTCTCGAAGTCGAACGGGTAGATGTCCTGGTACTTCTTGGGTGGGTTCTCGGCATACTGGATCGTGCCGTCAGGGCGTCGGCGGAACCACTCCGGGTGCTCCTTGACGTAGGGGTGGTCGGGCGCGCACTGGAAGGCAATGTCCATCGCCAGCTCCAGCCCGTAGTCCGACGCCCTGCGCCGCAGGCTCTGGAAGTCGGCCAGCGTGCCCAGCTCTGGATGGATGGCTTTGTGGCCGCCCTCCTCCGCGCCAATCGCCCATGGGCTGCCCGGATCGTCCGGCGCGGCGACGACGTTGTTGTTGCGGCCCTTGCGGAAGCTGCGGCCGATGGGGTGGATCGGCGGCAGGTAGAGCACGTCGAAGCCCATCGACGCGACGTAGGGCAGGCGCGCCTCGACGTCGCGGAATGTGCCGTGCTTGCCCGGTTCGAGGGCGCACGAGCGCGGGAACATCTCGTACCACGCGCCGAAGCGGGCGACCTCGCGGTTGACCTCGACGGTCAACTCCTTGTCGTAGCGCGTCGCGTACAGCCGCTCGGCGTGGCGGGACATCAGCTCCGCCAGCTCGGTGGACAGCGCGTGGCGCGACGCATCCGGTCCGCCCGCGCGTAGCGACTTGGCATACATGAGCAGGCGGCCCTGGTCGATTTCGTCGGCGCGAGTCGCGGCCGCTTCGACAAGCTCGGCCCCAATCGCCAGGTCGACCGGCGTCTCCTGGCCCGCCTCGACGCGCTTCGCCATGTCCCGCGCCCACGACTTGAAGCGGTCTACCCACGCGAGGATGCTGTACTGGTAGCGGCCCAGCTCGGTGACGAGGAACGACGCGCGCCAGCGGTCGTTGTTCAGGAACTCCATCGGGGTCTCGCGCCACGTCGGCGAGCCTTCCTGCCGCGACAGGAGCACAACCGAGATGGCGTCGTGGCCGTCGGTGAACACGTCCACCTCGATGACCACGTTGTCGCCCACGATGCGTTTGATGGGGAATCCGCCGCAGTCGATCTCCGGCTTGACACCCTCGATGACCACGCGGCTGCGGCCTGTTTCGAGATTCACTCTAGCCTCCGTTGACTAAAGTTTGATAGAGATTGAGGGTCCGCTCCGCGATGGCCGTCCAGCTAAAGTGCTCCTCGACGCGCCGCCGCCCATTGCGTCCGAACCGCTCCCGCAATTCCTGGTCCAGGGCGACAGTATTGATAGCCTGGGCCAGGTCGTGGGAGAATTGCGCCGGGTCGACCGGGTCGAACGTTCCCGGTTTGAGGGTCAGCGGGACGAGCAGGCCCGTCTCGCCCGGCACAACCACCTCCGGAATGCCGCCCACCGCCGACGCGACGACCGCCGTCTCGCACGCCATCGCCTCCAGGTTGATGATGCCGAACGGCTCGTAGACCGACGGGCAGCAGAACACGGCGGCCTGAGAGTAGAACTGGATGACGTCGTCGCGCGGCATCATCTCGCGGATCCAGATGATGCCCTCGCGCCCCTGGCTGACCTCGGCGACACGCCCCTCCATCTCCTCGCCGATCTCCTTGGTGTCGGGCGCGCCCGCCGCCAGCACGATTTGCAGCGACGGGTCGATCTCCGGGATGGCGTTGACGAGGTGGATGATGCCCTTCTGGCGCGTGATGCGGCCGACGAACAAAACGAACGGGCGGCTGGGGTCCACGCCGCGCTTGACCAGGGCGTCCGTGGCGTCGGTGTGCTGGTACTGTTGCAAGTCGATGCCGTTGTGGATGACGTGGATCTTCTCCGGTGGAATGTCGAAGAAGCGCAGCACGTCGTTCTTCGTCTCGTTGGAGACGGCGATGACGGCGTCGGCGTCCTCGATGCCGGTCTTCTCGATCCAGCTACTCAGGTGATAGGCGTTGCCGAGCTGCTCCACCTTCCACGGCCGCAGCGGCTCCAGCGAGTGGATCGTCACCACCAGTGGGATGCCCCACAGCTTCTTGGCGAGGAAGCCACCCATGTCGGCGTACCACGTGTGGCAGTGGACGACGTTCGCGTCCAGGTTGTCCTTCGCCATTTCCAGGTTGCGGTAGAGCGCATCCAGGGCGCCGCCGAAGCGTGGGTCAGTGTTCACCTTCGCCTCGCTCCATGCCCCGTAGCCCTTGACGCGCAGGTTGTCGGCCTGGATGTCCTGGGCGCCGAAACAGCGCACCTCCACCGCGACCAGGCGCGACAGCTCGCGGCTGAGGTACTCGACGTGGACGCCCGCGCCGCCGTAGACATTCGGCGGGTACTCGTTGGTGAATAGCGCAACTTTTTCTAGCTTGGGCATGCGACGGTCTCCTTATGCTCATCATACGCCACTTCTGGCGCTGATTATAGCGTAACCCCGCCGCGCGCGCTACCTGCCCCTCACTCCTTTGCTGGCGCAGCGATCACCCCTGCGCCGGTGGACCATAGACGTTGACCTTGACCGGCTCCAGCGATACGACGACGCCCACGCTACACCAGCTTTCGGCCGTCGCGTCCACCGCCCTGGACGGTGTAGGGCTGGCCCGGCTGCCAATCATTCGGCGTTGGGAGCGAGGCCGCGTCGAGGGGTAGCTTGATCAGGCAGCGGTGGGCGTGGGACAGGTACGCGTCTTCGCACAGTTCGAGGGCTTGCAGCGAACTCTCCGCGATTGTGTAGTCCGGCTGGCCCGCGTCCATCTGCGCGGCCAGATTTTCGAGGTGGATCTGGTGGGGCGTGCGTGCGTGGCGCGGAACCTCGAAGAGCTGACCCGCCGGGTAAGCGGCATTAACTAGGCGGTAGGCGTTGTGCCACCCCCAGAACTCGATGGTTCCCTGGGTCCCGACGAGCCGAAAGAGCGCCTGCGCCCCATCGGCCATGAGCTTCAGCGTGTCGCCGGTCTGCATGACCACGCGGATGCCGGACACAGTCTGGGCATACGTGACCGCGATAGTCTCGACCTGCATGCCATCGCGATACGTGCGCGTGCTGGTGTCGCACATCCCCATCACGTAGTCCATCGGCTCGCCGCCGGTCAGCGCCACGAAGAAGTTGAGCCAGTGGATGCCGGCGTTGATGATGTCCCACTTATCGGACTCGATCTCCACCAGGCGCAGGCCGCCAATCTCGCCGTTGCGGACCCGCGTCAGAATCGCCTGGCTGTGGCTCGTCACAAGGAGGCCGTGTGGCACGGCGACGGGTAGGTTCCGTTTACGAATGGCCGCCAGGATTTCCCGGCCTGCCCTGGTCGTATCTCCGAGGGGCTTCTCGACCAGGATGCCTTTGAGGGGAAGCTCCAGGGCGGCCAGGGCGACCTCGCGGTGGGACGACGGATAGGTCGAGATGCACACCACATCGACCGGACACTCTGCGAACAATTCCTGGTGACTCGGATAGGTACGAAGACCCGGATAGCGCTGTTCTAGCTCCGCGCGTGTCTCAGGCCGCAGATCGGCGGCGGCCACGGGCTGGAACCGTTCGGAGGCGGTCAAGGCGTCAAGGCTGAGCTTGCCCCCCACCCCGCCTCCAATCACCGCAGCCGTGTAGACCAGCGGCATAGCTGCTCCTTCCTGCCTGGCGTTATGACAGCGTCCGACGGTAGATGCCGTGGTCCCGCTGCATCAAGTGGCTGTCCACCAGGTAGCGGCGCAGGCTCGCGGCGTCAGGGTAGACGTCGCGTAGGATGGCGTTGACCTCGCGCTCCGGATACTCCCGCTGCGGCTCGAACAGATCGGCTAGGTAGCGCAAGATGACCTCGCGCTTCTTCTCCTGCGACGGGATCGTTTTCAGCCGCCCGTTGACCACGAAGTCGCGCAGCGTCTTCTGCTCGAAGTCTTCAACCGGCGGTGTAACAACACTCGCGCCAGGGGCAGGCGGCGCCACGCGGTCTAGCGCCAGTGGCAGGGTGCGCAGCCAGCCGGCCCGCAAATGGTAGACATAAGCGCCCGGCATACCAGACACCTCGACCAGGCTGAGAGTTTGCAGCCGCGCCATCATATCCTCGACCACGGGCAGGGGCAGCCCCGCCGCTTGCGCGAGCGCCTCGGTGGTATCGGATCCGCGACCCAGGGCCGCAACGACGGCCAGGGCGTGGGGATGGTTCAGCGTCTGCAGCGCGGCCAGGACCGCCTCGAACGACGGCGGGGCCACCGGCGCCTCCTCATTGTTCGGGACAAGTTTAGCGAGAGCATCTGCGACGGCGCGCAGCGCGTCTTGGTTCAGCGTGTAGGTGTCGGCGTCGGATGTGACAAGGTTGGCATCTCGCAGGCGGCGCAGCGCCTTGTCCGTCTCGATGGGGGATAGCCCTGCTGACTCAGCAAGAGCAGCAGCGGAACGCGGCTCCTGCGCCAGCAGTGTCATCAACCGCAGCCGGCGCGGGTCACTCAACGTTTGAATAAACGCAGGTAAGTTTGCAGAACTAGGCTCAGCCATACTTACATCTCCAAAATCTCTTGCACCTTCTGTCCTCTGTGTCCTCTGTGCCTCTGTGGCAATCTCATAAATACACGACGGGAGACGCTACAGCGGCCTCGCACATCGTACACCAGCCACCCCAGGCGCGTCAATCGGGTAATCGGCGGATGCACCGTCCGCCACTCGTCGTACGTATACCTCATTGACAGAGGTCGGTATTCGCCTACACTTTGAGTAGGAGAAACCACATCTAGAAGAGGACACAACTATGCGGTTACCGCCAGGGAACGCGGGGCCGACTGCACGCCCGCCGCGCCGTCGGGGACGGCCATTGCCGCCGCTAGGCGGGGTGGCGTTCCTGATTCTGCTCGGCATCCTGTTCGTCGTTTTCATGTTTGGCTACAACCTGATTAGCCTGTACACCGACGGCCTGTGGTTCCAGAGCCTCGGCTACTTCGACGTCTTCACCACGGAGATCAAGGCCCGCATCGGCCTGTTCGTCCTGGGCTTCATCCTGAGCGCCGTGTTCATGGCTGGCAACTGGCTGCTGGCGCGCTGGCTGGTGCGCCGCGAGCCGCTGTTCTTCGGCCAGGACAACTGGCTGGACGGGCGCGCCGCGCCGTGGACGATCACGGTCAGCGCCCTGTTCCTGTCGTTGTTCATGGCGATTGCCATGTCCGATAACTGGGACACCCTGCTCCTGTTCCAAAACGAGCAGGCGTTTGGCCGCGCCGACCCGATTTTCGCCCTGGACATCGGCTACTACTTCTTCACCTACCCGTTCCTGCGCTTCGCCCAGGGTTGGCTGATGGCGCTGCTGTTTCTGACGATTGTCGGCGTCGCCGTGATGTATCTCATCGCTCGGCGGCCCCAGCTCCAGGCGCGCATCTACCGCATCCCGGACTACATGCGCATCCACCTCGCCATTCTGGGCGCGCTCATCGCCGTGGACTGGGGTCTAGGCTACTGGCTGGACCGCTACGACATTCTATACTCGCCGCGCGGCGTCGTGTGGGGCGCGGGTTACACCGACATCGTCGCCAATCTGCGCGCCTACAACCTCCTGGCTGGCGTGATGCTCCTCATTGCGCTGCTCATTCTGGCGTGGGGTTTCACCAACCGCTGGTGGCTGCCGGCAGTCGGAGCTGTGCTGTGGGTGCTTGTCGCCATCGGGATGCGCGGCATCTACCCATCCATCGTTCAGAACTACCAGGTGCGCCCCAACGAGTTCAGCCTGGAGCAGCCGTACATCGTCAACCACATCCAGGCGACGCGGCAGGCGTATGGCATCGAGGGCGTGCAGACGCGGGAGTTTACGCCGAAGGCATTGACGACGCAAGACTTCACCCAGAACGCCGCGACAGTGCGCAACATCCGCCTGTGGGACTACCGCCCATTGAAGACGACGTACGCGCAGCTCCAGGAAATCCGCTCGTACTACGACTTCGTGGACGTGGACGTGGATCGATACAAAATTACTGATGCGAGTGGCGACTCGCACCAGGTCACCATCTCGGCGCGTGAGCTGTCGTCGAGCCAGCTTCCCAACCGGACCTGGGTCAACCAGCATCTCGAGTTCACCCACGGCTACGGCGTCGTCATGAGTCCGGTCAACGAAGTGACGCCCCAGGGCTACCCTTACTTCTTCATCCAGAACATTCCGCCCACCTCGACCGTCCAGGTCGCCATCACCAACCCGGCGATCTACTTTGGCGAGGCGACGGATAGCTACGTCTTCGTCAAGACGACGCAGCCGGAGTTCGACTATCCGGTGGGCGACCAGAACGCGCAGACGACTTACGCGGGGACGGGCGGCGTGCCGCTGGACTCGTTCCTCAAGAAGCTGGCGTTCGCGCTGCGCTTCGGCGACACCCAAATCCTGTTCACCGACGCCCTGACGCCGGACAGCCGCCTCCTCTTCAACCGTCAGATCGACGACCGGGCGCAGACGATTGCGCCGTTCTTGCAATTCGACGCCGACCCCTATGTCGTCCTGGACGACGGGCGGCTGTGGTGGATTCAGGATGCCTACACCACCAGCGAGTTCTACCCGTACTCGAAGCCGTTCCAGCTCGACCGCAAGGCCCGCAACTACCCGGCCCTCGGCCCGCTCAACTACATCCGCAACTCGGTCAAGGTCGTCACCGACGCCTACAACGGCACGGTCACGTACTACGTCGCCGACCCGAACGACCCGATCATCAAGGCGTGGCAGGGCGTCTTCCCGACGCTGTTCAAGCCCATCAGCGAGATGCCAACGTCGCTGCGCGCCCACGTGCGCTATCCGGAGGACATGTTCAACCTGCAGGCCCAGGTCTACGGCGACTTCCACGTGACTGACCCGCGCGTGTTCTACAACCGCGAGGACCCGTGGGTCATCCCGCAAGAGATCGTTGGCACGCAGCGAACGCCTGTCGAACCGTACTACGTCGTGATGAAGCTCCAGAATGAGCCGCAGGCCGAGTTCCTGCTCATCCAACCCTTCACGCCGTCGCGCAAGGACAACATGATCGGGTGGATGGCGGCGCGCTCCGACGGTGACGCTTACGGGCAGCTCGTCGCCTACAACTTCCCGAAGCAGGAGAACGTCCAGGGACCGCTCCAGGTCGAGGCGCGCATCGACCAGGACCCGACCATCTCTGCCCAGCTCACGCTGTGGAACCAGCGCGGCTCGTCGGTCATTCGCGGCAATCTGCTGGTCATTCCCATGAACGACGCCCTGCTCTACGTCGAGCCGCTCTACCTCCAGGGCGAGACGGGGCAGGTTCCGCAGCTCCAGCGTGTCGTCCTGGTCAGCCAGGACCGCGCGCCGGTGATGCGCGAGACTCTGGCGCAAGCGCTCCAAGCCTGGAACGCCCAGGACATCCTCGCCAGCGGCGCGCCGCCCGCCGCCCCCCCCAGCGGCGTCGCCGCCGCGCCATCCGGCGCAACGCCCGCCAGCAGCGCGGCTGC
>JBDHWG010000034.1:0-41181 GCA_039810085.1 Anaerolineae bacterium
CAAGACCTCGTCCCTCCATCCCCCAGCCCCTTCCTCCCAAAACGGGCGGAAGGGGAGCCAGAGCTTTTCTTCCCCCCTCTTCCCCCCTCTCCCATTTTGGGAGAGGGGCAGGGGGTGAGGGGCTAATACGCTCGCGGGTCGCGGAACAGTAGGGGGATCGTCTTGAGCATGATCTTGAAGTCGAGCCAGAGCGACCAGTTCTCGATATAGTAGATGTCGTACTTGGTGCGCTCGGCGATGGAGGTGTTGCCACGCAGGCCGTTGACCTGCGCCCAGCCGGTCAGCCCGGCCTTCTCGCGGTGGCGTTCCATGTAACGCGGAATCTGGCGGCGGAACTGCTCGACGAAGGCGGGCTGCTCCGGACGAGGGCCGACAACGCTCATGTCGCCCAGCAAGACGTTGATGAACTGGGGCAGCTCGTCGATGGATGCCCGGCGCAGCCAGCGCCCCAGGCGTGTGCGCCGCGGATCGTCGGCGACGGTCCAGCCCGGCTGGTCGGACTCGGCCGAATGGCGCATCGTGCGGAACTTGATGACGGGGAAGGGGCGGGCGTCGAGGCCCATGCGCTCCTGTGTATAGAACACAGGGCCAGGCGAGTCGAGCTTGATGAGGAAGGCGACCAGGAGCAGGATGGGCGAGAGCACTACCAGCGTTGCGACGCTGAACATCACGTCGACGCCGCGCTTGAGCGTCAGCTTCCAACCGCGCAGAGCCACGTCACGCACAGTGAGCAGGGGCAGGCCGTCCAGGTGGCCGATGGTGACCTCGGAGGCGATAATCTGGAATACGTCAGGCAGCACCTTGATGCTGACGTTCCCGCGGTGGCAGCGGCCGATGAGATCGAGCATCTGGTCGTGGCTCGGGTCGGACATAGCGATGATGACCTCATCGACGCGCTCTTTCTCGATGACTTGTTCCAGGTCGTCGGTTCCACCGAGATAGCGCACGCCTTTCCAACCGCGCCGGCCGAGCCGATCATCGACGCAGCCCACAATCTCATAGCCTAGATTGGGCGCGTCCTGCACCCGGTCCGCGACAAGCT
Organism: Anaerolineae bacterium; assembly: GCA_039810085.1. Classification (GTDB taxonomy): domain Bacteria; phylum Chloroflexota; class Anaerolineae; order Epilineales; family JAHCIE01; genus JBDHWG01. The sequence goes on from JBDHWG010000034.1 coordinate 1,043, forward strand.
TGCCCGTCTCGCCGCCGCCGACAATGAGAATGCGCATCTTGCCGACGCCGCGCTCGCGCAGGAACGATTGCAGCCCGGAGAGGACGAGCCGGCCCGTAACGATGAGGATGATTGAGTAAACCCAGGTCAGGACGATGATCCAGCGGGAGTAATCCAGCGTGGGAAAGAGCAGCGTCGTGAACGCGACCGTGGTGACGACGCCGATGGACGACACGCCGACAATGCGCGTGATCTCGTCGAAGTGGGACAGACCGCGCGGGCGGTGGTAGAGGCGGGCGAAGAAGAAGACGACTACTGTCGCTGCGGCAGCGATGAAGGCCATGACCATGTAGTTGCTGAACGGCGGCGCGGCTCGGAAGTGGCGGTACGTGCTGTACGCCAGGAAGAAGGCCAGCCAGGCCATGCCCGCGTCCATGAATACGGTGGTGGCGTTGAACAGGGCATCGACGCGGCGGCTCATGGCACGGCCTCCGCTGTCCCGTAGGTCTCGCGCACCAGGCGCCGCCCGCCACGCAGAGTGAAGCCCATCATCACCAGCCAGTGCAGCCAGGTTGGTGTGGTCGCTTCGTAGTGCTTGCGGTAGAAGATGATTTCGGCGCGCTTGAACTCGCGCGCGGCGCGGGCGCTCTGTCGGCTCGACTGGCGCTTGTAGTGGCGGACGGTGACCTCCGGGTTGTACCATACCTTCCAGCCTGCCCGCCGTAGCCGTAGCGCCCAGTCGAGGTCTTCGCCGTACATGAAGAACTGCTCATCCAGGAGGCCTACCCCCTCGATGGCCGCGCCACGCACCATCATGAACGCGCCAACGACCGAGTCGACCTCGGCGAGCTGGTCTTCCGGCAAGTAGGTCATGTTGTAACGCGCGAAGCGCGGGCTGTGCGGGAACACCTTGCTGAGGCGGCTGAAGCGGTAGAAGCTCACGGCGGGTGTCGGCTCGCCGCGGCGGCAGGCCAGGTCTAGCGAGCCGTCCGCCAGGACGAGACGTGGCCCGGCCGCCCCCGCATCCAAGTGACTGTCCATGAACGCGACCATGTCCCGCAGCGCGGTCGGCGGTAGCAGAGTGTCCGGGTTCAGTAGCAGCGCGTAGCGGGCGATAGGCGCGGTCGGCGCTGGCGCAGCATCCGCCTCAGAGAGTGGCGCTTCGTCGCCAACGGGACGGAAGCCGGCCGCTCGCAGGCCAAGGTTGTTGGCGTAGGAATAGCCGCCGTTCATGGGCGCGCGAATGAGGCGCACATCTGGGAACTCGGCGGCAACCATGTCGGCGCTGCCGTCAGTCGAGCAGTTGTCCACCACCCACACCGCGTAGCTGATGTTGCCCTCGCTGGCGAGAACGGAGCGCAGACAGTCGCGCAGCAAATCTCGGACGTTGTATTGAACAATCACGATAGCAAGGTCGATCATGCGGCCTTACTCTCCCAAGTCATGCCCCGGCCCGTGCTCCTGCCGCCACTGCACGCCGACGGGGTAGCCAACCATTTTGGCGACATCGCCAGTCACCCGGATCACGGGTATCCACGCGCCGGCCTGCGCCTTGCGGCGCAACGGCCAGCCGCGCGTCATCTGACGCAAGCGGCGGACGGGCCGCCAGATCATTGCTGCCAACCCAAGGGGTAGCAGCGCCCAGAACAGAGGATTGCGCCGCCCGAGCACGAGCAAGGCAGGCAGCAGCCCCCAATAGGTCGCATAGCGAATTGCGTGCCGGCGCGACCAGAGGTTGGCCTTCCCGTCACCGCGCGCATACACATAGTACTGGCGGGCGAAGGCGCGTAGCGTGGGGCGCGGGCGGAAGTGGGCAATGGAGGCGGGCGCCCAGGCGAAGTTCCCAAATCGCTCGCGCAGCGCCAGGTCGAAGATAACGTCCTCGCAGTAGTCCAGCCACTCCGGATAGCCGCCGACTGCGGCCCAGGCGGACTTACGGAAGGCGACGGACCGGCTGGACGGAATGAAGCGGTCGAGATGCACGTCGTCGACGCTCGGCAGGGTTGTCGCGCCGAGGGCCGTCTCGAAGGTGGTCTGGGGATCGGGAACGAAGAAGCCGCTGACCCACTGGACATTCGAGTCGGCAAAGGGCGCGGTGATGGCTTCGAGCCACCAGCGGTCGAGCCAGACGCCCGCGTCCACGGAGGCGATGATCGCGTGGCTCGCCTCACGGATGGCGCGGTTGCGGCCGACGGAGATGTTCGCGCCGGGCAGGTAGAAGATGCGCAGCGGCCACGGCGCGTGTTTGGCGCACTCGCGCAGAACGGTGACGGTCCCATCCAGCGAGCCGCCGTCGGTGACAATCACTTCGTCCGGCGGGCGCGTCTGCGCCATGAGAGAATCGAGCAGGCGCTCGATAGATGCCGCTTCATTTTTGACGGTGCAGATGACTGTAACGCGCATAGGTGTGTCCATCCGAGTGTTCATTATAAAGGTGGTGACGCTATGCGGCAAATACACGAATTAGGGTTAGACTGTAGCCGCCAAACGGCCTATAATGTCGAGATGAATGACGCGGGGCAACAGTCACGGGACGGAGTGAAATGATCGCTTCCCTCGAGGGAACTCTCCTGGCGCAAGATGATAGCAGCGTCGTGGTCGGCGTTGGCGGCGTGGGGCTTCGCGTCCGCGTGCCCACCACCGTCCTTGACCGCAGCGGCCCTATCGGCAGCCCGATTAGCCTATCCACGCACCTCCACGTGCGCGAGAACGAGCTGGCCCTCTACGGCTTCGCTTCGGAGGCTGAGCGCGAGCTATTCGAGCAGCTGCTCACCGTCAAGGGGGTTGGGCCGCGCATGGCCCTGGCGATTCTCTCACGCATCAACCCGGACACGCTGCGCTCGGCGATTGCCAGCGGGCAGGTGGACGTGCTGACCCAGGTGCCGGGCATCGGGCGGCGGACCGCGCAGCAGATGGTCGTAGACCTTAAGGGGAAGCTCGACCTGAGCGCCGTTGGAGCAGGCGCGTCGCCCACGGCGGGCTTCAGCTTCGCCGACGCCGAGGTCATCGAGGCTTTGACCGGCCTGGGCTACAGCGTCGCCGAGGCGCAGGCCGCGCTGCGCGGGTTGCCCACGGACCAGCCACTCACGACCGAGGAGAAAGTCTTCCTTGCCCTGCAATCCTTTGGAGCGCCACGATGAGCGAGAGCATGGCTCGCCTGTGGCGCTTGCTTGGCCCTGTCGTTCTGGCGCTGTTTCTGCTGGGCGCGCCAGGTCTGGCGGATGCGGCAAAGCCGACGGACCTGTATGCCGATACCGACGCTCTGACCGTCTACCCGACGCCGCCGGTGAGCGGTGACGTCGTGAGTGTAAAGGTCACGGCCCACAACGGCAGCCACAAGCCCTTGATGAACGTCCCCGCGGCTGTCTACCGCCGCGACGGCGACAAGGACATCCAGGTCGCCCGCGTGACGATTCCCTACATCCCGCCGACCGGCCAGGGCAGCGCCACGGCCGAGTGGGCGTGGGATACGTCAGGCATGGTCGGCACGCAATCGCTCGTGGTCCAGGTGGACCCGGACAACAACATCGGCGAGGGCGACGAGAACGCCGCCAACAATGTTGCGCTGGGCAGCGTCACCCTGGAAGCGCCGACGCCCGGCGTCTCGCCGCAGTGGGCGGCTGTCGATACGGGCTGCTGCACGCTCCACTATATCACAGGTACGGCAGCGGAGCGCGACATCGCCGCACTGATGTCGGAGACCGATGCGTCCGTGGCTCGTGTGCAGCAGACACTTGGCATCGCGTCCCCGCCACGCTTGCAGATTTACCTCGTGCCGCGCACCCTCGGCCAGGGCGGCTTTACCGCCGGGCATATCGTGCTCTCGTACCTCGACCGCCAGTACGCCGTCGGCTTCGCGCCCATCGTCATCACTCACGAGGCCACCCACGCCTTGCAGAACTCGTGGACGCCGGGCGAGTCGCCGCTGATGCTCTCCGAGGGGCTGGCGGTGTGGGTAGCGGGCGGCCACTTCAAGCCGGAGCCAATCCGCCAGCGCGCTGCGGCTCTGCTCGCCCTTGATCGCTACCTGCCCCTCGACCAGCTCGTCGAGAACTTCTACGACAAGCAGCATGAGACGGGCTACCTGGAGGCGGCGGGGCTGATCCAGTATCTTGTCGAAACTCACGGGCAGGACAAGCTGCGCGTGCTGTTCGGTAGTTTGCAGCGGCGGCGCGGCGAGCGGGACCGGCAGGCGCTTGAGCGCGGCTTCCAGGCGGCCTACGGCAAGTCCGTTGCCGAGATTGACGCCAACTACCGCGCCTGGCTCGCCGCTACGCCGCCGAACCCGACGCAGCAGCGCGACCTCGCCGATACTGCGCGCCTGTTCGACCTGATGCGAGCCTATCAGCAGGCCCTCGACCCGACGGCCTACTTCCGCACGCCCTGGATGCCGCCCATCGAGGAGGCCGAGCGACGCGGCCTGGTGGCCGACTACCTGCGCCACCCCCATACCGACGTCAACGAGGCCATCGAAGCCCTTCTCCTGCGCGCCGCGGACGAGCAGGGGACGGGCGACTACGACGCCCTGGAGCACACCCTCGACGTGGTGGACGGCGTGCTCGCCGCCCACACGGGCGCGCCCGACCGGGATTGGACGGACGCCTTTACCGACCCTCTCGCCGCAGCCTACCTGGACGCGATCCGCGCGCTCCAGTCGGCTGGATTTGAACCCCAACGTGTCCTAATGGATAACGGCAGCGCCCAGGTCTGGGCAACTCGCTCCGGCGCGGCATCCCTGTATCGCTTGACGATGACGCAGGACAGCGAGGGCTGGCATCTTCTGGAGTGGGTATCAAAGGAGGACGCATGGCTCCCCGGGTAAGAGATTGGATGACTCGCTTCCCTATCACGGTCAATCGCCGTGTCTCCGTGCTGCAAGCGCGCGAGATCATGGAGGAAGAGCAGGTACGCCGTCTGCTGGTGATGGACGACGAGGATTGTCTCCTCGGCGTCGTCACGTCGGGGGACCTGCGCGAGGTGTCGCCCTCCCCGGTGTCCAGCCTGTCCTTCTTCGAGCGGCGGCAGGCGCTGGATGAGATCCCCGTCGAGGAGATCATGCACCAGGACCCTATCACTATCCCGCCGGATGCGACGATCCAGGAGGCGGCCGACCTGATGTTCCAGAACAAGATTGGCGGCCTGCCCGTGATCGAGGACGAAGAGCTGGTGGGGGTTATCACGCAGTCGGATCTGCTGCGCGGGTTGGTGCGGATGCTCGATGAGATGGAGAAGGCATCCGCGCGCCCGGTCGCGCCATAATGTAGAATTGCATCAACGAGGAGACACCGTGATTCGCTGGACACAGCGCGCCGAGAAGGCGCTCGACGATTTTCTTACCCTCGTTCCCGACGACTCGCGTGAGAGCATGCGCCAGGCGGGCCGCCGCGCCGCGGTGACGGAGTCGCGTCAGGCCGGCGTCGATGTGGTCGACGTTGACCAGGTCGTGCTCGGCCTTATCAACGTCACACCCGCCGTTCTACGTCCGAATCTGCGCTCAGTGCTGGAAGAGGCAGGGCTGAACGTCAGCGCCTATCGGTTCTAGCCAGATTGACCTAGACCTGACAGGTGTTGAACACCTGTCAGGTCTTCACATTATGAACGCCGTGGAATGTACCACGCGCGCTCCATCTTCTCCATGCCGATGTGGGGGTAGTAATCCATTGCGGCGGGCGCGGATACGAGGAGGAGCATGACGTCCTCGCCGATGAGCGCCTGCATGCGCTCGATAAGCTCGCGCCCGATGCCCCGGCGTTGATACTCTTTATCCACCGCTAAGTCAGATAAATAGCAGCAGAAGCTCCAGTCGGTGAGGGCGCGGGCGACACCCACCAGCCGCTCGCCGTCCCAGGCCGTCAGCGTCAGGTTAGCGTGGTCGAGCATGCGCTGCAAGCGCCCCGCGTCGTGCATGGGCCGCCGCTCGGCCAGCCCGCTGGCGTACAGAATCCCCTCGAACTGCTCCCGTGTGATGGGGGCGTTGACACGATAGACAAGAGACATGCGGCTCCTCTGGAGATAACTCGTTTATGGACTCGGTTGTTCGCCGCGTCAAGACGGCTCGCCGTCGCGCGGCAAATCAATGCTGAATGTCGTTCCGCGGCCGACTTCGCTCTGAACGGCGATGCTGCCGCCGTGGGCGGTGACGAGCTGGCGGGCGATGGCAAGGCCAAGGCCGCTGCCTGCGCCCCGCGCGTGGGACCGCGCCAGATCGCCGCGCCAGAAGCGGTCGAAAACGTAGGGCAGGTCGGCGGCCGGAATGCCCTCGCCCGTGTCCGCGACAATCAGGCGCACGCCGTTCGGCGTGGGGATGGCGCTGAGCGTGACGCGCCCACCGGTCGGCGTGTGGCGCAGGGCGTTGGCGACGAGATTGCCGAGCACCTGGTCCAGCCGCCCGGCGTCCGCGACGATGGTGAGAGCCGGGTTGCCGGGCGCGGCATCGACGCGCAGATCGACACCCGCTTGCTGCGCCGAGGGGCCGAAGCTGGTCGCCACGTCGGCCAGGAGGTCCGCCGTGTCGACCAGGGCTTTGGTCAGCGGGAGACGGCCGGCCTCGGCGAGGGCGAGGGTGTTGAGGTCGTCCACCAGACGGGCCAGGGCGCGTGTCTCGCCTAGCGTCGCCTCGATGTGCTCTGGCGTGGGCACGTAGACGCCGTCGAGGACGCCTTCGAGGTTGCCCTGAATGACGTGCAGCGGCGTGCGCAACTCGTGGGCGACGTCGGCGGTAAGGTTGCGGCGCTGCTGGTCGGCGTGCTCCAGCTCCTCGGCCATGTGGTTGAACGACAGGCTGAGGTGGGCGAGGCCGCCGGGGCCGCGCACCGGGACACGGGCGCTCAGGTCGCCACGCGCGACGGCGTCGGACGCCGACATGAGGTCGGCAAGCGGGAGGGCGACGCCGCGAAAGCCGAAGCGGGCGACGGCGAAGGCCAGCGCGGGAAGGAGAAGGGCCACGCCGCACACAGCCAGCGACACGAGGGCCGGCGGGGGGGCGTCGCCGGCGAGCAGACGCGACAGCAGGAACAGCGCCGTTGCGGCGGAGGCGAGGAAGAGGACGACGAACACGCCGAAGATGGCGGCCAGGCCCAGGAAGACGAGCGGGCCGCGCTGCCGCCACCAGCCGTGCGGACGGCGGCGAACCCACGGCGGCGGATCGGCCCACCGTGTGTTCGGCTGCTCCGAAGACTCGCTCACTCTTCCTTGGCTCCCAGACGACGCATCTTGCTCACCTTGACACCGCTCAGCCCATCCTCTATCCTTCGCGCATTGTTACGCTGGCAAAACACCCAACCGAGTCTCAGCACAGCAAAACGGAGAGTTAGCATGGACACTCTCGCCGATGTCGCTCCCGCCTTCATTGAGATGGCCCACCGCATCGTGTGGTGTAGCGCCGTGACGGTAGACAGCCAGGGGCGACCGCGCTCGCGCATTCTGCACCCGATCTGGACCTGGGATGGCGCTCAGATCGTCGGCTGGGTCGGCACCCGGCCAAGCTCGGTGAAGCGCGCCCACCTCAACGCCCACCCCTACATGTCCATGAACTACTGGACGCCCAGCCACGATACGTGTGTCGCTGAGTGTCGGGCAACGTGGGCGTTCGACGATGAGACGCGCTGCATGGTCTGGGATCTATTCGTAAACGGCCCGGCGCCGGTCGGCTACGACCCGGCCATCGTACCCGGTTGGGATAGCCCAATGGCGGACGCTTTCGCCGCGCTGCGCCTGGATCCCTGGCGTCTGCGCGTCTTTCCAGGTACTGTCCTTCTCGGCCAGGGCGGTCGCGTCCTCACCTGGCAAGAGTCATAACGGTAAGTATTCTACACGGTTGGCAAGCTCTTCGAGAGTCGCTGCTTTGGCAATCAGCTCCAGGTCATGCACGCAAACGCTGATTGTCACCCTCAACTGATGGGCGTAGATGACACCTACGAATGGAATGCCGTCTCTCTGGCGACGAGCGGCTTCAATGAGCAGGTCTTCATCCTGTGTGAAGAAAACACGTTGCAGCTCGCCGGCTCGATCTAGCAGAACGTCATCGGGTGTGTTGCGACGGCCATCCTCTTGCGCCGTCACGACATCAACACCTCTCAAGCGCAGCGCCACAGTGATCGCCCGATGGACGTGCTCGTCCATGTAGAGGGCGATGCTCACTCTATGCCACCCTCACTTCGGAGTCGGGCAGCTAAGCGAGAAGTGCCAGCACGACGTCGAGCTTCATCGGCCAATTGCGAACGACGCTCAATCTCGGTGTCCAACTCGTTGCAATGGTCCCAGTAGTAGGCAAGCGCAGAGTAGATCTCGCCCAACGACAGGTAGGGATGCTGGAAGTGCAACTCTTCCGGGCTCCAGCCATAGGCCATCTGAGCCATGACTAGCTCCACAACCTTCATTGTTGTGCCAGCGATGATGGGCGCTCCGTCCGCGTCAATCTGCACGTGTTCGTAGGTCGTGCCGGTGCTACCTATTGCAGTCACATCTATGTCCTCCATCCTCAAGCATACCCGCCAGGGGGAGCCGCGTCAAGGCGTGCATGTCACGCGAGGCGGGCGCGCAGGCCGGCGAATTCGCCATAGCGGCTTGCTACATCAGCCAGAGCGTGCCCCTCGGCATCGCTCAACGGCCAGAGCGGGTGCGCGGTAATAGTGACCGTGTTTTTGTTGACGCTCCGCTTCCAGGACCCCACAAACTGCCCATCCACGACGATGATCGGGCCTAGGATAGTCGTGCTGGGCGTCGGCAGGTCGTGGGCGTGCGCGGCGGTGAGGGCAGCGCTACGGTCTCGGTACGCGACCATGTATTCGTCATACGCCGGCAGCAGGTGAACCAGGGGCGAAGCTGCCGCGCCCGGCATGTCCGGCGGCAGCCAGTAGCGCTGCCCGTTCACCTTCTCCTCGACCAGATGCGACTTCGCCGCATCCAGCCCGGCCCGCGCGTCCGCAACGGTCAGGCCCGACCACCACACGAAATCCTGGACGGTCGCCGGGCCGTGGCTCGTGAAGTAGCGCCGCGCCAGCTCGGCCAGGGCCGCGTCCCGCTCTAGCCGCCTGGCGTCGGGGACCCACTCATCCAGCAGCGCGAAGGCCGGCTGCTTGCCCTCGTGGCTGGCGAAACAGATGAGTCCCTCTTGCGCCAGCCGCCCCAGGATGTGGATGCCGCGTTGGCCCTCGGTCGAGATGCCGGCCGCCTCCAGCGTGTGGTACATCGCCGGGCGCGATAGCGTTTTGCCACCCTGGAGCGCGGCGGCCAGCACGTCGCGGCTGCGCGCGAACGTTGCGTCGTCCAGCTCAAGCTGACGGTGTCGGCTGGCAGCGCCCGCGACGACGCGCGGCGTCAGGACTTCCAGCATCCAGCGAATGTCGGCGGCGGCGACAAAGTGCAGCGTGCCGCGCATGGGCCAGGTGCGAATAATGCCCCGATCGGCAATGGCCGCCTCGATATCCCGGTCACTTGTGCCCGGCAGGCGCAGGCCGATGGCCCACTTGCCGCCGGGGTAGTCCTGGGACTGTACCGCGCCAAACCAGGCGACGACCTCGGCGGGCGTGTTGAACTGCGTGCTGACAAGCTGCTGGTTATGCAGCCGATGCGCGATGATATTCAAGCGTGTCCCCTTCCGCTAGATGGAGGCCGGCGTGACGGATGTCTGCTGGATGCCATAGGGGCTGGTGAGCGCCACATCGGTCGCCCAGCCGGGCTTAAGGTTGGCAAACAGGCGGTCCGGCGTCATGTCCATGTTGGCGCACAGCGGGTCGAAGAAGTCGTTGCCTGGCCCCCACTCCCAGGCGTACCACCCAATCTGGAGGTCGTGGCACGCCGCCAGGATGGCCCCGTAGTCGATCTCGCCGGCCGGGCTGCACATGCTGGCATTCGGATCGCTGCACGGGTAGCCGCCGTACTGCGAGAACTCGCCGACGATGAGCGGATAGCCCAGCGCCGCAGCGGCCTGGAGCTGCGACTGGATGTACGCGGCGTCGGCGCCACATGAGATGGACCAGTACATGTGGACGGAGAAAACGAGGTTGCCGTCAGGGTCGGCGGCGAGGAGCGTTGATGCGGTCGCATTCAGCCGCCCCAGGTCCTTGCCCCAGTCCGAGGCGTCGATGACGAGAGGCGCGTGGATGCCCGCCGTCCGCATGCGCCCCACGGCATCCGTGTAGCCCGCCACAAAGTCGTTCTGGCTGACGCTGTCGTCGCCGACCTCGTTGCCGATATTGACCAGAACATACGCACGATGCTTCTGGAGCACAGCGACAACGGACGGCTGCGTCCAGTAGTCGACCAGGTCGCCCAAGCGCGCCCAGGCGCCGGTCGCGTCGTGTAGCTCGATCATTGGGATGAGATGGTTGGCCTTGGCGTTGGTGACAAGGGCATCCAGCGTCGCGGGTGACGTGTCGGACAGGCCTGGCTGAAGGTCCGTTCGGATGGCCCACACGATGCGCACCGTGTTTGCGCCGGTCTGCTTGATTTCGGGGAATGACACAGCGCCCGTGGGGTCGGCGTTATCGAAGACCGACATCTTGTTGACGCCGCGTAGGAGAACCTTCGTGCCGAGGCTGTCGTAGAGGTCGCGCCCCAGCACGCAGAAGCCGGTCGTGGTGGTTACAGTGCGGCCGAGGAGCTTCCCCCACGTGCGCGGCCCGACGATGCCGTCCACCTTCAGCCCGGTGTGGCCCTGGAACTCGCGGACGCGGGCCTGCGTCTTGCGCCCGAACTTGCCGTCGATGGCGAGGGGCGGGAGGGCCGTCGGGGGCTGGACGTTCAACTGATCTTGCAAAAACTTGACGTCATCACCCTGCGAAGTGTAGCGGAGCATCCTCGGCATGTCGTCGTCTCCTTTAGCGTGAATTGAGAGCACTGACTAATGGACGGCATACTTGGCGGCCAGCTTTCTCACCGTTGTGATGTTGCGGAGCGTGGCGGGCATGCCGAGCGCCTTTTCGAGCGCCGCGCCGGAGAACGGAGAGTCGCTCATCCGTGTCCGACACAGCCAGTAGACCTCGCGTCCGTGGACGTGGAAGTCGTCAATCGGGCTGCGGAAGCTCATCAGCCTGTCCAGGGCCACGTCAGCAGGCGGCGTCTGAAGGAAGCCGACATACAGTGAGGGCGTGCTGCCATGTTCGATGGTAAACGGCTCGTAGCGCGCAGCGGCCGCGACTTCGGCGGGCGAGCGAAGGAACGTGGCGACGGGATAGCCGAGCGACTGTTGGAGGCGCCTCTCAATCGCCTTCTCTAGCGCAGACGTGTCCAACGTATCCGTTTCGAAGATGACGTTGCCGCTGGCGATGAACGTCTCGACCTTGGCGAAGCCAAGCTCGGTGAACAGGGCGCGTAGGGTCTCCATCTTCACGGTGTGCCCGCCGACATTGATGGCGCGGAGAAAAGCGATGTAGCGCGTCACAGTCTCTCCCTACAACTGGATTGTCAGGAACAGCAGCGGTGTGTATACTGAACGCAGGTAGTGCTTCAGTATACACATTTTTCTTTCTACAGCACACAGGAGACACTCATGCCGCGCGCTAGTGGAACCTTTGACGTCAGGCTCACCCCGCAGCCACTTGCCGACGCCAACGCCGACGCAACCCTCAGTCGGCTGTCCATCGATAAGCAGTTCCACGGCGACCTCGACGCCGCCAGCAAGGGCGAGATGCTCTCGGCTGGCACAGCCGTGCAGGGGTCCGCCGGCTATGTCGCCATCGAGCGGGTCAGCGGAATGCTGCATGGCCGCGAAGGGGCGTTCGTGCTCCAGCACAACGCCACGATGACACGCGGCGCCCCGCAGCTCAACATCATCGTCGTGCCGGACTCCGCAACGGGTGAGTTGGAGGGGCTGAGCGGCCAGATGACCATCAATATTGTCGACGGCCAACATTTCTACGAGTTCGAGTACACGCTCCCCGCGGATACCGAATAACTTCCTCCACCTCGCGTGTGTTCCCTTTGTCACCAAGGAGCTTCCATGATTCTAGGTGTGAGCTTTGTAAGCGTCGTCGTCAATGACCAGGACGTGGCCTTGGACTTCTACACGAACAAGCTCGGCTTCGAGAAGCGCCGTGACTACAGCTTTCCCGGCCTGCCCCGCTTCCTCACGGTTGCGCCGAAGGGGCAGCAGGAGCCGGAGATCGTGCTGGTGAAGGCGGGCGCAAGCAACATCCAGGCGCACGGCGGCCATACCGGCATGGTGTTTCGCACCGACGACTGCCGCCGCGACTACGCTATCCTCAAGGAGCGTGGCGTGAACTTCGTCGACGAGCCGACCGAGCTGCCCTTTGGCATCCAGGCCCAGTTCACCGACCTCGACGGCAACCTCTTTTCGCTTGCCGAGCCTCGCCGTGGAAGAGGATATGGGCGACATTATCACGAACTGGAGGATTTCATGACGAAGACGATTGCCGTATTCCTACGCCACGGACCGCAATGGGATCCGAGCAGAGGGGTACGCGAGCAAGATGACTGGGACGACCATGCGCGCTTCATGGACGCGCTTTTCGACGCCGGCCAGGTCATCCTGGCCGGCCCTTTCGCCGACGACAGCGGCTCGATGGTGATTTTGGCGGCCGAGAGTGTGGAGGCGGCGCGAGCGACCTTTCAGCAAGACCCCTGGGCGCACCGGGATATCCTGGTCACGGCCGACGCCAAAGAGTGGACGATTTTCATGGACGCGCGCAAAGGCATAAGCGGATAGGCTGGATAACTGCATTCATCTCCGCAATTTGCGCTAGCAGCTATCTTACACCACGGACGGCCCAAGCACGGGCAACCAGGCTTATGGAGCCGTCTGGGGCGATAGGCAAAGCGCCCTTAATCCTGTCCCGCAACGCCGTCCGTCGCGTTTCGTCCAGGCTCATCGTATACCCTGGCGCTGGCCCTTGACCGCCCAGGAACGGAGACCAATAGTCGTCGAAGTCCTGGAAGACGGTCGGCACGTCAATGGCGCGTACCTCAACATCCCTAAGCCCGGCGTCCTGAAAGAGCTGGCTTAACGGCTGGGGCTGACAGATGGGGAAACGCCGCCCCTCGTCTCGGTTGCTGGCAGCTGGGTCGAGGGCCACCGCCGCATCCCAAAAGTGGCGCATGAACTGCATCTCACCGGCGTAGTCCCAGACGTAGACGGCCACAGTTCCAGTCGTTGTAGCAACGCGGGCCATCTCTGCCACGGCACGATGGGGGTCAGGAACGAAATTCAGCGCAAGGCCAGAGACAACGGCATCGAAAGCATTGTCTTCATATGGCAACGCCTGCGCATCGCCCACGTCGAATTGAGCGCGGCTGTCGACAACCTGCTGTCGGGCGTGGGCGATGTAGGCTTCGGAAGGGTCCACCCCGATCACCTGCTCCGGAGACGCTAATTCGAGAATTGTTGCACTCAACGCGCCGGTTCCGCAGCCCACGTCAAGCCAATGCTTGCCCGGTGGCCGCGACAGCCAGGCGATGAACTCCCGCGCGACGAGTCTACTCCAGCGCCCGACATACTGCTCATAGGCATGCCCGCTGACCCACGCATCTCCTGCGTGCGACTCTCGACGTTCCATGCTCCCACCTTGAGACCATGTACCCGCTCCTCTTGACGCTCTCGGCGTTGGATGTATTATTCTCGAACTATGCTCAATCGGCAACCTGTCACCATCGTCAACGTCGGGTATCGATCTACAAACTACTGGGTCATCAGCATGGGGGCCTCGCGGCTGCTCGTGGACCTGGGCTGGGCGGGAACGATGGGAACGCTGCGCGCGAATCTTAGCCGCATAGGCGTACCCTTGAACGAGATTCGCTACGGGCTGGCGACACACTATCATCCCGATCACGCCGGCCTTGCCGAAGAGCTTAAGCGAGCCGGCGTCCCATTGCTCGTGCTCGACGTCCAGGTGGCAGCTATCCCATTCCTCAAGACGTGGATGAAGCCACAGGATGGGTACGTCGAGATTACGGAGCGCGGCAACGTTATCATCACCTGCCCTGAAAGCCGAGCCGTTCTGGAGCGCATTGGCATCGCGGGCGAAATCGTGCCCACGCCCGGCCACTCTGACGATAGCGTGTCTCTCGTCCTTGACGACGGTTCGGCCTTCACGGGTGACTTGACGGCTCCCGGGTTCATCGACGAGAGCAATCGCGATGTCGTCACGGCGAGCTGGCGTCGATTGCGCGAGCGCGGAGCCAGCCGCGTGTATCCGGGGCACGGGCCGCCGCGCCCGATGCCACGGCTTGAAGAATTGGGATTGGGTTAGCGTGGCGGAAATGGTGGAGGCGGGCATGGCAAAGCTAACCGAAGACATGCAGCGGGTGGTTCGTGAGCAACGCCTCGGCTTTGTCGCGACTGTAGGCCCAGATGGAACGCCGAATGTATCCCCAAAAGGGACGACCAGGGTCTACGACGATGACCACCTGGTCTTTGCGGACATCCGCTCGCCGCGTACAATAGCGAATCTGAAACAGAATCCTGCGGTGGAGATCAATGTCGTCGACTGGTTTACCCGCAAGGGCTACCGTTTCAAGGGACTCGCGACAGTCGTAGAGTTCGGGCCACTATTTGACGAACTGCTTGTCTTTTACGGTCAGCACCCGGCGCCGGACGCGCCGCGTCGTATCCAGGCCTTCGTATTGGTCGAAGTTCAGCGCGCGTTGCCGCTTGTCTCGCCGGCATACGACGGCGACGCCACGGAAGACCAGGTGCGAGCGCAGTGGGAAGAGTACTATCAGCAGATACGGCCCAAGCGCTGAATGGGCGGCTACCACGCTTACTCCTGCGCGAGGGCGCTATCATTCAGTTCTTCATCCTTCAGCGCATAGGCGAACGCTTGCTCAAGAGTCATGGTCTTGCCCTCGGCCCACGAGCGCGCTAACGCGGGCGCGTCTAACTCGCTTCGCACACTCGTGACCGTCCGCTCGTAAGCCGCGCGGTAGCTGGGCGGAAGTGGCGACTGCATCTTGTCGCGCAGACTCTCGGCCGCGCCTAGCAGATGCGCCGCTCGGTCAGGGTGGTGGAGCGCCGCGGAAACGCGCGCCAGACCCTCCAGGCATTTGGCCTCATTGCGTCGGTCGCCCAGCTCATGGAACAGGACGAGGGACTGGGCAAACTTTTCGCCGGCCAGCGCGAAGTCCCCCCGATCCGCAGCCAGGAAGCCGAGGTCGTGGAGCGTTCGTGCCCGACCGAACTTGTGACCCAGGCGCTCGAAAATCTGCATCGCCTGCTGCAGCAAGGACTCAGCCGTTGGATCGGCTTGGAATACGGCTGTCGCGCCCAGGTTCATGAGCGAGTCTGCCAGGGCTTCATCGTCGCCGAGTGTACGACGCAGCGCCAGGGAGTCCTCGAAGTGAGCCCGCGCCACAGCGTATTCGCCGCGCTCCCGGGCAATCGTCCCGAGCGAGCCAATCATTTGGGCAATCAGCCACTTGTCGTCCACATCGCGGGCGAGGGCCAGCGCCTCGGTCACAAAAGTCTCGGCCTGGACGTAGTCGCCGCGCATCCACGCGGCGCTAATGCGCGAGTAGAGCGCTCGGACCATGCCGGCTTTGTCTCCCAGGGCCTGGAATAAGGACTTGCTCTCGTCCGACAGCGCTTCGGAACTAATATAGTCGTTTTGGAAAGCCGCGATGACGGCCGCTCGCGCTAAGACGTCGGCACGCATGGCCCTCAGGCGTGGCTCCTTTGCGCCGGGCAGGGCCAGGACCGTTTCGGCGTTCAGTCGCGCCTCGCTTAGCTGACCTTCGGCATTCCAAACCGGCCAGAGCGCGGTCACCAAGCGCAGCGCCGGCTCGGCGTCGGAGCAAGACAACGCTGTGTGCAAGGCTGTCCGGGCGTTGTCCAGCTCGACCTTGAAGTGTTCGAGCCAGGTCGCGCGCGCGGCCGGCTTGACCGGCATGGCCTCGAGTTCGCGCAGATAATGCAGCATGTGCGCCTCGCGCAGCCCGTCCTGCTCGCCGCTCTCCGTCAACCGCTCCAGCGCATACTCGCGGATGGTCTCGAGCATCGTGAAGCGCAGATCATCGCTCGTCGGCTCCTGGCGTATCAGGCTCTTCGCCACGAGCGACTCCATCCCATCCAACACGTCCTCGACAAGAAGACTCGAAGCTGGCAGTCCTTTGGGCGCCGACCAGCCTTCGTCGGGACACACCGCCTCGGCGGCCTCAATCGTCCAGCCGCCCGCGAACATGCCAAGCCGTCGGAACAGCGTCTTCTCGCGGTCATCCAGAAGATCATAGCTCCAGTCAATCGCCCCGCGCAGCGTTCGCTGCCGAGGCGGGAGATCACGCAGACCACTCGTCAAGAGCTTGAGCCGATTGCTTAGCCGCTGCAAGAGGGCCTCCGGCGGGAGCACCCGGATGCGCGCCGCCGCGAGCTCGATGGCGAGGGGCAGCCCGTCGAGCCGATAACAGATTTCGGCGACGGCGGCTGCGTTCTCGTTGGTCACCTTGAAATCCGGCCGGACGCTGGCCGCGCGCTGGACGAACAGCTCGACGGCCGCGTACTGAGACAGCGTTGCGAGCGGCGGCAAATGCCGAGGGTCGGGCAGCGGTAGGGGCAGCACCTGGAACTCGCGCTCGCCGCGCAAGCGCAAGATGCTGCGACTGGTGGCAAGCACCTTGAGGTGCGGCGCGGCATCGAGCAGCTCGGCGACGAGCGGCGCTTCGGCGACGACCTGCTCCATGTTATCGAGCAGAAGCAACATCTGCTTCTCTTGCAGGTAGTCCTTGAGAATGTCGCCGAGAGGGCCAGCCCCGGGATCGCGAATGCCGAGGGCCTGCGCAATCGTGGAGGCGACCAGGCGGGTGTCCGTCACCAGGGCGAAGTCAACGAAACAGACACCGTCGTCAAACCCATCGACAACGTTGGCGACCACCTGGAGCGCCAGGCGCGTCTTGCCGGTTCCGCCTGGGCCGGTCAACGTGACGAGCCGGATGCCCGCCTGCAAGAGCAACTTCCGCAACGTTTCTAGCTCGGTCTCCCGGCCGATGAACGCGGTCGGCTGGATAGGCAAGTTGTTGGCGTGGGCGTCGAGACTCTTGAGCGGGGGGAAGTCGGCCGGCAGGTCGGCGGCGACGAGCTGGAAGACGTGCTCCGGCCGCGACAGGTCTTTGAGCCGCTGCTCACCAAGGTCGCGCAGGGCCACGCCCTGGGGAAGATGGTCGCGCACCAGCTCGGACGTCGGGCGCGAGACCAGGATTTGCCCGCCGTGTCCGACGACCATCAGCCGGGCCGCCCGATTCAGGGTCGGCCCGAAGTAGTCACCGTTGCGCTCCTCGGCCGGGCCGGTGTGCAGCGCCATGCGTACCCGCAGCGGCCCGGTCTCGCCCCACGCCGCCGAAACCAGGCCGTGCTGGGCGTCCAGGGCAGCCACCAGGGCGTCGTCGGCGACGGCGAAAGCGGCCAGGAGGCCAGCCCCCGTGGTCTTGACGATGTAGCCCCCGCGACTCGCAATAACGCCCTTCATGATGGCATCATGTTGTGGTACGGCGGCCTTCATTGCCTGGGGATGCTGCTCCCAGAGGCGCGAGAAGTCTTCAATCTCGCTGAACAGGAACGTGACCGTCCCCGATGGGTGCTGAGGCATGCTCCGTCTCCACGAGCGGTTGGGCAACGCCAACCGCCTCCGCCCGGCGGGTAACTACTTGGCGTGATAGCGCGCGTCGTGCTCGCGCTGCGTCTCGGTCAGGACGTCGGGCTTGTAGAAGCGGTCGTAGAAATCGGTGTCCACGTGGTGCGCCTGGTAGCCGAGCAGCGTCCGAAATGGGCCTTCGTAGGGTGGGAAGCGCCCATAGCGGTCATAGATGTACTCGCAGCAGGCAATCGTGGCCTCGATTGCATAGTCCGGATACTCCGGGATACCGGCCTGGACTGCCGCCCCGTCCCGCCAGCCGGTGACAGCGCCGCCGTCGCGGAACGCCCCCGTCCCCGCTGCGTACTTCGCTTCGACGAGCGCCAGGACCGCGTCGCGCATCGTCGGGTAGTAGGGCGGGCAGTAGGGCTTGAGCAGGACCTTGCCGTCGCGCTCCAAACCGACGACGGCGGGGACGGGAATGTCCTCGTGGAGCGCCTTGAGCAAGCCTTTCATGACGACGCCAGCGTGGATGGTGCGCGAGACGGGCAGCTCCTCCATCCGAAAGCCGAGCGCCTCGAACCACCCGGTGGGGTGGGCGCCGAAGTGCGGGAAGCCGCCCAGCCCGAGGGCCTGGGCCATCAGCCCCAGGTTCTGCACCATCATGCCCTGCTCCAGGCCCGTCAGCTCGTGGACGTAGCTCTCGAAAAACTCGATGGTGGCGAAACGCCCCTCGGCCGGGTCGTCGTCCAGGTGGCCGCCCTTGGAGCGCGCGAACTTGGCGATGCCCGCCGGCTGGAGGTGGTTCCGCTCGTCCACGATGAAGTAGCCGAACTCCTCGGTAAACACCGACAGCAGGATGTTGATGAACAACTCCGTGACTTCGTTGACCGGCACGAAGTAAGTTGCGCCCGGCACGTTCGCGGACCACTTGTTGAAGGGCGGGACGAAGGGCAGGTGGCGCGGCACGTCGACGCGGTGGTCGGTCAGCCGCACGCGCGCCTTCTCATAGACATCGACCAGGCGGCCCTCCCGCGCCGCTGCGACAATCTCGCCGATCTCCGCCGGGGTATAGTCCTGCGGGCGCTTGAGCAGCCACGCGCCGTCGTCGTTGATGACGCACATGGTGACGGTTTGCAGGCCATCCGGGCTGGCGACCGTGCGGCCCAGGAAGCGCACCATGATGTTGCCGCCACCCGCCTCCGGCACGTCGCCGCTCTCGTAGGGCAGTTCCCCCAGAGCGCTGCCGGTGACGCCACACGCGGCAAAGGCAAGGGCCGCCTCTTCCGCCAGGCTCAGGGGCTGCGGGGCGTGGGCGCTCTGGTACGCCAGGGGGCCGCCGTTCAAGTGCATGCCCTTGGCGAAACGCCGCGAGCGCCGATGCAGCAGCGCCTCCAGCAGCGGGTACTGGGCCAACCGCTCGTCGACGACGTTCGAAGGAGATACGGATTCTGGCGTCATGGGTTGCTCCTGATGAGATATAGTAGCAGTAACGTGGAAATCCACAAATCGTTCCGCCGCCTATTCCAGGGCATAAGCGAGCGCCTGCTCAGGCGTCATGGCTCGCCCCTCCTGCATCAGCGCATCCAGGCGCCCGTCACCCAGGGCATCTCGCGCCCGGCTCAGCGTCATCCCGTGGACGGCTTCGACCATTGGCAGGCGGGCGCCGCCGAGGGCTTCGATGAGCGCCTGAGACGCCCCCAATAGCCGCACTCCCTTCTCCGGCATCTCCCGTACTGATAGAGCAGCAAATCCATCCAGCAGAGCGACGGTCATCCACGGTTCGTCGAGGATGCGCGCTTCTATAGACGCTTCGCGCAGCCAACCGGATGCCTCGCCCTCTTTCGCCTGGCGCAGCGCAAGGAAACCAAGTATGGCGAGAGCGACCGAAGTGTCGCGATGGCTTCCCACCTTGCGCCCCGCCGCGATTGCTTCAAGCAACAGGCTCTCGGCGCGGGAATTGTCACTACGCATGCCAACCAGCATGCCAAGTTGGCTCAAGCTCATCGTGAGTAACGGCAAGTCGCCAGATCCTCGGGCAAGCTCGATGCTCTCCTCCAGGAACGTCTCGGCGCGAGCGTGGTCGCTCAACGCAAGCGCTGCGTTCGCAAGGTGTTGAAGCACATTACTGATCCGGGGTTTGTCACCCAGCGAGCGGTACAGCTCCAGCGCCTGTACCAAGTAGGGTTGCGCCTGGTCGGGCGCTCGCCGCATCGCCAGCAAATTGCCCAAGCCAAAGAGCGCGTCGGCGCGAGCCTGCAGCGTCCCGCCGGTGCTCCACGCCAGAATGCCCTCGCTCCAGCGGCAGCCCTCGCTCCAATAGCCCTTGATGTACCAGAAGCGCCTCAGGGCGCCTGCGAGCCGCAGCGCCGTCTCCTCGTCGCGCGCCTCGTTCGCCCAGGTGAGCGCCGCCCGCAGATTGTCGTGCTCCGCCTCGACCCGCGCGAACCGGTCTTCCTCGCCAGCGCCATATAGCTGTGGCGCGACGCCTTCGATCCAACTCAGGAAGTAGGCCGCGTGCTTCTGGCGCAACACGGGCGCTTCCCCGCTGACCGCCAGTTGCTCGCGGGCGTACTCGCGGATCGTCTCCAGCATGACGAACCGCGCGCCGCCCTCTGACCCCGGCTGCTGGATGAGCAGGTTCTTATCCACCAGGGCGCATACGCCGTCGAGCGGGTCGATGCCCAGGTCGCCCGTGGCGTTGCCCACCGCTTCGATGGCGTCCAGCGCGCTGCCCCCGACAAACACCGCGAGGCGTCGAAACAGCGTTTGCTCGGCCTCAGTCAGTAGATTGTAGCTCCAGTCAATGGCGCTGCGCAGCGTTTGCTGCCGCGCCGGGAGGTCCCGCTCGCCGCCCGTGAGCAGCCTCAGGTGCAACCGCGCCAGCATGGCGTGGGGCGGGAGGACGTTAGTCCGCGCTGCGGCCAGCTCGATGGCGAGGGGGATCCCATCCAGGCGGCGGCAGATCTCAGCCACATCGGGAGCATTGTCTCTCGTCAGCACGAAGTCAGGCTGGAGAGCGGCGGCACGGTCGACGAATAGCTGGACAGCGGCGTACTGCGCGACTGACTCCACATCCTGGGAGGTGTGCAGCGAGTTACTCGGGACGGCCAGCGGATGGATGGGGTAGACGTGCTCGGCCAGGAGGTGGAGGCGTTCGCGGCTGGTGACCAGGATTTTCGGGCGTGGAACGGCGAGCAGAGCCGCCACGTCTGTCGCGGCGTCGAGCACCTGCTCGAAGTTGTCCAGCACGAGCAGCACGGCGCGGCCCGACAGGCTCGCCTTGAGACCGTCGAGGATGGTGCCTGCCCCGCCCTCGCGCACGTCGAGCGTCTGAGCGATGGTCGAGATGACCAGCCGAGGGTCGGTGAGCGGAGCGAGGTTGACGAAGGTAACGCCGTCGGGAAAGTCGGCCAGCATCGCGGCGGCGACTTGCAGCGCAACGCGCGTCTTGCCGGTCCCGCCGGCGCCGGTGAGCGTCACCAAGCGGATGGCGTCGTCGCGCAAGAGGCGCTGGACAGCGCTGACCTCGGCGGCGCGGCCGATGAGAGGCGTCGGTGGTATCGGGAGACTCGACGCGCTGTGCGGCTGCCCGACATGCGGCACCGGCATCGAGAGCTGAGGGGGAAGGCCAGTTCCTCGTCGCCTTCATTACGGGCGAATCGGATGAAAGCCACCCGGTTGTTCTTTGGGACCTCCAATGCCTCCGCCAATCGTTCAGCCATTTCGCGCGACGGACGGCGATCATCCGCCTCGACCTTGCGGATCGTCTCTCCCGAATAGCCTGCCCGTAGACCCAGCCCGTCTTGCGTCAGGCCCAACGCCTGGCGGCGGCGTTTCACCCATCTGCCGAACGTGATGTCGGTTTCCATGCTGACCTCCATGCGCCCGACACTGTCGCCCCCATCATCAAGAAGTCCTGCGCGTTTGTCCCGCTTTCGTCCCGCTAAACGCTCGCGCATAGCGCCTGGCTTGTGCTTTAATGGAGATAGGACGGATGGTAGACTGCCTAGGTCATTGCGTTGCCCGATGTCTCGATTCTACCATACAAGACCAGGAGAGGCACGCAAGCCGCCTCATACCGTACGAAAGAGGGTGCCCAAGATGAAACGTCTTCTTCTGCTGACAAGTGTACTGCTCACTCTATCATTCGCCTTACCCGCCGCGCTCTTCGCCCAGGCCAGCGACCCAGAGGCGATCATCCGCGCCGTGGGAAAGGCATTGAACGCTGGCGACCTTGATGGGGTCATGGCTTTCTACGCGGAGAATGCTGTGAAGACACAACAGCCTCCGCCAGCGGGCCAGTCGGGCGTGTGGACGGGCAAAGACCAGATTCGGGCGTCGATTAAGTCGATGATGGACGCCCACACGAGCTGCGAGGCAAGCAACGTGCAGGTGGCTGGCAACAAAGTGAGCTACACGGCCACGTGCTCAAGCGACAACTTCCGGAAGCTCGGCCTGGCGTCAATCGTGGTGAACGAAGAAACTACAGTCGAGGCGGGTAAGATCACGGTACAGCACGTCACCATCCCGCCTGAGACCCTGGCGCAGATACAGGCTGCCGCCGCACGGCAGACACCTCAGACGCTACCAACGACCGGTGGGGCGGGTTCGCGCACGGCCTGGCCGATCCTGGCGATCGGGGTAGTGGCTGTTCTGGCGGGCCTAGGTTCACGGCTGTCTCGGCGCTTCAACTTGTCTTTTCGAAAGTCCCCTCCTTCTTGAATGGCAAGACTTACATAGCTACACCCAATGCCGACCTGTTCAGCACTGGTACCGATTTCCTCGGATTCAATATCGACCGAGACGCAACGGTGTATGTGGCTTATGACGACCGTTACCCCACCAAACCGCCCTCGCGATTGCCAGGGCAACGGACTGGCCCATACTAGCATGCGACGAAGGAGAATTTTACTACAAAAGACCGGGAAATCTGCCCCTTCCTCTCGTGCGTTTAGTATGCACAGGTTGGGAACATCATCGGCAACGCGGTCAAAGCGCCGAGCGACGTATCTCCTTCCTGGATCGTTTGCCCCACAGGTGCTCGTGGGACTTGGTTCCAAGCGTTGCGTATTCACGCCAGGAAGGAGTATCTAGCATGTCAACCAAAGAGAATAAGATCACGGCAGGTCGTTGGCTCACTGACATCATCACCCAGGGGCAGCTCTCGGTCGCCGACGAGATTTTCGCTGCCAACCACATCATTCATGACCCGCACGCCCCTCCCGGCGGCTGGCCCAATGGGCCGGAAGGTTTGAAGATGGTCGCTGGCGCCTTCCGGGGCGGCTTTCCCGATCTTGGTGTCACGATTGAGTATCAGGTCGCCGAAGGGGACATGGTCGCTACCGGCTGGAGCGCGCACGGCACAAACCTGGGTACGTTGTTTGGCATGCCCGCCACTGGCAAGTCTATGCGAATCACCGGCTGCAACGTGGCGCGTTTTGCCGAAAGTCAAATCGTAGAGTCGTGGTTCAACCTCGATATGTTGACCTTGCTGCAACAGCTGGGGGCAATCCCCACGCCGGAGCACTGAGTCGCGCGACGTATCGAACCGCCGTTGCGACATGTCTTTTGGGGGTGACATAGCGTCACCCCCTCGCCGCTCTTGACGCCCGGGGATTCAACTCTATCATATGATAGGACTTGCGCGGCGGATGGGCTTCTAGCCCACGAAGGTCACGAAAGCCCGCGAAAGACGCGAAAGGCAAGAGCCTGGTCACTCCTTTTCGCGCCTTTCGCGCCCTTTCCGAGCCTTTCCTGGTCAACCATCCATCCGATCGCGTAAGTCCTATCATTTTCCGGGCCGAAAGCAGCCAGCCCGTGATAAGAGGAAGACGCGGTGACATTATGCTTCCTGATGCGAAACATCCCGCCGTAACGCGCGCTCTGACTGAAGCCTTTGGCGTGACGGAAGTCGAAGACATGCGGCCTTTGACCGGCGGGCTTGGCCCCTCGCTCGTCTTTCGCATTGTCGTGCGCGGGCAGCCGTACCTCCTGCGCGTCGTCGTGCGCCGGGAGGTGATGTACGATCCCACGCGCGAGTTCACCTGCATGCGCCTCGCCTCCGACGCCGGCATCGCGCCGCGCATCTGGTACGCGAACCTGGACGACCTGGCGCTCATCACCGATTACGTCGAGGGCAAGCCCTTGCCGGACGATGTCGCGCCGCGCGTCGCTGCGACCATCCGTAAGGTGCATTCCCTGCCTGATTTCCCCCCGCCAAAGACAGGGAGCTACCTTGATACGATGGACGGCCTCGTCCGCCGGTTCCAGGCGGCGAACATTTTGCCGATGAGCGTCACCGAGGAGCTATTCCGCGGCTACAGCGACGCGATAAAGGTGTATCCACGGAACGAGGCTGAGCTTGTCGCGAGCCACAACGACCTGAAGCCGCAAAACATGGTCTTCGACGGGGCGCGCATCTGGCTGGTGGACTGGGAAGCGGCCTTCCTCAACGACCCGTATGTCGATCTGGCCGTCGCCGCGAACTTCTTTGTCAGGGACGCTGCCCAGGAAGAAGACTATCTGCGGGCGTACTTCGGGGAGCCGGCTGGCGACGACCGGCGCGCTCGCTTCTACCTGATGCGCCAACTCATGCACGTGTTCTATGTCGCGTTCCTCATGCTCTTTGTCGCGCGCTCAGGCATACCGATTGACGCGGACATGACGGCGCCGGATTTCAGGGATTTCCACGACCGCCTTATCTCCGGCGAAGTGGCGTTGGAGACGCCTGAGGAAAGGCTAGCGTACGCGAAGGCCCATCTGAACGAGGCATTGCGAAACATGCGAACGCAACGCTTCCAAAACGCCGTTGCTGTGATTAACGCCTTTCACGCGAAACGATAGAGTATCCCCTGCATCGGCATATCATTGTCTATCCCTTTGAAGGTCCCGAAGATGTGAAAGAACTTCGACTACAGTGTTTGTTAGCGATGTCGCCGTATTGATATAGATTTTGTCAACCAGTGTAATAGGATCGAACTTCCTTTTAATTTCCAAGTATTGTTCGAAGGTTTTAATCTCCGATGGATTATCTTGCCAATCTCTTTCCTCAACGCGTTTCCGTACTTCGACATCGTCTACCTGAAGCTCGAAGACTCGATATGGAACAGTTATTCCTTGCAAGAAATCTACCAGTAGCGGCTTATAGGCAGGCCGCCAATATGTGGCGGCCAAGACTACTGGGTTTCCTGCCTTGATCCATTGATAACTCTCGGTATGCATCATCTGATAACTTTGAAGCATAACCCTGGCTTCCTGCGGTTCCGGAAGTGGCTGACTACTACCAACAATGCTCAATCTGTAAATATCCGAATCTAAGTGAACGAAATTTGATATTCTACTCAATTCCTGAGCCAGCGTTGTCTTGCCTGCAAAGGGTAGTCCGCATAGAATGACAATGCATGGATCAAAGTCTAGACTCATTCTTTGCCTCCGTATTACCCTTGATTTGGCTGCCATGTATCAAGACTCCAAGAGCAAACAAGTGCAAGGCTATTCTATATCTTGCCCGTGACCCCGTCAATCGCCTTTCGAGGTTTGTTTTCCCTCACGGGTTGTCACCCCATGATCGACCGTATCATTCCAGCTCCGAACCCTAGAAAGTGAACCTCTAGCACCTTGAGGGAAAGGACTCATCCTAATGGACGTCAATCCGAGTCAGGCCGCCTTCGAGCCGACGTGGGACTCGCTGAGCCGCTACCGCGTGCCGCAGTGGTACCTCGACGCTAAGTTCGGCATCTTCATTCACTGGGGCGCGTATGCCGTCCCAGCCTTCGGCAACGAGTGGTATCCACGGAACATGTACCAGCGGGGAACGGCCGAATTCGACCACCACGTCGCCACCTTTGGGCCGCAGTCCGAGTTCGGCTACAAGGACTTCATCCCGCAGTTCAAGGCCGAAAGGTTCGACCCGGACGCCTGGGCGTCGCTGTTCAAGCGGGCCGGCGCTCGGTATGTCGTGCCTGTGGCGGAGCACCACGATGGCTTCGCCATGTACGACTGCGCGTCCTCGGAGTGGTGCGCGACGCGCATGGGACCCCGGCGCGACATCATCGGCGAGCTGGCGGCGGCCGTCCGCCGGCAAGGCTTGGTCTTTGGCCTGTCCAGCCACCGCGCTGAGCACTGGTGGTTCTTCGACGGCGGTATGCAGTTCGACTCCGATGTGCAAGACCCGCGCTACCACAGCTTCTACGGCCCGGCCGCGCCAAAAGACTCCCCGCCCGACCAGGCGTTCCTCGACGACTGGCTGGCCCGGACCCGCGAGTTGGTCGATAAGTACCAGCCGCAGCTCGTGTGGTTCGACTGGTGGATCGAGGAGCCTGCCTTCCAGCCGTACCTCGCCCAGTTTGCCGCCGACTACTACAACCGCGCGGCGGAGTGGCACAAAGGCGTCGCGATCAACTACAAGCACAGCGCCTTTCCGCCGGGGACGGCAGTATTCGATGTGGAGCGCGGGCAATTGGCGGGACTTCGAGCCGAGTTCTGGCAAACGGACACGTCGATCTCCAAGAACTCATGGGGCTACGTGGAGAATCAGCAGTACAAGACCGTCGACTCATTGATCGACGACCTGGTGGACATCGTCAGCAAGAATGGCGCGTTGCTCCTCAATATCGGACCTCGGCCTGATGGGACGATCCCGGAGACTGAGCAACAAATCCTGTTAGAGATCGGTGAGTGGCTGGCCGTCAACGGTGAGGCCATCTACGGCACGCGACCGTGGAAGGTCTTCGGCGAAGGCCCGACCGAGGTTGCCGAAGGCTCGTTTACCGACACGCAGCGCCCACCGTTTAGCGGCGAGGACGTCCGATTCACCACGCGCGGTGACGACACGCTCTACGCCATCGCCCTGGCGTGGCCCGGCGAGCACCTCACCATCCGCTCGTTGGCGACAGCTTCGGGGCTGTGGGATGGCGAGATTGCCGACATCCGTCTGCTCGGCTACGCGGGCAACCTTGAGTGGTGGCGCGACGACCGGGGCCTCAGCGTCCGCATGCCCGAGTCCCCGCCCTGCCAGCACGCCTTCGCGCTCAAGATGAGATGGGTGCACAGCTGATCCAGCGCCTTCGCCTGGAGGTCATTGCCATCCTCGCTTCTTGACGCAGTGGGGATAGCGCCCGTGATTCCTTTTCAGGGACTGAGTGAGGTATACTTGGCGTCCAACATGCCTGGGTACAAGGAGGCACAGTGTTGCGTACAGTGGAAGCAGTGATTGATGAGCAGGGTCAAGTGCGCCTGTTGGAGACGGTGCAATTGGCTGGGGCTAGACGGGCACTGGTGACCATCCTCGATGACGAACCTGTGGATACGAAGGCGGATGTGGCTCAAGTGGACCATGTTCCTCTGACAGAGCGCAATGATCGAATGCACGCATACCGCCAGACGCTCCAGCTTGCTGAGGCACTGAGCGAGAGCGGTGTAACTGCACATGACTTACTTCGGACGTCGCGCGAGAAGCTAGAGGCGCGGTCGTGATCATCGATGCCAGTGTTATCTTGGCGGCGTTCTTCCCAGATGAGCAACAAGCTGGGCAACTATCAGAACGCAGCTTCGACTCACTAAGCAGCCTCACCCCTCATCCGTGAACTTGTAGCCGACGCCATACACCGTCAAGATGTAGGTCGGGTTCAACAGGTCAGGCTCCACTTTTTCCCTGACGTTTTTGGAATGTGAGACACAACCCGCAAAACTACGAGCTGCGGGTTGAGGCGATGATGGCGCTGTCCTCCAGCGCGTACGCCACCATCTGCTCCAGGGTCATGGCCTGGCCCTCGGCCCATGCCGCGCTGAACTCCGCGTCTGAGAGGCGCGCGTGGATGTCGGCCAGGATCGCCTCATAGTCGAGGCGTTCCTCCAGCTGAAGCCGATCCCCGCTGTCCGCGAGCACACGATCCACTCCCCCGATCAGTCGCGCCGCGGCCCGCGCGTGACCCTCTCTCGCCATCACGCCTGCCAACCCGGTCAGGGGAGGAGGGAAGTCGCGGCCGACAGGCCCTACCGGACGGCACTCCAGACACTCTTTGAACAAGGCTGCCGCCTCAAGGTGGCGGCCCTGGCGGAGGACGACGTAGCCCAGGTTGTTCAGGACCATGTTGGCGAAGGAGCGGAACTGGCCTGAGAGGTACAGGGCGAGCACGTCACGGTACTTCGCTTCGGCGCGCGCGTAGTCGCCCTGGAGACGCGCCAGGTTCGCTTGCCCATCGATGACACTTAGGATCATCCCCGTCCAGCCGGCCGCCCGCGCCTCAGCCAGCGCGTCGTTCCAATAGGCCGCCGCTTTCTCGTACTGCCGTAGGCGGCAAGCGAAATTGCCGGCCCATACGCGGCTCCAGGTCGCCCCGAGCTTATCGCCTCGCTTGAGGAATAAGGCGAGGGCCTTCTCCGCCCATGCGGGTCCGGCCTCATAGTCAGCCTGCCAGTGGGCATGGAGGGCCAGGGCCATGCAGGCCTTGGCGATGATTCTGTCATCACCCAGCTCGTTACCCACGCGCAAGGCGGCCTCAGCATGCATCCTCGGCGCTTGGTAATCACCCCGCGCGAGGGCAAACGCCGCGCTCCCCAGGAGAAGATCCGCGCGGACCCTAGCAAGCTCGGCAGGCTGACAGTGGTCCAGGCCCCGCCGCACCCACTCCTCGCTCTCCGAGAAATGCCGTGCGAAGAACCAGTACTCCCAGAGCGCAGCCGCGAGCCGGACGAAGGGCTCGGTCTCCCCATGCTCCGACGCCCACGCCAGCGCCGCCCGGAAGTTGTCCTCCTCGACCCCCACCCGCCTCAACCAGTCCCACTCTAGCCATATCGGAAGGTGCGGCTTCAGGTCCTCCGCCTGCGCCAGGAAGTAGCGAGCGTGGGCGGCATGCACTGCATCGGCCTCCTCGCTGGCAAGCAGCTTCTCGCGCGCGTACTCTCGAATCGTCTCCAACATGATAAAGCGCGGGGCGCGCAATGAGGAATCGCCGGTCCCGCCGGTGGTCATCGGCCCGTCGTTCGCCGCTCGCAACAAGCTCTTGGCAACCAGGGACTCGATGCCATCCAGGACGTCTATCCCGAGTGTCCCATCCGCGTCACACACCGCCTGGGCCGCTTCGACGGTAAACCCGCCGACGAATACGCCGAGCCGAGAGAAGAAGCGCTGCTCCGCTGGACTGAGGAGGTCGTAGCTCCAGGCAATCGTGTTCTGTAGTGTCTGCTGGCGCGCTTGGAGGTCGCGGGGGCCACCGGCGAGAAATTTCATGCGGTGGTCCAGGTGCGCCAGCATGGCCTCGGGTGGCAAGACTCGAATCCGCGCCGCCGCTAGCTCGATAGCCAGGGGGAGGCCATCGAGACGGCGGCAGATCTCGGCAACGGCCGGCGCGTTGGCGTCGGTGAGCTGGAAGTCCGGCTTGACGGCCTTGGCGCGCTCGATGAACAGGGCAGCGGCAGGATAGTGCGAGAGAGACGCGGGGGTAATCATGAAACCCGAAGGGCTATACCCCCCTGAGTCATCCATCAGGCTGCTGGCGCCAGAGCGTGGCGCCGGCAGCGGCATCACAGGGTACTCGTGCTCGCCGCGGAGACGCAGCGCCTCGCGGCTCGTCGCCAGCACCCTGACCTTAACCGCAGCGACCAGGAGGTCTGCGACGAGTGGCGCGCCCTCTACCACCTGCTCAAAGTTGTCTAGAAGCAGGAGGGTCTGCTTCTCCCGGAGGGCATCCTTGAGAGTATCGAGAAGGGGCTGGACGCGCTGCTCCCGCACCTCGAGCGTCTGCGCCACCCTCGACACGATCAACGCGGGGTCGGTTATCGGGGAGAGATCGACGAAGAAGACGCCGTCGGTGAAGTCATCGAGCAGGTCAGCAGCCACCTGGAGGGCGAGCCGCGTCTTGCCCGATCCGCCGGGACCGGTCAGCGTGACCAGCCGAGCGACAGACAGCAGGCGCTTAACCTCGGCAAGCTCGCGGTCGCGCCCAATGAAACTTGTGAGCGGTGTGGGTATGGTCTGTCGCGGTCGAGGCGCCCCTTGCGGAACAGCGGTTGTTTGAGTGGGGAGAGGGAGGGTATCCTGCTCGCTCTCGCCGCGCGCGAACGCGATGAACCGACTGCGCTCCTCGGTTGGGATGGAGAGCGCCTCGGCAAGCTTCTCGGCCATCTGAACGGATGGCCGCGCCTCGTTCGCCTCGACCTTGCGGATCGTCTCGCCGGCATAGCCGGTACGGTGGCCCAATTCCACTTGCGACATGCCCAGCCCGCGCCGCCGTCGCTTGAGCCAGTCTCTGAACAACAGCTCTGTGTCCACGGCCTACCTCCTCACCGTGTCACGCACCTCCCCGGAGCCTATCCCGATCTCATCCCGCTCAGTTATCCCGCTATTATACCGCAAATCGGGTACGGCTTGCATCCCCCATCTGGTTTAATGCAGTCATCAGTTCAATGCGACGATCACATAACCACTGAGTGACAAACGAAAGGAGCCCAGAGCATGAACACCATCCTCACGCCGCGGCCATTGTCTGTCCGTCTTGTTGTGGGAGCGCTTCTCGTCAGCCTGATTGCGGTCGCTGTGGTTGTGGCTCGCGCGATGCCATCGGCCGCGTCTTCCACGTTGGACGCTCGTAACCGCGCCGCGCTGCCAGTATCCGCCGCGAACGCCCGTTACCTTGACGTTAAGGAGCGGCAAGCGGAGCAGCGTGACAGCATGGTGGTGGCAAATGCTGCCTCGATCACCGCGTCAGGCCCGCATGAGCGATACGAGGCCATGAAGGAGCAGCAAGCCGCGCGGAGGGACAGCTCCACCGGCGTCCTCGTCGCTGCCGCGCCGTCGGCTGCACGCGAGCGATACGAGGCCCTGAAGGAGCAGCAGGCCGCGCGGAGGGACAATGCCACCGGCACCCTCGTCGCTGCGGCGGCGTCGGCTGCACACGAGCGATACCTCGCTATGAAGGAGCGTCAATCCGAGGCTCGTTGAGGGTGGGAAGCCTGGTCAAGCTTACCGAGTTGCACCGCGCGCAAGGCCAGCTTGACCAGGCCACCGCCGCACAATCATCACGTCGAAGTGAAGGCAGGTATGAAAGGACAGACCATTATGTCGGCTACGCCTTTTTCGCCTTCTGCTTTGGGAGACGCCCCAGTCTGGCACGTCCGCTGGTGCGTCAACGCGAGCTGCGTCGCCGATACGTGGCACGTTCAGCGCGCCCCACAGCACACGGCCCTTTGGTGGGTGGTAGCAAACCTGGGCGAGCGCCCCCATGATAGTCGCATTCGATGTTCCTCTTTGTCCCAGGTGTGGACAGCCTCTGGCGACCGCGTCCGAAATTGACGAGGGGTTGGCTGAATGCACGGCGTCCGAGGCGTTGCGGCTTCGTGAGTGGCTTTCCCCAGACGATGCCACGTCTTGACTAAGCACGGCTTGGTCATAAAGCTCAGGCGGCCTTGAGGTAGACTTTGAGGCCGACATATTGCCCTGTTACCCCTCCTCTGTGAACTTGTAGCCCACGCCGTACACGGTCAAGATGTACGTTGGGTTCAATGAGTCCGGCTCGACCTTTTTGCGGACGTTTTTGGAACGTGAGACACACCCCGCAACATTTGGACTTCCGGGTTGAGGGGACGATGCTGCTGTGACCGCGTCATCGTCTTGGTCGAGCCAGGGGGACTTACAGCCGAGCGAGAACTTGGGTGGGAGTTAGACGCCCACGATCTGTCTGATCGAAATGCGAGTCGAAGCTGACCAGGTCTGCGTTCTCCCGCGAGGCGACGACATACTGGTACCCGTCGTCGAAGTCCAGGTTGAACTGATCCATGGCGGACACCACGTCTGCCATCGCGGCCGGCGGGAGACCCATAAGCGCAATGCCTCCATCGAGCAGCACGTCCTGGACAAATGTCACGAAAACGGCATGACGGCGCAATCGGTGCAGGATCACGCCAAGAGAATGTAGCGTGAAGTCGGTCATCAACACTTGATCGAGGGGAAGGCGGTCGAGCAACTCACCCACGACGGCAGATTGTTCCTGGCCTAGCAGGCGCTCCAACCAGATATTCGTGTCGAGAAGATACACTACTCCGTTCTCCACTCGGAAGCGCGGTGCTGGAGATCGACGGCCGACACGGGTGGGCTAATACCCTTGAGCGCTTCGGCCCAATCCTGCCGGAGACGACGCTGACCGGCCCGAGCGCGCTTGGCGAGCAGAAACTCGACGAAGTCACTTACTTCAGCCCGCAAGTCGGGTGGCAGCTCCTGGATCAATTCTTCAAGCGATCTTGCAGCCATAATACTCAGCCTCCAATGCATACAAGCTAAGTGGTATTCTATATCTTGCCCGTGGCCCCGTTAATCGCCTTCCAGGGTTCCCTTGGCGGACGAGCCAACCAGGCGACAGAGGAACTTACCCTTCACTGTTCTGCCGCTCCCATAGCTCGATCAGCGTGCGGTGCGCGGCCACGTTTTCCAGGAACGAGCGCCGCCACGCCCAGCCCCTCCACCCCGCCCGTCCAGAAGTGGCGGCCGAACACCGCGCCGCGCTGGAGCCCCGCCCGCTCGGTCTCTGCGAGGCGGCTCAGCCGCGTCAGCAACAGGTGCTGTAAGGTGCTGGGCAAGGGCGCGTCGGCCAGCCGCTCGGGGACGAAGCGCCACGGCTCGGTCGAACGGTCGATGACGCCCTGGTCGAGGCACCAGTTGACCAGCTCCTCGGCGTAGTAGGGCACACCCTCGGCGCGCGTGACGATCAGCTCGACCAGCTCGTCGGGCGTCTCGGCCATGTTCTGCAGCAGCTCGCGCGCCAACGCCCGGCTGGCCTCATCCGACAGCGGGCTTAGGTCAATGGGGACGTACGCGCCCCCGTCCAGGAGGGCTTGTGACGGCGCCCACTCCGGGCGCGCAGCGCCGAGGATGAACAGGCCGTGCTGGACTCCCTCTCCCTCTGGGAGAGAGACAGCAGCGGGTCGTCGCCCGGTTGTGGAAAGGGCTGCCGGCTCCTCGCGGGCGACGCCCCGATGGAGGTGAGGGTCTTCCAGCACGACCTGCATGAGGTACTCCCACGACGATTGGTCGGCCCAGTGCAGGTCTTCCAGCAGCACCACCACCGGCTGCTGCGCCCGCACCGCGCCCAGCAGCTCGCGGCTGACGACCAGCGCGCGCCCCTTCAACTGGCTCGGGTCGTCGCGCATCGCCCCGATGTGCGGGCTGTCCGCAAACGGCAAGCCCACCAGCACCCCTAGCACGTGCGCCGCCTCCTCGTCCGCTCGTCCCAGCAGC
This sequence comes from Anaerolineae bacterium, assembly GCA_039810085.1. Classification (GTDB taxonomy): domain Bacteria; phylum Chloroflexota; class Anaerolineae; order Epilineales; family JAHCIE01; genus JBDHWG01. The sequence continues at coordinate 33,770 of JBDHWG010000034.1, forward strand.
TCCTCGAACCGGCTCGTCCACTTCGCCTCCGCCTGCGCCAATGGCGCATCCTCCGCGATCTGGAACCGGTCGAACCACAGCCGCCGCACCAGGGCGAACGGCCTGGAGGGCGGCGAGCTTCTCCCGTAGCGGGGCGAGAGCCGTGTTGACGATGGCGTCGCCGAGGATGGCGCGCTGGGCTTCGAGGGCGGCGATGGCGGCTTCGAGTTGGGCGACTTCGGACATAGTGGGACTCTCCAGAGCGTGACTGTACTCCGGTTGAGCAGAGTCGTATTGTACCCCCGGGCGCACCTTCACGCAATCAGTAAGTCCGCGCTCAGACGATCCTGTATATCGGCCGCGGCCACACAGCGCCTCAACTCTCGCTTGATGTGTCCTCCAGCGCGTACCCTACGGCCTCATCCAGCGTGAGCGCGTGCCCCGCTGCCCACACCGCCTCAAACGTGGGAGCATCCAGTTGCATGTACACGGCGTTGAGGGTGCTGTCCCATACCTCGCGCTTTGTTGGATCCACACGGATGCCGATCCTCGCGAGCAGTGAGTCTGCCGCGCCTAGTAGCTTAGCAGCGCGTCGCGGCTGTCGGTCTGCCTCTGCCACTCTAGCCAATCCGGGCAGACACTCGGCGATGGCCTTAATGTCCCCCAGCTTCCGAAAGACCGCGAGGGCCTCCGTATGCCGCACCCGCGCTGTAACAAAGTCGCCCTCATAGCCGTCCACGAGTCCTAACATGTCAAGTGACCAGGCGACGTTTCGCTGGTCGCCTAGCTCTTGGTACAGCGCGTAAGCTTGCTCATAAAATCCACGCGCCGCCGGGTAATCGCCGCGGTGGATGGCTACAACCCCTAGGAAGGCGAGGCCGATCCCGACTTCCCACCTATCGCCCTCCTCCCGGGAAAGCGCTAAGCGTTCCTCAAAAAGCGTGTAAGCCCCCGAATAATCGCGTGTATACAACGCCGCTATACCCAGCCAGTGGAGCGAGAGCGCGGCGCCACGTTTGTCCCCTAACTCGCGGAAGAGGCCCAGGCTCTCCTCCGCGAGCCCGCGTACTGTAGCATAGTCACCTTGAGCCGAGGCAAAGGTCGCGGCGGCCAACAAGGCCCAGGCATACCAGCGGCGATAGTCGGCCGTCATCCGGTCGAGATCGTCCGTGCGACGACTCAATGCGAGGGCCTGATGCGCCCACTCGCGCCCCTCGCTCAAGTGCCCGCGCACCCACCAAAACCATGCTAGCGCCCAGCTCATACGCAATGCTGCGGCGCTAGCGCCGCGCACAAGCGCCCAGCGCAACGCGCTGCGCAGGTTGTCGTGGTCACGCTCCAGGCGCTCCATCCACGGCACTGCTTCGGCGCCGAACAACTTCGGGGACGCCTTTTCCGCCAACTGCAAGAAGGCGTTGAGGTGCTGATCCCGCACTCGCTCGTCCTCGCCCGCCTCCAACAGCTTCTCGCGGGCGTATTCGCCAATCGTCTCCAGCATCGTGAATCGGGCCTCGCCGTCGCGCTCTTCGCGTTGAAGCAAGTTCTTTCTGACGAGCGACCCAACCCCGCCCAACACGTCCATCCCAAGCTGTTCGTTGCCCGTACAAACCGCTTCGACGGCTTCCAAGGTGAAGCCGCCCGCGAAGACGGCCAGACGCCGAAAGAGCATCTTGTCCCGGTCATCGAGCAGGTCGTAGCTCCAGGCAATGGTAGCACGCATCGTCTGCTGCCGGACCGGCAGATCGCGTGGGCCGGCCGTCAAGAACTGTAGTGGCGTAAGGCCGTGTACTCCTAGTAACTGCTCCAACATGGCTTGCGGTGGCAAGAGTCGGATGCGCGCAGCGGCTAGCTCGATGGCGAGGGGCAGCGCGTCGAGCCGGGCGCAGATATTCGCGACTGCTGGCGCGTTCTCCTCTGTCAGGGCAAAGTCGGGCTTGATGTCGGCGGCTCGTTGCACAAATAACTCGATGGCAGCGTATTGTCTGAGTTGTTGGGGTGATTTGCAGAGCATGTCTGCGGCCGTCGGCGCCTCGAGTGGTTGCACCAAAAATTCCTTCTCGCCTCGCACGTGTAGCGGCTCGCGGCTGGTCACCAGAACCTGAAGCCGGGGGCAAGCCGCAAGCAGCTCAGCGACGAGCGGCGCTGCCTCGATCACCTGTTCAAAGTTGTCGAGGAAGAGGAGGAGATGCCTTTCACGCAACGAGTCTTTGAGGCTGTCCTGCAAAGGCTGTCCGGGGATTTCGTGTACGCCCAACGTCGTAACGATGGTGGCCGCGACCAGGCCCGGCTCGCTGATCGGGGCCAGGTTGACCAAGAAGACACCGTCCTGGAAATCGTCGGTCAGGTTGGCGGCAACTTCGAGGCCAAGCCGCGTTTTGCCGGTGCCACCTGCACCGGTGAGCGCGACCAGCCGAGCCGAGTCCTGAAGAAGGAGTCGCCGAATGGCGGCCATTTCGACCTGGCGCCCAATGAGCGCTGTTGGCGGCGTGGGCAGGTTGTGAGTTCGCGGAGGCGAGGTGAGGTTGGTCGTAGCATCGAATGGTGGCGGCTGGTGTCGACGCCGTGGAGGCACTGTAGCCGTATGCGTGGGCACCCGAAGTTCGTCAAGGCCAGGCTCGTCCCGGGCGAAGCGGATGAAGTCAGCCCGCTGGTCGTCCGCGACATCCAGCACTTCGGCCAACTTCTCCGCTAGTTGGTGCGATGCACGCTTCTCGTCAGCCTCGATTTTCCGGATGGTGATTGAGGAGTAGCCGACCCGTCGGGCGAGTTCGTCCTGGGTTAGGCCAAGCCCTCGACGTCGCCGCTTCAGCCAGCCACCAAACGACAGCTCACTCACTGGTCCATCGCTCGCCATCTGGCGCACCTCTTTCTCATCCAACTAGGGACATGGGAGTATCGCCTGATCACACGTATCGCTTTGGTATCGAAATTATATCGCAAACCGGGCCGACCGGACGACAGACATGAGGTTTAATGGGGTATGTAGACGTGGTGTTGTAATCGCAGTGGATGATATGAAAGGAGATTGCGAGCTATGGCCGTCGTCCAGATCCATGAACTTCGAGGGATGACTCGGGAACAGTACGAAGAAGCGATCCGCAAACTGAAGCTCTCTGGCCCACCACCTGGGTCCTATCTTCACGCGAGCGGGCCTATGGAGGGCGGTTGGCGGATCGTCGAGGTGTGGGAGTCTGAGGAAGCGGCAAGCGCGTTTTATGGCTCACAGCCGTTCCAGCAGACTGCGCGAAGCACCAGCCTGCCGCCTCCCCACATCACCAGCTACTCGGTCGAGACCGTGAGGCGGTAAGGCAGCGCGTCGGCGCCTCCGTGGCTCGCTCGAAGTGATACCTGAAGGCACGGCGAGTGACGTTGGGGGTGCAGGCCCTGGCTCGGATACCTCTGAGGCAGGTCTTGTACCCCACACCCCTTCGGAATCACCCCTCCTCCGCAAACTTGTACCCCACACCATACACGGTCAGTATGTAGAAGGGATTCAAGGGGTCGTGTTCTACCTTGCGCCGGAGGTTTTTTATGTGGCTGTCAATACTCCGGTCGAAGCCGTCGTAGGCGATGCCGTGGGCGCGGCTAACGAGCTGTTCGCGTGTGAACGTCTGCCCCGGGTTCTGCGCCAGGACCGCCAGCAGGTTGAACTCAGTCGGTGTCAGGTGCAGCGGCTCTCCACCACGCCGCACGCTGTGGCCGTTGAGGTCAATCTCTAGCTCGCCGACGTGGATGAGGCCGGGCTGGCGCACGCCACCGCGCACCCGCCGCAGGACAGCCCGCACCCGGGCGACAAGCTCGCGCGGCGAGAACGGTTTTGTGATATAGTCGTCGGCGCCCAGCTCCAACCCGATGAGGCGGTCGGTTTCCTCGACACGCGCCGTCAGCATGATGATGGGGACGTCCGACTCGCGGCGCAGGGCGCGGCACACGTCCAGGCCGTCCAGGCCGGGCAGGTTCAGGTCGAGGACGATGATGTCCGGGCGCTCGTGCCGCGCCGCCGCCAGCCCAGTTGGGCCGTCGTCGGCGGTGACAACGCGAAAGCCGGCGGTCGCCAGGTAGTCGCGCGCCAGCTTCGCCACCTTCGGCTCATCCTCGACCACCAACGCCAGCTCGTTCACTTCTCCTCCGCCTGCTCCCCATACTGAGCGTAGAACGCGCCCAGGCGTTTCCGAATCCGCCGCTCCAGATACCCTGTTTCCAGCCCCTTCTCGATCACGGGGATGGCGAAGGCGTAGGCTTCCTGAATGATGACGTCCTGCGTGATGCCCATGTCTTCGAGGAGGGAGCGGACGTTGCGCTCCCCGTAGCGCTCGAAGAAGCCTTCCACCACCTGCTCAACGATGGCGTGGAAGAATGGGGTCTGGCGGTAGTGCAGCCAGAAGTGGCGGGCCACATCAATCGACGCCTCTATCGCCGTCGCATCGATATCGCCAGAAACCTCGGCCATCGTCTTCGCGGCGTTGGCATTCCAGATTTCGTCGCCGAGCTTGCGCATCGTGGGAGCATCCAGAGTGTTGTCGAGGAACGTCTCACTCTGAGTGATAGTCGCCTGGATGTTGGCATTGATGAACTTGATTAGCTGCTTGTCTATGCCGGTCTCTAATTTTGGCGCCGCCACGTTGAGCGACTTTCGCCCCAGCCGAACCAGGGACGACGCGCCGGGGATGTTCTTCGCCAGCATGTTCTCTGTGAGCACAAAGTCCTTGATGCCGTGGTACAGCACGTCGGAGATGAGCATCGAGTAGACGGAGTTCGAGACGAACTGGTGGGTGACATGGCGGCGGAGGTCTTTCAGGCCGATGAAGATTTCGACCACGCGATCGAAGATGTCGCGCGGCACGATCTCCTCGGCGCGGGTGTCATCCTCCCGCAGATGACGGTAGACCTGCCGAACGTTCTCCTCAATGCCGTCCACCATTTCGTCCGAGAGGGGGCGGTCGATGGCGTTGCGCTTGATGGCCGCCATCACCCCTTCGGCGCTGGCGATGTCATTGAGCGTGACGTCTTCGAGCCACTCCAGCGCCGCCGCAATCTCCTCGCGGATTGTGCGCTTCACGTTTCGCCGATTCAGCCGCTTCAGCTCATACTGCACGTGGGCTTCCAACATCGCATCCCTGGTCATCAGTTGCATCCTATCTCACAGGCGGGCGGCGCATGGCTACAATTGCCGGTAAGTGTAGGCCAGACGGGCGCCAGGGGCAACCGGGCCGTCCCCTCCCTCACCCCCTACCCCTCTCCCAGAACGGGAGAGGGGAGTAGAGAAGAGGTGTTCGCGGTCGCCCTCCCACAAGGGGAGAGGGAAAGACAGAACCCTCTCCCCTTGTGGGAGAGGGCAGGGTGAGGGGCGAGTCTACACGGTCGGGCGGTCGCCGGAGCCGGCGGTAGGCGGCTGCGATGGCTGGGGCGGTGTCTGCCATTGGCCCCACGGCGGCTGCTGCCAGGCGGCCCACGGCGGCGTACCCGGACCCCAGGGCGGCGTACTCGGCTGCCCTTGCTCTGGCCTCGGGCCTTGCGGCTGATCCGGGGTTTGCGGCTGCGCCTGCCCCTGCTGCGGCTGCCCCTGCGCCCAGGGCGGCGGCCCGTGGTGATGCCAGCCGCCAGGGCCTCCCTGACCGTAGCCGTGCTGCCAGGCACGATGGCGCATGAACTTGCCCAGGCCGATGAAGAACAGGATGCCCAGCGGGATCAGCAGGAAGAACCCAGGCCCCCCGAAGCCGGGCCCATAGCCGTGCATCATGTAGGGCGCGAGGAGGGCGGTCGAACCGGCGTCCTTGCCGCTCGCCAACTGCCCCATCAAGTAGCCCTGCATCCAGGCGTCGCGCTGCATCGACGGGACAACGAACAGCAGGCCGACGATGAGCAGCAAGCCAATCGCAATGCCTAGAAATCGTCTCGGAAACATGTGAACCTCCACAGATGAGTGGCAACTAGGGTTGCCTTACTGGTTAACTACCGCCAGTATCCCACCCACCTGTGGAGGAATTATGGAGATGCGGGGGAGGTGTTGTGGAGCGTGTGCTATAATTGGGTGGGCTACATACCTTGAAGTAGAAAGTGGGGTACACATGAGGGTCGTTCTTGATCTGACACCAGAAATGCAGGCACGACTGCAAGCAGGTATCGCAAGCCATGATGCTGACGCCGTGCGCCACGTGCTGTACGAAGCTGTCGAGCCAACCGTGGAGGCACTGTTAACGGATGGGGGGGGAGAACTCAGCCTAGAAGAAGCGGAACGTCTCCTAGACCAGATGGCAGACGAAGTAGCGACTCTTATGCCGCCCGGTTGGGAAGGATTGTCCGACTACGCGGTGAGTCGTGAAGGTATCTATGAGGATCACCCTTGACAACCTACCTCGTCGACACGAATGTCCTGCTGCGCTTCGTACTGCGGTCGAATCCATCTTACCCAGCCACTCGCAGGATGTACAGAACTCTACGTCAGCGTGGCGATAGGCTCTCGATTACCAGTCAGAACTGTATCGAGTTGTGGAATGTTGCTACGCGTCCGTTCAACCGAAACGGTCTAGGACTGTCTGTAAACGAAGTACGGCGACAGCTTCGATTTGTTGAGCGAACCTTTCCGCTTCTTCTCGACACGCCCGATGTGTATACTATATGGCGGCAGCTTGTGGTGGCTTATGGCGTCTCAGGCGTTCAGGTCCACGATGCGCACCTCGTGGCGGCCATGCTCGCCAATGGCATCACCCACATTCTCACCTTCAACGCTGCCGACTTCACCCGTTACACGGGGGCGGGTATTGTCGTCGTGGACCCCGAGAGCATTTGAGATCACCTCTACAAGCCCTGCAACTTAACTACCCAAGCAGTGCTGTGTACTGAAGGGCGGCTTGGATGTCCTCGTGGGTTAGGCGCGGGTAGCTGTCCAACAATTCAGCCTCCGTTGCGCCTTCGCTCAACTTGCGCAAGATAAGCTCGACAGGTATGCGTGTCCCTCGGATAACGGGCTTCCCTAGCATAACCGCCGGGTTGATTTCAATGCGCTCCAATTGCTCCATGCCTACCTCCATCAATCGTCATTCTAAGCCATCGCCGCATTCTACCTGCCGTTCTGACGAGAGTCAATCTGCTCGCTGTCCCAATCATGCTTCACCGCCGCCCCGGTGTGGGTGTCGCGCGGGCGGGAGCGGCGGGCGCTGGCAGCGCCGACGTAGGCGCTGGCGCGAGGCCCGCCGCCGGAGTTGATCCCGGCGCCGGTGTGCCGGCGGGCACGCCGCCCGTCAGCCGCACCAGCTCTTGCAAGTCCGCCTGCAGCGCGTCTAGCTCGCGCCCATACGTCGTCCAGTCGCCGGCCTTGATGGCCGTCTGCGCCGCCTGGTAGTGGGCCTGCGCCGATTGAGCCACGTCGGCTGCGGTGCGACTGGGCGGCGCGGCAGCCGCGCCGCGGGCGGGCGTTGCGCCGGATGGCGCGG
>JBDHWG010000035.1:0-38480 GCA_039810085.1 Anaerolineae bacterium
GAGGAGCGGCGGCGCGGCTGGGCGGCGGCGCTGCGCGCGGCCGGGCTGAGGGCCGACGAGGCGCTGCTCGCACCCCCACCGGCGACGGCGTGGACGCCGGAGGAGGGCGTCGCCCAGGCGCTCGACCTCCTGCGCCGGCCGGCGCCGCCGACAGCCCTTTTCTGCTACAACGACATCGCCGCGATTGGGGCGCTGCGCGCCGCGCGAATGACCGGGCGCACTGTGCCGAGCGACCTGTCCATCGTCGGCTTCGACGACATCCTGCTGGCCGGGTTCACCGACCCGCCGCTGACGACGGTCGCGCAGCCCAAGGAGGCGCTGGGGCGAACGGCGGTCGAGATGATGCTGGCGTTGATCGAGGCGAAGGAGACGGGGCAGAAGGCGCGGGAGGAAGCGCGCGATGGGTGGGACGACGCGCTGCCGCCCCCCGACGACGGCGCGTGGCGGGCGGGCGCGGCGGACCGCATTGCCGCCCTCGCCGAGGCCAACGGCGCGACGCCCGCCGATGCCGGGACGCGCGAGGTGTTGCTGCCGCCACGCCTGGTCGAGCGCGACTCCGTCGCGTCACTGGGGGCGCAGCCCACGTCGGGCGCCCACACATAGGAAGAGGGGCGCACAGGTTGTGCGCCCCTCGTGTGATTGCGTTAAGCAGAGTGTTGTCTGTCGTAGACTATGTTAGGGAGCTTTGGGAGCCGCCCCGCCGGCGTTGCCACCCGTCGCGCTGCTGCTGCTGGAGCCGCCGGCCGAGCCAGAGGCTGCGCCAGAGGCCGAACCCGACGCGCCACCCGACACGCCACCGGCCGAGCCAGAGGCCGAGCCAGAGACGCCACCCGCCGCGTTACCCGACGCGCCGCCGGTGTTGCCGCCCGCCGGGGCGACCTGGGCCGGAGCGTTGCTGCCGCTGGTCGCGTTGCTCGTGGCGCCGCGGCCAGGACCAGCCAGGAAGAACCACCCCAGGGCGATGAGGATAAGCAGGACGACCAGCGCGGTCAAGAGGCCGGCGGACGAGCCGCGATCTTGAGACGGGGGGTTAACGTTGATTTGAGACATTTCTTTCCTCCACTCGTCAAACTAACGACATCTGAGAACCTGTGACTTGCTGCCAGGATCGTGGTATGCATCTGGCAAGTCCCTGACACTATTCTCCTGAAGCAAGAGGTGTGCCAATTTTGCCTCTTGCCCGTATAATCACTGCAAGGAGGAATGCATGAGCCTGGACGTCCGCCACGCTGACCTGAACGCTCTGATGGCCGAGGCCCGCCGCATCGCCGACGATGTGGCGGCGAAGTATGCGACGCTCTCCGCCGCGCAGCTCAACTGGAAGCCGAACGCCGACGCGTGGAGCATCGGCCAGAACTTCGACCACATCGTCACCGCCAACCGCACCTACTTTGCGACGCTGGCCGACGTGGCAGCCGGGAAAAAGACGGCGCGCGGCTGGGAGCGCGTCCCGCTGCTGCCGGGCGTGACCGGCCGGCTCATGGTCTGGGGGCTGGACCCGAAGGCGGCGCGCAAGATGACCGCGCCGCAGGTCTTCCAGCCGAGCCAGACGGACGTGCCCGGCGACATCGTCGCCACGTTCCTACGGCAGCAGGAGGAACTACTGACCACCATGCGCCAGACGCAGAGCGAGCGCGCCCTCAAGACGGTCATCACCTCGCCTGCCTCGCCGCTGGTCACGTATAGCGTCCTCGACGCCTACCGCATCATCATCGTCCACGAGCAGCACCACCTCGTCGGCGTGGAGCGCCTCGCCACCCTGCCCGCCTTCCCCACGGCATAGCGCCGTCATTGCGAGCAAAACGCCCGCCGAGTGGCGGGCGTTTTGCTTTTGGAAATGTCCGTCCGACTACTGGCATGCATTTTGCTCTTGAGGGGTTATTCATGAGCTACTAAGAGACAGATGACGGTCAGGCGCAACGCGCCGACTGTCAGGAGCAAGAAAAGAGGAAGGAAACTATGGCGCCACGCGATCCCAACTATCGAGGGGCCTCGGATCCGATGAGTACCCCCTCCACAACCAACCCGAGCGACCGCGGCACGTCGAGCAGCGTCGTCGACAAGGCCAAGGATACGACCTCGCAGGCCCTCGACAAGGCGCAGGATGTGGCCGCGCCGGCGGTGAGCCAGGTCAAGGACACCGCCGGGCAGGTGGTCAGCACGGTCAAGGACCAGGCCGTCTCCCAGATCGAAGACCGCAAGACCATGGCCGCCGACTCCCTCGGCGATGTCGCCAGCACGCTGCGGCAGACGAGCCAGCAGCTCCAGCAGACCAACGTTCAGCCATTGGCCGGCGCGGCTGATGCCGCCGCCGACCGCATCGAGCAGTTCTCCAACTACCTGCGCGACAGCGACATCAACAACATCGTCGCCGACGTCGAGGACTTCGCCCGCGAGCAGCCGGTGCTGTTCATGAGCGCCGCCTTCGCCCTGGGCCTGCTGGCCGCGCGCTTCCTCAAGAGCAGCGCGTCGCGCGTCGAGGAGGAGTACGACTACGAGGGCATGGACACCGGCGCGGGCGACTACGGCATGCAGCCGGACTACGGCCGCCGCTACCGCCGGCCGTCGAGCTACGCCGCCGCGACTCAGAACTACCCGACGACGCGCCGCTATGGGCCGCCGCCCGGCAGCCCGCAGGCGCGCTCGACGTACGATACCGGCGCCTCCATGGTCTACCGGGGTGATCTCCCCGATAACGAATAGGCCGGGGAGGCAGCATGTACACCCAGAAGCAAGATATGTCCCTGGGCGAGCTGTTCGGTGAGCTGTCCCGGGACGTGAGCCGCCTCGTTCGGGCTGAGGTCGCGCTCGCCAAGACGGAGATGGCCCAGAAGGCGTCCAAGACAGGCAGGGATGCCGGGGTCATCGTCGTGGGCGGCCTGCTCGCCTACGCGGGTCTGCTGGCAGTCATCGCTGCCATCATCGCCGGGTTGGCCCTCTTTATCCCCCTGTGGCTGTCCGCCCTCATCGTGGGCATCGTCGTCATCGCCGTTGGCGGCTTGATGGCGAAGCAGGGCCTGGACCGCCTAAAGAAGCAGAGCATGGCGCCCGAGCAGACGCTACAGACGTTGAAGGAGAACGTAGAATGGGCCAAACAGCAGGCGAGCTAGGCCGGAGCCAGGACGAGACCGCCGATACGCGGCAGATTCGGCAGGAGATTGATCGTACCCGCTCCGACATGAGCAGCACCATCGACGCCATCCAGCAGAAGCTCAACCCGACGGTGCTCAAGGAGCAGGCCAAGGAACAGGCGATGCTCGCCGTTCGGAACGTGACGGAACAGGCGAAGGAACAGGCGAAAGACACCGTCCGCGACGTGACGGAACAGGCGAAAGAGACCGTCCGCGCGGCTACCATAGGGAAGGTACAGCAAATGGCAGACTACACGACAGACACAGTGAAGGAACAGGGCGGCGGCTTCCTGGACACGATCCGCGAGAATCCGATCCCAGCCGCCCTCGCCGCCATCGGTATCGGCTGGCTCCTCTTCAAGAGCCGCGACCGGTCCTACGATGAGTACGACGACAACGGCTACCAGAGCTATCGCGGCCCCGCAAGCTCGCGGCGCTACGGCAGCCAGACGCGCTACTACAGCAGCCGCACGCGCCGCAGCATGCAAGCGCCCGACGAAGAGCAGGGCGGCGTGCTGAGCGCCGCTACCGGCACGGTCGGCAAGCTCGCCGGCCAGGTCAAGGATACTGTGGGTAGTGTGGCCGGTTCGGCGGCGGATGTCGCCGGCTCGGCCGTGGGCGCAGTCGGCAGCGCGGCCAGCTCGGCCGCCGGCGCTGTGACCGGCGCGGCCAGCACCGCAGCGGGCGCCGTGACCGGTGCGGCCAGCTCGGCCGCCGGCGCGGTGGGCAGTGCGGCTGGCTCGGCCGCCGACGCCGTCGGGAGCGCGGCCGGCTCGACCGCCGACACCGTCGGCAGCGTCGCGGGCCAGACCAAGCATACCGTCGGCCACGCCGTCGGCTCGGCCACGGATACGGCCGGTGATGTGGTGGGTGGCGTTGGCTCGACGGTGCAGTACGGCCGCCGCCGCGCAACCAGCGGCTTCCAGCAGATGCTCGAAGACAACCCCCTGGCGGTCGGCGCACTGGCGCTGGCGCTCGGCACGGCCATCGGCCTTGCCGTCCCAGAGACCCAGCGTGAGCATCGCCTGATGGGCGACATGCGCGATAACCTGCTCGACCAGGCGTCCAGCAAGGCGTCCGAGACCTTCCAGAAGGTGCAGCAGGTGGCCGACGCCGCTGTCTCGACGGCGGTGCGCGAGGGCAGCCAGGCCGTCCAGGAAGTGAAGCAGACGGCCAAGGAAGAGGTGCAGAAGCAGGGTCTCGTCGGCAGCAACGACCAGCAGGGCCAGGGCCAGCAGGGTCAGGGCCAGCAAGGTCAGGCGCAGAGGTCGATGGGCCAGAGCCAGCCAATGGGCCAGGGCCAGACGCCGACCCGCACCGGCGGCCAGCCGGTCAGCACCGGCGAGAACAAGCCGGTCAGCCCGCCGACGGGCCAGGGCGGCGCGAGCAGCATGCCCACCGGGCCGACCAAGAAGGACATGAGTGGCGGCGAGGACCGTCTGCGCCCCGGCCAGACCGGCCCGCAGACCGGCGGCCAGAACAAGCCGTAAGCACGCTTCGCAACTGACAGTCCGATAGCAAGCCCGCGCTGGCGATGAACCGGCGCGGGCTTCGTCTTGCGAGAATGACATTCGGTGTCACCCCGACGGAGGAGGGGTCTGGACTGCGGCCCAGATGCCTCGTGCCTCAGCATGACAGCGGCGCGCTCACTCGTCACCGCGTCACTCCGTCACGGCGGCCCAGATGCCTCGTGCCTCGGCATGACAGCGGTGTGCTCACTTCGTCACCACGTCACTCCGTCACGGCGGCCCAGATGCCTCGTTCCTCGGCATGACAGCGGTGCGCTCACCCCGTCACGCCGTCACCCCGTCACGGCGGCCCAGATGCCTCGTTCCTCGGCATGACAGCGGATGTGTTCATAACATTCCGTGTGTTCCGTGTATTCCGTGGTAAAGCTCTTAGGCCCCTTGCGTCGTCAGAGCGACAGATCACTGCGCGAAGGGCAGGCCGGTCTTCTGGATGTACTCGTCGCCGAGCAGGCGCAGCTCCACGCTCCACGTCCGCCACGGCTGGTCCGTGCCCGGCTTCAGCCCGTCCTTGTCGAACTCCGGGTGGTACTCCATGATGCCGGCCTGGAAGCGCTGCGTCCACAGATCGCCGCGCTTCGTCGGCTCCTCCATCGGGTAGCCGAACGTCGTCTCGCGCCCGTACTTATCGAAGAACGCCTTGAAGCCGGTGCGCGTCCCATCCGGCGCGACGTTGCTGACGGCGTGCCCCAGACCCTGCGGCCCCTTCGGGAAGTACCAGACGTCGTCGGTGTTCTCGCCGGGGTCGGGGGCGGGCGGCGCGGCCGGCTCGGTGAGAATCTCCGTCAGCAGGCGGCGTTGGATGCGGAACGCCGGCGGGTTCTCCGGGTGCCACTCCAGGACGACGCGCTGGAAGTACTGCACGCACTGCTTGTCGTCCAGCGGGTCCACCATCACCGGGCTGCGCGGGTAGCCGAAGATGCTCAGGCCGCCGTTGGCCTGGAAGAAGTCGAGCCACGCGCCGCTGACGGTGTAGCCCGTCTCGGCCTTCCAGCCCGCCTGACCCAGACCGGGCGCGCCGAAGCACGCATCCACCTCGCGCGGCAGCCCACCCTCGAAGCTCCCGCCGTCCTGGGTGAGGATGACCGGGTCGCCGCCGATCATGTAGATGGTCTTGTCGCGGCTGTCCGTGTTGTGGGCGGTCGGGTCCAGGTCCAGGCGGTAGCCGCCGCTCGTCGCTGCCAGGGGCACGGCGTTCCCGAACTTGTCCACGGCGCTCACCGGCCTATCCGTCGGGATGACCACACTCAGCGGCTGGGGCGACGTGTTCCACACCACGGTGACGAGGCTGCCGCCGCGCTGCATCCGCACCCCGGCCAGGGGCGACGGCCAGATGAACTGCCAGCGGTTGGCGCTCGATCCCAGGACGCTCTGCACCTCTTTGTCGGACGGCGGGAAGGCCGAGCCGCCCCAGAAGAACGTCGCATTCGTCACGCCGCTAAACTGCTGCACCGCCGTCTGATACGCCACATACTCCGGCCGGACGCTGCCGTCGTCGCGCACCATCCCCCAGTGGATGCCGTTGTCGGAGCCTTCGTCGCGCATCTTGTAGACCTCGAAACGCTCGACGCCCGCCGCCCGCGCCAGGGCCGTCGCCTGGATCAGCCACGCCGCCTGCTCCTGGAGCGTGGCGCGCTGGAAGCTGCGCTCGAGCTTGCCCGTTGGGTCGTCATGCGGGACGACGTTGGCCTCGCCGATCCAGACCGGCTTGTCGAGGCCGTAGGCGGCCAGGATGCGGCGGTAAAGCATCGGCTCAGCGTAGGCGTTGAGCGGGTTGCCGTAGGCGTGGACCATGATGCCGTCGAAGAACCAGTTGTTGGCTTTAGCCTCCGGGTCCTTCGCCAGCGCCGCCATCACGTCCTGCATGAACAGCGGCCGCTTGGCCTCCTTGTCGAACCAGAACGCCATGCCCGCCATGTTGACGCGGGCGTTGGGGTTGGCGGCCTTCACCGCCTGATAGCCCACCTTCAGCAGCCGGGCGTACTGCGCCGGCGTGCCTTCCCAGAAGGCATGGCCGTTGGCGTCGTAGACATCCGGCTCGTTCCACAGGATCCACGTATCGACGACGCCCTTGTACTGGCCTGCCAGGCGATAGACGAAGCTGCCCCAGACGTTCTCCGGGTCGTTCCAGGGCTTGTCCAGCCCCTTGGGCACGCCGCGCGGCCCCTGGCGGTGGTCCTCGACGGCCCACGGCGGCGTGTCCACGATGACGCCGACGACCTCGAAGCCGCGGGCGCGCTCAGCCTGCACCTTCTCCGGCGGGAAGTTGCGCTCGACCAGCACGTCGGCGCCGTGCAGGGGTTGGAGCGTCTGCCAGCTAAAGACGAGGCGCTCCCACGTGACGCCGGCCGCCTGGGCCTTGTCGGGCGCGGAGATGGCCTGGACGACGCCGAAGAACGGGTCGCTCTGGGCGACGGGGGCCAGCGGCGTGGGGTCGATGTCGGACGGGGCGTGCGGGTCGGCGGCGCGAGCGGCTTGGGGGACGAGGAGGACGACGAACACGAACGAGGCGACAATAAGCCATCGCTTCATGAAAACATTATTGGACATTGCTCTCTCTTCTAGCGGCGAGTCTCCGAGGGCAATTCTAGTCCGTTCTGCCAGAGATGCCAGATACGACGGCAGCAGGAAGCCTCTCAGGCTTTCATCTTGTAGCGAGGGGCTTATAGCCCCTCGTGGACAGCCGCAATGACACAACGGCGCAGGACCGCCACGCCCTCGAAGGGCGTGGCTACAGGATGAAAGCCCAAGGGGCTCGAGTCACTCAAAAGGTCGTCACAGGTTGTCCCTAGACGACCTGTCTGTTCCGCCTATAATTACCCCCGAAACCCTGGCGCTCTCGCAACCTGGCTCAAGACGGCCAGGCAGCGAGACGTTCCTGCATGGGGGCCGAGTATAATCCACCTTGACCGTTCACACAGCAAAGGGGCACGACACATGCAACAGACAGTCTTGGTGACAGGCGCAACGGGGAACGTCGGACGGGAGATCGTGCGGGCCTTGACGGCGCGCAACGTCGCGGTGCGGGCTGGCATGCGGAAGCCAGCACAGGCGGAGCAGGCGCCGGGCGTCGAAGCCGTCTGGCTCGATTACGAGCGGCCTGAATCATTTGCGCCAGCGATGGCCGGCGCCAAGACGCTGGCGCTGCTGATGCCGGCCCTCAACCCGCCCAACGAGGTGGAACAGGCGACCGCCCTGGTGGACGCGGCGCGCCGCGCCGGTGTCGAGTACATCGTCAAATTGTCGGTCATCGGGGCGGACCTCAACGACGCGTCGGCCCATCGGCAGGTCGAGAAGTATATCGAAGCGACGAGCATTCCCTACGCTCACCTGCGGCCCAACTTCTACATGCAAAACTACACCATGTACAACACCGATGACATCAAATACCGCAACCGCATCTACCTACCGGCCGGGGATGGCAAGCAAAGTTTGATTGACTCCCGCGACCTGGGGGATGCCTTCGCCATCGTCCTGACCGAGCCAGGCCACACAGGGCGAGCGTATACCCTCACCGGCAGCGAGTCCCTCGACCATGACGAGATTGCCGCCATCCTGTCGCAGGCGCTGGGGCGGACGATCACCTACGCCCGGCCATCGCCGGAGGAGTATCAACAGACGATGCGGGCCGCCGGCATGCCCGAAGCTCGGATCAACACGATGCTTGGGTTGTACGGAGCAGTGGCCCAGGGGTGGGTGGCCGCCATCAGTCCCGACTTGCCCACCCTGCTGGGGCGCGCACCCATCACCTTCGCGCAATATGCCCGCGATTACGCTGACCAGTGGCGTTAACGGAGCATCCGACGACCAATGGGTGAAGCCCCGGTGCTCAAGCGTCGGGCGACAGTCCCTCGGCGGGATGGGGCGACGCCGCTGGCGCGTGGCTGCGGACGAACAGCCAATCGACCAGCGGCGTCGTCATCAGCGTCGTCGCCAGGGCCATGATGACCATCATGGTGAACAGCGTCGGCCCGATGACGCCGACTTCGAGGCCGACGGTCAGCACGACCAGCTCCACCAACCCCCGCGTGTTCATGAGAATCCCCAGCACGCCCGCGTCGCGCCACGCCAGGCCCGTCGCGCGGCCCGCCAGCATCGCCCCGCCCAGCTTGCCCACCACGGCGACGACGATGATGAGCAAGGTGTCCAGCCACAAATCGCCGCCCAGCAGGCCGATGCTCGTGCGCAGCCCGGTCAGGGCGAAGAAGATGGGCAGCAGGAGCACGACCGTCAGGTCCTCCAGCTTCTCAGACAGGGTTGCCACGAAGCGGTGGTCCTTGGGCATGATCGCGCCCATGAGGAACGCGCCGAACAGGGCGTGGATGCCCAGACTCTCCGTGACCCACGCCGAGGCGAGCACGAGCAGCAGGATGAGCGCCAGCAGGCCGCGGCCGACCGTGCCCTCGCGCTGGTAGAAGCCGTCGAGGCGGCGCAGCGCGGGGCGGACGGCGAACAGCATGGCGACGACGTACAGGGCCGAGCCGCCGAGGATGAGCCACAAGGAGGCGGCGGCCTCCGTCGCGTGGACGAGGAGCACGACCGCGGCGAGCATGCACCACGCGCTCACGTCGTCCACCGCGGCGCACGTGATGGCGAGCATGCCCAGGGGCGTGCGCAGCAGCTTGCGGTCGGTGAGGATGCGCGCCAGGACGGGGAACGCCGTGATGCTCATGGCGACGCCCATGAACACGGCCAGGTGGATCAGGCGCACGTCCGGCTCGCCCAGGCGCGGGAAGAGGTAGACGGCGAGGAGCGCGCCCAGGACGAACGGCACGAGGATGCTGACCTGGCTGATGACGACGGCGGCGCGGGCGCGCTCGCGCAGGCGCTGCGGGTCCAGCTCCAGGCCGATGAGGAACATGAACAGGATCAGCCCGATCTGGCTCAGGGCGTTGAGGGCGGTGAGGCCATCCGGCGGGAAGAGGAAGGCCGACACGCCAGGCGCGAGCCAGCCGAGGAGCGACGGCCCTAGCAGCAGGCCCGCCAGCATCTCGCCGATGACCTGGGGCTGCCCCAGGCGGCGAAACAGCGTCCCGACGACCCGCGCCGCGACCAGGATGACCGCGATCTGGAGAAGGAGCGTCGTGAGTTGGAACATGGGCTACGCCTCCTCCGGCACATTGCGCCCGTAGACCTGAACGTGTGGCTGTCGCCCTACTGTCACGGATAGAAACGGATAAACAGATACGGACGCATTCGGGATGCTTCGTTGCGCTCAGCATGACAGCAGGGCATGGCGTTTCTGAGCAGCCCCGCTGCCGCCTACGGCGCATCCTCACGGATGAAAGTCGCGCGAGGAGCGCCTGGCACTCAAGGGCCAGGCTAAGCGGACGAAGCCCACTGAAGTGGGCTGAGGAGCCTGCTTCAGCAGGCTTTGCCCTCTCAGCCACCGACTTGAGTCGGTGGCGTCGCCGGGCGACGACGTGGCTGCGATGAACTTTCATAGCAGCAGTGATTTGGGGGTGCAGGGGCGGTATGCCGCCCCTGCCGACGAAGCAATCCCCCGCAGTCCAGACCCCTCCTTCGTCGGGGTGACGTTCGGTGTCATGCCGAGGCACGAGGCATCTGGGCCGCCCGCGCCCTGCAAGCCTACCCTTCGGACCTTGCGAAAGAGTATAATGACATCTGCCTGTAGGCAGCGAACGCAAAGACCTTTTCAATCGTCCGACTGATTGAAGCCCTGATGTTTTGGAATGTCCTACATCTCACCCAGCCAGCGCACATCGTACATCGAGCTTTTTAACTTTCGAACCAGGGCTTCATCGGCTGTAATGAATGGTATTTCGAGATTGCGTGCCAGAGCGACATAGCATGCATCATACGCTGTTATCGCCTCTATGACAGCGATGTTAAGGGCGTCAACGGTGATCTCAGCCGTCGCCACTCCCCGTAAGCTTAAGCGCTTCAACTCATCGAGGTTGGCACGCGCGGTTGTGATAGAGTAGCCTGAGCGCCGAACATACTTCCAGAGAATGTTCGCGCATTCTACGAAGAACAAATCCGGCACAAACAATTGGGTGGCAGGTGTAGTAGTCAATTGCGCAAACAAAGCGGCGGCTTCCTCCGCCAGCGGCTCGGTCACGAATAGCTTGATGCCCACACTCGCGTCTACGACATAAGCAGGAGCATCCTCGATCACCTCTCCCGGTCCTCGCGTAGGAGCTTCACGCTATCCGGGGTGTGCTCAGGTGGAGACCAGCGCCGACCGCGAATGCTTGCTAACAGTTCGCGGTCCAGCCTTTGCCGGTCTCTCTCTTGAAGCGCTATCTCAAGCAACGTGATAATCTCTGCACTTAGCGATCGGTTCTCGCTCCGAGCGCGCTCCTTGAGTCGAACATACAACTCATCAGGGACATTCCGCACATGCAGAATAGGCATGCATCCTCCTCCTGTATAAGTATAATGATATCGTGTTGCAAAACGCAACCTCGCAATCCTTCAGGACAGATATAGAGGAACTCATGACAATCCTCTCCCTCGCCGAGCACCCTGAGCGGTTCCGCTGGTCGCATGAGCCGCCGCGCTGGACGGCCGGGCCGCCGCTCGAAATCACCACCGCGCCGGACACAGACTACTGGCAGCGCACGCACTACGGCTTCCGCCGCGACAACGGCCACTTCCTGGCGGCGGCGGTCGCCGGCGACTTCACCGTGACGGCGCACGTCGCCTTCGCGCCGACAGCGCAGTACGACCAGTGCGGCCTGATGGTGCGCGTCGACGCGGCGACCTGGATCAAGTGCTCGGTGGAGTACGAGACGCCGACGCTGAGCCGCCTGGGGTCCGTGGTCACGAACCTGGGCTACTCCGATTGGGCGACGCAGGATATCGCGTCGGGCGTGTCGGAGATGTGGTATCAGGTGCGGCGCGAGGGGAGCGACTTCACCCTGGCGTGGGCCGACGACGGCGCGACGTGGCGGCAGATGCGCATCGCCCACCTGCACACGTGCCCCGACGACATCGCCGTCGGGTTCTACGCGTGCAGCCCGACCGGCCGGGGCTTCACGTGCCGCGTGTACGAGTTACAGCTTGCCTAATACCAAGTGTGTATGGAAATGCTGTCATTGCGAGCGTGAGCGACGCAATCTCCCGCCCTTGCGGCAGACGGTCTAAGCGGCTATAGCGTGGCTATCACCCGCCGGGGGATTGCTTCGTCGTGCCTCCTCGCAATGACGGCATGTCCTGTGTGTTCTGAGCAGCGTGAGCGAAGCAATCCCGCGCCCTTGCGCAAGATAGTCTACTACTGCATCAGCACTGCTATCGCCTTCCGGGAGATTGCTTCGTCAGCAGGGGGCTGTCGCCCCCCGCACCCCGGTCGTCCTCCTCGCAATGACGCCTAGGCAAAGCGAACTTGCCGCCTTTCTATCAACGGTTGGCATAAGAGGGGATAGCAACGCAGAGAGAAGACATCACTTATCTCTTCTTCCTCTGCGCCTTTGCGCCTCTGCGTTTCCTTCCTCTTGGCGCTAGGGGACGCTGAGCGGCTGTTCCAGGGCGTAGGTGATGGCGTCGTCCAGGCTCATCGCCTGCCCCTCCGCCCACACAGCGTCGAACGCCGCCGCGTCGAGCTGGGCGTGGGCCGCCGCCAGCGCCTTGTCGTACGCCATCTGGTACGGCCCGATGGTGGCGACGCCGATGGAGGTGCGCCACGCCTCGAACGCCCCCAGCAGCCGCGCCGCCCGGTCCGCGCGCCCCTGGCTGCCCTCGATGCCGGCGACGATGAGCAGGCTGAGCATGGTGTGCCAGATGTCGCCGATGCGCTGGAGGAGGACGAGCGCCTCGCGCACGTGTACCTGCGCCGCAGGCTCGTCGCCCACGAGGTAGGACACGGCGGCCCAGAAGTGCAGCGCCCGCGCCTGGACGCGCATGTCCTGCATCTGCTTGCCCAGCGCAACGGTCTGCTCGAACAGATGGCCGGCGGTCGCGGTATCGCCCTGCATCCCATACGTCAGGGCGACGTTGTTCAACCCGGTCGAGATGCCTTCGAGATTATTGATCTGGCGCGACAGCTCGAGGCTTTCCGTGTAGAGACCCCGCGCCTTCAGGACGTCCGGCTGGACCATGGCGACGCTGGCGAGAGCGCGCAGGGCGCGAATCTGCCCCAGGACGTAGCCGCTCGTGCGGGCCAGCGTCAGGGCTTCCTCCGCCAGCCGCTCGGTCGTGGCGTATTCCCCTTGCAGGAACGCGAGCCAGGCGGCCGGGTTCAGCGCGTTGATGCGGAGCGTGGGCGCCGCCGTCGGGCCGGGATCCAGCGCCAGCGCCCTGTCGAGCCAGCGCGAGCCTTCGGTCAGGAAGCCCGCCCACTCCCAGAAGGAGCCGAGCGCCGCCGCCAGGCGCAGCGCCATCGCGGCGTCCGGCCGGTCCAGCGCCCAGCGCAGCGCCTGGCGCAGATTGTCGTGCTCTTCCGACAGGCGGTCCCGCCACTGGAGTTGCTGCGGCCCGATAAGCTGCGGCGACGCCTGCTCGGCGAAGTCGAGGAAGAACGCGGCGTGACGCTCCTGCACCGCCTGGGACTCGTCGGCGCCCGCGCCGTCCGCGCCGTCGCCATCGGCCAGGCGTTCCAGGGCATACTCGCGGATGACGCGCAGCATCCAGAAGCGCGCTTCGTCGCCCACCCCGTCCATCTGGCGCAACAAGCTCTGCTTGACCAGCGACCCGATGCCGTCGAACACGTCCACGTCCAGGTCGCCGTCGGCGTTGCACACGACCTCGGCCGCGTCGAGGGAGAAGCCGCCCACGAACACCGCCAGGCGGCGGAACAGCGCCTTTTCCCCCGGCTCGAGCAAGTCGTAGCTCCAGTCGATGGCGCTGCGCAGCGTTTGCTGCCGCTGCGGCAGGTCCCGCGAGCCGCCCGTGAGGAGCTTCAGCCGGCTGCTGAGGCGCTGGAGGATCGCTTGCGGCGTGAGCACGCGGATGCGCGCCGCCGCCAGCTCAATCGCCAGCGGCAGGCCGTCGAGCTGCAAGCAGATTTGCGCCACCGCCAGCGCGTTGTCGTCGTTGAGGGCGAAATCGGGCCGCACCGCCTGCGCCCGCTCGACGAACAGGCGCACGGCGTCGTCGTCGCGGATGGCCGCCGCCACGGGAACGCCGGCGGGCAGCCGCCACAGGTCGGGCAGGCCGAGGGGCGGGACGGCGAATTCGTGCTCGCCGCGCAGCTGGAGCACGATGCGGCTGGTGACGATGATTTTTAGCGTCGGCGAGGCCGCCAGCAGGTCGGTCACGACCGTGGCCGCCGCCACGACCTGCTCGAAGTTGTCCAGCACGAGCAGCAGCCGCTTGCCGCGCAGGTAGCTCTTGAGGTTGTCCAGCAGCGGCCCGCCGCCCGCCTCGCGGATGTGCAGCGCCTGGGCGATGCTGGACACGACGAGGGCCGGGTCGTGGACCGCGCCGAGGGCGACGAAGAACACGCCATCCCCGAACAAATCGCCCGCGCCATCCGGCATGGGCTGGTGGAGGAGATGGGCCGCCCCCTGGATGGCGAGCCGCGTCTTGCCCGTCCCGCCCGGCCCGGTGAGGGTGACGAGGCGGACATCCGGGCGCCCGAGGAGCGCCGCCAGCGCCGCGACCTCGGTCTCGCGCCCGATGAGCGGTGTCGGCGGCGTGGGCAGGTTGTTGAGCCGCGAGTCCAGCGTCTTGAGCGGCGGGAAGTCGGTCGGCAGGTCCGGCGCGACCACCTGGTACACCCGCTCCGACCGCGCCAGGTCCTTCAGCCGGTGCTCGCCCAGGTCGTGCAGCTCGACGCCGGGCGGAAGCCCCTCTCGCAGCAGCTCCGACGTGGGCAGGGAGACAAGAATCTGGTCGCCGTAGCCGGCCGACATCAGGCGGGCGACGCGGTTGACGGCGGGGCCGAAGTAGTCGCCGTCGCGCTCCTGGGCCGCGCCGGTATGCAGCGCCATGCGCACGCGGATGCGCACCGGAGCAGGCACAGGGGCGGCGTCCGCCTGGGCACGCAGGGCGCGCTGGGCGTCGAGGGCGGCGGCCAGCGCGTCGGGGGCCGTGGTGAACGCGGCGCAGAAGGCGTCGCCCACGGTCTTGAAGACGTAGCCGCGGTGGGCCTCGATGGCCTGGCGCAGCAGCGCATCGTGGCGGGCGAGCGCCTCGCGCATCGCGCCCGGCTGCTGCTCCCAGAGCTGCGTGCTGCCCTCGATATCCGTAAACAAGAACGTCACTGTGCCGGTCGGGTGTGGCTCCATCGTCACCTCAAGTCGTCAAAACACGTTCAGGAGCACATGACGATTCTCGTTAGATTGTGCGCAAAAGCAAATCCGCTAGCTTGACCACCCGTAGCTGCGGGCGACATGACGCAGCGCCTGCCAGGCGTCGGCCTCGGCTGCCTTCCCGGCGCCGCACGATCCGCCAAACGGCCCTGGCGGGACGGCGTAGCCGGGCGCTTTCGTGTTGCGGTGCGTGAAGTCGAGGCTGTCGGCCAGGTTGGCGGCGCTGGCATCGCGCACGGTGAGGGCCGGCAAGCCCCAGCGCCACTCGATGAGTTTCAGGATGGACGTGTGGTCGTAGAGCGCATGGGCCACGGCGCCGCGCGGCGCGAAGGGCGAGATAACCAGCGTCGGCACCCGGAAGCCACGCCGCCCATCGCTACCGATAGCCGCGTCGGCTGGCGGTAGGGGCGCCATCTCGGGCGGGACATGGTCGAAGAAGCCGCCCCACTCGTCAAATGTCACGATCAGCACGGTCTTGCGCCAGGCCGGGCTGCGCGTGACGGCGTGATAGATAAGGCTGAGAAACGCCTCGCCGTTGCGGATGTCGGCGTGCGGGTGATCGTCGCCTGACGTGCCCGAGTTCTCGTCGAGGAAGCGCGGATCGACGTAAGCCACGTGGGGCAGGTCGCCCGTGAGGCAGGCCGTCAGGAAGGCCACCAGCGGGCGGCCGATGGACAGGTACTTCGCGCCCCACAAGGCGAGGAACGGGACGTCGCTGAAGTAGTAGCGCCCGATCAGACCTGCCGCCGCGAGGGTGTCCCAGATGGTCGGGAGCGCGCTGAGGGCGTAGCTGTTGTCCAGGCGGTCGGTCTGCGCCGCGTGCAGGTAGACGCGGTTGGGGAACGTCTCGGCCATGATGGCCGCGAAGTAGTTATCGCACGTCGTCCAGCCAGGCGCGGCCTGGCCCAGGAAGGCGAGGTCCTTCTGCACGTAGTAGCCGATGCTGTAAATGTCGTTGCTGCCCGCGCGCAGCCAGCCGTCGCACGCGCCGTTGTCGTACTCGATCCGCCCGCCGGCGTAGGAGTGATCGGGGTCGGGGTGGGCGCAGCCCTGGTAATCCGGCGCCAGGGGGTACGTCGCGTGAGGCTGTCCGGCGCTGTCGGTGTACGTCAGCCCGGCCTGCTGCCCGTTCGCGCCGGGCAGCCAGCCCAGGAAGTGATCGAAGGAGCGATTCTCCATCGTCACCACGACGATGTGCTCGATGCCCGACTGCCCTGGGGCGGGCAGCGCCGAAGGCGACGCCGCCGAGGCCAGGAACCCCCAATTCCCGAAGGCCAGCGCGCCTGCTGTGGCCGCCGCGCCCTTGAGAAACTCTCGCCGCGAGATCCCCCTATGAATGGGCGAGACCTCGCGCATCATCCCGGCGTGCTTCATGGATTCCTCCCTGGCGCATAAACCGCGCCGACGCCGACGAATCAAAGTTGTGCGTTTCTGGCGCTGCCTCCAGTCGCGCGGCGGCTACGGGAGCGACTGGAGGCGTCACAACATGGTCTATGCGTGTTAGCCCGCGACGTGGACCGAGGGGCGCTGCTCCGGGTCGTCCACCGCCTGGCGCAGCACCTCCCGCGTGACGCGCGGCACGTCGCCCTCGCCGGAGAGCATGTAGGCGAACAGCGACTTGATGGGGTTGTCCTCGCCCCAGGTAAAGTAGATATGCGGGCACTCGACCAACTGCTCGCGCAGGTACAGGAGGAAGGCGGCGATGGCGTTCGGCACGGCCGGGCTTTCGGCGCGCAGTATCTTGTACGGGCCGACCTCGACGCCGGTCACGGTCAGCGTGTCCTCGAACTCCGAAGCGTCGCACACGCGCACCTCCAGGAACAGGATCGGCACGTCGGCGGGGATGTGGTTGTCTTCCCGCGTCTCTTGCTCCTTGAGGCGGTATTCCGTCTCATCCCCCGCCTGGCGCCGGTTGGCGATAATGTGAATCTCATGCCCACGGTACGGTTCGAGGAAGCGCTGCGCCGTCTCATCCAGGTCGATCTGCTTGACGCGCAACTCCGTCGAGCGGTAGACGCGGGAAATGAGCGAGACGACGATGATGGCGGCGATGAAGAACGAGGCAATCTTCACGCCGTCGGGCCGCTCGAAGACGTTGACCAGGGTCGTGTAAACGAAGATGGCGGCGATGATGCCGAAGAGAATCGCGCCCGTCTTGCCGCCCGCGCTGCGCCGCCACGCCGAGATGGTCACGGCAATCGCGCCCGACGTCATCAAAACGAGGACGCCCGTGGCATACGCGCCGCCCTGCGCCTCGACGCTGGCGCGGAACAGGAGCGTCACGGCGAAGGCAATCAGGGTGTACACCAGGACGAGGGGGCGCGTGGCGCGCGTCCAGTCGGGGGCCATGCCGTAGCGCGGCAGATAGCGCGGCACGATGTTCAGCAGGCCCGCCATCGCCGACGCGCCGGCGAACCACAGGATGAGGATGGTGCTGATGTCGTACACCGTGCCGAAGCCGTTGCCCAGGTAGGCGTGGGCCAGGTAGGCCAGGGCGCGGCCACTCGCCGGCCCGCCCTCTTGGAAGTCCTCCGGCGGGATGAGGACGGTGGTGATGAAGCTGCTGGTGATGAGGAAGACGCTCATGATGAGCGCCGCCGTGATGAGCAGCTTGCGCGTGTTGTGGATGCGGCCGACCGGCTGCTCCTCCGTGTCGCTCGCCCCCCCCTTGACCAGCGGCATGACGGCCACGCCGGTCTCGAAGCCGGACAGACCGAGGGCGAGCTTGGGGAAGAGGAGGCAGGACACGAGGAGGGCCGCCGCCAGGTTGCCGTGGCTCGTGAACACGGCGGTGCGCCAGTTGAGCACCGCGACGGGGTGGGTGAGCGCCTGGTACACGCCCACGCTCACGACGACGGCGTTGAGCGCCAGGTACGCGCCGACCAGGACGACGGCCAGGCCGATGGCCTCTTTGAAGCCTTTGAGGAACACGGCGGCCAGGATGGCGATGAGCGCCAGCGTCAGGGCGATTTGCTGGCCGTGCAGCGCGGCCGGCATGAAGGGGTTCTCGATGGCGTGGGCCGTGGCGTCGGCGGCGGAGAGGGTGATGGTGACGATGAAGTCCGTGGCGACGAAGCCCAGCAGCACGAGGACGAACAGCTTGCCCTTCCACCACGAGAGCAGCCGCTCCAGCATGGAGATGGAGCCTTCGCCGTGGGGGCTTTCGGCGGCGACGCGGCTGTAGATGGGCAGCGCGCCGAAGAGGGTCAACGCGACGAGGATCAGGGTGGCGATGGGGGAGAGGGCGCCGGCGGCGAGGGCCGCAATGCCCGGCTGGTAGCCGAGGGTCGAGAAGTAGTCAACGCCGGTGAGACACATCACCTTCCACCAGGGCTGGTGATGGTGCTCAGTCTCCTTCTCGTATGGCCCTTCTATCTCCTTGAGATAGCCCTGGAGCAGCCAGCGCTTCCACCCGCTCGGCGCTGGCCGCAGCGATGCGGCTTGTTCGGCCATAAGTCTTACTCCGTTTCCTTGCCAGGCTCAAGGGCAGCATCAAGACTGGACAGTTTCGGTAACGGAGTAGAAACAAGAAGCGTACCACAACCGAGGTTTAATCCGCGAACGACTCACTATAAAATTGAAGGTACTCGTCGGCGTGGTCGCCCCAGTAGTCGCCGCTGTGGCCGCCCGCGTACTCGTGCCACGTGTGCGGGATGCCGAGCTGGACGAGCTGGTCGTGGAAGGCTTCGGCGGCCGGCGCCCACGGGTCCGCCGCGCCGATATCGACCCACAGCTTGAAGCGGCTGACGACCTTGGGGTACTTCTTGCACAAGGCCAGCGGGTTGTGGGCATCGAAGTACGCCCGGTCGCCGAAGAAGGCGAACGTGTTCTCGTAGGTGCGCAGCGCCGGGCTGTGCGCGCCGACGACCGAGAACAGGTCGGGGGTATTGATAGCGAGCTGCATCGCGCCGTGGCCGCCCATCGACAGCCCGCCAATCGCGCGGTGCGGGCGGTCGGCCAGGGTGCGGTAGTGATTGTCGATCTCGGCGACGACGTCGTGCGTCACGTACGTCCCCCAGCGCGGGCCATTGTTCGCGTGATCGACCCAGTACTCTTTGTCGCCCTGGGGCAGGACGATGATGAACGGGCGAATCTCGCCGCCCCGCATCATCTGGTCGGCGGTACGCAGCAGGCCGTATTGCAGCCACTCGGCGTTCGTCCCCGACATGCCATGCAGCATGTACAGCACGGGGTAGCGCGTGTCAGGCTGGCTGTCGTAGCCGGGCGGGAGGTAGATGTAGTAGGGTGTGTCGCGGTTCAGGGACTCGCTATGGAAGACGTGGGACTCGACGTTCAGGCGGGAGAGGTCGGACAGGGTCTCGGCCCACCCCAGCTCGGGGATGTACTCGGTGGAGCCGTGGGTCAGGCGCGCGGCGCTGGAGGGCGAGGCAAAGACAACCTCGAATATCGTAGCGGTTGCGACGACGAAGCCGATCAGGAGAATGAGCCACCGCGTGTGTCTGCTAAACGTCATGCAATAAACTCGGCGCCTCGGCTATCCTGGCGCAATGGTTGGGGTGATTGATATGCAGTGTGATGCAGACCCAGGCGCAAATCATACGTGCGCCGCCTTAACACTGCGGAATTTCTGGCTTGTATAACGCGGATTTGGGTTCCAGGTTACGCTACGTGCCAGACGCGGGCGTATCTGGGTGGCGGCGGTGGATATGCACCGGGTAGCGCAGCGGCACATCGCTGGGACCGGCCACCGAGGGCAGATCGGGCGCGGACACCGTCACCGGATCACTCGTCACCGCCGCCCCATCCGACGGGGCGCTCACGAGCGTCGATGCCACGACCGCGTTCGGTATCGAGTCGGCCGACAGACCGCCCGTCGAACGGTCGCCGGCGACCACCAGGGCGGCGCACGCCACGCCGACCAGCAGGCCGGTGCGGACCAGGACGCGCGGCTGGAGAGAGGTGAGGAGGTGACGAGGTGACGAGGTGACGAGGTGGCGGAGGGACGCGGTGACGGAGGGGCGGAGGGACGCGGCGAACGCCGGGACGCGCAGGCGCGCCTGGACGAGCATCCACACGACGAGGATGCAGCTGAGCTGGATGAGCGTGTTCTGCTGGGGCGAGTCGGTGACGTGGTCCGCCAGATACCAGCGCACGTCGGCGACCGCCAGGACCACGAAGATGTGCGACCCGTAGGCGAACATGGAGTGGCGGCCCAGGGGCAGCAGCAGCCAGGCCACGGCGCGCCTTAGCGGCTGCCAGAGCAGGGTCACGCCGCTAAAGAAGAAGGTGGCGAAGATGGCGAAGACCAGCAGACGCCCGAAGCGCACGTCGGGCTTGCTCGTCAGTTGGTCGGTGAGCGCCGCGTAGTAGGCCGTGCCCTCGAACGGCGTCAGGTGCGTGTTGTACAGGGCAATGATGCCCGCGACGGCCAGGCCGGCCACCAGGAAGACCAGCCCATGCGGGACGCGCGCCAGGCGGCGCTCGATGGCCTTGCGGTGGTAGCCGATGACCAGGCCGGTGACGAAAAGCACCTGCCACGCCGCGACGTTGAACAGCGTGCCCTCCTCGATACGCCACGGAATCTGCGCCCGGTCCGGCGCTATCTGCCACAGCGCCCAAATCGCCCACGAGCCGACGAGCACGTAGGGCGTCAGGCCGCGCCGCAGGAGGACAATGAGCGGCCCGGCCGCCGCGATGAGGAAGGTATACAGCACGAGCACATCGGTCAGGAAGTAGACGCGGTGCAGCGTCAGGATGCTCCAGGCCCAGCCGGGAACCTCGGCGGCGGTGAGCTGTGGAACCCAGCCCATCTCTTCGTGGTAGGACAGGGCGGCAAAGACGAACGTCAGGAGGATGAGCTGGAGGTAGAGCGTCGCCGCGCGCTTGCTGCTCTTGCGGAGGACGGCGCGCAGCCCTTGCTTGGCGGCGATGGGGGCGTAGACGATGCCCATCACCAGCCCGGCGATGAACACGAACGCCTCGGCGGCGGAGATGAAGAACCCGTTGCCGCCGGTGATGGCAAACAGCCACGAAGCGCCGCCCGTATGGTCGGCGATCATGACGAACACGGCGAAGCCGCGCAGGAGGTCGAAGCGCGCGTCACGGCGCTGGGGGGCGTAGCGCCAGGCTGAGACAGCCCGGACAACGGAGTCGATGAGAGAGGGCCGAGCGGACAGGGCAGCTCTTGCCATGGCGCGTCCTCCAAGATGCCAAACGATACACGTCAACAAACGACGGGAATACGATTCCGTACAGCGTCACGGTTCTTAGATACAGTACGATAACAATACGATATAACACGATGCAGCCAGCGTAAAGTTTCACGCCGGATACACAATCTATCAGCAAACGGTGCTATAGCTTGCATCCGGTCGGCTCGCCCCTGCGTTCGATAGGTATCAAGCATCGGCGCCGAAGCGGTTTCCCTTCTGACGCCACCACCCCCAAGGAGTTTACCACGATGTACGGAACTGTCGCCCGCATGCAGCTGAAGCCCGACACGGAAGCGCAGATGATGGCCTTGGATCTCGAGGAGCGCGCCAAGAACATTCCCGGCGCCCTCGCCGAGTATGTCTACCGCATGGACAACGAGCCGGACGTCTACTATCTCGTCGTCATGTTTGAGAGCAAAGACGCCTATTTTGCGAATGCGGCTAGTGCTGAGCAGGCCGCGGAGTACGAGAAGATGCGCGCATTCCTCGCGGCCGATCCAGAGTGGCACGACGGCGAGGTGATATCAGCCTGGACGCCAGGGGCGATGCCGTAGTCTCAGGCGATTCACAGCCGCCGCTTAGCCGCGTCTCAGCTAACGCCGCTATCATTGCTCCTACGTTTATCAGTCCAACTCGCTGCGAACCTGCCAGCCTGCCCGTTTGCTGCGGGTGCGCCCGCCGCGTATCTTTTAGCTGGCAGGACTTGCGCGGGGTCGATGAGCCTTTGGACCACGAAGGTCACGAAAGGTCACGAAAAGCACGAAAGGGACACGCCGGGCGACTCCTTTTCGCGTCTTTCGCGCCCTTTCCACGCCTTTCGTCGTCCAACCATCGACCCTACCGCGTACGTCCTGTAAGCCGGCAGGCGTCGCACGGGGTGAGCGACGAAGGAGCAATAAGGGTGAAACGTTACGTAAGCTATAGCGCGCGGGCATGGGGCTGGATACTGCTAGTGATCCCGCTGCTGCTCGGCGCGTGCAGCGGCCAGTCCGCGAGCGTGAGCGCGCCGCCGGCGGCGGCGCCCGCGCAGTCCGCCGCGCAAGCGCCCGCCCCGACGAGTGCGCCAGCGGCGGCGACCACCGCTGCGCCCACGGCGAAGCCGCAACCGACAACCACCGCCCCGACGGCGCCGCCGACAGCGCCGGCTGTGACCAAGGCGCCACCCGCCAACCCGCCATTGCAGCCAACGGCCCCGGCCGCGACGGCCACGACCGCTGCCCCGGCCGCCTCGCCGACCCCGCAGGCCGTGGCCCAGGCGGCCCCAGCGCCGATCCAATGTACGCCGGGCACGCTGACCCCGGCTCAGACCGAAGGCCCGTACTACAAGGCGAACCCGCCCCAGCGCGTCGATCTCCTGGACACGACGAGCGGCGGCACGAAGGTCGTCGTCACCGGCTACGTGCTGACCGCCGACTGCAAGCCCATCGCCGGCGCACGGGTGGACTTCTGGCAGGCAGACGCCCAGGGCCAGTACGACAACACGGGCTACACCCTACGCGGCTACCAGGTCACCGACGCCAACGGCCAGTATCGCCTGGAGACCGTCATTCCGGGGCTGTACCCGGGCCGGACGCGCCACATCCACGTCAAGATTACGCCGCCCAACGGCGCGACCCTCACCACGCAGCTCTACTTCCCCGGTGAGGCCGCCAACGCGCGCGACGGCATCTTCGACCAGCGCCTACTGGCCCACGTCCAGGACACCGGCGACGGCAAGCTCGCCAGTTACAACTTCGTCCTCAACACAAAGTAGCGCCAGGCCAGGTAGGATGGCCGTCACCCTGAGTGCAACGAAGGGCCTTCCGGCGCATCGGGGGATGCTTCGCTGCGGCGCCCAGAACACAACCTTAGCCGTCATTGCGAGGAGGACGATAGGACGACGAAGCAATCTCCCGGTCGGCGAGACCGCCGCTATTCCTCGGCGAGACCGCCTGTCGCAAGCGCGGCGGATTGCTTCGCTCACGCTCGCAATGACAGTCATGGCGTCATTGCGAGGAGGCACGACGAAGCAATCTCCCGACGTGTAATAGGCACGCTCTAGCCGCCTAGACCGCCTGTTGCAAGGGCGGGGGATTGCTTCGCATTCGCTCGCAATGACAGTCATGGCGTCATTGCGAGGAGGCACGACGAAGCAATCTCCCGACGTGTAATAGGCACGCTCTAGCCGCCTAGACCGCCTGTTGCAAGGGCGGGGGATTGCTTCGCTCACGCTCGCAATGACAGCTTGGGCGTCACGTCGTCACATCGTCACTCCGTCACAGGATGCTTCGTTCCACTCAGCATGACAAAGGAGAGCTATGGCTGCGAAATTGCCGCGCGGTCCGCGCACCCTGCCCGTCGTCGGCTCGCTCGTCCCGTACCTGCGCGACCAGCCGGGCTTCCTGCGCGAGAGCTACCGGCGCTACGGCCCGGTGATCGGCTTCCAGTTCCTCAACCTGAAAGGCGCGATCCTGGTCGGCGCCGAGGCCAACCGCCACATCCTGGTGGACGCCGTCAACGACTTCCTGGTGTCGCCCATCATCGACAACGCCAACGCGCGCTGGATCGTCGGCTACGGCCTGCTCTTCATCGACAACCCGCCCCACGACCCGCAGCGCCGCCTCATCATGCCCGCCATGCACCACGCGCGTCTGGAGGCGTACCAGCGCGTCATGCGCGACACGACGCAACAGGTGCTCGACCGCTGGACGCCCGGCCAGGAAATCGACCTGGCCGACGAGATGGACGACCTGGCGCTGCTCGTCGCCGGCCGGACGCTGTTCAACATGGACTTCAGCGGCGAGGCGCGCGACCTGAGTGACTCGGTGGCGGTCGTCGTCCAGACGATGAACGACGTGTTCCGCATCGCCTTCGCCCAGCTCCCCTTCGACGTGCCCGGCCTGGGCTACGGCGGCAGCTTGCGCCGAGCCATCGCCCGCGCCAACGCCATCGTCGACGCCATGATCGCCGAGCACGAGCGCGATGGCGTCGATACCGGCGACGTCGTCTCCATGCTCATCGCGGCGCGGGACGAGGACAACGCCCGCCTGACGCCGCAGCAGGTGCGCGACCACCTGCTGACGCTGTTCGTCGCGGGCCACGAGACCGTCGCCAACGGCCTGTGCTGGGCGTGCTACCTCCTGGCGCAGCACCCGGCGGTGACGGCCAAGCTCCTGGCCGAGATCGAGCGCGAGTTAAAGGGTGAGCCGCCGACCCTCGCCGACCTCAACCGCCTGCCCTACCTGGACGGCGTGGTGAAGGAGTCGCTGCGCCTCTACCCGCCGGCGACGAGCCTGTTCCGCACCTCGCGCGTCCCGTTCACCTGGCAGGGCTACGAGTTCCCGGCCGGCGCGACCATCATGTACACCCCGTTCCTGAGCCACCGCGTCGCCGAGCACTTCCCCGAGCCGGAGATGTTCCGCCCGGAGCGCTTCGACCCCGCCGTGAGCGTCGTCCCGCCGTCCTACGCCTACATCCCGTTCGGCGGCGGGGGGCGCTCGTGCGTCGGCGCGCCGTTCGCCACGCTGGAGCTTAAGACCGTCCTGGCGATGATCCTCCAGCGTTACCGCCTGGACCTCGTCCCCCACCAGAAGGTCGTTGCGACGGTGACGACGACCCTCCAGCCCAAGTACGGCCTGCGCATGCGCCCCATGCCCCAGGACGGCCACCCCGAGCGCTCGACCGCGATGGTGTTCGGCAACGTCGTCGGCGCAACACCCGGCCCGATGTAGCCCCTCACGCCCTGTGGCGGCGTGCGCCGATACGAGAACACCGTCCAGCCGTCATTGCGAGCGTGAGCGAAGCAATCTCCCGCCCTTGCGACAGACGGTCTGAGCGGTTATAGCGTGCCTGTCACCCGCCGGGAGATTGCTTCGCGTTCGCTCGCAATGACAGCCTTTCGATGCATATGTGGTATGAACCTCTCACTAAGCGAGAGAACGCGAGTTGACCCTGTGTGCCCCTGCATCTACAATTGACGATAACAGGCCCTTGAGGTGGAAGATGGCGCAGACGCGAAGCGCGACAATATACCCGCGACTGCAACAGGAGGCGCGTGTGAGACAGCCACTCTATTCGCCGGCCGAGTATCTCGCCCTGGAGCGCGAAGCGTCCTACAAGAGCGAGTACATCAACGGCCAGATTTACGCCATGGCGGGGACAAGCCGCCGCCACAATCTCATTGGCGGCAACTTCTACCGCCTCATCGGTCAGCAATTCGTAGGCCGCGCCTGCGAAGCGTATGTCAGCGAAATGCGCGTCAAGGTCAGCCCGACCGGGATGTACACCTATCCGGATGTGGCCGCCGCGTGCGGGGAGCTGCGCTTCGAGGATGGCTACATAGACACACTCCTCAACCCGTCCGTCATCGTGGAGGTGCTGTCACCGTCAACCGAGGCGTATGACCGGGGGGAGAAGTTCGCGCACTACCGCCGCCTGGACTCGCTGATGGAGTACGTCCTCGTGTCCCAGGACAAGGTGCGCGTCGAGCACTACACGCGGCAGGCGGGCGGCTGGCTGTTGACGGAGATCAGCGACCTCGACGGCGTCCTGCGCCTGGCCTCCATCGACTGCTCCGTCCGGCTGCGGGACATCTACGACAAGGTGCAGTTTGAAGACGAAGCGAGCTTAGGTGACGCTGGCTCAAGTGCGTCGGTTGATGCTTGACAAATGTCTCTTTGATGGTACAGTATTGGCAATCATCCCCAGTTGGGCCGTAAGGCTCGCTGGCCCCCGTCGGGTTGCGACCTGGCGGGTCTTTTTTTGGCTAATTCAAACTTGGTAGTCGTGCGCCTGACCCGCTTGCCAGCACCGCTCGAATTCGGCGGGAGCGAGGTGAGCGCGAACGGCGGCGACATCCCGGTCGTAGGCGAGTTGGTCGGCCGGCGACAGCGGCGCGCCGATGGCGGTCAGGAGCGCGTTGGCGGCGGCCAGCAGGGTCGTCGCCCGGGGCAAATCCCCCGTCGCGGCGGCCACGCTCCCCAGGCCCGCCAGGCACTCGGCGATGCCTTGCCGGTTGCCTTCGGCCTCCTGCATAGTCAGGCTCTCGGCGATCAACTGACGCGCCCGCTCGTGTTCGCCGTCGTGCAGCGCCACCCGCCCTAACTTGTGGAGCTTCGACGCTGCGCCGAGCTTGCTGCCGATCTCTCGGCACAGCGCCAGGCTCTCCTCGTAGCGGGTGCGGGCCATGCCGAAGTTGCCCTCCACCCGGTCCAGGTCCGCCAGCCGCTCTAGGGTGCCGGCCAGCTCATCAACAAAAGCGTGCGCGCGGCACAGCGCGATGGCCTCGTTCAGCCGCAGCCGGGCCGCGGCGTAGGCGCCTTCATGGAGCGCGACCAGGCCCAGGTCGGATGTCAAGGTCGCAACCTGGCTGGTGTCGCCCATCTGTTGATAGAAGGCCAGGCTCTCGGCGAACAGGCGGCCTGCCTCGGCAACCTTCTGCTGGTCGAACACGACGTGGCCCAGGATGTGCAGCGCCTCCGTCAGATGAACCGTGTCCCCCAGCTCGCGCCAGAGGGTGATGCCCTCCTGGAGCGCGGCGTGGGCCTCGGCGTTGTCGCCCTGCTGCGCTGCGCCCATCCCGATGCCGGTCAGCGCCAGAGCGCGCCCTCTCCCGCGCCCGGCCTGGCTCCGAGTGGCCTGGGTGAGCCAGGCGCGCCCCTCGATCAAGCTGCCGCGATGGTACCAAAATTCCCAAAGGAGGCCGGCCAGCAGAACGCCCACGTCCACGTCCTCGGTCACGTTCTGGCCCAGCGCCCAGGACATGGCGGCCCGGAGATTGTCGATCTCCAGCGTGAGCCGCTCCACCCAGACGCCGGCCTGGCTGCCAAACTTCTCCCGCTCGAATTCCTCGGCCAGCGCCACATAGTACGCGAGATGCTGCCGCCGGAGGAACAAGGCTTCCCCGCTCGCGTCCAGTTGTTCGACCGCGTACTCGCGGATGGTTTCGAGCATCGCAAAGCGCGGCGTGTCGCCAAACGGCGGCGTTGGCTGAAGGAGGCTCTGCGCCACCAGCGCCATCAGCCGGTCGAGCACGTCCCCGTCCGCCTCGCCAAGCCCGCGATACACCGCCTCGACGGCCTCCAACGCGCAGCCGCCGACGAACACGCCGAGCCGCCGGAACAGCCTCTTCGCGCCGTCGTCCAGCAGGTCGTAGCTCCACGCGATGGTGTCGCGCATCGTCTGCTGGCGCGCGGGTGCGTCACGCGGGCCGCCGGTCAGCAGCTTGAGCGGCTGAGCCAGCCGGGCGGCGATGGCCTGCGGCGGCAGCGCCTTGACCCGCGCCGCCGCCAACTCGAGCGCCAGCGGCAGGCCGTCGAGGCGCTGGCAGATGTCGACGACGGCGGGGGCGTTCTCCGTGGTCAGGGCGAAATCGGGCAGGACGGCCTGGGCGCGCCCGACGAACAGGTCCACCGCCGGGTATTGCGACACGAGCAGCGCGGGCTTGATGTCGGCGCGCCCGCGGGCGGGAACGGCCAGCGGCGCGACCGGGAACTCGTGCTCGCTCTGGAGGCGCAGCGGGGCGCGGCTGGTGACGAGGGCCTTGAGGGAGGGGCACACGGCCAGCAACGCGGCGATGGAACCGGCGGCGGCCGTCACTTGCTCGAAGTTATCGAGGACGAGCAGGCGGCGCTTGCGTTGTAGATGCTCAATCAGGACTTGAAGAAGAGGGCGGTCGGCGGCCTCGTGGACATGCAGGGCGGCGGCGATGGTCGAGACAACCAGGGCGGGGTCGCGGATGGGGGCCAGCTCGACTAGGGTCACGCCGTCGGGGAAGTGGTCGCACAGAGCCTCGGCCACGGCCAGCGCCAGGCGCGTCTTGCCTGTCCCGCCCGCACCCGTCAACGTCACCAGGCGCACGTCGTCCCGGAGCAAGAGAGTGTGCAGGGCCGCCAGCTCCCGCTCCCGGCCAAGGAGTGGCGTCGGCGGGACGGGCAGAGTGGGGGCGGCAGGCGGAGCGGACGGCTGGACCACGGGGACGGGGTGCGGCGGCAGCGGCGGGGCGTCGTCCGCGCCCACGCCCCGGGCGAAGCGAATGAACTGGGCGCGGTTCTCGACCGGGATGTCGAGGACGTCGGCGAGGCGCTCGGCCATAAGGCGCGAGGCCCGGAACTCGTCGGCCTCGACCTTGCGGATCGTCTCGCCCGAGTAGCCGATGCGCTGGCCCAGCTCGACCTGGGTCAAGCCCAGCCCTCGGCGGCGTCGCTTGAGCCAGCTCCCAAAGGACAGGTCCGCGCTCATGGCCTACCTCCGCGCCGCGCCTCCCTAGCCGTGTCGGGGGATTCCGCCCTGTTCTCTTTCCATTATACCACGGACTGGCAAGGGCGTGGGCCGCGTGGCGCGCCATGAAATGGGGCACGCCCCTCTCTTCGCTAGGAAGAGAGGGGCGTGGGTCTGTCGCAGGCGATGGATCAGGCGCGCGCGCGGCGGGAGCGCAGCGCCAGGCCGCCGGCGATGATGAGGCCGCCCAGGATCGCCCAGATGATGGGGAAGGCAGCGCCGGTGCCCGTCGCGCCCGTGGTCGGCAAGGCCGACGGCGTGGCCGCCGCTGACGCCGACGCGCCAGCCGCCGCGCCAACCGCCGGGGTCGCGGCCGCCGCCGCCGAAGCAGCCGCCGAAGCAGCGGCGGGAGTTCCGGCGCCGGCCGCGCCGCCAGCCGCGCCGGTGGCCGCCGCAGGCGCAGGCGCAGCCTTGAAGGTCAGGCTCGAAATCTTGTTATTGGTCAGCTTTGCCGTCACCAACTGGTTCGCGCCGGTGCTGGGCTTCGCTTCCCACGTCACCGTGTCGCCGCTGGTCTTGACGCTCCCCGCCACGGGGGTGTAGGTCAGCTTGGCGTTCGCGCTCGCCTGGAGCCAGGCCTTGATGAGGCCGGGCGTGAACAGGGAATCGCCCTGGGTCGTGTTCACAACCGCGTCCGGCGTGAACGTCGCGGCGGCGGCATCGACGTTGCCGGCGTTGAACGCAGTGTTGAACGCGCTGATGGGGGCCGGTATGTCGCCCTGGGCGACGACGGCGGGGACAATGGCGAGCAATGCAGCGATCACAAGCACACCCAGACCGGCCAGAACTCTCTTCTTCATTTCGTGGTTCTCCTTGATGATGAACGTCATACAACATAAAACCCGCTGCTGCCCGTTACCGAGCAGAGCGTCAATAAGCTCTGACTAGCTTTCTTTGGGGTCAATGCAGCATGAAACGTGCCATTGTCCTGGTGGCCTTTGCGCGCAATGGGTGCTACAATGGACGCTCCACCTGTTAAGACTAGCAAGGATGACCGATGCCCCGACTTGTGTATCCCACGACCCCGACCGTCGACCAGGTCGACGACTACCACGGCACGCCCGTGGCCGACCCCTACCGCTGGCTGGAGGACACCGACGCGCCCGACACGCGCGCCTGGATTGACGCGCAGAACGCCCTGACCTTCAGCGTGCTGGATAGCATCCCTGGCCGCGAGCGCATCCGCCGCCGCCTCACCGAGCTGTGGGACATCCCCACGCGCTGGATCCCGGTCAAGGGCGGCGACCGCTACGTTCAGCCCCGCAACACCGGCCTCCAGAACCAGGACGTGCTGTATGTCATGGACGCGCTTGACGGCGAGGCCCGCGTCCTGCTGGACCCCAACATGCTGTCGAGCGACGGAACCGTCGCCCTGACGAACTGGTCCCTGAGCGACGACGGGCGCTGGCTGGCGTACGCGACGAGCGCGGGCGGCTCCGACTGGCTGACGTGGCGCGTGCGCGACGTGGACACGGGCGCGGACCTGGACGACGTGATCGAATGGAGCAAGTTCTCCGGCGCGGCGTGGCGCAAGGACGGCGGCGGCTTCTTCTACAGCCGCTACGACCCGCCCGCGCCCGGCCAGGACTTGCTCGGCGTGAACTACAACCAGCGGGTCTACTTCCACACGCGCGGCACGCCCCAGGCCGAGGACACGCTGGTGTACGAGCGCCCCGACCACAAGGAGTGGGGCTTCCGGGCGGTGGTCAGCGAAGACGGCCGCTACCTCGTCCTCCACGTCACCCAGGGAACCGACACGCGTACACGCCTGTTTTACCAGGACCTCGACGCCGGCGGGCCGGTCGTGGAGATGATCCCCGACCTGGAGGCCGCCTACTGGTTCGTCGGCAACGATGGCCCCGTGTTCTACGTCCAGACGGACCGCGACGCGCCGCGCGGCTGCCTCATCGCCATCGACACGGCGCACCCCGACCGAGCGAACTGGCGGACGGTCATCCCGGAGGGCGCCGACACCCTGGAGCACGTCAGCCTCGTCCACGGCGAGCTCATCGCCGTCTACCTCCACGACGCCCACCACCAGCTGGGCCGCTACGCCAAGGACGGCGCGCTCCTCGGCCACATTGGGCTGCCGACGCTGGGCGCGCTCCCGCTGTACTTCAACCAGCTCCAGCTAAGCGGGCGCGAGCGCGACGACGAGATGTTCTACGCCTTCTGGTCCTTCCTCTACCCGGTCACGGTCTACCGCTTCGACTTCGCCACGGGCGAGAGCGACCTGCTGTACGCGCCGCCGCTCAAGATGGACACAAGCGGCTACGTCACGCGCCAGGTGTTTGTCAGGAGCAAGGACGGCGCACGCATCCCGCTGTTCCTGACCCACCGTGCGGACCTGCGCGACGACGGCCAGAACCCGACGCTCCTCTACGGCTACGGCGGGTTCAACATCGCCCTGACGCCGGCCTTCCAGGCGGGCCGCCTCGGCTGGCTCGACATGGGCGGCGTCCTGGCGTGGGCGAACCTGCGCGGCGGCGGCGAGTACGGCGAGGCATGGCATCGAGCGGGGATGCTCGACCACAAGCAGAACGTGTTCGACGACTTCATCGCCTGCGCCGAGTACTTGATCCACGAGAACATCACATCGCCTGCCAAGCTCGCCATCCAGGGCGGCTCCAACGGCGGCCTGCTCGTCGGCGCCGTCCTCAACCAGCGCCCGGACCTGTTCGGCGCGGCGCTGCCCGCCGTCGGCGTCATGGACATGCTGCGCTTCCAGCGTTTCACCATCGGCTGGGCGTGGGTCAGCGACTACGGCTCGTCCGACGACCCGGCCGGCTTCAAGACGCTCTACGCCTACTCGCCGCTGCACAACCTCAAACCGGGCACGCGCTACCCTGCCGTGCTCGTGACGACCGGCGACCACGACGACCGCGTTGTGCCGGGCCACTCGTTCAAGTACGCCGCCGCGCTCCAGGCGGCCCAGGCCGGCGACGCGCCGACGCTCATCCGCATCCAGACGCGCGCCGGGCACGGCATGGGCAAGCCGACGGCCATGCTCATCGAGGAGACGGCGGACATGTGGGCCTTCCTCGCCCACGCCCTCGGCATGCCGATTGCGGACGACTAGATAGGAAGGATGGCTCACCCATGGACGACAAACGACACCTCCTGACCGAGCTTCTGGAAGAGTTCAATCGCTGGGAAGCATTGCTGGCCGGGCTGGACGACGCGCAAGCCACCGCGCCCATGCCGCCGTCCGACTGGTCGATCAAGGACCACGTCGCCCACCTGTGGGCCTGGCAGACGCGCTCCATCGCCCGCGTCGAAGCGGCGGTGCGCGGCACAGCGCCGGACTTTGGGGGCTGGCCGACGCACCTGGATCCCGAGTCGGAAGACGACCTGGAGCAGATCAACGCCTGGATTTACGCCACGAACCGCGACAAGCCCTGGCCGACGGTCCACAGCGAGTGGCGCGACGGCTTCCTGCGCTTCGTGGAGCTCGGCGAGGCCGTCCCGGAGGAAGACCTGCTGCGGGTCGGGCGCTACCCCTGGCTGAAGGACTACGCGCTCGCCCTCGTCCTCGACTCGTCGTGCGAGCACCACGAGGAGCACCGCGACCTGGTGCTCGCCTGGCTGCACCCCGGAACCGGGAAGCCGTCAACAGACTAAGACGCTCTTTTTGCGCCTTGGCGTCCTTGCGCCCTTGCGTTGCCAGGCGGTGTTGTCGCCCGCCGCCGCCGATTCGAAATCGGCGGCTGAGACGACGAAGCCTGCTCAAAGCAGGCTCGCCTAGCGAAACACACCCATTCCCAGCCTGCCTCGGCAGGCTTTGCTTGTGCCCAGGCGCAGACTTCGAGTCTGCGCCGCCGCCAGCCCAGATGCCTCGTCCCTCGGCATGACAGCCGAATGTCACCCCGACGCAGGAGGGGTCTGGACTGCAACGGCCCAGATGCCTCGTCCCTCGGCATGACAGCCATGTTGTCGCCCGCCGAAGACGAGAACGCAACGCCGCCAACAGACAAAGACCTCTCTCTTTGCGCCTTGGCGTCCTTGCGCCCTTGCGTTGCCAGGCGGTGTTGTCGCCCGCCGCCGCCGCCGATTCGAAATCGGCGGCTGAGACGACGAAGCCTGCTCGAAGCAGGCTCGCCTAGCGAAACACACCCATTCCCAGCCTGCCTCGGCAGGCTTTGCCTGTGCTCAGGCGCAGACTTCGAGTCTGCGCCGCCGCCAGCCCAGATGCCTCGTCCTTCGGCATGACAGCCATGTTATCGCCCGCCCCTCACCCCTAAGTATGAAGAAAGACTCATCTAAATAGCCGATGAGCGCCAGGAAAGGTTGCGCGACCTTGGCCCGTCCTTTGCATAGAGACGCGTAGATGGTGCATGCATCGCACAGCTGCCTGTGTGATGAAGTTGTGAAACTTCTTGGACGACGCCCGGATTGCCCTTCGCCACCCGTCTCCACAATCCACAATTCGCGTTAGAAAATGTGGATAACATTCGCATCTGAGACGGCGCTCGACTCATTGGGGCAACGGCGCTGCGCATGACCAAACCCGACTCAGACGCGGCACACCGGCATCATCTTAGAACGTGTGGGGAACAGGATACGTCATCATGCTCAGGCTTAGAACAGCGCTCATTCTTCTTCTCGTGGCCCTCGCGGTGGGGACCTTCGCCCGTCAGGCCGAGGCGACCGGCCCGACCCAGCCCGGCCTCACTTACCGCGCCTATCTTCCGCTCGTCGCCGTCAGCGCCACCCCGCCCCAGGCGCGCGATATGGTCATGGGCATCGTCTGGAACGACGCCAACGGCAACGGTGTCCAGGATCCGGACGAGAGCGCCCTCGCCGGCATCCCGGTGTCGCTCACGGCCACGCCCCTCGACAGCGGCGCCGACCCGACGAGCAGCCTGCTCGCCATCCGCACCGACGCCCACGGCGCGTACAGCTTCAAGGTCTTCCCGGGCTACAGCTACACCGTCCAAGTGATGGCGGACACAACGCACTACACGGCGACGACGCCGACCCAGCAGACCTTCCAGACGCCCAGCACGTCGGCGCTCTATTTCGCCTTCGGCCTCAAGCCGCGCTAACCCCTCCAAGCTGTCATTACGAGCTGGGGTGCGGGGGCGGTACTCCGCCCCTGCTGGCGAAGCAATCTCCCGCCCTGGCATCAGACAGTCGAGGCCAGGAATAGCGGCGCTTTCACCGACCGGGAGATTGCTTCGTCGTGCCTCCTCGCAATGACAAGACCGGCTGTCATTGCGAGCGTGAGCGACGCAATCTCCCGCCCTGGCCTCAGACAGTCGAGGCCAGGAATAGCGGCGCTTTCACCGACCGGGGGATTGCTTCGTCGTGCCTCCTCGCAATGACCCGGCAACGTGTGTTCTGAGGAGAGGGCCGGGGTGAGGGAAGCGGCGTTCCACACTTTTCCCGATTCTGTGGTAGACTGATAGCCATCCGACTGTCCGCTTCGCCTGGATGGCCCAGCGTCCCATGCACGAGCGCCCGCCCGATAGCCCCGCCCCTGAGCGGCCCCCGACCGACGCGCCCCTGCCGGTTGTCCTGGAGGGGCTGCTGTTCGTCGCGCCAGGCCCGGTTGCAGTAGAGGACATGGCGAAGGCGCTGGACATCGCGCCGGAGGCGGTGGAAGGCGGGTTGACCCAGCTGGCGGCGAGCCTCGCCACGCGCGGGGTGCGCGTGCAGCGCATCGGGGCGCGGGTGCGCCTCGTCAGCGCCCCGGAGCTGGGGCCAGTCGTTCAGCGCTTCCTCGGCCTGGCGACCGAGCCACCCCTGTCGCCCGCCGTCCTGGAGACCCTCGCCATCATCGCCTATCGCCAGCCCGTCACGCGCCCGCAGATCGAGCTGGTGCGCGGCGTCAGCGCCGACCACGCCGTGCGCACGCTCCTGGCACGCGGCTTGATTGAAGAGGTGGGGCGGGCCGAGGGCGTGGGGCGCCCCATTCTGTATGCCCCGACGGCCCGGTTCCTGGAGCATTTCGGGCTGACCGACCTGGCCGGCCTGCCGCCATTGGAAGACGACACCGCTCAGCCGGGCTGAGCGCCAGAAGGAGTAAGGCCGACCATGGCGGAAGAGAGACTGCAAAAGGTGATCGCCGCCGCAGGCATCGCCTCGCGGCGTCACGCCGAGGAGCTGATCCTCGCCGGGCGCGTCACCGTGAACGGCGACGTGGTGCGCGAGCTTGGCACGCGCGTCGATAGCGAGCACGACCGCATCGAGGTGGATGGCAAGCCGCTCTCGCCGGAGGGCCACCTCTACCTCGCCCTCAACAAGCCCGTCGGCGTCGTCACCACGGCCGACGACCCCCAGGGCCGCACGACGGTCATCGACCTGCTGCCGCCGGACATCGGCCGCGTCTACCCCGTCGGCCGCCTCGACCTGGACACGCGCGGCCTCGTCCTGCTCACCAACGACGGCCAGGTCGCCCACCGGCTCATGCACCCCCGCTACGAGCACGAGAAAGAGTATCACGTCCGCGTCGCGGGCCAGCCGAGCGAGAGCATCCTGGACACGCTGCGGCAGGGCATCGAGCTAGAC
Organism: Anaerolineae bacterium; assembly: GCA_039810085.1. GTDB lineage: Bacteria > Chloroflexota > Anaerolineae > Epilineales > JAHCIE01 > JBDHWG01. The sequence goes on from JBDHWG010000035.1 coordinate 34,812, forward strand.
GACGGCGTGACGGCCCCGGCCGAGATCGACATCATCCGCCGCGGCCGCGACAATACCCTCCTGCGGATCATCCTGCACGAGGGCCGCAAGCGCCAAATCCGCCGCATGTTCGACGCCATCGAGCACCCCGTCCGCGACCTCATCCGCGTCCGCATCGGGCCGATTGAGATGGGCGAGCTGCCGGAGGGCGAGTGGCGGCGGCTGACACCCCGCGAGACCGGGGCGCTGCGGCGGCTGGCGGGCGCGGATGAGAAGCGCCCGAGCGCGAAACGAGCGCAGGGCAGCGCGGGCAAGCGCGCGCCGAGCCAGGGCGGCCCGGCGACCGGCGGCAAGAAGGAGCCGGGCGTGCGCGGCGCGGGCGCGGACCGTCCACCCCGCCCCAGCGCGCGCCCCGCCGGCAGCCGCGTCGGCCCGTCCGCGGCGCGTCCATCGAAGTCGAGCCGTTCGGGGCGCGACACGGGGCAAGGGCCGCGCGACGATTGGGACATGGACATCCACCCGCCCCGCAGTGGGGAGCGACCACCGGCGCGGGGCGCATCCCGCTCCGGCAAACGCGACACAGATGACCGACCGCCACGCAGCGGCCCACGACCACCGGCGCGGGGCGCATCCCGCCCTGGCGAGCGCGACACAACCGACCGTCCGCCCCGTAGCGCATCCCGTCCACCGGCGCGGGGCGCATCCCGCTCGGGCGAACGCGACACTGATGACCGACCGCCACGCAGCGGCCCACGACCACCGGCGCGGGGCGCATCCCGCCCTGGTGAGCGCGACACCGGCGACCGTCCACCCCGCAGCGCATCCCGTCCACCGGCGCGCGGAACATCCCGCCCCGGCGAGCGCGACACGACCGACCGTCCACCCCGCAGCGCATCCCGTCCACCGGCGCGGGGCGCATCCCGCCCTGGCGAGCGCGACACAACCGACCGTCCGCCCCGCAGCGCATCCCGTCCACCGGCGCGGGGAACGTCCCGCCCCGGCGAGCGCGACACGACCGACCGTCCGCCTCGCAGCGGAGCACGACCACCGGCGCGGGGCGCATCGCGCGGGTCGGCGTCCAGCCGACCGACGGCGGGGCGCAAGCCCAGCGGCGGCCGCCCGCCGTCCAAAGGCTCCCGGCGTCGAGGCTGACGACAGATGCCCCATGCAGACGTCACACGGCCTTTAGCCGGCCTCCGCGTTGTCGCCCTGGAGCAGGCGGTGGCCGCGCCGTTCTGCTCGCGCCAGCTCGCCGACATGGGCGCCGACGTCGTCAAGATCGAGCGGCCCGACGGCGGCGACTTCGCGCGCGGCTACGACGGCGCGTTGAACGGTTTGTCGGCGTACTTCGCCTGGCTCAACCGGGGCAAGCGCAGCGTCGTGCTCGACCTCAAGCAGCCCGACGACCACGCGGCGCTCATGGGGCTGCTCGACCGGGCCGACGTGTTCATCCACAACCTCGCGCCGGGCGCGGTGGAGCGGCTGGGCGGCGGCTACGACGCGCTGGCCGAGCGCAACCGGGGCCTGATCTGGTGCGGCATCTCCGGCTACGGCCCCGACGGCCCCTACCGCGACAAGAAAGCGTACGACATGCTCGTCCAGGCTGAGTCGGGCGTCGTCAGCGTGACCGGCGGGCCGGATAGCCCGGCCAAGGTCGGCCTCTCGATGGCCGACATCGCCGCCGGGCTATACGCCTACGCCGCCGTCACCACGGCGCTGCTCCAACGGGCGCGCACCGGGCGCGGCGAGCGTATCGACATCTCGATGCTGGAGTGCATGACCGAGTGGATGATGGCTCCGCTGTACACCTGGATCGGGACCGGGCGCGTCTTGCCGCGCACCGGCGTGCGCCACAACATGATTTTGCCCTACGGCGCGTATGCCTGCGCCGACGGCGCGGTGTTCCTTGCCGTCCAGAACGACCGCGAGTGGCGGCGCTTCTGCGCCGAGGTCCTGCTCGCCCCCGACACGGCCCACGACGAGCGCTTCGCCAGCAACGAGCGCCGCGTCCAGAACCGCGACGCCCTGGAGAGCGCCATCGAGACGCGCTTCGCCGCGTGGAACCGCGCCGAGGTCATCGCCCGCCTGGACGCGGCGGGCATCGCCAACGCCGCCCTGAACGACGTGCCGGCCGTGGCGCGCCACCCGCAGCTCGCGGCGCGCGGGCGCTGGGCCGAGGTCGATACCTTCGTCGGCCCGATCCCGGCGCTGCTCCCGCCGTACAACCTGGCCGGCATCGCGCCAGCAATGGGCCGCGTCCCGGCCCTGGGCGAGCACACGGCCGAGGTGCTGGCCGAGCTGCGCCGCGACGATTCTAGTGAAGAGGCCCCATGAACGTGTCCCATCTGCACTGCCCGCGCTGCGAGCGGACGTATGACCCGAACCTCCCGCACAACCTATGCGTGTGCGGCGCGCCCCTCCTGGTGGATTACGACCTGGAGGCGCTCAAGCGCCTGACGCCGGACGACCTGTGGCCGGCCGACAAGGGGATGTGGCGCTACTTCCCATTCCTGCCGGTGCGCGACTCGGCCAACGTCGTCACCCTGGGCGAGGGCGGCACGCCCATGCTGGCGGCGCCCGGCGTCGGTGAGGCCGTCGGCTTACAGAACCTCTTCATCAAGGACGAGGGCCTCAACCCGACGGGGAGCTTCAAGGCGCGCGGGGCGTCGGCGGGCATCAGCAAGGCCAAGGAGTTGGGCATCCGGGCCGTCGCCATGCCCACGGCGGGCAACGCGGGTGGCGCGTGGGCGGCGTATGGCGCGCGGGCCGGCATCGAGGTCCACGTCGCCATGCCCCAGGACGCGCCGGACATCAACAAGCAGGAGGTGCGGCGCTACGGCGGCGACCTGACCCTGGTGGACGGCCTCATCTCCGACGCCGGCCGCCTCATCGGGGCGCAGGCGCAGGAGCGCGGCTGGTTCGACGTGGCGACGCTCAAGGAGCCGTACCGCATCGAGGGCAAGAAGACGATGGGCCTGGAGATCGCTGAGGCGTGGGGCTGGCAGGACCTGCCCGACGTCATCGTCTACCCCGCCGGCGGCGGCGTCGGCATCATCGGCATCTGGAAGGCGCTCAAGGAGTTGCAGGACATCGGCTGGACGAGCGCGCCCCTGCCGCGCATGGTCGTCGTCCAGGCGGCGGGCTGCGCGCCCCTCGTCCGCGCCTACGACGAAGGCGCCGACGTCTCGACGTTCTGGGAGGGGGCGCAGACGGTCGCCAGCGGGCTGCGCGTGCCCAAGGCGCTGGGCGACTTCCTCGTTCTGCAAGCCCTCCGCGAGACCGACGGGACGGCGGTCGCTGTGGACGACGACACCATCCGCCAGTACGCCGACCTCCTGACCCGGCGCGAGGGGCTGTGGGCCGCGCCGGAGGGGGCCGCGACTCTGGCCGCCGCCGCCGAGCTGCGCCGCCGGGGCTGGCTCGCCGCTGACGAGAGCGTGGTGCTCATCAACACCGGCAGCGGCCTCAAGTACCCAGAGGTCTAATGGCTCACGGCACTGCTTGCGCCTGCCGCCCTGAGACCTCAATGCCATGTGACGGCATGCGCCGACACGAGAACACCGCCAGGCTGTCATTGCGAGCGGAGTCTATATGACCCTAGGGTCACCCGCAAGTATGAAAATGGCTGGCGCGACCGCCCGCGCGATGGACAGCCAGACGGGTTGCGATTATGCTTGAGGTCGGCACGGG
>JBDHWG010000036.1:0-36634 GCA_039810085.1 Anaerolineae bacterium
GACGCGGGCCGCACGTGGTGCTAGAATACGTCGAGATTGCGCGGCAGTATCACCCCGAACTGTTTGTCAAGACCGAGAACACGTAAGCTAAGGTATGAGGACACGTGTCCTATCTGAAACTTTACTTTGCAGACCCAGACGCGGCCCCGTTGATTGCCGCCCGCAGTTCCATCGACCCGCGATTAGGGTACTGAAACGGCAAGGACTTCACTGGAACTGGTTCCCCCTCCGACGCCCGCAGTTCCATCGACCCGCGTTTAGGGTACTGAAACATCGAGTACCGCCAGCGCATCCTACGGGACGTCTACAAGCCCGCAGTTCCATCGACCCGCGATTAGGGTACTGAAACTAGGGACGGACGAGCTGGATGCGCTCATCGAGCAGGAGCCCCGCAGTTCCATCGACCCGCGATTAGGGTACTGAAACCGGCGTCTACTACCTCCACCTTTACCTGTGCCTGCTTCCCGCAGTTCCATCGACCCGCGATTAGGGTACTGAAACACATATGCAAGGGGGTTGGGCCTTGAACCATATCACGGACCCGCAGTTCCATCGACCCGCGATTAGGGTACTGAAACTACTACACCTGGCCTTGTGGTCAAGGATTTGGGCGAAAACCCGCAGTTCCATCGACCCGCGATTAGGGTACTGAAACTAGCGGGTGGTCTGCTTAGGGATGGGTTTACAAGGGATCCCGCAGTTCCATCGACCCGCGATTAGGGTACTGAAACTAAAGTTGGGCTTGGGTGTAATGGTCAATCTTGGGCATTCCCGCAGTTCCATCGACCCGCGATTAGGGTACTGAAACCTCGACGCGCCAGGGCCACCCGCTGACCCGCCGCCCCAGCCCGCAGTTCCATCGACCCGCGATTAGGGTACTGAAACCGCCGATCAAGCTCGAGCACAACGAATGTCTCATCCAGGCCGCAGTTCCATCGACCCGCGATTAGGGTACTGAAACGGTGTCGTAGGGCGGCTCCTGGTTGACCTTGACCATGACCCCGCAGTTCCATCGACCCGCGATTAGGGTACTGAAACTGATCAGCTGCCGGTTGCCCACCATCACCACGCTGCCCGCAGTTCCATCGACCCGCGATTAGGGTACTGAAACGTCAATTGTGCCGTCCGCCAACTGGTTCCAGTGCCACCCGCAGTTCCATCGACCCGCGATTAGGGTACTGAAACCGGCCACACCCGCCACGTCGAACGACCGCCACGGCTTCCCGCAGTTCCATCGACCCGCGATTAGGGTACTGAAACACCCGCCAGCAGCACCTCATACTCCACCGCACTCAGCTCGTACCCCGCAGTTCCATTGACCCGCGTTTAGGGTACTGAAACAGCTCCGGGCGCAGGGGGCGGCGCGAGATGCGCGTGCCGCAGTTCCATTGACCCGCGTTTAGGGTACTGAAACACCAACTCGCCCGACTCCTCGCCCGCGTCCAACGGGGCCCGCAGTTCCATTGACCCGCGTTTAGGGTACTGAAACCGCCGCGCCTCTGAGCGAGGCAAGGCGCAACGAAAGGCCCGCAGTTCCATTGACCCGCGATTAGGGTACTGAAACCGGTGGTCGGCGTCGGGTCGTTGGGGACGATGGCCGGGCCCCGCAGTTCCATTGACCCGCGATTAGGGTACTGAAACTCCAGACAGCCACGCCTCTCGACCTGGCCAGTCTCACCCCCGCAGTTCCATCGACCCGCGATTAGGGTACTGAAACTGGCGACTGCCTGCTCGTGCGTGACGGACACGCCATCCCCCGCAGTTCCATCGACCCGCGATTAGGGTACTGAAACGCCAATCGTAGGGGCTGCCCCCTGTGGCTGCCCTCCGACGCCCGTAGGGCCATTGCCCCGCATCTAAAGGGATGTACCTAACATAAGGCGCGGGTGGGGGGCGGCACAGAACATAAGCGGGGCGAGAAGGTGGCGAATGGGGCTGAACGGGGCGTCGAGGGTCGGCAGGCGGGGCCAAGGGACGTCGGTATGGCGTCGGATAGGGGGTGTGGGAAGCGCGGTTGAGCCAGGCTGGGCGTCCCCTGGCGATGGAGACGCACGCGGGCCTGCTTCACATAGCGGTTACCATTGAAGAGGGATGAGCTTGATTGGTTGTATTGGACCGAATCAGTCGCGGCGGACGACGCCTTCGCGCCAGGCGTAGATGGCGGCTTGCGTCCGGTCGGCGACGTGGAGCTTGCTCAAGATGTTGCTCACGTGGCCCTTGACCGTCTTCTCGCTGATGACGAGCCGCTCGGCGATCTCCGCGTTGGATAGCCCCTCGGCGATGAGGCGCAGAATCTCGTGCTCGCGCGGCGTCAGCTCGGTCAGCGTATTGTCGGCGCGCGGCCCGCGCAGCTCCTGCGCCAATCGCGCCGCTACCTGCGGGTGCAGGACGGCCTCGCCCCGCGCCGCCACGCGAATCGCCTCGACGAGCTGCATCGGCCCAATGTCCTTCAAGAGATACGACTGCGCGCCCGCCTTGAGCGCCGGGAAGATGTGTACGTCGTCGTGGAACGACGTCAGGACGATGACCTGGGTGCGCGGGCTGATGCGGCTGATTTGCCGCGTCGCCTCGACGCCGTCCATGCCCGGCATGATAAGGTCCATCAGCACGACGTCGGGAACCGTGTCGGCGACAACCTTCAGCGCCTCCTCGCCCGATCCCGCCTCCCCGACGACCTCGATGTCCGGCTGCGTCGCCAGGTACGCCCGAATCCCCTGGCGCACCACGGCGTGATCGTCCACAATCACCACGCTCGTCATCGCTGCTCTCCCTGACCGGCCAGCGCCACCTCGCCCAGTGGGACGTGGGCCTCGACCCGCGTCCCCCGCCTGTCGCTCGTCACGTCCAGCCGCCCACCCAGCGCCTCGACGCGCTCGCGCATGGAGCGCAGCCCCACGCCGGCGCTGGGGGTGTCGGCGTCGAAGCCCGTCCCGTTATCCTCGATGGTCAGAACCAGGCTGTGGTCCTGCTCTCCGGCGCGCACCGCTGCCCGCGTCGCACCGCTGTGCCGCGCCACGTTCGACAGCCCTTCCTGGATGACGCGGTAGACCGCCTCCTGCGTGGCGACCGGCAGCGCGGCGGGCAGGCGCACGTCGTTCGTCAGCTTGATGCCGGTGCTCTTCTGCCACATCCCGAAGTGCTCCCACAACGCCTGAGACAGCCCCTTATCGCGCACCGGCTCCGAGCGCAGCGTCTGGATGATGTCGGTCAGCTCTTTTTGCATTTGCCGCGTAAGGGCAACGGCCGTCTCCAGGTGGGTGCGCGCGGCGTCGTTGTTCTGCCCCCACAGCGCCTCGGCCGCGCCCAGGTTCATGCTCACCGCAAACATCCCCTGCTTCACGCTGTCGTGCAGGTCCCGCGCCAGGCGCTGCCGCTCCTCCAGGCTCGCCAGCTCCTCGCGCGCCTGGACGAGGCGCTGGAGCTGCTCGGCCATGCCGTTCAGGTCCCGCGCCAGCTCGCCCAGCTCGTCGCCCGAAGGGTCCTCGATGCTGACCGAGAAGTCGCCCTGGCTCCACTCCTCGGCCGCGTTCGTGACGTTCTTGAGCCGCTGGGCGAGGGGGCGCGTGGTCAGCCAGCCGAAGATCGTCCCCACAATGGCCGTCGCGGCGATGACGAGGAGCGAGAAGGGTAGGACGAAGCGGAAGATTTCGCTGATGTAGGTCTGGACCGTCGCGGCGGGGTAGGTGCGGACGAACGCGCCCAGGACGTGCAAATCCGGACTGACGATGGGCGCAGCGACGTAGAGCTCATCCCCGCTGCGCTCGCTGTACAGCCGGCCGGGGTCGCTCTCGCCGAGCAGCGCCAGGCGCAGGGCGTCGCCCGCCTGCGGGTAGCTGTTCACCGGGAAGACCTGGCCGACGGGCAGCGGAGGGTTCGACGCCAGGACGTTGCCCTCGGCGTCGACGACGGCGGCAAAGGACGGCGGCGGCAGGGCGAAGCGGACGCGCGGCGGCCCGCCCTGGTCGCTGGGGGGAAGATCTGGCCCGGCGTCCGGCGAGGTCACGTCGCGCAGGGCGCGGGCCATCGCGCTGGCGTCGTAGGGCGTGCGCTCGACCACGGGCGCCAAGCGGTTGGCCGCCTGCCGCGCATCCAGCCCCAACAGGCGCGGCATCTGATCCGAGCGCAGCAACACGGGCACGAGCGCGACGATCAGCACCGCCGCGCTCGTGACCACTGTGTACGACAAGGTCAGCTTCCACTGAATGCGATTGAGACGGCCAAGCCAGCGGCCGAGAGTCGCGCCCATACGCCTTAGTATAGCCCTTTTTGCCGCCTATTCATACCGCAAGGCTTCGATGGGCCGCAGGTTCGCCGCGCGGTTGGCGGGGTACGCGCCGAAGAACAGCCCCACGCCCAGCGAGAACACCGTCGCCAGCATCACCGAGTCGAGGCCAATGGCCGGCGACAGCTTGAACGTACCCAGGTTTATCCCGCCGAGTAGCTGGCCGCCGAGGAACGCCAGGGTCACACCGATCAGCCCCCCCGCGACGCTCAGCACGGCGGCTTCGGTCAGGAACTGCGCCATGATGTCGCGCTTGCGCGCGCCGATGGCCTTGCGCAGCCCGATTTCCTTCGTCCGCTCGGTCACGCTCACCAGCATAATGTTCATGATGCCGATGCCGCCGACGAGCAGCGAGATGCCCGCGATGGAGCCGAGCAAGATGGTGAACACGCCGGTGACGGTGGACGCCGTCTGCAGGATGTCCTCCTGGCTCAGAATGCTGAAGTCGTTGTCGGCCGTCGTCAGGTTGTGGCGCTCGCGCAGCGTGTCCGTCACGGCCTGCTGCACCGTCTTAATCTCGTCCTCGCTGGCCGCCTGGAGGTTGATGGTCGAGACGACCTTCGAGCCGCGATACTGGGTCGGCTGGAACAGCCGCATCTGCGCCGTCGTGATCGGGATGAACACCTGGTCGTCCTGGCTGCCGAAGCCCGATCCGCCCTTGGCCTCCATCACGCCGATGACGCGGAAAGTCTGGTTGTTGACGCGCACGCTCTGCCCGACAGGGTCGAGGCCGGGGAATAAGTTCTGCGCGACGTTCGCGCCGAGCACGACGACGGCGCTGTTGCCCTGCACCTGGGCGGCGTCGATGAACGCGCCGCTTGCGACGTTGACGTTGCGCACGCTCGTGTACTCCGGCGTCACGCCCGCCACGCGGGTGTTGACGTTGTTGCCCTGATAGACGACCTGGGCGCGGTTGTCGTACTCCGGCGCGACGGCGGCCACGCCGGGCACGCTCGCCAGCGCCGTAGCGTCGGCATAGGTGAGCGTCTGCGCCGAGCCGGTTGCCGTCCGCACGCCGCCCTGGTTCGACGCGCCGGGGCTGATGAACATCACGTTCGTGCCGATGGCGCGGATCTGGTTCTCGACGCTGGCCTGCGCGCCGCGCCCGATGCCGACCATGAGAATGACCGCCGCCACGCCAATGATGATGCCCAGCATGGTCAGGACGGCGCGCAGCTTGTTTGATTGGAGGCTATCCAGGGCGATGTTGATGGGTTCGATCAGGTTCATTATTATGCTACCTTTACGCCACTTTCTCTTCGCGCTCATCCTCATCCGGGAACGGGCGGCTGTCGCCATCGCTCACGGCGACGCCGTCGAAAATGCGAATGACGCGGTCGGCCAGGGTTGCCACCTTCGGGTCGTGGGTCACCAGGACGATGGTCAGCCCCTGCTCTCGGTTCAGCGTCTTGAAGATGTGCATCACCTCTGCGCCAGACTTCGAGTCCAGGTTGCCCGTCGGCTCGTCTGCCAGCAGAATCGCCGGCTCCGTCACCAGCGCCCGCGCAATCGCCACACGCTGCATCTGCCCGCCCGACAGCTCGTTCGGCTTGTGGTCGATGCGCTCCCCCAGCCCGACCGCCTCCAGCTTCTCGATGGCACGGTCCCGGCGGCGGTCGGCGCCGGCGTAGACGAGCGGCAGGGCGACTTGCTTCCAGGCGGGCATGCGCGGCAAGAGGTTGAAGCTCTGGAACACGAAGCCGATCTTCTGGTTGCGCACTACGGCCAGCTGGTCGTCGTCCATCTCGCTGACATCGATGCCGTCCAGGCGGTAGACACCGCCGCTGGGCTGGTCCAAGCAGCCGAGGACGTTCATGAGGGTGGACTTGCCGGAGCCGCTGGGGCCGGTGATGGCGACGAACTCGCCACGGTCAACGGCGCAGGAAACGCCGCGCAGCGCGCGCACCTCCATGTCGCCCATCTGGTAGACCTTGGTCACTTCGTGAATCTCGATAACGCGGTCGTTCATGTCGTCTCTCCATAGGCATTGTCATTGCGAGGCATTGTCATTGCGAGCGTGAGCGAAGCAATCCCCCGCCCTTGCAATAGACAGTCTAGGCGGCTAGAGTGTGGCGGTCACCCGCCGTGAGATTGCTTCGTCGTGCCTCCTCGCAATGACGGCGTGTCTTGTCATTGCGAGCGTGAGCGAAGCAATCCCCCGCCCTTGTGATAGACAGTCTAGGCGGCTAGAGTGTGGCGGTCACCCGCCGTGAGATTGCTTCGTCGTGCCTCCTCGCAATGACGGGCGACCTAGAATCCGGGGCCGCCGAAGCCGCCGGGGCCACCGGGGCCGCGCCCGCCGCCGCCCGTCGTGCCGGTCGTCGTGCTGATGACAACCTGGTCGCCTTCCTGTAGGCCGGTGCTCGTAATCTCGGTGTTCGTCCCGTCCGTCATGCCCGTCTCGACCGGGATAGTAATCTGCTGACCCTCGTGCATCACCGTGACCACCTTCTGCCGGCCTTGCGTGCGGATGGCGCGGTTCGGCACGACGAGGGCGTTGTCCTTCTCATCCACGATGACGTTCAGGTTGGCGGTCATGCCGGGCTGGATCGCCGGGTCCGGGTGCGTCAGCTTGATCGTCACCGGATAGTTGACCACGCCCTGGGACAGGGTTCCCGCCGGGCTGATGCTATCGACCTTGCCCGTCGCCGTCACGTTGGGCAGGGCGTCGAACGTCATCTGCACATCTTGGCCGGCCTTCAGCTTCGCCCGATCCAGCTCCGACACGTTCGCCACAACCTTGAGCGTACTCAAGTCGGAGAGCTGCACGGGGTTAGCCGACGCGCCGATAATCTGGCCGCCCGTCACGCTGACGGCGGTAATCACACCGTCGAAGGGCGCGGTCAGCGTCGTCTGGTCCAGCTTGAGCTGCGCCTGTTGCAACGCCACATTCGCCTGGTCCACCGCCGCCTGCGCCTGCTGGATCGTCAGGTCATCCGGGCCTGTCTTCGCCGCCTGGAGCGCCGCCTGGGCCGAGGTGATGCCGGCCTTCGCGTTCGCCACGTCGGCCGCCGTCGGGCCCTGGCGCAGCTTGGCGAGGTTCGCCTGTGCCTGGGCAAGCTGCTGCTCGGCCACGGTCACGTCGTTCTCATTCGGACCGGCCAAGAGCTTGTCCAGGTCGTTCTGCGCCATCTGCACGGCGGCTTCCTGCTGGTTCACCTGGGCGCGGTTATTCTGGCAGTTCGGGTCATTGTCGGGGTTCTTAGTGCGGCCGCAAATAGCGTCGCGGTTCGACTGCGCGCCCCATAAGGCGTTCTTCGCCTGCTCGATCTTCTGCTGCGCGTTGGCGATATCCGTGTCCGACGGGCCGGCCTTGACCTTATCGAGGTTGGCCTGCGCCGAGGCCACCTGCGCCTGCGCCGACGCGATGTCGGCCGGCGTTGTCGTCTGATACAGCTTGTTGAGGGACGCCTGGGCCTGATCGACCTTGGACTGGGCCTGGGCAATGTCGGTGCTCTTGGGGCCTTCCTGGGCCTGCTGCAACTTGAGCTGCGCCGACTGGACGTTGGCCTGGGCTGAGTCGACGCCCAGCTTGGCGTCGCTGTTGTCGAGCTGGACGAGCGCCTGGCCCTTCTTCACCACGTCGCCTTCCTTGACCTTGACGTCCGTGACGGTTCCGCCGGTCTGGAAGTTTAGGTTGACCTGGCTGTTGGGCTGGAGGTTGCCCGCCGCGTTGACCGTCGCCACCAGGTTGGTGCGCGTCACCGACGCCGTCGGCACGCTGACGGCCGCCGCCTGCCGCGACGTCACCTGACGGTAGCCGTAGAAGGCCGCTGCGGCCACGCCGAGCACGACCAGCGCCATCACCAGCCAGCGGCGGTTGTTATTCTTCTTGAGCCGACCTGTGGCCGGCAGTGTTGTTGTCGCCATTCTCAAACTCCATTGAAGATATGCTTACTGAACAGGAACGATTGCTGAGGGCATTGTACCGCCCTCAGATGTTGCTGTCATGGGCCTTGGGGCGGGAATGGACCAGGACTTAAGACGGGTATTTCAAGCAACGCGAAGCCATCCCTCGCCGACGCCGACGAATTCCATTCGTCGGCTGACAACAGTTAAGCCTGCTCGAAGCAGGCTGGCTCAGCGGGAGCATCCCTAGCCGAGCCTGCTTCAGCAGGCTTTGTTCACTCAGCCACCGACTTGAGTCGGTGGCCTCGGCGGGCGACAACGCTGCCCGCGCAAGGACAGCGCGCTGTTATGCGGCGTTCTGTCTCACTTGTGGCACGTCTGGTAGTCCGCGCCGAGGACGACGACGGCGTCGGGCATGTCCGAGGCGCCCTGGCGGACGAGCTGCACCGGCACGACGCCGAAGAACTTGGTCAGCGTCGAGATCGTCTCCGGCGGCGCGCCGTAGTTCAGGATGACCGTCTTGGGGTAGTCGGTGGTGTAGGCGATGCCGGTGCCGGCGACGGGCAGCCCACCCTGGTTGCGCAGCGCCTCGGCGGCCAACTCGGCCAGGTTCGGGCGATTCGTCCCGTTCCAGATGACCACCCGCCCCACGTCCGCGCCGTCGGCGCTGACCTGCGTCCCGACCGGCGACGCGCCCGGCGTGCCCTTGTAAAAGTCGGCGATCATCTTGCGGTAGCCGCCCTGGTCGAGCTGGAGCACCTGCGCGCCCTCGCTCGTCGTGAAACCGCTGACATACGGATAGGTCAGGACGCGGGTCTTGATGTCCTCCGAGTGCAGCTTGCCGAGGAACTGGCCGAGCGCCAGCAGCTCGCCCAAGTTCAGGTCCGTATCCACCGAGTCCTTGTACGTCGACCAGAGCTGGGGGATCTTCAGGATCAGCTCGCTCTTCGGCGTCTGCTCCCACAGCGCGCGTAGCACCTGCTGCTGCCGGGCGGCGCGGCTGAAGTCATTGGTCGAGTAGCGCGTGCGGGCGTAGCGCAGCGCCATCTCGCCGTTCAAATGGTGGCGGCCCGCCGAGAGCTGCACCCAGTCACGGTCATACAGCCCACAGGGCACGTCGACGTCCACGCCGCCGAAGTCGTCCACCACCTTTGTGAAGCCGTTGAAGTCGGCGACGACGAAGCGGTCCACGCGCAGGCCCAGGTTGTGCATCAGCGTCGCCTTCAGCGTGCCGATGCCGCCGCCCGGCAGCTTGTAGAGCTGGCCGAACAGATACGCGGTGTTGACGCGGTTGTAGCCGACGCCGGGGATGTAGACCCACAGGTCGCGCGGGATCGACAGCAGGTGGATGTTGTCATGCACCTTGTCGATGGTCGCCAGGAGAATGACGTCGGTGCGGCCGGGGTCCGTCTTGTAGCGGCGGTCGGAGCCGAGGATGAGGATGTTCGTCACGTCATTCCCCGGCAGGTCCGCGACGCTAATCGGCGCGGGCGCCGCGTTCGGCGCGACCGTCACCGTCTTGAGGATCGCATCCTCGCTGGGCGCGCCATCGCTAGTCGGCGCGGCGGCATCCGACGCAGCCGCAGCGGGTGCGGCGCTGGCGGGCGCAGCTGGAGCTGCGGCCGAGTTGGCTGGGGCGCTCACCGGAGCCGCGGCCCCCGCCGACTTGCCGCCCGGCGCGGTGTTCGGCTTGGCGGCGTTGGCCGCCGTCTTGGAGCCAGCCGGCGGGGCGGCTGCCGACGCTGCCGACGGGGCGTTGTTCTGCGCGGCGGGCGCATCCCCCTTGTCGCTCGCCGACGCCGACGACGACGTGGACGAGGCGTTGTTCTGCGCGGCGGACCCGCTGCCCTTGTCGCTTGCCGACGATGTGGATGGCGCGCTCTGCGCGACAGACGCGCTGCCCTTGTCGTTCGCCGACGCCGACGCCGACGTGGACTGGGCGCTCTGCGGCGGGGCGGCCTCGCTGCCCGGGGCCGACGCCGACGCGCTGGATGCGGTCTGGCCGCCGTCAGTGGCGGGCGCGGCGGGCTGGCTCGACGCCGACTCGCTCGGCGCGGTGGCGGCATTGGCGTCCGGGCCGCCCGACTCGGCGCTCGACTCGGGCGCGACGTTCGCCACCGACTCGGCCGGCTGGGCGGCGGGCTGAGACACGCCGGCCGACGACGGGGCCGCCGGGCCGCCGCGCGTGGGCAAGCTGAGCGACGCCGTGCAGCCGCTCAAGTACAATCCGACGACGATCAGGAATCCGACCAGGAGAAATAGTGCGCGTCGCATGCCAAACTCCTCTATGGATAAGGCCAGGATAAAGACAGGGGCGCAGCGCGCCATCGGCGCGGCTGCATTATGTAGAGGTCATATTATGAGTATATCACAGTCAGAGGAGAATTGCAAGCATCACGTAGCAACATGAAGCAAATTTTACGCGCCCATCTTCGTCGCGCCTCTGATGCCGGATCAGCAGCGCGTCAGAGAGCATAACGAGCGCATACAGGCCAACATTAGTACTGAGTCCTCCTGCCCGGCAAAATCGTCCGCGGAATATCTTGTGACACAATTGAAAACGGAACTCTACTGAAATCCCGGACGCGGCCAAGCATTATATATAGTGAGCTAGGACAAGCGCATCATCCTACTCGACCCATTCAATATCCACTGATCAGCATTTCTAAGGAGGGCATTGACGATGGCGAGAGTTGCGGAAGGCAACGTGATTTCCCGTTGGGGTGTCCTGACGGAGGGCCTGGCAGGCAAAGAGGACCGTTTCTTTGATCTGGTGAAGGAGAGCCTCCAAGCGCGGGGCTGGCCGTACCCAGTCCAAGCCGTTGATGTCGGTGGCGGCTTTTTCTCTCGAGGGCGGCCGTATCTCGAGACAAAGGCCGGCAAGCTCGTCGCGTACATCGGTGGTGAGACCATTGGCCGGGATGCTTACGTTGGCTGGAGCTTGGCTCTGGCCGACCCAAGCATCTTCAAGAAGGCGCTGGCCGCGGCTGGCAACTTCTCAGCCGCGATCTTCCAGGAGATGAGCTTCAACGAAGCCAATAGCGCTCGGGCCTTCGCTACATCTCTCAACCAGTGCGTGCAGGAGGCTGTGGACAAGCTCATGGACGAGGCGGGGCTGGATAAATCGAGAGTTCAGCGCGAGACCGAGGGGCTGCTAGGTCGACTCATCTAAGTGCTGCTGCCAGGCGCCGGCGACTGCTAGTCCCCGCTAGAGTACTCGCTACGCTTCTCGTCCTGTCAAGCGCTCGGCGCCTGGCACAGCCCCCTGCTTAGCGGATTCTCGCCCGTTTGTAGATTGAGGACCGGAGGACTAAACCAGCCATGAACGAGCTTGAGGCTACCTATCTGCTGTGTCGCCCGGATACCGCCCTCACGATCGGGACGATACTCCAACTAAGCCCCTCTATCGTACCATTAGATATTTTGGCTCGAACTACAGTTTTGGCGAACACGACGCCTGAAAGGGCGGATCGTGTGCTTTTCGCATATCGTATTCCATACTTACCCGACTTGCTGGTCTCCTCCAATGCTGTCGGTCAGACCGAGAAGGAACGGCTCAGCGAGGTGATGGACGGCCACGCCCGCCTTGTCGCCAACCTCGCCAAATGGCGCGGGATGGCCTTCTCGCTGCGCTACATATGGCAGCCGGAGCGTGGGGAGGTCGAGATCGCGCTGGTGGGACGGGGGGTTGCGCCGGCGAATAAAGGGGATTATTTCGGGCGAAAGTTGGCCGCGGATGTGGCGGTTCTGCTTCAGAGCCTTGATTATCCTGTAGAACCTGTCACCTCTCATAGCGACCTGGCTCGTTTACTGGCTCCCATAACGAATGACTATATCGTCGAGATTCGTCAACACGAGGAAGTGGCCTCGATGATTCTTGGCGGCGCCTACGTCGTGTATCCTTTTCGGCCTGCGCCCACAACTTGGATCCCCACATTCAAGATGCTGGCAGCTCAGCCGGAGCCGTGCGTCATTAATATTCATATCGAGCCCACTGACCTGTATCCTTTCGAACCCCAGCTTTTTGCTGAGGCTGCGCAGGTCGCAGAAACCTTGGCTGATTACAACGTTGAACGGCTCACGTACCAGGGCCGCATCTCCGATCCGGTTGCCCGTGTCGTCGCTCGCCTGTATAGCGATTATTTGCATCGTTTGACCTCTGCGCCCCCGTGTGTGATGACGGTCCAGGTTGCGAGCCCGGATCCGATAGTGGCGCGGAACATTGCTCAAGCTCTGGCGAACGAGATGACCGAAACGCACAGCTTTGCCCAGGCTGCTCAGGGCAACGCTCCGCTCCCATCTGGGTTCGATCTTGTCATGCCCCAAACCCAAGCTGACCTCGAACTCGCTCGACAAACCCTCACTATCCTCGACCTGCACCCGTGGGGTACAAGTGAAGCCAGTCCAGGTAAAGAGAGGCTACGCTACCTCGTTGATCCACGTACCGCCAGCGCGGCTTTTCGCTTTCCCGTACCGATCCGTGGTGGTGTGCCTGGTATCCGCACCCGGCAATTGGCCCCGACATATGACGTTGGAACCCGAGTGCATCAGATCGGGGCGGATGAACTCCTGGTCGGCGTTTTTGGGGATCGAGGCGGTCTGGCTACAGTAGGTTTGAGCCAACTGACCCGCCACGCCCTCATCGCGGGTTTCACTGGGACGGGGAAGACCACCACCTCCATGCACCTGTTAAGCCAACTCTGGGAAAAAGGCGTTCCTTTCCTGGTGATCGAGCCAGCCAAGCAAGAGTATCGAAACCTCCTCTATGCCCCACTTGGCAAGGACTTGCGCGTCTTTACGCTTGGGGATGAAGGTGTTTCCCCATTCCGTCTTAACCCGCTCGAAATCTTGCCAGGCGTACGGGTCGAGACGCATATATCTCATCTTCGTGCCTGCTTCGAAGCCGCTCTGCCGACTTTTGGCATCTTGCCTTCTCTCATCGAGGAGAGTCTGTATAATGTCTATCTCGAGAAAGGGTGGGAATTGGCGAATCGAGGCCGCGCTGACGATTCGCGCTTGATGCCCACATTAGGCGAGCTGTACTTTGAGATCATCCGCGCGACGGAAGAACGCGGCTACTCGGATAAGACCTTGCAGGACATTCGGGCGGCTGCCGCTGGGCGCATAGGCTCCCTTCTTCGAGGTAGTAAAGGGCGCATGCTCAACACCAGTCGCTCAATCCCGATGGAAGCATTGATGAGTCGGCCGACCGTCTTAGAATTGGAAGCCTTGAATGATGAGGAAAAGGCGCTCGTCATGCTCTTTCTCTTGACGATGATTAGAGAGCATTGCCGAGTCACGCGCTCTGAGGCACGGCTTCAACATGTGACGCTCATTGAAGAGGCGCATCGTGTCATGGGCGCTACACCTCGCGCCACAGACCGTGAGACCTCGGCAGATACTCGGTCCGAAGCCGTCGCTATGTTCAGTACAACCCTCTCCGAAGTTCGCGCTTACGGTGAGGGTCTTATCATCGCAGAGCAAATCCCCGGGCGTTTGGCAGAAGATGCTTTGAAGAATACAAACGTTAAGATTGTTCATCGTCTGCCCGGTCGCGACGATAGACAGACTATCGGGGGGACAATGAACTTATCCACTGAGCAGGAGGACTATCTCATCAAGTTGCCTCCCGGCCAGGCAGCCTTCTTTATTGAAGGCTATGAAAGGCCGACCTTCGTCACCGTCCCCAACTACAAGCAGCAGCAGAACATTCCAGAACGAACACTGGATGAGCGTGTTGAGACCCACATGGCTTTGTTCCATGAGGAACAAAGAAAGTTTCTTCTGCCATTTGGCGGCTGTAGGTTCTGCCTCCGCGTATGCCGATATCGCGACCGAGTGGCTCCAGTGGCCTATGAATTGGAGTCGGGCAAGCGTTTCCGGCGTGCGCTGCGTACTTTCGAGAAACTCCATAGACAAGGGGACACTGCCGGCGGCTGGGGCGAGTTGGTCAAAGCCTCGCGCGAAGCTGTCACGCTGATTGGCTTGGGGCGCGACGAGCACGCCGCGTACTGTTATTTCACGCACCTCTGGGGCCATGCATTCACACGGGAGATGGCGGACCACTTTAGGGAGGCCGCAGAAAGAGGCGAGGAATGAGTCGGCAGCGAGAATTTGATGAGGACGAGGTCCAGCAGCTTCGCGAGGATGAACAAGACCTGCCGCGCGGTTGGCAGCCCGACCGAGATACAATCGCGGCCATTCAGGGCCAGAGCGATGGGACGCACGATGATGAGGGCCATCGTGAAGGGGGCGAGTGGGTAGATCGAGGGATTCAGGATGTGCGCGTGGACGAGGTTGACCTGAAAGATTCGCCCGTTCAGGATAACAGCGATTTCCAGAAGGTATCACATGAGGAGATGGTCGAGGGCTTCCGCGTGCTCAAACAAGAGGTGGAGCCAGCCGTTGATCAAGGTGCGGACGGCGAATATTTTTCCCGCCAGGACGAGCAGCGTGGTCTAGACTATGAACACGGTTCGCGTCGCGTATACGATGCCTTCTATGGGGACAGCGCGATCCGGCTAGAGAAGGACGGCCAGGATTACAACGTGATCAACGGCTACCATCGGTTAGCTGTTGCCCAGGAATTGGACCTGGACACTGTACCCGCCCACGTGATTGAGAAGACCCGAAGATAGGCTCTGGCATAGTTGGCATCCGCCATGAGAAGCAGGCGCTTGACATGCGCTCGTCCTGACCCTATAGTTGTGCCTCCTCTGATTGCCTTAGCGGTGTTTGCGGCTCTGGTAGTTCTGTCAGCGCCCTGACGAACTAAGCCGACCTCACGCGCAGGCTGGCGCCCGCCGCAGACCTAGCCTTCACCAACTTCGGTGGGCGCGGAGGGTCTGCCGCCGGTCGCTGGTTGGCGCGCTACCCCCTCGGCGGCCATGGCGGCGCCGACGATGCCGGCCTCGTTCTTCATCTGCGCCAGGACGACGGGCGTCCCCGTCTTGAGGTGCGGGCGGATCTCGTCGAACTGCTTGCTCGCCCCGCCGCCGAAGATGAACAGGTCGGGGGAGAACAGCGCCTCCAGGTAGGCCAGGTATTCGTTGACGCGCTTGCACCACTTCTTGATGCCGACCTTGTCTTCCTCGACCACGCGGTAGGCCGCCTTGCTCTCGGCGTCGTCGTCGCCCCACATCTTGAGATGGCCCAGCTCGGTGTTCGGCACGAGGACGCCCTGGTTGAATAGGGCGCTGCCGATGCCGGTGCCAAACGTCAGCAGCAAGACCACGCCCATCTGCCCGCGCCCGGCGCCCAGCCGCATCTCGGCGATGCCGGCGGCGTCGGCGTCGTTGAGCAGGACGACGCGGCAGCCGGTGGCTTTGGCGAAAAGCTCCGCGCCGTTGACGCCGATCCACGCCTTATCGACGTTGGCGGCGCTGCCGACGACGCCGTTGCGAACGATGCCGGGGAACGTGATACCGATAGCCCCCTGCCAGCTAAAGTGGCGCACCACCTCGACCACCGTATCGGCGACGGCCGACGGAGTGGCTGGGTGCGGTGTCGGGATGCGCTTGCGAGCGGCGGTGAGCGTGCCCGTCGTCGTATCTACCGGCGCGCCCTTCACGCCTGTGCCGCCGATGTCAATGCCAAAGATGTGCATGGCTGACTTTACCTCCCTCCGCGTAGTGAAGCATTCTCAGTCAAGCTGAGTGAACGTCAGACGTGGTCTCCTCAAGCGTAGGCTTATTATAGGGGGAGAGCAGTTTGTTGCAATATCTTCACAGGAAAAAGGAGCGAATTTGGCATCTCGGTGCGTCTAATAGATAGGACACGCGCCAGGTCGAGCGGCCTGGCGTGGGGTACGGCGAGACGGGCAAGGGGTTGCCGACGCCGTTCAATCGTCCTATACTTGCCAACAGAGACACGTTCTGTTTAGCCCAAAACTAGAACGGGAGTACCTATGTACAAGACGATCCTGGCCTATATCGACGATCCCAAGCTGGCCGAGGCCACAGTGGAACGAGTCACGGGCCTGGCTCGCGCCTTCGACAGCGACGTTATTCTGGCGCAGGTCGTTGTCCCTCAGCCGACAATAGCGAACCGCTGGGGCGACAGCTACGAGGACAGCGGCGCGATGCGCGATGCGGAGGGCATGCTTGCCCCCTGGCGGGGTCAGCTCATGCAGCAAGGCATCGGCGTCCATGTCTCCATCCTACACGGCTACGACTCTGTCGCGGCCACGCTGCGCGAACACGCTCGCGCGACCCAGACCGATCTCATGCTCCTGCCGGCCCGCCTCAACGCCGACCTGCTGGGTTGGTCTGCCGAGGGCGCCGTGGAGGACATCATCCGCTCAGCGCCTGCCGACGTGCTCATCGTCCGCGAGCCAGAGCCGGAGTGGTAGGCACAATCCCATAGACACGCTCACGCGAACGCTGGATGCACGACCATTCAGCGTTCGCGCGTTTACAGGAAAGCCGTCATGGCGAGCACAGCGAAGCAATCTCCGCCCTTAAGAGAGACGGTCGAAACGGCTATGGCGCTACTGTCGCCTAGCGGGAGGTTGCTTCGTCCTCCTTCCGTCGTCCTCGCCACGACGCCGCAATTTGTAGCCGTTCCACTCAAGGGGCCGGGTGGGTCGGCGTGGGCGTGGGCGCGAGCACGCCCAGGACGTTGAGCAGCGGCACGGGGCAGCCGGGTAGGGTCTCGCTAGGTCCGGCAAAGATGCGCACCTTGAGGCCCTCGTAGGGCGTCAGGTTGAGCGTGTTCGACGTCAGGTAAGCGACGACACTCATGTCGGGTCCACACGCCGGTTCCGGCCCTCGGTTGAGGGTAAAGGTCGTATTCCAGCACAAACCGGGGTCCGTGGTGCGGCGGCAAATATAGCCGCTGATTGGCGTCGGCGTGACCGGCGGGGGCAGGTCATCGGAGAGACTGCTCTGGCGAACCAGCGCGGGCATGTAGATGGGGAAGCCGGTGGGCGTGGCGGCGGGGTCGCGGACGGCGGGCCGACCGGGTGCGCTGAGGGCAAACAAGAGGGCCACGGCGAGGACAAACCCCGCCGCCCAGAGAATGCGCATGTCGTCTCTTTCCAGCCCCCCTCATTTGTGCCAACATTATACTCTTGTCCCGCGCAACAGCGCAAGAGGCCGGTCTAAGGCATCGCTCATGGGTATGGGTGTCCTCCTGTGAATGATTACTGGAACGTACGACGCACCCATCTGATAAATTGCGTGGCATGTGGCGCATCAGCGTCGAGATATCGCTTGGTGATGGCTTGCCCAATAGGTTTACCAGGCTCAGCCTGCCACGCAAGCCAAGTGTGTACATGCGCCTTCATTTTGTGCTGTTGTGGGAAACGGCGTTCAGGAAGTTGATCGAGGCAGCCGTTGGCGTGCTGCCATAACCCATCGTCTTGGGGAACCAGGAACTCCACGAAATGCTCGAGCATGCCTGGCAGGGTATTGTCTGGCATGAGCCAGACTCCGACCGATGGGCGGTCGTCCTGGTAGACGACTGTACCCTCCGGTTGGGGTTCATCGGGGATGTGGACGTAACCCGTACGGTTTAGGATATCCCGGACCGATTGCCAACGACCAAGTAGGTCGTCATCCGCATCCACAACGATGCCCAGACGCTGCAATACTAAATCCGTATCCACTGGTCTGAGCTGAAGACGGACGATGTCCCGAAGGCTTTCGAAGCCTCCTCCATCCCTAAGCGTGATCTTGTCCCGCTCTTCAAAACCTCTTTCATTTAGAGCAATGCCGTGATGCCGCAAGAGAGCTACAAGCGTGTGCACATCGTCGGGGCCTTCCACAAGCAAAAGACGCGACGGAGCCATCCTTAGCGCACCTCGATTTGCTCGCGGGTCACGATGCTGAGATCTTGCTCCTCGTACAGTGTCGCGACGATGTCCTCACCACGCCGCCCCAGGCGGATGAGTACGCCCTCTGTCTGTTCATCTTCGATAGCGACGCGGCCAAATGTCTCGAGACAATCACCGCTATGGGTTGTGGCGAATACCTGGACGTTGAGGCGACGCGCCGTCTCGAACACCAAACGCCACATATCGGCTTGTACCGAGTAATGTAACCCACTCTCGATCTCGTCTATCAGCAGCAGCCCGCCTTGCGCATTGACCAAGGCCAGGGCAATGCCGAACATGCGGTTCATACCTTCGCCGAGACTGCGCAGCGATATTCGTGTAGCCTGACCCCTGACTTGCACGATGGGGATGCGGTCGGACGCTCCTTCGCGCTCCGCAATGAAAGTTACACGCTCGACTTCCGGGGCAATGATTCTCAGGGCTTCTACAACGCGCCTCTCCAACGGTGTCAATGCGGTCTTGTCCCAGAGTTGAGCGATTTGTGAGCGTTCGAGGCCGTTCGCAGCGACAAAGGCTGATCGCAGATCGCGTACTTCGGTTGACCGCGGATATGAGCGGCGGAGGCGGTTGTAGGGATTTGCCAAGTTTACAGAGTGCAGTTGCGCATCCCCAAACCGGACAATCACGGTAGGGAAAAGCGGTTCTGTGTGTTCCCCATCAAACAAATCGAGTCTAAGCTGTTGTACCTCAGCTTTCACCCATTCAAGCGCAATATCCAGATTAAGCTTTGGCTGCCCTATAGGGCCGATTCGGATTAGTTGAGGTCCACTTGCGCCCTGCTGCCCACCGTAGAACATACACATGATGTCTTCCAGCGGGTCCGCGTACTCCAAGTCGTCTTCGTTATCCAGTGTCTCGCCAAGACCCGTGCGACTCAGGTTCTCGTCTCGCTCGTCAAGCAGTCTCCATATCAAGGACGGTGCGCCGCGTTGCGCGTAGAGGCGCAGGGCCTCTAGCAGTGACGACTTGCCGACGTTGTTCTTGCCGACAATGAGATTGATGCGCCCGCAGTGCGGGAGCACCAAGTGTCGAAATGGACGGTAGTTTTCTATGCGTAGCGAAGGCAGGGTCAGATTATCGTTCATACGGCATCCGCAGCGGTTCTGTGTTTAGCCGATTCTAGTCAAGAGCATTATACATCAGTTGCTCAATGCTTTGGGCCGCTACAACCTTAAAAGGGCCTGCGGTAGCGCGCAGGCCCCAAAGCCTCAATCTTCTTCGGCTTAGGCTGTCTGGACGGCGGCGGCGTGCTCCAGCCCTAGCTCCCCGATGCTCTGCTGGCGCATGATGAACTTCTGAATCTTACCCGTGACCGTCATCGGATAGTTGTCGACGAACTTCACGTAGCGCGGGACCTTGAAGTGGGCGATCTTGCCCCGGCAGAACTCGCGGATCTCCTGCTCCGTCGCCGTCTCGCCCTCGCGCAGCTTCACCCACGCCATGATCTCTTCGCCGTACTTGACGTCGGGCACGCCGATGACCTGCACGTCGGCAATCTTCGGGTGGGTGTAGAGGAATTCCTCGATCTCGCGCGGGTAAACGTTCTCGCCGCCGCGAATAATCATGTCCTTGATGCGGCCGACGATGTTGACGTAGCCGTCCTCGTCCATGACCGCCAGGTCGCCGGTGTGCATCCAGCGCGCCTGGTCGATGACGTGGCGCGTGCCTTCCTCGTTGGCCCAGTAGCCGAGCATCACGCTGTAGCCGCGCGTACACAGCTCGCCCGTCTCG
Source organism: Anaerolineae bacterium (assembly GCA_039810085.1). Taxonomy (GTDB): domain Bacteria; phylum Chloroflexota; class Anaerolineae; order Epilineales; family JAHCIE01; genus JBDHWG01. The sequence goes on from JBDHWG010000036.1 coordinate 19,698, forward strand.
CCAATCGGCACGACCTGGCCCGTCGCCGGGTTGATAATCTTGACCTCGACGTGGGGATGCACCTGGCCGACGGTGCTGACCTGCTTCTCTAGCGGCGCGCCGACGCGCGTCTGGAAGCTGACCGGGCTGGTCTCGGTCATGCCGTAGGCGATCTCGACGTCGGTCATGTTCATCAGCGTCTTGACCTTCTTCATCACCTCGATGGGGCAGGGCGCGCCGGCCATGATGCCCGTGCGCAGGCTGCCCAGGTCGTAGCGGCTGAAGCGCGGGCTGTCCAACTCGGCGATGAACATCGTCGGCACACCGTAGAGGCCGGTCGCCTTCTCCGCCTGCACCGTTTCCAGCACAGCGCCGGGGTCGAAGCCTTCGGCGGGGTAAATCATGGTCGCGCCGTGGGTAATGCAGCCCAGGTTGCCCATGACCATGCCGAAGCAGTGGTACAGCGGCACGGGGATGACCAGGCGGTCTTTGTCGGTGAACTTCATTGTTTCGGCGACAAAATAGCCATTATTGAGAATATTGTGGTGGCTGAGGGTGGCGCCCTTGGGGTAGCCCGTCGTGCCGCTGGTGTACTGGATGTTGATGGGGTCGTCGAACTCTTGCTGCCTCTGGCGCTCGGCCAGCGCCTCTGCCGTCACCTTATCCGCCGCAGCCAGCACATCGCCCCAGCTATACATGCCCGGTGAGCGCTCTTCACCCAGGCGAATGACGGCGCGCAGCTCCGGCAGGCGCTCGGCCTGGAGCTGGCCCGGCTGGGCGTGCATCAGCTCCGGCGCGAGGGTAGTGACCATCTCGAGATAGTTGGCGGTCTTGAAAGTGGGCGCTGTGACGAGGAAGCTGCACCCGGACTGCTTGAGGGCATACTCCAGCTCGTGGAGGCGGTAGCTAGGGTTGATGTTGACCAGGATCGCGCCGATCTTGGCCGTGGCGAACTGGGTGATGCACCACTCGGCGCAGTTCGGCGCCCAGATACCGATGCGCTCACCCTTTTGGATGCCGAGGGCCATCAAGCCGCGCGCGAACTTGTTAACGACTGCCTGTAACTCGCGGTACGTGTAGCGGAGATTTTGGTGGCGGGAGACGAGGGCCTCGTTGTCTGGATACTGCTCAGCCGTCTGGTCGAACATGTCGCCAATGGTCACGCCGAGGAGCGGCTTCTCGCTCGCGCCGCTCGTGTAACTCATCCTCCGAGTCTCCATAGCACACTCCTTTGGGTCGGGCGTTCGCGGTGGTTGGCGGCGGGGCGGCGGGACCCGCGAGACTGCGTCAACGTCGCGCCGGTACGAATAATGGTAGGGGAGCATTATTATACAGGATTGCCAGTCAGACGCAAGGGCAAGAAGTACGGGTTCATGGGGCAGTAAACGGTCCCGCCTTCGTGCGCGCCAGCATCTCCTCCGCTGAGCCGCGCATGTCGTGGAGCTGCTCCAGCCACCACGTCGCGCCTGCGTCGGCGTACTCTCGGGCGAGGGCGCCGTCGGCCGGCGTCGAGTAGCCCATGAAGACGACATCGAACGGGCCGTCGGACGGCCGGTGAGACTGGACGATGCTGAGCTTGGCCGCCAGGTCCTGCGGCGACATGACGATCTTCTCCGGGTCGGCGCTGTCGGGCATCCAGCCATCCCAACGGGCGGCGCGGCGCAGCGCCGGGCCGCTGTTGCCGCCGACCCAGACCGGAACGCGCGGGCGCTGGACGGGTAGCGGGGCCAGGGTGACGCCCTCGACGGTGTAGGACTCGCCGTGGTACGTCACGGCCTCGCCCGACCACAACCCGTCCATGATCGCCAGCGCCTCATCCAGCATCGCCGCGCGCTCCTTGGCCGAGTCGCGCTCGCCGAACGCCGCGTACTCCTGCGGCACCCCGCCAATCCCCACGCCTAGCGTGGCCCGCCCCTTGCTCAAAATATCAAGTGATGCTAAAGTTGTGGCGAGAACCTGGGGCCGACGGCGCGGCACGGGTGTCACCGCCGTACCGAGCCGCAGGCGCGTGGTGAGGGCGGCGGCGGCGGTGAGGGCGACCCATGGATCGCAGGCCGGCGCGCCCCACACGAAGCCCAGGTGGTCCCAGATGAACAACCCATCCCAGCCCGCGTCCTCCGCAGCAACCGCCAGGCGTGCGACAACGCCGGGATCTGAGTAGGTTCCGAGGTTCGTCACGCAAATCGCGTAGCGCATCATTGTCTCCTATGGCTTTGGGTGAGCGACGTCACTATGCCCTGTCGTTCTCGCTGTCGCTGACCCGCTTAACGCCGATTATAGACCCGAGGCAGGCCACGTCAAGCTGCAAGCCGGCCATCGGCGTCTATTCGGAATAGTCCGCCGTATCGTCGATTCCCATATCACGGCTGGCCGCCCCAAGAGGCGTGGTCACCCACCAGGAGAGGAGCCTATGAGATCCGTCGCGTATCTGCTCATAGCGCTGGCCCTTGCCGGTGCTGGACTCGGCCTGTCTCTCATCCCCCCGGCGCAGGCGCGCGAGCTTGACGCGCCCGCTGCCCAAGCCCCCGCTGACACGCCCATTCCCGAGTGCCACAGCGATAGCCCCCAGGGGTGTATCGGCAACAACGGACGATTGGGCGGCACGGTCTACTTTGACCGCAACCGTAACAGCCTGCGCGAGCCGGATGAGCCTGGCCTCGCCGGCGTCACCGTCACCCTGTACCGGGTGGCTGACCCAACCACGCCGCTGGGCGCGCAGGTGACCGGCGTCGACGGCCAGTATCAGTTCGTGGGACTGACGACCCCCGATGACTTCCGTCTCGTCTTCACGTTCCCGCCAGGCTATGGCAGCGTCGGTGGCAACGAGCGCATCGTAACGGCGGACCGCTTCGGCTTCTGCTGCACCGTCGTCGTCAATATCGCAGCAGTCGTCGTCGCTACGCCAACGACCACACCGACGAGCAACGTGACTGCCACAGCAACCCGCACAGCGACGCCGACAAGCAGCGCAACCGCCACAGCGACCGCTACCCGCACAGCGACGCTGACGGCCACCCCAACCAGCAGCGTCACGGTGACGCCGACGGCGACCGAGACGGCAACGGCGACGCCCGTTACACCCACGGCGACACAAACGGCGACGGCGACGCCCGTCACGCCCACGGCGACCGAAACGGCAACGGCCACGCCTGTCACGCCGACGGCGACCGAGACGGCGACGGCGACGCCTGTCACGCCCACGGCGACCGAGACGGCGACAGCCACGCCTATCACGCCGACAGTGACCGAAACGGCAACGGCCACGCCTGTCACGCCCACATCGACGCCAACCTCAACCGAGACGGCAACGGCAACGCCTATCATGCCCACGGCGACCGAGACGGCGACAGCCACGCCCGTCACGCCGACAGTGACCGAAACGGCGACAGCCACGCCCGTCACGCCGACAGTGACCGAAACGGCAACGGCCACGCCTATCACGCCCACGGCGACTGAGACGGCGACGGCCACGCCTGTCACGCCCACGGCGACCGAGACAGCGACGGCCACGCCTATCACGCCCACGGCGACCGAGACGGCGACCGCAACACCCGTCACGCCGACAGTGACCGAAACGGCAACGGCCACACCCGTCACGCCCACATCGACGCCAACCACAACCGAGACAGCGACGGCGACGCCTATCACGCCGACGGCGACCGAAACGGCAACGGCCACACCCGTCACACCCACGGCGACCCACACGGCGACCGCCACGCTTATCACACCCACGGCGACCCACACAGCGACGGCCACGCCCACCGCCAGCCTCACGGCGACAGCCACCGCAACGCCGACGACAACGCTCACGCCCACGCCGGGCACGTGTACGTACAACTCGACGGTGCATCTGATCCAGATCCTGCCGAACGGCACGGAGCAGCAGGTCACCGACCTCCTGCCCGAAGAGTTCAGCATTGGGACGATCATCACCAAGAACAACACCGTCTTGCTGGAGGACCCGCGCGTCGACATCTGTGGGCCGGGGACAGGGAGTGTTTGTCCCGATCAGCCGGCCGGGCAGCGCTCGGTGAGCGTCGCCGACCTGCGCACCGTCGTCTTGAACGGCCAGACGCTCGACAACGCCTTCGCCAACCTGAGCTTCCTCAACAGCATCAACTACAACCGCACCGACTCGCCGGAGTTCATCGGACGGCCGCAGTTCGAGTACGTCCGCGAGACCTGTACCGATCTCACGCCTGGTGTCACGTCGTGCATCCAGCCGCCATCGGGCGGGACGACCACGGCGAACACGTTCCAGCTGCAGTTTGCGTGCAACGCCAGCAACGTGTACAACATCTACATTCGGGCGGCAACGCCCCCCGCGACTTGCCCGTACACATCCACGGTGCATATGATGGAGGTGCTGCCCGACGGATCCACGCGGCAGATTACCGACATCCGGCCTGAGGAGCTGAGCGTCGGCACGGTGCTGACCAAGAACGGCGTCACCTTGCTAACGGACCCCCGCGTGGATGTCTGCGGACCGGGGACGGGGAGTGTCTGTCCCGATCAGCCGGCCGGCCAGCGCACCGTGAACGTGGCTGACCTGCGCACGGTCACCCTGAACGGCCAGACGCTCGACTACGCCCTCGCCGACTTGAGCTTCCTCAACGGCGTCAACTACAACCGTAGCGACAATCCGGAGTTCCTGGGACGGCCGCAGTGGGACTACCTGCGCATGGAGTGTTTTGACCACACGGCGGGGGTGACGTCGTGCGTCCAGCCGCCGTCCGGTGGGAGCACCGTCGCCACGGCCTACCGGCTCCAACTGGCGTGCGGCGCCTCGAACGACTACTACTTCTACCTGCGCCGCCGACCATAATCGCATGGACTCTTGACGGGACTTCGTGTATACTGCTCTCCTAACTAACACGAAGCCCCCCCGTAGGGGCGCACACCCGTGCGCTCCTACGTCTATTTCGAGCGCCGGGATGGACACATGGAAGACTTCGCCATGTCCAACCTATTCGAAGGCTACACTCTTGACCGCTTCTTCGACGAGATGTTCGATGACGCTGGGGAGCCTCGCCGCCACTATGCGAGCCTCTACGACCGGCTCACCGAGCTGACCGGCGCGCAGTTCGATGAGCGCGTCCGGCTCGCGGACATCGCCTTTCTCTATCAGGGCATCACCTTTACCGTCTACAGCGCCCAGGAGGGAATCGAGCGCATTTTTCCGTTCGATCTCATTCCGCGCATCATCCCGCGCGCCGAGTGGGACCGCCTGGAGCGGGGCCTGAAGCAGCGCGTGACCGCGCTCAACCTGTTCATCCGCGACGTCTACCACGAGCAGTGTATCCTGCGCGATGGCGTCATTCCGGTCGAGCTGGTGTTCGGCGCGCAGAGCTTCTGCCACCCGATGATGCACGTCGAGCCACCCGGCGGCGTCTACATCCACATCACCGGCACGGACCTGGTGCGCGACGACACCGGGCGCTACCTGGTGCTGGAGGACAACCTGCGCAGCCCGTCCGGCGTCTCCTACGTCCTGGAGAACCGCGCTGCGCTGAAGCGCACCTTTCCGCACCTGTTCGAGCGCTACGGTGTCCTGCCCGTCGAGCACTACCCCCAGCTTCTGCTGGAGACGCTGCGCGGCGTCGCACCGGCTGGCGTGGACACGCCGACGGTGGCCCTGCTGACACCCGGCATCTTCAACTCGGCCTACTTCGAGCACTCGTTCCTGGCGCGGCAGATGGGCGTCGAGATCGTGGAGGGGCGCGACCTGGTGACGTACGACAACCGGGTGTACATGCGGACAACGCGCGGCTTGCAGCCGATTGACGTGCTCTACCGCCGCATCGACGACGGCTTCCTGGACCCGCTCGCCTTCCGCAACGACTCGCAGATCGGCTGCGCCGGGCTGTTCAACGCCTACCGGACGGGCCGCATCACCATCGCCAACGCCATCGGCACGGGCATCGCCGACGACAAGGGCATCTACCCGTTCGTCCCGCAGATGATCCGCTACTACCTAGCGGAGGAGCCGATCCTAGATAACGTCCCCACGTACCAGGCCGCCGATCCACTAGAGCGCGCCTACATCCTGGAGCACCTGGACGATCTGGTGGTCAAGTCGGTGAACGAGGCAGGCGGCTACGGCATGCTCATCGGCCCCCACGCGACCCAGGCACAGCGCGACGAGTTCGCCGCCAAAATCAAGGCCAACCCGCGCAACTTCATCGCCCAGCCCACCCTCGCCCTCAGCCGCCACCCGACCTACGTCGACGGGCACTTCGAGGGCCGCCACGTGGACCTGCGCCCGTATATCCTGTACGGCAAGGACATCAACATCATCCCCGGCGGCCTGACTCGAGTGGCCCTGCGGCGCGGCTCGCTCGTTGTGAACTCCTCCCAGGGTGGCGGCTCCAAAGACACCTGGGTACTCGATGAGTAGCGCTCGTTTGGTCATGCTCACACGGGAAACACGCTCATGCTAAGCCGAGTTGCCGAATCCCTCTACTGGATGTCGCGCTACCTAGAACGCGCCGAGGATGTCGCGCGCATCATCGCCGTCAACTTCCAGGCTGCCCTGGATGCCCCGCAGCTCACCACGTCGCTGACGTGGGAACCTATCGTCGATATCACCGGCGATCGCGCCGTCTTCAACGCCCGCTACGGCGCGTTCAACGGCGAGACCGTCGCCGAGTTCCTCATCGCCGACCCCGCCAATCCCAACGCCATTGTTACATGCATCGAGCGGGCGCGGGAGAACGCGCGCGCGGTGCGCGAGCAGATTAGCCGCGAGATGTGGGAGGAGATCAACCGCCTATACCACGCCGTGCGCGGGGCCAACGTCGCCGAGATCACGCGCAACCCATACAGCTTCTTCAGCGACGTGCGAAACGGCTCGCACCTGTTCCAGGGCATCACCGACGCGACGATGGCCCACGGCGAGGGCTGGTACTTCATCCAGGCGGGCAAATACCTGGAGCGGGCGGACAAGACGACGCGCATCCTCGACGTGAAGTACCACACGCTGGCGGCGTCCATCAATAGCACCGACACCAACCCTGTCGCCGCCTTGCAGTGGATCGCGCTACTCAAGTCGGCCAGCGCCTTCGAGCCGTACCGCCGCGTCCACTCGCAGCTCCACGCGTGGCGGGTGGCTGACTTCTTGCTGTTAGACCCGACGTTCCCGCGCAGCGTGCTGTTCTGCCTGGGCCAGACGCGCGCCGCCTTGCACAACACATTGGAGGGCAGCAGCCGGCCCGGCAACCCCGCTGAGCGCGCCCTGGGGCGGCTGTGCGCGGAGCTGGAGTACCTGGATATCCGCGACGCCCTGGCGGACCTGCCGCACTACCTGGACACGCTGGTATCCAAGATCAACATCGTGGGCGACGCCGTCACCCAGAGCTACTTCGTGACCACCAACCTCCCTCCGAAGGGCGTGATGGATCGCTGGAACCGCCAGGCGCAGCAACAACAATGAAACTCCACATCGAGCATGAGACGATCTTTACCTACACTGGCCCGGTCACCGAGCGCGCCGGCGAGGCGCGGGTCCGGCTGCGCGACGAGTACGAGCAGCGCTGCCTGAGCTTTAAGCTGAGCGTCGAGCCGCAAGCGCCACTGGACGAGCTGACCGACGACTTCGGCAACACGGTACACTGCTACAGCATCCTGCCCCCGCACCGCCGCTGCGTCATCGTCGCCACGAGTGTCGTCGAAACGGCCAGCCAGCCCCTCATCCCCGCCGCCACCATCTCGCTGCTGGAGCGCCACGACGCTCTCGCCCCTAGCCGCTACGCGTTCTGGACGCCGGCCGTCGAGACCTTCGCCCAGACGCACGCCGGCGCTGGCAGCGCCGAGGACCGGGCGCTCGCCCTGAAGCTGGCGATCTTCGAGCACTTCGAGTACCAGCCGGGCAGCACGGACATCCACACCACAGCGGAAGAGGTGCTCCGGGGCGGCAAGGGCGTTTGCCAGGACTTCGCCCACCTGCTCATCGCCTGCTGTCGCTGCGTCGGCGTTCCGGCGCGTTACGTGAGCGGCTACCTGTACGACCAGGCGAGCGGGCCCTACGACGTCCTGGCGACCCACGCCTGGGTTGAGGTCTACACCGGCCAGGGCTGGCTCGGCCTGGACCCGACGCACAAGCGCATGGTCACCGACCACTACGTGCGCATCGCCGTCGGCCGCGACTACGCCGACGCCACGCCGGTGCGCGGCGTCTACAAGGGCAGCGCTGTCGAGAAGATGTCGGTCAAAGTGCGTATTCGCCCCCTGGAAGAGCCGGCCCTCGCGCCGTAAGGGTGGGTAAGAATCACATGATTGGATGGTCACACTAACGTTGGGCTGTCATTGCGAGGAGGACGATGGGACGACGAAGCAATCTTGCGGTGGAAACACCCCTTCCTTCCCGCCCTAGACGGTCTTTGACACCTGGGCGGGATTGCTTCGCTACGCTCGCAATGACGGGTTGGCCGCAAGTGGAGGTAGGCATGACCACGAAGTTTATATTTGTGACAGGCGGTGTTGTCAGTGGATTGGGGAAAGGCATCACGGCGGCGGCGATTGGCCGCCTGCTCAAAGCGCGCGGGCTGCGCGTCGCTATTCAGAAGCTCGACCCGTACATCAACGTCGATCCGGGCACGATGAGTCCCTACGAACACGGCGAGGTGTACGTCCTCGAAGATGGCTCGGAGACCGACCTGGACCTAGGCCACTACGAGCGCTTCATCGACGAAAACCTGAGCCGGGACAGCAACGCCACCACCGGCCAGATTTACTCCGAGGTCATCGCCAAGGAGCGCCGGGGTGACTACCTCGGCAAGACCATTCAGACAATCCCCCACATTACGAATGAAATCAAGCGCCGCATCATGCGCGCCTCGCGCGGCGTCGAGGTCCTCATCGTCGAGATTGGCGGCACAGTCGGCGACATCGAGAGCCTGCCCTTCCTGGAGGCCATCCGTCAGATGCGCAAGGACGTGGGCCGCCGCAACGTGCTCTACGTCCACGTCACGCTGCTGACCCACATCGGCGCGACGGGCGAGCTAAAGACGAAGCCGACGCAGCACAGCGTCAAGGAGCTGCGGGGCATCGGCATCCAGCCCGACATCATCGTGACCCGCTCCGACTTCCCGGTCTCCAACGACGTGCGCGCCAAGATCGCCCTGTTCACCGACGTGGACCAGAACGGCGTCATCCCGCTCGTGACGGCGGACACCATCTACGCCGTGCCCTTGGAGCTGGAGGCGGCCGGGCTGGGCGACTTCGTCGTGCGCGAGTTGGGCCTCCCAGAGACGCGGGCCGACTTGAGCGACTGGTACAGCCTGGTCGAGCGCATTCGCGCCCCGAAGCCGACCGTGCGCATCGCCGTCGTCGGCAAGTACATCAGCCTGCACGACGCCTACATGAGCGTCAAGGAAGCGCTGCTCCACGCGGGCGTCGCCCAGGGTCTCGACATCGACATCGCCTGGGTGGACAGCGAAGACCTGGAAAAGCAGGAAGGGGCCATGCTCCTGGGGGACGTGGACGGCATCCTCGTGCCGGGCGGCTTCGGCCACCGGGGCATCGAGGGCAAGATCGCCGCCGCCCGCTATGCGCGGGAGCACAAAGTCCCGTACTTCGGCCTGTGCCTCGGCATGCAAATCATGGTCATCGAGCTGGGCCGCTATGCCCTCAAGAATGACACGGCCAACAGCACCGAGTTCAACCCGACCACGCGCTACCCCGTCATCGACCTCCTACCGGAGCAGCGCACCATCACCGACCTGGGCGGGACGATGCGCCTGGGGGCGGAGCCGAGCCACGTCCTGCCGGGCACGCGGGCGATGGCCGCGTACAACGCGGACGTTATCTCCGAGCGGCGGCGGCACCGCTTCGAGGTCAACAACCTGTTCCTGTCGGCGCTGGAAGGCGCGGGGCTGATCGTCAGTGGGACGAACGAGGACGGCTCGCTGGTGGACATCTCCGAGCTGGCGGACCACCCGTGGATGCTCGGCACGCAGTTCCACCCGGAGCTGAAGTCGCGCCCCAACCGCCCGCACCCGCTGTTCCTGGCGTTCGTCAAAGCCGCCCGCGAGCACCAGCAGATGCGCGACCCGCAGCCCGTCGCGGTGGTCGAGGTCGAAGTGCAGCCCGCCGAGGAGATGGTCGGCGCGGATTGAGAGAGTCTGGGGCGTGGAGACAGTTGGACCACGAAAAGCACGAAAGGCACGCGAACGGCGCGAAAAAGCTCGCCCCGCGTGCCTTTTGTGTTGCCAGGCTCTCACCACAGCATCCTGTGTGAGATTGACGAAAGTGCTGGTATTATATATAATACCGTTATGGGCACTCCTAGCGTTATCCTCGACACCAACGTCATCGTTGCGGCCCTGCGCTCCCGGCGGGGCGCGTCTTACCGTCTGCTTGCGCTAATTGGTCAAGGGCTGTTCGATATAAACGTGTCGGTTCCCCTAATTCTTGAGTATGAGGATGCGGCTAAGAGGTTGATTGGGGAGATAGCTCTAACTGTAGAAGACATCGATGACATTCTTGACTATGTCTGTGCGGTCGCCAACCACTACACAATCTTCTTTCTCTGGCGGCCTTTCCTACGGGACAACAAGGACGACATGGTGCTTGAATTGGCGGTTGCGTCCCGCTGCGATGTGATCGTGACGTATAATCAGCGCGATTTTGTGGGTGTCAAGCAGTTTGGCATTCGCGTGCTGACACCTAAAGAGTTCCTGGCGGAGTTAGGAGAAGTGTGATGAGCACAATTAGCGTTCGCCTGCCCGACTCGCTGCACCGCAAGCTGCGTGAGCTGGCCAACAAAGAGAATGTTTCCATCAACCAACTCATAACCCTCGCCGTCGCTGAAAAGGTGTCTGCCCTGCTGACCCAGGATTACCTGGCAGAGCGCGCGGCGCGGGGCGAGCGGTCGAAGTTCGACGCGGCGTTAGCGAAAGTGTCCGACGCGTCGCCGGACGAACGCGACCGGCTGGAATAGGGTGTTGCCACAGGGAATCGGAGGCGAGGATGCGCGTGGCGCTGGTTGAGCCGTTCGCCGGGGCGAGCGGCGATATGTTGTTGGGGGCGCTCGTGGACGCCGGGGTGAGCCTGGCCGAGCTGACCGAAGGCTTGCACGGCCTCGACATCGGCGGGTGGTCGCTGGAGGCGACGACGGTCCGGCCCCACGGCCTGCGGGCGACCCACGTCGAGGTCACGGTGGACCCGGCGATCCGCCTGGCCCACTGGGCCGACGTCGGGGCGCAAATCGAGGGCAGCGCCCTGTCCGAGCGTGTCAAGCGCGACAGCCTGCGCGTCTTCCGCCGCTTGTTCGAGGCCGAGGCGCGCGTCCACGGCATGACCTACGACACGGTGCACCTGCACGAGATGGGCAACCTGGACACGCTCATCGACGTGGTCGGCGGCGTCTTCGGGCTTCATCGGCTGGGCGTCGAGGCGCTATACGTCGCGGCGTTCCCGGCCGGTCGGGGTACGATCCGCACCCAACACGGCCTGCTGCCCTCGCCCGGCCCGGCGGTGATGGCGCTGCTCGAAGGCGCGCCCCTGCGCTCGGTGGACGTGGAGACGGAGCTGGTGACGCCGACCGGCGCGGCCATCTTGACGACGCTGGCCGACGGGTACGGCGCGTTCCCCACGCTGACCGTCGAGGCGGTGGGCTACGGCGCGGGGACGAAGCCGCTGCCGTTCGCCAACGTCCTGCGGCTCGTCGTCGGCGAGGCGGCAGAGCGGCCGACGGCCGGGCTTGTCGGGGAGCGCATCACCCTACTGGAGACGCAGATCGACGACATGCCGCCGGAGTGGTATGAGTACGTCATTACGAAGCTGCTGAGCCTGGGCGCGTTGGACGCGTACATGACGCCCGTCTTGATGAAGAAGAACCGCCCCGGAGTGCTGCTCACCGTGCTCTGCCGCCCGGAGCGCGCCGAGGATGTGGCCGCCGTCGTCCTGACCGAGACGACGACGCTGGGCATCCGCCGCCAGGACGTGGACCGGCTGGCGCTGCCGCGCGAGATGGTGATGGTCGAGACGGAGTACGGCCCGGTCGCGGCCAAGGTCGCCACGCTGCCGTCCGGTGTCCGCCGCGCCGCGCCCGAATACGAGGCGTGTCGGGCCGTCGCAGAGGCACACAACGTGCCGCTGTGGGACGTGTACCGGGCGGTGGAACGCGCTTACCACAGCCGCGTATAGTATTGTTAGGGGCAAGCGCGATTGCCCAGAGAGGACATATGCAAAGCGCATTTAGCGGACCAATGCTGATTGGCTATGCTCTCGCCATAGCCTTCGAGATTCTATTTCCGTTCGTTCTCGGCGCGATTTTCTGGCGGCGACTCGGCGCGCGCTGGCGCACCTTTTTCATCGGCATGCTCATCTTCGGCGTCAGTCAGCTTGTCACCCGGGTCCCTCTGGTCCAGGTGCTTTCTCTGATGCTGGCCGACACGCTTAAGGCGTCGCCTGCGCTGGCCGTGGCATGGGGCATCGCCCTGGCCGTGACGGCGGGGCTGTTCGAGGAGACGGGGCGCTGGCTCGGCTACCGCTACCTGTTGAAGGGGCCGAAGACGTGGACGATGGGCGTGATGTTCGGCACGGGCCACGAGGCGCTGGAGTCGGTGTGGATCGGCGTCTCGGTCCTGGCGAGCCTGGCGACCATCATGAACTTCGTCAGCATGTCGGCGGAGCAGGTGCAGTCGCTGCCGCCAGAGGCGGTGGCCCAACTCCAGGCTGGCGTGCAGCAGTTGCAGGTGCTCGGGCCGCTGACCCCCCTCGTCGGCGCCTACGAGCGCGCCCTGTCGATGGCGGTGCAGATCTCCCTGTCCATCCTGGTGCTGCAAGTGTTCACGCGCGGCTCGTTCATCTGGTACTGGGCGGCGGTCGGCTACCACGCCTTGCTCGACGGGGTGGCCATCTTCGGTCAGCGCTACGTCGGCCTGGTCGGCGTCGAGGGCATCCTGACCGTCTTCGCCATCGTCAGCATCTGGATTATCTTCCACTTCCGGCCGCGACCGGCGGCGCCGGCTGACGCGCCGTCGGAAGTGGCGGCGGCGCCGGGAGGGTGAGGCCATGGCGACAAAGAATGGCAACGTCATCGAGACGCGCGGGCTGGGGCGCACCTTCGGGACGACGACGGCGGTGCGCGACCTGAACCTGGCCGTCGCGCCGGGCGAGGTGTTCGTCCTCTTGGGGCCGAACGGCTCCGGCAAGACGACGACGGTGCGCATGTTGGCGGCGCTCATCGCGCCGACGGCGGGTGAGGCGACGGTCGTTGGCGAGCGGCTGGACGGCGACGACGAGGCGCTGGAGCGGCTGCGCGCGCGCGTCGGCTTCCTTACCGAGTCGCCCGGCCTGTACGACCGGCTGAGCGCCGAGTACAACCTGATGTTCTTCGCCCGCCTGTACGGCGTGAAGGAGCCAGAGAAGGCCGTCGAGCGCTACCTCAAGCTCCTGGGCCTCTGGGAGCAGCGCCATCAGCCGACGGGCAGCTTTTCCAAGGGCATGCGCCAGAAGGTCGCCATCGCCCGCGCCTTCCTCCACGAGCCGGACCTGGTGTTCCTGGACGAGCCGACCAGCGGCCTCGACCCGAGCGCCAGCCGGACGGTGCGCGACTTCATCGAGGAGCTGAAGGCGGAGGGCCGCACGATCTTCCTGACGACGCACAACCTGGACGAGGCCGAGCGCCTGGCGGACCGCGTCGGCGTGCTGAAGCAGACGCTCATCGCCGAGGACACGCCGGCGGCGCTGCGGCAGCGGCTGTTCGGCTCGCGCACCCTGGTGACCGTCGCCAACCCGGAGGAGCGCTGGGCAGCGGTGGCGCAGGAGGTCGCGCATGTGCGCGGCGCGCAGATGCGCGACGGTGTGTTGCACGTGGACGTGGACAGCCCGGCAGCGGCGAACCCCGGACTGGTGGCGGCGCTGGTCGCGGCGGGCGCGCAGATCCAGTTCGTCGCCGAGGACCGCGCCAGCCTGGAGCAGGTCTATCTAGAGCTGGTGGAAGGCAACGGCTCCGCCGGAGAGCAGAAGATTGCCACAGAGACACAGAGGACACAGAGAAGATAGAAGGCAACGCAGAGGTGCAGAGACGCAAAGGGGATTATGTGGGGCTGTCATTGCGAGACCCCATGCCCTGTGACGGCATGTGCCAACGCGGAACACCGCCAAGCTGTCATTGCGAGCGCGAGCGAAGCAATCCCCCGCCCTTGCGACAGACGGTCTAGGCGGCTAGAGCATTGCTTTCGCCAACCAAGAGACTGCTTCGTCGTCCTATCGTCCTCCTCGCAGTGACACCGTAGCTTTTCCTCTGCGCCTCTGCGCCTCTGCGTTTCAAATTCTTAGGAGAACTTATGACACCGGTTGAGACGGTAGTGCGCAAGGAGTGGGCGGAGACGCTGCGCAACCGCACCATCCTGTTTACGTGGGGGCTGCTGTCGGTGATGTTCCTGGCGATGCCGCTGGGCCTGGGGCTGATCCTGCCGGGGTTCCTGGGGGCTGAGGCGGCCGGGGCGAAAGGCGGTCTGCCGGACAACTACCTCCAGCTCATGCCGGGCATCGCCGCCCTGCCGCCGGTGCAGCAGGCGCAGGTGTTCCTGCTGCGGCAGTTCCTGCCCCTGTTCCTGGTGCTGCCGGTCATGTCCGCCATCAGCATCGCCACGTACAGCATCATCGGCGAGAAGACCAACCGCAGCCTGGAGGCCGTCCTGGCGACGCCCATCACCACGGAGCAGCTGCTGTTCGGCAAAAGCCTGGCCTCGACCATTCCCGCCGTCCTCGGCACGTGGCTTATCTTCCTCATCTACGCCGTCGTCGTCACCTGGCGCGCTGGCGCGACCGTCGCCAGCCTCGTCCTCGATCCGGCGACACTGACCATGATGATTGTCATCACGCCCCTGGTCGCGCTCCTTGCCCTCGGCCTCGGCGTCATCGTCTCGTCCCGCGTCACCGACCCGCGCAGCGCGCAGCAGGTGGGCGTCGTCGTCATCCTGCCCATCATCGGCCTCATGGTCGGGCAGAGCGTCGGCGTGTTCGTCCTCGGTTTGCCCTACGTCTTGATGGCGGCGATTGTCCTGGCCGTCCTGGATGGGCTGGTGGTCGTCGTCGGCGCGCGCATCTTTCAGCGCGAGACCATCCTGACGCGGTGGAGATGACGCAACGCGTCGTGAAGCTTGGACCACGCAGCGAAAAGCGACCCTAATCCCTGCGCCAAATGGTCCAAATTGAGTTGACGGCGGCTTGTTTGTCTGCTAAGGTTACACGCGGCTGAAAGCGATTATCATCCAATTGGATATCGCACAGCCGCGTCATTACTTATAACCGTGGGAGCTATGGTAGCTCCCTCAAGCCACATACTTAAAGGAGACGGCGATGAAGCTCCAGGGTCTCGACGAACGCGCCCACTTCCAAATCGTGAGCGCCGATGAGGCCGTGTCCGTGATCGAGTCCGGCAACCGCGTTTTCATTCAGAGTGTCTCGGCCGCGCCCCAACGTCTCATCGAGGCCATGGTGCGCCGCGCCCCCTACCTGCGCGATGTGGAGGTCGTCCACATCATTACTGCCGGCGACGCCCCCTACGCCCGCCCCGAATACCGCTACAACTTCCACACCAACGCGCCGTTCCTCGGCCCGAACGTCCGCGACGGCGTGGCGACGGGCCTGGTGGACTATATCCCGGTCTTCCTGCGCGAAGTGCCGGGCCTGTTCCGCAAGAACATCCTGCCTCTGGACGTGGCGATGATCCAGGTGTCGCCGCCCGACCGCCACGGCTTCTGCTCCCTCGGCGTCTCCGTGGACACCAGCCGCGCCGCCGTGGAGATGGCGCAGCACGTCATCGCCCAGGTCAACCCCCACATGCCGCGCACCCACGGCGACGGCCTCATCCACATCAGCCAGATCGACTACGCCGTCGAGGTGGACGACCCGCTGCCGGAGCTGCCGCTGCCGGAGCTGGGGCCGGTCGAGCTGGCGATTGGCCGCAACGTCGCCGAGCTGGTGGAGGACGGCGCGACGCTCCAGATGGGCATCGGCGCGATCCCGGACGCTGCCCTCGCTGCCCTGGGTAATCACCAGAATCTCGGCATCCACACCGAGATGTTCTCCGAGGGCATCATCGACCTGGTCGAGAAGGGCGTCATCACCGGCTACAACAAGCGCACCCACCCCGGCAAGATCGTCGGCAGCTTCCTGCTCGGCACGCGGCGGCTGTACGACTTCGTGGACGACAACCCGCTCGTCGTGATGCTCGACGTCGCCTACACCAACGACACAGCGGTCATCCGCCGCAACCCCAAGGTCACCGCCATCAACAGCGCCGTCGAGGTGGACGTGACCGGCCAGGTGTGCGCCGACTCCATCGGGACGCGCATGTTCTCCGGCGTCGGCGGCCAGATGGACTTCATGCACGGCGCGGCGCTGTCGGAAGGCGGCAAGCCCATCATCGCCCTGCCGTCCACAACGAGCAAGGGCGAGTCGCGCATCGTCAGCTTCCTCAAGCCGGGCGCGGGCGTCGTGACCACCCGCGCCCACGTTCACTACATCGTCACCGAGTACGGCGTGGCGTACCTGTACGGGCGGAACCTGCGCCAGCGCACCAAGGCGATGATCGCCATCGCTCACCCGATGCACCGCGAGCGCCTGGAGCGCGAGGCCCTGGAGCGCTTCGGCACGCTGGACTGCTGCTAAGACGAACGCTGTCAACGGATGCCGAACGGATAAACGGATAGATACTTATAGACAATATTAACCAACGCGGCGACACATCCGTTTATCCGTTTCCCCATCCGTTGGCAGCTGAATAGGCTGCTTCGTCGTCCTATCGTCCTCCTCGCAGCGACGGCCCAACCCGTCGTTGCGAGCGTGAGCGAAGCAATCCCCCGCCCTTGCGACAGACGCTCTAGCACGGGAATATCGCGTCTCTACCCCACCGTCAGGCTGCTTCGTCGGCAGGAGGCTATTGCCCCCCGCACCTCGGTCGTCCTCCTCGCAGCGACGGCCCAACCCGTCATTGCGAGCGT
>JBDHWG010000037.1:0-34333 GCA_039810085.1 Anaerolineae bacterium
CCCCCGCACCTCGGTCGTCCTCCTCGCAGCGACGGCCCAACCCGTCATTGCGAGCGTAAGCGAAGCAATCCCCCGCCCTTGTGACAGACGCTCTAGCACGGGAATACCGCGTCTCTACCCCACCGTCAGGCTGCTTCGTCGGCAGGAGGCTATTGCCCCCCCGCACCTCGGTCGTCCTCCTCGCAGCAACGGCGTGTCCACCCAACTCCTCGCCTAGCCAACGGGCGGCTATTTTTGCAGTTTTGTAGATTCTCTGTATAATACTTGGCTATCCTATTGCGTTATCTAGGGCACACCAATACACCCTACGCGACGTTCCCTGCTCAACACCCCTGCCCCAAAGCGCTGCGTCTACCCACTTGTCCGCGCTCACCGATACGTGTCCGAATAGCCACGCTCACCGCGTCGGCACACTTCCCAAAGGGGGGAACAAATGCCTGCCCGCTTGCGCTCGCGTCTCCTCGCTCGCGTCGGTCTCGTCCTCCTCGTCCTCGCCGCTGTCCTGACGATAGGGCAGCCGGCTCACGCCGACGGCATCGTCTACGTCGTCCCCGGTGGGACCGGGGACGGGTCCTCCTGGACCAATGCCAAGGACCTGGCCCTGGCGCTGGCGACCGCGCATAGCGGGCAGACGCTGTGGGTCAAAGCCGGGACGTACAAGCCGGATGCCGGTGTCAACCGTAGCGCGACTTTCGCCCTCAAGACTGGCGTCGCCGTCTACGGCGGGTTCGCCGGGACAGAGGAGACTCTGGCGGACCGCAACTGGCAGACCAACGTCACGACGCTCAGCGGCGTACTGAATGTGGCGCAATCCATGTACAGCTATCACGTCGTGACGGGCAGCGGAACAACCAACACCGCTATCCTCGATGGCTTCACGATCACCGGAGGTCGGGCCGACAGCAGCAACGGCGGTGGGATGCTGATTGACGGCGGCAACCCCACCCTGACGAACCTCATCTTCGACGGCAACTCCGCCCACAGCGGTGGCGGGCTGTCCACCCGAAACAGCAGCCCCCCGCTGACGAATGTGACGTTCACCCGCAACACCGCCGATGTCTATGGCGGCGGTCTCTACGTCGAGGGCAATGACAGCATCACCCGGCTCACTCTGGACGGCGTGACCTTCATCGGCAACAGCGCCACCGGCGACGGCGGCGGCCTGTACGGCCTCAACACGCGGTTGTCGACCGGGTCCGGCGGCGTCACCTTCAGCGGCAACTCGGGGCGGAACGGCGGCGGGCTTTTCAACGACGGCACTGACGTCCGCCTGGGCAATGTCATCTTCAGGGGCAATCGCGCCTCAGTCGACGGCGGCGGGATGGCGAGCGTGAACGCGAGCGCCGTGACGCTGGCCAACGCCCTCTTCAGCGGCAACCGCGCGACGGGCAACGGCGGTGGAGCCAGCCAGAGCGACGGCAGCTTCACGGTGACGGACGCCACCTGGAGCGGTAACGCGGCCGGGCGCGGCGGTGCGCTGCATAATAGCAGCGCTAGCGTCACGGTCAGCAACAGCATCCTGTGGGGCGACAGTGCGACGCTATTCCCTGAGATCAGCGGCCCTGCGGGCGTCACCTACAGCATCGTCCAGCAGGCGTCCGGCGTCTACTTGGGGACCGGCAACCTCAATGCCGACCCCCTCTTCGTCGCGCCCATCGCCGCGAGCGCGGCGCCCACGGCAGACGGCAACTACCACCTGCAGACCACTTCCCCGGCGATTGACGCCGGCGACCCAAATGCCAAGCTGCCTGACCCCGTGCCACCCGACGACCTGGATGGTAACCCGCGCCCGTCAACCCCGCGGGGTCGGATAGACATGGGCGCGTATGAAGCGCAGGACACCACGCCGCCGGACACCACCATCACCGAGACGCCGCCGAACCCGAGCAACAGCTTCAGCGCCAGCTTCAGCTTCAGCGGCAGCGACACCGGCGGCAGCGGCCTAGGCGGCTTCGAGTGCTCGCTAGACAACGCTACGTTCGCGCCATGCACCAGCAACACCGGGCAGAGCTACAGCGGGTTGAGCGACGGCAGCCACACGTTCCAGGTGCGCGCTCGGGACCGCTCCGGCAACGTGGACCCGACGCCTGCCAGCTACACCTGGGTGGTGGACACGACGCCGCCCCCCCCGCCGGTCGTCACTGCCCCGGCCAACGCCTCCAGCACCAACAACCTTAAGCCGACGGTGAGCGGCACAGCCGAGGCCAACAGCACGGTGACGGTGTACATTGACGGGTCGTCGCGCGGAACCGCGTCGGCAGACAGCAGCGGCGCCTGGTCGTTCCCGTTGACGTCGGCGCTGAGCGAGGGGACGCACACGGTGCGGGCGCGGGCGACGGACGCCGCCGGCAACACCAGCGTCGACTCGAACACCAATAGCTTCAAGGTGGACACGATGGCGCCGACGACCCTGATCACGGGCAAGCCGTCGACTCTGACGAACAGCGCATCGGCGACTTTCACATTCAGCGCCAACGACGGGAGCGGGAGCGGCGTTGCAAGCGTACAGTGCTCGCTGGACAACGCCGCGTTCACGGGCTGCGCCAGCAGCACGAGCCAGGGCTACAGCAACCTGACGGACGGCAGCCACACGTTTACCGTGAAGGCCACCGACAATGCTGGGAACACCGATGACCCCGGCGCGAGCTACACCTGGACCGTGGATACCGTCGCGCCGACGACGACGATCACGGGCAAGCCGAACAATCCGAGCAACACCGCGTCGGCGACGTTCACGTTCAGCGCGAGCGACGGGACCGGCAGCGGCGTGGCGAGCGTGCAGTGCAAGCTGGACGGCGGGGCGTGGACGGCGTGCGCCAGCGCGACGAGCCAGGGCTACAGCAACCTGACGGACGGCAGCCACACGTTCACTGTCAAGGCGACGGACAACGCGGGCAACACCGAGACCCCGGGCGCGAGCTACACCTGGACCGTGGACACCGTCGCGCCGACGACCCTGATCACGGGCAAGCCGTCGACTCTGACGAACAGCGCGTCGGCGAGCTTCACGTTCAGTGCTGACGATACGGGCGGCAGCGGCGTTGCAAGCGTGCAGTGCAAGCTGGACGGCGGGGCGTGGACGGCGTGCGCCAGCAGCACGAGCCAGGGCTACAGCAACCTGACGGACGGCAGCCACACGTTTACCGTGAAGGCCACCGACAATGCTGGGAACACCGATGACCCCGGCGCGAGCTACACCTGGACCGTGGACACCGTCGCGCCGACGATCAGCGTCACAACGCCGGCCAACGGCGCGACGTATGCTGTCGGCCAGGTGGTCACCGTTAGCTACACGTGCGCGGATACGGGCGGCTCCGGCGTCAAGACATGCACGAGCACGCCGGCCAACGGCAGTCGGATTGACACCTCGACCGTCGGGGCGAAGTCCTTCACCGTCAACGCGACCGACAACGCCGGCAACCCCAACAGCGTGACGGTCAACTACGTCGTCGGCTACACGGTGACCTACGTGTCGCCGACGGTCGGCCCGCCGAGCGTGAACGCCGTGTACCCGACGGGCATGGGGCCGTGGACGACGACGACGAAGTGGAAGCTGACGAACGGGTCGCAGGCGATCACGACGGGGACGGTGGCGGCGGTGCGCTACGCGAGCATGACGTGCGGGGGGACGGCGCCGGCCTACAGCGACAGCCTGCCAATGGCGGGCGGGTTCAGCAGCACGAACCCGAGATACGACGTGTTCCAGGCGGCGTGGCTGATGAACTGGCAGCTGCCGGGGCGCAACGCGTGTTACGTGCTATACGTGAAGATGGGCACCGGTCAGGTGATCCCGTTCCTGTACAACATCCACTGACGGCGACTCTGACGCAACGAGCCAAGGGCGCTCCCCACGCGGGGAGCGCCCTTGGCTTGCTATTTCTCACTTCCCGTCATTGCGAGGCGGGCCTTGCCGCCGAAGCAATCTCCCGACGGGTGACAGTCACGCTATAACCGCTCAGACCGTCTGTCACAAGGGCGGGAGGTTGCCGCGCTCCGCTCGCAACGACAGCCGGTCTTGTCATTGCGAGGCGGGCCTTGCCGCCGAAGCAATCCCCCGACGGGTGACAGTCACGCTATAACCGCTCAGACCGTCTATCGCAAGGGCGGGAGGTTGCCGCGCTCCGCTCGCAACGACAGCCGGTCTTGTCATTGCAAGGCGGGCCTTGCCGCCGAAGCAATCTCCCGACGGGTGACAGTCACGCTATAACCGCTCAGACCGTCTGTCGCAAGGGCGGGAGGTTGCCGCGCTCCGCTCGCAACGACAGCGGCTCGAACTACATCGCGACGGGGCGGCCCATGACCACGGCCTGCACGGCGGTCAGCCCGCCGTCGGTGCTCGGCCAGTCGGCGTGGGTGCCTTCGTCCTCGTTCATCTGCTGCCCGGCCGTCTCCTTCGGCGCGACCTTCCAGAACTGGCCGCGATACGTGTTCCAGTTCGCCAGGATGCGCCAGGCCAGCGGGCTGTTCGTTCGGTCGAAGTGCTGCTTCAGCAGCGAGCGCACCGCCATCACGTCGCCGGGGCGGTCCAGCCGCTCCAGCCGCACGAGTTGGGTGTTGACGCGGCCCTCGAACGCGCCTTCCTCGTCCAGGACGTACGCCACGCCGCCGGTCATGCCCGCGCCGAAGTTGCGCCCGGTCGAGCCGAGCACGAGGACGACGCCGCCGGTCATGTACTCGCAGCCGTGGTCGCCCACGCCCTCCACGACGGCGACCGCGCCGGAGTTGCGCACGGCGAAGCGCTCGCCCGCGCGGCCCGCCGCGTACAGCGCGCCGCCGGTCGCCCCGTAGAGGCAGGTGTTCCCGACGATGGTGTTGTGCCGCCACTCGTAGGTCGCCTCTTCCTTGGGGCGGATGGCAATCTCGCCGCCGCTGAGGCCCTTGCCGACGTAGTCGTTGGCCTCGCCGACCAGCCGCACCACCATGCCCTCGATGCCGAATGCGCCGAAGCTCTGCCCTGCCGTGCCCTCGAAGTCGAGACGGATCGTCCCCGGCGGCATACCCTCGTCGCCGAAGCGCTTGGCGATTTCGCCTGCCAGCGTCGCACCGATGGTGCGGTCGATGTTGCGGATGGGGTAGCGCAGGTGGACCGGCGCGTCGCACGCCAGGGCGGGCGCGGCGTCGACGACGATCTCCGCCTGGAGGCCGCCGACCGAGGGGCCGAGGTCTGTCGGTCGCTCATTGTGGTACGGGCGGCCGATCTCCGGGTCGGGCGGCGCGAGGACGGGCGACAGGTCGAGCATGTCGGCGGCGGGTAGGCCGGTCTGCGTCTGGCGCAGCAGGTCCACGCGGCCGATAATCTCGTCCAGGCAGCGGAAGCCCATCTGGGCCAGCAGCTCGCGCACCTCTTGGGCCACGTACAGGAAGAACGCCATCACCATCTCCGGCGTGCCGGGGAACTTGGCGCGCAGGGCCGGGTCCTGGGTGGCGATGCCGACCGGGCAGGTGTTGGTGTGGCAGGCGCGCGCCATCAAGCAGCCCTCGGCGACGACCGCCGCCGTGCCGAAGGAGAACTCGTCGGCGCCCAGCAGCGCGGCGATGATGACGTCGCGCCCGACGCGCAGGCCGCCGTCCGTGCGGACGATGGCGCGGTCGCGCAGGCCGTTGAGAATGAGCGTCTGCTGCGTCTCAGCCAGGCCGATCTCCCAGGGGATGCCGGCGTTCTTGATGGACGAGAGGGGCGACGCACCCGTGCCGCCGGAGTGGCCCGAGATGTGGACGATGTCGGCGCCGCCCTTGATGACGCCCGCCGCGACGGTGCCGACGCCGGCCTCGGCGACGAGCTTGACGCTAATCTTGGCCGTGGGGTTGATCTGCCGCAGGTCGAAGATGAGCTGCGCCAGGTCCTCGATGGAGTAGATGTCGTGGTGCGGCGGCGGGGAGATGAGCGCCACGCCGGGGCGCGTGTGGCGGATGCTCGCGATTTCCACCGACACCTTGTGGCCGGGCAGCTGGCCGCCCTCGCCGGGCTTCGACCCCTGGGCCATCTTGATTTGCAACTCGACGGCGTGGGTCAGGTACTCCGGCGTCACGCCGAAGCGCCCGCTGGCGATCTGCTTGATGCCGCTGTTGGCCTCCGTCCCGTAGCGCGCCTTGACCTCGCCGCCCTCGCCGGAGTTGCTCAGGCCGCCGAGGCGCGACATGGCGACGGCGAGGTTGCCGTGGGCCTCCGGGCTGAGCGCGCCGATGGACATGGCGGCGGTGGAGAAGCGGCGCAGGATGGCCTCGATGGGCTCGACCTCCTCGACCGAAATCGGCCGGCCGATCTTCCACTCCATCATGTCGCGCGGCTCCGATGGGCGCGGCGGCTGGCTGAGCATGCTGGAGTATTCCTTGTACAGCCGGTAGCCTTCTGCGAAGCCGCCGTTCAGCGCGCCCTCGTACGTCACGGCCTTGTGCAGGGCGTGGACGACCTGCGGGCTGAAGGCGTGGTACTCGCCGCCCTTCTTGAACTTGTAGAAGCCGGGGTTGTCGAGCTTCGGCTCCTCGGCGCCCGCGAAGGCGGTCTTGTGCAGGCGCAGCATGCGCTCGGCGATCATGCGGAAGCTCAGGCCGCCTGTGCGGCACGGCGTCTCGCTGAAGCAGCGATCCACCAGCTCGTTGTCCAGGCCGATGGCCTCGAAGATCTGGGCGCCGGTGTACGAGTCCACCGTGGCGATGCCCATCTTGCTCATAATCTTGAGGACGCCCTTCTCGGCGGCCTTGACGAAGGCGTGCTCGGCCTGCTCGGCCGTGACGCCCTTGTTGCGCAGGTGGCCTTCCTCGGCCGTGTGACGCGCCGTCGCCTGGGCCAGATAGGGGTTGATGGCGTTCGCGCCGTAGCCCAGCAGGACGGCGAAGTGGTGGACTTCCCGCGCCTCGCCCGTCTCGGCGACGATGGAGCAGCGCATGCGCAGGCCGCGCCGCAGCAGGGTGTGGTGCACCGCGCCGACGGCCAGCAGCATCGGGATGGGGGCATGGTGCTTGTCCACGCCGCGATCCGACAGGATGAGGATGGTCTTGCCGCTGTTCACCGCCTGGATCGCCTGGCCGCACAGGGCCGCAAGGGAGCGCTCCAGGCTCTCCGCGCCGACGTCAGTCTTGAACAGCGTCCGCAGCGTCGCGCTCTGGAAGCCGTCGTCGTCGTAAGCGCGCAGGGCGGCCAGCTCGGCGTCGCTCAGGAACGGGCTATCGAGGTGCAGCAGCCGGGCGTGCTCCGGCGTCTCCGCCAGGACGTTGGGGCGGCGTCCCAGGCGCACGGTCAGCGACATCACCGCCTCTTCGCGCAACGGGTCGATGGGCGGGTTGGTGACTTCGGCGAAGCGCTGCTTGAAGTAGTTGTACAGCGGGCGGTACTTTTCGGCCAGGACGGCGTGGGGGGTGTCGTCGCCCATGCTGCCGACCGGCTCCGCGCCTTCCAGCACCATCGGGCGGATAACGGCGGTCAGCTCCTCCGACGTGTAGCCGAAGGCGGCCTGAAGGGTAGCGAGGGAGATGCTGCCCAGCTCCGTCGGCTTGTCCTCGACCGGCGGCAGGCTGCGCATGTTCTGCGCCACCCACGCGCCATACGGCTGCCGCGCCGAGACCTCGTCCTTGACCTCATCGTTGATGAGAACGCGGTGGCGTTGGGTGTCGACGATGATAATCTGGCCGGGGCCGAGCTTGCCCTTGCGGGCGATGCGCTCCTCGGCGATGGGCAGGACGCCCGCTTCGGACGCTGAGAGCACCAGGCCATCGTGGGTGACGAGGAAGCGGGCCGGGCGCAGGCCGTTGCGGTCCAGGATCGTGCCGACGGTCTGCCCGTCGGTGAAGGTGAGGGCAGCGGGGCCGTCCCACGGCTCCATCAGACCGGCGTGGTAGGCGTAGAAGTCGCGCCACGCCTGGGGCAGGTCGATTTTCTCCCACGCCTCGGGCGCGAGCATGAGCAGGGCGTGGGGCAGGTCGCGGCCGGACAGGTTCAGCATCTCCAGGGCGTTGTCGAGCATCGCCGAGTCAGAGCCGGTCATATCGACAACCGGCTTCATGAGGTTGATGTCCGCGCCCCAGCCAGGGTGCGCCAGGTCGGCCTCGCGGGCGCGGATCCAGTTGACGTTGCCCTGCAAGGTGTTGATCTCGCCGTTGTGGCACAACACGCGGAACGGCTGCGCGCGCTCCCACGTCGGGAAGGTATTGGTGCTGTAACGCTGGTGGAAGACGGCGAGGCCGGTTGTGAAGTCGGGGTCGGACAGGTCGAGGTAGAACTGCGGGAGCTGCGGCGCGACGAACAAGCCCTTGTAGACCACCGTCCGGCAGCTCATGGACGCCGCGTAGAAGCCGCTGATGTTCTCGCGCCGAATCTGGGCCTCGATGTCGCGGCGGGCCAGGTAGAGGGCGCGCTCGAAAGCATCGTGGGTGGTGAGGTGCGCGGGGCGGGCGATGAGCGCCTGGTGGATGTCGGGGCGGACGGCGGCGGCGCGCTCGCCCAGGGCGTTGAGGTCCACCGGCACGGTGCGCCAGCCGACGAAGCGCAGGTCGTGGCGGGCGACGGTCGCCTCGATGATGTCGCGGCAGCGGCCCTGGTCGGCCCAGCGGCGGCGCGGCAGGAAGAACATACCCACGCCAAGGTCGGCCGGGTCGCCAAACCAGCCCATGCGGGCAACCTCGCGGGCGAGGAGCTTGCGCGGGAGCTGGGTCAGGATGCCCGCGCCGTCACCGGTCTTGCCATCGCCGGCAATCGCGCCGCGATGGGCCATATTGCTGAGCGCCTGGAGCGCCTGGGAGAGAATCTCGTGGCTGGGACGACCGCTCACATCGGCGATGAACCCGATACCGCAGGCATCGTGCTCGAACCGAGGGTCGTACAGGGTACGGCGGCGGGTACACTGGTCGGGGTCGTCGGTCAACTGGTCCATGGGAGCTCCTACTCACTCGTGAGCCAGCCAGCGGATCGGGCCGCCGGCCATAGGACATGTTCGATTGTGTGTCACGCGCCCGCTGGGGTAACAAAAAGCCGCCATGCGGCAGCAGAGCTGCGCGCAGGCGACTCTCGTGTGTCGCAGATGGCGGCTTCACCACAGAAGCCAATGGGGCGGCGTTAACGAATTCAGGCGCGAAGGATTTCTTCGCCTTGAATTCAAGCCATTATACCCGAAAGGGAGGCCGGAGTCAAGCGCGAACGCCGAATTTGCCGCGCCGCGTCACGAAAGAATAAGCAACTTCTGGGCCGTAACGACAACCACGCGTGCCAATGATTGCGCAGTGGGTCAGCCCCTGGACCACGAAAGTCACGAATGGCAGCACGCGCGCGAGCTTGCCAGGCCGCCTTCTGCGCCCGTCGTTCGGCACGCAAACTGGAAGGGCTGGGACGGCATCACTCGACGACCGAAGGCAAGCGGGGGGTAGGTCACAGCCTGGTGCAAGGGCTGTATGCGCGGCGGAAAGGTTCTTGTCTCTCCATCCGTCCCGACGGTAAGGGTAGTACGTCGGACAGGATTCCCCGGCCCAAACTATCGGGCCGAGGCACAGTCGAAGGAGAGACAGTCGTATGCATCGCTTTCGCAGGGTACGCGCCACCGTAGTTTTAGCCCTCGCCTTCACCCTCCTCCTCCTTGCCATGAGCGCCGCCGCCGCGCCACCACCGGCTGCCGCGCAAGGCCCCCAGCTTCCCCCCATCACCCTGAAATCGCGCACCATCAAGCCGACCTATGGCGTCGACGCGACGACGAGCACGCAACTCGAAAAATCCGCATCGGATGCCAAGGCCAAGTCGTCGAGCTTCCACGCCCTCGTGCAGCTCGACCACATCCCCGACCCGCCGGAGAAGGCCGCCCTCGCCGCGCGCGGCATCCACCTCCAGAACTACCTGCCGCAGGGGGCCTGGGTTGCCCGCATCGACGCATCGGCGGACAAGGCGTCGGCGCTGGTGGGCAAGGGCGGCGTAGCCTGGATCGGCGCGCTTCTGCCTGCCGACAAGCTCCACCCCACCCTGGCGGCCAACGTGGAGAAACCAGCCGCTGACAAGGACACATCCCTCATTCCGGTCATCGTGCAGTTTCACGACGACGTGAGCCTCGCCGATGGGCGGGCTGTGCTGGCGCGGCTGGGCGCACGCATCACCAACGAGGCGTCGGCCATCAACGCTGTGACAGCGGTCATGAAGCCGTCGGACGTCAAGGCGCTGAGCCAGCAAGAGGAAGTGCTCTGGCTGGAGGCGCCGCAGCCGCCCCTCACGGCGACGAACTCCAACACGCGCGCCCGCACGAACGTCGACCAGGTACAGAACGTCGCGCCGTATAACCTCAACGGCGCGGGCGTCAACGTCCTCGTCTATGACGTAGGCCGCGCCAGCCACGAAGACTACAACGGCCGCATCATCGACCAGGACGGCACGAGCGTCGCCGACCACTCGTCCCACGTCGCAGGCACTGTGCTGGGCAACGGCTCGGGCGCGGGAACGAGCGTTCTCAACAACCGCGGCATGGCTCCCAGCGCGGGCCTGATTACCTACGGCTACGAAGCGGACGGCACGGGCACCATTTTCTACGACAACCTGGGCGACATCCAAGCCGACATGCAAAATGGCCTGAACCACAATGCCGACATCGCGACGGCCTCGCTCGGCAGCAACGTCAACACCAACGGCTTCCCGTGCAGTGACGAAGGCGACTATCCCGCCGCCGCGCAGCTCCTCGATCAAATCGTCCACGGTAGCCTTGGCCGACCGTTGATCATGACGTGGGCCAACGGGAACGAGCGCCAGGGCAGCGCGCCGTGCGGCAGCACATTCAACACCACCGCGCCGCCTGCGACCGCTAAAAACCCGATCCAGGTCGGCGCGACGAACCAGGGCAACGACTCCAGCGCCAGCTTCAGCGGCTGGGGCCCGACCGACGACGGGCGGCTCAAGCCCATCGTCTCCGCGCCGGGCGTCAGCGTTCTCTCTACCATTCCTAACCAGTTCATCGACAACGGGTCCCGCAATTGCGATGGCACGGGCGACGACTTCTGCTGGCCATACGACACGATGAGCGGCACGAGCATGGCGACGCCGGCCGTGGCGGGCATCGCGGCCCTGATGGCACAGCAGTTCCACAACTCGTACAGCACGACCACCGACCCGCTGCCCGCGACGGTCAAGGCCATCCTGATGAACACGGCGGCTTCGCCCAGTGGCGGTAACGGCCCCGACTTCCAGACCGGCTATGGCCGCGTCGATGCGAAGGCGGCGGTAGACACTATCCGCGAGAACCGCTTCGTCGAAGGCAAGGTCACGAGCAACGGCGAAGTCCAGCGCTACCACCTTAACGTCCCGCCGGGGACGCCGACGCTCCAGGTCAGCCTGGCGTGGGACGACGCGGCCGGCACGCTGCTCGCCGCGACCGAGCTGGTCAACGACCTGGACCTGCGCCTCATCGCGCCCGACGGCGTCACGACATGGCAGCCGTGGGTGCTCGACCCGGCGAACCCCAACAACGCGGCGACACGCGGCAACGACACCCTCAACAACCAGGAGCAGGTGACGGTTCCGAGTCCCGCCGCCGGATGGTGGACGGTCGAGGTGCGCTCGACGAGCCTGCCACAAGGCCCGCAGACCTACGGCCTGGCCGCGACGCACAACCCGTGGAGCTTCAACATCGTTCACCCGCTCACGAGCGCCGTCGCCGACGCGGGCTGGTTCAACGGCCCCGGCACGTTCCCCATCCACCTGGACGTGAGCGACGGCTTCAAGCCCTCGACCAACCTGGTCACCAACCTGGCCGACCCGGACGCCCTCAAGCTCTACGTCGGGCCGAAGCAGATCGACACCGGCAATGGCGTGGGCGAAGGCGGCGTCATCGAGCGCGGCCCGGTCGGCAACCAGTACTGGCTCGTCGTCCGCGCCCCGTCGCAAGCATCCGCCGGGCTGTACGACTTCCGAGTGGACTTCTTGGGCGCGGTCACCAAGACCGAGACGAACGCCGTCCGCTACAGCAACACGCCCACGCCACCCCGCGCGCTCTCGGTCGTCATCGACACATCTGGCTCGATGGCAAACTACGCCCAGATGCCCGCCGCGAAGGCTGCCGCGCGCAGCATCATCATGGGCACGGAGATTGGCGAGGGCGTTACGGAGACCCAGTTCAACACGAACGCCAGCCTGGTGCAGGCGCTCCTGAACGTCACGGCTCCCGGCGACCGCAACGCCATGGCCGGCAATCTCGCGGGCCTGTCGCCGGCCGGTACGACGGCCCTCGGCCAGGGCCTGACGATGGGCTTCAACCAGATCAGCGGCGACAGCCGCACCCATGCCATGGTCTTGCTCTCGGACGGCATGGAGAACACGCCGCCGATGTACGACGACATGAAGGCGTCCATCCCAACGTCGGTGCGCCTCGACACCATCGCCCTCGGCCCGCTGGCCGACACGGCGCTCATGGCGCGCATCGCGGGCGACCACCCACCCAGCCTGGCGTGGCAGGTGCCGACCGGCCCCGGCGCGGCGAAGAGCAGCGGCGAGGGCAGCGACAAGGTCGACAGCATCGCGGCGGACGTGAGTGTCGCTACGCGCGTCGAGAACCGCCTGACCGACGTGTACCACTTCATCGACAACTACCAGCGGCGCTACCAGCGGCTATTTGAGGCGGCGGGGCAGTTGAACAGCGGCGGCTCGACGACGCTGTCGGTGAACCTGAACGAGAATGCCCGCTTCCTGTACTTCACCGTCAACTGGGCCGACCCGTCCGTCAACCTGAACTTCGTTCTGCGGCGGCCCGACGGCACGACGGTCCCGACCGGCAACCCAGACATCTACCGCGTAGATACGACGGGCGGCGGCATGAGCAAGCGCTACCGCATCGCGTCGCCCGCCGCTGGTTTGTGGAAGATCGAGCTGAGCAACCCCAGCGCGGGCGGCACGGAGTTCCTGGCGACGGTCGAGGGCCAGGTGGACACGGACCTGACGCTGTTCACACCTAGCCTGGGTCAGTGCCGCCCAACCACGCCGAACAAGGTCTGCATCAGTTTCAACGATGCGAAGGGCAACATCAAGGGCGGCCGCTTCGAGTACCTGCGCGCGCGCCTCAGTAGCGGCCAGCAGGTGCAGCTCGTGGACCGCGACGGCAGCGGCCTCTACTGCTCGGAGGACGTCCGCTTCGAGAAGCCGGGCATGCAGAGCTTCAAGGTCAGCGCGATGGCCCAGGATCGCAACGGCCACTGGGTGACGCGCGTCCAGCGCGCCGACTTCTACTGCGGCCCGCTCGACCTGCCGCCGGTCTTGCTCGTCAACGACGCGCCAAGCCTGGAGCAAGGCGGCCAGTTTTACCCCGTGCGCGACATGTACGTCGCCGCGCTCAACGCCATCGGCGCGCCGTTCAACGTCTGGAACACCGACGACGACGGCATCCCCAGCGGCGCGGCGCTATCCCAGTACCAGAAGGTGATCTGGCTGACGGGCACACGCCGGAGTGACCCGCGCCACCCGCCGCTGCCGGTCGAGGCCGAGAAGGCTGTGCGCCAGTTCCTCGAAGCGCGCAAGGGCAACACCTTCGCCCTGAGCAGCCAGGATTATCTGTCGGTCAACGGCGTCACCGAGTTCGGCAAAAACGTGCTGGGCATCGAGGCGTTCGACAATGACACGCGCGGCACGACGATGCGCGGCCTGCGCGCCTCGCCCCTCGGCCACGAGTTCGGCGCGTTCCCGTACGGCCCGCCCTACACCAACCTGGCCGACTCCGTCCGCCCCATGCCGGACGCCGTCGCAAACCTGGTCGATGAGACCGGCCGCGTGACAGGTATCACCCACGGCTACGGCATGGGCTGCTCCGCCTTCTTCAGCTTCGGGCTGGAGGGCCTGCCGCCCGCCGGCTTCCAGGACATGCTCAAGCGCTTCCTGGCGTGGGACTGCGCGCCCGTGGCGCTCAACACGACGGCCACGCCGCAAGACATTACCGTGCACTACGGCGACGTGTTCTCGACAACCTTCCAGATCCAGAACCCGCTTGTCGGCAGCCTCCACGTCGAGTTGAACAACGGCCCGACGCACCTGGCCCTGCTGACCGACAGCGCCGGCGGCGTCCCGGCCCTGCTCGCGCCGTACAATGTCGGCGACCTGCCCAACCCGCCAGCGGCCAAGTCCGCGCCATCCGCAACAGCGGCCGCCGGAAATCCTCTGGACCCAACGCAAGTCGTCAGCCGGCTGTGCTGGGCGGCAGGCGGGCTGGCCGACTGCTTCGGCCCCGGCATGGTGAGCATCCCTCGCCTGCTGGATAACGACGTCGTCATCGTATGGAACGACACGCCGCTGACCGACCCGGACCACGTCGGCGACATCCTGGCCGACTTCGTGGATCACGGCGGCACGGTCCTGCTCGGCGGGAACGCGCTCCAGAACGGGCCGGCGGGCATCGGCGGACGCTGGGCGGCCGAGGGATACTCGCCCCTGGCGACGACCGGCGCGCCGAAGGGCGCGGCGACCCTCGGCGCTATCACCGACCCAACCGACCCATTGTTCGTAGGCGTGGCCGCGCTCACGACGACAAGGCACGTGGACGCAGAGGGGCAAGGCAACGCCGACGTGCGCGCCAAGTGGTCCGACGGCAACGCCCTTCTGGCGACCAAGAGCTTCCAGCCCGGCGTCGGCCCGCAGGTCATCGCTATCAACGCCTCGTTCGTGAACGGCCAGTGGGGCGGCAATCTCCAGAAGCTCGTCGCCAACGCCCTGGGCGCGCTCGACATGACATGGCGGCGGCCCGGCTGGTTCCGACCCATCTGCAGCGTCCTCTCGCATCCCATCGACAACCACGTCGGCGCGGTCCCGCCCATCGTCTTCGACGGCAGCGCCTCCTGCCCCGACGTGCAGGGCGGCGTCGATTGGCGGGTCACGCTGGAGATGGACAGCCGCTTTACCCCGACCAGCGCCTTCGGCGGCCCGAACCCGCCCCACTACCAGGGCAAGCTGACGATTGACACCAACGCCATGGGCCAGCCGCGCGTCGCCATTCCACTCAGCATGACAGTGCTGCCTGCCGACGCGACGCCGACACCGACACCGACGGAGACGGCCGTTCCCACCGACACGCCGACACCGACGCCAACCGAAACCGTCGTTCCCGCCGACACGCCGACGCCCACACCGACCGAGACGGTGGTTCCGGCTGATACGGCGACGCCGACAGCCACACCAACGGAGACAGCCATCCCTACCGACACGCCGACGCCGTATCCTGGTGGGCCGTACAAGATCTACCTGCCGCACATCATGCGCGCGCCCTGACGGACTATCATTGCGAGGAGAACGATAGGACGACGAAGCAATCTCCCGCCGGGCAGACGATGTCCTTGTTAGAGAAGCCGGCCAGGCTACCAACCTGGCCGGCTGTACTTTGCGACGGATACCTCGTCGGCAGCACAGTTCTTGCTGTTTGGGCGGGACATGCCCATATTTATAGAATGCATGATTCGCTCATGGGCTGTGCGCATGATGAGACAAAGGCTACTGTCAGCGCGAAAGGGCGCTGGAAAGGCGAATAGAATGGATAACCCGATCCTGTCTGAGTTCCCGCCAGAGCTGGCCGCTCGCCTCCAGGCGGCTGGCGTCACCGACCTGAACAGCTTGAACCAGGCGCTTGGCGCGGACCCGGCGCTCAGCGACGACGTCCAGGCGTTCCTCAACGAGAACCCCAACGTGCGCATGCTCCTGACGATGGGCGCGCTCCTCGACGGCTTCCTCGCCGCCGAGGATGAGCAAGACATGGTTGACTTCTGGCAGCGCGTCCCGTCCGACCTGGAGCAGCCGTTCCTGGAGAGTGTCGAGGGGCTGATCGAGGGATTGGAAGCGAGCGGCGACACCGAGCCGGCGGCTGTGCTGCGCGAGCGATACGAAGCGTTGCAGGAAATCGTAGCGCAGTTCGACAGTGAGGAGCCGGATCTGCCGCCGGTCGCTCACGCCCTGTTCGACTTTATCAACGCGGCAAGCGACGACGCGGCGGCCAAAGTCTTCGACGCGCAGCGCGACCTGCTCCAGACGACCGAGGCGCAGAATCTCCTCGAAGATAGCTTCCGTAGCGACAACGAAGCCGGGGAGCAAAGGCTCACCGAGCGCCGCGCCCTGCTCCGCATGCTGCGCGGCGCGGCCAACAATTAGCGCGTCTCGGTGTCACAACGCATCCCTCGGCTTAGGCCGAGGATGCTCCGTTTCACGCAACATAACAGAGGTCGATACCTGGCACAAAACTTGCACATTTTGCAGACAGATGGGAGAACAAACATCCCTGCACATGGACGCCCGCGCTGCCACGAGCGCCCGCTTCATCGTTATGGCAGTCAATAGGTTCATAGGAGGATAATGTGGCAAGTCTGACCAAGTCTATCGAAGTGAATGTGCCTGTTCGGACCGCGTATAATCAGTGGACCCAGTTCGAAGAGTTCCCGCAGTTCATGGAAGGCATCAAGTCGGTGCAGCAGCTCGACAACAAGCGCCTGCACTGGGTGGCCGAGGTCGTGGGCAAAGAGAAGCAGTGGGACGCCGTGATCACGGACCAGACGCCTGACCAGAAAATCGCCTGGAAGAGCACGTCGGGCGCGCAGAACGACGGCATCGTGACCTTCCAGTCCCTCGGCGCGGACAAGACCCGCGTCAACCTCCAGATCGACTACGATCCCGAGGGCATCATCGAAGAGGCCGGTGACAAGCTGGGCTTCGTGTCCCGCCGCGTCGAGGGTGACCTCGAGCGCTTCAAGAAGTTCATCGAGTCGCGCGGCCAGGAGACCGGCGCCTGGCGCGGCAGCATTCACAACGCCCAGGAGCGTTCCGGCCAGTCAGGCACGCATTCGTAAAGGATGCCTTGAGCCAAAGCTGCGCGAACAAAGACTGTTGAATTAATCTCCCCCCGCGTTCCCTGCCCCTCTTTCCCCCAAGAGGGGCAGGGGTTTTTGCTGCCCCAGCCGCAAAAAGTCTCGCCCGCCGCGTATCTTTTCCCCAGGTGGAGTGTTATTTCCGAAGATAACGCGGTCAGATTGATACGGACGCCGCCACTGGGTGTACAATTGGCGGCGTTGTACCGCGAGAGATGGTTCAAGGGAGGGATGGGGAAATGAAAACGCGCGTCGTTGTGACAGGAATGGGGGCCGTGACGCCCCTGGGCAACTCGACGCAGGCCATGTGGGAAGCGCTGCTCGCCGGCCGGTCCGGCGTCGGCCCCCTCGTCGGCTACGATCTTTCGGAATTCGATACGCAATTCGGCGCTCAGGTGAAAAACTTCGATCCGCTGTCGGTCATCGACCGCAAAGAGGCTCGCCGCACGGATACGTTCGTCCTGTACGCCCTCGGCGCAGCGCGGGAGGCGCTGGCCCAGGCCAATCTCAGCATCGACGAGCAAAATCGCGATTGCGTCGGCGTGGTCATCGGGACAGGGCTGGGCGGGTTCCGCACAGTCCTCGACAGCAACGCGGTCTGGAAAGAAAAAGGCGCGCGGCGTATCAGCCCGTTCAGCCTGCCCGCGTTTCTGCCCGACACGGCGGCGGGCATGATTGCCATCGAGCTGGGCGCGCGCGGGCCGAACATGGCGATCACGTCGGCGTGCGCGACCGGCACTGACGCCATCGGCCAGGCGGTGGAGATGATTCGTCGCGGCCAGGCGACGACCGTGATTGCGGGCGGCACGGAGGCCAGTTGCCACCCCTTCGCCTTTGCGATGTTCAATAACATGAAGGTGCTGTCTACGCGCAACGACGCGCCGGAGCAGGCGAGCCGCCCGTTCGACGCCGAGCGCGATGGCTTCGTGCTGGGCGAGGGCGCCGGCGTCCTCGTTCTGGAGCGCCTCGAAGACGCCGAGCGTCGCGGCGTGCCCATCCTGGGCGAGATTATCGGCTACGGCTCGGCGGTTGATGCGTATCACATGGCGATCCCGCCGGACGACGCCAACGGCATCATCCGCGCGATGGTCGCGGCGATGCGCGACTCGGGCCTGGCCGCCGACGACGTGGACTACGTCAACGCCCACGGCACGGGCACGACCGTCAACGACAAGGTCGAGACATACGCCATCAAGAAGGTTCTCGGCGACCACGCCTACCGCATGGCCGTCAGCTCCACCAAATCGATGATGGGCCACCTGATGGGCGCGGCGGGCGCCGTCGAGGCGGTCATCTCGCTCAAGGCGCTACACGAGGGCATCATCCCGCCCACCATCAACTACACGACGCCTGACCCCGACTGCGACCTCGACTACGTGCCGAACGAAGCTCGCGCGGCGAACATTGAAGTCGCCATGTCCAACTCCATCGGGTTGGGCGGCCACAACGCCACGCTCATCATGCGCCGCGTCTAGATCGTGCGCCGCCGTTCAGTCTGCTTCGCGCCAGGAGGTTTCCTGTGAGCCGTTATGCTGCAATCATTGGCTGGGGTAAGTACGTGCCTGAGCGCGTCCTGACCAACCATGACCTCACAAAGATGATCGATACCTCGGACGAGTGGATCCGCTCGCGCACCGGCATCGAGGCGCGGCACTTTGCCGACCCGAAGGAGGCGACGTCGGACCTGGCGACCCGCGCCGCCTGGCAAGCCCTGGAGCGCGCCGACATGGACCCCAGCGAGCTAGACCTGATCATCGTCGCCACGTGCTCGCCCGACTACCACCTGCCGAGCACGTCGTGCATCGTGCAGGAGCACCTGGGCGCGACGAAGGCCGCGGCCTTCGACCTCAACGCCGCGTGCTCCGGCTTCGTCTACGCCCTGAGCATGGCGACCCAGTCCATCGTCACCGGCGTCCACAACACCGTCCTCGTCATCGGCGCGGAGACCCTGAGCCGCTGGCTCGACTGGAACATTCGTGACACCGCCGTCCTCTTCGGCGACGGCGCGGGCGCGGTCGTGCTCCAGGCCAGCCAGTTCCCCAGCGGCGTGCAATCGTTCGTTCTCGGCGCGGATGGCACGGGGGCCGAGTCGCTCATCCTGCGCAACGGCGGCAGCCGCATCCCGCCCGTCGGCGTCATGCCCAATGGCACGGGGCTGTTCATGAACGGCAAAGAGGTCTACCGCTTTGCCACGCGGGTCATGGGGCGGGCCGCGAAAGAGGCGCTGGACAAGGCGCGCCTGACGGCGGACGACATCTCGCTGTTCATTCCGCACCAGGCCAACCTCCGCATCATCGAGTCGGCGGCCAAGCAGCTCAACATCCCGATGGACCGCGTGTTCGTCAACATTCAGAGGTATGGCAACACGTCGGCGGCCTCGGTGCCGATTGCCCTGTGTGAAGCCGCTGACGAGGGGCGCATCCAGGCTGGCGACAATATCTGCCTGGTCGGGTTCGGCGCGGGGCTGACGTGGGCCGCGGCGACGGTGAAGTGGGCGCCCAACCTGCCCACGCCGAGCAAGGGCCTGCCGCAGCAAGTCGTCCGCTGGTCGCGCCATTCCCTGGCCCGCGCGCGGTCGCTCATCAACCGAACGGAGCGGCGACTGGACGCGGTCGAGTTCAACTTCGGCCAGCAAGCGCAGAACGTGCGCGACCGCGTCAACCGTAGCGTGCCGCAGAAATCCGGCGGTGACGGCGCGTCGTCGGCGAGCGCCAACGGCCACGGGACGCCCGAGGCGAATGGCGCGAAGGCCAGCGTCGGACACGGCGAGAAAGACTGAACCGCGTCCTACGCGATCGTATCCTGGTAGTACAACAAGACCCCGGAGTCGTCGAGGCTCCGGGGTTACTCTTGTGCATATTGACGCGATAACCGTGCCGGTGAAAGACTTGCTCTCCCTGCTCTAGACCGTCTGATGCAAGGGCGGGGGATTGCTTCGCTACGCTCGCAATGACAAGACACGCCCTCATTGCATCAGTCGTAGGGGACCTGGCTAATCTTCATTAGCTTGTCCCAGCGGTGGTGCGCCTCGATGTAGCGCAGCGTCCCCGACCGGCCGCGCATCACCAGGCTGTGGGTAACGGCGCCGCCGGGGATGTAGCGCACGCCGCGCAGCAGCTCGCCGTCGGTGATGCCCGTCGCCGAGAAGAAGACGTCGTTGCTCTTGACGAGGTCGTCGGCGTTCAACACGGCGTTCAGGTCGTAGCCCATGTCCTTTGCCAGCTTTGCCTCCTCGTCGTTGCGCGGCCACAGCCGCCCCTGGATGTCGCCGCCCATGGCCTTTAGGGCGCAGGCGCTGACGACACCCTCGGGCGTGCCGCCGATGCCGAGCAGCACATCGACGCCCGTCTCGGGCAGCGCCGTCATGATCGAGCCGGCCACGTCGCCGTCGGTGATGAGGCGGATACGCGCGCCGCAGCGCCGCACGGCAGCGATGATGCCCTCGTGGCGCGGGCGGTCCAGGATAACCGCCGTCACGTCCTCGGTATCCTTGCCTTTGGCGCGGGCGATGTTCCGGAGGTTGACTTCCACCGGCGCGTTGATGTCGATGCTGCCCTTGGCGTCGGGGCCGACACAGATTTTGTCCATGTAGACACACGGGCCGGGGTTGAACATGCTGCCGCGCTCGGCGAGGGCAACGACCGAGAGGGCGTTGCTGCGGCCCTGGGAGAGCAGGCGCGTGCCGTCGATGGGGTCCACGGCGACATCGACCTCGGGCGGCTGGCCGTTGCCGATGACTTCGCCGTTATACAGCCAGGGGGCTTCGTCCTTCTCCCCCTCGCCGATGACGACGACGCCATTCATCTCGATGCTGCCCAGGATCAGGCGCATCGCGTCTACGGCGGCGCCGTCGGCGCCGTTCTTGTCGCCGCGGCCCATCCAGCGGCCGGCCGCCATGGCGGCGGCCTCGGTCACGCGGGCAAGTTCCAATGCCAGGTTGCGTTCAGGTTGATTGGCCATGGTAGCCTCCTTTGGCTAACAGGGGTGGTGGATTGGGTTTTTGGATTGAGAGATCAAGGCTTTGTTCGATGGCTCTCCTGCTTGGGCAGCGTGGTGAGCAGGCGCATGAGGTCCGCGAAGTCCACCGGCTTGACCAGGTGGTAATCGAACCCGACCTCCTGGGACTTGCGGCGGGCCTCCTCCTGCCCCCAGCCGGTCAGGGCGACCAGCGCCATCTGTCTGCCCCACGGCTGCGCGCGAATACGGCGGGCGGCTTCGTAGCCATCGACGCGCGGCAGGTCAATGTCGAGCAGCACAATGTCCGGCCGGAATTCCTCCGCCTCGGCGACGGCTTCCAGCCCATCGTGGGCCATGCGCGCCTCGTGGCCCTCCAGTTCCAGAAGCTCCGTCAGCGATTCCGCAATGTCGTAGTTGTCGTCGACGACCAGGATGCGTCGTGGTCTCCCGTTCGTCTCGGCGGTGGGCGACGGCGCCGCCTGATCCTGGGGCAGCTCGACCAGGACCGGCAGGCGCACAACGAACTCACTGCCGCGCCCCGGCCCGTCGCTGTAGGCCGCCACGCTGCCCTCGTGCATCTCGACCAGCCGCTTCACCAGTGTCAGGCCGATGCCGAGACCGCTGCGCGACTGCTCAGGCGGCCGGTCGAGCTGGGTGAACAGGTCGAAGACGGTGGCGAGCTTGTCCGGCGGGATGCCGGCGCCGCTGTCCTTGACGGAGACAACAACGTTGTCGCCGACACGCTCAGTGGTGAGCCAGATCTCCCCGCCGGGCTGCGTGTACTTGGAGGCGTTATTCAGGAGGTTCGAGAACACCTGCACCAGTCGGACCGGGTCGGCGTCCAGGTAGATCGGTTCGGATGGCATGGACACGCTGACCTCTTGGCTGTCACCGTCGACGTGGGGCCGTGACGTTTCCAGGGCCTGCTCCAGAATTGGCTGCAACTCCACGTACTCCTTGCGCAGCTCCAGCTTGTCCTGGGTGATGCGGCTCATGTCCAGCAGGTCGTCGAGCAGCCGCACCATGTGCTGCACCTGCCGGTCGATCATGTCGCGCGCCGCCGCCGAGGATGGGTCGAGGGAGTCTTGCAGCTTGAGAATATGTACAGCGTTGCGCATCGGGGCAAGCGGGTTGCGCAGCTCGTGGGCCAGGGTTGCCAGAAACTCGTCCTTGCGGCGGTCGGCCTCGCGTAGCGCCGCCTCGGCGCGCTTGCGCGGGGTAATGTTGATACCGATGCCGACCTGCGTCTGATCAGAAAGCTGGATATTCGCCCAGGACGTCTCGATGGTGCGCCCGTCCCGCGTCCGCATCTGGATATCCATCCACTCGCCCTGGCTCGACTGCATGTGCCGGTTGACTAGCTCGCGGTACTCCGGGTCGGGGTAGCACGCCTCCATGAGCGAGATACCGGCCGCTTCGCGCGAGGACCAGCCGACGATGCGCTCGAACTCCGAGTTGAGCCACAAGAGCCGCGCCTCGGGATCGTACATCGTAATCATCACGGGGATGCGGTCGATGATGGTCTGAAGCAGTTCCTGTTCGCGGCCCAGGGCCGACGCGGCGTGCGCGTGCTCGACCGCCGGCCAGACGCGGGCGAGGACCTCGCCTAGCCATTGCAACTCATCGGCGCGCCAGTGGCGCGGCGTCGATGAATCGACATACAGCACCGCCGCGAGCTGGCCCCCCGTCACGTAGGGCGCGATGGCAACTGCGGCCGCGTCGTATTGCGCGTAGCTGTCGGCGACGCCGGCGGTGCGCTCGTCGCGCTGCACGTCGTCGACGGCGACAGTTTCGCTGGCTTCCAGGACAGGCCAGAAGGACGGGGGGAAGAAGTCAGCCAGATCATAGCTGGCAATCTGGCTGAAGTTCTTGGTCGTCCACTCGTATCGAGCATGGGACTGACCCGCCGCTGTGTCTATCTCACTCATGGTACACGAGGTGAGGCTAAGGTACTGCCCGAGAAGAGACAGGGCCGTTGTCGCTATCTCATCAGCATCGATCATCTGCGCAATCTTGCGGTCTAGCTCGACGCGGAATTGCGCATTCAGCTCGGCCCGCTCCCTCTCCGCTTCATAAGCGCGGGCGTTGGCGATAGCGGTAGCAATATGCCGTGCGACGAGGTCGCAGAAGCCGCGATAGTCGTCGTCAAAGGCCCGGCGGGCGTTAAGCCCAACCACCAGGAACGCTGTGATCCGCTCCGTCCCCGGCGTTCCCAGTGGCAAAACGACAGCCTGGGTCGGCGCCTCGGGCCACGCGCCACTCTGTAGAGCGCCTAACCGCTGGGCCAGGTCCGTCACCAGGCACGGCTCACCCGATAAGGCCACCGCGCCTAGCGGCCAGAGGCTCTCGGCCTTGCCAGGTAACGCGAGAGCGAGGGCGGCGGGGCTGGCGGGAGAATCGGCTGGCAGACCGGTTGCGCCCGCCAGGCGCGCGGTTGTTCCATCAGGGTCGAGCACATAGAGCAGCGCAAACGGCAGATCCATGGGATTGCGGGCAAGCGCGTCGCGGGCGGTGGCGTAGATGCCCTTCTCCGTGGTGACTTGCGCCGTCTCAGCCGCTAACTCGCGCAAGGTCCGCAGACGCCGCTCGCCGATCACGCGGCCCGTCGTCTCGTGGACAGCGGTAAAGACGCCGCCGACCCCACCCGACTCGTCGCGGATCGGGCTGTAGGAGAAGGTGAAGAAGCACTCCTCGGGGTAGCCGTTGCGGTCGAGGACGAGCAGCAGATCATCAGACCATGTCGCCTCGCCGCGCTCCATGACGCCGGTGAGCATCGGGCCGATGATGTCCCAGATTTCGGGCCAGATGTCGCGGCCCGCCACACCCAGGGCACGCGGGTGCTTGGTCGCGCCGAGAATCGGGCGATAAGCGTCGTTGTAGAGCATGATGAGGTCGGGACCCCACCAGAGGAGCATCGGGAAGCGCGAGTTGAGGCACACGCTGACTGTTGTGCGCAAGCTCTGCGGCCACGCCTCGACGGAGCCCAACGGGGTCGTGGACCAGTCCATCGCGCGCATCAGCCCGCCCATCTCACTGCCGCCCGTGAGGAAATCGGGCGTCTCCCTCGGTGTCGCCGCTATCGTCATGCGTCTGTCCTGTCGCTAACTACGGATGTTCATATTATACAACGGTTGAGCGCCCCCGTCACTCAGCAATGATGAAGGCCGCTCCGCGAGGCTCTCGGCCAACTTTGCTTTGGCGCACTTGTGATATACTATTTGAGGATACCCATGTTGATTGTCGGCGGCAGCGCCGCCTGTGTGGCGGGAGAGCAGACGCGTGGAGCGCACGGACAGTGTAGGGCGAGCGGCGACAGACGTATACTACCCCTCGTACACCCCGGCCGCCGAGGATCCACTACCCCGGCTGCGGGCGGCGGTGGAGAGCGTGTTGACCATCGAGACGATACAAACGGGGCAGGTCGGCGTGCCCGGCAGCCCTGACAAGATCGTGACGTTCACGGGCAGCTTGCGCCAGAGCGCGGACAGCGCTTTCCGCTACCTGCAACGCCAGTTCACTCCGCTGGGCTACACGCCGATGATGCGGCGCGAGGCAGGCGTCGCGCAGGTCATCGCCATGCGCGGCATCGTCCCAGAGACGCGCTCGCGGGTGTGGATCAACGTGCTGCTGTTCATCGTGACGCTGGCGAGTGTATTGTTCGTCTCGCGCCAGCTCTGGTCGCCGCTGGGGAGCTTCGTCTTTACCGTTGCCCTGCTGGGCATTCTCGGCTTCCACGAGTTCGGCCACTACCTCGTCGCGCAAATCCACGGCCTCAAGGTGACACTGCCGTACTTCATCCCCATCCCGCTGCCGCCCCTGGGAACGATGGGAGCGTTCATCCGCCTCAAGTCGCCCATCGACAACCGACGCGCGCTGTTCGACATGGCTATCGCCGGGCCGCTGGCCGGGTTCGCCCTGGCCCTGCCGATATTCATTCTGGGGCTGCTTCTGCCGCAGGAGTGGGTCCAGCCCCTCCTGGCGCGGCGCATGGCGCTGCCCCTGCAACTGTCCAACTCGCTGCTGACGAGCGGCCTGACGTGGCTCCTCAAGCCGGACGTCGGCGTGTACGAGCTGTTCCGCAATCCCTTGACCGCCGCCGGGTGGTTCGGGATGCTGGTGACTGCGCTCAACCTCCTCCCCGCCGGGCAGCTCGACGGCGGCCATATCTCCTATGCCGTGTTCGGGCGGCGCTCCCGCATCATCGCCCTGGTGACTCTCGTGCTGCTGGTCATCGCCGCGCGCTGGTGGACCGGCTGGCTGCTGTGGGCCGGCATCCTCCTGGTCACGGGCCTGAGCCACCCGATGCCCCTCAACGACATCACCACGCTCGACGGGCCGCGCAAGCTGCTGGCGCTGGCCGCCGGTGTCCTCTTCA
The DNA here is from genome assembly GCA_039810085.1 of Anaerolineae bacterium. Taxonomy (GTDB): domain Bacteria; phylum Chloroflexota; class Anaerolineae; order Epilineales; family JAHCIE01; genus JBDHWG01. The sequence goes on from JBDHWG010000037.1 coordinate 25,118, forward strand.
TCATCATCATCGCCGTCCAGCCATTCCGAATGTAATCAACCAAAACTTTAGGGCAACGACGCTCAGGGTTTTTTGTGTCGGGCAGGGGTGGCACTGCTCTTGCTTCTACGGCTGCCACTAGTAAAGGATTCAGTCGAAGGAGCGCAGCGAATGCAGCCAGAGCAGATGACGTTGACGGCGGGCGACGGGGCGGCTGATGTGAACAATGGTTCGGTATTTTTCATCGGCAACGCCACGGTTCTCATTCGCTACGCCGGCTTCACGATCCTGACCGATCCGACATTCATCCACATGCACGAGCAGACGTGGGTGGGCTATGGGCTGCATACGACGCGCCTCACGAACCCGGCGATGGAAATCGCTGACCTGCCGCCCCTCGACTTCGTTCTCCTCTCTCACTTCCACGGTGACCACTTCGACCAGGTGGCCGAGCGCGACCTGGACAAGTCGGTGCTTATCGTGACAACGCCCGAGGCCGCGAAGGAGCTGAACGAGCGCGGCTTCCACAACACGCGCGCTTTAAAAACGTGGGAGTCGCTGACCATCGACAAGGGCGAGGCCCGCCTGCGCATCAGCGCCATGCCGGCCAAGCACGCGCCGGGCCTGGTAGACCTGGCGATGCCCGAGGTCATGGGCAGCGTCCTCGAATTCTCGCGCACCGGCGAGCCGCCGCGCTTCCGCATGTATATCACCGGCGATACCCTGCTGATCGACGAGCTCAAGGAGATTCCGCAGCACTACGCCGACATCGACCTGGCTCTGCTGCACCTCGGCGGGACGGTCGTGCTGGGCATCATGGTCACGATGGACGGGAAGCAGGGCGTCCAGGCGATGCAGATTGTCAATCCCCAAAAGGCCATCCCAATCCACTACAACGACTACGACCTGTTCAAGTCCCCACTGTCCGAGTTCCAGGCGGAAGTTGAAGCCGCGGGCCTCGCCGACCGCGTCCACTATCTCAGTCACGGCGAAACCTACACGTTTCAAGTGTAGCAACGGCGGCTTTTAGCTGCCCACAATATCATTCTGCCGATCTCGGCACCCGGAAGCCCGTGACATGCATTGTGTCTCGGGCTTCCAGCGTTCTTTAGCTTGACCGTCGGTGGAGCGCAAGCTACAATCCATTAAGATGTGCTCGTCTGCTTAATCTGATATCGGGAGCTTCCTTATGCGCCTTGTCACCTATTACTCTGACCACAATGAGCCGCGCCTCGGCGTCGTTCGCGGCGACCATGTCCTCGACCTGGCCGCCGCCGATGGGTCACTGCCCACCAGCCTGCTCGCGCTGTTACAGGCGGGCGAAGAGGCCCTGGCGCGAGCGCGGCGCGTCGCCGAGGGTGGTGGCGCGAGCGTAACGCGTCCGCTTGCCACGACACGCCTGGCTGCGCCCATCCCCTGGCCGTCGAAGGTCATTGCCATTGGCCGCAACTACAAGGCGCACGCGGCGGAGACCGGCTCGGACCTGCCGACGTCGCCCATCGTCTTTCCCAAGTTCACCACCGCCATCATCGGGACGGGTACGCCCATCACCTGGGACGCTTCGGTCATCAAGCAGATCGACTACGAAGGCGAGCTGTGCGTGGTTATTGGGAAGACGGCGAAAGGGGTCAAGCGCGCCGAGGCCCTGGGCTACGTCGCCGGGTACATGTGCGGCAACGACGTCAGCGCCCGCGACCTGCAATTCGGCAACGGCGGCCAGTGGGGGTTGGGGAAGTCGCCCGACACGTTCTGCCCGCTGGGGCCGTGGCTGGTCACAGCCGACGAGGTCCCGCAGCCGAACGGGCTGGGCATCCGCACCTTTGTCAACGGCCAGGTCATGCAGGAGTCGAACACCGAGTACATGATTTTCGACATCCCGACGATTATCGAGTTCATCACGCGCACGATGACCTTGCTGCCGGGCGACATCATCATGACCGGCACACCGGACGGCGTCGGCATGGCGCGCACGCCACAGGTGTGGCTCAAACCCGGCGACACCGTCACCATCGAGATCGACGGCGTGGGGCGGCTGGAGAACCCCGTCGCGTAATGGCTTCCCAACTTCTGACGCTCGAACAGTTAGCGGCCCAAATCGTCGCGCGCCTGCGGCAGACACCCGGCGTTGTCGCGGCGAAGGTGGGCCAGCGCGGCGTGGTGGCCGTCACAATGCGCACCGGCGCCGGACAGCGCTCGTTTGACCTGGACGTCGACCCATTCTACCGCGCCTACATCGCCGAGCCGCCGAGCCTCGACGCCGTCGTCAGCCTGGCCGTCCAGCAAGCCGTGGCCGTTCCCGGCAGCCTGGGCGGGCTTGAACAGCGCGCGCCTGTCTCAGCCCTCCTGCCCCAGCTCAAGGATGCAACGTTCCTGCGCGACGCGAGCCGCGAGGGCGGGCCGCTCGTCGCGCGGCCCTTCGCCGACAATTTGAGCGTGGTGTACGTCGCCGACGCGCCCGCTGCCATGCGCTATATCACCGAGGCCGACCTGCGCGTCCAGGGCTGGACGCCGCAGCACCTCGATGCGGTGGCGCTGGAGAACCTGCGCCTGCGCATCGCCACGACGCCGTTTAGCCAGGCCAACCAGGGCCGGCAGGTGGCGATTATCTCGGCGACCGGCGACGGCTACGACGCGGCGCGCATCCTCGTGCCAGGGCTGCGCGAGATGCTGGCGCAGCGCCTACCGGGCCGGATGCTGTTCGGCATCCCGACGCGGGACATCCTGGTCGCCATCGGCGACGCCGACCCGGCCTACGTCAAGCAAGTCGCCCAGAGAGTACGCGACGACTACGAAAGCCGTCCCTTCCCCTTGTCGCCCCACCTCTACACGATGGACGGCGACCAGGCGCGCATCTACTCAGCCTGAAGGAGACATCATGCAATTGTGTCGCTACTACATGCCGCTGCTGGGGGCCCGCGTGGGAGCCATTATCGACGGCGACGTGTACGACATGACCGAGGCCGAGCCGGGCCGTCCGCGAACGCTTGCCACGCTGCTCGGACGCATCGCCGGGTTCCCGCCCGGCGGCTTCATCGAGTGGGTTATGGAGAAGGTCGAGGACAAGGTGGAGGCGTGCTCGCTGGCGGACCTCGACAACGTTCCCGACCACCGCGTCCCGCACCTGCTGGCCCCCATCGACGGCCAGGAGGTGTGGGCGGCGGGTGTGACCTACGAGCGCTCCCTGGCGGCGCGGGAGGCCGAGTCGCACGGGAGCGGCATCTACGACCGCGTCTACACTGCGCCGCGCCCGGAGCTGTTCTTCAAGGCCAATGCCCACCATGTCGTCGGCCCCCACGTGCCCATTCGCGTGCGTACCGATTCGCAGTGGAGCGTGCCAGAGCCGGAGCTGGCGCTGGTCATGGATTCGCGCGGGACGCTGGTCGGCTACACCGTCGGCAACGACGTGAGCGCGCGCGACATCGAGGGCGACAACCCGCTCTACCTGCCCCAGGCGAAGGTTTACAATCAGAGCTGCGCCCTCGGCCCGGTCATCACGCTGGCCGACGGGATGGACCCCAAGAACGCGGCGATTCGCGTGGAAATCAAGCGCGCCGACGGGGTTGTCTTCCAGGGTGAGACGTCCACGGCGAGCATCATTCGCCCGTTCGCGGAGCTGATTGAGTACCTGTGGCGCGAGAACGACTTTCCCCAGGGCGTGTTCCTGCTGACGGGCACGGGCATCGTTCCGCCGGAGGATGTGAAGCTCCAGGACGGCGACGAAGTGGCGATCACCATCGAGGGAGTCGGCACGCTGGTCAACCCAGTCGTGCAGAAGCGGTAAAGGGTATAGCCATGAAGATTGAGACTCTCGCCGTTCACGCCGGGCATGACGTGGACCCGGCGACGGGCGCGGTTGCGTCGCCCATCTACCTCTCCACGACGTTCGAGCGCGCCGAGGACGGCAGCTTCCCCCACGGCTACATCTACTCGCGCTCCGACAACCCGAACCGTCGGGCGCTGGAGGCGGCGCTGGCCGCGCTGGAGGGCGGGGCGGTTGCGGCAGCCTTCTCCTCCGGCTCGGCGGCCACGTTGGCCGTGTTCCAGTCCCTTGCGTCTGGCGACCACGTGCTCGCCCCCAACGACGCCTACCACGGCACCGGCATCATCCTGCGCGAAATTCTCGCGCCCTGGGGCCTGGACGTCACGTTCGTGGACATGACGGACACGACGCAAGTCGCCGATGCCATGCGCCCCACGACGCGCCTGGTGTGGGTCGAGACGCCGAGCAACCCGCTGCTGCGCATCACCGACATCGCCCGTGTCGCCGACATCGCCCATAGTCGCGGAGCGCGTCTCGTCGCCGACAACACCTGGGCCTCGCCGGTGTTGCAACAGCCGCTGGCGCTAGGCGCCGACCTGGTCATGCACTCGACGACGAAGTACCTCAGCGGCCACGCCGACGTGACCGGCGGTGTTGTTGTCGGCAAGGCCGAGGACGACTTCTTCCAGCGCCTGCGCGGCATCCAGCGCAACGGCGGCGCGATTCCCTCGCCGTTCGACTGCTGGCTGCTCTTGCGCGGCATTCGCACCCTGCCCTACCGGGTGCGCGGCCACTGCGAGAACGCCATGCGCGTGGCGACGTTCCTCGCCCAACACCCGAAGGTCGAGGTCGTCCACTACCCCGGCCTGGCCTCCCACAAGGGCCATGACATTGCCGCGCGCCAGATGTCGGGCTTCGGCGGCATGGCGTCGGTGCAGATTAAGGGCGGCCAAGCGGCGGCAATGAACGTCGCGGCCAAGACGCGGCTGTTCACGCGGGCGACCAGCCTGGGCGGCGTCGAGAGCCTCATCGAGCATCGCGCCTCCGTCGAGGGGCCGAACACGCGCACGCCCGATAATCTGCTCCGCCTGTCCATCGGCCTGGAGCATCCCGACGACCTGGTCGCCGACCTGGCGCAGGCCCTGGAGTGACGGCGTGATCGTCCAGATTTACGGCGTTATGACGCCGGAGGATGCAGCGATGGTAGCGAGCCTCGGCGCGGACCATGTGGGCATCGCCGTCGGCCAGAGCGGGCAGCCGGACGAGGTGGACCTGGACATGGCCCGGCGCATCTTCGCCGCCATCCCCGCCCCGACCAAGAAGGTTGCCCTCACCGTCGCCACCGATCTCGACGCCATCGAAGCGCTCGCCCGCGCCCTCCAACCGGACATCCTGCACCTGGCCGCGCCGGTAGCCGACTTCGGCGCGGAGTCCACGTACGTGCTGAAGCAGCGGCTGCCCGACTTGCCCTTGATGCAAACGGTCGCCGTCGTCGGGCCGTCGGCGCTGTACGTTGCCGTCAAGCTCAACAGCGTCGCCGACTATCTGCTGCTGGACACGCGCGACCCGGACACGGGCCGCCTCGGCATCACGGGGCAGACTCACGATTGGTCGGTGAGCCGCCGCATCGTCGAGACCGTCGGCGTGCCGGTTATTCTGGCCGGCGGCCTGTCGCCGGAGAACGTCGCCGACGCTATCCGCCAGGTGGGGCCGTGGGGCGTCGACTCGGCCACCCACACCAGTCGCCCCGACGACGGGCGCCGCAAAGACCCCGACCGCGTCCGCCGCTTCATCGAAGCTGCGCGCAAGGCCGCACAGGACATCGCATAATCCGGGCAATTTCTTCGCGCCGGTCAGTATCTCCTTGCCCCGCTTGCACGTCATACAATCAAATCGATAAACGGCTCGGCGTAGATCACTCTGCGCCGAGCCTATGTTGGACTATCCACCAGCCACGCATCATTGTGCAAGGAGGCGCATGTGGCTTTCATCGACCAGCTCGTCCAGCAGTATGACTGGTATCGGCGGCACGTCTGGGGCGTCGTGTCTTACCGCCGTCTACCGCCCAGCCTGCTCCCCGCCTGGGGCGCTTATCTGCACAGCTTCGTTGTGCAGCCTGACCAGCCCACCCACCTTCCGTTCGATATTCAGCTCGAAATCACAACCGTCTGCAATCTTCACTGCATCATGTGTCGCGGCGCGCTCCCCATGGGGCCGGGCAAGCACATGCGCCTCGAGACGCTCAAAAAGCTCGTCGACCAGTTGCCCGTTCTCTACCGCGTGGTTCCCCAAGGATTGGGCGAGCCGATGCTCAACCCGGCCATCTATGACATGGTCGCGTATGCCTCCAGTAAGGGCTGCGCCGTCGAGTTCCACACCAACGGCATGTTCCTCGACCGCAAGCGCATCGCCCGGCTGATGGACGCGGGTATCTACGCTCTCACCGTCTCGGTTGACGGCAGTACCCCAAAGACGTTCGAGACGATCCGCGCCGGCGCGAAGATGGACCGCGTCGTGGCGAACCTGGAAACACTGCGCGAGATGAAGCGCGAGCGCGGCACAGACCTGCCCCACGTTCGCTTCCACGTTGTGGTCACGAAGCCCGGTCTGCCGGAGATACCCGACATCATCCGCCTGGCCGCCCGGCTCGGCGTCGAGGTTGTCATCCTCTCCCCGCTGCATATCTTCGCTGAAAGCATGATCCCGCTGGCGGTCGATGCCGACGAGTGGCGCAGCCTCTACAAGTACCAATGGCTGGCGCGCGGCCTCGGCGTGGCCCTGTTCTTCATCCCGTGGGAGCCTGTCGAGCCTGTTCTCGTGCCGGCTGGTCGGATAGGGCAACCGGGCGAAACACCCGTCGATGACGCCTTGCCCGCCCTGGCATGCACTCATGAGGAGAAGCCGTCAAGCCGCTGGCCTCTCGGTCGTCGGCGCGCCCCCTGCCGTTATCCGTGGACAGGTGTCTACGTCACGGTCGAGGGAGACATTCTGCCGTGCTCGTGGGCGCTTGCCTCCGGGCGGAAGGGCCTGGGCAATGTCTACACCGACGACCTGGCGAGCGTGTGGTGGAGCGAGGAGTACGCGGCGTTCCGACGGCAGCTCACCGACGCGAGCCAGCCGATGCCCGATATCTGCGCCACCTGCCCGCGCGTCGCCAAGTACGCTAAGGTCACTGCGACAGCCTCAGTTTCAGCCAACTAGCGCGCCGAGCAAAGGTCTACGACCATGCGCCGGCCGCTCTCTCCGAGCCTTGCTCCGAGGCTCGGTCTACATATCCTCGCGTATCACGGCATCAATGCCGACAGCGCCGATCACCTTAGCGTGCCGCCGTCCCTGTTCGACGCTCAGATGGCGTGGCTGCGGCACAATAACTTCCAGGTCGTCTCACTCGCCGAGGGCATGGCGCGGCTGAGGTGCAGTGAGGAGCTTGGGCCGTGTGTCGCTCTCACACTTGACGACGGGTACGCCGATTTCCTGGCGCACGCGGCGCCCATTCTGGCGAGACATGGATTTCTGGCGACCCTGTTCGTTGTCACTCGAAAGCTGGGCGGGGTCGCGGATTGGGCGGGGGCTCCACGCGGGCAGCGTTTGTTAACGGCCCATGCGTTGCGCGAGCTTGTCGACCTGGGCCACGCTATCGGCAGTCATGGGGCGAGCCACGCGCGGCTGACGCATCTCTGCCCGGCTGACCTCGTGACCGAGTTGCGCGAGTCGAAGGGGCGGTTGGAAAAAGAATTGGGCGTCACGCCATTCGCATTTGCTTACCCATATGGCGCGTTCAGGAAGCGCGAGCGAGACGCCGTGGCGGCGGCGGGGTATGCGTGCGCGTGCGGCATTCGCGGCTGGGCCAACACAGCACAAACAGACCCATTTGCCCTACGGCGTATCGAGATGTGGGCGGGCTACTCGATGCGCGAGTACGAAGCTCTCCTGACAGCGAGATTCAAATGGCCCCGGCTGACGCGGGCCGCAAAGCATATCGTGGGGGGAATTCAACATGAACGTGTCGGTCGTCATTCCTAACCTCCATTCACCCATCATCGATCAAACGCTCGAAGCCCTCGCCCGCCAATCGTGGCCCATCACCCAGACAGAGGTCATTGTTGTCGGCCTCGACCGCTACGCCCATGTCGCGCGCTTCCCGTTCGCGCGACATATCGACACCGGCGAGCCGGTCAGCCCGGCGCGTGCCCGCAACATCGGCGTGCGCGCCTCGTGCGGCGACATCGTCGTTTTCCTCGACGCCGATGGCATCCCGCGCCCAGATTGGCTGGCCCGCTTAGTCAGGTGGTTCGAGGATCCAAGCGTTTGTGTCGTGGGCGGCGCCGTGGACATCGACTGGGATGAGCCGTATTGGACGGTGTGCGACAACGTCTGCATCGTGTACCGCTTCTTGCCATCGGCCCCGCCCGGTGAGCGCGCTCACCTGACCTCGTTCAACCTCGCCATACGCCGCTCGGCCCTAGAGAAAGTCGGGCTGTTCGACGAGACATTCCCGAAACCCGCCGGCGAGGACACGGAGCTGACGGCGCGTCTGCGTCTGGCAGGCTACAAGCTCTTCTTTGATCCAGGCGCAGTCGCCGCGCATCGTCAGTCGCGGGAGTCGCAGCGGGCTGTGATGGCAAAGGGATACGATATTGGCTATTACTCAGCGCGTGTTGACCGGCGCTATGCCAGCCAGCTTGGCTTCCCTCCCTTCCTGCTTAACCCGGTGATGCTACGCCTCGCCTCGCCCCTGCTCGCTGTGGGCATCACCGGGCGCATATTATGCGAAGTTCCGCAAGCCCGTCAGCGGCAGCTCTGGTGGGGCATCTCTCTCGCCAAGCTCGCCTGGTGCTGGGGGCAGCCGACCGGCTGACCGTGGAGGCGACCCGGCACGCTCAAACCGGTCTTGCCCCAGCAACGTCTACGGCGGGTAGCGTTGCGAAGACGGCTTCGCCACCCGCGTAAGGAACCGGCAACATTGGCGTCCTAGTCCTTGCGCTCGGCCCTCACCCCGCCCCTCTCCCACAAGGGGAGAGGGAGGAAGAGGCGACGTTGTGAAAGCGACCTCACCGAGAGCGTAAGGAATGGGCGGCATGAGCGTCCTACCCCTTGCGCGACGGAAACGGCGCGGGGATGCGAAACAAGGCGTAAGAAACGCCGCGCAGATGCATCCTAATCAGGGCCGAGGGATGAAAAGTCCTTCACCGGCTTGACAAGGGCGGGGAAGTAGGGTATACTACCCGCACTTGTGAACACGACACGCGAGGAGCACCTGGTGCAGCAAAGCGTGAGGCGAACAACCGAGTAGCGGAACCGCGAGACCAGACAGCGTGAAGCGGCCTGGCCACGCGCCAGGCCTTTGTGTGTCCCAGCGACCTTAACAACTGAAGAGTGACAGAGACAGCAAGCTCGTGCAAACGAGCAGCCAGACCGTCAAAGAAAAGAGCCTAACGTCGCGTGAGTGCGACGGTTTGAGTGATATAACGGAGAGT
>JBDHWG010000038.1:0-33639 GCA_039810085.1 Anaerolineae bacterium
TCGGCTGGTAGGTCATGGTGTGTCTCCTTTCGGCTTAGAGAACCTGAGGATACACCCTGACCTACCGCCTTTTCAACTCGGCGGCCCATCCAATTCTACAGAAAGCATTTTACACTAACTACCATTGGAGCGACCATGAGTAGGAAAGCCGTTTCACCTATGTATGATGACTTTCGAGAGTTATGCCGTACACTGTTCCGGTTTTTAGAGGAAGAATACGGTTTCAGGGTAACAGAGGAAAAAAGCGACGTCTTTGGAAGCTATATTACCTATAGGAACACGACAACGGCGGTTATTATAAGCTTTGAGCCAAGGGAGGGCGGGGTTTTTATTCGTCTGTATCGTCTCGTTGATGGAAAAATCCCTGACTATCCAGTCTTTGTTCATCCTGATACGCAGTTAAATATGTTCTATTTAGATACGCTTCTTGAAGTGCGAGTACCATCTCTTCATGTCGAGCAAGACCCTAAAGAGATGGCGAAACCTAGCTTGAGTAAGTTGAAAGAAGTTCTACAGCAATATGCCGCCTTGCTTCACCTCTACGCTAACGACATATTGCGGGGCGATTTTAAGGTGTTTGAGGACCTCGAAACGATCGTGAAAAAGAGAGCCGAGGAGATACGGCGGCAAAAACGTTAAGTACAACTAAATCTGCTGTCCCTTCGACAATTATGTATATTCCTAGTGGTCATTCCTGACAATTCGGTGGTCCGGCACACAGGGATACTGACACCTAGCCGCTGACGAGCGTGAGCGGCGCGACAGGGACGGAGACGTACGTCTACGACGGCGACGGGGCGCTTCGGCGACGCACTACCGCACCGCCCACCTACGTCCCGCCGTATGCCGAGGACTTTCAGACCGCCAACAGCGGCTGGAGCACGAGTGGGGCGGTGGCGTGGGGCGTCTATGACAACGCCTCCCACACCTCCACCGTCCGCGCCACCGGCGCCAGTAGCTGGATACCGGTCATTGCTCGCACGGCAAGCATCGCCGATGGGCAGGTCGCGCGGGTGGCCTTCAAGCTCGGCCAGACCAACAGCCAGGCCGGCTTGGAGCTCGACACCGGCAGCGGGAGCGGGTACTACCGGGTGGCGGTGTACGAGGCCGGGGGCAAGCTCTACCAGGCGCTGGCCTATCCGTCGGGGGGAGGAACGACCTACGTCAACCCGACCGTCCTGGTGGACGCCTTCCAGGCCAACACGTGGTACGTGCTAGAGGTGACGGCCAACGACGGGGCGGGCAGTCGGGTGAGTGTGTGGGCGGAGAGCGCGCCGAACACGCGCTACGAAGCGCGGTGGGGCATGCCGACGGGGCAGGCGTGGACGTTCCGCGGCTGGGTGTACACGACGGGGACGATGTTGTGGTTGGACACGTACCGCGAGGAGCCGCCGAGCGTGAAGGTGAGCGACGTGCGGTACGCCGGGCAGCACTACGAGGACGACCGAGGGCCGACGCCGAGCGTGACGAAGCGGTACTACGCCGAGGGGAAGCTGTTGGCGACGCGAACGGGAGCACTGCTGACGTACGTGCAGAGCGACCACCTTGGCTCGACGAGCACGCTGACGGACGCGGGCGGCAGCGTGGTGGCGCGGGAGCGGTACAGCGCGTTCGGTGAGCGGCGGCGGGGCGAGACGCCACTGACGACGGATCAGCTGTACACGAGCCAGCAGTACAACAGCCTGAGCGGTCTGTACCACTACAGCGACGGGAAATCAGCCGGAAGGTTCTACGACCCGCTCCTGGCGCGATTTGTCCAGCCGGACAGCATCACGCCAGGCAAGGGCAGCATCGCTCTCAACAGGTACGCTTACGCCAACGACTCGCCCATTATGTTCTCCGACCCCACCGGACATGCCGTATGGTCGGAGAAAGATGGCCCAGCCTATGAGACGCATGAGCAACTGATTGACGCAGTTGGCGCCTATGACGCACCCAGCGAGGTTCGCTGGACCGGCATCTACAGTGAAGCCTACCCTAACTATGCCCCCCCGATGTCTGAGCCAGACCGCAACTATGGGTATCGGCTTAAGGTGTGGCAATGGCAGACGCAGAAGGAGGCCGATGCTGCGCAAGCATCGGGCGCTGGCGCTGATTGGTCAAAGGTTGGTTCTAATCTCCTGACTGGTGTTAGCCTCGCAGCCGGTGTCGTGGCCTCCAACGGCGGGGATGATGGAGGGTTAGGTGAAGGAAAGACAGGCATAAGTCAAGGTTCATACGTATACAGAGGGCTCGCTGAAACCGATGTTCCAGAATGGGGATTGCAGGCGCGAGTGCCAGATGCAGGCAATAGCCCTGTCAGCCATATAGCTGGTAAACGTGAAAGTCAGTGGATTTCAACGAGCAAGAGTTTGGAGGTCGCACGTGAGAAATACGGTAAGTTCGGAGTAGTAGAAATAGATCTATCCAAGGTTAGCACAGAAGTGGTGGACTTGTCGCAGGGGATACCGGGAGTGAGAGGACGTATCTCAAACTGGGCAAAAAGGGATCGGGAAGTTCTGATTCAGAACTACATCCCGCCTGAAGCGATTCGACGCCTCCTACCTTAAGGAAGACCAAATCATGACCACTCAGTCATTGATCGATGAACTAGACAAAGAATGGGATGACGAGAATGGGTTCTTCGGTCGCCTTCGTAGCGGCTTTTTCGACCAAAGAAGCTTCGAACACGTCGTACAGATCCTTCAGTCGGTGAAGGGTGGGGACACCGAATGCCTTGACCGAAGACTCGTTTCGCTGACGTGGTATATCCCGCTCTTCATGAGTTGGCAGCGCGAACGCGTGGAAGAGCAAGACGGAAATATCAAGGGACTCGATGTTGCAATCAATAAAGCAACATCTCTTCTGGAGGAGATTCTTGGAGTTCCTTGATTGGTCATGCCAATGACCTTCCCTCTATAAGGAGTGTCATGTAGGGCTATCAGGACATAGTGGCCTTTCTGCGCGTCAAGCGGTACTACGCCGAGGGGAAGCTGCTGGCGACGCGAACGGGAGCACTGCTGACATACGTGCAGAGCGACCATCTCGGCTCGACGAGCACGCTGACGGACGCGAGCGGGAGTGTCATCGCCAGGGAGCGGTACAGCGCGTTCGGGGAGCGACGGCGGGGCGAGATGCCGCTGACGACGGATCAGTTGTACACGAGCCAGCAATACAATAGCCTGAGCGGGTTGTACCACTACAGCGACGGCAAGAGCGCCGGCCGCTTCTACGACCCGCTGCTCGCCCGCTTCGTCATGGCGGACAGCATCACGCCCGGCAAGGGCAGCATCGCTCTCAACCGCTATGCCTACGCCAATGACTCGCCCATTGTGTTCTCCGACCCCACCGGACACGCTGTCTGGTCAGAGAAGGATGGCCCAGCGTACGAGACACATGAGCAACTGATTGACGCGGTTGGGGCTTACGATACTCCCAGCGAGGTTCGCTGGACCGGCATCTACAGTGAAGCCTACCCCAATTATGCCCCCCCGATGTCTGAGCCAGACCGCAACTACGGGTATCGCCTCAAGGTGTGGCAATGGCAGACGCAGAAGGAGGCTGATGCGGCGCAAGCATCGGGCGCTGGCGCTGATTGGTCAAAGGTTGGTTCTAATCTCCTGACTGGTGTTAGCCTCGCCGCCGGTGTCGTGGCCTCCAACGGTGGGGATGACGGGAGTGGAACGGGAAAAACTGGTATAGTTCTTGGTAGCAAAGGTGAACTTAGCCGAGCAGGTGTCAAAGATGCGCATCATATCTGGCAAGATGCTGCTATGCGAGAATTACCAGGATACTCGTATGATGCTGCTCCTGCTATTCAGTTAGAAGGACCGTCAACAAAATTGGGTTCGCCCCATTACATTGCTACGCAGGTTCAGGCTCAAGCCGGAGGCGGAACATTCGCGTCAGAAACTCGTATTGCTTACAAAGCTCTGAGACAAGCAGGTCTTTCCTCGGAAGAGGCACGTGCTGCTATTGAATGGGGAAAGCAGTACTTCGATTCACTAGGCGTAACTTCTGCAACTCAGACTCGAATACCGCTTAACCGTAGATAGAGCGGAAGAGGTAATAGGTGGAACTACCTAACAGTATTGTGAGTGAACTCAGGAATCTTGTCCACGAGTTGGTCATAGGGCGCTATCAACAGCTAGAAGTGGATGGAAGAGCCGGTAGGCTCACTGCGAATGAACTCAAGAAGGCTATTACTCGATATAGTGTACATCTTCTAGATCTTCCTGATGAAGCATTCGCACTAGCACATGTTTATCGGATTGAAGAAGGTGACACCTGGATGATTGACCTTCCACTATGGACTGTAGAGGAGGGGCGTAGCGACCTCACTCTTCAAGTTACATCTACTTTTGACGGTGAGCGTTGGAAAGTGGCGATTGATGATCTCCATGTTATGTGATACTTGCGAGGTTTCGGCATAGAGTAGATACGCGCCAAACACCGGATCAACGGACGCGAGCGGCAGCGTCGTTGCCAGGGAGCGGTACAGCGCGTTTGGGGAGCGGCGGCGGGGCGAGACGCCACTGACGACGGATCAGCTGTACACGAGTCAGCAGTACAACAGCCTGAGCGGTCGAGCATCGCCAGGAACAGAAACCTCAGCGCCGTTGACAGCGGAACGGTCCCATGTTACGCTTGCGCCCACTCCACCCACCCCACCACGAGGAGAGCGCAAGGATGCGGATCACCGATGTCCGAGTCTGGCTTGTCGAAGGTGTCAAGTATAACTGGACGCTGCTCAAGATATACACCGATGAGGGGCTGACCGGCGTTGGCGAAGCGACCAACTGGCCGGGCAGCCCCATCGTTTACCACGCCGCCCGCCATGTTGGCGAGCGCGTCATTGGCCTCGACCCCACCCGCATCGACTTCATCTGGACAAAGCTCTACCGCGACCTGAACTGGATCGGCCCGGCCGGCGCCGCCCTGTGCGCCATCTCTGGCATCGACATGGCGCTGCTCGACCTCAACGCCAAGCGCCTCGGCGTGCCCGTCTACCAGCTCCTCGGTGGCGCCTTCCGCACCGACATTCTCCTCTACGCTAACTACTGGTTCACCGGCGGCGATTTCACCGCCGCCGACTATGCCGCGCAAGCCCGCGCCGTCGTCGCGGCCGGCTTCACCGGCCTCAAGTTCGACCCGTTCGCCCACACCAACTACCTGTACGGCGACCACCTGTCCACGAACCTTGGCCTGACCTCGGCCCAGATGGACCATGCGGAGAGCCTGACGGCGGCCGTGCGCGAGGCGGTCGGGCTGAACGTCGAGATTGCCATCGAGACGCACGCCATGCTCAACGGCCCGACGGCGGTGCGCATGGCGGAGCGGCTTGCGCCATATGGCCTCATGTGGTACGAGGAGCCGGCCGGACCGGAGAACGTTGAGGTCCTCCAGGGGCTGCGTGCGCGCTTGAATGTCCCCATCTGCGTCGGCGAGCGTCACTATACGCGCTTCGGCATCCGAGCACTGCTGGAACGGCAGCTCGTCGATTTCGTGATGCCAGACATCACACGCTGCGGCGGGCCGAGCGAGCTGAAGCGCATGGCGACGCTGGCCGAAATCTACAACATCCCCGTCGCGCCCCACAACCCCAACGGGCCGCTATCCACCATCGCCAGCGCCCACGTCTGCGCCGCCATCCCCAACTTCTTCCGCCAGGAGTTCATGTTCACCGACGTGCCCTGGCGCGACGAGGTCATCGACCACCCCATCCCTGTGTCTGGCGGTTATTTCCACCTGTCCGACCGGCCGGGTCTGGGCGTGGACCTGGTGGAAGAGGCGATGGAGGCGCACCCTGGTGTGACCACGCCTCGGGAGGGCTTCTATGTCTGAGAGCTTGCGCGGCTGCATTCCGATTGTGGCGACGCCGTTCGACGCTGACGGGCGCATCGACGAGACGAGCCTGCGGGCCGAGGTCGAGTGGCTCATCGCGGGCGGGGTTCATGGGCTGGCGACGCCGGCCATCGCCAGCGAGGGTTATAAGCTGAGCGACACCGAGCGCGAGCGCGTCATCGCCGTCGTCGTCGAAGCGACGGCCGGACGGGCGCCGGTTGTCGTGAGCGCCGACGGCGCTGGAACGGACGTAGCCGTCGAGCGGGCGCGGCGCGCGGCTGACCTGGGCGCAACGGCCCTCATGGTCTTGCCACCCCACTTCATCAAGCCCGATTCTGAGAATCTAATGCGCTACTACGCCCGCATCGCCGAGGCCGTCAGCATTCCGATCATGGTGCAGGACGCCCCACAGCTGACCGGCGTGGCGCTACCGTCGAGCCTCCTGGCGCGTCTGTACTATGAGCATCCAACGGTCAACAGCGTCAAGATCGAAGGCACACCGGCCGGCGCGAAGACGAGCGAAATCCTGGCGCTGACGAACGGCGACATGGACGTGTTCGCGGGCTGGGGCGGCCTGAGTTTCTGGGACGGCCTGCTGCGCGGCGCCGCCGGGTGCATGCCCGCTGCCAACTTTGGCCCCGTCCTGGCGCGCGTCTACGACCTATTCGCGGGCGGCCAGCGCGACGCGGCCTACGCGGCCTTCAACAGCGCCGTGCCGTTCATCGCCTGGTCGATGCAGTCCATCGACCTCTCGGTCTGGACGGCAAAAGAAGCCCTCGTCAGACTGGGTGTCCTTGCGTCGGCGACGCTCCGCGAGCCGGCGACGTTGCCCGATGAGACGCTGCGCCGCGAGTTCGACGTATTCGGCGGATGACGCGGTTGACAAGCGAGCGATGTTGCTATAGAATGTCGCGCTTAACATAGGTTGCGCGCCCACCACTCGCAACCACCAGCCACCATCGGACGTCGCTCAGGAGGACACGTTGAAAAACCACGCCCGGCTTCTGGCTACGCTCGCCGCGATCCTTGCCCTAGGGATGATCGCCGCTTGCAGCGCCCAACCGCAGCCCCCTGCCCCCCAGGCCCCAGCGGCCAACGCCCCGGCCCAGTCCGCTCCCGCTCAGTCCGCCCAACCGACAGCCGCCCAGCCCGCCGCCGCCGCCAAACCCACCGAGCAAGCCAAAGCCGCTGCGCCTGCGGCAGGTGGCAACGTCAACAACGTCGGCAAGAAGCTCCCCGACGACGCGGCGCCCTCGGAGCAGCAAGTGCTGGTGCTGACCAACGACCAGCAAGCGCAGTCAGAAGGGGCCCGCTTCATGGACATCATGGCGAGCGTGTACAACCGCGCCCTGGGCAACGACCTGTTCTCCATGCCGCTCATCCGCCTCAACAAGGACTTCGAGGTCATCCCCGGCGCGGCGAAGTCGTGGAAGATGTCGTCCGACGGCAAGACCTGGACGTTCCAGATCCGCGATGACCTGAACTGGTCCGATGGCACGCCGGTGACCGCTGAGGACTGGGTCGCCAGCTTCCGCCACATCGCCGACCCGAAGACCGGCTACGACTTCGGCTGGTTCTTCGAGGAAGCCAACATCAAGAACTTCAAGGAAGCCGAAGCAGGAACAGCTAAGTTGGAGGACATTGGCGTCAAGGCTGGCTCGAACCCGAAGGAGCTGGTGTTCGAGACGACGAAGGTCATCCCCTACTTCCCCATGCTCATGCTCTACACACCGCCGCTCCAGGCGAAGCAACTCGCCGCCAAAGGCCCAACGTACAACTCTGACCCGGCCACCTCGGTCTCGGCCGGCCCGTGGATCCTCAAAGAGTGGGCCAACGACCGCGTGGTGGTCGAGGCGAACCCGAAGATGCCTGACGACCTGAAGCCCTACCTGAACAAGGTCATCTTCATCAAGCCGAAGAATGAGTTGCAAGCTTACCAGGCGGGCGAAGTCGACCGCGCCCGCTCCGGCAGCGCCGCTGACGTCAAGGTCATCACCAGTGATCCGCAGTTGTCGAAGGACGCCTCGCCGGACGTGGGCGACTTCCGCGTCCACTACTTCTTCTTCGACATGTCGAAGCCGCCCTTCGACAACATGAAGGTCCGCCAGGCGTTCGCGCACCTGTTCGACCGCGAGACCATCATGAAGACCATCCTGCCGCCGCCCGCCGCCAAGCCTGCCTCATCCTTCCTGGCGCCCGGCTTCCCCGGCTCGAACATGGACGCCCTCAAGGATTACCAGAAGTACGATCCTGAGCTGGCGAAGAAGCTCTACGCCGAGTCGGGCGTCAAGATTACCGACAAGCTCACCCTCCAGGTGCGCGTCGGCAACCCCATCGAAGAGGCGCTGGTGGCGATGTCGCAGGTGTACGCCGACGAGATCAAGAAGCAGCTTGGCGTCGACGTCGAAGTTCAGCGCGTCGAGCCGAAGGTCTTCATGGACTCCTTGAACGCCAAGCCGACGGGCATCCAGTTCGGCTTCGTGTCCTACGGCATGGACTACCTGGACCAGTCCAACATGCTCAGCGTGTTCAAGCCGGGCGGCCGCCACAACTGGAACAACCAGAAGTACCAGGCCTTGCTCGACCAGGCCGGGCCGGAGCAGGACAAGGCCAAGCGCGACCAGCTCTATAAGGACGCCGAGAAGATGATCGTCGACGAAGCGCCGGCCGTGTTCGCTCTCCAGCAGTTCGATGTGTGGACGTGGCGGCCGTGGATCAGCGGCGCGACGTTCAAGCCCGGCAAGGTCAACACCGCCCGCGGCATCGGCTTCCCAGGGTGGGGCACCTTCTCGCCGGCCTCGATTGATACATACGTCACAAAGGACGTGCTGCAAGCGCGCCCGAACCCGCCGAAGTGAGCATGATTTGAGTCGTAGAGACGCGCCATGGGCGCGTCTCTACGAGTTTGCCAGGAGTATACCCTATGCTGGGCTATGTGGTCATGCGGGTCCTGGGTCTCATCGGCGTGACCCTCGTCGTCTCCTTCATCACGTTCGCCATGCTCTACCATCTGCCTGGTGGGCCGTTCGATGAGAGCAAGCAGCCGCTCTCGCCGACGGCCCTGGCAAACATCCGCGCGAAGTACAACCTGGACAAGCCATTCTACGTCGTCTGGGCCAGCTATGTCTGGAACGCGGCCCACGGTGACTTCGGCACGTCCTACCAGGCCGAGGGCAAGCCCATCATCGAAATCTTCCGTGAACAGTGGGGGACGAGCCTCCTCCTCGGTGCGCTCGCCCTCGCGTGGAGTATCCCCCTCGGCATCTTCTTCGGCCTCCTAGCCGCCACGCGGCGCAACAGCGTGACGGACTACATTCTCCGCTTCTGGTCCGTGGTAGGCACAACCGTGCCCAATTTCGCCCTGGCTGTCTTTGGCGTCTTCATCTTCTCGGTCTTGCTGCGCTGGCTCCCGACGGGCGGCTGGCTGCCGCGAGACGACCCGCGCACCCTGGTGATGCCGGTCATCATCTTCGGCCTGCTGCCCTTCGGCATCGTCATGCGCTACACACGCAACGGAGTCCTGGAAACGCTCACCCAGGACCACGTCCGCACAGCTCGCGCCAAGGGGTTGTCCGCCAACACCGTCCTGATGCAGCACACCTTCCGCAATGCCCTGATCCCCCTCGTCACCGTCCTGGCGGCGCTCATCCCCAATGCGCTGACCGGCTCGGCCATTCTGGAGCGGGCCTTCCGCATCAACGGCATCGGCAAGTATTTCATCGATAGCGTTGGGACGCGCGACTACCCGATGGTAATGGCCACCGTCCTGATCGTCGCCATCCTCTGGGGAACGTTCTTCCTCATCGCCGACTTGATATACACCCTGGTCGATCCGCGCATCCGCGTACACAAGGGCTAACTTATGGTTGTCAGCAAGACGAAGCCGGTCCTCGCCGTTACCGAGCGGCCTAAAATCCGCTCCCACCGCTCCCGTGCGCTGCTTCGCTTCTGGCAAAACAAGGCAGGTGTCGCGGGCGCTGTCATCGTCGCGTTCATGTTGCTGTTCGCGTTCGGCCTGACACTCTTCATGCCGTTCCCGTCCACGAACGTGCTGCTGGCAAACAAGATGCCCTTCGAAGCGTCAGGCCATCCACTCGGCACAGACATCGCCGGGCGGGACATGGTTGCGCTGCTCGCCTACGGCACGCGCACGAGCCTTATCATTGCTATTGCCGTACAGGTCCTTGTCGTCGCCATCGCGGTCGTCCTGGGCTTCACGGCGGGCTGGTTCGGCGGCCGCGTCGATTTCGCAGTCAACCGTGTCATCGAAATCTTCACCGCGATTCCAGTGCTCCTCTTCAGCATCCTGTTCATCATCGTCCTGGGCAACTCGCTGCCGATCCTGATCCTCGCCATCGGCCTGCTGGCGTGGGTCGAGCTGGCCCGCCTCGTGCGTGGGCAGGTGCTCCAGACGCGCGAGAAAGAGTACATCGAAGCCGCCAAGGCCGTCGGCGTCACCACGGTCGGCATTGCGGGCAAGCACGTCCTGCCCAACATTCTCAACCCCCTCATCGTCGCCATCAGCCTCAGCCTGCCCGCCATCATCCTCGCCGAGTCCACCTTGAGCTTCCTCGGTTACGGTCTGAGCGAGAACATGCCCAGCCTGGGCAAGATGGTCGGCGTCTCGTGGCAGTACATCCAGGCTTACTGGCACATGGCGCTGCTGCCGACGATCTTCCTCTCCGTGCTGATGATCGGCATTACCTTCTTTGGCGACGGCCTGCGCGACGCCCTGGATCCGCGCTCCGCCCGCTGAGCCGCGTGAAGCCCCCACACCCAATTGACCTACCGCGCAAGCTGGACTAGAATGTCAACTAAATTGTCTGGTGGGAAGGCAAGCGATGAGCGATGTTCAGCCGAGTGACGCGGAATGGCGAGCGCTGTTTGCGGCAGCGCAGCGCGTGAAAGAGCTGGCCCCGTGGCAGTGGATGGACGAAAGCGCAGTTTTCGGTGTTGAGAATCCGGCGACCGGCGAGGTTGGGTTTGTCAGCGTAATGGGGAACCTCGGCGAGCATCTCGCCGTCGCGCTCTACCTCGGCCCCGATGGCCTGTACAACTTCCTTACTATTGAGAGCCAGGACTATGACTTGCCGCCGGAATCTATCCTCGAAGTACCACAGCTCCAGGTATCCTTCGAGGACCGCGACATACTCACCACGCAAGACAGGAATCTCATCAAGAGGCTCGGGCTGAAGTTCCGGGGGCGTCAGTCCTGGCCCTGGTTCCGCAGCTTTGCCCCCGGCATGTTCCCGTGGTATCTCACAGCGGCTGAAGCGCGTTTTCTAACCATAGCCCTCGACCAGTTGATGGATGTTGCGCCAAGGGCGAAAGAGAATGAGGATCTGCTTGTCGCACCGGATGAGGATGCGGAGTTGTTTCTAGTCCGCGTCCCTCAGCAGCGGGATGGTGTCCTCGAATGGGAGGACCGTCTCCAGAAGGTTCCACCGCCGGAGCCAGCATTGATCGAGATTCTGATCGACCCGAATCTGGCCGACCAGGTTAGACGGATGAAACGGGGCAACGCCGCACTGGAGGTGGAGTTCTCCATGTTGCCCAGCCCCGTGAACGATGACAGTCCGCGGCCCTATTTCCCGTACATGGTAATGACGCTCGAAAGTAACGTGGGTTTCATCCTTGGCGCTGACCTCATTCGGCCGCTTCCCTCCTTCGAGAGCATGATCGCCCAAATTCCCAATATCGTCCTCACCCACGTGTCTCGGCTACAAGTTCGCCCGGCTAAAATTCAGGTTGACTCTGAGCGTTTGTTTGTCCTGCTGCAAGGGCTTGGCGAACGGACGAAGCTCAAGTTCGAGTTGGTAGATTATCTGCCAGGCATCGAAGCCGCCAAAGCCAGCATGGCCGCGTTCATGGGGGGACTTGGGCCGGAAGAGGAGTAGCGCGGCGTTGGCTTGTTCCACTCGACGCCGCGCCCTTCGCGTTGTCCTGCCCATCAGAGAGTGCGAGGCGTGAGCTTCGCAATTTCCGCCACGCTCAGCATCGCATCGTGCAGGACGTTCAGGTCGGGGTCCTTGATGATCGGGTCGATGATCCAGTGGACCACGCCGAGCGCGGCGTTCTCCTCGATCATCTCCGGCGTGACAGGGTACTTGTCATAGGGGCGCACGATGATGGGGACGCTCTTCGGGTCGCGGCCGTACTGCTCACAGTAGGCGTGCAGCTTGTCGATCCCCTGCCGTAGGTCGTCCCACGGAATCTGCGTCGGGTGCCAGCCCTCGCCGACACGAGCAGCGCGGCGAATGGCCGCGTCGCTGTGGCCGCCCCAGTAGATGGGAACCGTCCCATGCACCGGTCGCGGGTACATCATGCAGTCCTCGACCTGCCAGTACTTGCCGTGGAAATCCAGCGACGCCCCCGACCACAACGCCCGCATCAACCCCACCATCTCGACGACGCGGCTACCGCGGTCCGCGAAGCTCGCGCCGATCAGGTCAAACTCCTCCTCCATCCAGCCGGCGCCTACGCCCAGGATCACACGCCCACCGCTGAGGAAGTCGAGGGTTGCGACCTGCTTCGCCAGCAGGATGGGGTTGCGCAGCGGGGCAACTAGGACTGTCGTGCCGAGCTTGAGGCTTGGCGCAGTGACTCCCGCGCGCATGAGAGTGAGCAAGGGATCGAGCCACTTCGTATCCGGTGGATAATCCCAGCGTCCGTTCGCCCGGTAGGGATACCACGACTCGACTCGCTCCGGCAGGACAACGTGGTCCGTCACCCACAGCGAGTGGAAGCCTAGCGCCTCCGCCCAGCCTGCTACCCGGAGGATATTCTCCACCGTCGCCTTGTGGCCTGCGCTGGGCAGGCATACCCCGAATTCCATGCGTCGCTCCCGTTGCGTTGTGTTCAGGCTTGGAGCAAGCCGTGCCTCTGGGCCAGGTCGCGGTCAATGGATACCATCAGCCGCCTAGGCAGTTGGTCGTCCACCGTCTGCTGGCGAGTGTTCAGCACTTCCTCGCCCGCCGCGTTGTACACGATGACGTACAGGTCGGGAAACGACGCCATGCTCCAATCGGGGCCGTCTTCATTGTCGGCGAAAGCGGACGAGTCGTAGGTGAATAGGACCTCGCCCTGGTCGTCGGTAACACCTGTACCAAGGAAGTCATCCGGGTTTGTGTGATCTCGGTCGTACAGAGCGACTTTTGCGCCAGGTACGCCGGTCTGGGGAGTCTCGGTCAACACCAGTTTTACGCGGGTCATGACTTGCATATGTCACCTCATACGTTAGTCAGATGAGTCGATTGTCGCGCGACACGTGTCGGCTCATGCATATTATACTGACGTTCTCAAATCCGCCGCGCTCGAGTACGTCTTGCGTGCTCCCTTGCCTTCTGGTATACTTCGCGCCCAAGCCGCAACGCCATCATCACCAGTCGTCGCGCGACCTGTAAGGGGGTACGCCTTGCTCAGCATTCGGACAGAGGAACGTGCTCCGTTCGCCCTGCTGTTCTTCGAGCTGTTCTTTCTGTCGGTCGGCGTGGTACTCGTCCAGACAGCTGCGTTCGCTCTCTTCCTGGCGACGTTTGGCGGTGGCGCTATTCCCTACTCGGATATGGCTATCGCGGTCATCGCCGCAGCCATCTCCCTGGTGAGTCTCAAGCTGGCCGAACGGCTTGCCGTGCCGCGCCTCGTCACCCTCCAGGTCGCCTTCATGCTGCTCGGCACGCTCCTGCTCTGGGTCGGTATCACCACCACCCACGCTGGATGGATCATCTTCATTCTGCCGTCCTGGTTCCAGTCCATCATCAATCTCGCCTTTCTCGTGGTCTATACCCTTGCAGGCCGCATCTTCGACGTGCGTCAGGCCAAGCGCCTGTTTGGCCTGCTGGGCGCGGGCTTCCCGGCGGCTGTCACGATTAGTGGCCTCACCATTCCTCTCATCGTCACTACAATCGGCGTCGGCAACCTGTTCCTGCTCGCGGCGTTCATGATTGCGATTGGCCTGGCGCTGCAAGTCTACACCCTACGGCGATACGCGGCGCAAGTCCAGACACGGAGCGTCGGGCCTCAGTCCGCCGACGGAACATCGGACCAACCGGTGCTTCGCAGCCGCTACGTGCTGCTCATCATCGCGACCATCATGCTGTCGTGGATTGGCTTCTTCGTCATTGACAATATCTTCTACGCCCTGGCCGCCGCCCGCTACCCGGAGGCCACAGACCTCGCGTCGTTCCTAGGCGTCTTCGCGGCGGCGACTGGCATTGCGTCGCTGGTGTCCAGCGTCGTCGTGACGGGTTTCCTTCTGAGCCGCTACGGCGTGCGGGGTGGCCTGCTGACGCTGCCGGTCTCCCTGGCGGGTGGAGCCGCCGGCATTGTCGTCGCCAGTCTCCTTGGCGGGGTGGCGTGGCTGGTCTTCGGGTTTGCCGTCGTGAGCAAGCTCCTGAGCGTTGCCTTCATGAACGCCACCCAGTTCACGTCGGTCGCCATCCTCTACCAACCCCTACCGCCGCACGTGCGCCTGCGGGTTCAAACGATATGCGACACGGTTTTCCAACCTATCGGCATTGGCCTGGCGGGCATTGTGCTCATCATTTTCACTTCGCTGCTGGCATTCGGCCCGGCGCAGCTGGCCTGGGTTTTCCTGGTTGTCGCCGCCATCTGGCTGCCGGTCGTCATCCTGCTGGCGCGCTTGTACTTGCAGGCCCTGACGGATGCGCTGCGCGAGCGGAAGCTCCAGGCGTCGCCCCTTGACTTAAGCGACGCCTCAAGCATCGCTGCCTTGCAGGCGGGCATCCAGAACCCACAGCCCGACGCCGCCCTATTCTCGCTCAATTTGCTACAGCAGGTTGACCCCGAGGCCCTCACGGCGGCTCTGCCCGGCTTGCTGGCGCATTCGGCGCCAGAGATGCGCGCCGAGGCCCTCGACCGTATTGCCGCCCTCGGGCTGACCGACGCCGCGCCTCTTGTGGCGCACGCTGCCGCTACGGACCCATCGCCAGCCGTGCAAGGCCATGCTGTGCGAGCGTTGGCAACGCTAAGTGGCGCGGGCGCTGTGCTGCCCCTGCTGGATGACCTCACGCCAGAGATTCAACGCGGCGCCATGGTCGGCCTGCTGTGCGCCGGCCGTCCCCAGGACATCGAGGTCGCCGAAACGTGGCTGGAGGGGCTGGCGCGCTCACCCAACCCGACCCAGCGCGCGCTGGCAGCCGAAGTCATCGAAGAGGCCCCGCAGCACGAACGGCGCTTGCTCGATGGCCTGCTCGCCGACCAGAATATAGACGTGCGCCTGGCTGCAATCCGCGCATCCGGAACTGTCAATGCGCCCAACATCTGGCCCAGCGTCGTTGCGGCCCTCGCGCAACCAGACACGCGAGGGGCCGCGCGCTACGCGCTGACAGCCGCGGGTGACAAGGCGATGCCGGCGATTGCGGCAGCGTTTAGGAATGACGCCACGCCCCTATCCACACGCATTGACCTGGCCCGCGTCTGTGGAAGAGTACGCAGCACAGAAGCAATGCGGATTCTGGAAACACAGCTTCAAGCGCCTGATCCAACTCTGCGCGAGCGTGTGCTGGCCGGTTTGGCATCTGGCGCATATCACGCCCCAGCAGCAATGGTCGCGCCGATCCACCATCAGATTCAAGACGAGATTGATCTTGCTACATGGGCAATGATAACCCTGGCTGACCTCGGCCAAGATGACGCGACGGCGCTTCTCCACACAGAGGTGCAGTCGATCCTGCAACAAGCGCGAGAGCGCGTTTTCTGGCTGATCTCGTTCCTCGAGGACCGTCGCACCGTCCTGCGGGCGCGTGACGCATATTGGTCGAAGGACACGGCCCAACGCGCCTACGCGCTCGAGGTACTGGACACGCGGCTGCCCCGCGACCTCAAAGATGTCCTCGCCGTCCTGGATGACGCTGATCCGGCGCGGTCGCTCAAGCAACTCGCGTGGCACTACCCACATCCCAAAAAGAGCCGGGAGAAGCGGCTTGCCGAGATTATCGCCAGCGATGCCAAAGCGGCCTCTCCCTGGCTGCGCGCCTGTGCGATGGATGCGGCGGCTCGGCTGCATGCGACAGCATGCGCTGAGGCTATTGGGGCGGCTCAGGGTGCAGCGGAGCCGCTCGTGGCTGAGACGGCTCGCGACGCCCTCGCTCGGCTTAGCGGCGCCCTACAAGAAGGGACAACCATGCGCTCAACGATAGAGAAGGTCATCATCTTGAAGGGTACGAGTCTGTTCGCCAGTACACCCGGCGAGGTGCTGGCAGCCGTGGCCGGCGAGATGCGCGACGTTACGGCGGCGGCGGGCGAAACCATCATCCGCCAAGGTGAGCCGGGCGACAGCATGTACATCATTGTGCAGGGTCAGGTCCGCGTTCACGATGGCGACCATACCCTCACGTATCTGGGCCAGGGCGAGGTCGTGGGCGAGATGGCGCTGCTCGATCCACAGCCGCGCGCCGCCTCGGTGACGGCGGTGGAGGACACGCAACTGCTACGCCTGGACCAAGACCCGTTCAATGAGCTCATCGAGGACCGCATCGAAGTCACCCGCGCTTTCATGCGCATCCTGGCTGGCCGCATTCGGGCGCTGGACCGCGAGACGGTGGCATTGCAGACGCAGCTGGCGCAACAGACAGCGGGATCCTGACACGCTGCACATCGAACAAGCGAGGGCTGACATGCTCGCAGAGCCCCTCGACCCCTATCTGCCCGAGGTGGCGCGCACGAGAATTGAAGAGCAGTACTACGCCCAGGTCAACCGCCAGGCGTCGCTTGAGGCGCTGCTCGAAGCCCCCGACTTCCTGCGTAGCCCTACGACGCATCCGGGGCTGTTCGCCGACCACGGTATTGTCCACGTACGGGACGTAGCGCAGCAAGTTCTTCGCCTCCTGAGGAACGTTTCCGGAGTGTTGATTCCAACGCGTAGCGATGAGCGCCAGGCATTCGCAGCAAGCTATGGCGTCATGTTGGCCTACGTTCACGACATTGGCATGGCCGACTTCACGCCCTTTGGGCGAGTCATGCATCCCGAAGTCGCCGCCCAGATTGTCTTTAGTCCGGCGTTCGATGCGGTTGTTGCCGCCATTCTGGCGGATGACACCAATGCTGTCGTGGCTCGGCTACGCAGCCTCACAACGCGCGGCGCTGCTGACCTGGATACCGACGTCATGCTGCGCGAGATGCTCGCTCTGAGCGTAGGGCACAGCAAGAGCAAGATGCCTGTCGACGTGCTGAATGACCCCCAGCGTCTCCGCGCGCTCATGCTCCGCATCATCGGAACGGACCTCCGTCTGCTGTACAGCCTGGGGAAGACTGAGAAAGCGCGGCAGGCGCTGGCGAGAGCCGACGCGGACGGAATCAGCCCACAAGGGCTGGCGCGCATGCGCAAGACACTCGCCGAGGCCGAGGCTAACCTGGCCGACAACACGGCGAGATATGGCGCGTCTTCGCGCCAGGCCGACGTGCTGGGGCGCTACTATGTGAATGTTGAGCATGAGGCATTCGCGTGGCTCGTTGCAGATGCGCCCGCCTCGCGCGAGTTGGTGGACGACGTAGTCGATACAATCCGGGTGCTCCGAGCGGCCGACGCGCTACGCCAGCGTGGAACTGTCCTCAAGACATCCGGCAGCTACGAAATTTATGTTGATCAGACCACGGCGGATGCCATCTACGCGCTGCGTTCCATCAAGGGCGAGTTGTTTATGTTAACAGCCCCCGACCCTCTCGCGGCCGGCGAAGCCAACATCGCCAGCAGCGAGATTACCCTCGATGGGAACCTTCGCATCTCGTTCCACCGGGGCGCGTTCGTGACGCCAGAGATTGCCCGCCGCGCCGCTACCTACACCGGCACCGTCATCGTAGATATTCAACTGGACGCCATTCAGAGCTTCATGCGGCCCGCTCGGGTTGGCGCGCGGCCCTCTCTTAAGACCGCCGAGGACATGCTGATTCTGCTCGAGGAAACCGACGACAATCTCGCGTTTAGCGACATGGTCGCCGCGTTGGTATGTGAGCGCGTCCCGGAGCTTCGCGGCCGAGTCCAGGTTGTGCCATCGCTTGAGCATATGCCGTCACTTGAGCGGGTGCGCTACCTAACGGCGACGGATTTTCGAGGTACAGCAGCTGCTCGGCAGGCGATTCTGGACCACGTGGGGCAGTCGGGACACAACACCCAGGCGATGGATGTGACAACAGCGTTTGCTCACGTGAAGGTGATGCAACTCCAGCGTGGCGAGATACTGCTGGAAGGCGGCTCGCCGCCAGGCTTCGTGTATATCCCGATGAGCTATGGCCTTAGGGTGTACCCGCTAGGCGGCTACGAGTCGACAGCGGTGCCGGCATGGACGCCCGTCGGAAATACGGGTGTAATACGTGGAGCAGCCCGCAATGCGACGGTAGTAGCCGATGACACAGTGGCCCTTCTCGTGATCCCGAGATCAATCTATCTCAAGCACTGGCACTATCCATATACTTCTGCCGAGCTTGTTGGACGGCTGAAAGATGAGAAACAGTGAATATGTTCCAGGATTTTGGATCGCATCACCCTGACCCGTCGGTGGTGCAGCGAGAGTTACAAACAGCGGGCATTGAGATTGTGATGGAGACGCCCCCGTTCGGCGGTGTCGAAATCTCCGGTGTGTTGCGGCAACACGGCAAGATCATCCTGACCTTCCAGCGGCGGGGCGACCACTACCACGTCGAGGGCTTCATTCCCCAGGAGGTCGTGGACGCGCTGGACACGCACCCAGCAGGCAAGGGGTTCACACACCTCGCGCATGACCTGTCCGTTGTGTTCGACCAGGAGGCCCTGAACCTGCTCGTTGGGCGGATGAGGTTTGCGACGGAGCCAGCGCCGGCGGGCCTGGTCATGCACTGGGAAGGTTGAGCCTGCCCTGCTCGTCGAAGACCAACTCAGTGGCCGCGCCGATTTGCTCCATTGTGGGCAGGGCGGCGACATCGGCGAGCAGCGCTTCCGACACCCACATCAGGTCCAGGGTGAGCGTGTTGCGTATCCACACGACACGCGCCCTGGACGCCTCACTCCCGGCGAGAGCGGCGGCAATAACGTCGCGGTCCGTCGGCAGGGTGATGGGTATTTTCCCGCCGGCCAGGTTGCCCGCCGTCAGGCAATTGGTGTAGGTCGCGGCCACGTCGATCTTGTCGCGCAGACGCTGCGTGATGAGGTCGGCGTGGCCGACGCCGATGGCGTTGCCGTGGCTGTTCGCCGTCAGATCGAGCGCGGCGACGACCTTGAAATTCGGCGTGATAGGCCCACCCAGCCGCCGCCACATCCCAATGACGTTCAGGTCCATGCCCGTGCCGCTGATGTCCTTGCCCATCTCCTGCACGATGAGGAGGTCCAGCGGCTCCAGCGGTACACCAGGCCGCATCGTGCGCGCCAGGTCGAGCAGTGATGGCTCGTCGGCCTCGATGCGCTCCGCCGGAATCACAGCAATGCGCGCGGCCTCGTGCAGCCCATTCTCCACAATCCCTACGCCAAACAGCACCGGGCGCTGCGTCAGAATGAACCGCGCCACCGTCGGAAACGTCTCACCCACGCCTCGCGCGTGATACGCCCCCGCGCCCTGCCGCTTCCCCAAACCCACGGCGAGCATCTTCATCAGCCCGCTTTCCCACGGCCCCCTGAACGACGTGTGCTCCTTGATACGGTTACAGATGACGATACCGTCGGTGTCATTGGCGTACCTGTCGAAGTAGACCGGCGTGCCGTCCTCCGTTTCGCCAATCTCTACCGCCTCCATGTCGCTATAGATAGGCACGCCCAGGCGGTCCGGCCCCAGCCCGTACCCCGCCAGGACCTCGCGCTGCCCCTCGGCCGTTCCGCCACCGTGGCTGCCCATCGCCGGCACGAGGAACGGCTGCGCGCCCTGCGCCTGGAGCTCGGCCACGACCGCCGTCACCACCTCGCGGATGGACGAGATGCCGCGGCTCCCGACGCCCACGGCGATACGCATGCCGGGCCAGACGCGCTCGGCCAGTGGCAGCGCCCGCAGCCCCTCGCGCACCGCTGCCCCCACGTCGGGCACACGCTCCGTGACCACGTGCTGCCGCACCGGCGCCATTTGCAAGACCACGTTTCCCTCCCACCAGTCGATGTTGCCCTTGCCCTTGAGACGATTGTAGCACCGAAGGCGCGGGTGGTCGATTCGTCTCAGTTTCGGTATAATCCTCGGCGCTAGAGAATACCAAGGTGAGGAGCGGCGACATGAGCGGCGAACGCAGCACGCGCGAGTTCGAGGGCACGGGAGCGGAAATCCTGGTCGAGTGTCTCATCCAGGCCGACGCCGGACCCATCTTCGGCGTCCCCGGCGACACCGGCGTCACGTTCTACGACGCCCTCTACGGGCGGCGGGACGCCATCCAGCACGTCCTGGCCCGCGACGAGCGCCACGCTGCCTTCATGGCCGACGCCTACACTCGCGCCAGCAACCGCGTCGGCGTCGTCGAGGCGTCGAGCGGCGGGGGCGTCACGTTCCTCGTCGGCGGGCTGGGCGAGCCGTGGGCCTCCTCCGTGCCGCTGCTCGTCCTGACCACGGACATTCACCGCCGCAGCCGCAACACCGGCGCGCTGACCGAAATCGACCAGACAAAGCTCTTCTCAGCGGTCACCAAGTGGCAAGCCACCATCGACGCGGCGGCGGACATCCCCCGCGCCGTGTGCGACGCCCTGTGCGCTGCGACGACTGGACGCCCCGCGCCGGTGAGCCTCGTCATTCCAGAGGATGTCATGGATGAGCGGGCGCGGGTCATTCTGCCGGCGATGAGCGTCCAGGTTCCAGGCGAGCGCCTTCCCGCCGACCCCGATACCGTCGCCCGCGCCGCCAACGCCTTGCGCGCCGCCCACCGCCCGGCCATCGTCGCCGGGTCGGGCGTTCACCTGTCAGGCGCGTGGGAGGAGCTGAGCCGCCTCGCCAGCGCGTGGGGCATCCCCGTTGCGACGAGCATCCACGGCAAGGGCGCGCTGGCCGAGAGCAGCCCGTGGAGCCTCGGCGTTGCGGGCGCGAACGGCGCGCGGGACTACGCCAACGACTACCTGGCCGCCGCCGACGCCGTCCTGTTCGTCGGCACCCGCGCCAACGCCACGGACACCAACTCGTTCAAAAGCCCACCGCGCAGCGCGACAGTCATGCACATCGACATCGACGCCGAGCGGGCCGGGCGCAACTACCCCGGCAGCATCGCCCTCATCGGCGACGCGCAGACGGTTCTGCGCCAGCTCATGGATGCGCTGGGGGAACCGGACGAAACACGCAGCGACGAGATTCGGGGCTGGATCGCCGAGCGCCGCCGGGCCTGGGAGGAGGCGTCGCTTGCCCCGGCTCCGGTCGATGACCCCGCCCTACTGCATCCCCGCGATGTCGTCCGCGCCATCCAGCGTCTCGCCGGGCCGAACGCGCTTATCCTGGGCGAGCCTGGCACAGCCACGCCGAACATCGCGTCGTACTGGGAAACGGCGGGCGGCGAGCGCAGCGTCATCATCCCACGCGGCCACGGTCCGATGGGCTACGTCATCCCCGGCGCTATCGGCGCAGCGTTCGCCCACCCTGGCCGCGCCATCATCGGCCTGACCGGCGACGGCAGCTTCGCCATGGCCTGCGGCGAGCTAGAGACGGCCGCGCGCTTCAACCTGCCGATTGTGTACGTCCAATTCAGCAACGGCTCGCTCGGCTGGATCAAGATGCTCCAGCACCTCTATACCGAGCAGCGCTACTTCGGCGTGGACTTCGGCTCCATCGCCGCGGTGAAGGTAGCCGAGGGGATGGGGGTGGCGGCGCACCGCGCGACAAGCCTGGACGACCTCGTTGCGGCGCTTGAGGCGGCGCTTGCCCGTCGCGGCCCGACGTACATCGACGTGCCCGTTCCGGACGAGATTCACCTGACGCCGCCGGTCGCCCCCTGGCAAGAGACGCTGACGAAGAAGGCCGGCCGGCAGGCGTACTAGGACTCGAGCGGCAATCTTCTTGTTTCCGTGTTTTCCGTGTTTTCCGTGGTAGACCTCTTCGAGCCGCTCGCCTGGCGGCTACCTGCGGTCCACCGCGACGACCGCACGCAGGAGCGCCGCAACGCCGCGCACCAGGTCGTCGGGGTGCGTCTCCTCCTCGGGGCAGTGGCTGCGGCCGCCGACGCTCGGTACGAAAATCATCGCCGACGGCGCGATGGCGGCCAGGTGGGCGCTGTCGTGGCCTGCGCCGCTGGGCAAGGTGATGGCGTTGGGGTCCAACTCGCGGCACGCCGCCAACACAAGCTCCAGCAGCCACGGCGGCGGAGCCGCCGGGCGCATGCGCGTCAGCGCCGAGATGTCCAGCCCGACGCCCCGCGCCGCACAGATTGCCTGCGCCTCGGCCATGAACTGTCCCCAGATTTCGTCTAGCACGGTCTCGTCCAAGTGGCGCATCTCCGCCGTCAGCTCCACCACGCCCGGCACGACGTTGCTCTGGTTCGGGCCGACCTCCAGCCGCCCCACCGTCCCGACCGCCCCCGGCTGCCCGCGAGCAATGCGCTCCACGGCGCTGATGACCTCGGCCGCCGCCGCCAGCGCGTCCCGCCGCAGTGACATCGGCGTCGTCCCCGCGTGGTCCGGGCGGCCGTGCAGCGTGAAGATGGCGCGCAGGATACCCACGATCCCGCTCACCGCGGCCAGCCCGATGCCCTGCGACTCCAGCACCGGCCCCTGCTCGATGTGCAGCTCCAGCGCCGCCGCGACCTCGCCCGGCCGCCGCTGGGCCTCGCCGAGGGCGTCGGGATGCCCACCCACCGCCGCTATCGCCTCGCCAAGCGTCTGCCCGTTGAGCGTGCGCGCCAGCCACGCCGTGTCGAAGCCGCCGGTCATGGTGCGGCTGCCAATACAAGAGACGCCGAAGTCCGTCGCTTCCTCGGCCAGGTAGTCCGCGACAATCAGCGGGTGGCGCAGGGTGATGTGGGCGTCGGCCAGCGTCCGCGCCACCTCCAGCGCCCCCAGGACGCCGAGCGCGCCGTCGTAGCGCCCGCCGCCGTAGACGGTGTCACTGTGGGAGCCGATGAAAGTGGGCGGCAGGTCTTCCCGCCCCGCACGATAGCCGAGCAGGTTGCCCGCCGCGTCGATGGTCGTGTGCAGGCCCGCCTCGTCCATGCGCTGCCGCAGCCAGCGCCGCCCGATGACGTGCGCCTGGGAGGGGAAACGCCGCGTCGTCCCCGGCGTCTCCGGCTCCACGAACGTCGCCAGCGTCACCAGGTCCGCCAGCAGCCGCTCGCGGTTCGGCGCGGGCAACGTCGGCTGAGGTGCGCGCTCTGTGTCCATATCGGTCATAGTCGTCCCTTCAAATCAAGTTCCATACAGCAACGTGAGCTTTGCGTCAGTTCCATGTTATACTATCAAGTTCTAGAGCCGACGCCACCGACTCAAGTCGGTGGCTAAGAGGGCAAAGCCTGCTGAAGCAGGCTCCTCAGCCCACTTCAGTGGGCTTCGTCCGCTTAGCCTGGCACTTGAGTGCCAGGCGCTCCTTGCTTTCATCCGTGAGGATGCGCCGCAGGCGGCAGCGGGGTTACTCTAACGCAGCCCGTGGCGTCATTGCGAGGCGGGCCTTGCCGCCGAAGCAATCTCTCGTTAGGCAAGGGTAACGCCATGCCGCGCAGACGACCTTTCACAGAGGCGGGAGATTGCGTCGATGCGCTCGCAATGACAACTTGACGGTGTTCTTGCGTTGGTCCATGTTATCCTACGGCACAGGGCTCCCGACATGATAGTCCAGGCTCATTTTCAGGGGGAGTGTCGCCGCCTGATTCTTTTTTCGCGTCTTTCGTGTTCCTTTCGCGCCCTTCGCGGTCCAATGCCTCCCTAAGAAGAGCGGGCGCAGCGGAGACCGTAGCTGAGGCTCACGAGGGACGGATAGAACCAGAAGCGGACCGCCGCCTGCAGGAGGAGCCCAAGGACGTCCACAATGAGGTACCACGAGCCGCCCCGCACCACGCGCGCGCTTTCTGCATCATCCAGACTCTCGCGCCCATCCTCCGGCTTGTACGGGTACGGCCGATACAGGCTGCTGGTCCACTCCCACACGTTGCCGCTCATGTCCAATGCGCCGACCCACGACGCGCCGTCCAGGCGGGTCTTCGGGTTGACCGGCGCCGTCTTGAGGCCGGAGTTATCTCGGAATACAACTAGGCTGGCATCGAACTCGTTGCCCCACGGGTAGGTGCGGTTCTCCGGCCCCCGCGCTGCCCACTCCCACTCCGCCTCCGGCGGCAGCCGCCCGCCGCGCCACTGACAGTACGCATATGCCTCGAACCACGTCACCCCGACGCGCGGCTGCTCGGCATCCGTAAACCCCTTGTAGTCCTGCGGCCCCTGCTTCTTGTTCTTTTGCACCCACTCCCATCCGCCCCTGGTCCAGAACTCCTGCTTCTTGTAGCCACCGGCCGTCACGAACTCGGCGTACATCGCGTTCGTGACCGGCGTCAGGTCGAGCCAGAAGCCCTGCGCGATGACGACTTCGTGGGGTGGCCTTTCGTTGTCGGTGATGTCCGCCGCCCCCATCGTAAACTTACCAGGCGGCACATAAACCATCGTCACACCGTGCGAGTCAGTCATCCGGTCACCCAGGTTAGGTCCGGCAGGCTTTGGGGCAGGAGGCGGAGTGCCAACCTCGATAGGTGGCGCTCCGCGCGCTTCACCAACAGTCGGACTCGATGCTCGCTCGACCTTGAACTGCGACGTGTCGATGTCCATGCGGCTGGTCTGTAGCCAATCTATGAGCCGATCAAGCTGCCTGCGCTGCTCCAGGCTCAGGATCATGCGACGCACCAGCTCACCCTTCTCCAGCCCTTCGTACTCCACCCTCAAGTCAAGCGCCGCGTTGCGTAATTCATCGAGACTCACGCGGCTGTTCAGCGTCTCTCGCAGCTTGGCGGTATTCCATCCAGCCGCCGCGTCATCTACCGGCGTCGGGGATGCCGCCGAGGTGGATGTCGCGGGTTGCGACGGGGGAGACACTGGAGCGAGCAACTGCGGCAATATGCCCCTCGGATCGTAGTCTTGGCCGTATTTCTGGGCATAAACGCGCGCCGCCGCTTGCGCCCCTTTCACCTTCGCCGGATTCGCCGCCATCTGCACAATCGCGAGATAGTCGCGGCCACGCTCGCGTTCCAGCCGGATGTCGGCCAGCCGCTCCGCCGCCGCCACACCCCACCCTTGCGGGTCGGCATCCATGACCTGCTTGAACAGCTTCTCAGCCAGTGGGACATTGTTCGCAGCGGCCGCATCCTCCGCCAGCATGAACACCTCGGATACTTGCTCTGGCTCACGCGCCGGCGTCGGCAGGCCAGGGCGCGGCGGGCGTGGAGTCGGCTCGACATACCTCCCGCGCTCAATATCGCGCTGAACGGCATTCAACCCGCGTTCCACACGGAGAAGCACCTGATACATGCTCATCTCGTTTGTGATGGATTGGTATTGGATGTTTTGCAGGGCAACTGGGTAATCACACTCCTTCAACCTCAGTGGCAGCACCGGTTTGTTGAGAGCCAGCGCATAGTCCAGTTCAGCGCGGCAGTATATCGACTCGATAGCTTTGGGCGTCATCACGTAGACGAAGCACTCGCAGGCTTCGATGTTCTCCAGGATCGTCTGCCACCAGTCCTGCCCTGCGACCAGGCCACGGTCGATCCATACGGCATGGTCGCCCTCGCTGCGCAGGGCATCATGCAGGTTATTAACCCACGCTGTGTCGTCTCGGGAGTAGCTGATGAACAGTTTCATGGTGTCTGGTCTTTCAGAACATGCTACAACGAGCGGGCGCAGCGGAAGCCGTAGTTAGGGCTTGCATACGCAGGGTCGAGTCTGCGGCGGTACGCGGCCTGTAGGTAGTAGTCATCGTAGCTCCACGAACCGCCGCGCACCCCGCGCCACGTCTCCGCGTCCTCCAGGCTCTCTCGCCCATCCTCGGCGTTGTAGGGATACGGCCAGAAAAGGGTACTCAACCACTCCCAAACGTTGCCGCTCATGTCCAGCACCCCTACCCACGACGCGCCATCCAAACGCGTATTCCCGTTTACGCGCGCCGTCTTGCCGCTAGAATTGTTCTTAAAGACAGCGCGCTTGGCATCCATCTCATTTCCCCACGGGTACCTGAGACTCTTGGGTCCTCGCGCGGCCCACTCCCACTCCGCCTCAGTCGGTAGTCGACCGCCTCGCCAGCGACAGTAGGCGTCCACCTCAAACCATGTGACGCCCACTCTAGGTTGTTGCAGATCGACAAAGCCCTCATAATCGGCAGGCGCTTGGTCTCCGTTCTTCTGTGTCCACTCCCATCCGGCATTAGTCCAGAAATCCCGCGTCACATAGCCACCCGCTCTCACGAAACGGCTGTACATCGCGTTGGTCACCGGCATCAGGTCCAGCCAGAAACCGCGAGAGATAGTCACTTCGTGCGGCGGCTTTTCGTCGTCGGTGATGTCCGCGCTCCCCATCATGAACTTACCGGGCGGCACGTACACCATCGTGACCCCGCGTGGGTCAGTCATCCGATCGCCGAGGGCCGGCGCGGTCAGTGTCGCAACGGGTCTGGCCGGGGTCTCTTTATCGGTCGGGACCAGCGGCAGAGACGGCTGTTGGGGCGGCTTGATGTCGGGGCGCATCTCACCGAGCTTGCGCGTGAGAACGTCAAACTGCTCGCGCTGCTCCATGTACTTGATGAGGCTGCGTACCAGCCTGCCCTTTGTCTTGCGATCCAGGTTCTGGTCGTCCACCTGGAGGCGAAAGCACAGGTCGTCGATCTCGTCCTCGTCCAGCCGCGCAATCATCGCGTCTGCCAGACTCACCCTATCCCACGCCATTGATCCTCCCCCGGCCGCTGGTCCAAACGGTAGTGGCGCGCAGTAGCCCTGATTATACTCCGGCTCTCCCTCGCGTCAACGGTTGGCGAGCCAGACCCTCACCCGGCCTCTCCCACAAGAGGAGAGGAGAAAGACCTGTTCCCCCTCTCCCGTTCTGGGAGAGGGGGCTAGGGGGTGAGGGAACAGAAAAAGGCTCCTCGCGGGGAGGAGCCTTAGGGTCGAACGCGTGAGATGATCAAGCGCCGTTGGGGTGCGGGGCCGAACCGTTCATGCCCGGCTTGAGCAGCACCTTGATGCAGCCGTCGGCCTGATCGGCGAAGGTCTTGTAGCCCTGGGGCGCTTCGGTCAGCGGCAGCGTGTGGGTGATGACGAACGAGGGGTCGATGTCGCCCTTCTGGATGCGCTCCAGCAGCGGCTTGAGGTACTTCTGGACGTGGGTCTGCCCCATCTTGAACGTCAACCCCTTGTTGAAGGCCGCGCCCAGGGGCAGGTTGTCACCGATGCCGGCGTAGACGCCGGCCAGCGATACCGTGCCGGCCTTGCGGCAGGCGATGATAGCCTGGCGCAGAACCGTGACGCGGTCCGTGACCAGCATCATGCTGCGCTTGGCCTCGTCCACCTGGGCGTCGAGGTCGCCGCCGTGGGCCTCGAAGCCGACGGCGTCGAGGCACGCGTCGGGACCGCGGCCACCGGTCAGCTCCATCAGCACGTCCAGGACGTCTTCCTTCGAGCGGTCAATCGTGATCGCGCCGCCCTGCCGCGCCATCTCCAGGCGCTCCGGCACGTCGTCGATGGCGATGACGCGCTCCGCGCCGAGCATGACGGCGCTGCGGATGGCGAATTGGCCGACCGGGCCGCAGCCCCAGATGGCGATAGTGTCACCGGGCTGGATGTCGCAGTTCTCGGCCGCCATGTAGCCGGTCGGGAAGATGTCGGTGAGGAAGACGACCTTCTCATCCGGCAGGCCGTCCGGAATGACCATTGGCCCGACATCCGCAAAAGGCACGCGGGCGTACTCGGCCTGGCCGCCGGCGTAGCCGCCCAGCATGTGGGAGTAGCCGAAAAGGCCGGCCGGGGAGTGGCCGTACATCTCCTGGGCCATGTAGTTGTTCGGGTTGGAGTTGTCACAGCAGGAATACAGGCCGCGCTTACAGAAGAAGCACGAGCCGCAGCTAATCGTGAACGGGACGACCACGCGGTCCCCGACTTTGAGATTCTTCACGCTGGGGCCGACCTCGACCACCTCGCCCATGAACTCGTGGCCGAGGATGTCGCCGTGCTCCAGCGTCGGCACGACGCCGTCGTACAGGTGCAGGTCGGAGCCGCAGATCGCCGTGCTGGTGATTTTGATGATGGCGTCGCGCGGGTTGATAATCTTCGGGTCCGGCACCGTCTCGACGCGGACGTCCTTCTTACCATTCCAACAAAGTGCCTTCATAACGTCTTGTTGCCCTCCTGGCTAACGACTTTCCAATGATATGTGCGTGAAACTCTTCGCCAGGGGTTAGCCCGACGTCACGGCGTCCGCCGCCTTCTCCACCATCGAGCGCGAGCCATGCGGCTGGCCCTCGGTCGTTGCGATCTCGCCCGTCTCCATGAGCTGCTTGAAGCGCCACAGCGCCGTGAATACCTGCTTGTCGGGATCGTTCTTGAACAGATTGGCGAACGCCGCGCCAATCTTGCCTGCCGGCGGGTGGTACTCCATGTCGACGTGGACCTCAGTTCCGTGGCCGGTCGGCGCGGGCTTGAAGCGCACCTCGCCGCCGTTGGGAACGCTCGCCTTTTCCGTGGATTCCCAGCGAATCACGTTCGGCTCTTCCTCGTGGACAATCTGCGCGTCCCACTCCACCGTCGTCCCCACCGGCCCCTTGACCTTCCAGTGAGAGTGGGTCATGTCCTGGACCGTCACCGACTCCAGGAAGGGCATGAACTTCGGCAGGTTCTCGAAGTTGCGCCAGAAGCTGTATAGCTCTTCCTGCGGCCGGTCGATGGTCACGGTCTCATAGATGCTCGGCGCGTCCTCGCCCTCGCTGCCCTGGCCCCCCTTGCCCCGGCGACGGTAGAGGAGATAGGCTGCCGCCGCAACGCCCCCCGCTGCAATGGCCCAGCGGCCCAGATTGCTCTTGCCGCCCTGGTCACTGCTGTGGTGCGGCTCCTCGATGCGGGGCATGTTGTCCCCCTCGACCATCGCCATCAGTCGCGCGCCCATCGCGCGCAGCGGGTTGGGGTCGTCAAACGGGTATCCAAAGAAACTCATCGGCGCTTGCCTCCTTTATGCATGTCCAACCTACGTTACACAATTGTCCTATCAAACGTCAGCGGCGGTCCCGCAAGAATTGTGCCAGTTACCGACCGCAATAAAGAGCGGGCCACGTCTTGCGCAGCCCGCCCGATCTGGGATGATGGGTATTGCCAGGCAACTTACGCTGAGCGTGTCACGCCTCGAAGGCCCAGACGCCGCCGCGCATGACCGGCTCGCGCCCGCCGTCCGCTCGCACGCCATCCACGTCCACCTCGCCTGACCCGATCATGAAGTCGACATGGATGGCGCTCGTGTTGCCGCCGCGCGCCTGGAACTCCTCGTCGGGCAGCTTCTCGCCATCCTGAAGGCTGAAACGGTATGCTCTCCCCAGGGCGATGTGGCTCGCCGCGTTCTCGTCGAACAGGATGTTGGAGAAGGTCAGGCCCGACCCATAGATGGGCGAGGCTGTCGGCACCAGGGCCACCTCGCCCAGCCGCGCCGCCCCCTCGTCCGTCGCCACCATCTGCCGCAGCACCTCTTCTCCCCTGTCCGCCGCCACGTTGACGACCCGCCCGTGCTCGAACGTCACACTGAAGTTCTCGATAAGCGCGCCGCCGTACGGCAGCGGGCGCGTGGCGGCGACGACACCCGCCACCCGCTCGCGGTGCGGCATCGTCGCGATCTCCTCCGTCGGCACATTGGCCGTGAACGGAATGCCGGTCTGGCTGGTCATTCGACCGCCGCCCCAGACGTGGTCGTCGGGCAGGCCGACGGTCAGGTCCGTGCCGGGGCCGCGGAAGTGGAGCGCGGCGTAGCGCCGGTCGTTGAGGTAGCTGTACCAGGCGCGCAGCTGCCCCAGGTGCGCCTCCCACGCCGCAATCGGGTCGGGCTGGTCGGCGCGGCACACGTGGAAGATGACGTCCCACAGCCGGGCTTGCCGTTCCTCGGCCGGCAGGTCGGGGAACACGACCGATGCCCAGCCCTGGCCGGGGTACGCGACAACCGACCAGTTCATCGCGTTGGCCGAGAGCAGCGTCGAGAAGGGCGCGGTATAGTTGGAGCCGCTGCGCTGCGCCTGGGACACGAGCGCCGGGTCCTGTCCGGCGAGGAGGCGCGGGTTGCTGCCGCTAATGATGAGGACGGCGTCGCCCCGCTGGGCATACTCAAAGGCGGTGGTCGCCTGCCACGTCGGGTACTCGTCGAAGGAGTCGCGCGGTGCGTTCTCAAAGCGGATGCGACGCAGGTCTTCGTCGCCCCACATGACATCCACGAACCGCGCGCCCTGGCGGTAGGCTTCCTCGGCAATCCTGCGCACCAGGGGCGCGGCTTCGAGGGGGACCCCGTTCTGGCCGCCCGGCCCAAGCACGACGAGGCGTTGGCCGGGCTGCAAGTTCAGGCCTACGCGCACTGTCAATTCCGCGTACCGCTGGAGCTTCCTATCGAAAGTATCGGCCATGTCATCCCCTTTGCGCTTAAGCAGGTGGTCGCGCCGGGCGTCCGGCTGGCGCGGATGATACCGTTTCGCCCGCGAGTGTCAAGCCGAGGGGTAATGATGGTGGTGTGTCACCCGCTCAGAAAGGGCGAACACCACATACCACATGGAGACACACACGCGTGATGCCGAAAACAATTCCCGACACCATACTCCAAAGCCATGTTGACGGCCTCAACCTCACACCGGGAACCCTGGCCGACCAGCTCGATCCAAGGCAGCCGACGCTGCTCGTCTTCCTGCGGCACTATGGCTGACTGTTCCCACGGGAAGTCGTAATGGATTTACGACACATTGCGGCGCGCACACCGGACTTCCCCCGCGTCCTGTTCGTTGGGCAGGGGACAGTCGAGGAGAGCCAGGACTTTTTCGACGACCTGTGGCCCGATGCGCGCGTCATCGCCAATTCGTCCCGCGACCTCTACCGCGCGTTTGGCATCCAGCGCGGCGGGATGATGCAGATGATGGGACCGAGCGTCTGGGCGTGCGGCATCCGCGCGGCGAGCAAGGGGAACTTTATCGGCAAGCCCATGGGCGACCCGCAGCTCCTCCCCGGCGCGTTCCTCGTCCACGGCCAGCAGATCGTGTGGGAACACCGCTCCAGACACGCCGGCGACAACCCCGACTGGAAAGCGATTCCGCAGCTTGAACTAGCTCGTTAGCATCGAGTGCGAGAGGCGCATGGAAAGGCTGTCATTGCGAGCAAACGCGAAGCAATCTCCCGCCTTTCCACCAGACACTCTAGCACGCGCAAACCGTCGTGTTTGCCCGACGCGAGGTTGCTTCGTCGGCCTATCGTCCTCCTCGCAACGACGCGCCAGACCGTTGCACTCGCAGCCTTTCCAACTCCACTAGGCATAACGACGAGGGCGGGAAGCCTCTTGCTCCCCGCCCTGACTATTCTACCGTCTTGAAGATGCCGCGAGCCATCATGTCGGCTGCCACGTCATAGTACCGCTGACGCCCCTCCGCCGTGAGGTGCTCCGGCCCCGGCTCCCATTCCCACAGACAGTCTACGACGAGCGTAACGATGTCGCTCGTGATGTCCAGGTCGATGTCCGGCCACGTCAGGCCCTGCTCCGCCGCGCGCCGAAAGGCCACGCGCACCTGCTGGCGAATGAGCCGGTGCACGCGCGCGTGGTACTCGGCCAGCTGCAGGTCGCGCGGCGCTAGCTCGCGCCATGCCCGCGCCAGGCCGTAGTCGCGCGGCGCTTTGTCCATCGCCCGGCGAATCGTCTCGCGCATGATCTGGCGCGGGTTCGTCGAGAAGTCGAGTTCGTCGATGCGTAGCGCCAGGAGCGCCTCGAAGCTGGCGGCAAACAGGGTCAGGAACACCTGCCGCTTGTTGTGGAAATAGCCGTAGAACGTGCCGACGCTGACGCTCGCCGCTGCGGCGATGTCGTCGGTCGTCGTCGCCTCGTAGCCGCGCTCGGCAAACAGGTGGCCGGCGGCTTCCAGGATGGCGTCGCGCTTCTGGCGGCTGCGCGCCTGCTGCGGCACGCGCGGCAGATCCATCTCCTCGATGAGCGCCGGTAGATCGTCCTCTCGCGTCTCCATAGCCCTCACTACTCCCGTCGAAAAGGGCGCTGGGAGAAAGCGCTGGCTAAAAGAGTAAACTTGCTTCTGGACTCGAGGAGTCCGAAGGACTTCGCCCTCTCAGCGCCAGCGCTTCAGCCTGGCGCCCGCGCGATAGCGCGGTTCACACGCAGTTATACGATCACTTGGCCGATCCAAGACGATTCGTCACTCGCACCCGCAGGCCCGGCTCAGCAAACGTCGTAATCATCCCGTACTCCTGCGGCTGCACACCCGGCGTGACCGACAGGTCGAAGCTGCGCAAGATGTGCTCCGTCATCGCCTTCACCTCGGCGGTCGCCAGGTGCATCCCAATGCAGATGCGCGGACCAGCGCCGAAGGGCAGGAACGCGAACGGATACCGCTTCTGTTCCTCACGGCCCGGCGCAAACCGCTCCGGGTCGAACACGTCCGGGTTGTCCCACACCGTCGGTAGTCGGTGTGTCGCCGCGATGGAGTAGCGAACTTGTGTGCCGACTGGCACCACATAGCCGCCGAACTCGAACTCCTTGACGACACCGCGTGGCGCGTTGCGGACCGGGGCGTGGAAACGTCCGACTTCGTCAATCACATAGCCCAGCACCTTCATCTGGCGCGTCGCCTCAGTCGTCAGGCTCCCGTGCTCGCTCATGACCTCGTCCAGCTCAGCGCGCACACGCGCAACCCACTCGGGCCGCTGCGCCATTTCCCAGAATAGCCACGAGCTCAGGCTTGTCGTCGTCTCGTGTCCGGCGACCAGCAGGATGTTGACGTGCGCCAGGATTTGCTCGTCACTCAGCGGCTTGCCGTTCTCATCCTTCGCCTGCACCATCATGCCCAGGATGTCGTCGGTCGGAGCGCCCCGCCGCTCGCGGATTTTGTCTAGGATAATCATGTTGAGGTCGCGCTGGGTCATCATCATGCGGAACATGAATTCCTCGCGCGTCTCCTCCGCCGCGTCCCAGCCGTGGAAGAGGGCGAAGAACAGGTCGCGGATGCGGTCCACCTCAGCGCCCGTGCGGAAGCCGACCAGGGCTTCGGCGGCCACGTCGAAGGTGATCTTGCGCGTCTCCTCGTAGAGATCGACCTCACCCCGCGCCAGCCAGTCGCGCGTGCGGTCCGCCACGACGCGCCTCATCAGCGGCAGGTAGTGCTTCATGTAGGAGACGGTGAACGCCGGATTCATCATCTTGCGGTGCAAGTCATGCACCGCGCCGTCCATGTTCAGCAGACCCTTCCCCAAAAGCGGGCCGACAATCGGTGTCCAGCCCAGGTCGTGGCTGAAGTAGTCACGGTGGGTGTGGAGGATCATCTGGTTGGCCTCCGGCCCCACCATGTAGACAAACCACGGCCGCGCGACATCGGTGTCGAACCAGGCCATGTCCGTAATCGCCAGGCGAAAGATCGGCCCATGCTCGACCGCCATGCGCGCCATCTTCGCCGACAGGTCGCTCGTCTCGCTCAGCCGCAACGCCAGCGTGGGCAGCTCTTCTATCGTCTTAACGCTCTTCACTGTATTCATGCGCTTGTCTCCATACTCAAAACATGAACCAGACCTCATATTCGAGATTATAGGCGACAAACGAAGGATTGTCAAGGGGGACGTGCCCCTCATCCCCCATACGTATCAAGCTAAGAGATGACAGTGGGAAGCTCTTGGGGCATCATCGTCGTGGCCAAACAAACGCCGATGCCAAGGAGCTTCCCGATGACAACTATAGCAGACGTGGGCGAGGCG
>JBDHWG010000039.1:0-31949 GCA_039810085.1 Anaerolineae bacterium
TCGCCCGTGCCGACCTCAAGCATAATCGCAACCCGTCTGGCTGTCCATCACGCGGGCGGTCGCGCCAGCCATTTTCATACTTACGGGTGACCCTAGGGTCATATAGACTCCGCTCGCAATGGCAGGCCGGCACTTGATATTCGCCAAAGAGCGGGATTTGCCCGCCCGTCTCAATCCGGCTAGCATTTGGGGCTATGAACCATCGTTTGAGAGTCATCGCCGTTTTTGCCGCCGTCGTCGCCCTCGTCGCCATCCTCTTCGCAGGCACGCTGCGCTGGCTCGCCTTGTCCTGGCTCGGCAACGACTACTACGCCCACGGCGTC
Organism: Anaerolineae bacterium; assembly: GCA_039810085.1. Lineage (GTDB taxonomy): Bacteria > Chloroflexota > Anaerolineae > Epilineales > JAHCIE01 > JBDHWG01. The sequence goes on from JBDHWG010000039.1 coordinate 324, forward strand.
CTGGCGCCGCTCGTCGCCGGCTGGCTCATCTGGCGCCACCGCGACGCCCTGGCCGACGCGCGGCCGACGCCGATGGCGCTGGCGCTGGTGGCGGTGGGCATCGGCCTGCACCTGGTCACGCTGCCGATGCAGATGGCCGTCGTCTCTGCCTTCGCCCTGCTCGTGGTCATCATCGGCCTGGTGTGGACCTTCGCCGGCTGGGGCGTCGTGCGCGCCTGGGCGTTTCCGCTGCTCTTCCTGGCGGCCATGATCCCGCTGCCCGGCATCGAGCGCCTCAGCCCGCAGCTCGAGGCGTTCACGGCGACGTACGCCGCGCGGGGGGCGCAGCTCTTCGGCGTGGCCGCCGTCAACCAGGGCGGGCAGGTGGCCGTCAACGACCTGGCCTTCACCGTCGGCGCGCCGTGCAGCGGGCTGCGGTCGGTCGTGGCGCTGGGGACGCTGGCGGTGCTGTTCGCGTACAGTGTGCGCGGACCGTGGTGGGGCAAGACGCTCATCATCGCCGGCGCGCTGCCCATCGCCCTCGCCGCCAACCTGGCGCGCGTCTCGTCGATCTTCTGGGTCGCCGGCGCCCTCGGCGCGGACGCGGCGCTGGGCTTCTTCCACACCCTGGCCAGCCCGCTGCTGTTCCTGGTCGCCCTCGCCCTGCTGATCGGGCTGAGCTGGGTAGTGCGCTGCAACCGCCTGCGCCCCGAGGCGTGGTAGGGAGAGGGTTTCGCCCTATGCGGTGCAATTAATGTTGAGCGAGATGCGAATAGCACTCCATAGAATCGGGCGCGGGGGCTGGCTGGCGGCGGGGGCTGTCGCGCTCCTGGTCGTCGGCATCGGCGTGGCGCGGCAATCCCAGCCGCCGGCCGCGCCGACTCCGTCGTCGGCGCCGACCCAGGGCGCGGCGAGCGCGGACCACGTCTTCTTTGCCGACGTGGACGGCTGGTACCACATCACGCGCTACGAGCGGGTGGTGACCAGCCCCTACAACCTGTGGCTGGGCAGCCTGCCGGACGCCCTGCCGACGCGCATCGGCGACTGGACGGCGACGGACCTGCCGGTCAACCCGCAAGTGACCGACGCCTACCAGAATCCCGAGCTTGTCTTGCAGCGCGCCTACCGCAACTCGGCGGGCGACGTGGTCTGGCTGACGTTCATCGGCCACCGCGGGCCGCGCAGCTTCCGCCTGTTCGAGCACACCCCGACCATCTGCTACCCGCTCCAGGGCTGGACGATGCTGGAGGACCGCGTGGACACGGTTCCGCTAGGCGGCGGCGCGCTCAATGTCCAGCGCGGCCTGGCGCGCAACGAGGACGACGGACAGGAGATCGTGGTTTTGTACTGGTATCTGTGGGACACGCCCGACCGCGATCCCAAGGACGGCATCCTGTCGGTCCGGCTGAGCGCCTTCGTGACGGACACCGAGGAGGACGCCGTGACGCTCCTGAAACACGACTTCATTCCGGCCCTTTTCCCGGCCATCATCCCGACCTGGCACAGGTTCTAGCATGCGCTTCCGTCCCCCCCTATCGACCCTGGTCCCGCTCTCGCTCCTGGTCGCCCTCCTGGCGCTGCTGGGCATCGACGCCGCGCTGGCGGTGAGCATCGCCCGGCTGGGCGTCAGCCCGCTGGCCTTTCTGGCCGGCCTGGTACTCCTGCTGAGCCTGCCGGCGCTGGGCGTGCTGGCCTACTGGCTGTGGGGCGCGCTCAGCCTGCGCTACGCCATGGACCGCAACGCCCTGACCGTCCGCTGGGCGGCGACGACCCACGTCATCCCGATGCCCAACATCACCGCCATCGAGGATGGCGCGGATTTCTACGTCGAGCGCGTGCAAGGCTATCACTGGCCCGGCCTGCTTGTCGGGCTGGGCCAGGTCGACCGCCTGGGGAGCGCCGTGGTGTGCGCGACGCGCCCCCTGCCCGAGCAGCTCATGATCGTCACCCACCGTGGCGCCTACGCCATCTCGCCCGCCAACCGCGCCGCGTTCATCGAGGAGCTGGGCACGCGCCAGCGTCTCGGGCCGACGGAGGTCGTGGCGGAGACGGCGTGGCAGCCGCGCTGGATGCGCCTGCCGATCTGGCGCGACCGGCTGGCGTATGCCCTGTTCGGCGCGGCGGCGCTGCTGTCGCTGCTGCTGTGGGCGTGGGTGTGTCTGGTTTACGGCGGGCTGCCGGCGACCATCGCCATTCGCGGCGTTGACCTAGCGCCCCTGGCGCGGAGCATCGCCGTATGGCTGCCCCTGGCCGGCGCCCTCGCCCTGGCGGTCAACGCCGGCCTCGCCCTGGTGGTGCATCGGCGCGAGCGGTTCGCCGCCTACCTCTCCCTCGGCGGGGCCATTGCCGTCCAAATCTTCATCTGGATCGCCCTCCTCCGCGCCATTCTATAAGATTATCACGCCACGTAGAGGAAGAGTCAGTTCTTCTTATCTCTGCGCCTCTGCGCCTCTGCGTTACAAATCTATCGTCCCGCTCTCAGACAGCCACGCGTGCAAGGAAAGCGTCAGCGAATCCCTCCTCCAGCGTAGACGCCTTATTCGCAAGTTTGTGTTCGAGCCAATAGGGGGACTGCCACAGAGACACAGAGAGCACAGAGCCAATTCCTGATCTATTCTCTGTGTCCTCTGTGCCTTCGTGGCAATCCCAAAGGAGGGACATGCGCCTTGGCTGTGGGCCGGCGCTCCTGGCGCGGTCCGGGCTGCGCTGCTACGACGCGCGGCGTCCGCCGGCCCGGCCCCACCTCAGCGTCGGGCTGCTCACTCTGCGCGACGGGCTGACCTGGCTGGCCCGCGCCGACATCCACCTGTTCCGCCTGCACCCGCGCCTCCTGCCCGGGCCGGCCGAGGATGCCGCAGGGCAGCTGGCCGAGGCGGCTGAGGCCCTGGCGTGGGTCGGGACGCTGGCGTGGGCGGGCGACGTGCGCCTGACGGTGCATGCCCCGCTCACGGCGTCGCTGGGGGGCGCCGGGCCGGGTGAGGCGGTCCACGCGGCGGCGACGCTGACGGCCCTGGCGGGCCTGCTCGACGGCCTGGGCGCAGGGGGGGGTGTCGTCGAGTGCCACGTCGGGGGCAGCCGGGCGGATGCGTCCCAGGCGCGGGCGCGGTTCGCCCAGCGTCTCGCTCAGCTGCCGCCGGCCGTTCAGCGGCGCGTCGCCGTCGAGCACGACCTGGTGCACACGGCGGGCGACCTGCTCGACGTACACACCGCGTGCGGCGCGCCGGTCATCTTCGACAGCCTGCACCACCGCCTCCACGACGGCGGGCGCGTCCTCCGCGACGCCCTGACGGCGTGCTTGGCGACGTGGCCGCCCGGGGTGACGCCCCTGGTCCACGTCGCCTCACCGCGCACCGAGGCGCACCGGCTGCGGCGGCGCGGCGTGCCCGTCGTGCGCCTGCCGCGGCCGGGCGAGCACGCCGACCTCATCCACCCGTTCGAGTTCCAGGACTTCCTCGCCGCGACGGTCGGGCTGCTGCCGTTCGACGTCATGCTCGAGGCGCGGGCGTCGGACGTGGCCCTGCTGCGCCTGCGGACCGGCCTGCGCCGCGCCGCGCCCGACCTCGCCGCCCGGGTGCGCTAAGGGCTTATGCCGCGCCGCCCGCGCGTTGTTCCCACCGCCTGGCCCACCCCGGACACGCCCGTCCTGGTGGCCGTGATCACGCGGCCGGCCGACCTGGCCCGAGCGGCCGAGGGCTGGTACCGCCTGCCCGTGGCGCATGCTCCGCCCCGCCTGGGCTGCGAGGCGCTGGCGTTCTATCAGACGGGCGCGTTCGGCGCCGAGGGCCACGCCGTGCGCGTGTGGGCCGCCGTGCAGCGGGTGTCCCTGGCGCGGCGGCGCGAGCTGCTGCCCGACGAAGCCGGACACCCACGCGCCGATGCCCTCTATGTCCGCTTCGAGCTAGGGCCGCTGACTCCGTTGGCGCGCCCGGTGCCGGCGCGGCGGCTGCGGCGCGTGACGTTCATCGCCACCACGTGGGCGCGGCTGGTGGCGGCCCAGGACGTGGCCGACCTGTGGCCGAAGTCAGGGCCAGTCGAGGCGCTGCCGGACGGCGACGACGCCTTCGAATTCCCTTCCCCTTCACGAATCGCCCGACGCGCATAACATTTTGTACCCGCCCTTCGTTACTTCATTTGACGAATGAGGGGGGACAGGGCTGCCATATGTTGCAGATCAACGCTGACACGGCGCTACAGTCCGCGGCTCAGCACGTCGTCGCATTGAATGGGGCTCAGGCGATTGGGGTCGCCTGGTATGAGCCGGCGCGGCGGGATGTGGTGTGGGGCGCGCTCGTTGGTCCCCCCGAGGCCCAGGCCGTCCTGACCGGCCTCGCTCAGCGCGTCATCCACAGTGACGCGCCCGTGCGGGAGGTCGACGACGGCCACGGCTGGGTGTGGGGCGCACCGGTTAGCGGAAGTGCGTTGCACGGCGCGCTGGTCGCCGTGGGCAACGGCAGCCAGCCGGTGCAGCCGGCGCTCCTGGTCTTGCTGGCCGAGACGGCGACCCTGGCGGCGGAACTGATGGGCGAGCGCCAGCGCAGCGCGCGGCTGCAGCGCTGGTTCACCGCCAGCGGGCGCGACATTGCTGGCAGCGCGGCCCTCGCCGGCCTGGCCCACCGCATCAACAACCCCTTGACGACGGTCATCGGCGAAGCGCAGCTGTTGCAGACGGAAGCGACCGATGCGAGCGCGCAGGCGGGCCTGGCGGCCATCGAGCGGGCCGGACAGCGCATTCGGGACGGCATCGAGAGTGTCCTGGAGTTTTTGCAAGGCAATGGTCTAACCGAGACGATGGATGTGAATGGGAGCATCGAGGCGGCCCTGCGCTTGGTGACAAGCGAGCTTGAGGGGGCTGGGGTTCGCCTCACCGCGCGACTGGCGCCGAGTCTGCCGCTGGTGCGCGCGAATGCGTACGACTTGACGGAAGCCTGGGTACACTTGCTGGTCAACGCGCGTCAGGCGGTGTCGGCCGTCGAGGCGAGCCAGATTCGGCTGGCCTCAACCGTGCGGAACGGCGCTATTCTCGTCACTGTGGCCGACAACGGCCCGGTGGCGGTGCGGCGGCGACGGCTGCTCCAGCCGTTCGCGCCGGACACGAGTGGCAGCCTGTTCCTGGCCTGGACGCTTGTGACGCGCGCCGGTGGGCAGGTTCTCGTCGCCAGCCGGCCCGGCATAGGCACCACCATTGGGGCGCGCCTGCCTGTGGCAAAGTAGGGCGCCAAGTGAGGTAACTGTGGCTACAATTCTTGTCGCCGACAATGACTCGGACGTGCGCGGTACCCTCAGCCGCAGCCTCGTCCGCAACGGGTACGAAGTCCTGACCGCCAACAGCGGCGCGGAGGCGCTGTCGGTCACGCGGCAGATGATGCCGGACCTGGTGGTCCTGGACATGGCGATGCCAGGGCTGGACGGCATCGAAGTCTGCCGTCGCCTGCGCGCCGACCCCACGGTGTCGGACACGCCGGTGCTGTTCTTGACGGCGCAGCACCGCCTGCCTGACCGCCTGCGCGGCCTCGACGCGGGCGGCGACGACTATCTCACCAAGCCTTTCGACATCCAGGAACTGACGGCGCGGGTGCGGGCGCTGCTGCGCCGCGCCCAGCGCAGCCACGCCCAGCCGCTCTCTCTGGGGCGGCTGCGCCTCGACCTGGGGGGACGGCGCGCCGAGGTGGACGGGCGCAGCATTCCGATGACGCCGACGGAGTTCAAGCTCCTGGCGTACCTGCTGCGCAACCCCGGTCAGGTCATCTCGTCGGACCGGCTGCTCCAGGACGTGTGGGGCTACCCGCCGGGCGCCGGGCAGCACGCCCTGGTGCGCGCCCACGTCAAGAACCTGCGCGCCAAGCTGGAGCCGACGCCCCACAGCCCGCGCTACATCCGCACCGTCCCGCGCCACGGCTACACCCTCATCGCGCCCGACTAACCATAAGCGTCTCTCATATCTCCCTGGGCAAAGCGGGGGACGGTCTTTTGCAAGGCTGTCCCCCGCCTGACTCCCGCCCGCTTGGAGAAAGGCAACGCAGAGGCGCAGAACCTTTGGACCACGAAAGGCGCGAAAAGGGACACGAAACACGCGAAAGGATGTAGCCCGGCGAGGCTTTTTCGCGTTTTTCGTGGGCTTTCGTGGCTTTTCGCGATCCAGAGGCTTTGCGCCTCTGCGTTACAATTCTCTGCGGAACGGCTACCGGACAGCCACGTCCTTCGTGAAGATGGCGTAGCGCTCAGGCTCGTCGGGGCTTTGGCGGGGAAGGACGATCAGGGTGATGCGCACCGTGGCCGAACCGCCGGTCAGCGGCGCAGCCAGGTAGATCGGCTCGACGATGTTGCGGACGGCCACGCGCGCCCCGTCTTTCTCGCCGTAGACGTCGGCGACTTCGACGCGCACCCGGTCGTAGACGGCGGGCGGGAACGGCCCCCGCGCGACGACCTGCCCGTTCGCGCTCGCCGCGCCCATGTCCACCTGCGGCACGAGGAGCGGGATGTCCACCCAGCCCTCGTCGCGCGCGGCGTCGGCGCGGTGCATGGCAGCGTCGCGCAGGGTGACGACGACGCGGTCCAGCCCCGCCAGGCCATCGGAGCCGTCGGCGACGCGTAGCGTGGCGACGCCTGCCGTCGGCCGCCCTGAGCAGCCGGCCAGGAACAGCATGAGGAGACCCGTCATTGCGAGGCGGGCGATAGCCCAACGAAGCAATCTCTCGGTAGGCAATAACGCTGCTGTTCTTGCACTAGACCGTCCTTCGCAAGAGCGGGAGATTGCTTCGCTGTGCTCGCAATGACAGTTTAACGAAGCTATTGTAAAGACACGCGCAAAGGGCGACCCAAGAGATGTACCACGGAAGGCACGGAAGGTACGGAAAAGGAGACCAGAACGGGCAACGCGGAGACGCAAAGACGCAAAGACGCGGGGGAGAAGGACAGGTCTCCTTTTGCGCCTTTGCGTCTTTGCGTTACAAAATGGGTTGGAGAGCAACGGCCAGCTAGCTCTTGGTGGTGGGGTAGCCCTTGTCGACCCAGCCGAAGTAGCCCTCGTCGATGGCCTTGACCTGGGTGTAGCCCTGCTTCAGAAGCTCGCGGGCGGCCTGCTCGGCTTCGGCGTGGGGGCACGCGCAGTAGGTGATGACCCACTTGTCCTTCGGTACTTCCTTGTACCGCTGCCCCATTTCATAGTAGGGGATGTTGATGGCGCCGGGGATGTGGCCGGCGGCGAAGTCCGTCGGGGCGCGGGCGTCGATGATGAGCAGGTTGCTCTTGTTGTCGAGCGCCTGCTTCACTGATTCGACGGGCACAAAGAGCTTGTCCGTGCCCTTAGCGACGGCATTGAAGTCAGGCGCAGACGCCCCGCCGGCGGGCGCGCTCTGGGCGGCCGGCGCGGCTTTCTGGCTGCCGGCTGCCGGCGCGCTCTGTGGGGCGGGCGCGGCGCTCTGGCCCACCGCCGCCGTCGGGGCATTCGTGCTACCGCACGCCGCCAGGGCCAGCATGACACATGCGAGAACGGATAGGCCAACAATCTTCCACAGGGTTCGCATCGCGAGTCGTCCTCCTTGAACATCCAGGGCTAAGAACACGAATTGTAGAGCAATTGGACACGAATCAGAAATTCGGGCCTGGAAGACCTGACAGGTTTTGAAAACCTGTCAGGTCTGAGCGAGTGCAGGTCTGGGCGAGCGCAAGACTATGGACTGAGTTGCTGGCGCAGGTGCTCCTCGGTGGCCGCGTCCAACTCGGCCAGGCTCATGCCCAGCACCTTTGCGAGGACTTCGTTCGTGACGCTGCGCTGGAGCGGGCGGAACCGCTCCGGCGACACCGTCGCCCCGCCGCCCGCCGTCTGGCGCACGCGGGCCATGTCGACATCGGCAAAGGCGCGGTAGAGATCGAGGAACTTCGCCTGCCCGGCGCGCTCGACGATGGTCTCGGCAGCGGCGGTCGAGTAGGCGTAGGCGACGGCCAACGGCACGGGCGCCTGGTCTAGGGTCTCCAGGCCGGTCATGTCGGCCAGGCGCGGCGGGCGCGCGTCCGGCCGCCGCAGATAAGCGGCCAGGGCCGGGAAGTTCGCCTCGCCGGCGAAGATACCCGCCGCGCCCTCGATGAGCCAGGGCGGTGTCCACGGCCGCGACCAGCGCGCCAGGGCCAGGTGGGTCAGCTCGTGCTGGATCGTCTGGTTGCGGTTGTTGCTCACCCCGCCGTCCTTGAAGGCGGCATCGTTGATATACAACGCCCGGCTGACGGTCTGGATACCGGTCGGGGTGAGGAGATTGTCGAAGCGGGCGGAGCCGACGAAGGTCTCGCCGCTCTGCTGCGCCAGGCGGCTAAAATTCTCCCGCGTGTCAGCCACAATCATGACGTTGACATCGTCCACCAGGTCGCCGAGCTGGGCCTGCAGGGCGATGTGGGCCGTCTCGGCGGCATCCTGGAGGGCGTCGATGTCCTCGTCGGGGCGGTGGAAGACGAGGAAGTGGGGCCAGCGCGTGACGCCGGTCAGGCCGACGGCCCAGAAGGGCGGGCGGTCCGGCGTGAGCCGCGTGATGCGCCAGCCGTCGCCGTCGCGGACGAAGTCGCCGCCGAGCACCTGGCGGAATATCTCGTTCGGAGCGTCGTCGAAGGTGTAGACGGCGACGACCGTCGCGCCGCGCACCGCAGTCGGCGTCCCGCCCGTCATGTCGATCTTCACTGCGCTCTCCGGCGCGAACAGGTCCAACTCGAAGCGGCGGAACGGCACTTGGCGGATGAAGTCGAACGCGGCGTCGGGTGGACCGAAAAACTCGATCCCTCCGCGCACCGACGCCGCCAGGGTCTTGTCGTCCTTCGCCAGAACGGCGCGTCCGACGCGGCCGAGCAGCCCACGCACCTCACCGACCGCCTGGGCGGTGTAGTCCGGCGTCGGCGACGGGAGGGGCGCGCCATCCTCGGCCAGGGCGACGGCCGACCCGGCGGTAAGGTCGATCTGCACCGGCGGAAAGCCGGGCAGGCGCAGCGTCGCGGCGTCGCCGCGGGGGCGGTCGAAGACGAGGTCGCCGGTATTGGCGCTGCCCGCCAGCCACGTGCGGGCCGGGGCAATGTCGTGGGCCAGGCTGGCGGCGACGCGGCGCGGGGTAAACGGCGCGCCGTCGGCGACGAGAACGGCGTCGCCCCCGCTGATCTGGCCGTTGCTGACCAGGTCGCGGCTACTGACGTTGAAGAACGACAGGTCCAGGGTCAGCGTATCACCGGCCAGGCTGGCGCGCTCCAGGCGCATGATGATGGGCTGGCGGCGCGCGGCGACGGACAGGTCCAGGGTCAGCAGGCGCGGGGCGGGCGTGGCGGTCGGCGTGGGCGTCGCCGTCGGCGCTGGGGTGGCGCTGGGCGTCTCTGTCGGGCTGGGCGTGGCCGTGGCGGTTGGGGATGGCGTCGGCGTCGGCGTGGTGGGGCGCAGGACCAGCGGCGCCGGGAGCGGCGTGTTGCTGCACGCAGCCACGCCGAAAAGCGCCCACACGGCGAGGCCGAGGGCGCACAGGTGAAAGCAGCGCGAGAGGGATGTGTTGGGCGACACAGGCATAATCCAACGGCGAACACAACCAATCGTCCAAAGTGTAAGCGCGCCCCCCGTCGCGGTCAAGCCCTGGTAAGGCATGTGGCTATGTCGCTGTTGCATTTGACCTTACCCTGATATAGACTAAACCGAACGGCGATTTCCAGTCGGCAGCATCGCCAAAGCGAGACGTGCGTTTTGCGGGAAGGTGTGATGGACGAGCTAGAGAAGAAGGAAACGCAGAGGGGCAAAGGCGCAAACTGATGCTCGCCTCTCTGCTACCGACCATTACCGCGATTCGCTACGTCGCGCCGCTGCGCGAGGGCGGCTCGGTGCCGGCCATCGTCGAGGCCGACGACGACGGGACGTACGTTCTCAAGTTTCGCGGCGCGGGCCAGGGCCGCAAGGCGCTCATCGCCGAGCTAATCGCCGGCGAGATCGGCCGCGCCCTGGGCCTGCCCGTCCCCGACCTGGCGGTCATCGAGCTAGACGGCGTCCTCGGCCGCGCCGAGCCGGACCCCGAGATCAAGACCATCATCGACGCCAGCGTCGGCCTGAACCTGGCCGTGGACTACCTGCCCGGTGCGCTGGGTTTCGGCCCGCTGGACCACCGCAAGGTGGACGACGACCTGGCGTCGGCCATCGTCTGGTTCGACGCCTACGTCACGAACGTCGACCGCACGCCGCGCAACCCGAACATGCTGTGGTGGCACCGCCGCCTGTACCTCATCGACCACGGCGCCGCGCTGTACTTCCACCACAATTGGGACGGCGCCGACCGCAGCCGCAGCCCGTTCGCCGCCATCAAGGACCACGTCCTGCTGCGCCGCGCCAGCCGACTGGCGGACATGGACGAGGCGCTGGCCGAGCGGCTGCCGGAAGACACCCTGCGTGGTATTGTGGCGGCCATCCCGGACGACTGGCTCGGCGACGAGATGGCGTTCCCGGATGTCGCCACCCACCGCCAGGCTTACGTGGATTACCTGCTGCGCCGCGTGCAACCGCCGCGCCCCTTCGTCGAGGAGGCTCTCCGTGCCCGCGCGAAGCTGCTGTGACTACGCCGTCATCCGCGTCGTCCCCCGCGTCGAGCGGGAGGAGTTCATCAACGTCGGCGTCATCCTGTTCTGCCGCACGCGTCGCTTCCTGGCAGCTGAGGTTGCGGTGGACGAGGCGCGGCTGGCGGCCCTGTGGCCCGCGTTGAACCTGGCCGAGGTGCGCGAGGAGCTGGAGGCGATTCCCGTGGTGTGTCGCGGCGGCGCGGCGGCCGGGCCGATTGGCGAGCTGAGCCAGGCCGAACGCTGGCACTGGCTCGTCTCGCCGCGCAGCACCGTCATCCAGACCTCGCCCGCCCACGCCGTCATCAGCGACGACCCGCCGGCGACGCTGGCGCGGCTGATGCGGACGATGGTGCTCCCCCACGCAGCGCAAGAGTAAGACTGCGCGCCTCGATAGCTCAGATAAGGTAGTGAAACTCGTTGTAGGTTTCAAGAGGAAGGTAACGCAGAGGCGCAAAGACGCAAAGAGAAAAGATAAGACCTGTCTTCTTCTCTGCGCCTCTGCGCCTCTGCGTTGCCAATTGGTCTTAGGCGAGGAAAGGCAGGCGAAGGATGAGCAACGGACAGACTTTTCGGACCGAGACGATTACCCTGGGCGGCGGGTGTTTCTGGTGCATCGAGGCGGTGTTCGACGCGTTGCAGGGCGTGCTGAGCGTCGAGTCGGGCTACGCCGGCGGGACGACCCCGAACCCGACCTACCGCCAGGTGTGCAGCGGCACGACCGGCCACGCCGAGGTCGTCCAGGTGACGTTCGACCCGGCGGTGATTTCCCTGAAGCAAATCCTGGAGGTCTTTTTCGCCGTCCACGACCCGACGACGCTGAACCGCCAGGGCGCGGACATCGGGACGCAGTACCGCTCCGTCATCTTCTACCGCAACGAAGAGCAGAAGCGGGTCGCGCAGGAGGTCATGGGCGAGCTGACGGCGGCGAAGGCGTACCCTAGCCCCATCGTCACCGAGCTGGCTCCGTTCGACGCGTTCTATATCGCCGAGGACTACCACCAGGAGTACTACGCCCACAACGGCAGCGCGCCATACTGCCAGGTGGTGATTGCGCCGAAGATGGCGAAGTTCCGCAAGCTGTTCAAGAGCCAGCTCAAGGCGGCGCCGGTGGCTGGTGGTAGATAGCGGATGGCGGGTGGCGGATGGCGGATAGCAGATGGCGAATAGCGGATAGCAGATGGCGGATGGCGGATGGCGGGTAGCGGATGGCTGGTGGCGAATAGCAGATGGCAGATGGCAGATGGCAGATGGCACATCGCCACTTCGTCACATCGTCACCCCGTCACCCCGTCACTCCGTCACCTCCGTCACTTGATTAGCGCATGTTGGTGCGGCGGCCCGCGATGAGTATAATTGCGGGCGTGTCGCACCTGTCTTATTCTCTCGGCTCTCGTTGGACGCCGAGCCGGAACACGCGCGGCCTGGCCCTGGACGTCCTGTTGGCCCTGGTCGTGTTCTGCGTCGCTCTAGCGCCCCGCGCCGCCGTGGCCCAGGCGTACACCGAGGCGCCGCAAAGCGAGGAGAAACTCTACGACCGCTACGCCTGGCCGTGGGCGCAGGGCCTGGGCACGGAGCCGCGCGAGACACCGTTCCCCTGGCACCCCCTCGGCTCGTTCACCCACCGCCCACCGGCCTACGGCCTCCTGCTGGGCATCACCTACCGCCTCTTCGGCCACGACTTCACAGCGGCGCGCATGGTGCAGGCGCTCATCGGGGCGCTGGCGTGCGTGCTGACGTTTCTCATCGGGCGGATGGCGGCGAACCGTTGGGTGGGGCTGGCGGCGGGCCTCATCGCCGCCGAGTACTCGTTCCTCATCGGCTTCTCGGCGCGGCTGATGTCCGAGCCGCTGTTCATCCTGCTCCTGCTGCTGATGGTGGCGCTGCTGCTGTGGGCACGGGCCAGCGGCCGGCCGCTGGTGCTGTTCGCCGCGTGCTATGTCCTCGGCTGGGCGAACCTGACGCGCGGCGTCCTCCTGCTGCCCTTCATTCCCCTGCTCGTCGTCTGGCTGTGGTTCCTGCCGCCGTTCCGCCGCCGCTTCGGGTGGACGCTCGGCATCGTCGCCCTCGGGCTGCTGCTCAGCATCGGCCCGGTGACACTGCGCAACTACCAGTTCCACCACCGCTTCCTGCTCATCTCGTCCAACGGCGGCCAGGCGTTCTACCACGGCATCGACACCGTGCCCGGCCTGAGCGCGCCCGACGAGCTGCCGTCGCTGGACGACGTCAAGAACATGAAGCTGGCCGAGCTGGACGAGGATGTGATGTTCCGCAACCTCAAGCTCGCCTACCTCTGGCGGCACCCGGGCGACATCGTCCCCATCCTCAACTACCAGCGCGAGCAGTTCCTCGCGGCGGAGCAAGGCTACAAGATTTCGGACGTGGTCATTCCGGCGCCGGAGGACCCCATCGCCTGGCCGCTGCTCCTGCTCGGCGGCCTGCTCAGCGTCTTCCTCGTCCCGGGCGCGTATCAGAAGCGCGCCCTGCTCTACATCGTCATCCTCAGCCTGGTGAGCATGGACTTCGCGTTCCACATGGAAACGCGCTTCCGCCTGCCCCTCGCGCCGCTGCTGGCCGTGCTCGGCTGCTGGGCGGTGTGGAGCGTGCTGGCGTTGGCCTGGCGCGGGGGGGAGAAAGTCTGGACCGCGAAAGAAACGAAAGGCCGCGAAAAACGCGAAAAGGCAGGCTCTGCGTAAGCCCGCCTTTTAGAATAAGATGGCAACGGTCTAGCGGAGGCCCTCGAGCAGGCGCACGGTGATGCGCTCGGCGTCCAGGTCGACGTTCTGGATGACGTCGGCGATGGCGGGGAGGAGCAGCTCCTCGCCGTCCTCGGTCTGCACGGCGTAGACCTCGTTCGCACCCGTGAAGATGACGTGGTCCACCGTCCCCAGGCGCTCGCCCTCCTCGGTGTAGACGGCGAGGCCCTCGATCTGGTGGACGTAGTACTCGTCCTCGCCCAGCGGCATGGCCTGGCTGGCCGGGATGGCGACGACCTGGCCGCGCAGCACCTCAGCCGCGTTGCGGTCGTCGACGCCGGCCAGCTTGAGCAGAGCGCTACCTTTGTGCAGCCGCGACCCTTCCAGGCCCACGCTACGGTAGGCGCTGCCGTCCGCCGGGCCGATCAGGACGCTCTTGAGGCGCTGGAAGCGCTCCGGGAAGCTCGTCTCCAGCTGCACCTTGACCTCGCCCCGAATGCCGTGGGCGGCCACGATCTCGCCGACGATCAGGTGCGCCGGGTTCCGACGCGGCACTACACGATCTCCAGGTTGATGCGCACGCCAGGGCGCGTCACTGAACGGATAACCGTCCGGATGGCGTTGGCGACGCGGCCCTGCTTGCCGATGATGCGCCCCATGTCGTCGGGCGCGACCGACAGCTCGAGCACCGCGCCCGACGCGCCGATGCTCACCTGGCGCACCGTTACCTGGTCCGGCTGGTCGACCAGGCTGCGCGCGACGTACTCCACCAGGCCGCGCGCCTGCTCCACCATTGCCGGGTCAATCTTCACCGATGGTCTCTCGCGTTGTGGGCGCGCGTCGCGGCCGTAGCGCATGTCACGCCCGCCGCCACGCGGTCCGCCCCGGCCGCCCTGGCGGCCACCATAGGGTGGCACGTTACGCCTCCGGGGTCGGCGGCACGTCAGCCGCCGTGATGTCGGGCGTCGGCTCGGTGATGGCCGCCGCCGGACTGGCCGGGATCGCCGGGTCGGACGCGGGCAGGACGTCGGCGGCGGCTGCGATGGGCGGTGTCATCGGCGCGGCCGCGGGAGCGTCGGCGGCCGGCTGGCTGGCGGCGTCGAACACGCCGCCCTTCTTGAGCAGGCGCATGACGGCCTCGGTCGGCTGCGCGCCGTGGCCCAGCCAGTAGCGCGAGCGCTCGACGTCCACGACGACGGTCTCCGGCTCGGTGCGCGGGTTGTAGTGGCCGATCACTTCGAGGAACCGGCCGTCCCGGGGCGAGGTCGAGCTGGCGACGACGATACGATACGAAGGTTGCTTCTTAGCGCCGACACGGCGCAGGCGGATTTTGACCACAGTCCTTGAGCCTCCACTTGTTGGGTAGCTGCCTGCCTTAGCCCCCGGTGGGCGTCCCCCGCGTGGGGAGAGAGGCACAGCGTGCCTTGAGCGCAGCAGCCTAGATACCTTATGATTGTCATGCTGAGCGCAGCGAAGCATCTCGGCGGGGCCAGAGAGACTCTTCGCTCCGCTCAGAGTGACAGATGCTTACCGGCGCGGGCGCAGGCCGCCGCCCGGCGGCGGTTCTTTGCCGAACAGCTCCGGCGGCAGCCCCTTGGGCATGCGCCGGCCGCGGCCAACCGACTTCATGAGCTTCTGCATCTCCACGAACTGGCGCACCAGGTTGTTCACGTCCTGGACGGTCGTGCCGCTGCCCGACGCGATGCGGCGCTTGCGGCTGCCGTTGAGGATCTTCGGGTTGCGCCGCTCCTCGCGCGTCATCGAGTAGATGATGGCCTCGACGCGCTTGAGGTCCTTGTCGCTGATGCCGCCGGTCGGCAGCTGCTTAGTGAGCTGGTTGAGGCCGGGGATCATGTCGAGAATCTGCGTCAGTGGCCCCATGCGCTTGAGCTGCTGAAGCTGGCTCAGGAAGTCCTCGAAGTCGAACTTGCCCTCGACCATCTTCTTGCTCGCCCGCTCGGCCTCCTCCTGGTCCATCGACATCTCGGCGCGCTCGATGAGGCTGAGCACGTCGCCCATGCCGAGGATGCGCGAGGCGATGCGGTCGGGGAAGAACTGCTCCAGCGGCTCGATCTTCTCGCCGATACCGATGTACTTGATAGGCACGCCGGTCACGTGGCGGATCGACAGCGCCGCGCCGCCCCGGGCGTCGCCGTCCATCTTCGTCAGGATGAGGCCGCTGACGTCGGTGCGCTTGTGGAAGTCCTGGGCGACGCGTACCGCCTCCTGGCCGGTCATCGAATCGACGACGAGCAGGGTTTCGACGGGCTTCGTCCGCGCCCGGATCTCCTCCAGCTCCCGCATCAGCGCCTCGTCGATGTTGAGGCGGCCCGACGTGTCGATGATGACGACGTTGTAGTTGCTCTGGCGGGCGCGGTCCACGGCGTGGGCGGCGATGTCCGGCGGTGGGGGCGCGCTGCCCTCGCTATGCACCGGCACCTCGATCTGCCGCCCCAGCACTTCGAGCTGAGTGATGGCGGCCGGGCGGCGGGTGTCGGCGGCGACGAGCAGGGGCCGCTGGCCGGCGCGCTTGAGCTGCAGGGCGAGCTTGGCTGCCGCCGTTGTCTTGCCGTGGCCCTGAAGACCGACGAGCATGATGACACTCGGCGGGATGCCGCCCAGGTTGAGCTTCGACGGCTCGCCCAGGAGGTTGATCATCTCTTCGTTGACGATCTTGACCACCTGCTGGGCCGGCGTCAGGCTGCGGGTGACTTCGGCGCCGACGGCGCGCTCGCGCACCTTGGCGATGAACTCTTTGACAACTTTGAAGTTAACGTCGGCTTCCAGGAGCGCCAGGCGCACCTGCTTGAGCGCCTCGTCGACGTCGGCCTCCGTCAAGTGGCCTTTGGCGCCGAGCTTATCGAAAATGTCCTGGAGCCGGTCGGTCAGGTTTTCGAACATTGGCATGGGCGGATACCCTCACCCCTACGGCAAATACGACAATACAACGCCCCTTTTCAGGGGCGACACATAATTGTACGCCCATATGGACAGGGGAGCAAATGCTACGCGCTCAGCCGCCGTTGAACGCCGTCGAGCAGGGCGAGGAGGGCGAAGTGGGGCAGGACGAGCTGTCGTCGCCAGCGCCACGGCTCCGTCGCCAGGCGATACGCCCAGCCCAGGCCCAGGTTGTACACCAGGCGCGGCGGCTGCGGGCTGCGCCCCGTGATGAAGTTGAGCGTACCGCCGACGCCGATGGACACCGGGATGCCCAGATCGGCGTTGCGCGCCATCCACGCTTCCTGGCGTGGCGCGCCGTAGGCGACGAGCAGCACGTCCACCGGCTCGGCGGCCCGAATCGCCGCCCGCGTCACCGGATCGCCGGGTGGCGCGGCATCGCCGGCGAAGGCGCCCGCGATGCACAGGCCCGGGTAGCGCGCCGCCAGGATGCTCCCGGCTGCCTCGGCCACGCCCTCCGCCGCGCCCAGCAGGAACCAGCGGTCGCCCCGTCGGGCCGACTGTTCGGCCAGCCAGGGGACGAGGTCGGAGCCGGGCACAAGGGCACGCAGCGGCGTGCCGCGCAGCCGCGATGCCCACAGCAGGCCGACGCCGTCGGGAACAGCCAGGTCGGCGTCCGCGAGCAGCCTGGCGAACGCCGGGTCACGCCGCGCCAGCATCACCATCTCCGGGTTGGGCGTGACGACGCGGCGCGGCTGGCGCGCGTCGATCCAGGCGGTGAGGATGTCCAGGGTCTCGGCGGGCGTAACGTCGTCGACGCCGACGCCCAGGATGTCGATGCGGCGCGGGGGAGCCGGGGGCATGACCGGGATTAGCGGCGTGACGGGGCGACGAGCTGGAGCACGCGGCGGGCAGCCGCCTCGTCAGTGATGAGGACATTGACCCATTTGCCGCGCAGTGCGCCCAGGATGGCCTCGCCCTTGATGGCGTCACCGCCGACGCCAATGATGGTCGGGATGCGCTTGAGGTTTTCCGGGCTGATGCCGACGACGCGGCGGTTGATGGAGATGTCCAGAACGTTGCCGTCGATGTCGTAGTGCTCCCCGACGATGAGGCCGACGCCGCCAGCCGCGCGGATGTCCTCCAGCTCGGCGAGGCTGACGTAGCCGTGGCGGGCGGGATTATAGCGCTCGGGCGCTGTCGTGCCAATGCCCACCAGGGCGACGGCGGCGCGGGCGGCAACGTCGAGGGTCTCGCGGATCGAGCGGTCGTGCAGCAGCGCCGCGCGGCCCGCCTCGCTCTCGGTGAGCAGCGGGGCGTGGAGGTAGCGGCAGGGCGCGCCGAGTTGGTTGGCGAGGAGCGGCGCGAGCAGCGGCCCCATCGCCGACGAGCGCTCCGTGCCAACCGCGCCGACGAGCTGGACGACCTCGGCGTCGGGGTAGCTCGCCGGGCGGAGGGCGCGGATGGTCTGGTACAGCCCGCTGCCCCACGAGATGCCCACGATGTCGTTGCTCTTCATGGTATTGGTGAAGTACTGCGCGGCCAGCACGCCCAGGCCCGTCACCATCTCATCATACGCCTTGTTGCCCCGGATGAGGACGCGCGCCGCCTTGAGCGGGAACATCTCCATTAGCGCCCGCTCCAGGTCCGCCGAGGTGCGCCACGGGTAGTGGACGATAATCTCCACGATGCCGCGCTCCCGCGCTTCGGTGAGCAGGCGTGACACGGCCGAGCGCGTGATGCCTAGCTCGTCGGCGATGTCCTGCTGGCTCTTGTTCTGGTCGTAGTACTTGGTTGCCACTTCCGCCAGGTACGCCACCCGCGCCTCGCGCCTGTCCATGCCGCCTCCTCACATCCGTGAAGGGATCGCAACCGGGAAAGCGGAAGTCTAATCCCGTTTGGGTCAGCCGTCAACCAAGCAAGTGAACGAATCGCAACAGACTGTTACACTTCGCCCATGAACGCGATAAGGACCGTCCTATGTCAAGCGAGGGCTTGACATGATGCAGTGCGTCATGATATACTATTGTCAGGAGTGATACTTGATCACTAAGTTGCCAAGACCTATCACGGCAACCATCCATTTTGAAAGGAAAGCAGTACCATGTTCGGCCTCACCGAGCCATCCATCGCCGTCCTGGCCCAGTTCGTGACCAAGGCAGATACGTTCGATGCCTTCATGCACGAGTTGCAAGAGATGATGTCGCTCACCACGTATGAGCCTGGCTGCTCGCGTTGCAGCATCTACCAGGACCTCGACAACCCGCACATCATCACCATTGTCGAGCGCTTCGATAGCCAGCACGCCTGGGAGGTACACCACGACATGGAGCACACACAACGTCTCCTGACGCGCGTGCCCAACCTGGTCGAGAGCTACACCATCACGTATCACAAGGAAGTGCCAGTCAAGCCTTTGGAACTCACATTCCCCTGAGTCACCTCCCGGGTGTTCTGGCAAAGTTTGTTGGAGGGGCGGCCCCCATCCGTTTCACTGGGTGCCGCCCCTCCTGTTTGCCTTGACACCCTGCCGGGCGTCTGCTATCCTCGGCTATCCTTCCCGTGGAGCCTGCCGCCATGCTTCATCAAATTCCCCTCGAAGCCGCTACCCTGCAAGGCTGCTTCTCGCCCCAACGCCCGCCCATCCTGACCGTCGACTCGGGCGACAGCATCGCCTGCCAGACCCTCGACGTGCGCTGGGGCTACTACCCCAACGGCCCGGATGAGCCGGTCATCATCCCGCCGGCGGAGCGCCCCGACCCGGCCCACGACGACGGCCACTGCCTCGTCGGGCCGATCTACGTGCGTGGGGCCGCGCCCGGCATGGTTCTCGAAGTTACGGTAGACGCCCTGCGCCCCGGCCCGGCCGGCGTCATCTTCGCCAGCCTGCGCCACCGCTTCCAGAACGAGCTGGGCCTGCCGGGCGACCGCCTGGCGTTGCCCTGGCGCATCGACGCCGACGCCGGTATCGCCCGCACCGCCGAGGGTCGGAGTGTCACGCTCGCGCCGTTCCTGGGCGTGATGGGCAACAGCCCGGCCGAACCGGGCATCTACCCGACGCCGCCGCCGCGCCCGGTCGGCGGCAACATCGACTGCAAGGAGCTTGTCGTCGGCAGCGCGCTCTATCTGCCAATCGCCGCGCCGGGCGCGCTGTTCGCCCTCGGCGACGGCCACGCCGTCCAGGGCGACGGCGAGCTGTCCGGCACGGCCATCGAGTGCCCGATGGACCACGTGGGGGTGACGCTGCGCGTGCGCGACGACATGCGGCTGGCGTGGCCGCTGGCGAACACGCCGGCCGGCTGGATCACCTTCGGCTTCGCGGTGGACCTCACCGAGGCCATGCTGATTGCCACCAACACCATGCTCGATCTCCTCATGGCCGAGCTGAACGTCTCGCGCACCGAGGCGATTGTCCTGGCGAGCGTGGCGGTAGACCTGCGCATCACCCAGATCGTGAACGGCGTCCTCGGCGTCCACGCCGTCCTCCCCCACGCCACCCTCGCCGGCCTGCGCGGCGGCTAAGAGGGCAACCACGGAACACACGGAATACACGGAAAGGTCAGACAGTCGCCTGAGTGCAACGAAGGGCCTCCAGGCCACCGGGGGATGCTTCGCGTGCGCTCAGCATTACAGCATCACCTCGTCACCTCGTCACTTTGTCACTCTTGCGCCGGTGTGCCGATGAGGTAGGTCACGGGGATGAGGGAGCGGGCGGCGCGGGCCTGGCCGATCTCCCAGGTATAGCCGTCGCCCAGGTCAGCCGTGAGCGCCCGCAGCTCCTCCGGCGAGTACGTGCGCAGGCACGACACGATGCCGTCCCACAGCAGCATGACAGGAATGACGGGCAGCAGGTACGTCCACAGCAGGCGCGACGGGCGGAACGGCCGAATCAGGGGCGTCACCAGCAGGGCGATGAGGGGCGTCAGAAACATGACGAGGATTGGCCCCGGCCTGTTCTCCGTCGCCTCGCACACCACGATGCTCCGCCGTTGTCGGACGGCGTCGGCGAGGATGGCGCGCGCCAGGGGCGGCGGGAAGTGGTGGAAGGCGGCGAACAGCGTGCGGACACCCATCAGGTCAGGCCCCACCTCGGCGGCGTCCACCGGCTGCGCGACGTAAGTAATGGCGTCGGGGAAGTCGGCCTGCGCCGCCTGGAACGCAGGGATGTTCGGGTACTTGTCGGTCAGCGTCACGTGGGCGCGCGTGTTCGTCTCGGCGAAAGCGCGCAGGATGTCCGGCCAGGGACCGGCGCCGCCGGAGCATAGGTCCACAACCTCGCCGCCACTGCGGGCTACGACAGCCCGCAGACGCTCCACCACCGGCGCATACGGGGTGCCGATCCGCTGGGAGAACTGGAGGTAGTCGGTGGCGGCGTCGCGGATGGCCTTCGGGCACCACGCCTGGTCCTCAATCTCGAACAGCTGCACCCGTCCCATGAGTGTCTCCTTGCCCGACTCAAAGAATTGGCAACGCAGAGCCGCAGAGCCGCAGAGGAGACTAGCCACAGAGACACAGAGGATAGATAAATCTTCACCTTCTTTTCTCTGTGTCTCTGTGGCAATTGCTGCTAAATCGTCGCGGCGAAGCGCACGTTCTCGCGGTCCTGGTACGTCTGGCCGCCCTCGTGGTGGTTGTAGCGCCAGACAACAATGCTCTTCGGTCCAGCGTAGTGGTTGTAAGCGGCATAGACGGTGCGCGGCGGGCAGATTTCGTCCATCAGCCCGACGGAGAACTGGGCCGGGCACTTGGCGCGGGCGGCGAAGTTCACGCCATCGAAGTAGCTCAGCGTCGCGAAGACGGTATCGACCTTGGTGCGCTGCACCTGGCAGTACTTGGCGATCTCCTGGTACGGGTAGCCGTCGGTGATCTCGGTCGCGGCGCGGTAGTGGCACAGGAACGGCACGTTGGTCATCGCGCCCGCCAGGTCCGGGACGAGCGCCGCCACGGCCAGGGTGATGCCGCCGCCCTGGCTGCCGCCCGTCGCCAGGACACGCTGCGGGTCTACCCGCGGGTGTACTCTGGCCGCCTCGACGGCGCGCACGGCGTCGGTGAACACGCGGCGGTAGTAATACGTCGCCGGGCTGAGGATGCCGCGCGTCATGAAGCCGGGGTACTGCGGGTTGCCGCCGTCGGCCTCCGGGTCGGGCGTGTCGCCCGGTGTCGAGGCGCTGCCCTGGCCACGCGTGTCCATGACCAGGGTGGCGTAGCCCGCCGCGCTCCACAACAGGTGGTCATAGGGCAGCGAGCGCCCACCGCCGTAGCCGATGTACTTGACGACACACGGCAGCGGACCGGGCCGGCCGCGTGGCGCGATGAACCAGCCCTTGATGGGCTGGCCGCCGTAGCCACGAAAGGTGACATCCTCGACATCGACGTGGCGCAGGCCGAAGTCGGCCGGCTCGAAGGTGGCGTCGAGGGGGAAGGTGCGTGCTTCGGCCAGGGTGTCGGCCCAGAAGGCGTCGAAGTCGGGCGGCTCGTCGCGAGCGGGCTGGTAGACTTGGAGTTGGTCGAGGGGGAGATCGAAGAACATTTTGAGCCTCCATGATAATACGCACCCGTCATTGCGAGGAGGAACGACGAAGCAATCCCCCGGTGGGCGATGCCGACGCTATGATGCGATAGACGACCCTTCGCCAGGTCGGGAGATTGTTTTGCTCTGCTCGCAATGACGGGCATCCTATTTGACGCCCCAGAGGAGCAGATAGCGCGAGACGCATGGGATGGGACCGGCGCGCAGGTCGCGCTCCATCCGCGCCAGCCCAAGCTGGAAAGCATCCGCCGGGATAAGGTGCAGTGACGAGAAGGCTTTGGCGCGGTACGGCGTGGCGTCGGTCAGCGCGTAGGCGAACTCGACCGTTTCCTCGCGGATCGCGCCGAAGCCCGCCTGGCGCATCAGGCCCGCCAGCGCCGCGACGGGCGGGTAGCGCCGCAGCTCGACCGCCACCGACTCGGGAAAGTAGACCGAGAGCGGCTCGCGGCGGCGGATGATGTCCTCGGAGTCGGTGACGGTGCAGACCAGGCCGCCGGGCCGCAGCACGCGGTGCGCCTCGGCGTAGTAGGCGGCGCGGTCGGCGACGTGGTGGATAACGTCCACGGAGAAGACCAGGTCGAAGGCATCGGCCGGAAAGTCGAGGCGCTCGGCGCGTCCGACGCGGGTCGGAAGGGCCGGAGCGCGCTCGCGCAGCCGCGCCAGCATCTCCGTCGAGGGATCGATGCCCTGGACGGCGCAGCCGACAGCCTCCGTCAAGGCAATGCTATAGTTGCCCGTCCCGCACCCCACGTCGAGGACGCGTGAGGCGGGAGTCAGGGGGGCGGTCGTGAGGAGGGCGCGCAGCACGCCCGGGTGGACACGGCGGTGCTGGCTATACTCGGCGGCGAGCCCGTTGTAGTCTTGCATGGGGTGATTAAAGCGCCAACCGGGTGCGCTGTCAAGTGGGAAAAAACGAAATGACCGACTACTCGAAGGTCTCTAAGAGGAAGGTAACGCAAAGACGCAGAGGTGCAAAGGGAAGAACAGAGACGTCTTTCTTCCTCTGCGTTGCTATATTTTGGGCCGCCAGCTAGAAGAAGCGGCGGGCGAGCCAGAGGATGAGGTTCAGCACAACGGTCAGGACGATGCTGAGGACGAGGCACGACAGGAACGGGGCAAAGACGGTCACCGGGCCGCGCTGGACGGTGACGTCGCCGGGCAGCTGGAAGAAGGGGATGCCGAGGCGGCCCAGGGCGAGCAGCAGCACGCCGATGACGGCGAGCACGCCTGCGCCGAGCAATATGAGGCGTCCGAGGGATTGCAAATCAAACATGCTTTTCTGTATGCAAGCCGTGGGCCACGGCTACCCGCCCAGCTCCAGCTCGCCCTGCTGGGGGGGTGGACCGCCGCGCTTGCCCAGGTGCTCGTAGGCCAGGCGAGTGGCGACGCGGCCACGCGGCGTGCGGTCGAGGAAGCCGAGCTGGAGCAGGTACGGCTCGTACACGTCCATGATGGTGTCGGCGTCCTCGCCGATGGCCGCCGCGATGGTATCCAGGCCGACCGGGCCGCCGTCGAACTTGTCGATGATAGTGACGAGGACCCGGCGGTCGATCTCGTCGAGGCCGAGCGGGTCCACAGCGAGCAGGTCCAGGGCGGCGCGCGCCACGTCGCCCGTGATGTGGCCCTCGGCGCGCACCTCAGCATAGTCGCGGACGCGCCGCAGCAGGCGGTTGGCGATGCGCGGCGTGCCCCGACCGCGCTGGGCAATCTCCCGCGCGCCCGCCTCGTCGATCTCGACCTTGAGGATGCCGGCGCTGCGCTGGACGATGTGGGTCAGCGTCGGTAGCTCGTAGTAGTTGAGGCGAAAGACAGCGCCGAAACGGTCGCGCAGCGGGTTGCTGAGCATGGCGACGCGGGTCGTCGCGCCGATGACGGTGAAGCGCGGCAGCTTGAGGCGGATGCTCTTGGCGGTCGGCCCCTTGCCGACGACGATGTCGAGGGCGAAGTCCTCCATCGCCGGGTAGAGCACCTCCTCGACGACTTTGCCCAGGCGGTGGATCTCGTCCACGAACAGGATGTCGCCCTTGCGGAGGTTGGTGAGAATGGCCGCCAGGTCGCCCGGCCGCTCGATGGCCGGGCCGGAGGTAATCTTGATGTTGACGCCCATCTCGTGGGCGACGATGAGGCTGAGGGAGGTCTTGCCCAGGCCGGGCGGGCCGTACAGCAGGAGGTGGTCGATGGCCTCGCCGCGTCGCTTGGCCGCGCCGATGAGAATCGCCAGGTTCTCCTTGACGCGGTCCTGCCCCGGATAGTCGGCCAGGCGCTGGGGGCGCAGGCTGAGATCCAAGGTTTTGTCTTCGGCGGTCGCCTGGGGCGTGATGGCGCGCTCAGTCATCGGATAGTCCTCTAGTCACTTGACATTAGCACATATGTATTATACTCCCCTACAATAGGGGACGCAAGGCGGAGAAATGTCAGCCTTTCAATATTAATGTTAATGGGCGTATCGGGTAAGAAACCTTGCCCGTTATACCACGTAATACGCAGTGCAACATAATTGCATTCCAACTTGACGGAGTGGCTCCATTGTGCTACAACCAGCCTTCGCAGATGGACCACGCGCGTCCCTGGAGGAGCCAATGACCGAACAATTGAGTACCACGACCTTGACCCGCGAGCGCGACGAGACCCTGGCCGAGATCCGGCGGCTGGAACAGTTTCTCGTGGTGCAGCTGGATGAGGCGGAGGACGAAGTCGATTCCAATATTGTCGAGCGCGAAAAGACGTTGGCGCTGATCCAAAATCTTGAGCGCAAAGTCGAGGAATTGGAATACGCGATGGCAAATGCCCAGAAGGGGCAGTACGGCATTTGCGAGAGCTGCGGGCAGCCCATCGACCCCGAACGCCTAGCCCTCCTGCCCGGCACCACGTTGTGTGTGAAGTGCAAGCAGGCCCGAGAAAAGCACCGGGCGTGGTAAGACGAACGCGGGAACAAGCCAGGAGCAATTTGTCTCCTGGCTTGTCTTATGGCACGCAAAGCTCATAAGGAGGGTGTGTGGAAGACGGCGTGGCGACGGCCGGCGGTGAGTCTGTCGCAGAGAGCGTTGCCCCTAACGAAGTGTTTGTCTCAAGCCATCCCCTGGTGAAGCACAAGCTCACCCTGCTGCGCAGTGTCACGACCGAGCCGAAGAAGTTCCGCGAGCTAGTCCGCGAGCTGGCGATTTTGCTGGCGTACGAGGCAACCGCCGACATGGCGCTGGCCGAAAAAAAGGTGCGGACGCCCTTGCGCGAAACCCACGGCTGGGAAGTGACGGAGAAGATTGGCCTGGTGCCGATTTTGCGCGCGGGCCTGGGCATGGTCGAGGGGGTCTGGGAGATGATGCCCCAGGCCGAGGTGTGGCACATCGGCCTGTACCGCGACGAGCACACCCTGAAGCCGGTCACGTACTACAACAAGCTGCCGGTCGAGCCGACGGTGTCCGTCGTCCTCATCCTCGACCCCATGCTGGCGACGGGCGGCTCGGCCGTCGCGGCGGTGGACATCCTCAAGCAGTGGGGGGCGCGGCGCATCAAGTTCGTCGGGCTGATCGGGGCGCCGGAGGGTGTCAACCGCCTGCGCGCGGCGCACCCGGATGTGCCGATTCACCTGGCCGCGCTGGACGAGCGGCTGACCGGCGAGGGCGACCCGTGGCCGGCTGGCTACATCATGCCGGGCCTGGGCGACGCTGGCGACCGCCAGTTCGGCACGGGGTGATGAATCGCCTTGGTTGGCTAGGAGGGGTAACAGATGACGACATTAACCATCGATTTGCCGACCGACGTTTACGAGCGACTGCGGATGGTGGCCGCGAATCAGGGCAAGCCAATTGAGTCACTCGTTTCGGAATGGCTAGTAGAGAAATCGGTGGCTTCGGAGTCTACAGAACCAACGGAGCGAGAGCGGCTTCGATCTTCGCTGCGCGCTGCGGGGTTGTTGGCCGAGCCAAGTCGGGAGATGCGCGAGTTAGCGAACGAGTCGACACTCAGCCTTGAGGAAGCCCGGGCTATTCTGGATCGCGTTGGCGGCAAACCGCTAAGTGAGGTGATTCTGGAGATGCGTGGACCGAAGGCATGACTGCCTACTTCTTTGACTCTAGTGCTCTGGTCAAGCGATACCTTTTTGAACCTGGAAGTTCGTGGATAAGCGCTCTTGCTGACCCTGCCGCGGGCAATACCGTTGTTATCGTTGAGATCACTCGTGTTGAGATTGCCGCAGCCCTGGCGTCTCGCCAGCGCATCCAAGGCGGAATCACACAGGCCGAGCGGGACAGGCTGTTCCGGCTGCTGGTGCGCCATAACACTATCGAGTATGAAGTTATACCTGTTAGTACCTCGATTGTTGACCGCGCCATGGAACTCACGCAGAAGCACCGCCTGCGCGGGTACGATGCTGTTCAGCTTGCGGCTGCCCTCGAAGTGCGTGCAACAGCACGTACAGCCGGACTCTCAGAGGTGGCTTTTGTCGCTGCTGATGAGGATTTGCTGGCGTCTGCGCTTGCCGAAGGTCTAGCTGTAGAGAATCCGAATCATCATCTGTGACTGCGATTGCTGCTGTCGTCTTTGGCGTCGCGGCGCTGGTGGCGGGGGTGGCGACGCCGTTGGTAGCCCGCCTCGCCCGACGCGCGGGCGCCATCGACGTCCCGCGCCAGGCCAAGAACATCCACACCCGACCGACACCGCGCTGGGGTGGCCTGGCGATGGCCCTTGGCTTCTTCGCCGCCGCTGCCCTCGTCTACGCCGCCCACCGCCTCAGCTGGGCGCCGCCGCCCTTCGACTCCAATGATTGGCGGCGCTTGCAGGGCGTCCTGCTCGGCATACTCCTCGCCCTGCTGTTCGGGCTATGGGACGACGTGCGCGAGCTGTCGCCCTGGCCGCAGCTCGCCGTCCAGGTTCTCCTCTCCCTCGTCGCCATCGCCCACATCGTCTGGATCGAGGTCTTCCCGAACCTGTTGGCCCCCAACATCAACGACCTCATCGTCTTCCCGGCCTGGCTGACCATCGGGCTGACGGTCGTGTGGATCGTGGGCATGATGAACACGGTCAACATGCTCGACGGTCTGGATGGCCTGGCGGTGGGCGTCGCGCTCATCGCGGCGCTGCTGTTCGCCTGGCACGCCTACAGTCTGGGCCAGACGACCATCGCCCTGTTCTCCCTGGCGCTGGCCGGCGCGTGCCTCGGCTTCCTGCCGTGGAACTTCCACCCGGCCAAAATCTTCATGGGCACGGCCGGCTCGGCCATGCTGGGCTTCGCCCTGGCGACCTTCGCCATCCTTGCCCCAGCCAAGGTGGCGACGGCGCTGCTCGTCCTCGGCCTGCCGATTCTCGACGTCGCCTGGCTCATCCTTTACCGCGTCCGGCAGGGGCGCTCCCCATTCCAGGGCGGCCGCGACCACCTGCACCAGCGCCTCTACGACCTCGGCCTGTCGCAGCGCGCCGTCGTCCTGCTCTACTACGCCTTCGCGCTCACTGGCGGCGTGCTCGCCGTCGTCCTGCCGGTGCGCGCCTACAAGCTCGTCGCCCTCGTCGTCCTGACCGTCATCGGCCTGGTCGGGCTGTGGGCGCTCAGTTCGCCGCGCCTCGCCCGCCGCCGCTACGAGGCGCCGGATGGCTAAGGGGCACATGCCCGGCAGTGAGCCGTTCTTCCTGCCCGGCGGCCCAGTCGGCTGCCTCCTCCTCCACGGGCTGACCGCGACGCCCCGCGAGGTGCGCGAGCTGGGTGAGCGCCTCAACGCGGTGGGCTGCACCGCCCTGGGTATTCGCCTGCCCGGCCACGCCACGCGCATCGAGGACCTGGACAGCATCCGGTGGACGGACTGGACGCGGGCCGTGGACACGGCGTACGGGGTGCTCGCCGCCGCATGTCGCCGCGTGTTCGTGTTAGGCATGAGCATGGGCGCGTGCCTGGCGCTGCTGGCGGCAGCGCGCTGGCCGGTTGCGGGCGTGGTCGGCCTGGGTGGCCTATGGAGTTTGCCTGCGTACCAGACATTTCTGGCGCGGCTTGCCTGGCCGTTCCACCCCTACCAGGCGAAGCGCGGCGGGAGCAGCATCGCCGATCCGGCTGCTCGCGCTCGGCACCTGAGCTACCCGGCGATGCACTTGCGTGCAGCCCTCGAATTCGACGCCATGCTCGGCGTCATGCGCGCCTCCCTGGGGCAGGTCACTGCGCCCGTCCTCCTCGTCCACTCGCGCCACGACCCGGTCGCCGCGCCAGCCGGTGTGCTCAAGATCGCTGGCGCGCTGGGCAGCGACGACGTCACGCTCCACTGGGTACATCGCAGCGCTCATATTATTACCGAGGACTATGACAAGGCGGAGGTGTTCGCGGTGGTTGTGGGCTGGATCGCGCGCGCTCACGCCGGAACGACCTGGCCCAGCAGGAACTTGAGGTAGCGGCCTTCGGGGAAGGGAGCGGGGACGGGGTGGTCCAGCGGCTGACCCGCGTCGTGGAGGATGAGGAAACGGCGGTGGGCGGCGGCGCCCGCCTCGGCCATCGCCGCCTGGAACGCGTCGTGGCTCACCTGCGCCGTGCAGCTCGCCGTCGCCAGCAGGCCGCCGGGCCGCACGACGCGCATCCCCAGCGTGTTCAGCCGCGTGTAGGCGCGTAGGGCCGCGTGGAGGTTCTGGCGCGAGCGGGCGAAGCTCGGCGGGTCGAGGATGACCAGGTCGAACTGGCGGCCCTCGGCATGATAGCGCGCCAGGCTCTCGAACACGTCGGCGACCTCGAAGGCGTGGGCGTCCGGGTCGAAGCCGTTGCGCGTGAAGTTCTCCTGCGCGTCGGCCATTGCGTCCGCCGCCACGTCGATGCTCGTCACGTGCGCCGCCCCGCCCCTTACGGCGTAGACCGAGAAGCCGCCGGTGTAGGCGAACGCATTCAGGACGGTCTTGCCGCCGCTCCAGCCCTCGACCGTGCGGCGGTTGTCGCGCTGGTCGAGGAACAGGCCGGTCTTCTGGCCCGTCATGAGATTGGCGCGGAAGACCAGGCCGTTCTCCTGGATCGTCAGGTCGCGCGGCGGCGGCGCGCCCCATAAGCGGACGGCGCGCTCGCCCCCTTCGTGGCCGTCGCCAGGGTCCGTGGGGCAGTGCGGGCGGTGCAGGATGCCCTTCAGCGGGGCCGCCGCGCGCAGGGCATCAACGAGCCACGGCAGCAGCGTCTCGACCGAGGCGGCATAAGTGGCGACGACGGCAAACTGGCCGTACAGGTCCACGGTGATGCCGGGCAGGCCGTCGCCCTCGCCGAACAGCCAGCGGTAGGCAGTTGTCGGCGTGGCGCGCAGGGGGGCGCGACGCTGCCACGCCTCGGCGACGCGGGCAGCGACCCAGGCGGCATCGGGGACGGCGCGCGTGGCGAACAGGCGGACGGCGATCTGCCCGCCCGCGTCCCACAGGCCGTAGGCGGTGAATCCGCCGCAGCGCACGCGCACCCACGTCCCGGACGGCAGGCGCGGCGCGTCCGGCAGGTGGGTGCGGTACACCCAGGGGTGGCCCTGGGCAAGCTGCGTCTTGAGGTGGGTGGGGAGTATCAAATCACGCATGGGCCGCTCTAGATATCGACGATGACTTCGGCGAGCCAGCCATCGGACGTCGGCTCGACGCGTAGGCCGTGGTAGGTGATGGCCTTGACCTCGTGGTCCAGGGCGTGGCGGCCGGCGTCCCACGTCTCGCCCCACGCCTCGCCGTCCAGGCTGGCCGGGCCGATGCGGACGCGGAAGCGCGCCAGCAGCCTGTGCTCGCCGTCGAAGCGGTAGAGCAGCTCGTTGAGCCAGTCGAACAGGAGGAAGGGCAAGTCGCCGCCGTCGATGTGGAGGACGACGGCCTCACGCGGCGCGACCGCCGCCAGATCCTCGACGATGAGGGAGAACAGCGCCTCACCCGCCTCGGCGAACAGGGTGTCCAGGTTGGGGGCAACGACGCGCAGCCCCACGTCGGCGGTATGCTCGAACGTCTCGTACATTCTGCTTGTCTAGCGCACTCTCAATCTGTAAACTCCGGAACGTGTTCGTCCTCGTAG
Organism: Anaerolineae bacterium; assembly: GCA_039810085.1. Classification (GTDB taxonomy): domain Bacteria; phylum Chloroflexota; class Anaerolineae; order Epilineales; family JAHCIE01; genus JBDHWG01. Next base: position 29,971 of record JBDHWG010000039.1, read on the forward strand.
CGTTCGATGAGCACCCCGATGATTTCCATCAAAGAGGCCAGGGGATGAGCTTCGTCCTCGCCAACGATGTCAATCAACTCGTCGAGAATGGCGACCAATCGTTCATATTCCTCGGAGATGAGCGCGTTGGCTTCACTCTCTGATGGCAAAGCCGCAATGCGATCTAGAACTTCTGTCAAGGTCTTGTCGTCTGAGGTAGGGATAGATGTAATAATGAGCACCTCTACCCGTGCACCTTCCGGTAGAGAAACAGGCTCCACAGGACGCAATACGCCGTTCTCAAAGATGACCTGGATCGGTGTCATCTTGCCTCCCATAGTGAACCAGCCGATGTCGCCTTGCTCAATGCCACAAGCATAGCCAGGTTGCGCCCGCGCGACAAGCGCGCTGGCCCGGTGGTCCTTCACCTCGCCGCGAGAGGCGGCTAGAATTGGGGGTAGCCTGCTGGCATCTGTTTCGTTGACCTGTGGAGAACGCCAACGGAGAGACCCGCTCATGGCCCACGCGCACAACCACAGCCACGCCCCGGCCGACTACGGCCGCGCCTTCGCCATCGGCGTCACCCTGAACCTCGCCTTCGTGCTTGTCGAGGCCGGCTATGGCATCGCGTCCAACTCCCTCGCCCTCGTCGCCGACGCCGGCCACAACCTGAGCGACGTGCTGGCGCTCCTCCTGGCGTGGGGCGCGAGCGTCCTCGTCCGCCGCATCCCGACGACCAAGCACACCTACGGGATGCGCAGCACCTCCATTCTGGCCGCGCTGGTCAACGCTCTGCTGCTCCTGCTCGCCATGGCCGCCGTGGCGTGGGAGGCGGTCCAGCGGCTGCTGAACCCGGCGCCCGTCCAGGGCGAGACGGTCATCTGGGTGGCGGCGCTGGGCATCGTCATCAACACCGCAACGGCCCTCCTGTTCATGTCGGGCCGGCAGCACGACCTCAACATTCGCGGCGCGTTCCTGCACATGGCCGCCGACGCCGGCGTGTCGCTGGGCGTGGTGCTGGCGGGCGTTGCGATTGTCTGGACGGGCTGGGAGTGGCTCGATCCGGTGGTGAGCCTGGTCATCGTCGGGGTGATCGTCGTCGGGACGTGGGGGCTGTTGAAGGAAAGCGTCAACATGGCGCTAGACGCCGTGCCAGAGGGCATCGATCACGGCGACGTGGAGGCGTATCTAGCGAGCCTGCCAGGCGTGTGCGAGGTTCACGATCTCCACATCTGGCCGATGAGCACGACGGAGACGGCGCTGACGGTTCACCTCGTCATACCGGGCTACGTCGCCAGCGACACGCTGCTCAAGACAATCGCCGACGAGCTGCACGACCGCTTCGGCATCGAGCACACGACGATCCAGATCGAGGTCGGCGACACCGAGCATCCGTGCGAGCAAGCCCCGGCCCACGCGCTGTAGTCCATGTCCGGCTCCCCTGTCTACAGATGTTAGCCTCCCAGGCTTCCATCCCGTAGCCGTGCGGCTTTAGCCCACGGCGGAGACGGTCTGGACCACGAAGGACACGAAAACGGCGCGAAAGACACGAAAAGGACACACCCACTCCCCTTTTCGCAGCCTTCGTGGTCCAAATCTCCGCGCCTTCTGGCCCCCTCTCCCAAAATGGGAGAGGGGGTGGGGGGTGAGGGGCAGCGCAGCGCCTCACCGATAGACCAGCGGCAGATAGACCCTGTGCGGGCGGTCTGGCTCGATGGTGGGCGTCGATACTGCCGTAGGCTCCATCGTCGGCGTCGGGCTAGGCGTCGCCGTCAGGCCAGGGGTCGCGCCGGGCGTCGGCGCCAGCAAGCCGTGAGGGCCGGCGGCAGTCGGCGCGGTCGCGTGGCACACGGTACACGTGTCGATAGGCCCGCCGTGACCCTGGAGGTTGACGAACTTGATGGCGTCCTTCGGCTGCGTGCTCGGCGCGATGGCGTGGGTGCTGTCGTGGCAGCCCTCGCAGTACACGCCGCCGTGCCCCGACGACTGGCGGTAGAGCG
>JBDHWG010000040.1:0-31627 GCA_039810085.1 Anaerolineae bacterium
GCCGCCCGCCGCGCCGCCCGCCGGCGCTTGCTGCTGCGCCGTCGAGCTGCCGCCGCCGCCGCAGCCGACCAGCAGCACGCCCAGCATGCTCAGCAACACGGTCAGACTCACCAGCTTGTTCAAACGACTAGACATGATTGTTTCTCCTCTTCGAGACTAAAAGGTAGAACTGCTAACACATCGACGCCAGAAGGAGTTCAGGTGAGGAAGATAGAAATAGGCCTCCTTTCCTCATTGCGAGTGGCCCGGTGGCGGTGGCTAGGGCGGCAGAGGAGCAGGAGGCCCACGACAATCGGGGGCGAGCGGGATGTTGGACGCGACGCAGCCGGGCGCAGCTTGGACACTCTATGCGGTTGTGGGAGGGCGGCTAACCGCGAAGCAAGGTCTCGCCGCCTTCGATGTATATCTCCGTGCCGGTGATGTGGTCGGCGTCGTCGGACGCCAGGAACAGGACGAGCTTGGCGACCTGCTCGGCCGTGCCCGGCTTGCCCTCCAGGGGCATTGCGCCCTCCGGGAACTCGACCGGAATCTTGACCTCGTCCAAATCGCGCTTCTGGGTGCTTTCCTCGATCTTGGTCTCAATTGCGCCGGGGCAGATGACGTTGGCGCGTATCTTGTGGGGGGCCAGCTCCAGGGCAATCATCTTGGTGAAGGCGACCTGCCCGGCCTTTGACGACGAGTAGGCCGACGCGCCGGTGTTGCTGAACATGCGCGTCCCGTTCACCGAGGCGGTGACGATGATGGCCCCGCCCTGGCGCTTGAGGTACGGCACGGCGTACTTCACCGTCAGGAACGTGCCGGTCAGGTTGACCGTCAGCGTCTTGGTCCACTCCTCGGGCTTCAATTCTTCCAGCGGCGCCCAGACGCCGTTGATGCCGGCGTTGGCGAACACCGTGTCGAGGCGGCCCCAGCGGTCCACCGTCGCCTGCACCGCCCGCTGCATGTCGTCCGGGTTCGAGACGTCGGCTCCCAGGGGCAGGCCCTCACCGCCCGCCGCTTGAATCTGCTCCACCGTCGCCTGCAAGTCTTTTTCGTCGCGGTCGACCAGGGCGACTTTCGCGCCTTCTTTTGCAAATAGAATAGCCGTTGCCTGGCCGATGCCCGAGCCAGCGCCGGTCACAAGAGCCACTTTGCCGTCCAGCCGCATGGATGTCTCCTAAAAATAGGTGTGGGACTAACAATAAGAATGGGGTGTTAAGTGAGCGCACCTTAGCCAGACCGGTCAAGGTGCGTTTCTGTGAAAATGAGCAAGGTTTATGCCAGTGGAAAAGCGGAGGGGGTAAGAAAACGGACGGCGGCGGCATCGTGTCGCGCCGCGCCGCCCGTTTCTCCGTTGTTGTCTGCCGACGGCTATGCCTGGGCGAAGTTGTCCTTGAGCGTCTGCGCCGAGGCGCGGAACGCCGCGATTTCGTCCTCATTCAGCGGCAGGTTGAGCACTTCCTCAATCCCGTTGCGGCCGACAATCGTCGGCAGGCTGATGGCCATGTCCGTGACGCCGAACTGCCCCTCCAGTGGGCTGGACACCGTCAGGACGGTGTGCTGGTCCCGCAGGATGGCCTCGACGACGGCCAGCAGGCCCAGGCCGATGGCGTAGTACGTCGCGCGCTTGCGCTGAATAATCTCGTAGGCGGCGTTCTTCGTCTGGTCGAAGATATTGTCCAGGGCGGCCCGGTCGTAGCCCTGGCCATTCGCGCCGACAAACTCCGGCAGGCCCACGCCGGCGATGTTCGCCAGGCTCCACAGAGCCAGGGAACTGTCGCCGTGCTCGCCGACGATGTAGGCGTGGACGCTGCGCGAATCGACGCCGTAGTGCGCGCCGAGCATGTAGCGGAAGCGCGCCGTGTCGAGCACCGTCCCTGACCCGACCACGCGCCGGCTGTCGAGGCCGACGATCTGGGCCGTGATGTAGGTCAGGATGTCGACCGGGTTCGTCGCCACGACGATGATGGCGTCGTTGTTGACAGCGATAATCTTGGGGACGATGTCGCGGAAGACGCCGGCGTTCTTCTTGAGCAGGTCCAGGCGCGTCTCACCGGGGCGCTGGTTCGCGCCGGCGCAGATGACGACGACCTCGGCGTCTGCCAGGTCGGGGTAGTCGCCCGCCGCAATCCGCATCGGCCGCACGAAGGGCAGCCCGTGGTTGAGGTCCATGGCTTCGCCCTCGGCGCGGGCGTGGTCCATGTCGATCAGCACCAGCTCATTCGCCAGGCCGCGCTGCATCAAGGCGTAGGCGAACGACGCCCCCACCATCCCCGTCCCGACCAACCCGACCTTGTTCGTTGTTCTGCGCTCGATCATCGGCGTTGCTCTCCCTTATGCCTTTGCCTTGCCCTGCTTCGCCACCGCCTCCTGCGCCTTGCGAATCTCCTCCTGGTCGCCCAGGTAGTAGTGGGTGATGGGCTTGAGGTCATCGTCCAGCTCGTAGACCAGCGGTACGCCGGTCGGGATGTTCAGCCCGACAATCTCCTGGTCCGAAACGTTGTCGAGGTACTTGACCAGGGCGCGCAGGCTGTTGCCGTGGGCGGCGATGATGACCTTCTTGCCGGAGAGCACCGTCGGCGCGATGGTCTCGTGCCAGTACGGCAGGAAGCGCTCCACGGTGTCCTTCAGGCACTCGGTCAGCGGCAGCTCGTCCGGCGTCAGGTTGGCGTAGCGCGGGTCGTGGCCGGGGTAGCGCGGGTCGTCGGGTGTCAGCGCGGGCGGGCGAATGTCGTAGCTGCGCCGCCAGATGAGCACCTGCTCGTCGCCGAACTTGGCCGCCGTCTCCGCCTTGTTCAGCCCTTGCAGCGCGCCGTAGTGGCGCTCGTTCAGCCGCCACGAGTTGTAGACCGGAATCCACATCAGGTCCATCTCGTCCAGGGTCATCCACAGCGTGCGGATGGCGCGCTTGAGCACCGACGTGTACGCCAGGTCGAAGGTGTAGCCCTCGGCCTTGAGGGTCTGCCCGGCGCGCTTCGCCTCCTCCAGCCCCTTGGGCGACAGGTCCACGTCCGTCCAGCCCGTGAAACGATTCTCCATATTCCAGACGCTCTCGCCGTGGCGGAGCAGCACGACCTTCATCATTTTGTATTTCCTTCCTTGCCGATGTTTTGGCGGCGTCGATGGGTGAGACATTCCATTCAGCGTGAGCGGCGGGCGATCCCCCGCCGCTCACCTTATCATACCCTCAAACACGTCTACGCGCTACTCGCGCCGGGTCTCACGACGCCGTCGCCTCGCGCAGTAGCTCCTGCTCCAACGCCGCCTGCTCCTCCTCGGGCAGCGGCCGCTTGAGGACGTACAGCAGGGCGACGCTGACCAGCGTCCCCGCGATCAGGGCGACGATGTACATGCCCAGGTTCGTGACCGCGTTCGGGATGGGCAGGACGAAGACGCCGCCGTGGGGAACGAGGAGCTGGCAGCCGAAGGCCAGCGACAGGCCGCCGGCGACGGCGGAGCCGGCCATCAGGCTGGGGATGACCCGCAGCGGGTCCCGCGCCGCAAACGGAATCGCGCCCTCGGTGATGAACGCCAGGCCGAGCACGAGCGCCGCCTTGCTGGCTTCCCGCTCGTCGGGCGTGAAGCGATTCTTGAAGAACGTCGCCGCCAGGCCCACGGCGAGGGGCGGCGTCATACCGGCGACCATCGCCGCCGCCATCGGGCCGTAGATTTGCGAGGACAGCAAACCGACCGAGAAGGTATACGCGGCTTTGTTGACCGGGCCGCCCATGTCGAAGCCCATCATCGCGCCGATGATGAGGCCGAGCACAACCGCGCTGGTCGTCTGCATGCCGGTCAGCCACGCCGTCAGGCCGTTGAGAATGAACTTCATCGGCGGGCCGACGACGTAGATCATCAGCAGGCCGACGATGAGGGTGGAGAGCACCGGCAAAATCAGCACCGGCTTCAAGCCCTGGAGCGTCTCCGGGAGCTTGATATAGTCGTTCAGCCACTTGACCAGGTAGCCGGCGAGGAACCCGGCGACCATGCCGCCGAGGAAGCCCGCGCCGACCGTCGTCGCCAGCATGCCGCCGACGAGGCCGGGGGCGATGCCGGGGCGGTCAGCGATGGAGTAGGCGATGAACGCCGCCAGCACCGGCACGAACAGCGCGAACGCCGTCGAGCCGCCGACCTGCATCAAGGCCCAGGCGAGCGTGCCCTCTGGGTAGCCCTGCGGCTTGATGCCGCCGACGGCGAACGCCAGGGCGATGAGGATGCCGCCCGCGACGACGACCGGCAGCATGTAGGACACGCCGGTCATCAAGTGCTTGTACACGCCGGGCACGCTGGAGGTCTTGGCCTTCTTCAACGCGGCGGCCCGCTGGGCGTAGGTCATCTTGGCCGGCTCCGGCAGGGCCAGCGCCGCATTGACCACCGCCTTGCCGTCGTTCAGCGCCGCGTTGGTCGAGGTCTCGTACAGGCGCTTGCCCGCGAACCGCGACGTATCCACGTAGGCGTCGGCGGCGATGATGGCGGCGTCCGCCCGGGCGACATCCTCCGGCGTCAGGACGTTCTTGGCCCCGACGGACCCCTGCGTCTCGACCTTGATGTCGTGGCCCAGCGAGACGGCGGCTTTGCGCAGCGCCTCGGCGGCCATGAAGGTGTGGGCGATACCCGTCGGGCAGGAGGTAATCGCGACGATGTACTTCTTGCCGCCGCCGGCCGCCGGCGCGGCCGCCGCTTGAGCTGGGGCCGCCGGCGTCGCGGCCGGCGCGGACACGGCCGGTGTGGCGGGAACTACCGGCGCAGCCGCCGCGGCGGCCGCCGGGCCGATCTCGGCGGCCTCGGCCAGGGCCGACTCGATGACGGCGCGCGTCTTGCGGATGGCGTCGCTGGTCGAGGTGGCGGAGATGGGCTTGCCCGCGAAGCGGTCCACGGGGATGTAGATGTCCGTCGCGACGATCACGACATCAGCGTCGCGGATCTCTTCTTCGGTCAGGGCATTCTTCACCCCGGCCGAGCCTTGCATCTCGGCGCGCAGGGTGTGCCCCATGACTCTCGCCGTTTTTTCGAGCGCCTCGGCTGCCATCACCGTGTGGGCAATCCCGGTGGGGCAGGCCATGACCGCTACGATCTTAGCCATGTCCAACTCCCTTCTACATCGCTGTCTTGGAAAGCTCTCGAATAGTCACCGTCTCCTTGGCCGTCTGCACGGCCTCGACTGAGGACAGGCCCGATCCCAGATGGGTCAGCGTGTTCATCGAGAACGCCGTCGCCAGGCGCGCGCACTCCATGAGCGGGAGGCCCGCGAGCTTGCCCGCAACCGCGCCCGCCACCATGGCGTCGCCCGCGCCGACCGTGCTCTTGACCTCGACCAGCGGCGGCACAGCCCAGATAATCTCGCCGCCCTCGACGAAGAGCGCGCCGTCCTTGCCCATCGACACGATGACGCAGCTAATGCCGTGGCGGTCGATAAGGTCGCGGGCGACCTTGAGGATGGCCGCCTGGGACGTCAGCGGCTCGCCGACAAACTCCTCTAGCTCGTGAACGTTGGGCTTGATGAGCCACGGGCCGGCCGTCACAGCCTGGCGGAAGCCCTCGCCGCTCGTATCCAGCGCGACTTTCTTCCCCGCCAGCAGCGTCACCATCTCGCGGTAGATGCCCGGCGATACGCCGGCCGGGATGCTGCCCGCCAGGACGAACCACTCCCGCGTCGCCGCCAGCTCGCGCAGGATGCCGAACAGATCCTCGATGTCGGCCGGGGCGGGCGTCTCGCCGGGGAAGTTGATGTCCGTCGTCTGGCGCAGCGCCTCATCCATGATTTTCACGCCGGTGCGCGTGTGGCCCGCGATGCGCACGCAGCGGTCCTCGATGTCCTTCTGAGTAAAAAACTTGCGGAAAATCTCGTCGTTGTCCCGGCCGAGAAAGCCCGTTGCCGTCGCCAGCTGGCCCCAGTCGGCCAGGAAAGAGGCGACGTTGATGCCCTTGCCGCCCGGGTCCAGCTGCGAGAACTGCACCCGGTTCACCTCGCCCGCACGGAAGTTGGGGATGGCGACGGTGTGGTCGATGGCCGGGTTGATGGTTACGGTCACGACTCTGTTTTCCTGACTCATGGCGACGACCTCCTTTATGGCAGCGGCAGGGCGCGCACCTCGGCCGCCGTGTGGCAGGCGAGGGCTTGCTGAGCCAGGGACTTGGCCTTGGCGAACGACAGGCGGCGGATCTGCGCCTTCACGGCGGCGATGCTGGGGATGCTGACGCTCAATTCGGTCACGCCCAGCCCGGTCAGGATGACCGCGCCCTTCGGGTCGCCGGCGATGCCGCCGCACACGCCGACCCACTTGCCGGCTGCCGTCGCCGCCTGGACCGTGCGGTCCACCATGCGCAGCACCGCCGGGTGCAGCCCATCCGCCTGCTTCGCCAGCATCGGGTGGACGCGGTCCATCGCCAGGGTGTACTGCGTCAGGTCATTGGTGCCGATGGAGAAGAAGTCTACCTCCTCGGCGAAAGCGTCCGCCATCAGCACTGCCGACGGCACCTCGACCATGATGCCGATGTCCACCGCGTCCGCGCCCACCTCCCAGCGCACCTCGGCCGCGACCGCCTTGGCCGCCATCAGGTCTTCCAGCGTCGCAATCATCGGGAACATGATGCGCACCGGGCCGTACTGCGCCGCGCGGTAGATGGCGCGCAGTTGGGGGCGGAACAGCTCCGGCTGCGCCAGGCACAGGCGAATGCCGCGCACACCCAGGAACGGGTTCTCCTCCGGCGGCAGGTTCAGGTACGGCACGTTCTTGTCGCCGCCGATGTCGAGTGTGCGGATAATCAGCGGCAGGCCGCCCAGCGCCTGCACCATCTCGCGGTATGCCTCGAACTGCTCCTCCTCGCCCGGCGGCGACGAGCGCTCCAGGAACAGGAACTCGGTGCGCATCAGCCCGACGCCCTCGCCGCCCGCGTTGACCGCCTGCTCCGCCTCCGAGGCACGGCTGATGTTCGCCACGACCTCGACGCGATAGCCGTCGATCATCAGCGCCGGCTCGTAGCAGCGCGACTTCTCGGCCTCGCGCAGCTCCTCGAACGTCTGACGCGCCTGCTGCGCCGCCGCGAGCGTGGCCGCGCTCGGCTCGACGTACAGGTTGCCGCGATTCCCGTCCAGGATGGCCGCCGCGCCCTCCGGCTGGTGCAGCACGGCGGGGCCGGCGGCGACAATCGCCGGGATGCCCAGGGCGCGGGCGATGATGGCGCTGTGGGAGGTCGGGCCGCCGCCCGCCGTCACGAAGCCCAGGATGAACGCCGGGTCCAGGCTGGCGGTATCCGACGGCGTCAGGTCTTCGGCCACCAGGAGCACCGGCTCCGTCGGCGCCAACGGCCCCTCCTCGATGGCGTGGGCCAGGACGCGCAGCACCCGGCTGCCCACGTCGCCCAGGTCCACGGCGCGCGCCGCCAGCAGCGGGTCATTCACCTTCTGCAACTCGGCCACCCGCGCATCGATGGCCTGCTGCCAGGCGTAACCCGCGCTCGCGCCGCCGTCGATGCGCGCCTCGACATCCTGCCGCAAATCGGGGTCGTCGAGGAACTCGGCGTGGGCCAGGAAGATGGACGCCTTGCCCGCGCCGGAGCGTTCTTTCACTTCATTGTATAGGTCGTTGAGCTGTGCTCGCGCCGCCTCGATGGCCTGTTTCAGCTCGGTCTTCTCGGCCTGCGGGTCCTTCGCCGTCGCTGCGACGACGATCTTGGTGCGCTTGACGTAGCGCAGCGGGCCAATCGCCAGGCCGGGCGAGGCCGCGATACCAGGGACAACGTTGCCGCCCGGCTCGGCCTCCCACTCATACGTCACCGCCGGCGCGGGGGCCGCCTCTTCCTCTTCCTCGCCTAGCCCGCTCTCCACGGCCTCCTTGAGCGCCTGGAGCGCCGCCGCCTCGTCCGGCCCCTGCGCCATGACCCGCACGACGCTGCCACCCTCTGCGCCGAGCTTCAGCAGCGACGCCAGGCTTTTGCCGTTGGCGACCTTGTCGCCCAGGCGCACGCGCACCTCGGACTGGAACTCCTTCGCCACGCTGACGAACGTCGTCGCGGGACGGGCGTGCAGGCCGGTCGGGTTGTGGATGGTGAGATCGGCGTAGGTGGGGAAATCGGCGGGGACCTCGGCGGGCGCAGTGGCCCCATCGCGGGGCCGGGTCAGGGCGGTGAGGATCTCGTTCGGGTCGTCAGTCTTGGCGAGGCGGCGAATGGTCGCCTCGTCGTCCAGGACGTTGGTCAGGTTCGCCAGGACTTCGATGTGCTCGTCAGACCGGGCGGCGATGCCGACCACTAAATAAACAGTTTCGCCTGGGTTCCACTGGACGCCGTCTGGAACCTGGGCGATGGAGATGCCGGTGCGGAGGATCAGGTCGCGGTCCTTGGGCAAGCCATGCGGGATGGCGATGCCCCTGCCAAGATACGTATTCGCGACCTGCTCGCGCGCCATCATGCTGTCAATGTAGCCGGGCTGAATGTATTGGCTGTTGACCAATAAGCCAGCGGCCTGTCGGATTGCGTCGGCTTTGTCTTTCGCCTTCGTGTGGAGCTGAATGTTGCGTTGCTCTAATGCGATCATCGCGACTCCATTCTTGATAGCAAGGACAACTGGAGTATGGGCGTCTAATCGAGAGCTGTCGAGGCAAGGATGGGAGTGGGATGCACGTGGCCTTATCTTCGATTATAGTGCTTTCCGCTGCTCGGCACAATAGCCTTGACAAAAAATTGATGCGGCGTCCGTCTTGCGCGTCGCAGGGAGAGCCGCTACAATCTGACTCGCAGCCGACATGCCGGTCGGCGGCTCAATATCGGCAGAATAGAGCAATTCATGGACCCAGACATCGCAGCGCGCATCCAGGCGCTCGCCGAAGACCACACGCGCGGGGCGACGGCGCTCACACGGGAGGCGGCGGAGATTTTCGCCGTCCTCGCCGACGTCAGCCGCGCCCCCGGCCCGACCCAGTTCCTCGCCGACCTGGCCGAGGCCGGCCGCGTCATCATGGCCGCGCAGCCGGCGATGGCGTCCCTGTTTACCCTGGCGAACACCGTGCTGCATACGGTCGATGCCTCGCCCGTGCAGGGACGGCGGCGGCTGGCGGAGGCGACGGCGCGCGCCTTTGCCGCCGTGCTGACCGAGCGCCCGCGCCAGCTCGCCGAGGCGGCCCTGACGCACCTGCCGCCGAACGCCGAGGTCGTCACCCACTCGGCCAGCGCCGGGGTCGAAGCCGCCCTCGTCCACGCCCACGCGAACGGGCGGCTGGCCCACGTCGTCTGTGCCGAGGCGCGCCCGCTCAACGAGGGCGTCGGGCTGGCCGGGCGGCTCGCGGCCCAGGGCATCCGGGTGACGCTGGTCGTCGACGCCGTCGCGCCCGGTCTGCTGGCGCCGGGCATGGTCGTGCTTGTCGGGGCGGACACCGTCTCGCCCCTCGGCGTCGTCAACAAGGCGGGCACCTATCCATTGGCGCTGGCGGCGCGAGCCGTCGGGGCGCCGGTGGTTGTGTTGGCGGGGAGCGAGAAGCGGCTGCCGGGCAGCCTGGCGGAGCGCGAGAGCCTGGTCGGCGAGGCGCGGGACGCTGCCGAACTGCTGGCGGACGCGCCGACCGGCGTGACCGTTCTCAACCGCGCCTTCGACCTGACGCCGCTGGACGCCGTCACCTACGTCATCTCGGAAGACGGCGCACAGATGCCGGCCGATGTCCTAGCCGCCTGCGCCGCCATCGACGTGCATCCGCTGCTGCGATGAGCATCAGTGAAAGCCGAGCAGGGCGGACGAGCACGACCCCAGGATGGCGAGGAAGGCGAACAGGATCAACAGGCAGCCAAGGATCTTGCACCCAAACTGCGCCATCACCTTCACGACCACGAACAGGGCCAGGACCACCAACAGCGCCGCGAACATGGTTCAATCTCCTCTTGTGTACCGTAACCGCCCCTATCAGAACCTACACGGCCAGTATAGCCCCAGCATAGAACCACATCCGAACAGCCTTCCCATACCGCACTGACAACCAGCCTCCACTCCTTGCGGTAGCCGACAAGCAACCTCCACACTCCCAGTCGTTACCCGGCGAGCGCCGCCAGGTTCTCGCGCACATCTTCTGTGCCGATGGTGTGCTTGGGCCTACGCCGAAGAGGATTGAAACGCAGAGGCGCGGAGACGCAAAGGGAAGATGGGAGCACGGCTGCTGTCATGCCGAGGCACGAGGTATCTGGGCCACCGCAGTCCAGACCCCTCCTCCGTCGGGGTGACTTTCGATGTCATGCCGAGGCACGAGGCATCTGGGCTGGCGGGGTCGCCGGGTGAGCCGGTTGCGTGTCTTTACTTGCGCGGCCGGCCTCCCTATACTTGAGACAGGCGAGGCCAGGAGGCGAGAGGTAGACAATGGCGGAGAGTGGGAGCAACGAGAAGCGCGACGCCGGGGGGGTGTTCATTATCTCCGTCGGCAACGAGGTGTTGACGGGCGACGTGGTGGACACGAACTCGAATTGGCTGGCGCGGCAGGCGACGCGGCGCGGCGGCCGGGTGCGGCGCGTGACAACGATCCCCGACGAGGTGGACACCATCGCCGAGGCGGTGCGCGACGCCGTAGCGCGCCAGGCCATGCTCGTGCTCGTCACCGGCGGCCTGGGGCCGACACAGGACGACCTGACGCTGCAAGGCATCGCGCGGGGGGTGGGCCGACCGCTGGCGGAGGATGCCAGGGCGCTCCAGATGGTGGCGCAGCGCTACAACGAGCTGGGGGCGCAGGGCTACGTGCAGCCGGGGCTGACCGAGGCGCGGCGCAAGATGGCCGTGCTCCCGCAAGGGGCGACGCCGCTGTGGAACTCCGTCGGCGGCGCGCCGGGTGTGCGCGTGGACGTGGGCGAGACGGCGATTGTCGCCCTGCCCGGCGTACCGGGCGAGATGAAAGCCATCTTCCTGGAGAGCCTGACCGATTTGCTGGCCGAGCGCCTGCCGGATGCCTACGCCGAGCGCGCCGGCCGCGCCATGCTGCAAGACGACTCCATCCTCTCGGCCTACCACCGCCGCGTCAGCGCCGACCACCCCGCCGTCTACGTCAAGACGCGGGTCGAGGTGTTCGGGACGAGTGACAGCATCCTGATTACGTTCGGGGCGTCCGCGCCGACAGAGGACGCCGCCAAGGCGCTGGTGGATGCCGCCTACGAGGACATGCGCACGTCCCTCGCGGCGGGCGGCATCGAGCTGCGGCCGGTGTAGGCTATCGTGACCACCCAGCTTCCCCCGCCCTCCCCCGACCAACCGGCCGCCCGCCCGGCGGCGCGCACCGCTCGCGACGCCATCCTGCTCGGCCTCGGCGCGGCGCTCCTCGCCATCGTCCTGTCGTACATCCCGTACCTGCGCGCCGTGGCCTACCCCATCGGGCTGCTGGTGACCATCGTTCACGAGGGCGGCCACGCCCTGGCGACGATGCTGACCGGCGGCCATGTCGACTCGATGGCGATCTACGCCGATGGCTCGGGCGTGACGTTCTCGCTGGGCGGCTGGGGGATTCTTATCGCGCCGGCGGGGTACATCGGCGCGGCGGCGTACGGGGTGCTGCTGCTGTACCTGCTGCGCTGGCGGGCGGCGGGGCGGCCGGCCCTCTACGCGAGCGCGGCCGTCGTCTTCCTGCTGACCGTCCTGTTCATCCGCAACCCGTTCGGCGTGTTCGTCGCCCTGGCGTGGACGGCCGTGCTCGTGTTGGCGGCGCGCTTCCTGCCGCCGGCCGGCGCGATCTTCCTCGTCGCGTTCCTCGGCGTCGAGGCGCTGCTGAACGCCTTCCTCGACCTCCAGACGCTCATCGGCCTATCGGGCCTGCTGCCGAGCGGCCACAACGACGCCGTGCTCATGTCGCGCTACATCCCGCTGCCGCCCATTCTGTGGGCGCTGGCGTGGGCAGCGGTCGCGGTGTTCCTGGTGTTCTGGCTGGTGCGCGGCTTCTGGCGCGACGCGCAGCGCTAGACCGTCATTGCGAGATGGGGTGCGGTTTTGGGAGTTGCCCCCACCCCTACAACTAGGGCAGGAGTCAACATCGGGGGCAACTCCCAAAAGGGGCGGTACTCCGCCCCTGCTGGCGAAGCAATCCCCCGCCTGGCAACAAGCAGTCTAAAGCCGCGAGAGCATGGCCGTCGCCCAGCGCGAGATTGCTTCGGCGGCAAGGCCCGCCTCGCAACGACGCCATGTCCTGTATGTTCTGAGCAGCGAACGCGAAGCAATCCCCCGCCTGGCAACAAGCAGTCTAAAACCGCCAGAGCATGGCCGTCGCCCAGCGCGAGGTTGCTTCGGCGGCAAGGCCCGCCTCGCAACGACGCCTACACCTCCGCCTCGACGCGCCCCTCGGCCACCGCTTTCTTAAGCGCGTCGTAATCCTTCTCCACCTGCTCAGCGTACGCCATCGCAAAATCGGCCATCGCCCGGTCGAAGTTGTCCTGCTTGCCCAGGTAGCCGGCGACGAGCGCTGGATCGACGGAGCGGGCGTGGGCGTGGGCCAGCGTCGCGCCGCACAGGCGGGCATAGCTCTCGAAGAAGGACTGGATCGCGGGGAGCGACACGCTGGCCTGCAGGCGGCGGAACTGGCGGAAGTAGAAGTCCCAGTCGCCCAGCCGCAGCCAGCCCAGGAAGGGGTCGCTGAGCGCTTGCATGAGGCGCTGCCCCGCCACGACGCGCTCGCCGTGGTTGGCATACTCGCTTGCGCCGATGTACGGCTCCATCACCGAGGCGGTGGCCTGCTTCGCCTGGAGCAGCAGCCCATCGTCTGGCCCCTTGCCCTGGAACAGCAGAATGTAGATGCGCATGCCGACGCTGCCGACGCCGACCACCTTGCGCCCGATGCTCGTCAGCGTGTACGCGCTCATGAGGTGGCGCACGTTGTGGGGCAGGGTGCTGCGGTAGAAGCTGAGGGCCTTGCTCATTGCCTCAGTCTCGCCCTCCGAGCGGACGACCGTCAGCGTTGGGCCATCCACCAGATCGAGACGGCCATTCACGACGCGGCTCACCTTGCCGAGAATCTCCCCGTCGGTCTGCCGCAGGGCGCTGGCCTGGGCGTGGAGCAAGGCGCGGCGCTCGCGGTTGTCGGCGAGGCCGAGCAGTTGGGCGAGTGAGAAGTGCTGGCGGGCGATGTCCACCGTCGTCGCCGTCAGCATGTCCTGCATCGCCAGGCGATACTGCTCCGCCGCGGCCTGGGCCGCCCGGCGCCCCACCTTGTCCGACATGCTCATGTCGCGGCTCGCCACGAGAAAACTGGTCGCCAGCCGCTTGACATCCCACTCGAAGGGCGCGGGCAGCGTCTCGTCGAAGTCGTTGATGTCGAAGAGGAGGTCGCCGGACAAATCGCCGTAGACGCCGAAGTTCATCAGGTGAGCGTCGCCGCACGCCTGCACATTGATGCCGCTGCTGGGCGAGCGGGCCAGGTCCCACGCCATGATGGCCGCGTTCCCGCGATAGAAAGCGAAGGGCGAGGCCAGCATGCGGCCATAGCGCAGGGGGATGAGGTCGGGGACGCGGTCGGCGGCCTGGGCCTGGAGGGTGTCCACGGGGTCGGGGCGGCTGGCAGGCTTCTGCCACGTGCCGTGGCGGAGACGGGGCGCGGCGCTGCGAAGGCTCTTGCCAACCTCGAACAGCTCGGCCCGACTGCGCGGCCCGCCGTCGAAGATGCGCGCCACAGGAGGCGCAGCCACAGTGCCAGTCATCGATACATTCGCCGACGTGTCCTGTTCCATCGCCGAACCTCCTTGTACAGCCTGAACGGTGGTCTAGATTATAGTCTACTGCGCCGCCACGTCAAACACTGTTCAGCCTGCTCAACACTCTCTGCCATTGGACGGGACTCGCTCCCGCGTCTATACTAAAGGGCGTCAAGCGAAGTGCAAGTTCTTGTGTTGATCCTGGGTATCAGCGACCATTGAGAGAAAGGTTTCGAGTGTCAGCGCTTATCCCGGGCTTTCGAATTGGGCAGTTCACCCACCGCGAGCGCGGCACGGGCTGCACCGTCATCCTGTGCGAGAGCGGCGCGGTCGCCGGGGTGGACGTGCGCGGCGCGGCGCCGGGTACGCGGGAGACGGACCTGCTGGACCCGTCCAACATGGCGCCCGTCGTACACGCCGTCCTCCTCACCGGCGGCAGCGCATATGGCCTCGGCGCGGCCGGCGGCGTGATGCGCTACCTCGGGGAGCGCGGCGTGGGCTTCGACACGCGCATTTACCCGGTGCCCATCGTGCCGGCGGCGGTCGTATTCGACCTCGGCCTGGGGCCGGTCGCCTGGCCGGACGCGGAGGATGGCTACCGCGCCTGCGAGAGCGCGTCCGAGAATGTTCCCCCGGAGGGCAGCGCCGGCGCGGGCACGGGCGCGACGGTTGGCAAAATCATGGGGCCGGCCGGGGCGATGAAAGGCGGCGTGGGCTACGCGGCCCTGACGCTACCGGGCGGCGCGACGGTGGCGGCGCTGGTTGTGGTCAACGCGCTGGGCGATGTCGTGGACCCGGCGACCGGCGCGATTGTCGCCGGGGCGCGGGGGCCGGACGGCCGCTTCGTGGACGCGGTGCGGACGCTGACCGAGGGTGCGCCCCTCGCTGAGGCGGGAACGAACACGACCATCGGCGCGGTCATGACGGATGCGCGGCTGACGAAAGCCGAGGCGCGCGCCCTGGCGCGGTCGGCGCACGATGGGCTGGCCTGGGCGATCCGCCCGGCGCACACCCTGGTGGACGGCGACACGCTGTTTGCCCTGGCGCTGGGCGACAAGACGGCGGATGCCGTGTCGCTGGGGGCAGCGGCGGCGGTGGTCGTGAGCCGGGCGATCCTGAGCGCCGTCCGCGCCGCCGAGGGCCTGTTCGGCGTGCCAGCTGTGAGCGAGTTAACCTGATTTCGCCAGGCACCGTCATTGCGAGGAGGGACGACGAAGCAATCTCGCGGTGGGTGATAGCCATGCTCTAGCCGCCTAGACCGTCTGATGCAAGGGCGGGGGATTGCTTCGCTCACGCTCGCAATGATAGAATGTGCGTCATTGCGAGGAGGGACGACGAAGCAATCTCGCGGTGGGTGATAGCCATGCTCTAGCCGCCTAGACCGTCTGATGCAAGGGCGGGGGATTGCTTCGCTCACGCTCGCAATGATAGAATGTGCGTCATTGCGAGGAGGGACGACGAAGCAATCTCACGGCGGGTGATAGCCACGCTCTAGCCGCCTAGACCGTCTGATGCAAGGCCGGGGGATTGCTTCGCTCACGCTCGCAATGATAGAATGTGCGTCATTGCGAGGAGGGACGACGAAGCAATCTCCCGGTGGGTGATAGCCACGCTCTAGCCGCCTAGACCGTCTGATGCAAGGGCGGGGGATTGCTTCGCCAGCAGGGGCGGAGTACCGCCCCCGCACCCCGGCTCGCAATGACGGTCGTGGCGGTGTTCTCGTGTCGGCGCATGCCGCCACAAGAGGGAAGCGCGAAGGGCCTCCCGGCGCATCAGGGGATGCTTCGTTTCACTCAGCATGACAAAGGAATGCATGAACGCCCATATGTGGCTACACTATCTTAACGCCCACGCGAACAGGGAAGCCCGACGGTTGAGGGGCTAGATCTCGATGCGCCACCCGCGTCTCGTGTTCGGCGCGCTGCTCGTCCTCGTGCTCGTGCTCCTGTATGGCGCGACGATGCAGCACGACATCAACGGCAGCAACGACACCTACGTCATCGACACCGGCGAGTTCCAGAACGTCGCTGTCCTGTGGGGAACGGGACACCCGACGGGCTACCCGCTGTACTCCCTCAGCGTTGCCGCGTTCGCCCACGCCCTGCGCCTCGTGGGCATCCCGCCCGCCGTCGGCGGCTCCGTGCTGTCCGTCCTGCTCGCCATCCTGACCGTGGTCGGCCTCGCCATCTTCCTGGGGCGGCTCGGCGTCGCGCCGCCCATCGCCGTCACCGCTGCCCTTGTGCCGGCGGTGACGCTGCCCATCTGGATTTTCGCCGTCGTCACCGACGTGCGCGCCATGCTCCTGTTCCTGCTGACCCTGGCCTACCTGGCGGCGTCCCAGTGGTGGAAGGACCGGCGGCCGCGTTGGCTGTACGCCCTGGCGATGGTGATGGGCTTCGCCGTCGGCCACCACCGCCTCGCCATCCTGGCCCTGCCCGCGATGCTGGTCTTCGTCGCGCCGCTACTGTGGAACACGCTGCGCACGCGCCCCCGCCGCCTCGTCGTGGCCGCCGTCCTCTTTCCGCTGCCGCTGCTCATCTACCTCTACCTGCCGCTACGCGCTTGGATGGGCGCGACGTGGGTCTACGGCGACCCGACGACGTGGCGCGGCCTCTGGGACATCGCCCTGGCGCGGGAGTACACCGGGCTGATGCAGCCGGCCGGCACGGCAGCGCACCTGACTGACAATATTGCCTACGTCGCGAGCACTATCGGGGCCGTGCTGCCGTGGCCGATTCTGCTGGCTGGGCTGGTCGGATTGGTGCTGGGACTTGTCCCTCACCCCCTAGCCCCCTCTCCTACAAGGGGAGATGGGGGACAAGAGGGCGAGATCAAGCGTGGTATCCGCTGGTGGGCGGCGCTGTCGGTGCTGGCGCTGCTGGGGGCGAACCTCGTCTTTGCGCTGCTCTGGCCGCGCGCGGTGTACCTGCCGGCGACGTTGATGCCGTCGCTGCTCGTGCTGGCGGTGGGGCTGGGGATACTGGCGGATGCCCTGGCCCGCTGGATCGCGACGCGGACCTCGTCCCTCGTCGGCACAATCGCTGCCGTCGCCGCCCTCGCCCTGGCGATCATCCCCCTGGCGCTGACGGACGGCCCGCAGGTCGCCGCCATCAGCCACGACCCGTACAGCCGCGCGCTGATTGATACCGTCGCCGCCGCCCACTTCGCCCCGCCGCCGACCGGCCCGGTCATCGTCGCGCCGTGGGGGCGGGAGTACTTTGCCCTGATGTACGGCAAGGCGATGGGCGAGCTGCCGCCGCTCGAAATCGTGGACCACCGGGCCAACATGGAGGCGATGGCCGCCAGCAATCGGCCGCTGCTCGTCGTCAGCCCGACGTTCTACACCTTTCCCCTGTCGTGGTGGGACAAGCGGCTGAAGCGCGCCTACCTCAGCTCGGCCGACGCGGGCCTGGTGCGCGTTGCCGACCGACCGACACTGGGCGAGGCCGACATCCCTGCCGGGCAAGCCGCCGTCGCCATGGGGCCGATCAGCCTGCGCGGCTGGCGGGTGACGCCGCTGGCCGACGGCAGGTCGTGGCGGCTGAGCCTGTACTGGCAGGCGAATGACAAGCCGAAGGCCGACTACAGCGTCTTTGTCCACCTCTCCGACCGCGAGCGCATCGACGGCCCCGACGCCATCATCGCCCAGGCCGACCGCGCCGCGCCGGTCGATGGCTGGTATCCCACGTCGCGCTGGTCCAAGGGCGAGATCGTCCGCGACGACTACGTCGTGACGGCCCCGGCCGGCCGCGATGCGCGGCTGATCTCCGTCGGCCTCTACACCACGGACGGCGCGGGCGGCTTCCAGAATCTCGGCGTGGCGGACATCCCGCTGCCCTCCTGAGCGCCGATGTCGCGCCTGATCCTCCTCAACAAGCCCTACCTCGTCTTGTGCCAGTTCACCGATAGCGAGGGCCGCCCGACGCTGGCCGACTACGTGCCGATACCGGGCGTCTACCCGGCCGGCCGGCTGGACCACGACAGCGAGGGCCTCGTCCTGCTCACCGACGACGGCCGCCTCCAGAGCCTCATTGCCGAGCCGCGCCACAAGCTGCCCAAGACGTACTGGGCGCAGGTCGAGGGCATCCCCGACGCCGAGGCGCTGCGCCGTCTGCGGGAAGGCGTTGCCCTCAAGGACGGCATGACGCGGCCGGCGCGGGTGATGGTCATGGCGGAGCCGGACGTCTGGCCGCGCGTCCCCCCCATCCGCGAGCGCCGGAACATCCCGACGACGTGGCTGTCGCTGACGATTAGCGAAGGGCGCAATCGCCAGGTGCGGCGCATGACCGCCGCCGTCGGCTACCCGACGCTGCGCCTGATCCGCTGGAGCGTCGGCCCGTGGACATTGGCGGGGTTAGCGCCCGGCGCGTGGCGCGAGGACCCCATCCCGCCGTACGCCAAGATCCGCCGCTTGAGCCGATGAACAACTTCCACGATGTCCGGTCATTGCGAGACCCCTATGCCGTGTAACGGCATGCGCCGACACGAGAACATCGCCAAGCCGTCATTGCGAGCGAACGCGAAGCAGTCCCCCGCTCTTGCGACAGACGGTCTAAGCGGCTAGAGCGCGACTATCACCCACCTGGGGATTGCTTCGTCGTCCTATCGTCCTCCTCGCAATGACCGCTCAGCGGGCCGTGTGACAACTGCGCCGACTTGTGCTAGACTTGCGCCCCAATCGGGTGAATGGAGTCGCAGGGAGATGGGTGTATGACAACGACGACACTGGACGTATTCCGCAATGAGAAGGACATCCGCACGTTCGAGGCCGGGGCTGTGATTTTTCGGGAGGGGGATCCGGGCAAGGAGATGTTCGCCGTTCTCGATGGCAACGTGGACATCAAGAAGGGCAACGTCGTGCTCGCCACCCTGGGGCCAGGGAGCATCTTCGGCGAGATGGCGTTGATTGACGACTCCCCGCGCAGCGCCGACGCCGTCGCGAAGACCGCGTGCCGCCTGGCCGCCGTCGACAACCGCCGTTTCCTACGCCTGGTGGCCTACAACCCGCAGATCGCGCTCCAGCTCCTCAGCATCCTCTCGGAGCGGCTGCGGCAGGCCGACGCCGAGGTCGTGGCGCACGAGGAGCACCACGACGGGTAGCGCCTTCGGCTAAGCGCCGGCGACGAGCAGCACCGCCGCGACGTGGCAGGCGCTGCCGCCGAGCACGAACAGGTGCCACACCAGATGGCCGTAGCGCAGGCGGTCCCAGCTATAGAAGATCGTTCCGGCCGAGTAGATGACCCCGCCGACGAACAGCCACAACAGCCCCTCCGGCGGGATCTCGCGCAGGACGACGGGCAGCATCAAGACGCCGAGCCAGCCCATCAGCAGGTAGAGCGCGACCGAGAGCTTGTGGCCGCGAATGCCGAGGATGAGCTTGCTCAACACGCCGCACAGCGCCAGCGCCCAGATCACGCCCAGCATCGCGTAGCCCCACGGCCCCCGCAGCGGCCCGAGGGCCATCGGTGTGTACGTCCCGGCGATGAGCAGGTAGATGGCGGCGTGGTCGAGGCGCTGGCACACCGCCTTGGCGCGCGACGGCGGCAGGGCGTGGTACACGGTCGAGGCCAGGTAGAGCAGGAACAGCATCGTGCCGAACACGGCGTTGGCCGCCACCTGGATCGGGTCGGCGCGGCGCACGGCTTCCATAACAAGAACGGGCAGCAGGCCGAGGCTGCTCAGCGCGCCCGCCCCGTGGCTGATGGCATTGGCGATTTCCTCCCCCAACGTCAGCGGTCGTCGCGCCATCGATAAACTCCTGTATGACATACTATTCAATACGGATTACAACCATCAGCCGCGCATCCGGTAGATCGTGAGCCGGTGGCCGTCCCGTCGTGCAGGGACATGCCATCCCCTAAAGTGTTCTTGGTGGGAAACGATTGTTTGTGTATAATTTGGTTATGGAAGAAGATATTATACAAGAAGCACAACATATGGAAAAACAAACACTCATTCGCGCGTCAGGGCGCGAGAAAAATTCTCCTGTCTTCCCCCGCCTGGCGGCGTACCCCAGCGTCCACCTCGACGTTGCGCCCCTCGCCACGGCCGACTATCTCCTGGAAGGGGAGATCGCCGTCAAGCGCAAGGAGGCGGCCGACTTCGTTACCTCGATTGCCGACCGTCGCCTGTTCCGCCAGGTGGCCGCGATGCAGCGCGACTACGCGCGTGTCGTCCTCATCGTCGAGGGGGACTTGCAGCCGTACCACGTCGTCCTGCCGCCGGACATCATCCGCAGCGCCATCGCCTACCTGTCGGTGACGAAGGGCATCAGCGTCGTGCAGACGCCGAACGCCGAGGAGACGGCGGCGTTGCTGCGCGTCATGGCGCGGCAGGCGGGCAAGGGCCGCGACCACGAGGTGAGCTTCCGTGTCGGCAAGCCGCGCCCGGCCGATCCCTCGGTCGTCTACCTCGTCGAGGGCCTGCCGGGCATTGGGCCACGGCGGGCGCGGCAACTGCTGGAGTGCTTCGGGACGCCGGCGGCCATCATGCGCGCCAGTTCGGACGAACTGATGCGGGCGCCGGGCATCGGCCCGAAGCGCGCCCAGCAAATCTGGGACGCCCTCAACACGCGGTATGCGGAGACCGCCGTGGGCTAAAGCCGCACGGCTAGAAGATGTAAGCCTGGGAGGCTGGGTGTTAGCCCCAGACGGGCTTCCATCCTTAGCTCGGCGCTTCGAGGACGCGGAGACCGCCGTGGGCTAAAGCCGCACGGCTAGAAGATGTAAGCCTGGGAGGCTGGGTGTCAGCCCCAGCGGGGCTGCCATCCTTAGCTCGGCGCTTCGAGGACGCGGAGACCGCCGTGGGCTAAAGCCGCACGGCTAGAAGATGTAAGCCTGGGAGGCTGGGTGTTAGCCCCAGACGGGCTTCCATCCTTAGCTCGGCGCTTCGAGGACGCGGAGACCGCCGTGGGCTAGCCGCACGGCTAGAAGATGTAAGCCTGGGAGGCTGGGTGTTAGCCCCAGACGGGCTTCCATCCTTAGCTCGGCGCTTCGAGCGCCGAGCGGTCTCACGCAAATGCCGGGCGGTCGCGGTCGGTGAGGTTGACGACCTGGGCGCGGGCGGCGCGGGCCAGGTCACGCGGTGTGATGAGAATCTCCTCGCCCCACTGCCCCGCGCCGACGCCCAGGATGTCCTCCGCCAGCAGCGCCTCGTCCATGAACGACCGGAAGCCGTCGGGCTGCCAGTGGAACGGCGGGATGGAGCCGATCTCGTAGCCCGTCGCCGCCTTGACCGCCTCGCCCGACGCCATCCTGACGTTGCGCGAGCCGATAACCTTCTTGAGGTGGCCGGACACGGCGCTCTGGTCGCCACCGAGGAGCACCATCACCCTCTCCCCCTCGCCGGTCTCGAAAATCAGCGTCTTCACCATCTGGCGCTCGCGGAAGCCCAGGGTGCGGGCGACGGACGCCGCCCCCTTCTCGATGTCGGTCGGGAATGTCCGCCGCGCGTAGGGAATGCCCTGGGCGTCCAGGTAGGCGTGGGCCGGCAGGGTCACGAGCGGGCGCTGACCTCAACGTGCTCGTGCGCCTTGATTTCACAGTCGTAGGTAATCTTGGCGACGCCGCGAATGGTGGCCGCGACGGAGCAGTACTTGTCCTGCGACAGCTCGATGGCGCGCTTCACCTTGGCCGGGTCCAGGTCATAGCCAGTGATGGTGTAGCGCAGGTGGATGTCGGTGAAGGCGTAGGGCGGATCGGGCATCTGCTGCGCGTCGGCGGTGATGTACAGGTCGGTGACGCGCTGCCGCTGCCGCTTGAGGATCGTGACGACGTCGTAGCCGGAGCAGGCGCACAGGCTGAGCAGGAGCAGGTCGGACGGCTTGGTCGCCTTCCACTCGATCCACTCGTTGTCCTCGTCCTTGGGCCACGAGCCGGAGACGACCATGTGGCCGTAGCTGTCGCGGCCGATGAACAACTGGCTGTCCTCGCCGGTCCACTTCATGGCAATCTGTCCCACGAGCGTGTCCCCCTTCTACCCGTTCAACCGGCGCTTGAACAGCAGGCGCGGCCAGCCATCGTGGTAGCTCACGCCGGTCACCAGCTCCCAGCCCTCGCGCGACATCGCGCCGAGCATCGCCACGTCCTCGTCGAAGCGCCCGTGGGGGCCGGCCCACTCGGTCGCCTCGGCGCCCTCCTCGGCGGGCGCTGGCTCCCCGCTCTGCAACCATATCGTCCAGCGTTCGCTCGGCTCCTGGACGGCAATGGCATACTCGAAACGCCGGTTCTTCTTGCCCTTCTTCATGGCGGTCTCCTGGGTTATGGGGTTAGGCAGCTTGTCAGGCGAACGTGTCGCCGTCCTGCAGGAACTCGATGCGGTTGCCGAACGGGTCGGCGACGTAGAAGCGGCGCACGCTCGGCACGGTGTCGTCGGGGATCGTCTCCACGCCCATTGCATGGAAGCGGGCGCGGCTGACCTCGAGGTCCGCGACGCGAAACGCCGGGTGCGCTTTGCGCGCCGGGCGGAAGTCGGCCTCGACGCCGAGGTGTAGGGCGATGCCCTGGCCGACGAACCAGCAGCCGCCGCGCGGCGCGAGGGGCGCGGGCTTGGGAATCTCGGTCAGGCCGAGCAGCGCGCCGTAGAACCCGCGGGCGGTGTCCTCTGCGCCGACCGGCATCGCCATCTGAATGTGGTCCAGGGCGACGATCCCGACGCCCGCGTGTTCTTCTGCCATGTCGGTTCCCTCCTCATCTGCCCAATTCTACCCGCCAGCGGTTCCCTGTCAAAAGCAGGCCGAGCTGCCAAGAGATTTACCACGGAAGACACGGAACACACGGAATTAAGAGCTTGCTCTCCCACTTCCGTGTATTCCGTGCCTTCCGTGGTTCCAATCTTCGTCTCGTGGCCGTTCGGCTTCACCCGCGCTCAACCTGCCGAGCGCCGCCAGCTTCTCGCGCACATCCTCTGTGACGATGGTGTGCCTGGGCCTGCGCCGAAGAGGATTGGAACGCAGAGGGAAGAGGGGAGCACGCCCACTGTCATGCCGAGGGACGAGGCATCTGGGCTGGCGGCGGTGCAGACTCGAAGTCTGCGCCTGAACTGGGCAAAGCCTGCCAAGGCAGGCTGGCTTGGGTGTGTCTCGCTGAGCCAGCCTGCTTCGAGCAGGCTTTGCCATTTCCAGACGCCGATTTCGAATCGGCGGCAGCGGCAGGCGACAACTCACGCTATGCGGTGGGCGACTGGAAGCGGCGCAGACTTCGAGTCTGCGCCTGAACTGGGCAAAGCCTGCCAAGGCAGGCTGGCTTGGGTGTGTCTCGCTGAGCCAGCCTGCTTCGAGCAGGCTTTGCCATTTCCAGACGCCGATTTCGAATCGGCGGCGTCGCCTGGCGATACTCACGCTATGCGGTGGGCGACTGGAAGTCGCCCTATGGCGTCTCCGAATCCTGTCCCGTCTTCTCTTCCTCTGCGCCTTTGCGCCTCTGCGTTGACCCTTCTTGCCTCAACGCGGCGACGATGGCCTGGTCGGTGACGGCCATGGCGAAGCGGTCCACGTCGCCCAGCGTCGTCCACGCGATGTCGGCCACATCGACGGCACGCGGCTCGCCCGCCGCGATCTCGCAGTGGAACGCGTGTAGCGTGATGCGGAAGTGGGTATAGGCGTGGCGGACCGTCGTCACGTGCGCCCCCACCGCCACGTCGATGTCCAACTCCTCGCGCAGCTCGCGCCGCAGGCACTCTTGCAGCGTCTCGCCCGCGTCGCACTTCCCGCCGGGGAACTCCCACAGCCCGCCGAGCATCTTGTGCAGCGGGCGCTGCGCGACGAGGAACGTCTCGCCGCGCCAGATGACGCCCGCCGTCACGTCGTAGTGCGGCGTCGGCTTGCGCGGCGGCAACACCGGCAACTGCTCCTGGAGGCCCAGGGCGTACGCCCCGCACAGATCGGCGACGGGGCACGCCAGGCAGCGCGGCCGGCCCGGCACGCAGATGAGCGCGCCGTGGTCCATCAGCCCCTCGTTGAACGCGCCCGGCGCGTCCGCCGCCTCGACCAGCTCCTGGGCCAGCGCCCACAGCCGCCGCTCCGTCGCCGGCGCGCGGGCGTCCTCCTGCACGGCGAACACCCGCGCCAGGACGCGGCGCACGTTGCCGTCGAGGATGGGCGCGCGCCGCCCAAAGGCGATGCTCAGGATCGCGCCGAGGGTGTAGCGCCCAATGCCGGGCAGTTTTGCTAAAGCCTTCGGGTCGTCCGGCAATTCGCCGCCGTGGTCGCGGACGACGATCTGCGCAGCGCGGTGCAGATTGCGGGCGCGGGCGTAGTAGCCCAGCCCCTCCCACGCCTTGAGCACGTCGTCCAGGGGGGCGGCGGCCAGCGCGGCGACCGTGGGGAAGCGCGCCAGGAAGCGCTCGAAGTACGGCCCGACCGTCGCCGCCGTCGTCTGCTGGAGCATAATCTCGGCGACCCAGACGCGGTACGGGTCGCGCCGGCCGGAGTCGTCGGTCAGCCGCCAGGGCAGGTGGGGCCGCTGCTCGGCGCCCCAGTCGATCATGCGCTTTACAAATGTCTCACGCCACGTGGGGTCTAGGCTCATGGGATGTTCGTTCCCTATCCGTTGCCGGTTTCAGCTTTAGGCGCGCGGTGCGCTTCCGCCTCGCGGAGCATCGCCAGGGCGTCGGCGAGGCCGGGCGGTGGGGATGGGGCGGTCTCCAGCAGCCGCCACATGTCCGACCACCGCTTGTCGCGCGGCGTCGCCGCTTTGAGGGCCTGGCGCAGCGTGTCCAGCCCTTCCCGCGTGATGCCCAGGCCGAGCATGGCGATGGCGCGCGACTCCAGCAAGACCGCCGGGCTGTACGCCCGCGCCTGCCACGCCGTCTCCCACGCGCCCAGGGCGTCCTTGAAGAGGCGCTCGCTGTCCGGCTGCCCCAGGCGTCGGGCGATCACGCCGAGGGAGACGAGCGAGGTGAACGGGTTGTCGGGGGCCTTGCGCACGCGCTCGGTCAGCGTGCGCTGCGCGTCGGCCAGGCGGTTTTGCGTCACGTAGATCGACGCCAGGGTCGTGTACGGCTGCCACCACCGAGGGGCCAGGGCGATGGCTTTCTGGAGGAGCGGGATCGCCTCCGCCATGCGGTCCACCGCCCGATACGCCAGGGCGAGGCCGTACACGTCTTCGACATTCTCCGAGGCGAGGGCCACGGCCCGCTCGAAGGACCTCACCGCGTCGGCAGGGCGATCCGCCGCCAGGAGCGCGCGGCCCAGGTTGTAGTGGGCCGCCTCGTAATCGGGATCGCGCTCGGCGGCCTGCTCGTAGGCGGCGATGGCGTCGGCGTAGCGCCGCAGCGCCATGGACGTGTGGCCCAGGCCGCTGTAGCTAGGCGCGGCGGTTGGGTCGAGGGCGATGCTCTTCTGGTACGCCGCGATGGCGTCGTCGTAGTACCCGAGCCGGTACAGCGCCCAGCCCAGCCCCCGGGGCGGCTCAGGCCAGTCTGGGGCGAGCTGAATGGCGTAGCGGTACTCGGGTAGCGCGTCCTGGAAGCGGCTCAGAGCGGTATAGCTGTGGGCGAGCCAGAAGTGAGACGACGCCAGGCTCGCGTCGAGGGTGAGCGCCTGGCGCAGCGTCGCAATCGCGTCGTCGTAGCGCTCCATGTCGAAGTACACATGGCCCAGGTTATCGTAGTCCCGCGCACGGTTCGGGTCGAGGGTCATCGCCTGCTGGAACGCGGCGACCGCCTCATCGTAGCGCCCCAGCGATGCCACGGCATTGGCGAGATTTCGGCGCGGCGCGGGCCACTGGGGGCTGCTCTCGATGGCGCGGCGGTAAGCGGCGGCAGCTTCATCATAGCGGCCCAGGCCGTAATAGAGGTTGCCGAGGTTGTTGTGGGCCACCGCGAACGTTGGATCCCCGGCGACGGCTCCCTGGTAGGCGGCGATGGCCTCATCATACCGCTCTAGCCGTTGCAGCACGTTGCCCAGGCTATTGTAGGCCGGCGCGTAGCCCGGATCAACGGCGACGGCTTGCCGGTACGCGGCGACGGCCTCCTCGTAGCGTTCCAAGGACTGGTAGGCGTCCCCCAGGTTATCGTAGGCGACGGTGAAGTTCGGGGCCACCGCGACGGCCTGCCCGTAGGCGGCGACGGCTTCCTCATGGCGGCTCAAGGCGGAATACGCATTGCCCAGCGCGTTGTGAGCCGCGGCGTAGTCCGGTTTGAGCGCAACGGCCTGCTGGTAGGCAGCGATGGCCTCTTCATACCGGCGCAGGCTGTAATACACGTTGCCCAGGTTGTTGTGGGCCACCGGGAAGTTGGGCCGCAGCGCAATGGCCTGCTGGTAGGCGGCGATGGCTTCGTCGTGGCGGTTCAGCCGCCGCAACACGTTGCCCAGGCCATTGTGGGCGTTCGCGTACTTCGGGTCGAGGGTGGTCGCTTGCTGAAGCGGCGCCAGCGCCTCTGCATAGCGTCCTAGCTCGTACAGAGCGTGACCGAGATTAGAATGGGGGCTTGCCCACTGCGGGTTGATCTCAATTGCCTTCTGATAGGCTGCGGCGGCCTCAGCGTAACGCCCGCTGTCGTAGTACGCATTACCGAGCGCATGGTGGGCCGCGACGTTGTCCGGGTTGAGGACGATGGCTTGCTGATAGGCAGTGACCGCCTCGTCGTAGCGCCGCAACCCGTAATAGGCGTCGCCCAGGCCGCTGTAAGCATAGGCATACTTCGGGTCCACGGCGATGGCTTGCTGGTAGGCGGCGATGGCCTCGTCGTACTGCTGCAAGGCCAGGTACGCCGCGCCCAGACCGCTGTAGGGGCCGGGGTACTGCCCAGTGAGGGCAATCGCCTGTCGATACTCGGTAATGGCCTCGTCGTAGCGCCCCTGATAGTAGTAGGCGTTGCCCAGGCCGGTGTGCGGGCGCGTATAGGCCGGGTCGAGGGCGATGGCCTTCTGGAACGCGGCCTCGGCCTCGGCATAGCGCCCCAAGCTGTTGTACGCCTCACCCAGGCCGTTGTGCGGGTACGCCCACGTCGGGTCGATGTCGATGGCTGCCTGAAACTGGGGTATCGCCTCCGCCGGACGCCGTAATTCGAGATAGGTGTAGCCGAGATTGTTGGGCGGCCAGCGGTCATTGGGGTTGACGGCCACGGCGCGCTGGAACAGGGGCAGGGCGTCGGCATAGCGGCCCTGCCGGAAGGAAACGTTGCCGAGGCCGTCATACGCCCAGAGATGCTCCGGGTCGAGGGCGATGGCCTGCTGGTAGGCGGCCATCGCGTCGTCGAGGCGTCCCTGGCCGATGTAGACGTTGCCCAGCTCGTTGTAAGCGCCGGCGTACTTCGGGTCCAGGGCGAGCGCCTGCTGGTGGAGGGGGATGGCCTCGTCGTAGCGCTTCAGGAGGAAGTACACCCGGCCCAGCGTCAAGTGGGCCGTAGGGTTGGTCGGATCCAGGGCGAGCGCCTGTTGGAGAGCGGCAATGGCCTCGTCGTAGCGTTTCAGGTTGCGGTAGGCAATGCCCAGGTTGACGTGCGGCGTCACCCACGCCGGATCCAGGGCGACCGCCTGTTGATACGCCGCGATCGCGTCGTCGTAACGCTTCAGCCTGGAGTACGTCACGCCGAGATTGTTCGGGGGGAAGGCCCACGTCGGGTCGAGGGTCATGGCGCGCTGGAAAGCGGCGATGGCCTCGTCGTAGCGCTTGAGCGAGTCGTACACGTCGCACAGGCCCAGGGCGGGCCGCGGCGACGTCGGGACCAGGCTGGCGGCGTGCTGGAAGGCGGCGAGCGCGTCGTCGTAGCGCTTCAGTTGGCGGTACGCCTCGCCCAAAGCACATCCAAACAGCACCTCGTCGGGGACCAGGGCCACGGCTTCCTGCATCGCCGCCAGCGCCTCGTCCTTGCGGCGGGTGATGCTGTACAGCTCGGCCAGGGTGTACAGCAGGTCGGCGCGGGCGCGGCGATACGCGTCGGCGGCCGGCAGGTCGGCCAGGAGGGCCTGGCGCCGCGCAATCTTGGCGTCGGCGTCGATGTCGAAGAACCGGCGCTCGTCGAAGTCCTGGTAGGCCAGCGCGCTGACCTCTTGCGGGGACAGGGGCGTGGGGGAGTGTGTCGCCATCTTGCCGTACTCCTGACCTTATGGTGGCCTGAGATTATACCGCATTGAATGGCCGTTGGACGAATCGCGCGCGCCTGGCTACAATAGGGCGTTAGAACGCTGTCAGGAGGTTGGGTTTTGGCTACTTTTCCCCGCGACCAGGCGTGGGCCATCGTCACCGAGCACATCCAGGGCGACGGCCTGCGCAAGCACATGCTCGCCGTCGAGGCGGCGATGCGCGCCTACGCGCCCCGCTACAATGGCGACCCCGACGAGTGGGGCGTCGTCGGTCTGCTCCACGACTTCGACTGGGAGATTCACCCCACGTTCCCGGACCACCCCTCGGAAGGCTCGAAGATTCTGCGCGAGCGCGGCGTCCCGGAGGACATGATCGTCGCCATCCTCTCCCACGCTGATTTCACCGGCGTCCCTCGCCTGTCGCCGATGGAGAAGGCGCTGTTCGCCGTGGACGAGCTGACCGGCCTCATCATGGCGACGGCCCTCGTCCGCCCGTCGAAGAGCATCCACGATGTGGAGGTGCGCGCCGTGCGCAAGCGCTGGAAGGACAAGGCGTTCGCCCGGGGCGTCAACCGCCAGGACATCGAGCAGGGCGCGGCCGAGCTGGGCGTGCCCCTTGAGGAGCACATCGGCATCGTCCTCACCGCCATGCAGAACATCGCCCCGACGCTAGGGGTCGAAGGAGAGCGCCCATGATCCGCCACGTCGTTCTGTTCAAGCACAAGCCCGGCGTCACCCAGGAGGAGAAGGATGCCTGGGTCGCCGCCGTGCGCGCCATGGTGCCGCGCATCCCCTACATGCGCAACCTCACTGTCGGCACGGACCTCATCCACAGCGCCCGCGCCTACGATGCCGCCCTGGTGTGCGACTTCGACAACCTGGACGATGTGCGCCGCTACGCCGAGGACCCGGTGCATGTGCCCGTCGCAGCGCGGGGGCGCGAGATGAGCGACCACGTCTGCTCGGTCGACTTCGAGGTCTAACATGAAGCTCGTCCTCTTCGATATCGACCAGACGCTCCTGACGCCGGACGGCGCGGGCGCGGCGGCCATGCTCAACACCTTGCGCGACTTCTACGGCATCGAGAAGGCCCCGCCCGGCTACACCATGGCCGGCAAGATCGACACCCAGATCGTGATCGAGCTGCTGGAGTACGCCGGGATGGACGTGGCGGAGGCGCAGGCGCGCCTGCCGGAGTACTGGGCGCTGTACGCCATCGAGCTGGAGCGCGTCCTGCCGCAGCACCAGGTGCGCGCCCTCGACGGGGCGCACCACCTGGTCGACGCCCTGGAGAAGCGCAAGGACGTCATTGTCGGGCTGCTGACCGGCAACCTGGACGCGACGGCGACCATCAAGCTGCGCGCCGTCGGCCTGGAGCCGGCCCGCTTCCGCGTCGCGGCCTACGGCAACGAGGCGAAGGCGCGCACCGAGCTGCCGCAGATCGCCGTGGCCCGCGCCGAGGCCCTTGTCGGGCGCAAGTTTCGCGGCAAGGACGTTGTCATTATCGGCGACACGCCGCTGGACATCGCGTGCGGCGAGAGCCTGGGCGTGCGCACCATCGGCGTCGCCACCGGGCACTACTCCGTCGAGGAGCTGCGCGCCGCTGGCGCCGACGCCGTCTTCCCCACGCTGAGCGACACCGCCGCCGTCGTCGCCGCCATCATGGCGTAAGCCTGTCCTCGTCATTGCGAGCAGCGCGAAGCAATCTCGCGGCGGGTGACAGCCACGCTATAGCTGTTCAGAT
This sequence comes from Anaerolineae bacterium, assembly GCA_039810085.1. Taxonomy (GTDB): domain Bacteria; phylum Chloroflexota; class Anaerolineae; order Epilineales; family JAHCIE01; genus JBDHWG01. The sequence continues at coordinate 29,391 of JBDHWG010000040.1, forward strand.
TGCCTGTCGCAAGGGCGGGAGATTGCTTCGCTCACGCTCGCAATGACGGAGAAGGGGTCATTGCGAGAAGGCACGACGAAGCAATCTCGCGGCGGGTGACAGCCACGCTATAGCTGTTCAGACTGCCTGTCGCAAGGGCGGGAGATTGCTTCGCCAGCAGGGGCGGAGTACCACCCCGCACCCCTCCTCGCAATGACGGGGGAGGGGTCATTGCGAGGAGGCACGACGAAGCAATCTCCCGACGAGTGACAGCCACGCTATAGCTGTTCAGACTGCCTGTCGCAAGGGCGGGAGATTGCTTCGCCAGCAGGGGCGGAGTACCGCCCCGCACCCCTCCTCGCAATGACGGGGGAGGGGTCATTGCGAGGAGGCACGACGAAGCAATCTCCCGACGAGTGACAGCCGCGCTATAGCTGTTCAGATTGTCTGTCGCAAGGGCGGGGGATTGCTTCGCTCACGCTCGCAATGACGGTTGGCGTTGTTCTCGGCTCTGTGCACACCGTCACAGGGCGCGTGGTCTTATGCTGACAATATATCCTGTGCGCTAGGCGGCGGACTTAACTCTCACCTATCTCTCATCCAATGTGTGAAACTTACGTGTACTTGTCAGCGTGTTAACCATTGGGGGCTGAGTTCGTTTTGTGTATAGGAGAACACGATGATGAAGTTGCGCAGTTTGTGGATTGTGACGACACTCGTAGCCCTTGCTGCCGTATTTGCCGTCGCGGCGTCGGCTGACAGCGGCCCGACCGACATCGGCAAGAGCCTGCCGTTGAGCATCGCGCCAGCCCAGGGAACGCTGGCGCCGGGCCAGAGCGCGTGGTACAGTTTCGTTGTTCCGCAGGAGTACACCGTCGCGCAGATGAAGCGCGACGAGAAGAACGGCGTGAATATCACTCCGCAGACGATTACCTTGCAGTCCAACGACGCCGGCAACCCTGACATTGCCCACAACACCGGCTTCCACCTCTACGACCCGCAGGGCGGTAGTTGGGTGATGAACGGCATCATCCCGCCGACCCTCACCAAGCCCAACGGCCAGATTGTGTCGCAGCCAGCCTGGTTCGCTGAAGGCTCGCCGACGCCGAGCGGGAGCGTCCCGGACGGCGCAGATGTGTTCTTGGGCGCGCCCAAGACGTGGAACGGCGTCCTGAACTCCGCCGGCACGTACTACGTCGAGGTCTTCAACCAGTCGGGCACGCCGATGAGCTACAGCCTGACCATCAGCGGCCCGAACCTGTCGCTGGCGTCGTCGACGCCGGCGTCGGTGGGGGCGAGCGCGCCTGCGGCGGCGCCGAGCACGGGCGGGAGCGCAGCTACAGCGCCGATGGTGCGCGGCGCGAGCAACAGTAACATCGGCCAGGCGACTCCGCTGACCGCCGCGCCGGTGAACGTGTCGATTGCGCCCGGCCAGAGCGCGTGGTACAGCTTCGTCGTGCCGCAGGAATACAGCGTCGAGCAGATGAAGCGCGACGAGAAGAAAGGCGTCGACATCGGGCAGCAGATGATCCGCCTGTCGTTCAGCAACGCGAGCAACCCGGACATCGCCCACAACACCGGCTTCTACATCTACGACCCGCAGCGCGCTGCCTGGCTCATGAGCGGCGTCCAGCCGCCGACCCGACGGGATGAAACGGGCATGGTGATCCGCGACGAGAACGGCAATCGCCAGTTCGAGAACGCCTACACCGATGTCGGCTCACCGGATGTCAGCGACGTCAACACCAAGAAAGATCCCGGCAGCGACTACTTCCTCGGCCGCGACAAGGTCTGGCAGGGCGTGTTGAACTCGGCCGGCACGTACTACGTGCAGGTGTACAACGACTCGCAGGAGCCGCTCAGTGGTACACTGACCATCAGCGGCCCCAACCTGTCCCTTGGGTCACAGTAAGTTTCTAACGTCCAGCCCCCCCCAGCCCCCCTTGGCAAGCGAAAGGCCCTCCGCGCGGCAACAGCGCCGTGTGGAGGGCCTCGTTTTGTGTAAGCGGACCGTCATTGCGAGCGAACGCGCCCTACGGCGTCGCTGCGAGGAGGCGGGGGCGGTACGCCGCCCCGCTGACGAAGCAGCCCCCCGACAGGTGATAGACACGCGATCCCCGCATCAGACCGTCTGTCGCAAGGGCGGGAGATTGCTTCGCTGAGATGAAAATGAGCGGGTCATGCAGCGACAGCCTGGCGCTCAATGCTGACACGACACCCCAGCTTCTCCAGCCGTCGCTGCAGACGGTGAATGACCT
>JBDHWG010000041.1:0-29862 GCA_039810085.1 Anaerolineae bacterium
GCCGTATCAAAATCGATGCTCTTATTGATGTTTGCGATGACACCCCCGCGCATCAGGGACTTGAGAATGTCGATGGGGCTGATGCCCATGCGCGCGGCCAGGTCTCGAACGGTAATCTCCGCCGGAAGCTCGATGATGTTTTGCTGAGCCGGGGCGGCCGTTGCCGTGGGAGCGGGCGCTGTCGTCGCGGGGGTGGGCGCTGCCGCGACTTTCGCAGGCGTTCGGGGAGCATTCTTAGCCATATGGTACCTCCTGGTCATAAACAAACCCGCCAAGGCGACGCCTACGGCGGGCAGGTAGCACAGGCGTGTGAACGCCGGGGTTCGAGACGAAGTCTCACCCTAACCATTGCACACTGCGTCTGCTCCTCTGCGGCTCTTGCCGTAGGGTCTTCCGAGCGGCCTTCGCTCGGCGCCGAATCAGGGCCATGAAACCGGCGGCGTCACGCGCGCCCCTCCGTTGTTGGCTCGTCGGCCGATGTCGCCTCGCGTGGTAGACTGCGCGCATAAGCGGCAAGCGTCTCACGCTCGGTCGGGGTCAAAATCGTTTTCAAGGCGTGCTCGAGGCGGCCCTTGAGGGCGATATCCCAGCACGCCTGGGTCATGCATACATACGCGCCGCGCCCGGAGCGCTTGCCCGTCGGGTCGATGACGACCCCACTGTCGGGCGTGCGCACAACGCGCATCAGGGCGCGCTTTCCCTGCACCTGGCGACAGGCAACGCACGTCCGCTGGGGGACGTGCTTGCGCCGCACGGCGCCGCCCTTTTGCTTCTTAGGCGTCGGGGTCGTACTCGTAGTCGTCATCGTCGGTCTTGGCGTAGTAGTCGATGTCAAGCTCTGCGTCGCCTTCTTCATCGAACGATTCGTCTTCCCAGGCGGGCCGCTCGCGGCCGGGCTTGCGCTTTGGTGGCTTCACGAGCTTGCCGGTCCGCTCGTCGCGTACCAGGACCGTCGGTCCCTTCGCCTTCTTCTTGCCCTTCTTGCCCTTGGTCGCAGCGACGTCTTCTTCTTCCTCGACCTCATCCAGCGGAATCTCCGGCATAGTGAAGTTGAAGACAGGCTCGGGCTTCGCCGGCGCGGGCTGCGGCACTGGCGGCGCCATGGGCTTCGGCGGCTGAACCGTCGGCGCAGGCATCGGCGCAGGGGGCGCGACCTCGACGGTTGGCGCCTCTGGCTTGGCCGGTGTCTCCGGCTCGGCGACGATGGTTGGGGCCTCGGCAGTGGGGGCTTGGGCCTCGACCTCTGCCGCAATCGGCTCGACCTCGCCAGCCTCGGCTGCCCGCTCTTCCGCAGCGAGGCGCTCGGCTTCGGCCAGCAGATCGCGCGCCGCCTGCAGCATGGCCTCGTGCTCGGATCGCTTAGCCTCCTCGGCCTTCAGACGCTCCTGTTCCGCGCGGGCCTCGCTCTCGCTCTTGATGTCGATGCGCCAGCCAGTGAGCTTGGCGGCAAGGCGGGCGTTTTGCCCCTCCTTGCCAATAGCGAGGGAGAGCTGCTTGTCGGGCACGATAACCTTGGCGGTACGCCCGTCCGGGCTTTCCTCGACATTGACGCTGAGGACGATAGCCGGACTGAGCGCCTTGGCGATGAACAGAGCCGGGTCCTGGCTCCACTCGACGACGTCGATCTTCTCGCCCCCCAACTCGTTGACGAGCGCCTGGATGCGCACACCGCGCATGCCGACACACGCGCCGACCGGGTCGATGCCTTCCTGTCGGGCGGCGACGGCGACCTTGGAGCGCGAGCCGGCCTCGCGGGCGATGGCCTTAATCTCGACCGAGCCGTTGTAAATCTCCGGCACCTCGTGCTCCAAGAGGCGGCGCAGCATGTTGCGGTGGGTGCGCGAGACGATAATCTCCGGCCCCTTGCCGGTCTTCTTGACTTCGATGACGTAGACCTTGATGCGCTGGCCGCGCGTGTAGTGTTCTTTCGGGATCTGCTCCTTGCGGGGCAGACGCGCCTCGGCCTTGTCCAACGCCAGGGTCACATCCGGGCCGTCGGTGCTCTGTACCGTCGCCTGGATAATCTCGTTCTCAGCCTGGGAATACTGGCTGAAGACCTGGTCGCGCTCGGCCTCCCGGATGCGCTGGAGAATGACCTGCTTGGCCGTCTGCGCCGCGATGCGCCCGAAGTCGTCCGGCGTAACATCAATCTTGACCGTCCCGCCCATGTACGCCAGCGGGTCGATTTGCTGCGCGTCTTCGAGGGAAATCTGCACCCGGTCGTCTTTGACTTCCGGTACGATTTCCTTCTCGGCGAAGACACGGGGCTTGCCGTCAGCCGTCTCAATGTCGACGGTGATGTGCTGAGCAGCGGCTTCCGGCGTCTTCTTGTAGGCCGACACGAGCGCGGCCTCCAACGCCTCACGGACGACGTCCCGAGGGAGATTGCGCTCAGCGGCGAGATGTTTGATGGCTACGGCTAGCTCATTCTTGGCTGCGCTTGGCATAAGCAGGTACTGCACCCTTCCATATCACAGGCCACGCGGCATCGCGAGGTCCCCTACAACAAGAAAAGTGGGAAGCAAGCCCACTTTTCCGACGACACAAGTGTAAGACGCAACAGGCCGAAAAACCTTATATAGTATATGGCACGTCTCACAAAAAAGCAAGCGGCACTCGTTGTTTTCACGGCGTTGCCTGCCACGCCTCTAGCCACGCTGAGAGGTCGTCCAGGGAGACGGTCTCTACGACGCCCGCGCGGCGCGGCTTCACTTCGACGCCACCCTGGCGCAGCGAGCGGGGGCTAACGGTCAGGCGCAGCGGCGCGCCGATGAGGTCGGCGTCGGCGAACTTGACGCCCGGGCTCTCGTCGCGGTCGTCGTAGAGCACCCGCTGTCCCTGCGCGCGCAGGCGGCCGTAGATGGCCTCGGCGACGTCGCGCACCATTGTGTCGTCGAGTTTCAGGGCGACCAGGTGGACATCGGCCGGAGCCACCGCGGCGGGCCAGCAGATGCCGTGGGCGTCGTGGTGCGCCTCGACGATAGCCGCCATGAGGCGGTCGAGGCCGAGGCCGTAGCTGCCCATCACCAACGGCTGCGTGACGCCTTGTCTATCGAGGTAGGCCGCATCCATCGGCTCGGAGTAGTGTGTGCCGAGCTTGAAGACCTGGGCCAGCTCGACGCCGCGCCGGAGGGTGAGCGGCGCGCCGCAGCGAGGACACGGATCGCCGTCGCGCACGAGGCTGATGTTGGCGATGATGTCGGCGCTGAAGTCGCGCCCATAGTTGGCGTTGCGGTAGTGCAGGTCCGACTGGTTTGCGCCGGCGACAAGATTGGGGCTGACCGGAATCGTGTCGTCGACGACGACCACCACGCGCGGCTCGCCGTCGTTGGGCGCATCGCGGTCGAGGCCGATGGTCGAGGCGTAGCCGGGCACTGCGCCGACGGCGGCCATCTCCTGCGCTGTCGCCAGCCGCAGCGCGCCCGCTCTGACAAGCGCCGCCAGCCGCCGCTCGTCCACGTCCAGGTCGCCCCGAATGAGCGCCACAATGAGGCGGGGCCCCTTCTCGCTCTCCGCCGTGTACCACACGGACTTGGCGATGCGCGCCGCCGGAATGTCCAGCATGGCGGCAAGGTCGGCGATGGTGTCGGCGCCCGGCGTGTCCACGGTCGCCAGGGGTAGCGGCGCTTCCGGTGCGGCGGCGCCCTTGTCGCTGACGGCGATATCCTGGTGGGCGGCGTAGGCGCAGTCGGCGCATTGCACGAACTCATCCTCGCCGAGGTGGTGCGGCAGGATGAACTGGACCGAGTCGGAGCCGCCCATCAGCCCCGAGTCGGCGTCGATCTCCAGCGGCTGCAAGTCGACGCGCCCGAAGATGGTGCGGTAGGCGTGGCGCATGCGCTCGAAGAAGGCGTCCAGGTCGGCGGCGTCGGTGTGGAAGGAGTAGGCGTCTTGCATCAGAAACTCGCGCATGCGCACCAATCCAGCGCGCGGTCGCGGCTCGTCACGCATCTTGGTCTCAATCTGGTAGATGAGCGCAGGCAGGTCGCGGTAGGAGCGGATCATGTGCCGCGCCATCTCAGTTGCCGTTTCCTCGTGAGTCATGGCGAGGACAAGGTCGCGCCCGACTCGGTCACGCACGCGCACCAGCTCTGCCCCGATCTCGTACCAGCGGCCGGAGCGCTGCCACAACTCAGCCGGCGTCACCAGGGGCATGCGCATCTCTTGCCCGCCCACGGAATCCATCGCCTCGACCAGTAGCTCCTGGATGCGGCGCATGACGGCCCAGCCCAACGGTAGGTAGACATAAAGACCGGCGGCGAGGGGACGGATCATGCCGGCGCGCGTCAGGAGGGCATGGCTGGTCCACTCGGCGTCGGCCGGCGCGTCGCGCAGGGTGCGGCTGAACAGACGTGACAGGCGCATAGAGCCTCTCAGAAGGCGCAGGGATGAAGGGGCTGTATGGTGCCGCGCTCAGCCGGAATTGTCAAGCGGAGCGCACACGCCGGCCGCGGCCAGGCGATCCACCCCGGCGCGCAACTCAGCAGGTGTGTAGAACCAGTCAAGCTCGCAGGTGCGCACGGTCTCGTCGCGCAGGTACGGGGTGAGCAGGGTGAAGTCAACGTCGCCCAGGCCGGGGATGAGGTGATCGCGCAGGCCCAGGGTATCGTGGAAGTGGAGGCCAATGAGGCGGTGGCCGTGGCGCGCGAGCCATTCCTCCATCCTGGCGCGGCCAAGGCGGGCGGTGACGGCGACGTGCCCGGTGTCAAGCCAGAGACCGACGTTCGATGGCAAGGCGTCGAGCAGGCAGGCTATGTCGTCGATGTCCGGTATCTCGCGCGCAAACTCCCGCGTCTCCAGGCCCAGGCGCACGCTGCGCTCGCTCGCGTAGTCGGCCAGCTCGCGCAGGCTGGCGAGGCTCGCGGCGAGGTAGGGGGCTTTCCACGTGGTGCGGTCTCTGTCGAAGCGCGCCACGGCGGCGGCGTACTCCGGCGTCGATTGCTGCCGCGCCAGCGTGCGGCTGCGCAGCTCGTCCTCCCAATATTCCAGCTCCGGAATGTCACCGACGTGGAAAACGACGGCCGGCGCGCCGTAGCGCACCGCCGTGTCGATGCTGACCTTGCCCGCCGCGACGGCGAGGGCGCGCCGCGCGGAGTCTAGATCGGAGAGGTGGGGGACACGAGACGCCGGCAGCGGGCAGGGATGGTGGACGGCAGCGACATCCCAGTCGCCCGGCACGAAGCCCTGGAACATCGCCGCGTGCAGAATGTGGCTCAGCTCGATGCGGGCGAAGCCGATGTCCCGCGCAGCGCGGGCGAAGTCCACCACGCGGTCATAGCGCGTCTGGAGCCACATGGTGGAGAGGGCGGGCGCGGTGGACATGTGGAGTTACGAGCCGAGAATGCCCAGGAAGAACAGGCACAGCACCAGCCCACCGAGGAGGATGCGGTAGAGGGCGAAGGGGCGCAGGGTATGGGTTGATACCCAGTGGAGGAACCAGCGCACGACGACAAAGGCCGTAACGAAGGCGGCGACGAAGCCGATCCCGATGAGCAGCCAGTCGCTGCCAGCCAGGCCGCGCGCGCTCTTGAAGGTCTCGTAGAGCGTCGCGGCGAGCATTGTCGGGATGGCGAGCCAGAAGGAGAACTCGACGGCGGCCTGGCGGTCGAGGCGCATAAGCAGGCCACCGATGATGGTGGCCGCCGAGCGCGACGTGCCTGGCCAGAGGGAGACGGCCTGAGCGACGCCGACGCCGAGGGCCTGCACCGGCGTGATCGCCTGTACGTCCTTCAGCGTGCCCGGCCGTTCAGCGCCGTTGTCCAGCACCCACATAATGATGCCGCCGACAATGAGCGCCAGGGCAACACTGATGGGGTTGAACAGGCGCTCCTGGATGACGGTTCGCAGCAGGAAGCCGAGGATCGCCGCTGGGAGGAAGGCGATCACGATGGCGAGGGCGAAGCGCTGGGCGCTGCGGTCGCTCGGCAGCCGCCGCAGGAGGTCGATAATCTTATACCGAAACAGCCAGATGACGGCCAGGATCGCGCCGAGCTGGATGATGACGTCGAACGGCACCTTGACGCGCGAGGGGAGCTTGATAAATTCCTCGACGACGATGAGGTGGCCGGTCGACGAGATGGGCAGGAACTCGGTGATGCCTTCGACGATGCCCAAGAGAATGGCGTTCAGAATGTCCAAAGCTGGCTCCTAAAGAGAGTTGATGTAAGGGCGCTTACGAGCGCTCCATCGGGTCATACAGGCGAGCGTATTCCTGGAGCGCATAGCGGTCCGTCATGCCCGCGATGTAGTCGGTGATGACGCGGTAGCCCTTGAGGTTGAACCCGCCGCCGTCCACCACCTCCGGATTGCACTCGACGAGCCGCGCCCGGGTCTTGTCCGGAAGCTGGCGGTAGTCCTCCTCGAACGCGTCGAAGAGGGCGACGAGGACGCGCTCAGCCTTGCGGAACATGCGCACGACGCGCGGCGAGCGGTACATGTTCTGGTAGAGGAAATTCTTCAGCTCGCGCACCCGAGCGTCCATCTCGTCGGACGGTGCGATAACCAGGGTGGGCAGGTCGCGGATGTCGTCCGGGCTTTGCGGGTCGGCGGCTTGAAGGCGGGCGATGCTGGCGTCGATCAAGTCGGTGACGACGAGGTCGAACAAGCGGCGAATCATCATGTGGCGCTTCAGCTCGGAGAACGGCTCCGGCGAAACCTGGGAGATTTCCTGCCACAAGGAGACGCCCTGCTCTTCCAGCATGGCCGGGGTGACGACGCCGGAGCGCAGCCCGTCGTCCAGGTCATGCACGCTGTAGGCCAGCTCATCGGCATAGTTGACGATCTGTGCCTCGGCCGAGGCGCGCTTCTCGGGCATGAACGGCGCTTTGAACTCGTCGGGGACGATGTCGTACTCCGTGGTGTGCTTGACGATGCCTTCGCGCATCTCCCAGGTCAGGTTCAGGCCGACGAAGTTGGGCCAGCGGCGCTCCAGCCGGTCGACGACGCGCAGCGACTGGACAGTGTGGTTGAAGCCCTTGCCCACATTGGCGGGGTCCGTCGCATCCAGCCCCATGCGCTCTAGCATCAGCCGGTCGAGGGTGACCTCGCCACTGTGGCCGAACGCCGAGTGGCCCAGGTCGTGGGCTAGGGTAATGCCCTCGGCCAGTTCCTCGTTGACCTTGAGGGCGCGCGCGATGGTGCGCGCCATCTGCGCCGCCTCGGTGGTGTGTGTCAGGCGCGTGCGGTAGTAGTCGCCCTCGTAGTTGATGAAGACCTGGGTCTTGTACTGAAGGCGGCGGAAGGCCGTTGTGTGGATGATGCGGTCGCGGTCCTTCTGGAACTCGGTGCGATAGGGGTGCGGCTCGCTGGGGTACTGGCGGCCACGGGAGGTCGCGGACTTCTCGGCGTAGGGCGCGAGCCAGAAACGCTCAAACTCCTCCAACTCTTGCCGGGTGCGAACGGCGGGCCTGGTCGTTGTGCTCATTGTTTACTTCTACCTGCTGACGATGCGGATTTGCTTGAGGAAGTCTAACATAGACCGACGGCGATACGCAAGCCGTCCTACTTAGGGATATCCTCCGTGCGCTGGTAGACGCAGCCGGTCAGCAGCCGCCCATCGGCGAACTGGATGCGGCCCGCGCCCAGGTCGCAGATGTAGCCGCCGTCGAAGGCCCAGCGCTCGAACATCCAGCGCCCGCCGTTCTGACATGTGTAGTAGACCCGCTGCCCCCATCCTGGAGTGGGGAGGAAGGTTGTCGGGCCGGTGGGTGTTGGCACGGGCGTGGGAGGCAGGGGAGTCCGGGTGGGGGTCGGCGCCAGCGCCGTCAGCGTTGCCTTCACTGCTGCCGCAAGGGTGGTGCCGGCATCCGGGGTGTCTGTCGGCGGAGGCGCGGGCGTGCCAAACCGGCCGCACCCGGCAATCGCCTGGGTCAACACGAATCCCACCATCGCGATTAACACCAGCAATCCGCGCCGCATCTCCCCTGCCTGCCCTGTCCCAATTGCCTCTATGGCTATGATAGCGGCAGATGGGGTCAACGTCAATAGAGATGGCAGTCAGATTCTACCGGCGGGAGAAAAAGACAGCGGGTTATACTAGATAACCCGCTGGCGAACCTTATTCAATTTGCTCTCGCGTCATTGCGAGCACAGCGAAGCAATCTCACGTCCTTGTGAATGAGAGTAAACTGCTGCAAGAACTTGACTATCGCCAACCGTGAGATTGCTTCGTCGGGCTATTGCCCTCCTCGCAATGACAGCGTGCTTAGAACGGGATCTCGTCCTCGCTGAGCTGGCCGGGGCCTTCGTAGGCCGGCACAGCGCCCGCCGGTCGTCCGGCTGGGCCACCCTGAGCGCTGTCGCGCCCACCCATGAACCTCACAACCTGGGCGGTAAGCTCGAGGGACGCCGCCGGTTGGTTGTCCCGCCCCATAAAGGCGTTTGCCTTAAGGCGGTCCCCCTCGACCAGCACGAGGCGGCCCTTGCTTAGGTACTGGCTGCACTGCTCGGCCAGCTTGCCCCACGTGCTCACCCGATACCAGGTTGTCTCGTCGTGGGTTGCGCCCTGGGCGTCGTTCCAGCGGCGGTTGACGGCGACACTGAAGCTGCACACCGCCTGCCCGTTGGGCGTGTAGCGCATCTCAGGGTCGTTGCCCAGATTCCCCACCAACACAATCTTTGAGTACACACAGCCTCCTTAGCGAACCGACGCACGGGAAAGAGCCGGCCCGCGCCACGCTACAACCGACCACACGGCCGGAGGTCAATCGAGGTGTCGAACAAGTGTTTCATTTCTACTTATGATTGTACATCAAGGCGGGCAAGCTGTCAAACGGAATCACCTTGGAAAAACATTAAGATTGTTGCGCCGATTCTTGCCGTTCTGCTACGCGTTGCTCGCTCTTGCTCTCTTTGAATATTTATGACCTTAATTTTTGAATTTCGGCGTGAATCCACCTGCTTCTGCCATTGACAAAAAAAGAGCCGGTGGAGTACAATGGTCAGCAAGTGGGAGAAAGTGGTAGATTGTGGTGGCCTAGACCAAAATCCGAGTAGAAAAAGTGTCGAACAGCTGTTCTAGTGGGGATTGAAAACACTTGTTCTTCGGCGAGCACGAGCACACGCTAGACGACAAATGTCGCTTCATCGTTCCCGCCAAGTTCCGGGAGCGTCTGAAGGACGGGTGCTTCATGACTCGCGGGCTGGACGGCTGCCTGTGGATCTTCACAGTGTCGAACTATGAGGACCTCACAACCAAGCTCCAGCGTCTCGACCAGCTCAATCCCAACGCACGCGCTCTTATTCGCTTCTTGACCGGCCACGACCTCTCGCTCGATCAGCAAGGTCGTCTACTCATACCTCCTTCTCTTCGGGCGCATGCCAATATCAGTCCGAAGGCCGACGTGGTGATTGTGGGGGTCAGCGGTCAGCTGCCCCGCATTGAAGTTTGGCCCGCCGACCGCTGGGCTGCCCAGAACGAGATGTTCCAGAACAACGGCGCTTCCATTGCCGAAAACCTCTTCGCCGCCGGCATTACGCTTTCGTGACCGAATCACCGCATATTCCGGTTCTCCTGGCGCCCACCCTCGCGCTGCTTGAGGTCCGCCAGGGAGGCCGGTACATCGACGGAACAGTTGGGGGCGGGGGCCATGCCCTCGCCATCCTGGAGGCCAGCGGCCCCGATGGGCGGCTGCTCGGGCTGGACCAGGACCCGCAGGCTTTACAAATTGCAGGCGCGCGTCTACCCAACGACCAGGTGGTTCTGGTGAACGCTAACTTCCGCGACCTTCAAAGGGTGGCAAGCGAGCACGGCTTCACCAACGTGGACGGCATTCTCCTCGACCTTGGCGTCTCGTCGCTCCAGTTCGACACCGCCGAGCGAGGGTTCGCCTTCCAGCACGATGCGCCCTTAGATATGCGCATGAGTCCGGCGACGCCGGTGACCGCAGCCGATCTCGTGAATAGTCTGCCTGAGGGGGAGCTGGCAGACATCATCTACGAGTACGGCGAGGAGCCAGCGTCGCGCCGGATCGCCCGTGCGATTGTCGCCGCGCGGCCCATTCAGACGACGGGCCAGCTCGCGCAGGTCGTCGCCCGGGCGGCCGGGAAGCCGGGCCGCTGGCGCATCCACCCCGCGACGCGCACGTTCCAGGCGCTTCGGATCGCCGTCAACGACGAGCTGGGCGCGCTGACGGCGGCGCTGCCGCAGGCCGTGAGCCTGTTGGCGCCGGGGGGGCGGCTGGCGGTCATCAGCTTCCACAGCCTGGAAGACCGGATCGTCAAAACGTTCTTCCGGGACGAGGCGCGGGACTGCATCTGCCCGCCGCGCCAGCCGGTTTGCACCTGCGGCCACACGGCCACACTGCGGATCATCACCCGCAAGCCGGTCGAGGCGGATGAAGCCGAGGTGCAGCAGAACTCGCGGGCCAGAAGCGCCAAGCTGCGCGTCGCCGAACGACTGAAACCGTCCGATTTATCCTAGCGGTCTGTCAGCTATTATACGTCATTATCAAGTTCTTCTCAACAGGGTAAAGGGTAGGGTACTGTTATGGCTACTGCTCCACTTCCGGCATCCTCGACCGATGCCCGGCTGCGGCTCCCGTCCGTGGCCGGCGTCAGCCCCGCTCGCCTCGCCATTCTCGTTCTCGTCGCCACGGCGCTGTTCGCCGCGGCTGCGCTGCTGTACCTCAACCTCGCCGCGTCGGTCTCCGGGGCCAGCAGCCGCATCAAGGACCTGGCGAACGAACGCCAGACGCTGGAATGGCAGCTTGCCGAGAAGCAAAAGCAGTTGGCCCAACTCACCGACCCTACCCGCCTCGAGGCACGCGCGACCCAGCTTGGCTTCCGCCCGGCGCGCGGTGTGACGTACCTCACCGTACCCGGGGACACGGTGGCCCAGCTTCAAGCTGCGGGCCATGCCCACTCTTCTGACTTGCGTACCGCCCCGTCACCGGAGCCAACCGGCTGGGGCGCGATACGCAGTCAGTTCAGCCGCTGGCTTGACCGCTAACTGCAACTGAACACTCGTCTCTGTTTGTCGCCCGCGCAGTTCTCTGCTGCTAGGTTTATGACGCTATGACGCCACTTGATCGTCAGAGCCAGCGCCGCCTTGCGCTGTTATTCGTCGCCTTTGGAGCGATGGCCGTTATCCTCGTGGTCCGCCTCGTTTACTGGCAGCTTCTGCCGCACGACGAGTTGCAGGCCGCGGATACGGCGAATCGGTTGCAGCCCGGCCAGCTCGAAGCGAACCGCGGCCGCATCTTCGACCGCCAGGGTCGCCTCCTCGCAGCCGATGTCGTGGACAACGTCATCGCCATTGATCCGCGCGTGGTGAAGGACCCGGTCGAGACCGCGAACAAGCTCGCCAACCTGTTGGGTCGGCCCCAGGCCGAGCTTCTGCCTCTGGTGACGCCGAACGGCGGGCGGGCTTACGCGCGTCTGGGCCGCAACTTCAGCGACGCGGCCGTCGAGGCCGTCAAGAAGGCGAATATTCCGGGTGTCACGTTCGAGCGAGAATCGCAGCGCACGTACCCGATGGGCAGTCTGGCCGCCCACGTTCTCGGCTTTGTGACCGCCGACGGGCAGCCCTACTACGGGGTTGAGGAGTACTACGATGGCGCTTTGCGCGGTGAGGCGGGCACGTTGGGCGGCGCGCTCCTGGTGGACCCGCGCTACTTCCGAGCGCCACGCGATGGCCTGGACCTCGTGCTCACCATCGACTCGCGCATTCAGCAGATCGCCGAGCGCGAGTTGCAGAAGACCATCGAGGCGCAGGACGCGGCGGGCGGGACGGTCATCATCATGGACCCGCGCAGTGGGGCCATCCTGGCGATGGCGAGCATCCCGACCTTCGACCCGAACCAGTATGCGACGACACCGAATAACCGCTTCGCTGACCCGGCCACCACGCAGCTCTACGAGCCAGGCTCCGTCGTCAAGACGGTGACGCTGGTCGCGGCATTGGAGGAGAAGGTTGCCAGCCTGGACACAAGCTACCAGGACAACGGTTGGACCAAGGTAGACGGTGTGACGATCTGGGACTGGGACCGCGTGGCCCACGGGCGCACCGACATGCGCACGATGATGCAACTCTCCCTGAACGTGGGCGCGGTGTTTCTGGTGAACATCCTGGGGCCGGAGCGGTTCTATCGCCACTTGCGTCAGTTTGGGTTTGGCGAGCCAACCGGCATCGATTTGCCGAATGAGGCGGCCGGCTTGATTCGCGATAACACGCAGCCGCGCTGGACGCAGCTCGACCTGGCGACCAACTCGTTCGGCCAGGGCATGGCGGCCACACCGATCCAGGTTATCTCCGCAATGGCGGCTGTCGCCAACGGTGGCAAGCTCCTGAAGCCCTACGTCGTGCAGCAGATTCGCCGTGGGGATACGGTGGTCAAGGACACGCAGCCGATTGTGCTGCGCCAGGTCATGTCGCCGAGCACGCTTCCACCGATGCGCGAGGCGCTCGTGGGCGTGCTCGACCATGCTGTCCGCGCCAAGGTACCCGGGTACACGATGGGTGGCAAGACCGGCTCATCCCAGATCCCGACGGACAAGGGCTACGACCCCGACCTGACCATCGCGTCGTTTGTGGGCTTTGCCCCGGCCGACTCGCCGCAGTTCATCATGCTGTGCAAGGTGGACAAGCCGATGAATCACAGCCTCGGCTCTGAAGTGGCGGCGCCGCTCTACGGCGCTATCGCTCGCCAGATCGTCGAGTATCTAGAGATTCCGCCGGACAACATTCGCCAGGCTGCCGAGAGCCGCATGCCGGGCGCCGGCACAGAGGGGCAGCCGTGAACCTGGCCGACCTGATCGAAGGTATCACCGGCACGCGCCCGTCGCTGCCATCCCTCGCGGCGCAAGAAGTGAGCAGCGTCGTCGTCGACTCGCGCGCAATCACGCGGGGTGGCGTGTTCTTCGCCGAGTACAGCGGGACACGCGACGGCCATCAGTTCGTGCCAGATGCCCTACAGCGCGGCGCCGCAGCGGTCGTCGTCGAGGCGCGAGCCGGCAGCGCCATCGAGAACATCACGCGCGTAGAGAGCGGCGCGATTATCACACCATTGAACGCGGGCATGACGCCGCTGGCGGTTATCGTGGACAACACGCTCGAAGCGTTGCAGCGCGTTGCCGCTTGGTGGCGCAGCAAGATGCCCGTCAAGGCCATCGGCATCACGGGCAGCGTCGGCAAAACCACCTCGAAGGAAATCATCGCCGCCGTTCTCTCCCAGCGTTACGTCACGCTCAAGAGCGAGGCGAGCCTGAACAATGAAATTGGCCTGCCGCTGACGCTGCTGCGGCTGCGACCGTTCCACCAGCGCGCTGTGCTGGAGATGGGGACCTACGGGCTGGGCGAGATTCGCCAACTGTGCGAGTGGGCCAAGCCGCAAGTGGGGATCCTGACCATCGTCGGTACGTCGCACCTGGAGCGAATGGGCAGCCAGGAAGTGATCGCCCAGGCGAAGGGCGAGCTTGTCGAGGCGTTACCGCCGGACGGCGTTGCCATTCTCAACGGCGACGACTTCCGCGTGCGAGCGATGGCGTCGCGTACCCAGGCGCGGGTGTTTCTGTATGGGTTGACGCCCGACTGCGACCTGTGGGCGGACGGGCTGGATAGCCACGGCCTCGAAGGTATCTCGTTCCACGTCCACTACGGCGGCGAGAGCCTCGCCATTCGCGTGCCGCTGCTCGGCCTGCACAGCGTTCACACCGCCCTGCGCGCCATCGCCGTTGGCCTGACCGATAACCTGACGTGGGAAGAAATCATCGATGGGCTGCGTGGGCTGCCGGGGCAGGTGCGGCTCGTGGCGACGCCCGGCATCCACGGCGCGACCATCCTGGACGATACGTACAACGCCAGCCCGGAGTCGAGTTTGGCGGCGCTCAACCTGCTGCGTGAGATGGTGGGCCGGCGCATCGCCGTGCTGGGCGACATGCTCGAGCTGGGAGACATGGAAGAGGAGGGGCACCTGAAAGTGGGCTGCCGTGCGGCGGAGGTGGTGGACCTGTTGATCGCCGTCGGCGAGCGGTCGAAGGACATTGCGGCGGGCGCTCGGAGCTGCGGCATGGTGGAGAGCGCCATCCGCTGGTATCCCGACAACGAAACCGCCCTCGTTGCGCTGCGTGAGATACTGTCGGCGGGCGACTTCGTCCTCATCAAAGGCTCGCGGGGTGTGCAGATGGAAACGATTGTGGCCGGCCTGGCCGCCTCACCTGCGACCCCGCCGGCGGAGCACGCCTGATGCCGACCATCGTTCTGCCCATCATGCCCTACTCCCTGGCGCTGGGTACGCTGGCGTTCCTGGGGGCGGTGATCTGGGGGCGGCCGCTTATCAACCTCTTGAAGCGCTACCGCATCGGCAAGCAGATTCGCATCGAGCTGCCGGACGTGCACCAGGTGAAGACGGGGACGCCGACGATGGGCGGCCTGCTGTTCATCGTGCCGGTCTTTCTCATCACCGTCGGCTTGAACCTTGCCAACCTGCTCGGCTTCGACATCATCGGGCGCTCCATCCTGGTTCCGCTGGCGGTCATGGTGGCGTACGGCCTCCTGGGGGCTATCGACGACTACATGGGCGTGCGCGGCCGGCGCGAGGCGTTCGGGATGCTGGGGCGACATAAGTTCGCCATCCAGTCGGTGCTGGCGTTCTTTGCCGCCGCTGCCCTGTACTTTGGGCTGGGCAACCGCTACATCGCCATTCCGGGCGTGCCGGAGCGCATCGAGATCGGCTTGTGGTACATCCCGCTGGCGATGTTCCTCATCGTGGGCTTCTCGAACGCGGTCAACCTGACCGACGGCCTGGATGCCCTGGCGGGCACGACCTCGGCGACGGCGTTCGCGGCCTACGGCGTGATCGCTTTCCTGCAAGGCCAGGGCTACCTGGTGGCGTTCTCGTTCACCGTGGTCGGCGCCATCCTGGCGTTCCTGTGGTACAACGCCTACCCGGCCGAGCTGTTCATGGGCGACGCCGGGGCGTTGGCCCTGGGCGCAACGCTGGCGACCGTCGCGCTCATGACGGGCCAGTACTTATTGCTGCCGGTCATCGGCTTCATCTTCGTGGCCGAGACGCTGTCGGTCATGATCCAGGTCGGGTACTTCAAGCTCACGAAGGGCAAGCGCGTGTTCAAGATGGCCCCGCTGCACAATCACTACCAGCTCCTCGGCTGGTCCGAGACGCAGGTGGTGCAGCGCTTCTGGCTCATCGGGATTCTGGCCGCCATGCTGGGTATCGCGCTGGCGCTGCTGTAATGCCCGGCTGTCACTCTGAGCGGAGCGAAGAGTCTCGGCTGGACCGGGATGCTTCGTTGCACTCAGCATGACATATCGGTACTGCACAAAGATTTTGGGAGGATGCCTGTGATGGAGGAGTCGGTGACGGAGCGAATGGTGGATGTGGCGCTGCGCCGTGTGCGGCAGTTGCCCCCGCCGCGCGTCGCCATCGTGGGCGCGGGCGTTGAGGGTGAGTCCCTCGCGCGCTGGTTCCGTGCCCAGGGTGCGCCCGTCGCCGTGCATCTCGCCCGCACCACCGAGGAGGTCGCCGCCGATCCTGCGCTGACGCGTCAGGCCGCCCTGTTCGAGGGCATCGGCGCCGAGCTATACCTGGGGCCAGATTACCTCAAGGGCGTGCCGGAGGCCGACATCGTGGGCGTCGTGCAGAGCGCCTACACCTACAAGTACCCGATGAACCTGGCGGCGCTGGACGCCGCCCGCCGCAACGGCGTACCCATCGTGACCAACATCGGGTTGTTCCTGGCGCTGTGCCCGTGCCCGGTCATCGGCATCACCGGCACCAATGGCAAGACCACGACGACGGAGATGACCGACGCCGTGCTGCGCGCGGGCGGGCTGCCGGTACACACGGGCGGCAACATCGGCGCGTCACCCCTGGACGAGGTCGAGGCGCTGACGGCAAGCGACCTGGTGCTGCTGGAGCTAAGCAACTACCAGCTCCAACTCGTGGACCGCAGCCCTCACGTCAGCGCGGTGACGAACCTGGCGGCGGACCACCTGGTGGACTATGGCGGCTCGTTCGAGAAGTACATCGCGGCCAAGAAGCGCATCCTGGATTTCCAGACGGCTGACGATTGGGCCGTGCTCAACTGGGATGACCCGATCCTGCGGCGGTGGGGTGCGCTGGCCCAGGCGCAATTGTTCACCTTCAACCTGAGCCACGCCATGGAGCCGGGGGCCTACGTGAAGAAGGGCATCATCACGGTGCGCCGCGAGGGACAGGAGCAGCCGGTACTGCCCGTGGCTGAGCTGGGTGTGCCCGGCGCGCACAACGTCGCTAACGCCCTGTGCGCCATGGCGATTGGCGCGATTCACGGCGTGGCGAGCGAAGCGATGGCCGAGGCCCTGCGCGCCTACCGCACGGGGCCGCACCGCATCGAGCGGGTGGCCGAGATTCGCGGCGTGACGTGGGTCAACGACTCGAAATCCACGACGCCGGCGAGCAGTGTCGCCGCCATCCGAGCGTTCCCCGGCCGCGCCCTCGTGCTGCTGGCGGGCGGCAAGGACAAATCGCTGCCGCTGGATGATCTGCTCGTCGCCATCCGCGAGCACGCGCGGGTGCTGGTGACATTCGGGGAGTGGGGGCCGGCCCTGGCGGCGGCAGCCCGCGACGCGGGTGTGAGTGACGTGCGGGAGAGCGACAGCCTGGCCGACGCCGTCGCGCTGGCAGCGCGGCTGGCCCAACCGGGCGAGATCGTCCTGCTCTCGCCGGCCGGGACGAGCTTCGATGCGTACCCCAGCTACGCGGCGCGGGGTGAGCACTTCAAGATACTTGTAAAAGGGTTGGAGTAGAGCGTGTACCGTTATCGTTCAAGCGTTCAAGCGCCCCTTGATCCACCGCCCGTGCCGGTCGCGTCGGCGCCGCCGACGGTGCAGGAGGCGACTCGCCCGCCGGATTGGATTCTGGCGGCAGCGGTCGCGGCCCTGACCATCTTCGGCCTCATCATGATTTACAGCACGACGTACGTCTGGGACGAAAACAACCCGGCGATGTTCCTCATCAAGCAGGGCACGTACGCGGCAGTGGGTATCGTGGGGCTGCTGGTGATGATGCGCATCCCGTATCGCTTCTGGCAGCGCATCTCGGTGGCGCTGATGCTGGCCACCCTGGCTGGCCTGGGCGTGCTGCTCATCGTCGCCAAGGCCAAGATGGGCGCGGCGCGCTGGTTTGGCGACGGTTCCTTCCAGCCAAGCGAGGTGGCAAAGCTGGCCGTCATCATCTACTCTGCGGCGTGGCTGGCGTCCAAGGGCCAGAAGATTCGCAGCGTCACCGTCGGCCTGATCCCGTTCTCGATCTTCATCGGCCTTGTGGCGGGTCTCATCCTGCTCCAGCCGAACATGAGCACGGCGACGCTCATCGCCCTGACCGCCTTCAGCATGTTTCTCATCGCGGGCGCGGACATGGTGCAGATGTTCGTGGCGACGCTTATCGGGACGTTGGCGGCGGGCCTCCTCATCCTGAACGCTGCCTACCGCCTCAAGCGCGTGGCGATTTTCATGGACCCGCTGTCTGACCCGGATGGCCTGGGCTACCACATCACCCGCGCCCTGGCGGCGCTCAATGCCGGCGGCCTCGTGGGGCTGGGCTTGGGCAACAGCCCGCACAAGTGGAACAACATGCTACCCGCGCCCCACACCGACTCGATCTTCGCCATGATTGGCGAGGAGCTGGGCTTCATAGGCGCGCTGGTCGTGATCGGAGTATACGTCCTGATCGCGTATCGCGGCTTGCGCATCGCCCAGAAAGCGCCAGACCGCTTCGGGATGCTGCTCGCCAGCGGCATCACGACGCTGTTCACGCTGCAAGCCATGATCAACATTGCCGTCATCACCTCGACCGCGCCATTTACCGGCGTGCCGCTGCCGTTCATCAGCTATGGCGGCTCGTCGCTGGTCATCTCGCTGGCGACGATTGGGCTTTTGTTGAATATCTCGCGCCACGTGCGCGTGGAATCGACCGCCGATGCGCCTTCTACTCTCGGGCGGCGGCACAGGGGGCCACGTGTACCCCGCGCTGACCGTCCTATCCGACCTGGCGCAGGCGACTGACGCCTGGGGGGGCGCTCCGCCCATGACCGACCTCGCCGCGCAGGTGCTGTGGGTTGGCTCGGAGGATGGGATGGAGGCAGACCTGGTGGCGCGGGCGGGCGTGCCGTACACCGGAATTCCGGCCGGCGGCCTGCGCGGGAAGTCGCCGGTCGTGGCGGTGCGCAACGTGGGCAAGCTGAGTGTCGGGTACACGCGAGCGCGCGGCATTTTGAGACGGTTTCGACCAGATGTTGTGTTTGCAACGGGAGGGTATGTCGGGGTGCCAGTCGTTGTGGCGGCGCGGCAAATGGGCGTCAAAAGCGCCCTGTATCTACCGGACATCCAGCCGGGCCTGGCGATCCAGGCGCTGGCGCGGCTGGTGAATGTCGTGTGCGTCTCGTTCGAGGCGTCGCGGCGCTATCTTCCGGCGAAGAAGGTGGTGGAGACGGGCTACCCCACCCGTCCTGAGTTGTTCGCGGTCCGCGACAAGTTGGCCGCCCGCAGCGCCCTCGGTCTGGAGACGGACACGCCCACGGTCCTCATCTTCGGCGGGAGCCGTGGGGCGCAACGCATCAACGAGGCGGTCTACGGCGCGGCGGCGTCCATCCTGGAGCGGGCGCAAATCATCCACGTCACCGGGCAGGGGCAGGACACAGGGCCAGTGAGCACGATCCAGACGCTGCCGAACGGGGGGCGCTACCACGCCTACCCCTACCTGCACGGTGAGATGGTGGATGCGCTTCAGGCGGCGGACCTGGTGGTGTCGCGGGCGGGCGCTGCGACCCTAGGCGAGTACCCGGCAGTTGGGCTGCCGGCGATCCTGGTTCCGCTGTCTATCTCCGGCGGGCATCAGCGGCCGAATGCTGATTTCCTGGCTCGAGCGGGCGGCGCCAGCGTGATCCCGAACGAGGAGCTGAGTGCCCAGCGTCTGGCGCGGGAGGTGCTGGCGGCCCTGGGAGACCCGCAGCGTCTCGCAAGCCAGGCGGCGGCCATGCGGCGGCTGGCGCGTCCCAATGCCGCTCACCGCATCGGCCAGGAGCTTGTTCGGCTGGCGGGAGGCGTAGCATGACGATTCTTCAGTTTGTTCCGGTTGACCTCATCTTTGTCATTCTCATCATCTTCGGCGTGTTTGGCTTCGTTCGCGGCGCCCGGCGCGAGCTGACCGTCACGCTCTTTATCATCCTGGGCTACATTCTTTCACTCTGGCTTATCGACCGCATCATCTGGCTGACCAACCGCCTGTACTTCCTGTTCCGCTTCGCCCTGGCGGGCGGGGTTACGGCGGACAACCCGGCCGAGGTTCTCGAGCGGGTGCGGCAGATCCCGCCGCTCATCTCACCCGACCAGAGCCAGGTCGTCTTTCAGTTCATCGTGTTCTTTATCATCGTTCTTATCGGTTGGCTCATCAGCCGCCGCATCCGGCACGTCCTGACGCCATTCGGCTGGCGCACCGTGCGCCGCCCCCCCGACCTGCTGGCGCGCGTCGCCGGTCTCATCGCCGGGGCCATCAACGGCTATCTCCTCCTGTACTTCATCGTCCCCCGCGCGGTGCAGGGCGTCCAGGCGGTTCTGGTTCTCCCGACGTTTGCGACCTCGCTGCTCCAGCAGCAGTGGCTGTTTCTCGTGGGCATCGCCCTCATCGCCGTAATCATTGCCGTCGGCTTCGACCGGGCGAGTGGCAGCAGGGCCGGTGGCGGGGGTGGTGGCGGCGGCGGCGGGGGTCGAGGTGGTGGCTGAAACCTATGGGGCCAGTATGGTTCTACTTCCTGACGCTCGTGCTCATCTGGGGCGCAATCGGCATCGTTCGCGGGTTCAAGCGCGAGCTGGGCGTCACCGTGATCCTCGTCGCGATGATGCTGGTCGTCTACCTCATCCAGATGCGCGTCGTGCCGCGCTTCCTGGAGAACTGGCCGACGCAGCAACCCATGCTCCTGCTCACGCTCTACCAGGTGGTCATGGTATTCGGCGCGTTCATCGCCTACCAAGGGCGGACACTCTCATTTCCCGGTGGCGATCCGCCGGGCACATGGGGCTGGATCTATGGTCTGCTTGTCGGGCTGCTCAACGGCTATCTGCTGTGGGGAACGATCTGGTACTACACCGCGCGACTGGGCTATCCCCTGTCGTTCTTCACGCTGCCCGTGTCGTCGCTGGACCAACAGCTTGTGGCCTATCTGCCATTCTCACTCCTGGATCAGGCCGGGATTTCTCCCAGTCTGACACAGAATGTCCTTATCATTAGTCTCATCGCCCTTCTAATCGTGCGAGTCATTCGCTGAGAGGTGCATATGTTAAGAGCTGGCTCCTCGCGTCACATCGATCACGACCAGACTGCTGCCCTCGACCAGAAGCGAGGGAAGTCCTCGGCCTCGACCCTGAGTGTTCCCAGGGCCGGCCGAGCTGAAGCCTCAGCCATTAATCTTGCCGGCCAGCGCATCCACTTCGTCGGTATCGCTGGCGCTGCGCTCAGCGGCCTGGCCCAGATCTGCCTGGCCGCCGGCGCCAAAGTCTCCGGGTCTGACCTGGCGTCTTCGCCTGCAACCGAGCGTCTACAGCAAGCGGGCGCAACCATCTATGCCGGCCACGCCGCCAAGCAGGTGGCCGGCGCAACCCTCGTCGTCATCTCCTCGGCCGTCCCCCAGGACAACGTCGAGGTGACGGCAGCGCGGGCGCGGGGCGTGCCCGTGCTCAAGCGCCACGAGTTCGTCGGCCAGCTCATGCAAGACCGTCACGGCGTCGGCGTCGCGGGGACGCATGGCAAGACGACGACGACGAGCATGATCGCCCTCATCCTGGAGGATGCCGCCCTCGACCCGACGCTCCTCGTCGGCGGCGAGATGCGCGACCTGGGCGTGAGCGCGAAGCGCGGCAGCGGGCCGCATTTCGTGGTCGAGGCCGACGAGTACGACCGCGCCTTCCTGCACATGCCGTGCGAGGTGGCCGTCATCACCAACATCGAGGCCGACCACCCCGACATCTACCCGACTCTGGCGGACATGGTTGACGCCTACCGGCAGTTCGTCCGCCTGGTTCCCCTTGGCGGGACGATCATCGCCAACTGGGATGACCCCCAGGTCCGCGCCCTGGTCAAGAGCCTGCGCTCGAAGTCCAGCCCCATCGTCGTGACCTACGGTGTCGCCCACAGCGGCCAGTGGTGGGCGTCGGAGTTGGCTGCCAACGAGCGCGGCGGGTGGGACTTCACCGTGTGGCGTTTGGGACGCAACTTGGGCCGGTTCAGCCTTGGCGTGCCCGGCCTGCACAACGTCTCGAACGCCCTGGCGGCCCTGGCTGCGACGGAGCGCCTGGGCGTGGGCATCGAGCGCGCCCGCGCCACGCTGGCCCGCTTTCAGGGCGCGGCGCGGCGGTTCGAAGTCAAGGGGCAGCGCGGCGGCGTGACGGTTGTGGACGACTATGCCCACCACCCCAGCGAGATCCGCGCGACCCTGGCCGCGGCGCGGCAGCGCTTCCCGAGTCACAAGGTCTGGGCAGTGTTCCAGCCCCACACCTACACCCGCACGGCGGCCCTGATGGACGAGTTTGCCCGCGCGTTCCGCGACGCCGACCACGTCCTCGTCACTGACATTTTTGCGGCGCGCGAGACCAACACGCTGGGCGTCAACAGCCAGGACCTGGCGAAGCGCATGTCCCATCCGGACGCGCGCTACGTGGGCGACCTCACAGCAGCCGCGAACGCGCTGGCTGCCGAGGTGCGTGGCGACGACGTGGTGCTGACGCTAGGCGCTGGCGATGTCTACCGTGTTGGCGATCTTCTTCTGTCTAAAGGATGAGCTGCTGGTGGGTTATGCTGGACTTAGGAATTGCTGTGTTGACTACTCAGGTGCTAGACGAGCTGGAAGCGGCGGCGGCGGCCAGCGGCCTGGCCGGGCGACCACGTCGGGCTGAGCCGTTGTCGCGTCACACGAGTCTGCGCGTCGGTGGGCCGGCGGACCTGTTCGTCAAGGCAGAGACCCTGGACGACGTCGTCGGCTGGGTGGGGCTGACCCGCCAGCGCAGCCTGCCCGTGGTGGCGCTGGGCAATGGCTCGAACATCCTGGTGAGCGATCGCGGCATTCGCGGCGTCGTCATCGAGCTCGCCTGCGCGCGCTTCCAGGTGCATGAGCTCACTCGCCGAGCGCCGACAGAGCCGGAGGCCCTGGTGGCGGCCGAGGCCGGCGTCTCGCTGCCCGCGCTTATCTACCAGATGGCAAAGGCAGGTTGGGGCGGATTTGAGGGGGGCATTGGCGTTCCAGGTACGGTCGGGGCGTGCGTCGTAAACAACGCGGGCGCGCACGGTTGGAGCATGGCGGACAGCGTGCTGAGTGTGCTTGTCCTGGGGCCGCAGGGGGACACCTACGACCTGCCCGGATCGGCGCTTGGCTTCGAGTATCGCGGCAGCCGCTTCAAGCACCAGCCGCCCTTGGAGCGTGAGATTGTCCTGCGGGCGGACCTGGCGCTTAAGCGCGACGACCCGGCGGCGCTGCAAGCCCGCATGGGCGAGTATACGGCGCAGCGTCGCCGGACGCAGCCGACGGAGCCAAGCGTCGGGTCGATGTTCAAGAACCCGCCCGGCGACTACGCGGGCCGCTTGATTGACGCCGCCGGGCTGAAGGGGCGGCGCGTGGGGCAGGCGCAGATTTCGCCCAAGCACGCCAACTTCTTCGTCAACCTGGGCGGGGCGACGGCGGCGGATGTCACGGGGCTGATCCAGATGGCGCGGTCAGCGGTGCGCGAGCAGTTCGGCATCAGCCTGGAGCTGGAGATCGAGCCGCTCGGCGATTGGGGCGAGGACGATGTTTAAGCGCCCGACTTCGACGGGCAAGGCGACCCCGCCCGCGCCGCCCGGTCCGCAGGCGACAGCGGCCGCGACACCGCGCCCGGCAACGACCGAGCGCCTGGCGGCCAACCCGCGCCGCGTGGTCGTCGCCCGGCAGAACCAACGCTACGAGCAGCGCACGACCACGCCGCGCATGCGGGTGCGCCCTGGACGACAGCGCAACCTGCGCATCGAGTCGCGCCCGGTGCCGCCGCCGCCCTGGCAGCGGCTGGGCCTCAAGTGGCCGAGCTTCAGCCTACGCAAGCTGACGCCGGCGCGCGTCGCGTCGCTCGTGCTCGTCCTCGCCTGCGTCGTGTTGCTGGGCTTCGTCTTCGAGAACGACGCCTTCTACATCTACGGGGCGGACGTGCAGGGGAACCATCTCGTCACCGCCCAGGATATCTACGGGCGGAGCGGGTTGGACGGGCGGAACGTGTTCTTTGTCAACGCGCGAGAGGCCGAGCGGCTGATCGCCGACGTGCCCTTCATCAAGAGCGCCCACGTCACCATCGGGCTGCCCGCCCAGGTGCAGATCGAGGTGGAAGAGCGCCAGCCGATTGTCGTGTGGCAGGTGGCGGGCAACCGCTACGGCCTGGCTGACGATGGCACAGTCGTTCCGCCGGAGGGCTTGCCGCCCGATGCGCCGACGGTGCAGGCGGAGGGTCAACCGCTTAAGTATGGCACGCGGGTGAGCGCCGAGCTTGTCGCCGTAGCGCGCCACGTCCGCGACCTGGTGCCGGATGCCAAGGGCATCGTCTACTCACAAGAGCGCGGCATCGGGGTGGTGACGGCCAGCGACTGGCCGGTCTATTTTGGAATGAAAGACGACGCCATCGCAGCGCGAGTCTCCGTCCTGAACGGTCTGCTGCAACAGTTCAAGCAACAGAAGATCCAACCTGAGTTCGTCGATTTGAGCCTGGCGTCTCGCCCTTATTATCGCTTGAAAGGCTCTGCTACGCCTTGACACTAACTGCGCTAAACTGCTACGACTTTGAATGTCAGGCGCTTGTATTTTTGACACGGTTATGCTATCCTCATCTACATCTAGTATTACCTCATGAGGAGAAGCTACTAGATATGGGTAAGGCAGAAGGGTAGGTCACAGTGGACAGAACACTCGTCGGAATCGACGTGGGAACGACTAAAGTGTGTGTCGTAATTGGCGAGACCGCTACCGACGACCGTCTGCGCATTGTCGGCGTCGGCCACGCGCCCGCTCTGGGGATGCGCAAAGGCATGGTCGCCAACGTCGACGAGTGCAGCCAGGCGATTCGCTCCGCCATCGCGCAGGCCGAGCGCGTGTCGGGCTACCACGTGGAGCATGCCTACGTTGGCGTGACCGGCGAGCACATCCAGTCGAACAACGCGCGGGGCGTCGTCGCAATTACCCACGGCAACCGCATCATCAGTTCCGCCGACGTACAACGCGCGATTGAGAACGCCCAGGCCAACATCAACGTCTCGCCAACGCGCGAGATTGTTCACCTCATCCCGCGCGCCTACCGCCTCGACGGTCAGGATGGCATCCGCGAGCCTGTCGGGATGCAGGCGTTCCGCCTCGAAGCGGACGTCCACATCGTGACCGGCGCGACCGCCTCGCTGCACAACCTGGTGCGCGCCGTTCAGCGCGCCGGCATCAACGCCCACGACCTCGTTTTGGAGCCACTGGCCTCGGCCGAAGCCGTCCTCTCGCCCGCCGAGCGCGACATGGGCGTCTGCCTCGCCGACATCGGCGGTGGAACGACCGACGTCGCCATCTTCAACGAAGGCGCTGTCGTCCACACGGGCGTGATTGCCGTCGCTGGGCACCAGTTCACCAACGACCTCGCCGTGGTGCTGCGCACGCCGTACGACATCGCCGAGAGCATCAAGTGCCGCTACGGCCACGTCCTGCCAGAAGCGGTGCTCGAAGCCGACCCTGTGCCAACCTTGGGCTTCGACGGCAGCCGCGATGAGAAAGTCCCGCGCCGCTTTGTGGCCGAGGTGCTCGAAGCGCGCAGCTATGAGCTGCTGCGACTTATCATGGCGCAGATCGACCGCGCTGGCTACGCCGATACTCTGCCAGCGGGCCTTGTGCTAACTGGCGGCACAGGCCAACTCGAAGGTCTGCGCGACCTGGGCCGCCATCTCCTGGCGATGCCCGTCCGCGTCGGCGCGCCGGAGTCGCTCGACGGCCTGACCGATGGGGTTCGCGGTCCGGCCTACTCCACGGCCATTGGCCTGCTACAGTGGGCGATGCGGTACAGCAACCCCGAGGAGAGTAGCCTGGCCGAAGTCCGCTCCAGCCCGGACCTCATCAGCCGGTTCTTCGGCTGGGTTCGCCGCGCCTTCTTGCCTGGTTAACGTCGCGGCGCCGTCCCTGGGATGTCGCCGTTTTCAACGTCTCAAAAAACCGTCTCAACGCCAACCGTGAAAGGAGTCTCAGCTATGCAGTCTCGCCCGTCTCGCCGCAGCACTGAATCGAACATGCCCGTCAACCACAATGGCAGCGCTATCATCAAGGTCATTGGGGTCGGGGGTGGCGGCTCGAACGCCGTCAACCGCATGATCGCGGAGGGGGTTCACGGCGTCGAGTTCATCACCGTGAACACCGACGCTCAGGCCCTGGAGCTGTCCAAAGCGCCCATCCGCATGCAGATCGGCGACAAGATTACCAAAGGTCTCGGCGCTGGCAGCAAGGCCGAAATCGGAGAGAAGGCCGCCCAGGAGAGCCAGGATGAGCTATACGCCGCCCTCGAAGGCGCGGACATGGTCTTCGTGGCGGCTGGTATGGGCGGCGGTACGGGCACGGGCGCGGCGCCCGTGATCGCCGAGCTGGCCCGCGAAGCCGGCGCGCTGACCATCGGCGTTGTGACGCGGCCCTTCAGCGTCGAAGGCAGCCAGCGCCGCCGCGTCGCCGAGGAGGGTCTGGCCCGCCTCAAGGAGCAGGTGGACACCCTCATCGTCGTGCCGAACGACCGCCTGCTCGACATTGCCGACAAGAAGACGACCATCCTGGACGCGTTCCGCCTGGCCGACGACGTGCTCCGCCAGGGCATCCAGGGCATCTCCGAGCTGATTACCGTGCCCGGCCTCATCAATCTCGACTTCGCCGACGTGCGCACCATCATGCAGAACGGCGGCGCGGCGCTGATGGCGGTGGGCCGCGCGTCGGGCGACAACCGCGCCATCCAGGCGGCCGAGCAGGCCATC
Organism: Anaerolineae bacterium; assembly: GCA_039810085.1. Classification (GTDB taxonomy): domain Bacteria; phylum Chloroflexota; class Anaerolineae; order Epilineales; family JAHCIE01; genus JBDHWG01. Next base: position 25,986 of record JBDHWG010000041.1, read on the forward strand.
GCCAGCCCGCTGCTGGACGTGACCATCGACGGGGCGCAGGGTGTTCTCTTCAATGTGAGCGGCGGCGCCGACCTGACATTGACCGAGGTGAACGAGGCGGCGACGGTTATACAGCGCATGGTCCACCCCGAGGCCAACATCATCTTTGGCGCTGTCATCGACGAAACGCTGCAGGACTCGATTCAGATTACCGTCGTCGCGACCGGCTTCGACGCCGTGGCGGCGCGTCAGCCTATTACGGGTGGCGGCAAGCGCTCCGACGTTGTCCGCCCGGCCAGCCGCCCGCTCGCGGCCACCGGCACGACCGGCGCGCCGGCGAGCAGCAGCAGCAGCAACCTGCGCGAGTTCCCGGTGCGTTACCCGACCCAGGCCCAGGACGATCTGGACGTGCCGACGTTCCTGCGCAACCGACGTTAGAAAAGTCCCTCCTTCCCTTGTGTGAGTCCAGGGCGTGTGCCGCGGCACGCGCCCTGGACGCATTTCGGGGAGAAAAGCAGAAAAGGCACTCCGAAGTGGAGCGCCTTTTCTGTCGTCGGGGTCACACAATATTGAATTGGCAGTCAGGATCAGGCAGGCTGCTGCTCAAGGGTAGGCTGCTGGCCGCGAATCGGGATCTGGCGCGGCTTGGCCCACTCGGCCTTGGGCAGGGTCAGCGTCAGCACGCCGTTCTCGAAGACAGCATCAGCCTTGTTCGGATCGAGCGGGACGTTCAGCGTCAGCGTGCGGCTGAACTTGCCGTACGGGCGCTCCTGGATGGCCCACTGCACGTTGCCGACGGGCGGCTTGAACTCGCCGCGAATGGTGACGGTGTTGCCCTCGTAGTTGATCTCGACGTCCTCGGGCTTGAGGCCCGGCAGCGAGGCAGCGATAACGACCTCGTTCTCCGTCATGTAGACATCAATCGGCAGGAAGGACGTGTTACTCTTGTAGGTCGAGAGTGTCTGCCCGAACGGCTCACCCAGCATGCGGTCCATCGCCTGGCTCAACCGCGCGAACTCGCGCATCGGCTCCCACACAGACATCGTCGTCATACCTGCATCCTCCTTGTTCATCCTGGGAAGTTTGGGCGATCAACGCCTATCGTTGTTTTCTACCCAATAGATGCGTGGATGCGCCCAAACTTACCTAAATTAGCTTAGAAAATGCTTAAAATCTCCCCTGTGGGCCGACGAGAGTTGTGTGATCGAGCGTGATGCGCGGCACACCGTCCTGGCGGGCGCGGAAGCGCAGTGTGAGCAGAAGGTCGCCGGGCTTGCTCGTGGGCCGGCCGAGCAGAGCCGCCGCATAGCGCATGCTCCCCGCCGGATCAAGCGTCTTTACCGCCGTGAAGCGCTGGGCCGGGTTGAGCAGGGCGTTGTCGGCTGGCTCTTGCGCGTCGACAAGCTCTAACTGCGCCGCGTCGAAGCGCACGGTGACGTCCGCGCCGAGAACGGTCTCGCCGCCACTAAAGACCACGGGTGCGTCGAAGACTTGTCCGGCCTTGACCTGCGCGGGCAGCCGGAAGGCCAGCGCTTCTTGTGGCTCCAGCGCCGGTGGGCGTTTTCGGTTGCTGTCTGCGCGTTCGACCTCTACGGCGGCTGTTGAGTCGGTCTTCGCGGCAGACAGATCCGCGCCAGGCGTGTCCCACGGCTGAGCGCCGGTCTTGCCGTAGTTCAGGCCGAGCAGAACCAGGTCCAGCAGATCCGTCGTCTCGTCGCCGTTGATGTCGGCGCGCACATCACCCGGCGGAACAGACTGGCCGTAGCCCGTGGCGACGATCACGAGGTCCGTCAGGTCGATGATGCCATCGCCTGTGACGTCGCCGGCGAGGAGCGTGACCGACGGAATGGTTGTCGATGGTGAGCCGTCTACAGCAATAGTTGTTTCACTGTTGAGGTAGAGACTGTGGCTGGCGGTAATGGGATACAAGCCTGGCTCGAGCATTAGGGAGAACGTGCCATCCGCCTGGGTGGAGAGTGTCTGGGAGCCGATGCTGATCTGGGTTCCAGCGTAGCTTGAGCGTCCCTGGAGCTGAACCAAGCCGGTCACCGGCTTAGGCGGTCCGCTGACGATTGTCGGCGTGCTTGTCGGCGCCGCCGTTGGGGTGCGGGTGGGCGTGGGCGTGCTCGTTGCTGTCGCCGTGCTTGTGGCGGTTGGCGTGGCGGTCCGCGTCGCCGTGGGCGTGTCTGTCGGCGTTGCCGTAGCAGTAGGCGTCAGGGTCGGCGGCAGGGTTGGGGTGGCTGTCGGCGGGAACAGAGTCAGCGCCTTGATGACGGCGGCCAGGCTGTTGATCGAGGGGAACTGGCGGTTGTTCTTGGGGTCGGTGACCATCTGCCCGGTCACTTTCAAGAGGGATAGAACCGTGCTGGGCCTGAGGATCGGCTGGGCCTGGAGCATCAGGGCGGCTGTACCCGCTGCCGTAGGCGATGCCTGCGACGTGCCGTAAAACGTGATCGTACCCGAGCCGAGGCCAGCCCCACGCACCGGCGCGCCGGGCGCTACGATGTCGAGGCGCGGACTGCTGTTTGTGAAGCACGTCACAACACTGTAGCCGGTCGTCCCGTCGTAACAGGTCGGCCAGCTTCCGCCGAAGTAGCTCTGCCACGTGCCCCACGACGGCAGGCGGCCGCGGTTATCATTGTAGACCGCGCCGACGGCGATGACCCCCGTATTGCACGCGGGCGACGCAATTTGGGAGTTGGAGCCTTGGTTGCCGCTCGAGGCGAACACACTGACCCCGAGCTGTGTCAACTGGGCGACGACGTTGGTGACGTCGGGTTGGGCGCTGTCGCACGTCCCACTGTACAGCTCGTCGGTGCCGAGGCTCAGGTTGGCGATCCGAATGTTGTACTGCGCCTGGTGGGCGCGCACCCAGTCCAGGCCGGCAACCCAGTCGGAGACCCAGCCACTGGCATCGGCGTCCAGCACCTTGACGGCGACGATCTTGGCGTCTGGCGCGAAGCCGACCGGCGCGACCCGGCCTGCCGAGGTGATGATGCTGCTGACGTTGGAGCCGTGGCCGTTGTCGTCCTCGGCGCTGGTTCCCTCGGTCCCAGCAGTTGGGGGGCAGTCGCCGCCCGTGAAGCAGTGTTGGGCGAGGATGTCGTCGCTCAGGTCGGGGTGATGCGTGTTGATGCCGGTGTCGATGACGGCGACGGTCACGCCCGCGCCGGTCAGGCCGTAGGTGGTGTGGACGACATCGGCGCCCAGGGCGTGGACGCTGTGGTCGAGGTGGGCGCTGCTATGCTCGTCTGGATAGACGACGGCGACCAGCGGGTTGTTGGCGAGGGCTTTGAGGGCGTCGGCGCGGATCGTCCCCGCCAGGGCCGGAACGAACGTGTAGCGGCGCGAGAGGGTAAAGGAATCAGCGGGGAGCTGCGCCAGGACGGCGTCCTGGGCTTGCGCCACAGCCGCCCTCCGCACTGCGTCGTCGGCCTGGATTGAGACGGGATCGCGCAGGCTAATGATGACGCGCGCGGCGCTAGCGTCGGCCACAGCGTTCACGACATTTGTTTGAATCACCGGACGAGAGGGGTTGGCCTGCGCCGCGGTCGGCATGAGGCAGGCGAGGAGCAGCACAAAGAGCGCCAACAGGCGCAGGCGAGACGCGAACATGGCAGCCTCCAGGCAGCAAAGTTGGAGTGTATCTTGAATGACGTTCGCATGAGCCAGGAGATACGTCCGCGGTAAACTGAACGTGAAGTTGTGAAGATGTTCTTGTTGTCCGTGGTGATTCGTGGCCGGGAACTAGTCGCGGAGGCGCCGAGGACACAGAGTATTAAGTGCCTATCCGAATAACGCAAGATAATGTATACTTGGGAGCATGAGTACACCATCGACGACTAAACGGACACGGGCGCGAACGCCCAACAATCGGACGACCACCGGGTTCCGCATC
>JBDHWG010000042.1:0-25778 GCA_039810085.1 Anaerolineae bacterium
CACTGACACGATCAGGTAAGCGCGGTTGTAGACCACGACCTAGATAGGCGGCAGGTGTAAGCATGGTAACATGTTCAGCCGAGCCGTACTAAGGCGCGAGGGCTTAACTGTGTTCTTCGCCCCTCACCTTGAGCGATACTACAGGCTGATGGCTAATAGCCGATAGCTTATGGCTGATAGCTGGTGGCTGATAGCTGGTGGCTGATAGTTGATACCTATCTGCTATCTGCCATTCGCCATTCGCCATCTGCTACCTGCCATTCGCCATCTGCCATCTGCCCGCTTGCTGTTCAGTTCTTTGCGTGTCACGCACACGCTTGACAACGAAAGAGTGCTTGGTGGTTTGAGCGGCGGGGGTACACCCGGTCCCATCCCGAACCCGGCCGTTAAGCCCGCCAGCCCCGATGATACTGCCTGGGTAACTGGGTGGGAAAGTAGGGCGCCGCCAAGCTTCGTCCTTATCCGTGGCCCCGACTGCATCCGCAATAGTCGGGGCCACTTCTTTTTGCCTAAGCATCTCGCAGGGCGCTCCTTTTTTGCCTGTTGACGCGCTGACTTGCCACCATTAGAATCCCTGGTATGGATATCCCGCCTGTCTTCGCTGAGCGCATGCGCCGACTCCTCGGCTCGGAAGCCGAGGCCTTCCTCGCCAGCTTCGACCGCCCGCCCTACACCGGCCTGCGCGTGAACACCCTCAAGCTCACCCCCAACGAGCTGCGCGCTCTCGTCCCCTGGCCCCTCCACCCCGTTCCCTGGTGCTCCGATGGCTTCATTGTCGGTGGCAACGCCCAGCCCGGTCGACATCCGTATCACGCGGCGGGCCTCTACTATCTCCAGGAGCCGTCAGCGACGGCGCCGGCCCAGGCGCTTGCCCCGCGCCCTGATGAGCTTGTCCTCGACCTCTCGGCGGCGCCTGGCGGCAAGGCGACCCAGATCGCTGCGCTCATGCGCGACACAGGTCTTCTGGTCGCCAACGAAGTCGATGCCGGGCGGCGGCCGTCCCTGGCGGCGAATCTGGAGCGGTGGGGTGTACGGTCAGCAGTGATTACGGGCGAGTGGCCGCAGCGGTTGGCCGAGCGCTGGGGCGCAGTGTTCGACAGGGTGCTGGTGGACGCGCCCTGCTCAGGCGAGGGAATGTTCCGCAAGTCTCAGGCGGCCGTGAGCCAATGGAGCGAGAAGTTGGTCGAGGGCTGCGCCCTCCGCCAGCGCAACCTCCTCGACGCGGCTGCGGCGCTTGTTCGACCCGGCGGCTGTCTGACCTACAGCACGTGTACCTTCGCCCCAGAAGAAGACGAGGGCATCATCGCGCGCTTTCTCGACAGTCACCCGGACTTCGCGCTCGATCCGATTCACCTACCAGGCGCAGCACCGGGACGTCCAGAGTGGAATGCAGACTGCAAGCGTCCGGAGCTTATCGGCACAGCGCGCTTCTGGCCGCATCTTGTTCCTGGCGAGGGACACTTTGTTGCGTCACTACGGCGGCTATCTGGCAAAGCCGCATCCTTCCACCGCGCATCTCCCCCAGTTGCCCCACGCGCTGCTATCCGTCTTTGGCGTGACTTCGCCTCGGCCCTGGCGTCCGATCCGGCGGCTGACGCGATCCTAACGCTTCAGGGGACACGGCTCTACGCTGTCAACGATGCGCTGCCCCTGGACGGGCTCAAGGTGACACGGCCAGGCTTCTGGCTCGGCGACGTTCGCGGCGACCGATTCGAGCCGTCCCACAGCCTGGCCGTCGCCCTGCGCGCTGCCGACCTTGACGGCGCTTCTCTCCCAACCCTCGACCTTGCGCCAGATGACCCGCGCTTGGCCCGCTACCTTCAGGGACATCCACTGGAGGAGACAGGCGAGGCGGGGTGGATTCTGGTTACAGTTTCCGGCTTTCCACTCGGCTGGGGCCGACGGGCGCAGGGCATCATCAAGAATGCTTACCCCAAGGGGCTGCGCTGGCCGGACACCCCCTAAGCCAACTTTACGCGCTTCGCCCGCGCCACAGGACCAGCCCCAGCCAGATGTACCATACTGGGTTGACGATGAACCCCGCGAGCAGCGCAGGCCCGACGATGACCGGGCTGGCGGCGTTCAGGATAACCAGCCGGCCGACATACAAGATGATGAACAGGGCCGCGAGCAGGTAGCCCAGGTAGCCGAGGCCGCGCGGGAACTCGCCGGAGCGAACGATGAGCCACGAAATCACGATGAGGCTGATCCCGGCGATACCGAACGTCAGCAGGCCGCGCGGGTCGATCTGGCTCGGCAGGTCCGCCAGGGCCGGCGCGTTGGACGACGGCGGGTTGATGGCGTTCGCAAGATCGTAGCCGCCGTGGATGGCCGAACCGATGGCCCCCAGGAGACCGAGCGCAATGGCCCACAGCGAGAACCCGGCGTCGACCGTCCGCAGACGGTTGTACACCGCGACCAGCGCCGCTGTCGCCAAGAGACCGCCGAGCATCTGGAACAGGCCGTAGACGAGACTATTGCGTAGGATGATGAAGCCGACCGAGTAGAGGAACCCGGCGACGCCGGCGAGGATGGCGCACAGGCCGGCAAAGCGCTCGTAGGAAGCCTCCGCCGTTATGGCTGCGCTGCGATTCGCAACAGTTGGAGCATTCATAGCATACCTTCCTTCCTGGATATCTACTCGCGGGACTCGCCGCCCCGCATGCGTGACCCGATAATGTAGCCGCCGGCGATGATGACCGCGCTGGCAATCATCCCCAGCGATATGCGGTTGGCGGCGCGATTGATGTCTTGCAGCGCCTCCTCCAGCCGCTTCCCCTCCAGCTTCACCGTCATATCGTCATTCGCCAGTTTCGTGAGAATAGCCTCCGTGTGGCGCGGCGCGCGCTCGACGAGGTGCTTCATGTCCAGCACCCACTCCGACACGCGGCCCGGCGAGAACTGCGCCATCATGCGCCGCCGCATCACCTCGACCATGTAGTCGCGGATGAGCTGGATGGGGTCCAGGTCGGGCGACAGCGTCTGGAGCGTGCCGTCGAGGTTGAGCATCGCCTTGCCCAGTAGCGTCAGGACGCTGGGCACCGGTACGTGGTTGGTGTAGGCGAGCTTGGTCAGGTCAAGCAGCGCCGTGCCGATGGACATGTGGCTGCCGCTCATGTCATAGTAGCGGCTGACCAGGGCGGCCACATCCTGGGTAAACGCGCGGCGATTGAAGTGGTCGGGGATCTCGATAAGGTCCAGGTAGGTGCTGGCGACACGCTCGCCATCGCGCTCCGAGAACGCTAGCAGCATCAGGATAACATTGTCCTTCTCCCCCGCGTCGAAGCGCCCCACCATGCCGAAGTCGAGCAGGGCCAGCCGCCCGTCGTCGGTGATGAGGATGTTGCCCGGGTGCGGGTCGCAGTGGAAAATGCCATCTACGATGATCTGCTTGAAGTAGGCCGAGAGCAAGTCCTTCGCCAGGTTCTTGGCGTCGAGCGCGTCAATTTCCTGGCGCGAGAGAGCCGTCAGGTGGCGGCCGCGCACGAAGCCGAGGGTCAGCACGCGCTTCGAGGTATGGGTCGCGTAGACCTTCGGCGTCGTGAGGCGGGGGAACTCGCTCAGGTGCTGCCCAATGAGCCGCGTGTTATCCGCCTCTAGCCGGAAGTCCATCTCCTGGTCGAGGCTGCTCTCCAGCTCATGCACCATGTCCGACAGGTTGTAGCGCGCCCCAAACGGCGTGTACTTCGTCACAAGCGCCGTCACGTCGTGCAGAATCTCGATGTCCGTCTCGATCTCGCGGTGCGTGTCCGGCCGCTGAATCTTCACCACGACAGCCGTTCCATCCGGCAGTGTCGCTCGGTGTACCTGCGCCATCGACGCCGTTGCCAGCGGCTCGCACTCGAACGATGTGTACAACTCGCTGATGGGCGCGCCCAACTCGCGCTCGACAATCTCGATGACGCGGTCGCTCGGCGCGGGCGCAATCTCATCCTGGAGCCGCGACAGGGCATCAATGTAGGCGGGCGGCAACAGGTCCGGACGCGTGCTCATGAGCTGGCCGAGCTTGATGAAGCACGGGCCAAGCTCCTCCAACGCACCGGCGAAGTGCTTCGGACGCTCGTCGCGTGGGTCAATCGGGCGCGGCGTGTCGTCGTCCTGCGCCTGGTACGTGCTCAGGTCGGCTGCCACTTGGTCGAGACGGTACTTGCGCGCGATGGCGTATATCTCGGCGTAGCGGTCCGGGTGGCGCACGAAGCGATGCGCCGCCCACTGCTTGGCCGAGGTGAGAAAGGTCGCGTACTGATCCGAATTCGCCATTCGCCTCTCCCTTACGCAACTCCTGCCTGCCTCGTGTCATACAGACGCACGTGGACGCGGGATGGATTTCTGACCAACTTGAAGCTCAATCTTCGGGGTGGTGCAGCAACGCGGCGCGGATGCGCCCGGCGCGGCCGGGGCCAATGCCCTCGACGGCGCGCAGCTCGTCCTCGCTGGCGGCGAAGATGGCGGCGGCCGAGCCGAAGTGGGCCAGCAGCCTTCGCGCCCCCTCAACGCCGATGCCCGGCAGCGCCATGACCAGCCGCAGCGCTTCGTCGTCCAACGTGCGCGCCGGGCGCTTGTAGGGGCTGGCGAGCGGGTCCACGCCAAGGCCGACCGCGTGCCGCGCCAGGTAGAGCAGGTACGCCGCCGTGTCCTCCTTGCTGTCGGTGCGTAGGAAGCTCACGCCGGGGTCAATCATGATGCGCGCCAGGGCGCTCTGGAGCGCCTTGGGCGTCATCTTGGTGTAGGTGTAGAGGCTAGGGCCTTCCACAACCAGGATCGGCGTGGCGAACGCCGCCTTCAGCCGCTGGGCCTGCTCGAACAGCCGGCGCTGCTGTATGCTCAACGCCAGGTCGCGCGGCGCTTTCCGCTCGACGGCCACCTGGCCCGGCACGATGATGTAGTCGCCGACCTCCAGCTCGCGCGACTCGACCGTCACGCCCATGTCGGCGAGCATGGCCGGGATGCCCGAGCGCCGCTCGCGGTGATCGACCACGATGGTCAGGCCCTCGCCCGGCGGCGGCTTGCCCATCTAGCGGCGCTCGAACAGCGGCAGCGTGTCCAGGGGCGCCGGGTAGCGCTCCAGCCGCGTCGGCCCACTATACGCTGCGCCCGTCCAAGTGTCGCGCCACCGGCCGGCCGGCAGGTAGACGTCGCGCTCGCGCTGGCCGGGCTGAAGAACGGGCGCAACGAGCAGCCAGTCGCCCAGGGTGAACTCGTCGTCGATGGTGTACGTCGCCCGGTCATCCGGAGTGGCCCAGAAGAGCGGGCGGACGAGCGGAACGCCCGTCGCCAGCGTCTCCGCAACTGCCGCATCCAGAATCGGCGCGAGGGTCTCGTGCAGGCGCGCGTAGCGCAGACAGATGGCGTCGCACTGAGCGCCGTAGTCCCACGGGGCGAGGGAGAACTGCATCGCCGGCAGCAGCGCGGTGAGCTGCGTCCAGCGCACCATCAGCTCGCCATCCGGCTCTTCACCGCCGTAGGCGTTGCCGCCGATCATGTCCGGCAGAACGAACGGGTAGCCTATGATGCCCATCGTGAGCGCCTGGGTTAGCACCGCGCGCAGACCGTTGTCCGGTCCCCAGCGGCTCCACTTGTCCCACTCGCGGAACAACACGCCGTGGCGCTGCGAGCGCCAGCCGGTGCGCACCTCCGTCCATTGAAAGTTCTGGGCGACGAAATCGACATAGTAGTCAGGGTAACTTGTCTTCGTCACGTGGCCCGCGCCCACGCTGTACGGCGGCACAAAGTTGCCCTCGCCGGCGTCGAACTTGAAGCCGTCGACGCCGTACTCCTCCTGGAGCCGCCGCAAGCCGCCCAGCCACCACGCCCGCGCGTCGGCGCTGCTCAAGTCCACCACGCCCCCGTGACCCTGCCACCACCGCGCGAGGGCCGTCTGGCCGGTGGCGACGTGGCGCAGCAGATAGCCGCGCGCCGCCGCGTCCGCAAAGAGCGCCGACGATGGGTTGATGAACGGCGGCGCCCACAGCGTCACCTTGAAGCCCCGCGCGTGCAGCGCCGCCACCATACGGCGCGGATCGGGGAACTTGGCACGGTCGAATTCCAGGTCGCCGTAGTCCGCCTGCCAGCGGTCGTCGATCTCGAACACCGCGTAGGGGTAGCCGTGGGCAATGATGTCGTCGGCGAACTCGATGACGCCCGCCTGGGTGATGTGCATCTTATAGCGCGCCCAGGAGGTCCACGTCGGCCGCACCAGGAGGTCGCGCAGCGGGGCCGTGGTCGGGTGGCCCAGGTGGGCGAGGGCGAGACGGTGGGCGGCGGGGAGAGTCTCGGCGACGAGCAGGCGCAGAACCAGGTGCGGGGCGACCGGCGCGACCACGTCCTCCATGTTCGCCGCCAGCCGCTGCCCCGACTGCTGGGTGATGCGCAGAACGCCGTCGCCGTCCACGTTCATCCGCACCGCCAAATCGCCCGTGTCCTCCGCTACCAGCAGCCCAACCCCGGCCGCGTTCAGCCACAGTGGTGCGGCGAGGTTGAGCGTCCCATCGCGGCCGTGGTCCATGGGCGCGAACGGCTCGCTGATGACGCTGTATTGCTCTAGCGGCCAGCCCTGGATGACGCGCTCGCCCATTCCATACCACGGCCCACCGTCGGCGAGGCGCACCAGGATGCCGACCGTGGGCGCAGGCGGCGGCGCGCTCCAGACGACGCGGAAGCCGTCCGACTCGACGCTGGCCTCGAGCGTGACCTGGAGCGGGGGCGCGTCGGTGGCAAACGTCGCGTGGAGACTGTTTCCCTCGACCCGGCTATCGGTGATGCGCGTTGCACGTATGGTTACGCCATAGGCGCTGATGAACGCGCCCAGCAGGGTGAGAATCGGCCTGCCCTCCCGCGTCAGGGTGAGCGCGCCCCCATCGCCGAGCCGCAGGCTGGCGGCCGAACTATTCAACTCAAGCGGCATAAGTTTATCCTCCACCGAGCCAGGGGATCGTCACGCAACAGCGCGGCGGAGGCGGATTATACAACCGATTGTCGGGCGTGCAAACTGTTCACTCAAGATGCATGCGGGACACCTTCGGCGGCTATCTCACTCGCGTTTGTCGCGCGCGCCGTCGCCAATTCGAAGGCGTGATTCTTCAAGCCAAACGTGAGCAGCACGAGGCCGACGGCGACAATGCCGATGACCAGGAACGCCGCGCTGTAGCCTGACACGCCGCCGCCGTGCGATGGGGCAATTGCGCCGACAACCGCGCCGCTGAGCAATTGCCCCATGCTCGTGGCGATCACAGTGAGACCCTGCGCTGACGCGCGTTCAGAGCGCGGGGCTTCGTTGAGCATGATATAGCGGATCGGCGCGCCAAGCAGAGCGGATAGGCCTAGGCCAATGATGACGCCCGCGACGATGAACAGAACCAGGCTCGTCGCAAAGAGACTGAGCAGGATCATCCCGACCGCCAGCAGCGTCGTGCCGCTGAAGACAATCGCCTTGGAGCCGTAGCGGTCCAGGAAGCGCCCAACCACCGGCGAGCCGACCGCCATGGCGAGCACAACCGGCATCAACAAAAAGCTCGCCGTCGATTCCTTGACGCCCAAAGCGGCCACAGCCAGCGCCGGCATGAAGACAAGACCGGCCTCGCCCAGGCCCGCCCCGGCCGACAGCGCACTTGCCAGGCCGATTTGCCGCGACTTGAATAGCGTCAGGCGCAGGACCGGATCGGCCGCGCGCCGTTCGGCAATGATGAACACCACGAGGAAGACGAGCGCGGCGAGAACGAACGGCGCAACGTCCGACGAGACGATGCTGGCGACGAAGTTCTGCGTGTCAATCTGGTTGATGCCATACGCCAGCGACGAGAGGAGCAGCGCCAACGCCGCCATGCCCAGCCAATCGAACGGTTTGCGCTGCGGCGGGCGCGTCGCGGGCAGGAGGCGCAGGCTCAGCGCAATGACGATGAGGGCGACCGGCAGGTTGATGATGAAGAGCCAGCGCCAGCCAAACATTAACAGGACACCGCCGAGAATCGGGCCGATGATGAACGCCAGGCCGAACACAGCGCCAATCAATCCGAGCGCGCTGCCGCGCTTTTCCGGCGGGAACGTATCACCGATCACCGCGCTTGCGACGGGGAAGATACCGCCAGCGCCGAGACCCTGGATGCCGCGCCCGAGGAGGAGCATCGGGAACCCCTGCGCGAGCGCGACGACAAGCGAGCCTAGCGCAAACAAAACGACATCCATCACGTAAATCGAACGACGGCCGAATGTGTCGGATAGTTTAGCCATCAGGGGCGTGCCGACCAGGTTGAACAAGACGTAAACCATGAAGATCCACGACAGGGCGCGGTCGTCCACCCCAAACGCGGCGCGCAGGGCCGGCAGCGCCGGGCCGACAATCGCGATGTCGAGCGCGCCCATCAATACGCCGATGAACAAGACTAGCAAGAGTTGGTTACGATTTTTGGTTTCCATAAGCTCTCCGTGAGTTAGTGTGGCTGCGAATGTCGAGGATGACAGCACTCACGCGCTTCCCCCGGCACGCTGCGTGGCGCGTAGGGGGGTCTCTGTGTCTGTCGCCGCGAGACACGCCAGGATATCGTCACGCACCGCGCCCTGTTCGAGCTGGGCAAGCAATTCGTCAAGCCAGGCGCGCTCGGTTTGTAAGTGCAGTTGGTGATGCCGCAAGGTGAAGTGCGCCGGCGTGCCGGACGCGTGCGCCGCCAGCCCACGCGCGATCTCGGCGAGCCGGTCGTCTACCGCCGCGCGTTTCTTTTCCAGGTAGGCGCCTGCATCCGGCGCAGCGATTTCACTCAAAAACAGCAAGCCGATGTCGTCGTTGAAGTACGCCATGTGGGCGTCCTGCAGGTTCTTCCGCAGCAATTCATCGAAGCGCGCCACGCCGCTGTCGGTGATGCGGTACGTGTAGCGTTCGGGCCGATTGCCCTCGCGCGAGACCGTCTTGGTCACCAGCCCCGCGCTTTCGAGTTTGCCCAGCAGGTGATACAGCGTCGGCTTCTTGAGATCCGTGAGGTATTTCAGACGGCGATCAATTAGGTCTCCCAACTGATAGCCGTGCATTTCCTGGAGCTTCAACAAGCCGAGCACGAGCAACGTGTGATCCATTAGTTCTCCTTGAATAGTTCATATTGACTATTCTATATGGATTATACTCCTAAGTTAGAGGGATGTCAAGTGGCAGATGGGGGTCGTCTTGCGGTGGTTCGCAAAGGGGCTAGAATTCAGAGCGTGGCGGAGGCGGGTAAATGAGGAGGACACTACATGGATTTCACGGCGCTGGGCCAGTTCCTCGCGGAGCTAGAGCAGAACAACAACAAGACCTGGTTCGAGACTCACCGCAGGCGCTACGAGACGCTACGCGCCGACTTCGCCGACCTGGTGGACGAGGTGGTCTTCGGCGTCGCCACGTTCGACCGCCGCATCGCCGGCGTTGCGGCCAAGGACTGCATGTTCCGCATCTACCGCGATGTGCGATTTTCCAAAGACAAAAGCCCGTACAAGACGCAGTTCAGCGCGGCCATCAGCGAGCACGGCAAGGGCGGCCACAGCCCGGCGTACTACTTCCAGGTGGACCACCAGACTAAGCTGTTCATCGCCGGGGGCGTGTGGATGCCGGAGACTGAGCGCCTCAACCGCGTCCGCGCCTACATCGCCACGTTCCCGCGCCGCCTCCAGGACGTTCTCGACGACCCTGCCTTCCGCGCGACGTTCGACACGCTGGACGGCCCACGCCTGACGCGGCCGCCCAAGGGCTACGACGAGACCACGCCGCTGCTGGACATGGTCAAGCTCAAGAGCTTCACCGTGGGCCGCGAGGCCGACGTGCGAACCCTCGACGATGACACCGCCGTGCCGCTCATCGTGGACACGTTCCGCGCCATGTACCCCTTCATCGGCTGGCTGCGCGACGCTCTGGGCTACGCCCACGCTCGCCCTTAACATTGTTAGGGCTTATCGGCGGATGGCGTGTCCCCTCCCGCCCCACGCAAGGTGTCGGCGTGCTTTTTCAGAGTCGCCAGCAGCGCCTGGAGTTTGGGGTCATCTGGCGGATACAGCAGGTGTACCGTGTGCTGCTGCCCCTTGTCTTCCACAGTGATCGTATATTGCACATAATCGGCCGCTCCCCTGGATGGCGCGCCGACTTCTGGCGGCAGATCGAAGAAGTGCGCGGCAGCCACCAATTCCTTTAGGTCGGCAGCCTCCTTGGCCGACAGCCGGTCGCTGTCAATGGTGACTGGCTTGCTCAAGCCAGGCAGAAAGGCAATACCCGTGCTTGGCATCGCAAGTTGTATACGCATGGAAGCTCCTAGAACTAGCAGAGGGCTTCTCCCCTTCCCCCACAGTGGGGGAAGGGGATGGGGACGAGGGGACGGGGTGCTAACTGACGGAAATAGCGCCCAGGGCATCCAGGTAACGACCCGAACGACCAAAGAAGCCGGTCGTGTGCGCCGCCAACGGACCCAGGTCGAATGGCTTCCCGCCATTGCCGCCGTAGGGGCCGTAGGTGCGCTTGTTGGTCTTGATGACAAGTTGGTCAACGTAGGCGCCCGCCCGACCTGATACCCCGACGATGTACTCGTCCGCCGCAAACGTAATCACATCCTGTCGTCCGCCGGCGCCGCCATGTTGGGCGCCCGTGTGACTGGAGCCGTCGTTCATCTGCCATGTGCACTGGATAGCATCAACATACGCCCCGTGGCGGATGGTCAGCTTCGTCAACCGCTTGACGCCGGTCAGGTCATCGGCGAACGGCTGGCCGCCCCCTCCACCCACTTGCGGCGTGCGGTGTGTACCGGTCGCAACATTAATCCCGACTTGCTGCCACGCATTAGCGACAGCTTGTCCCGCGGCATCACCGAAGAGCCGACTGGCGTTCGCCGCCGTCAGGTTGGCGAAGTCCTGGAATTGAGCCGTCGGCGTGAGGTGGGGGTCACGGAGTGTCTCGTACCAGATGCGGCCGGCCTTCTCCCAGGCATATCCTCCGAGGGCGGTTGCCACGAGATAGAAAGCATGGTTCGGGATGCCGGAGTTCGTGTGGACACCGCCGTTGTCGTCAGTGGTATTGTCATAGTTGCTCATGTGCGCCGGCTGCGGGTCTTTCCCAATCAGCGGATCGTTGAAAGCCGTTCCCGGGGCTTTCATCGAGCGAAGAGCCGTTCCATGGATCCGCGAGGTAAAGATGCCCGCGCCAATCAGCCAGTCTGCCTGGTCAGCCGTCTGCTGCGGCGTGGCCGCGTACTGCTTGACGAGGGAACCGAACACGTCCGATATCGACTCGTTGAGCGCGCCCGGCTGGTCGTGATACTCCAGGTGCGCCGTGTACGCCGTCACGCCGTGCGTCAGTTCGTGCCCGATGATATCAATCGCAATCGTGAAACGGTTGAAGATCTGCCCGTCTCCGTCGCCAAATAGCATCTGCTGACCGTTCCACTCGGCGTTGTTGTAGTCCTGATCATAGTGTACGCTGGCAATCAAGGTCATCCCGGCGTCGTCAACTGAGTTGCGGTTGTACGCGTTCCAGTAGAGATCAAAGGTCGCGCCGAGGCCGTCGTACGCCTCATCAACTTCAACATCGCCACTCGGCCCTTGTCCCTCTGTCCTGACCAGAGTGCCAGGGAGGCCCGTCCCGTGGTTTGCGTTGTAGACTTCCCGCCGTTTGTTCTGAAGTCCACGCGACGGGGGAGGGGCTTCGATGAACGTTGGACGCGCGCTGCGGATAGCCAGATCCCTGTCCAACGTCTGCAACGCGATGTCACGCTCGTCGGGCGTTCCATTCTTAGAAATCGCGTCAAGAATGTACGGCGGCACAATACCGAACACGGAGTGGCGATGATCGTTCATGTCGCGCATCAGAGAAGACCTCCTTATACGGTAAACAGGTCTGGTTAGTCACAGTTGACCAACCGAGCGACCTCTCCTCGAGAGACCGACAACACCAGTATACATCGAGATTCTCTCAGATTCGCTTATAGATTTGCTTATGGATTCACTTTGCGAAGCAATACTCATGCCGCTTTACTTGACGGCCTTGTTCCTGCTAATATTAGGGAAGTGGTTGCATTCTCGTTGACAACAGGGTAACCGCATGCTCAACATTCCCCTGAAACGTTCCTACCCGATTCTCATTTGCTTGGCCCTGGCGCTCCTTCTCGCCGGCAGTGTCGCGCCGGTCACGATGCGCAGTCTAACATCAAGCCTGGACGCGGTGACGTGGTATGTGTCCGGCGTGCAGCCCCTGGGCGTGACACCCGCTTCGCCCGTCGAAACGGCCGGCGACGCCAGCGGCCCTATCGCCGCGTTTGGGGCGCTCCAGGCGCGCGCCGACGGCCCGCTCAACGCCACGTGGGATACCGTCTACGGCATCCCGACGTTCATCGTCGGGGAAGGCGCTGACGCCCGCCTGCCCTACACGCCCACGGCAGCGGAGCGGGGCAACCCCGTCGCCATCGCCTACGGCTTCCTGGACGAGAACCGCGCGCTGTTCCGCATGACCAGCGCCCAGGGCGAGCTGCGCCTGCTGCGCATCGAGCCGGACTTGCAGCTCAACTTCGCCCACATCCGCCTCGACCAGGTGTATAAGGGCATCCCCGTCTGGGGCAAGCAGCTCGCCGTCCACCTCGACCCGCAGGGCCGCATTGTCGCCGTCAACGGCCAGTTCGCGCCGGACATCAATGTCGCCACGCGGCCCACCATCACCCAGGCCGAGGCGGAAGCCGCCGCGCTCGATGACCTGCTGGGCAGCCAACTCGACGACACCGAGCGGGCGCGGGTGCAGACCAACGTCCTCAAGGACAAGACGCAGTTGATGGTCTACGTGGACGACACGGGCAAGGCGACCCTCACCTGGTACGTGACGGTTATGACAACTGAGCCGCTCGGGCAGTGGCGCTACTTCGTCCACGGTCGGCGTGAGGTGGTCGCGCACCAGTTCGACAGCATCGAGCACGGCCGGCGGCGCATGACCTACGCCTCCCGCAACGGCGAAGACATCCCCGGCCGCCTCATGGCCGATGAGGGCGAGCGCACCAACGACGCC
This sequence comes from Anaerolineae bacterium, assembly GCA_039810085.1. Classification (GTDB taxonomy): domain Bacteria; phylum Chloroflexota; class Anaerolineae; order Epilineales; family JAHCIE01; genus JBDHWG01. The sequence goes on from JBDHWG010000042.1 coordinate 12,995, forward strand.
ATCGCCCAGGCCGCCCACGACGCGGCCGCCAAGGTCTACGACTTCTACTTCAACAACTTCAAGCGCGACAGTGTGGATGGCCAGGGCAGCCCGCTGGTCTCCACCGTTCACTTCGGCACTGACCCGTCGGAGCAGGAAAACGCGGCCTGGATCGGCGAGGCGAGGCAGATGGTGTACGGTGACGGCGGGCGCATCTTCAAGCCGCTCGCCTACGGCCTGGACGTCGTCGGCCACGAGTTCACCCACGGTGTCATTGACACGACCGCCAGCCTGGTCTACGCCGGGCAATCCGGCGCGCTCAACGAGTCCTACGCCGACGTGTTCGGCGTGCTCATCTCAGGCACGAACTGGGATGTGGGCGGCTCGGTGGTCAAGTCGCCGCCGTACCCGACGCGCGTCCTGCGCAGCCTGGCCGACCCCGGCCTCAACGGCACGTATGACCCGAATAACCCGCTCCAGGGCGTCGGCCAGCCGGCCCACATGCGCGAGTACGCCAGGCTGCCCTTGAGCCGCCGCGCCGACAACGGCGGCGTCCACATCAACAGCGGTATCCCCAGCAAGGCCGCCTACCTGCTCGGCCAGGCCGTCGGCCGGGACAAGCTCGCCCAAATTTACTACCGCACCCTGACGCAGTACCTGACGCCGCAAGCGGACTTCCAGGCGGCGGCCAACGCCACGACCCGCGCCGCTCAGGACCTCTACGGCGATACTGAGGCAAACGCCGCCCGCACCGCGTGGTCCCAGGTCGGCATCAACGTCGGCGGCCAGAGCACACCGACGCAAGCGCCGCAGCGTGCCCCGAAGACCGGCGGCGCGCCAGCCCCGCCGCCTCAGCTCCCCCAGGGCTGCTCAGAGATCATCAATGATGGCGGTTTCGAGACCGACGGGACGTGGGTCGAGGTGAGTGGCAAGGGCAACACCGGCATCGTGGACACCGAGCAGCCGCACACCGGCGCGCGTAGCGCCTGGCTTGGCGGGACAGACAAGGAATCGCCGCAGTACGTCTACCAGCAGGTGCGCATCCCGGCCAACGCTACTCAGGTCATCCTGACCTACAACCGCCTTATCCATCAGGAGACGAGCGGCTTATTCGGCCTGTTCTCCGAAGACGCCCGGTTCAGCACGCTGGTCGCCGATACCCAGGGCAACGTCCTCGGCGCTATCGAGCGCATCCCTTCGTCCCAGGGCGACGACCGCTGGAACGAGGCCAAGTTCGACGTTACCGAGTTGGCGGGGAAGGACGTGCGCCTGCTGTTTGCGATGGAGAATCCCAAGGGTAACATCAGCAGCGCCTTCATCGACGACGTCTCCCTGGCCGCCTGCACGACGGGTGCGCCGCCCGCCGCTCCGCCCACGTCCTCCGATAACCTCGTCTACATCAAGGGCAAGGCGATTGACGCCGACACACGGCGTGGTGTCCCCGGCGCCCAGGTGTTCATCCTGAAGCCTGGCATCACGGCCACTCAGGCGGCGGCGGACGACCAGATCAAGCGCGATGAGGTCCTGGCGACGGGTACTGCCGACAACGACGGCGTCTACCAGACTGACCAGCCGGTGCAGAAGGGGCAGACGTACAGCGTCATCGTGTTTGCCCGGGGTTACCGGCCCATCATTGCCGACAATGGCGTCAACGTGCCGGGCAACGCCAATAACCCGTACCCCGTCGACGCCACCCTGCGACGGTTGCGCTAAGGAGGGCAGCGTGTCACAAAACGAGCAACATTATTGCTGCATCTGTGGACAACCGGCGTCCATCCCGCCCAAGATGATTGGGGGCCGGGTCTACTGCGACCGGCATTATGAAATGGTCAACAAACCCCACGTCGGCTTCTGGCGCGCGGGCATGATCCAGCTCCTCGGCATGGCGCTGTTCTGCCTCATCGTGGCGGGGATCGGGCAGTTTCTCCCGCCGCTGGAGCCGACGCCGCAAGTCATTGTCGGCGTCATCCTCGCCATCGTGCCGACGGCGCTGTGGCTGTGGTACTTCTACCGCCAGGATCAGCTCGAGCCGGAGCCGAAGACCAAGCTCGGCCTGGTGTTCATCGTCGCCTTCGTTCTCGCCGACTTCTTCGGCCGCCGCCTCATCTACGACTGGCTCAACGTCGCGACCTGGGCCGCCGCGAACACCTGGACCTCGCTGCTGGCGTCGGTCTTCATTCGCGGCTTCGTCTGGCAGGTCATCATGTACGTCGCCGTCCGCATTATCGTCTACGACACCGAGGAGTTCGACGAGCGCATGGACGGCATCGTCTACGGCACGGTCGCGGGCCTCGGCGTCGCCACGCTGCTCAACCTGCACTACGTCCTGGACAGCGGGGGTGTCGCCCTGGCGCCCGGCGTCGTGCATGTCGTGACGACGGCCCTGGCGCAGGCGTCGTTCGGTGGACTGCTCGGCTGGTTCATGGCCGAGGCCAAGTTCACCCATCGGCCGGTGTGGTTCGTGCCGGTCGGCTACGCCGTTTCGTCCATGCTGAACGGCCTGTTTAGCTGGCTCATCAGCGAGGTTAGCTCCATCGGCCTGGCCGTCGATCCCTGGCGCTCCCTGGTCCTCGGGCTGGCCGTTGCCCTCGTCGCCTACTTCGTGCTGATTGCCCTGATGCGCCGCGATACCGAAGTGACGCTATCCCGCTCGACGAGCTGAGAGGCTGCCATGGCTGCGACAACACCTTCCTCTAACGTGTATCAGTTCCGAACCTGGCCCAAGGACCTGGGCGTCGCCATCGTCTTCCTGATCGCCATCGGCATCGGCTGGCTCATCTTTCAGCGGGTTGACCGCCAGACGGTGACCTTCGCGCCGGAAAGCGTCCCCTTCAAGATGGACCTGCCGGCGCGCTGGGTCGGCGTGGATACGTTCCAGGACGTGCTGCTCAAGGCGCAGGACCCGCAGACCGACTCGGCGTACAAGACGACGCTGACCATCGAGAGCCGCGAGTTGGACCCGGCCAGCCCGCCGACGCTGCAAACGATGCTCGACCGGCGCGTGCAGCAGGTGGGCGCGCTGCCCGCCTACCACTTCTTGAGCGAGGAAGACGCGACGGTCAACGGCGCCAAGGCGAAGACCCTGGACTACGCCTACGCCGCGCAGCCGATTGACCAGCCGCGTCGCGCCTCGCTGCCCGTCGTCGTCCAGGCGCGCGAGTATATCATCGTCGGCAAGGACCACGCCTACTACGTCACCATGACCGCCCCGGAAAACGAGTACGACCGCGCCCGCGCCAAGTTCGAGCGCGCCGTCCAAACAATCCAGGTGCAGTAAGACGTGAGCCGTCCGCCGACGTGGCGCGAAATGAACAGGGACACAAGCCCCGACGTGGAGCGCATGCAGCTGACCTGGGCGCGCGAGGCCCCCGCCTGGCGCAAGCTCCAGATGCTCGCGCAGTTGAACCGGACAGTGCTCACCCTGGCGTGGCATGGCCTGCGCGAGCGCCATCCGACGGCGACACCGGCCGAATTGCGACGTCTGTTCGCAGCATTGCCACTGGGTGCAGAGCTTGCCGCGCGTGTCTACCCCGAGACAAGAGACATGAGTGAGAGCATGAGCGAGGCCGAGCCACTTGCAGTCACCCTGGCTGTCATTGACATTCTCGATGCGCTGCATGTGCCGTACCTGATCGGGGGCTCGTTGGCGAGTGGCATCTATGGCATGATTCGCAGCACGCTGGACGCCGACATTGTCGCCGACCTCCAGGTAGAGCACGTCGCGCCGCTGGTGAGCGCCCTCCAAAACCAGTTCTATGTCGATGAGGGAGCCATCTACGAGGCCATTCGCTATCGCGGCAGCTTCAACCTTCTCCACCTTGCCACGATGTTCAAGGTCGTCCTCTTCCTGCCGAAGGGCCGACCTTACGACGAAGCAGAATTTCAGCGTCGCACGCAGCGCGTCGTGGCTACCGATCCGGAGCGCACGGCCTACGTCGCCAGCGCCGAGGACACCATCCTGACCAAGTTGGAGTGGTATCGGCTGGGCGGCGAGGTCTCCGAGCGCCAGTGGCGCGACATCCTGAGCATTCTCAAGACGCAGAGTGGAGCGCTAGACATCGCCTACCTGCGCAAGTGGGCGCAAGAATTGGGTGTCAAGGATTTGCTCGAACTGGCGCTAGGCGCAGCATCTGCCTGAAGCTTAACGGTCAGACATCGACGCCTACCCCGGTAGTCTGCCGTAGTCGTTCCACGTCGCGCATCGGCGGCTCGCCAAAGAGCCTCTTGTAGTCGCGGCTGAAGTGCGAGGCGTCATCATACCCTACACGGTAGCCGGCGCTGGCGGCGTCGAGGTGCTCGCCGAGCATGAGACGGCGGGCCTCCTGGAGCTGCAACCGCTTCTGGAACTGTAGCGGGCTCATCGCTGTGACCGCCTTGAAGTGATGGTGGAAGCTCGAGACACTCATGCCAAGCTCGCGCGCAATGTCCTCAATTCGAAGCGGCTGGTCGAAGTCGTGACGGAGCCGCTCGATGGCCGTGGCGATGCGGTGGCTGTGGCCGCCCAGTACAGCGATGTAGCGCAGTCGCGCCCCTTGCTCGCCCATCAGCAGCCGGTAGACGATTTCCCGTATCACCAACGGAGCTAGGACACGCGCCTCACTCGGAGAGTCCAGGAGACGGACGAGCCGCACCACCGCATCCAGTAGGCCCGCGTCCAGCGGGCTCACATTAATAGCTCTGACATCAGCATGGTTTTGTGGCGAAGGGTAGCCCGCCTCGGCCATGACCGAGCCGACGAGGACGGGATCGAGCCTAAGGCGCAGGCTCAGGTAAGGCTTCGCCTCTGACGCTTCAACGACCTGGCTCGTGATGGGCAGACCAACTGTCGTGAGCAGGTAATGCGCGGGATCGTATCGGTAGCGGTGGTCGACGAGAAGGATCTCCTTGCTGCCTTGAGCAATCACGCAAAAGGCAGGATCAAACAGACTGTGCACCGCCATTGTAGGTGAGGAGGAGCGGATGAGATACAGACCTTTCAGCGGCTCAACCCTGCCATCCTCGCGAGCGGCGCGGCCGATATGCTCGACCAGCTCTTCCCTATTGGCTTGCGCTTGCCGCGCCTCGCGCTCTCGCTGAATGTTCATGGAATCCATCGTGACGCTTCCTTTGTTTCTCTACGTGGTAGGCTTTGCAGAATTGTACAACCATCCTAGAGAATCATTATATCAAACTGCGCTCCAGGCTGCTACAATAAGTCTGTAGCAGAGAGATCGGTCCTCAATAGGAGAAAAAGATGCAGAAGCGCAGACTTGGAAACAGCAACCTGGAAGTATCAGCCCTCGGATACGGCGCGATGGGACTGAGCCACGGTTTCGGGCCAGCGACTGACCGGCAGCAGGGCATCGCCCTGATCCGATCCGCCGTCGAGCGCGGAGTGACGTTCTTCGACACCGCGCAGATCTACGGTCCGTTCACGAACGAGGAGCTGGTAGGCGAAGCCCTTGCCCCCTTCCGTGAGCAGATCGTGATCGCCACCAAGTTCGGGTTCGACTTCGGTCCCAACGGAACCGGGCCGACGCAAGGCCTCAACAGCCGGCCCGAGTACATCCGGCAGATGACGGAGAGCTCACTCAAGCGGCTACGGGTCGAGGCCATTGACCTCTATTACCAGCACCGCGTCGACCCGAACGTGCCGATCGAGGACGTAGCGGGGGCAGTGAAGGACCTCATTCGGGAAGGCAAGGTCAAGCACTTTGGTCTCTCGGAGGCGGGTGTAAGCACTATCCGTCGCGCTCACGCGGTGCAGCCGGTCACAGCCCTGCAGAGCGAGTACTCACTGTGGTGGCGCGAGCCTGAAGCGGAAATCATCCCAACGCTTGAAGAGCTAAGAGTCGGTTTCGTGCCGTTCAGCCCGCTCGGTAAAGGATTCCTCACCGGGAAGATCGACGAGACCACGACGTTCGATAGCTCGGATTTCCGTAATACAGTTCCACGCTTCACACCCGAGAACCGCAAGGCAAACCAGGCTCTAGTGGACCTGCTAACCGAAATCGCGGCCAGAAAGCAGGCTACACCGGCCCAGATCGCGCTCGCTTGGCTGCTCGCACAGAAGCCATGGATTGTTCCTATTCCCGGCACCACCAAGCTGCATCGCCTCGAGGAGAATCTCGGTGGAGCTTCCGTTGAGCTGACTGCCGATGATCTCGCCGAGATCGAGAGCGCCGCCTCCACGATCGCGGTGCAGGGGGCTCGGTATTCTGAAAGCTCGCAAAGGATGATCGATCGATGAGGGACGCGTCGGCTGTGAGTCATTGATGAGGTAACCGGGTCGTGAACACGAGGAGTGCTGCGACGCCGAACACTAAGGAGACGTGATAACGATGTCACAGTGGACAAGCGATCAGCTTAACAAGATTGGAACGGCAGAAGAATTGGAGATTGCGCCACGCCGACGCGACGGCACACTGCAAAACCCGAGAACGATTTGGGTAGTCCGCCTTGGCGACGATCTCTACGTCCGATCGGTGAACGGGCGCGACTCCGCCTGGTTTCGCGGGACCCAGGCGCGCCATGAAGGTCGGATCTGGGCCGGCAGCGTCGAGAAAGACGTCACGTTCGTGGAGGAACCCGATCCCGGCCTCAACGACCAGGTCGACGCCGCCTACCGCACCAAGTACCGCTACTCCCCCTCAGCGGTAAGCCACATCATAAGCCCTGGGGCGCGAGCCGCGACCATCAAGCTCATGCCGCGCTGAACGAGCTTCAGGTTCGTCCACGCTGTCATTCTTGAGAAGAGGAGTTCAGAGAATGGACATCAAGCGAAGTGGCTCACAGCCATCGGGAAAAGGGCCAGCCGAGTGGTTTACAGGCACGGTCCGCATCGACCCGCTGTTCGGGGTCAACGCGCCGGCGCGCGCCGCTGGCAACGCCGTCACCTTTGAGCCGGGCGCGCGCACGGCATGGCACACCCACCCGCTGGGGCAGACGCTCATCGTCACCTTCGGCTGCGGCTGGGTGCAGCGCTGGGGAGGTCCCATCGAGGAAATCCGCCCTGGCGACGTGGTCTGGTTCGAGCCGGGTGAGAAGCATTGGCACGGCGCGACGGCCACCACGGCCATGACGCACATCGCGATTCAAGAATCTCTCGACGGCAAGGCCGTGGACTGGATGGAGCACGTCGGCGACGAGCAGTACAGGGCCGGACCGAGCGCGCGCTGACATGCAACCTTCCGACACCCCAGCCGCCACCATCCGCCCCGCGACGCCTGCGGACCTCCCAACCCTCGGCCGGCTCGGCGCGCTCCTCGTCCGCATCCACCACGACTTCGACCCGCAGCGCTTTATCGCCGCTGGACCCGGCACCCCGCAGGGATACGCGGGCTTTCTCGGCACGCAGATCGACGCCCCGAACGCCGTCGTCCTCGTCGCCGAGCGGAATGGCGAGGTGGTCGGCTACACCTACGCGGACATCGAGGGCTGGGACTACATGTCGCTGCGCGGGCCGGCGGGCAAACTGCACGACATCATCGTCGATCCGGCCGCGCGCGGCCATGGCGTCGGCTGGCTGCTGCTCGACGCCACGCTCGCGGCGCTCAAAGCGCGTGGCGCGCCCCGGGTTTTGCTCTCCACGGCCGTGGGAAACGAGGCCGCGCAGCGCCTGTTCGCTCGCGCCGGGTTCCGGCGGACGATGATCGAGATGACGCGCGAGCTGGACGACTGACACCCTACAGGAGATCGCCATGATCGCAAGCACAACGCAGTTGAAGCGCACCAGCCCGGAAGACGAGGGCATCCCCTCCTCGGCGATCCTGAGCTTCATCCAGGCGGTCGAGGAGCACACCCACCCGCTAGACGCGATGCACGGCTTCATGCTGCTGCGCCACGGGAACGTGGCGGCCGAGGGGTGGTGGACACCGTATGAGCCACAATCCCCGCACACGCTCTTCTCGCTGAGCAAGAGCTTCACCTCCAGCGCCATCGGCATGGCGGTGCAGGAAGGGCGGCTCACGGTGGATGACCCGGTGCTCAAATTCTTCCCCGACGACGCGCCGACGAACCCCAGCGAGAACCTGAAGGCCATGCGCGTGCGCCACCTGCTGTCGATGAACACCGGCCACAAGGAGGACACGACCGAGCGGGTGTTCGGCGGCGACGACAACTGGCCCAGGACGTTCCTGTCCCTGCCGGTCGAGCACGAGCCGGGCACGTGGTTCGTCTACAACACGGCGGCGACGTACATGCTCTCGGCCATCATCACCCGGCTGACCGGCCTGCCCCTGGTAGACTACCTGCGCCCGCACCTGTTCGACCCGCTGGGCATCGAGGACCCCTTCTGGGAGACCGACCCGCGCGGCATCAGCAAGGGCGGCACCGGCTTGCACATCAAGCTCGACGGCATCGCGCGCTTCGGCCAGATGTATCTGCAGAAGGGCGTGTGGCAGGGCAAGCGCATCCTGTCGGAGGCATGGATCGCCGAGGCAACCAGGGCCACGTCGGACAACAGCAACACCCAGACCGACCCCGATTGGACCGTGGGCTACGGCTACCAGTTCTGGCGCTGCCGGCATGACTGCTATCGCGGCGACGGCGTGTTCGGCCAATACTGCGTCATCATGCCCCAGCAGGACGCGGTGCTGGCGATCAACAGCGGCGTGCGCGACTTGCAGGCGGTGCTGAACAAGGTCTGGCAGCATCTGCTGCCCGTCATGGGACCAACTGCGTTGCCCGCCGACCCACAAGCCTATGCCCAACTGCGCGACAAGCTCGCATCCCTGTCGCTGCCGCTGCCGACGGGCCAGCCGTCCTCACCCGGCATGGCGCAATGGTCGGGGAAAACGTACAGGCTAGAGAGCAACGACCTGAAGTTCGAGAGCATCGCAATCAACTTCGGTGGCGACGAGCGCAGCACGCTCGTTGTGAGCGACGAACGCGGCGCACACCCGATCCAGGTTGGCTACGGGACGTGGCTAAAGGGGACAACTGATCTGCCGGGGTTTGGCAAGACACCGGTCGCCACATGCGGCGCATGGACGGCGGAAGATACCTATGAGGTGAGAGTCGCTTTCTACGAGAGTGAGTTCTGCCCGGTCTTCCGCTTCCACTTCGCGGGCGACGAGCTGCAAATGGACGTGGACCCCAACGTCTCCTGGACCACCCCAACCGTCACCACAATCAAGGGCCGCCAGTAAGGAGAACCTATCGTGCAAGAGGGCGTGCCGTTACCGCTGGCAGCCTGGCAGAACTTCTACGTCATCATCGGCGCGGCAGCCGCGACGCTGACGGGCTTGATATTTGTGGTGGCGACGCTAGTCGCCGGGGTTCGGCGGCGAATGTCGGCATCGAGCGAGTCGTTCTCGACGTTCAACACGCCCAATGTGGCGCATTTTTCGGCAGCGCTCCTGGTCGCGGCGCTGCTCAGCGCGCCGTGGCCGGCGCTGTGGATGGCGGGCCTGGCGCTATGCGTCTTGGGTCTGAGCGGCGCGCTCTACATGGTCGTCGTGTTTCGGCGAGCGCGCCGTCAGACGCACTACCAGCCGGTGCTGGAAGACTGGGTATTTCACACCGTCTTGCCGCTGGCCGCCTACATGAGCCTTCTCGTCGCGGCGATATTTCTCCCACGTGATCCCACGCCGTTCTTGTTCATTATCGCTGCGGCAACGCTGCTGCTGCTGTTCATCGGCATTCACAACGCGTGGGACAACGTGGCCTACATCGCCATGGAACTCTACCCGCGCCAGGACCCAAGCCAGGGCTAGCCCGCGGAGGCTTTGCGCCGGATTGCGCGCGCTCCCGTCCGGCATTATGATTTGAGTAAACGTCTGTTGAGCGTTCGAGGAGTAAAGATCGCCGTGTCACGCCTGAGTCACCGAATTGCGGAAGTCATGCGCCGCCGGCCGCATGGCCGCGAGCACGATGTCTCACAGATTACCGATTACCTGTATGTAGGTGAGTGGCCGCTGGGGCGCGACGCCGAGGGGCTGAAAGAGCGCAACATCCGCCTCATTCTCGCCATGCTGCGCGGCCCACACCCCCACGGCCTATCAGAAGCGCCGCTGCGGTTGGTCGAGCTGCCGACCATCGATTCGCCCCTGACACCGATTCCCCTGCGCGTGCTCTACCGGGGCGTGCAGGAGGCGCTGCCGGTCATCTTCGACGGCGCCGCCGTCATGGTACACTGCCGTCACGGCCGCCACCGCAGCGTCGCCATGGCCTGCGCCATTCTGATTGCGATGGGCTACACGGCCACGGACGCCATGCGCCTCGTCTGCCAGCGCCGCGACCGCGCCGACCCCTACGCCTGGCACATTCGCCGCCGTATCATCGCGTTCGAGCGCGCGTGGCGCGACCCCAACGCATTCCCCACAGGAGTCACGAAGAACAGGAAGTGAGTCAGGTCAGGCACGATAGACTCGCAAATGACCGAAGGGGACGCCGTTAGCGGCGTCCCCTTCGGGGTCTCAGGAGGAAGGATGAGTTCACAAGAGAAAAGGGTAGGGACGAGGTTCTCACATTGGGCGCAGTTGCCACGCCCCTACCGTGCGTCCGGGAGGCTGGGCCGCCCGAGATTGGATTTGGTTCGGGCTGCTTGGCTCCGTCTACCAACGCTTCTCTTATGCGGGTAGTGTACTCCTAAGCCCTAAGCTTGGCTATCAGGGAATGACCGACACGGAGCGCCGAAATCGGGGACAGTTTCAGGGGGAAAAACCCTCACAAGCACCCCATCTAGAGGACTGCGTTGTGAGCCAGGGCACGCAAACGGCGGGAGAGCAGCAATTGCTCCACCCGCCGTTTGTGCCTCGCATGATTGAGTATGGAGGCGGGACGGAGGGAATCAAATTCCGCGATAACCCTCACGTTTGGTACATCATACAACAGTTTCACCATCAACGCCGGACAGAAACGCTACCGCAGCGTGAAGGAGTCTTAACTATTCGCCAGCAGGCCGCGCGCCAGGGCGTACTGTACCAGGGCGGCGCGGCTGTGCAGGTTGAGCTTCTGCATGATGCGCGTGCGGTACGTCTCGATGCTCTTGGGGCTGAGCACGAGCTTTTCGGCAATCTCGCCTGCCGTGTAGCCAAGGGCGATGAGCTTGAGCACCTCGCGCTCGCGGTCGCTGAGCTGCTCATACGTGTCGCCGACCTCGCCCTGCTGCAGACGGTTGAGGTAGTCTTCCAGCACCATACGCGTCGCCGAGGGGTAGAGGAACGCGCCGCCCTGGGCCACAACGCGGATGGCGTTGACCAGCTCAGTATCGACGGTGGACTTGAGCACATAGCCGGCTGCGCCCGCCTTGAGCACCGGGAACAGGTAGCGCTCCTGGGCGTGGACGGTGAGGATGAGGACGTGCGTGTCAGGATCGAGGGCGCGAATGCGGCGCGTCGCTTCCAGGCCGTCCATCTCTGGCATGGAGATGTCCATGATGACGATGTCCGGCTTCAGCTCCTGCGTCCGCGTAACCGCCTCCGCCCCGTTGCCGGCTTCCCCGACGACCTCCATGTCTGGCTCGCTCTCCAGGAGGGCGCGCAGCCCAAGGCGCACGACGGGGTGATCATCGACCAGTAACACGCGCAGCTTGCTCATGAGTAAGGCCATTCCAGGGTGCAGTCGTCAGCGGGGCGGAGGCGACGATGCGCGTGCCGTGCCCCGCCTGCGAGGTAATTGTCAATTCACCGTCCACGAGCGTCAGCCGCTCGCGCATGCCCACCAGGCCAAGGCCATGCCGGCCGTCGGCGCGGAGGGCCGTCGGGTCGAAGCCGACGCCATTGTCCACGATTTCCATCGTCAGCCGGTCACCCTGACGCACTAGGGAGACCGTCGCCTGCGTCGCCCGCGCGTAACGCGCGATGTTGGTGAGCGCCTCCTGGGCGACGCGGTAGAACACCAGCTCGACCGTGCTGGGCAAACGCCGGTCGAGGCCCGTCACCTGGAGCGTCGCGCGAGTCGACGAAGCCGCGTTGAACTCGTCCACGCGCCACGCCAGCGCCGCTTCCAACCCCAGGTCGTCCAGGATCGTCGGGCGCAGCTCCAGCGCCACGCGGCGCACCTCTTCGAGAGCCTCCGCCGTGAGCTTGCGCAGCTCCTGGACGTGCTGACGCGCCTCTTCGGGCGTATGCGAGCGCTCCAGGAGGCGGAGGCGTACCAGGAGCGACGTGAGCGCCTGAGCCGCCTCGTCGTGCAGCTCACGGGCGACGCGGCGGCGTTCCTCTTCCTGCGCCTCGAGAATCTCGCCCGACAGGCGGTGCAGCTCTTGTCGGTCGTGTTCCAATGTCGCAAGCATCTGATTGACGGTATCAATGAGGCGGTCGAAGCGCTCGTCGCTGAGCGGGCCAGCCTCGATGTGGACGTCGAGGTTGCCCTGGCGCACGGCATCGACACCAGCCTGGAGATTGTCCACCGGCTGCAGGGCGAGCCGCAGAACGTAGAAATTCACGGCGAAGCTAATCGCCAGACCGGCTGTGGCAAAGAAGAGGATAAGCGCGGCGCTGGGGTTGTCCGGCAATGTGGCGACACTCCACGCCGTGATGATTGTACCGGCAATCGCGCCCAGGGCGACAATCGCCGAATTCGCCAGGAGTATCTTGTAGAACAACGGGATGCGGAGCAAACGCTCCCGCAAGTTTCGCTTGTGGCCCACCTTCTCTTCCTCGCCCGTGACTTGTCCCACCATTGCCACGTAGTGTACCACGGACGCGAGAGGAGCGCCAAAATCGGGCGATAAAACAACGGGGGGAGCGCGCCTGGCGCTCCCATACGTATCAAGCTAAGAGATGACAGTGGGAAGCTCTTGGGGCATCATCGTCGTGGCCAAACAAACGCCGATGCCAAGGAGCTTCCCGATGACAACTATAGCAGACGTGGGCGAGGC
>JBDHWG010000043.1:0-25460 GCA_039810085.1 Anaerolineae bacterium
ACCAAGGCGTTGGATGAGCAGGCGGCGAAGGCGACGGCCGAGCGGAAGGCCAAGCTGGAGGCGCGAGCGGCCGAGGTTCGGGCGGATTACAAGCGTCGGATCGCCAAGTTGCAGCAGGCCATGAAGATGAGCGGTGAGGCGAACGCGATGGCGCGCGAGGCCCTGAAGCCCTGACCCAAGCAGCGCTGGCCTCGAAGCATGCATCTCGCATCTGACCAGCGCGCCGCAGGGATGATCGATGAAGACGCGGCGGACCGCGCGGACCGCCGCGTCGAATAGTTTCGAGATTGATTAAGCAAGGTCGACATCAACAAAGAAAGGATAACTTTCCATGGACAGGATGATTGTGACGGTGTTTGGCAGCGAAGCAGCGGCGTACGAAGGCTGGTGCGCGCTCGAAGACCTGCACAGGGATCTCACCATTACACTTTACGCAATGGCGATGATCACGAAGGGGACAGACGGCTCGGTGGCAGTCAAGCAGACGACCGACCAGGGGCCATGGCGAACCGTGCTAGGCCTGACGGCCGGTAGCCTCGTCGGTCTGTTTGGCGGGCCGGTAGCGCTCGCCATCGGAGCGGGAGCGGGTACCCTCGGCGGCGCGCTCCTCGATCTAGGGCGCGCTGGCGTCGGCCTCGACTTCGTGGATGAGGTCTCCCAGCACCTCGAAGCGGGCATGACGGCGCTGGTGGCCGACGTGGACGAAGACTCGATCACGCCGGTCGACTCGCGGATGGCCGCGCTGGGCGGCAAGGTCTTCCGCCGCAGCCGGGCGGACATGCTCGATGCCGAGATCGAGCAAGACCTGACGGCGACGGAAGCCGACCTGAAACAGGCGGAAGCCGAGCTGGCACAGGCCGCGCGACCGCTCGGTTGACGCGGTTATGGGAAGCTGATATATTTTCGATAGGTTTCGCAAACCATGAGACGAAGGGCAGGACAGTGTTCCATGATAACCGCATCTATAACCCTAAGTGATGAGGAAGAGAAGGCGCTACGAGCGATTGCTGAAGAAAGTGGCAAGACGCCTGACGAGCTTGTGCGCGAGGTTGTTGAGCAATTTCTCGCCGAGCATCAGCTAGAGTATCGCCGCACGCTCCGCAAGCAGGCCTATGGCATGTGGCGCGACCGGACGGACCTACCGGACTTCGAGGCCCTTCGCTGCGAGCTTGATGGACGATGCTTTATTTGGTTGGGATAAATACTTGACCGAGGTCAACTCCATTACTCTCACTCATATGAATCAACAAGGGCTTTCCATTTTGGTCCCGAACGGTGAAGCATCCTTGTTCTTTGCTTATGCCAAGAAACATGTAGGCATCAAAAGGCCCGCTGATATCTTTTTCCGCGCTTTCAGGGGCATTAAATTTACCATCTGCATCAGTATGGGAGGTACGACCAGCGATTATCATATTGCCCGATTTGATGGTGCAAGTCGCCTCGTCGAGTTTATCCGCTTGCGTGACTAGCATAAAGGAAAAATATCGGCTCGAAATCGGGCTTTTTGTTTCCTGGCTGAGCAGCACTCCCACGATCTTGCCCTTCGGGATTTGTGCTACAGTAGTTGGGGTCGATGGGACGAGCGTCGGTGTGACGGTGGCAGTTGGTAACATGGGTGTAAGAGTGGGTGTCGGTGGGATAGGACTGAAGGTAAGATCAGACGTTTGAGTCGCGTCGGGAGCGGCCGGCACCTGGGCCACAGGTACAGCTTGAGGCGAGTTGCAAGCGGCAAGCACAAAGACAAGACCAACCAGAGCAATACACAGCGGCGAATGAATGCGGCCAGTCATTTTCCCCCCTATGTAGGAGCCGTCAGCAGGCTACCCTAGTCTAAGATGTGTCCTGCCTCCTTGACTATATTACCAGTTTATCATCAGATGCCCCCCCCGTCAAGTAGCTCTTTTGCTGTGGTAGGTGGAGAAATATTTACATGGAGCGGCCTGGAATTTATTTCAGTTGCCACTAGCAGTCCGCAGGACTTCGCCCTCTCAGCGCCAGGGCTTCAGCCTGGCGTCCGCGCGGTAGCGCGGCCCACACCCGGCGGGCAACAACGCGGCTCTTGCTGCACTGGTCCATCTGTCGCCACGCGAGAGGTTGCTTCGCATTCGCTCGCAACGACAGGCCCATCATTAGTCCGCAGGACTTCGCCCTCTCAGCGCCACGGCTTCAGCCTGGCGCCCGCGCGATAGCGCGGCAACCCACGCCGGGCGGACAGCCCGCTATTCCTGCGCTAGCCCGTCTCTCGCCATGCCATGAGGTTGCTTCGCCTTCGCTCGCAACGACGAAGGCGCGAACAGGCTGTAGACTTGTCTCTCTTGGCGTCCTTGCGCCGTTGCGTTGCCATCTCATTGTCGGCTGCAGCCCAGATGCCTCGTGCCTCGGCATGACGGCGGGGCTGAGTTTCCTTCCGCCTTGGCAGCAGGGGCGGAGTACCGCCCCCGCACCCCGAAGACGGCTTCAGCCTGGCGCCCGCGCTCTCGCAACGACGGGGCGCTGCGCTTTCTACATCGAAATCGACCCTTTGCGGAAGTCGGTGCGGCCGAGGATGGCGTTGACCAGGACGGGCTGGCCGCTCGCCGCCATGGCCTTCGCCTGGGCCAGCGCCGCCGGTATCCCCGCCGGCGCGTCGATCCGAATGCCCGCTGCCCCGAAGCCTTCCACCACGCAGTGATAGTTCGTGGGGGCGAGAACCGTCGCCACGTCGTCGCCCAAAATCTCCACCTGCTCCCGCGCGATCTGCATCCACGCCGCGTCGTTGCCCACGACGGCAATCACCGGAATGCCGTGGCGCACGAACGTGTCGAACTCGCTCAGGCTGTAACCCGCCGAGCCGTCGCCATAGAGAATCCACACCTCGGCCTCCGGGTGGACGAGCTTTGCGCCCAGGGCGAACCCCGCGCCGACGCCGAGCGTCCCGAACGCGCCGGGGTCGAGCCACGCCAGCGGGCCGGTTGGGCGAACGATGTACGACGCCGTCCCGACGAAGTCTCCGCCGTCGGCGACGACGATGGCGTTGTCGGCCAGCGCGCCGTCGATCTGGCGCAGCAGGGACAGCGGGTTGACGCCCTCCGTCGCCGTCGCGGCCCCCTCGCCGATCTCGGTGGTGCGGGCGTCGTCGCGGCGGCGCAGGGCAGCGCGCCACTCGCCCCAACGCTCCCCCTGGGGGATGAATTCGGCCAGGCGCGTGAGGAACACGCCGGGGTCGCCGTGAACGGCGATGTCGGGCTTGCGGTTCTTGGTCAGGTCGGTCTCGCTGCGGTTGGCCGAGACATACGTCGCCTTGTGCCCAATGTGCCGCCCATAGTCGAGGCGGAAGTCGGCCGGGACGCCGGCCAGGATGACCACATCCGCCTCGCGCAGGGCCTCGCGGCGCTTGTGGCGCATCTGTAGCGGGTGGTCACGCCCCAGGAGGCCGCGCGCCATGCCCGACAGGTACACCGGCGCGCCGATGCGCTCCAGCGCCGCGACCATCGCCGGGATGCCCGGTGTGTCCAGCGTCGCCTGGCTGCCGACGAGGATGACCGGCCGCTGGGCCTTCGCCAGCGCCTCGGCCACTTTTTCGACCTGGCGCTCCTTCGGCTCCGGCGGCGGGATCACAATCGGCGGCCCGGCCTTCGCCTTCGACGCGCCGGCGAACATGCGCTTGACGTGGCGCTGGAGGTAGAGGTTCGTCGCCCGCTGCGCCAGGGACTTGCTCTTGCCCTTGATGCCGTACAGGGACGTGACCGTGGCTTCGTCGTACAGCAGGTCGATGGGCAGCTCGACGAACACCGGGCCGGGCGTGTCGGACTGCGCCTGGCGGAACGCCTCCTCGACCGTCGGGATGATGTCCTTCACCCGGCCCACCCGCGCCGACCACTTGACCAGCGACGCCATGAGCGACATCTGGTCGATGTCTTGCAGCGCGCCGCGCCCCTGGAGGATCGTCGGGGCTGCGCCGCCGAGCAGGACAACCGGCGACTGGGCCATCTGGGCGTTCTTGATAGCGGTGACGCTGTTGGTCACGCCGGGGCCGGCGGTGACGGCGGCGACGCCGGGGCGGCCCGTCAGGCGGGCGACGGCGTCGGCGGCGAACACGGCGTTCACCTCATGGCGCGTGTCCACGACGCGGATGCCCCGCGCCTTCGCGCCGACGAGAATGGGCGAGATGTGCCCGCCGACCAGGGTGAACAGGAACGCGACGCCCTGCGCCTTGAGAACCTCCGCGACCATGTCGCCGCCGTGCATAATCATCACTCCTCTGTGTCTCTGTGACTAATTCCCATCAGGAAGCGGCGGTGCTGGGCAAGCCGGCGCCGCGCGATGCACACGCTGAGCCAGCCGATAGGGTTATCCGTTCTGTTCATTATATAGGGGTCGTTGATGTCGATGAAGACGAGGTGGTTCTCGCCGTCGAGCATGACGTTGGTGGAGTAGCGGAACGACGGCCAGCTCACGATCTGGCGCAGCGAGTCCGGGTGGCCGAACAGGTCCGGCAGCCAACCCCGCTCGTGGACCATGCGCTCCGCCCCGTCGAGGATGGCGAGCTGCTGCGCCACCATCGCCGGCGCGCGCAGCTCGTCGTCGGTCAGGTCGGCCATGCGGTGTTTGGCCTGGCGCTGGATGCGGATGATGCTCGGCTCGCCGACGGCGTCCTGGCCGTAGACGTAGAGCGTCGGCGCGACGGGCAGGTAGTGGCTGGCGTCGTCGGAGCCGCGCTTGGCGTCCAACATCTCTTGCCAGCTAATGACGCCCGCGACGCGGCTGTAGAGCTTGACCACGACGCGGCGTCGGCGAAATGGGAACAGGATGATGTGCCGAAAGGTGTTCCCCTGGGACACCCGGGCAAACGTCTCCGTCCCATGCTCGCCGATGCACGCCAGGTTGATCGCGCCGGTGTCGCGTTTCCGCGCCAGGCGCGTAACAAGCTCCGCGACAATGTTCATGCGTTATATTGTGGTCTTCGGCGGCTGTCGTGTCCAATTTCCCCGCGCCAGCTTCGCCCGGTAACGCGCCAGCACGCGGTCGGTGAGCCACAGCGCCAGGCGGCCGAGGGGGTTCGAGCGGCGCTTCCAGGGGCGCGGCGCGTTGATGTCGATGAACACCAGCTGCCCCGCGTCGTCCTCCATGATGTTGGTCGAGCGGCGAAACGACGGCCAGCGCAGCGCATCCCGGGCTGTCGCCGGGAAGCCGAACGGGTCGGGCAGCCAGCCCTCGGCGTCAATCATGCGCCGCGCGCCGTCGATGATGGCGCACTGCTGCGCCACCATGCCCGGCGACTGAACCTCTTCGTCGGTTACGTCCGCCAGGCGGCGGCGGACGAAGGGTTGGATGCGGATGATGCTGAGCTGGCCGCGGTCGTTGTGGGCGAAAACGAACAGCGTCGGCGCGACGGGCAGGAAACGCGCCGCCGTATCCGAGGCCGTCTTGGCCGCAACGAGGTCATGCCACACGACCTGCCCGACCAGGCGGCTGTGGAACTTGGCGACGAACCAGCGTTTCCTGAACGGGAAGCGCAGCACGCGCCGGAAGCTGTTGGTCTTCGAGACGCGGGCGAAAATCTCCACGCCGGTCTCGGCGATGCACGGCGCGCTCGCCCCATCCACGCGCTTGCCCGGGCTGCCCGCCGCTTCGACGGTGACAGTCACCGCCTCGGCTGGGATGTCGGCGGCGGTGTCCTGCAAAGTCACACTCATCGTCTCTCCGCTGTGCCTGTCTCCTTCCTTTACGCAGGAAGCGCCGCCGAGGTTGCCCGCAAACCTTTTGACTTAAACCCCTGACGCGACTATACTTGGGTGCTTAGTAAGTAGTCTCCGGCCTGCCAGCGGCGGGCCTCCCAAGGGTTGCCCGGGCGGCAAGCCCTTGTTTCATGTCTTTTTCGGGAGTATCACTTATGGCTGTCAGCGTAACTGAACTACGCAAGGGCGTTACCTTCGAGGACGGCGGCGACCTGTTCCGCGTCCTGCAATATGAGCACATCAAGATGGGCCGCGGCAGCGCGACCATCCGCCTCAAGCTGCGCAACCTGCGCACCGGCGCTAACCTGGAGCGCACCTTCCCCAACGGTGGCGTCGTGAACGACGTGCGCCTCGAAAACCGCGAGGTGCAGTTCCTCTATCACGACGGCGACGAATACCACTTCATGGACAACGAGACCTACGACCAGTTCGCCTTGACCGAGGACAAGCTGGGCAACGCCGTCAAGTACCTCAAGGACGGCATGACCCTGGAGTTGTCGTCCTACGAGGGCGAGCCGCTCGACCTGGAGTTGCCGACGACGGTGGACCTTAAGATCGTCCAGACGTCGCCCGGCTTCAAGGGCGACACGGCATCGGGCGGCGGCAAGCCGGCGACGCTGGAGACCGGCCTGGTCATCAACGTCCCGTTCTTCGTCAACCAGGGCGACATCGTCCGCGTGGACACGCGCACCAACGAGTACGTGACCCGCGTCTAGCCGTGCGGCATGCCTCCCATCTTCTCCGTCGCCGATGTCAACGCCTACATCCGGGAGCTGATCGAGACAGACTTCCAGCTTCAGGATGTGTGGCTGACGGGGGAGGTCTCTAACCTGAGCCGGTCGTCGGCCGGCCACGTGTACTTCACGCTCAAAGACGACGCGGCGCAGATTAGATGCGTGATATGGCGTTCCCAGATGCGGCTGCTGGACCGCGTCCCCGCCCATGGCGAGGCCGTCGTCGTCCACGGCCGCATCAGCGTCTATGCCGCCGGCGGCCAGTACCAGCTTAACGTCGATGCCCTCCAGGCGGCGGGCCAGGGCGTGCTGCACGCGCAATTCGAGGCGCTGCGGGATCGCCTGGCGGCTGAGGGGCTGTTCGCCGTCGAGCGCAAGCGCCCGCTGCCCGATTTCCCGCGCCACATCGGCGTCGTCACGTCGCCCCAGGCGGCGGCGTGGCGCGACGTCCAGACGACCCTCGGCCGCCGCTGGCCGACCGCCCGCGTCACCCTCGCCCCGACCCTGGTGCAGGGGGCCGACGCCCCGCCCGCCATCTGCGCCGCCCTGATGCGCCTCAACCTGCTGCCCGATGTGGACGTGATTCTCCTGGTGCGCGGCGGCGGCTCCCTGGAAGACCTGTGGGCGTTCAACGAGGAGGCCGTCGCCCGCGCCGTCGCCGCCAGCCGCGTGCCGGTCATCACCGGCGTCGGCCACGAGACCGACTTCACCATCGTCGACTTCGTCTCCGACGTGCGCGCCCCGACGCCGACCGCCGCCGCCGAGCTGGCGACACCGGACCGCCTCGAGCTGCGCCGCCGTGTCGCCGACGCCCGCGACGCCCTGGACGCGGCGGTCGAGGACACGCTGCGCGGCTACGCCCTCACCCTGGCGCACATGGAGCGCCACCTGGAGCGCCTTTCGCCCCAGGCGCGCATCGGCTCCAGCCGGCTGCGGCTGATCGAGCTGGCGCGGCGGGCCGAGGCGAGCATGACGCACCGCCTGGCGCTGGCGCGGGCTGAGACGCGCGGGCAGGCGGCGCGGCTGGCGGCCCTGGACCCGAAGGCGACGCTGCGGCGCGGCTACGCCATCGTTACGGACGCGGAGAGCGGCGAGGTGGTGCAGGCGACGCGCCAGGCGAAGATGGGCCGCGGCCTGCGGGTCCACGTCGCCGACGGCGCGTTCGAGGTGACGGTCGGGCGCCAGCGGCGATTGCTGGAGTAGCGATGCTGTCGCCGGGCGACGGCGAGCCTTCGCCGAAGTTGGCGGTAGAATTGCGTAAGCGTCGGTGGGCCGCGCTAACGCGCGGGCGCCAGGCTGAAGCACTGGCGCTGAGAGAACGAAGTCCTGCGGACTACTTGCCTCCCGAAGTGCGCTAGAGTTGGCTGTGGAGCTTCTAGCAGACTTAAGAAATATGAGTTGCCGTCATTCACCTGCCACGCTCGTAAATAGGACACTGGCTGCCAGGGAAATGAAGTTGCTCTTGAACTTAAATAGTCCAGAGGACTTTGCCCTCTCAGCGCCAGCGCTTCAGCCTGGCGCCCGCGCGTTAGCGCGGCCCACTAACGGCGGCACGAGTGATTCGCTCATGTGCATCATTTGGCGGCGTAGGTGGGTAAGGGCGTTGCTATTCACGTCTTAGACCGTCTGTCGCAAGGGCGGGGGATTGCTTCGCTACGCTCGCAATGACGGTTTTGAAGGGGTCATTGCGAGGAGGGACGACGAAGCAATCTCCCGACGGGGGACAGGCACGCGATAGCCGTTCAGACCGTCTGTCGCAAGGGCGGGGGATTGCTTCGCTACGCTCGCAATGACGGGACTAGAGGAGTCATCTGTGATCGACGAACACGGCGCGGCCCCGGACAGCTTCGAGGCCGCGTTTGCGGAGCTAGAAGCGACGGTCCGCCGGTTGGAGGAAGGTAATCTCCCCCTGGCCGAGGCGCTGGCGCTGTACGAGCGCGGCGTCCACTTGTCGGAGCGCTGCCGCGTGTACCTCGACGCCGCCGAGCTGCGCATCCAGCACCTCGCGGCGTCGGCGGACGAGGACGAGGACGACGCCGACGCCGTGTTCGGCTGGGACGACGAGGAGGCGCCGGGGTGATCGACGCGCTGCTCCACAACCAGGTGCTCTGGGCGGCGGCGGCGGGCTGGATCGCCGCGCAGACCATCAAGGTCATCCTGCACCTGGCGCGCTACCACCGGATCGACTTCCGCTTCTACGTGAGCACCGGCGGCATGCCCAGCGCCCACTCGGCCCTGGTAGCGGCGGCGGCGTGGGCGACCGGACTGCTGGACGGCTTCGACTCGGCGGTGTTCGCCATCGCCGCCATCTTCGCCTTGATCGTCATGTTCGACGCCCAGAATATTCGCTGGGCCGCCAGCCGCCAGGCGCGCATCCTCAACCAGATCGTGGACGAGCTGTTCCAGGGTCACCCCATCAGCGAGGAGCGCCTTAAGGAGCTTCTCGGCCACACCCCCTTCCAGGTTTTTGTCGGCGCGGCCGTTGGCATCGCCGTAGCCTACCTCATCATCCGCTAACCCTATCTGTCATTGCGAGGAGCGCGGTAGCGCGACGAAGCAATCTCGCGCTTGGTGATAGCTTCGTTATCCCGTGATAGAGCGTTTGACGCAAGGGCGGGAGGTTGCTTCGCTATGCTCGCAACGACGGTTTTGAAGGGGTCATTGCGAGGAGCGCGGTAGCGTGAGCGAAGCAATCTCGCGCTTGGTGATAGCTTCGTTATCCCGTGATAGAGCGTCTGACGCAAGGGCGGGAGGTTGCTTCGCTATGCTCGCAACGACGAGATGGGCGCTCGCAACGACGGAATGCCACCCTACGTGATGGTTTGGCCGCCGTCGATGACGAGGACGGCGCCGGTCGTATAGTTGGACGCCGACGACGCAAAGTACAGGACGGCGCCGGTCACGTCGTCCACCTCGCCGATGCGGCCGGCCGGCGTCTCCTGGAGGACGCGGCTGGCGATCTCCGGCGTCTGCCAGAGCACCTGGCTGAAGCGCGTCTTGATGACCCCCGGCGCGACGGCGTTGACCTGGATGTTCATGTGCCCTAGCTCGACGGCGAGCACCTTGGTCAGCATGATGACGGCGGCCTTGCTCACGGCGTAGACGCCCAGGCCGGGCATCGGGTTGAGGCCGGCGACGGACGCGATGTTGACGACCTTGCCGCCGCCCGCTTGCTGCATCGCCGGCAGGCACGCCTGGGTCATGCGCAGGTAGCCGAGGACGTTGGTGTCGAGGGTCTTGCTCCACACGCCAACGTCGGCAGTGTACGACGGGCCGAAGTGGGGGTTGGTGGCGGCGTTGTTCACCAGGATGTCGAGGCGGCCGAACTGCTGGAGCGTCGTGTCGATGAGCGCCTTCACCTGGTCGTCGTGGCCGGTGTGGCAGGCCATCGCCAGGGCGCGGCCCCCAGCGGCCTCGATGCCCTGCGCGACGGGCTCGACGCGGTCCATGCTGCGGGCGGTGACGACGACCGCCGCGCCCGCCTGGGCGAACGCCTCGGCGATGCCCTGGCCGATGCCGCGCGAGCCGCCGGTCACGATGGCGACGCGCCCTTCAAGGGAAAAAGACATGCTAGGCTCTCCTGATTGAGTATTGAGTGATTTGCGTGACCTCGGCCAGCCACGTCTCGGCCTCCTTCGGCGAGCGTAGATGGACGAGGCGCAGGTGCGCGTTCTCCGGCTGGTTCAGCCAGGCCGGGTAGCGGCGGCGGTGCTTGCCGTGGGTCTGGAGCGCCCACAGGAACAGCGAGTCGCGCGAGAAGAAGTGCTTCCCCAGCGTCTCGCGGTTCTCATTCCACAGCGGCTCCGTCCCCAGGCTGCGCCGGAAGGTGCGCCACCACAGCTGCCACATCACGGTCGGCAGCGGGTAGTCGAGCCAGACGAGCGTGTCGCCGTGCTGCCAGAGGATGTCGCGCACGAAGCTGTAGTTGCCGTCGACGACCCATCCCTCGCCCTGGATCATGGCGTAGACCCAGGCGCGCATGATGTGCCGGTCGAGCGGCGTCCAGTTGGGCCGCCAGTGAAGCGCGTCCAGCTCGATGTGCGGGACGCCCAGCCTCGCGGCCAGGCGCTTGCCGAGGGTCGTCTTGCCCGCGCCGGACGTGCCCACGACATGCACGCGGCGCACTGGTCCGCCAAGATCGACTTCCATCATCATCGCCGTATCCCGCCTCCCGGCTGAGTCTAGCATAGCGGGGGCTGGGACGCAAACGCTGTGTCAAGGCGCGGCGGGAGTTTGCCGTATAATTGGTGGGTTGCTGCTTCCGGCGAAGTTGTCGCCTGCCGACGCCGCCGAATGGAATTGCGGCGGCTGGCATCGGGAAGCCTGCTCGAAGCAGGCCAGCAGGCGCACGTCATGCCCATCCAAGCCTGTCGAGGCAGGCTTGGCCATATCAGCCACCGACTTCGAGTCGGTGGCGTCGGCAGGCGAGAGCAACGCTATCCCTATTGCAGCCGCGCTGATGCAAAGCGGGCGATTGCTTCGCTCCGCTGCCCAAACACACAGGACACACCGTCATTGCGAGGAGGAACGACGAAGCAATCTCCCGGTGGGTGATAGCTACGCTCTAGCCGCTCAGACCATCTATCACAAGGACGGGAGATTGCTTCGCTCCGCTGCCCAAACACACATAGGACACACCGTCATTGCGAGGAGGAACGACGAAGCAATCGCCCGGTGGGTGATAGCTACGCTCTAGCCGCTCAGACCATCTATCACAAGGACGGGAGATTGCTTCGCTCACGCTCGCAATGACGGTTCCCCGGCGGTCTCGCTGTCATAGCCTCGTCAATCAAACGTGGAGGAACCATGCGCCGTCTCGCCCTCTTGCTCCTCGCCGCGCTCCTGGCCGCCTGCGCGCCATCCCAGGCGTCTCCGACACCGCCGCCCCCGACGGCGACCCCGTCTGTCACTGCTGCGCCGTCGCCGTCCCTCACCCCTGGCCCCTCTCCCACGACGGGCGAGGGAGGTCAGGCTCGCACGCCCGCGCCACCTCTGCCAGCGGGGGCGGTGCTGTTCTATGAGAGGGAGGGGCGCAGCCTGTGGGCGGCGGCGGCGGATGGCGGGAGCGCCCGGGCGCTGACGGAGCCGCTCCGCATTGCGGGCGGGCAGAGCCTATTGTTCCCGAACATCGCCCCCGCCCAGGTCGGCACGCCGTCGCCGTCGGCGCGCACGGCGACGCTGACGTGGACGCCGTCACCCGATGGCCGGAGCGTCGCAGTCATCCAGGGCGAGACTCTCGTCTCGGCGGCGGACGCCCGGCCGACGGTGCGCCTGCTGGTTGTCGACACGCAAGGACGCACGCGGATGCAGATAAGCCTCCTGCCGGATAATACGACGGGGGCCGACTTCAACACGACGGAGAAACGGGCGCTCCTGGCGACGCTCCTGCTTGAATCGCCGCCCGCGTGGTCGCCGGACGGCAGCCGCCTCGCCATCGTCTCCAACCACGACGGCCAGCCAGACGTATACATCGTCAACGTCGCCGATGGGAAGGCCGCGCGGGTGACGCAGGACGCGGCGGTCGAGCTGGGGCTGGCATGGTCGCCGGACGGCAAGTGGCTCGCGTACCAGGCCGTCCAGGGCAACACACGCGCCTTGTACGCTGTCCGGCCCGACGACGGCAGCAAGCCCAGCCTCCTGGCCCAGGGCGTGACGCAACCCTACGTGAGCGCGGGGGGGACACTCACGTACGGCGCGCTGTGGATCGCCTCGGATACGCTGATCTGGCCGAGCAAGAACCCGCAAGCGCCCGGCTGCGGCATCGCCCTGCGGCGCATCACGCTGGACGGCAAGGACGACACCCTGGTGTGTACGCCGCTCACCTCGCCGACCGGAGAGATGCCCGCGCTGCATTGGAACGCGGGGCGCAAGCGCCTGGCGTTCGTCCCGCCGCAGGGGACAGGCCCGACGGCGGGCGCGGCGGCGACACCGTTCCCGCTGCTGACGCCGGGCGCGCCGTTCCAGGGCTACTGGGTGTACAACACCGACGAGAAGAAGACGGGGCAGGCGGTCACGACGAAGGTGCTGTCTCTCGCGTGGCCGCCGAACGGCGCCCTGGGCATCGCCTACGTCGGGGCGGACGGCCCCAACGTCACCCTGGTCTGGCGGCACGACGCGGCGGACAACAAGCTCCTGACGCTGCCCGCCGACCCTGCGCAAGCCGACCCGGTCTGGGCGCCGGACGGCAAGCGGCTGGCGTTCGCGGACCGGGTGGTCACGACCGACGGCCAGGAGGGGACGCGGCTGGAGGGGAGTCGGCCAGCCCCGGTCGCGTGGAGCGCGGCCGGGCTGCTGTACACGCCGGACGTTGGGCAGCAGGTGTCGAGCCTGCGCCTGTGGGACGGCGCGAACACGCGCACCGCCGTCGAGAGCCTCCTCCCCGGCTCAGCGCGCGTCGTTCCACCACAATAGTATTTATCGCAAGGGCGGGAGATTGCTTCGCTCACGCTCGCAATGACGGGATGTGCGTCATTGCGAGGAGGACGATAGGACGACGAAGCAATCGCCCGGTGCGCGAAAGCCTCGCTAGTCCTCGACTAGACCCTCGGTTACAAGGGCGCTGGATTGCTTCGCCAGCAGGGGCGGAGGACCGCCCCCGCACCCCGTCTCGCAATGACGGGATGTGCGTCATTGCGAGGAGGACGATAGGACGACGAAGCAATCGCCCGGTGCGCGAAAGCCTCGCTAGTCCTCGACTAGACCCTCGGTTACAAGGGCGCTGGATTGCTTCGCCAGCAGGGGCGGAGGACCGCCCCCGCACCCCGTCTCGCAATGACGGGATGTGCGTCATTGCGAGGAGGACGATAGGACGACGAAGCAATCGCCCGGTGCGCGAAAGCCTCGCTAGTCCTCGACTAGACCCTCGGTTACAAGGGCGCTGGATTGCTTCGCTCACGCTCGCAATGACAGCTTACGGTCATTGCGAGGAGGACGATAGGACGACGAAGCAATCGCCCGGTGCGCGAAAGCCTCGCTATTCCTCGACTAGACCCTCGGTTACAAGGGCGCTGGATTGCTTCGCTCACGCTCGCAATGACAGCTTACGGTCATTGCGAGGAGGACGATAGGACGACGAAGCAATCTCCCAGTGGGCGAAAGCGTCGCTATTCCTCGACTAGACCCTCGGTTACAAGGGCGCTGGATTGCTTCGCTCACGCTCGCAATGACGGCTTACGGTCATTGCGAGGAGGACGATAGGCCGACGAAGCAAGCTCCCGATTGGCGAAAGCCTCGCTAGTCCTCGACTAGACCCTCGGTTACAAGGGCGCTGGATTGCTTCGCCAGCAGGGGCGGAGGACCGCCCCCGCACCCCGTCTCGCAATGACGGGATGTGCGTCATTGCGAGGAGGACGATAGGACGACGAAGCAATCGCCCGGTGCGCGAAAGCCTCGCTAGTCCTCGACTAGACCCTCGGTTACAAGGGCGCTGGATTGCTTCGCTCACGCTCGCAATGACGGGATGTGCGTCATTGCGAGGAGGACGATAGGACGACGAAGCAAGCTCCCGATTGGCGAAAGCCTCGCTAGTCCTCGACTAGACCCTCGGTTACAAGGGCGGGAGATTGCTTCGCCAGCAGGGGCGGAGGACCGCCCCCGCCCCCCGTCTCGCAATGACGGGATGTGCGTCATTGCGAGGAGGACGATAGGACAACGAAGCAATCTCCCGATTGGCGAAAGCCTCGCTAGTCCTCGACTAGACCCTCGGTTACAATGACCGGCTGGCCGTCGGCGCTCAATCCGTGTGGGCGTCAAGCCAGTTGAGGATGTCCTCCGTCACGAACTCGCGGTTGATCTCGTTGAGCATCTCATGGCGGCCCTCCGGGTAGAAGATAACCTCCATGTCCTCGATGCCCAGCGCCGTGTAACGCGCGACGAGCTGCTTGACCGTCTCGGTGTTGCCGCCGACCGGGTCCTCCTCGCCGGAGAAGATGAGCAGCGGCAGGGTCTTGGGGATGCGCGCCTCGTTCTCCGGCTGCCACATCTCTGCCACGCCCTGCATCATGTCGGCGACCAGGCGGTTCGAGAAGGCGAAGCCGCACCACGGGTCGGCGACGTACTTATCCACCTCGGCGTCATCGCGGCTCAGCCACTCGAAGCCGGTGCGCGGCGTGAACGGGGCGTTGAACCCGGCGAAGAGCTGCACCCAGGCGTCGGACGGCTGTCGCGCCGCGTCGCCCTGGGCCATCATCTCCAGCGCCGGCAGCATGTCGTTCACGCCGGCCATCGCCCCGCTGGACCCAGACAGGATGCACCCGTCCAGCTTGTCTCCCCAGAGCTGGATGGCGCGCTGGGCGAGGAACGACCCCATGCTGTGGCCGAAGAGGAACACCTTCAAGCCCGGATTTTCGCTCCGCGCCCGGGCGACCACCAGTTGGAGGTCGCGCAGCATGCCGTTCCAGCCATCCGGCCCAGCCCAACCGGCCTGGTCCAGCGTCCCCGCCGTCTCGCCGTGGCCGCGGTGGTCCGGGGCATACGCCACGTAGCCGTCCTCGTTCAGGGCCTCAGCGAAGCGGCCATAGCGGGCGCTGTGCTCCGCCGCGCCGTGGGCGATGACCACGACCCCCTTCGGCTTATCGTGCGCGGGCGCCCAGCGGCGGACGAAGATGTCCATGCCCTCGGTGTTGCGAAGGCGGAATGTTGTCGCCGTCGTTCTGTTCGTCATTGAACCCTCCCCATCGGTAGACTGGGCGTATGATAACACAGGGGCGAGGGGAGGGCGAATAATCAGTGCAGCGGGATGGCGAACAGGTCGCCCAGGTCCGTCGCGTTGGCGGCGTCGCCCACGAACGGCTGCACCTTGAAGATTTCCTGGATCGTCCGCAGCGTCGAGCTGTGGGTGTAGTGGATCGTATTCGAATACCCGTGCCCCTTGGCGAAGGGTGAGAGGACGAGCATGCCAATCGGCCCGTCGCTGCCCTGCCCCTCATCCCAGGTGATGAACAGCACGCCGCCGTTCTTGTACGCCGCTGAGTTGAGGATATGCGGGACTTCGGCGGCCAGCCAGTTGTCGCCCTGCCGCGTCTGGTCGAGCGTCGGTGCGCAGTAGTTGTGCATGTCGTGGCACAGGTTGGGCGTGATGAAGTTGTACTGCGCCGTCTTGTTGGTCTGCAAGTCCGCCGCCAGCTCGCCGTAGGGGCGGATGTGGCTGATGCAGTACGCGGAGTGGGCGTTGTTCTTCTCCGTCACGTCGTCGAAGTACAGCATCGGGTCGTGGCGGGCGGCGTAGGAGTGGCTCGTCGTCAGCGGGCAGTCCGTGCCGGAGATGTCCTCCTGGTACGCCTTCCACGTGACGCCCGCCTTGTCGAGCCGCGTGACCAGGTGGTCCGTCGTGCTCTGGTGGAAGGCGCTGGGGTCGCCGTCCTCGTGGACGCCGAAGTTCGTCCCGCCTTCGAGCCACAGGTAGTTCGGCAGGCTCGGGTGGTTGCCCGGTGGGTTGAAGTACTGCTCGGCGTGGGACGCCATCGGCAGCAGGGTGTTGTTGATGTAGGGCGCGCGCGCGTTGCCCTTGATGGCCGACCAGTTGTGGTTCTCCATCAGTATAATGAAGACGGTCGAGATGCCCGGCGTTGGCGTCGCGGCGGCCAGCGGCGCGGGCACAATGGCCGCGAGGGGTGACGCGGGCGTCGCGGCCGCCGGAGCCGTCGTCGGCGCGATGCCCCTATCCTGACCGGCGGCTAGAGGCGTCGCCGCCGCCGCCGCTGACCCGCTGCCGGCAACCGTCGTGCTCTGCGGGGCCGCCGTCGCCGCCAAAGCGCCTCCCCCGCTGGCGGCGGACCGAGGGGGAACCGTCTCGCCATCCCTCACCCGGCAGCCCTGCACCAGCAGCGCCACCGCCACGACCACCACCCACACGCCTACTCCTCGCCAGCGCATCATTTTCTCTCCACGCGCTCCCTTGCGGTCCGGCAGCGCATTCAATTACCCGACGACAGCCATCATCCTCGCCGCATGCGATGCAAATGCCGTGCCTCGGTAGGACACGCTCGAATTGGCATACGTATTGCTTCGCCAGCGCGACGGGAGCAATATGGAAAGGCTGTCATTGCGAGCGTGAGCGACGCAATCCCCCGCCCTGGCATCAGACGCTCTAGCCGAGGAATAGCGGCGCTTTCGCCGACCGCGAGATTGCTTCGTCGTCCTATCGTCCTCCTCGCAATGACAATCTTCCACGCAGACTTTATCTTAGCCTTGCCGCCACTAATAGAATTGCGGCACAAAGTGGGGGCGAGCTAAGTGCTCGCCCCCGATGTTGTCTAAAGCTGTGTTCGCGCCCTGCGCCGCGCTCTACCGGCGGGGTGTCTGGGCCCTGGCGGTGTTGGAGTAGGCGGAGTTGCCCGCGTCATTGTAGGCGCGCACCCGGAAGTAGTACGTCGTGTTGGCCGAGAGGCCGGTCGCCGAGTACGAGGTGGTGTTCGCCGGCAGCGTCACCGTGGTCTTGGTGCTGAAGCTCGAGCTGGTCGAGCGCTCAAGGCTGTAGCCGGTCTCGTTGTTGGCGTTGTCCTTCCACGTCAGGTTGATCTGGCTCTTGGACACCGCCGTCGCCGTCAGGGTGGACGGCGCAGCCGGCAGGGCTGGCGGGGGCGGGGTGACGTCGGTCAGCGCGCCGGAGCCGGTGACGACCAGGGCGAAGGGCTGCGGGCCGTTGGGCACGTTGTAGCCCTTGATCTGGATAGTCCACGTCCCGGCGGTCGGCGCCTGCACGTACACGTTCTCGACGTTGTTGGTGCGGTCCGCGCTGCCGCCCGTCTGCGACCAGCCGCCGCTGAACACGTTGCCCAGGTAGACCGGCGCGCCGCCCGGCCCGGTCAGGGTCAGGTCCAGGTCGTTGACCAGGTTCTTGGACGCGGACGTGGTCGAGGCGTAGTCGCTCCACACCAGCGTGACCTTGAGCGGGCTGCCGCCGGCGACGTTCGTGCTGTAGACCTTGCTGGCGTTCGTCGCCAGGCTCGCCGGCTGGTCGAGGAACTGCGCCGTGCCGTCGGTCGCCTTGGCGACGTTGATGCGGCCCCAGCCCTCGTGAACGTTGGGGATGGGGTACTTGTTGTCGTTGACGCCGTCGTTGTTCTCGTCCAGCATGTCCACGGCCGAGTTGATGAGCGTCGCCTTGACGAGCGCGGCGCTGGCGCTGACGGCCCAGTGCTTCTGGTAGTAGTCGCGCACGACCGTCGCGCCGCCCGCGGCGATGGGGTTCGACATCGACGTGCCGCCGAAGTACTTGTAGAACCCGTTGTAGGGGATGCCCCAGCCATCGAGCTGGTACGCGCCGTTGCGTGGGTTCGGCCCGCTGCTGTAGCCCTCGCGGTACATCGTCGAGTAGGTGGACAGGATCCACGTGCCGGGCGCGACGACGTCCGGCTTGATGCGCCCGTCGCTCGTCGGGCCGCGGCTGGAGAAGGCCGCCATCTGCTCCTGGTTGCCCGCCGTCGGGTCGTCCTTGAGCGGGTTGGTCGTGAAGCCCCAGCGCTGCCCCGGCGTGCCGAGCAGGTTCTGGCCGCTCATCGTGGAACAGGTCTGTCCGCTCTGGTAGGCGCTATCGTGCGAGGTGTAGGTCAGCCCTGTGTCGCACCCGTAGTGTCCCTGGCGGTCGTTCTCGCTCGCGCCGACGCTGATGACGTTCTTGGCCGTCGCGGGCGCGCCGATGGAGCCGCTGTCCACGACGCCGTCGTTGTTGGCGTCCGCGCCGTCGTTGCCCGCCGAGAACGTGATGGTCATGTCGCGGTGGTTCCAGACGAAGTCATCGGCGTTGGCGCTGTCCGTGGTGTACGCGCCCGCCGCCGAGCTGCCCCACGAGTTGGAGTGGATGCGCGCCCCGGCGTTGTACGCCTGCTGGAACAGCGTCCGCAGGTCCGACGGGATGCCTGTCAGGTAGTAGCCGTCGGTGTAGCCGTACAAGGTCTTGCACAGGCTCGAGACGGTCACCCAGTTCTCGGTCGCCTGGAACACGAGCTTGGCAGCGGGCGCGCCGCCCTTGCCGAGACCGTTCGCGTTCCCGCGGCCGACGATGGAGCCGGCGACGTGGGTTCCGTGGCCGCTGTCCACGTCCTGCGCGCCGTCGTCGGTAATCTTCTGGAAGCAGCCGCCGGTCGCGCCGGGCCAGTTGTAGATAGCCTGCACGGCGCTCGCGAGGTCAGGGTGGGTGATGGGCATGACGCCCGTGTCGAGGCCGGTGTCGGCCACCGCCGCGATCTGGCTGCTGCCGTCGTAGCCGCTGGCGTTGGCTGCGGCCGTGCCGACGATCTGGCCCGCGCCGTACTCGTTGTGCGTCTTGGGCAGGAGGTAGTTCTCGACCCAGGCGACGTCGAGCACCCCAGCGATGGCGTTGATCTGCGTCGCGTCGGCTTCGACAAGGAGCACGTCGCCGCCGGGGTGCGTCACCGCCGCGCCGATTCGGGCGATGGCGGCGATGGTCAGGCCCATGTCGGCGCCGCGCTCCACCTGCACCTTGTACAGCCGCGTGCCGCCGCGCGCCAGGGCCGGGTCGAGCTTGTAGGCCGGGTGGAAGACGCCGACCCAGGCGACGTTATCCAGGCCGCCGACCTGCTTCGCCTGCGCCGGGTTCATGCGCACTTTGAACGCGAAGTCGGGAATGTAGTCGAGAAGCTCCGCGCCGGCCGCCGTCACCGCGTCCTTCCAGGCCTGCTCGACGGGGCCGGAGAACTGGACGATGTAGTAGCCGCGCTGCCCCGCCGCCGCCTCGCTGGCGGCCAGGCTGCGCGGGATGTCGGGCGCTTCCCCATTGGTTGGTGTAAACTGAACCGCCTTCAGCCGGATGGGCGGCCCGCCACTCTGGCCTTGAGCCGGCTGGCTGGCCTGGGCAGCGCCGCCGCTGACGAGAGCCAGGGCAAGCAAAACCGCGATCGCAAGGACATAGCGCCGAAAGAGAGTAGCCATATTTAGTTTTCGCTCCTTGTGACCATAGCGCCGCCGCTGGGATACGGGGATCCCAGGGGGGTGCGGCGAGGATTCATCTGATGGTCCCCGCATTGTAGGCCCATTTCGGCGATTTGTCAATAAGGTAGCGACACCATCATCGAGTAGACTAACTTTCCCATGTGTCCCTCCGTCGTCATTCCCCGAAGAATTCGACCAGCACCGGCGCGAGCACCTCAGGGGCCACCGCGTGTGTCTGGCCGGCCAGGGAACGGTATTGCGCGTGGGGCAGAACATCCGCGAGCGCCTGGGCCGCGTGATGCATCCACGCCGGGCTGTCCCCGCCATCCAGGACGAGCGTCGGGGCCGTCACCGTCCGCCACTTCTCCAACGGCTTCGCGCTGCCCCGCGCCGTGTCGCCCATGATCGTCCCGTCATAGGCGATGGTGTGCGCGACGGCTTCTGACGACGTCCAGAACGGCGCCTGGCGCATCTGCGGGATGACCTCGGGCGGCATGCCGACCGCCTGGGTCATGAAGATTTCGAGCGCATCGCCCGGCCGCCCGGCGGCCGTCGCCGCGTTGAGCCGCGCGACATAGTCCGTCGGGAGGGGTGGGCGGCTGTCGTCGACGATGAACGGCGGCTCGTACAGGGCCAGCTTCGCGATCTGGCTTGGCCGCTGTCGGGCGGCCTCGAGGGCGAGAACGGCGCCGGACGAGTGCCCAAACACGAAGGCGCTCGCCCCGACGGCCTGGATGACCGCTTCGATGTCCTCGATCTCGCGCTCGACGGCATAGGGCGGCGTGTCGCCGCTGTCGCCTCGGCCGCGTCGGTCGTAGTTGAGCACCGTGAAGTGCGGCGCGAGGGCGTGTGCCAGGGACAGCGTATCGGCGCGCGTCGTTGTTGCGCCGCCCACCAGGACCACCGCCGGCCCCTGCCCCACCTGGTCAAACGCGATTGACGTGCCGTCCTTCGACAAGACTGTACGCATAAAGCTCTCCTGAGGCGCCTTGATATGGGTTAATTCTAACCTTCATGGGATAGTCGCTCAAGGCAGGCGCAAATCGACACCGAGACGGCCCAATGGGCGCTGAGGCCGCAAAGATGAGCGCGGGAAATGTCACCGCTTTGTCACCGCCTTCTCCCCGGAATATCACCCCCCCTTGCTAGACTCCCGTCACGAGCAACATTATTGGAGTTTTCGGAGGGCGCTATGTTTCGATGGTTGAGCGGCAGCGTGTTACTCATGATAATGGCCCTGGCGCTGGCGGGATGCAGTGCGGCGACGCCGAGCAGCACAGCGGGCGCAGCAGCAGCCCCGGCCGCCGGTAGCGCGGGGAGCGCGCCGGCGGCGAGCGCCGGGTCGGTCAAGCTCATCCTGGGGGCGTACACCACGCCGCGCGAGGCCTACGGCGAGATTATTCCGCTGTTCAAGACGTACTGGAAAGCCAAGACCGGCCAGGATGTGACGTTCCAGGAGTCGTACCAGGCGTCCGGCGCGCAGTCGCGGGCGATTGCCGAGGGCTTCGAGGCCGACATCGCCGCCCTATCCCTGGAGGACGACATCACACGCCTCCAGACGGCGGGCCTGATTACCCACGACTGGAAGAACAACCAATACAAGGGCATCCCGACCACATCGATTGCGGTCATCATGGTGCGCAAGGGCAACCCGAAGGGCATCAAGGACTGGAAGGACCTGACGACGCCTGGCCTCAACGTCCTGACGCCCAACCCGAAGACGAGCGGCGGCGCGATGTGGAACATCCTGGGCGTGTACGGCGCGGCGATTCGCGGCGGGATCGACGGCGTCGCCAAGGGCGACGAGGCCGCGGCGACCAACTTGCTGAAAGCCGTGCTGAAGAACGTCTCGGTCATGGACAAGAGCGGCCGCGACAGCGTGATTACGTATGAGAAGGGCGTCGGCGACGTCGCCATCAGCTACGAGAACGAGGCGCAGGTGGGGCGGATGAACGGCCAGGATTACGAGTACGTCATCCCGCGCTCGACCATCAAGATCGAGAACCCGGTCGCCGTCGTCGATAAGTACGTGGACAAGCACGGCACGCGCCAGGCGGCCGAAGCCTTCGTGGACTTCCTGTATACCAAGGATGCCCAGGCGGTCTTCGCCAAGTACGGCCTGCGCGTGGTCGATCCGGACGTGGCGAAGGCGACGGCATCGAAGTACCCGCCGGTGCAGGACCTGTTCACGATTGACGACCTCGGCGGCTGGAAGACCGTGACGCCCAAGATATTCGGCGACACCGGCCTCTACACCAAGGCCATCGAGGAAGTGCAGGCCCAGAAATGAGCGCGCTGAGTCCGGCGGCGCTCGAGGGCGGGCAGTTGCAGGCCAGGCCCCTGCGGCGTCCCTGGGGCCGCTGGGGTTTGCGCGCCACGGCGCTCAGCTACCTCGGCCTGGTGATTCTGCTGCCGCTGACGGCGGTGATTGGGGACGGCCTGCGCGGCGGCCTGGGCGCGTTCGTGACCGACATCACACGCCCGGCCGCCTGGCACGCCCTGCAATTGACCCTCTGGACGGCGACCGTCATGGCGCTCATCAACGCCGTGATGGGAACCCTGACGGCGTACGTCCTGGTGCGCTACGAGTTTCCGGGCCGCGCCGTCGTCAACGGCCTGGTGGACCTGCCGTTCGCCATCCCGTCGCTCGTCACCGGCGTCATGCTCGTCATCCTGTACGGCCCGCAGGCGGCCATCGGAAGCTGGCTCAAGACGAGCTTCGGCGTCGACGTCATCTTCGCCCCGCCCGGCATCATCCTGGCGCTGCTCTTCGTGAGCTTCCCCTTTGTCGTGCGCGCCCTCCAGCCGGTGCTGATGCAGGTCGATCTGCACCAGGAGGAAGCGGCGCACACGCTCGGCGCGTCGCCGTGGGTCACGTTCCGCCGCGTCCTCCTGCCCGCCATTGCGCCCGCCATCACGATGGGCACTTTGCTCAGCTTCGCCCGCGCCCTGGGCGAGTTCGGCGCGATCATTATCGTCGCGGGTAACTTCCCGATGCGCTCCCAGACCGCCGCCGTCTACGTCTACGGCGAGATCGAGTCGTCGAACCAGAGCGGGGCCAGCGCCATGTCGGCCGTCCTGCTGGCGATTGCCTTCGTTCTCATCCTCGTGGTGGATTGGCTCCAGCGGCGGCGGGAGGTGGCGCATGGTTAGGCGGCTGCTCATCGCCATCGTCCTGCTCTACATGGGCATCCTCATCCTGGCCCCGCTGGCCGCCATCCTGTGGGGCGCGCTGGGTCGGGGCCTCGCGCCAGTGCTCGCGACGCTGACCGACCCGGACGTGCGGCACGCCTTCTGGATCACGCTCATCCTGTGCGCGGCGGCCCTGGTGGTGAACACCCTGCTGGGCATCGTCACCGCCTGGGTGCTCGTCCGCGACCGCTTCCGAGGGCGGCGCTTCGTCAACGGCCTGGTGGACCTGCCCCTCGTCGTCTCGCCGGTCATCGCGGGCTACATGATTATCCTGCTGTTCGGGCGGCGCGGCTGGTTCGCGCCGCTTCTCGACCCGTTGGGCATCAAGGTCGTATTCGCCCTGCCCGGCATGCTCCTGGCGACCATCTTCGTCTCGCTGCCGTTCGTCATCCGCGAGGTCATGCCCGTCCTGGAGGCAGTCGGCACGGAGCAGGAGTCGGCGGCGCACACCCTGGGCGCGAGCGGCTGGCAGACGTTCTGGCGTGTCACCCTGCCGAGCATCCGCTGGGGCGTGCTGTACGGCGTGACGCTGTCCCTGGCGCGGACGCTGGGCGAGTTCGGCGCGGTCATCGTGGTCAGCGGCGCGGTGTCCGGCCTGACCGAGACGGCGACCATCTACATCTTCCGCGCCCTGGACGAGCGGCAATACGTCGCCGCCTACACGGTGTCGCTCGTCCTGGCGGCGGTGTCGTTTGTCATGCTCCTGGGCATGGAGTGGTTCAGGGGGCGCACCGAGGGGGCACGATGAGCATTCTGCTGCGCGATGTGGTGAAGCGCTACCACGACCAGACGATTGTGGACCACGTGGACCTTGAGATTGCCGACGGCGAGCTATTCGTCCTGCTCGGCCCCAGCGGCAGCGGCAAGAGCACCATCCTGCGCATGATCGCCGGGCTGACGTCGGTCACGGCCGGGCGCATCATCCTGCACGGCCGCGACGTCACCGACCTGTCGCCCCAGCAGCGCGACACCGGCTTCGTCTTCCAGAACTACTCCCTATTTCGCCACATGACCGTCGCCGACAACATCGAGTTCGGCCTGGCAGTGCGTAAGGCCGCCAAGGCCGAGCGGGCGCGGCGGCGCGACGAGCTGCTCGACCTGGTGGGGCTGGGTGGCCTGGGCGGGCGCTACCCGGCGCAGCTCTCCGGCGGCCAGCAGCAGCGCGTCGCCGTCGCCCGCGCCCTCGCCGCCCAGCCGTCCGTGCTGCTGCTCGACGAGCCGTTCGGGGCGCTGGACGTTCAGATCCGGGTGCAGCTGCGCCAGGGCCTCAAGGAAGTCCAGCGGCGGCTCGGCCTCACGACGATCCTCGTCACCCACGACCAGGAAGAGGCGTTCGAGCTGGCCGACCGCATCGGCATCATCGACGGCGGGCGGCTGCTGGAGGTCGGGACGCCGACCCAGCTCTACCACCGCCCCAACCACCAGTTCGTGGCGACCTTCCTGGGCAGCGCCAACCTCCTGGCCGGGACGCAGCAGGGCGCGGAGGTGCGCGTGGGCGCGCTGCGCCTGCCGTCGGCCGAGCCGGGCGCGCGCTTCGACGCCGAGGGCCGCGCCGAGGTGCTGTTCCGCCCGGAGGACCTGACCCTCGCCGCCGACCGGGCGGCCCTCGAAGGGCAGGCGCTTGGCGTCGGGGTGGTCGAGGACATCCTGTTCCTGGGCACGCTCCAGCGCGTGCGCGTGCGCCTCGACCCGCTGCCCGGCACGTGGCCCTTGCCGGTGCGCTACGGGCAGGAGGGCGTGCTGCTCGATGTGGCGGTGCTGTCGCAGCCGGGCGGCGCGGGGGCCGTCGAAGTCGGGCAGAGCGTCTGGGTCGGCATCAAGCACTACCATATTTTGCCCCGGCCCGGATTCCGGCTACTGTTATGCGCACACGCGGGCGCGACGGCTGACGCCAGCGCGAGCCTGGCGGCGTGGCTGGGGTCGGCGATGGGCGCGGAGGTGACGCGGACAAGCCTCAAGGCGGGCGTCAACGCCGAGACGCTGCTGCGCGACATGCGCGGCGAGGCGTACGACCTGCTTGTCATCGGCAGCGACGACGCGGGCGCGGCGGTGGAGCGGCTGTCCCGCGAGGCGACCCTGCCGCTGCTGGTGGTCAAGGGCGCGCGGCCGGCCATCAAGCGCGTCCTGCTGTGCTCGGCGGGCGGTGAGCCGGGCAAGATGGACGTGGTGTTCGGGGCGCGCCTCGCCCGGCGCGTCGGGGCCTCGACCCGCCTGCTGCACGTGGCGCGGCCGGTGCGCGAGGCGCAGGCCATCGCGCAGGCGAATGGCGCGGACCGGCCGTGGTTGGTGCGCCACCTGGAGGAAGGCCGGCTGACGCTGCTGGGGCAGGGCGTCGAGGTGGACACGAAGGTCCGCCAGGGCGGGGTGGTCGAGGAGATTCTGGCCGAAGCCGCCGAGGGGGACTATGACCTCATCGTCGTCGGCGGCCACGTGCCCGGCCGCCAGCGCCCCGGCAGCCGGGATGTCGCAGCCGAGATCGTGGCCCGCGCCGACCGCCCGGTGCTCGTCGTGCGCGGCCGGCTTGCCTGAACATAGAACGGCAACGCCACTTCTAGCAACAAGCATCCGGTGTCATGCCGAGGAACGAGGCATCTGGGCCGCCGCAGTCCAGACCCCTCCTATCGTCGGGGTGACATTCGGGGCAACGCCACTTCTAGCAACAAGCATCCGGTGTCATGCCGAGGAACGAGGCATCTGGGCCGCCGCAGTCCAGACCCCTCCTATCGTCGGGGTGACATTCGGAAGTTTCTAGTGTCGGCGCACACCGTCACAGGGCGTGGGGGTCTCGCAATGACGGAACTGCCCGTCATTGCGAGCGTGAGCGAAGCAATCCCCCGCCTTTGCAACAGATGGTCTAAGCGGTTATAGCGTGCCTGTCACCCGCCGGGAGATTGCTTCGTCGTTCCTCCTCGCAATGACGGAACCG
>JBDHWG010000044.1:0-24709 GCA_039810085.1 Anaerolineae bacterium
GCCGCGCCGGCCACCCAGGCGCCAGCGGCCCAGCCCGCCGCGCAGGCGACGCAAGCGCCGGCGGCCCAGGCGCAGCCGAAAGCCCAGCCCGCCGCGCCGACGGCAGCCGCCCCGGCCGCCCTGCCGACCGGCGTGACCAAGAAGGTCGATGTCAAGCCCGGCCAGACCAAGGTCACCTTCTGGCACGCGATGGGCGGCACGAACGGCGAGGCCGTCCAGAAGATGGTGGATGACTTCAACGCCTCCCAGGACAAGTACGTCGTCGAAGCCACCTTCCAGGGCAACTACGACAACTCCCTGGCGAAGCTCCGCGCGGGCCTGCCGACGGGCGACGTGCCGAGCCTGATGCAGGTCTACGACATCGGCACGCGCCTGATGACGGACTTGCAGGTGACGACGCCGGTGCAGAAGTTCATCGACGCCGAGAAGTACGACACCTCGGACCTGGAGCCAGCGCTGCTGAACTACTACCGCCTCAACGGCTCGCTCAACTCGATGCCCTTCAATTCCTCCAGCCCCATCCTGTACTACAACAAGGACGCCTTCAAGAAGGTCGGACTGGACCCCGAGAAGCCGCCACGGACGTGGGCCGAAGTCGCCGACGCGGCCAAGAAGTTCAAGGGCGTGGACAACTTCCAGTGCGGCCTCGCCCTGGTCATCTACGGCTGGTTCTTCGAACAGTGGCAGGCGACGTCTGGCGCCTTCTACGCCGACAATGAGAACGGCCGCGCCCAGCCCGCCACCAAGGTCGTCTACAACACGCCGTACTCCGAGGCGCTGTTGAAGTGGACGAAGGACAACGTCGACAGCGGCGCGTTCTGCAACGCCGGCCGCAACGCGGCGGGTGGCAGTGACAACGGCGAGGCTTTGCTCGAGCAGGGGAAGGCCGCGATGTACATCGAATCGACGGCCCGCCTGCGCGCCGTGGTGAACAACACCGAGGGCAAGGGTCTGTTCAAGGTCGGCACGGCGTATCTGCCGCGCCAGAACGAGGAAGACTACGGCAAGGGCGGCATCATCCCCGGCGGCGCGTCGCTGTGGATCCTCAAGGACCGCCCTGATGCCGAGCAGCAGGGCGCGTGGGAGTTCATCAAGTACGT
Source organism: Anaerolineae bacterium (assembly GCA_039810085.1). Lineage (GTDB taxonomy): Bacteria > Chloroflexota > Anaerolineae > Epilineales > JAHCIE01 > JBDHWG01. Next base: position 1,101 of record JBDHWG010000044.1, read on the forward strand.
CGCCGCGCCGGAGCGCCAGGCGTTCTGGCACACGGCCAGCGGCTACTTCCCCATCCGCAAGGCGGCCTACGACCAGCAGACCGACAAAGACTGGCGCGCCAAGTACCCGCAGTTCCAGACAGCGATCGAGCAGCTCCAGAAGACGCCGCAGTCCAACGTGACGTCCGGCGCGCTGCTGGGCGTCTTCCCGACGGCCCGCCAAACCATCGAGACGGGCTGGGAGGATGTCATCCTGGGCAAGCGGCCGGCGAAGGACATGCTCGACGCCGCGTCGGCCTCGGTGACGAAGGAAATAGAGACCTACAACAAGACCGTCAAGGCCCGCTAAACCGCCAGACTGTCAACAGATGAAGGAACGGATAAACGGATAGCCCGCCTGGCGCGAATATACTGTTGATAAGTACAATCCGTTTATCCGTTTCCATTCGTTGTCAGCCGAACTGCGTAAAGGCATGATGCGCCCTCCGGCTCTCGACGAGAGCCGAAGGGCGTCTCTTTGTCATGCTGAGCAGGCCGAAGCATCCCGGCGCGCCCAGGCGGCCAAGAGGGGAACCACGGAAGGCACGGAATACACGGAAATGAGAGGGGTGTCACTTTGTCATGCTGAGCGCAGCGAAGCATCTGGGCCGCCGCAGTCTAGACCCCGCGCCAAGCGCGGGGTGACAGCGATTTGCACCCGTCTGTTGGCGGCTTTGCGCCTTTGCGCCTTTGCGTTTCCGCGCTAGCTGCCCACGGCGTGCTGCGCCAGGGTTTGCAGGTCCGGCACTTCCAGGTCGGGCTGGGCCTGGGCAGGCGGCGTCGCGCCGTGGCCCGCTTTGCCGTGGCGGCGGTTGACCCAGACCGTGGACAGGCCGAGTGCCCTGGCCGGGACAATGTCGTGATACAGGCTCTGGGCGACGTGGAGGATGCGCTCACGGGGCACGCCGATGCGCTCGAACGCGACCATGAAGTTGTTGAACGACGGCTTGTACGAGCGCACCTGCTGGGCGGTGATGACCCAGTCGAAGCGCGTGCCGAGGCGGTGGGCGGAGTAGGCGAACAAGTCGTCGTCGACATTGGAAATGACGGCGAGCTTGTACTTGCGCCGCAGCGCGCGTAGCGCCGCCGCTGAATCCGGGAAGGCGGGCCAGTCGCGCACCGACCACGCGAAGGCGTCCAGCTCGATCTGCGTCGGGTGGAAGCCCAGGCGCGTGCCGAAGCCCTGGAGCACCATGCGCAGAATGTCCTTGTACGCGCGGTAGCGCTCGGCCTCCGCCGCCGACTCCAGCTCGGCGAACAGCTCCAGCGCCGCTGGGTGGCGGATGTCCACCCTATGCGCCGTCAGGACCGGACGCAGCGCGGCCCAGATGCCGGTCTCCCAGTCAATCAGCGTTCCGTAGCAGTCAAACGTCAACACCTCGAAGCCATCGAAATTCAGCATGGCGGGCCGGTCCTCGGCCGGCGTCACGGCCGGCATCGCAGATGGGGATGTAGATGCTGCTCCTATTATACCGCGCCCACCATCTCGTGGCGACTTCCAGTCGCTCGCCGTACAGCAAAACGACTCAAGTCGTTACTACACAACCTGCGGAAGTTGGCTAGAATAGGGGCATCGTCCGTTACAGAAAGGAACGAGGGTATGTCTGCGCTGGCCGAGCTTCAGCAACTTCTGGGCGACCGTGTGACCGTGAACATGACCGAGCGCGAGCGCCACAGCCGCGACGAGTCATCGTATACCTCGGCGCCGCCCGACGCCGTGTGCTTCCCCTGCTCGACGGAGGAAGTCGCGGCGGTCGTCAAAATCTGCCGCGCCCACCGCCGGCCCATCGTCCCGTTCGGCGCGGGCAGCTCGCTGGAGGGCCACACCCTGCCCATTCGCGGCGGGGTGTGCGTCGACATGTCGCTCATGAACCACATTCTCGCCATCCGCCCCGACGACATGGACTGCACTGTCGAGGCGGGCCTGACGCGCAACGAGCTGAACGACGCGGCGCGCCGACACGGCCTGTTCTTTCCCATCGACCCCGGCGCGAACGCGACTCTCGGCGGCATGACCGCCACCCGCGCCAGCGGGACGAACGCCGTGCGCTACGGCACGATGCGCGACAACGTCCTCGCCCTGAGGGTCGTTCTGGCGAGCGGCGAGGTCATCCACACGGGCAGCCGGGCGCGCAAGTCGTCGGCGGGCTACGACCTGACGCGGCTGTTCGTCGGCTCCGAAGGGACGCTGGGCATCATCACCGAGGTGACGCTGCGCCTCTACCCCATCCCCGAAGCCATCTCGTCGGCGGTCGTCTCCTTCCCGACGCTGGACGACGCCGTCGCCGCCGTGACGGAGACGATGCAGGTGGGCATCCCGATGGCGCGCATCGAACTGCTGGACGAGACGATGATCGGCGCGGTCAACGCCTTCGCCGGCTTGAGCTACCCCGCGCAGCCGACGCTGTTCCTGGAGTTCCACGGCTCCATGGAGGGGGTGGCGGAGCAGGCGCGGCAGGCGGGCGACATCATGCGCGCCCACGGCGGGGGCGACTTCGACTGGGCGACGCACGAGGAGGACCGCCAGCGGCTGTGGAAGGCGCGCCACAACGCCTACTTCGCCGCCCTCGCCCTGCGCCCCGGCGCGCGCTCGCTGAGCACCGACGTGTGTGTCCCCATCTCCCGCCTGGCCGAGTGCATCCACGAGACGAAGCGCGACCTGGCCGATACGCCGCTCCTCGCGCCGATGGTCGGCCACGTGGGCGATGGCAACTTCCACCTGCTGTTCCTCATCGACCCGGCGAACCCGGACGAGGTCGCCGAGGCCAACCGCCTCAACGAGCGCCTGGTCCAGCGCGCCCTGGCGATGGAGGGGACGAGCACCGGCGAGCACGGCGTGGGCATCGGCAAGGCCAAGTTCATGCGCGCCGAGCACGGGGCGGCGGTGGAGGTAATGCGCTCGGTCAAGCTCGCCCTCGACCCGCTCAACCTGATGAATCCGGGCAAGATCCTGCCGCCGGCGTGATTGTTGAGGCTTCTCTACGTGAGGTGGTGAGATCCACTACCAAAGAATTGTCACTTAGGGAATATAATAGACGCAAGTTGTCCCATCCACCGTCCCCCTGACTGTGACAACCCGGTCGAGACACTGCGGCGACTTCCACCCTCATCATGATAGCGCCCCTGCGCTGGAAAGGACTTGCTCTCATGTTCGGAAGTTCGTTTGAGAAGCGGGTGAAGGACTTGGCGGGCCGGGCAGGGTTGAAGATAGCGGACATCAATTCCTCCCGCGCGAAGCTGCTCTTCACAGTCAACGATCATACGCAGCCCCTCTGGATATTCCCGTATGAAGGGGTCTGGGAGTTCTCGTGCCCGAGCATCATCGCCCTTCCCCGCGCCGAGGACATCCCATCCGCCATTCTGATTGCCGTTCTCGAGCAGAACGCGCGCGAGAAGCGCGGCTTCTGGTGCCTGGAACGGATCAACGGGGAGGCGACCCTGGAGTACATGCACAACATGCCGGATAACCTGCTGACGCCACAGGAGTTCAGCAATATCTGCTGGGGCATCGTGCGCGAGGTCGAGGCGCTCGAACAGGCATTTCGCTCGGCCCTGTACGGCAAGGTCCGCTAGCGCCCGCTCTGGCATCCCATCGGCTCGCGTCAACGCTGAGGAATGAATACGCCCCTCCTGTGGAGGGGCGTCTGTCTCGGCGGCTCGTCCCTGGTGTTAGCGTCGGATGAGCTTGAAGGCGTGCTCGCGGCTGCTGTACTTGCTGGCGTAGGCCATCCACATCACGGCTAACGCCTCGATATGCCGCGCCTGCTCGATGCCGCCCATGTCCACGACATCCCAACCGAGGGCGTGGGCGAAGCGGGCGACCTCCCCCTTGGCGGCATCATCGTTGCCGGCGATGAACGCCGTCGCCGCCTCGCCGATGGCCTTGCCGTCGGCCATCAGGTTCGCGCCGACGTGATCGAACGCCTTGACGACGCGCGCTGACGGCGCCCACTCCTGCACCAACTCCCCGGCTGACTTCGCTGCGCCCGTCGACACCGACGGGCCATTTGGCCCCCACTGCACAGCATTCGTCACGTCCACCAGGACCTTGCCCGCCAGGTTCGCCACGCCGGCCTGTTCGAGCGTCTCCTTCGCCGCCCGCCACGGCACAGTCAGGAACACCACGTCGGCGAAGCGGGCCACGTCGGCGTATGTCCCGGCAGTCGCCTTCGACCCGAGCGCGGCCAACGCCGCCTGTGTCTTCTCACCCTGCGGGTCACGTGACCCGACCATGACCTCGTACCCCTGGGCGACCGCGCCCGAGGCAAGTGCCTGTCCCACGTTACCGGAGCCGAGAACGCCAATCTTCATGCTGCACCCTCCGGGGATGAATGCGGCGGCGTTGCGCGACAAGGTCTGTCGTGCTACAATGCCGCCGTGTTGGTCGCTGTAAAGGTCATTATAGAGACAGGGGCACAGATCGTCAATGGAGGATTGATGCGCATTCGTCCGTTCGCGCTGGAACGTTACTTTGCCCAATACGAGTTCAACGTCCGCCACCTGCTCAGCCCGTCGGACTGCGAGGCGCTGTCCCTGGCCGAGGCGCTGAGCCTGGCCGACGCCGAGGGCCGCGCCCTGTGGCAGGACCTGAGCCTGGGCTACACCGAGACGCCCGGCCACCCGCTGCTGCGCGCCGAGATTGCGGGCCTGTACGACAGCGTCGCGCCGGAGCGCATCGTCGTCGCCGCGCCGGAGGAAGCCATCTTTGTGGCGATGAACAGCCTGCTTGCCCCCGGCGACCACGTGGTCACGGTCTCGCCCGCCTACCAGTCCCTCTATGAGATCGCCCGCGCCATCGGCTGCGAGGTGACGCCGTGGGCGGTCGAGGCGCGGGACGGACGCTGGACCGTCGACGTGGACACCCTGGCCGCGTCGCTGCGCCCGACGACCAAGCTCATCGTCGTCAACTTCCCCCACAACCCGACCGGCTGCCTGCCGTCCCGCGACGACTTCGATGCCATCGTGGCGCTGGCCCGCGAGTGCGGCGCCTACATCTTCTCCGATGAGATGTACCGCCTTCTGGAGCCGGAGGCGGGGCAGCGCCTACCGGCGGTGGTGGACGTGTATGACAAGGGCATCTCCCTGTCGGGGCTGTCCAAGAGCTTTGCCCTCGCCGGGCTGCGCGTCGGCTGGCTGGCGGCGCAAGACCCCGCGCTGGTCGATGCCTTCCTCGCCTTCAAGGACTACACGACGATCTGCCACAGCGCGCCGAGCGAGATTCTGGCGATTATCGCCCTGCGCGCGCGGGACACGATCCTGGCGCGCAACCTGGGCATCGTGGCGCAGAACCGCACCATCGCCGAGAGCTTCTTCGGCAACCGCCCCGACCTCTTCGAGTGGCTGCCGCCGGACGCCGGCTCAACGGCGTTCGTGCGTTGGCTCGGGCCGGGCACGGTGGACGAACTGGCGGCGGCGCTGCTGGATGCCCACGGGCTGCTGATCGTGCCGGACAGTATCTTCGGGATGTCGGAGAACTACTTCCGCGTGGGCCTGGGCCGCCTCGACTTCTGGGAGGCGCTCGACGCCCTTGGCGACTACGTGGACGGCCTGCCGCAGGGCTAAGAGAAGGACAACGCCGAGGCGCAACGACGCAAAGGGAAGAATTGTTCCTATGCTGCCCGTTTCTGGTGTCGTGCTGAGTGGTCAGCTCACCGCTTTCTGCACGAGCGCGCTGATCTTCGCCTCGTCGTCGGCGGTCAACTCCTTTAGCGCGAAAGCGACCGGCCACATCTGGCCTTCGTCGAGGTTCGCTGTGTCGCTGAAGCCCAGCGTCGCGTACCGTGTGTTGAACTTCTCGGCCGCCTGGAAGAAGCAGACGACCTTGCCATCCCTGGCGTAGGCGGGCATCCCGTACCAGAGTTTCGGCGAGAGGGCGGGCGCGTTGGCTTTGATGATCGCGTGGAGCCGCTCACCGAGAATGCGATCCGGTTCCGACATCTCGGCAATCTTCGCCAGCACGTCGCTTTCCCCGTCCGCCTTGGCTGCGCGCGCGCTGCGCCGCGAAAACGCCTTCAGCTCTTGGGCGCGCTCCTGCATCGCCGCGCGTTCCTCGTCCGTGAAGCCCTCGGACGGCTTGCCGCGCGCGGCCGGGCGCTTGGTGGACTCCGGCGTGTCCTTCTTTTGGCTCATGGAAACCTCCGCAGAGTGACTTGGGTTGGAAACCTTGCCGCCGTTCGAGAGCGGCCCGCGCTATTATAACCAGCGCCGCCTGACTTGCAACTCAGCCCGGCGACGGCGCCAGGCCACTCAGGATAAGCAATGCGCATTCTGTTGACGTTCGCTGGGGGCAGCGGCCACCTGGAGCCGCTCGTCCCCCTTGCCCGCGCCGCCCAGGCTGTGGGCCACACGGTCGCCTTCGTCGGCCGGCCGTGGATGGTCCCGAAAGCCAAGGCGCTCGGCTTCGATACCTTCCCCGCCGGCTCGGACCGCGGCCTCACGCCGGTGCGGCGGCCGCTTGTGGCTCCGGATGTCGAGCGGGAAAGACGCGAGTTCGGCGCGGGCTTCGGCGGCCGCATCGCGCGGGAGCGGGCGGCCGACATCCTGCCGCTATGCGCCGCGTGGCGGCCGGACGTGCTGGTGTGCGAGGAGACGGACTTCGGGGCGATGGTTGCCGCGGAGCGGCTGGGCCTGCCCCACGCGACGGTTCTCGTTTTTGCGGCAGGCGGCTTCGCGCAGCCAGCGTTCGTCGCCGAACCGCTGGACACAGTGCGCGCCGAGCATGGGCTGCCGCCAGACCCGGAGCTTGCCATGCTGACGCGTGGCCCCGTCCTGTCGCCCTTCCCGCCGAACTTGCGTGACCCCCGGTTCCCGCTGCCCGCGCCTGTGCAGGGCTATCGCGTGCTGGAGCCGGAGCCTATCGTCGAGGAGGGAACGACGTGGGTGGCAGCGCCCGCCGACGCGCCGCTGGTCTACTTCACCCTCGGCACGGTGTTCCCCCTGGAGTCGGGCGACGTTTTCCAGCGCGTGATCGCCGGGCTGCGCGAGCTGCCCATCCGCCTCCTCGTCACTGTCGGCCGCGACTTCGACCCGGCCGCGCTTGGCCCGCAGCCGCCTAACGTCCGCGTCGAGCGCTACATCCCCCAAGCGCAGCTCCTGCCCCACTGCCGCCTGGTCGTCTGCCACGCCGGTTCGGGCAGCCTGATGGGCGCGCTGACCCACGGCTTGCCGATGGCGCTGATCCCGATGGGCGCGGATCAGCCGCTCAACGCGGCGCGCTGTGCGGCGCTGGGTGTGGCGCGGACGCTCGACGCGGTGACGCTGACGCCCGAGGCGGCGCGGGAGACGGTTGCGGCATTGTTGGCGGATGGGGCGTATCGGCAGGCCGCCGAACGCCTGCGGGACGAGATTGCGGCGCTACCCTCGGCAGCGGAGGTGGTGAGATTGCTGGAACAGTAATACGAGTCATTGCGAGCACAGCGAAGCAATCTCCCGCCCTTGCGACAGACGCTCTGAGCGGCTAGAGCGCGGCCGTCACCCGCCGAGGGATTGCTTCATCGTTCCTCCTCGCAATGACGAGGCCCTGAACAAATGGCGAAGGCGCTCACCCCGAAGGATGAGCGCCCTCTACCCACCACCAGCCTGAAGGAGGAAGACTGCTTAGCAAACACCACCTCGACGGAAGCACTTCACGGTGCCGAGGAGGATGACGACCTCGACGAGCGAGACCCACAGAGAAAACGCTTACTTCTCTATCTCTCGAACGCTAACTAAACCATCACTTACCAAACCGCTTGGCCCTCGTGAGGGCTATCTACCCCTTATGAATGCAAGTTGCGTGCCACGATATACCTTCGGGTTGCTTCGGAGCTAACTGTTTTATAGGAATAGGCAAACTTCGTCTAGCTATCAACTCGCGCCTCGCGCCGCCCTACCCTGTAATAGAGCAAGAGGCGTGCCACGCGCATCACGCCGCGCTCTTTTGCCCCGGCCGGTGTACTCGCCGCGCCTCGGCCAGGTCGGCCGCCTCCTTCGCGTCGGTGTCGCCCTGCTCATAGGCGATGCCCTGGATCTCCGTCGCCGCCGTCGCCAGCACCTGCCGCGTCTCGCGGATAACCTTGTCCACATCTTCGAGTAGCGTCGGGTCCCGGCGGGCTTCGTCGGGGCTGACACCCACCGCCGACGACTTGTCGCGCACCTCGGCCTTGAGGGCGTCCACCTCGACCAGCGCATTCTCGATCTCCTTCACGACGGCCGGCTCGACGCGGTCGGGGTCCTGGGTCGCGTGGTTGATGGCGGCCTCGACCGACTCGACGATGCGGTCAATGCGGTGGTCCACGGCGTCGAGGCCGCTATCCACGTCCAGGTATGCATCACGCTGGCGCAGGCGCTCGCGCAGGCTCTCCTGCAAGGCTTTGAGCTGCACGCGCGCGGTTTCCAGCGGCTTGGCCTCCGCCGCGACCTCCTCCACGATGCTCGGCTCGTCTTTCAGGAGAGCGTAGTCCAACGTGACCTGAATGATGGCGGCCAGGGGGATCGCCATGAACGCGCCGATCGCGCCGAACAGCGCGCTGAAAACAAACAGGGCGATCAGCAGAATCAATGGGCTGAGGCCGACGCTGTTCGACATCGCCCACGGCCAGATGAAGAAGTGCTGGACGATGCGCAGCACAACGTTGATGAGAATCACCAAGAGGGCCATCTGCGGCGACACCGTCAATCCCACCAGCACCGCCGGTATCAGCCCGACCAGGAATCCGACGACCGGAATGACTTCGCCCAGTCCGGCCAGGACGGCCATGAAGAGGGCGAACGGCAGGCCAATGGCCGCATAGCCGAGGCCGGTCACAACAGCGATCAGGACTGAGACGAGGATTGTAGCGCGGATGTAAGCGCCCATGCGATCTTCCATCTCCCGCCACGCCGCCAGCGACCGCGAGCGCTGGCTGGCCGGCACCAGAGAGAAGATCCACCGCTCCAGGCGCGGCTGGTCGAGGCTCCAGTAGAAGGCGACGAGCAGGACAATGATGGACGCCTCGATCAGCGACGAGAGACTGTTCGCCAGATCGAGGATGAAGTTCGGCGCCATCATCCCGCTCAGCATCGTGAGCAGTTGCCGGCCGGTCGGGATGTTCTCGCCCAACGTGCGCAGCATGCCGTTGGTGGAGTTCTCCAACGCTGTTTGCAGCTCACCATAGTGGGTCGGGGCTTGCTCGACCAGGTGGACGATCTCGGTCGTCGTCGTGGGTAGCAGCAGCGCGCCCGCGCCGACGGCGAGGCCGGCGAACACCAGGTAGACGAGCGCGACCGAGGCGCCCTTCGGGACGCGCTGCTGCTGAACCTTCAAGATGAGCGGGCGCAGGGCCGCCGCCATGACGATGCCGACCAGGAACAGCAGGACGAGGTCCCGCAGCCAATAGAGAAGGAACATGAACGCGGCGACCAGTATCGCGGTAGCCGTCCACAGGGCAATTTGTCGCGCGCCAATACCCGGCGTATCGCGGGACACAGGCTCCATAACCGTAGCCACCTTTCACAACCATGAGTCCTGTAGCCCACGCCCCCCTCCCTCCAAAGGGAGGAGAGGGGGGCGTAGTCTAGAACCGGACCCGCCGCACATTGCCCGGTCCTATCAATGAATGGGTATCAACCCAACCCGTTGCACAAAAAGCAAGATGTGTGCCATACAGCAACTCGTCATTGCGAGCGAAGCGACGCAATCTCCCGCTGTCACAAGAGACGGTCTAGGCGGCTAGAGCGTGCCCATCACCTGCCGGGAGATTGCTTCGGCGGCAAGGCCCGCCTCGCAATGACGACCTTTCACAGTGCTGGCGCTGGAGAGTCATCTCCAGCGCCAGCGCGAAAGTTATCGAAGAGACGAAGGAGGAATTTGCTGGCGGGCGCGGTACTTGGCGACCGTGCGCCGCGCGATGTGGTAGCCCTTGGCGGCCAGCCGCTCGACCAACTGCGCGTCCGTCAGCGGCTTCGGCTCCTGGGAGATAATCTCCTTGAGCACGTCCTGCACGCTGAGCGCGGGCTGGAAGAAGGTCTCGAACGGGATAACATGGCGGTCGGGCAGCATGACATACTTCTCAGCTGTGGCGCGGCTGATGGTGGACTCGTGCATCCCTAGCGCCTCGGCGACCTCGGCGCGCGTAAGCGGTATCAGATGGCGCGGGCCATGCATCAGGAAGCCTTTCTGCCGCTCGACGACGTAGCGCGACACCCGCGCCATCGTCTCGCGCCGGTCCCGCAGGCGGGAGAGGAAGTCGCGCGCCCGCGTGAAGTAGCCCTGGATCACTTCCTGGTCCTGGGGCCGCAGCATTGGCCCGTCGGCCTTCTTGTTCTTGACCGGCTTGGCAAGCTCCTGGTACAGCGGCGTGATGCGCAGATTGTAGCGGCGCGACTCGACCACCTCGACCTCGAACTCCTCGGGCGCTTCCGGCCGCGTGCGGATGACGATATCCGGCGCGATGTAGGGCGTGTCCGTCGGCTGCGCCCACGCGCCTAGCTCCGACAGGTCGGGCACCGGGTAGGGACGCAGGTAGCCGCGGATGAAGTCGCGGGCCGCGTGTACCGTCACGGTGTCGGTCTTGAGGGCGCGGGCGATGTAGCTGTAGCGGCCCTCGCCCAGGTCCGTCCAATAGTTCTCGATGATTGGGCGGACGAGCGGGTGAGCCTTGCTGCGCTCTTCCCAGCGAGCGAGCTGCATGAGCAAACACTCGCGCACGTCGCGGGCGCCCACGCCGACCGGCCCCACGGTCTGGATGCGTTTCAGGACGGCGTCCACGCGCTCGACATCGACACCCAGCGTCGCGGCGACGCCCTCGACATCCTCATCCAAGAAACCGTGCTCGTCCAGGCAGCCAATGAGATAGTCGGCAATGAACAGGTCTTCCTGGTCTATCTGCGCGCTGACATCCCGCAGTAGGTGTTCGGCGAGTGTCACCTGGCCTGCGACGGATGTCAGAACGTCGTATTCATCTTCATCGCTATCCTGAAGCTGTCGCGGTTCCATCCGCTCTGAGGACACCGGACAGTGACACCGCGTAACGACCTCACCACACAACGGGCAAATTTCGTGTTCCTCAACCTCGAGCGCGGGGTTCTCTTCGACTTCCTGCTTAATGGCCTGCTGCAACTGCATGCCAGAGAGCTGGAGCATCTGGCTAAATGCCACAAGCGTCGGAGATGGCCGCATCTCTTGAACGTGGAACATCTCCATGTCCATCATACGCCAACTCTCCTCGTCATACAATACGAATCCATGATGTCACTGTTCAATTTTAACGCCGCATACGAAACGGGGGCAAGCAGGCCAGACGCGAGGAACAGGAATAAAAAGCGCATCAGGCCGCAAGCAGACGGTCCACGATTTGAACCAGCCGGTCCAGGTCGAACGGCTTGAGCAGGTAGGCGCTCACGCCCAGTTGTCGGGCGCGCCGCACCTTGAGCGAGTTGCTCTCCGCCGTCGCCATCACCACCGGCAAGTCGTAGCCGTCCAGCCGCAGCCGCTCCAGCACCGCCAGACCATCGAGGTCGGGCAGACCGATATCCAGGAGAACGAGGTCATACGGACCAGAATGCTTGAGTAGGTAGAGCGCCTGGCGGGCTGATCCCGCCTCGGTTACCTGAAGGCCGTTGTCTTCCAGGTAATCGTGCAGAATGTCCGTTAGCTCTGCATCGTCATCCACCAGCAGAACCCGCTTTTCCCCCATGCGATTTCCGGACCAGACTTCGCGTCCCGTCCCTGTCCTTTCGTTTCGCCCCCGCAAGAACTCTAATTCGTTCATAGCAATACGCGTGCCAAGCGCAGCGACTAGGCACCCTCCTTCTGCCTGATATTGGCTAGGTTGTAAGCTTCGATCTTGCTTCGGATATAGGCAGAATCCGTGCCAAGAATGCGCGCTGCCTCGACCGTGTCGCCGCCGGCCATGTCCAGCGCCGCCCGCAGCATCCCCTGCTCCACCTCGGCTACGGCCTGCTGCAACGTCACGCCCCGACGCAGCGCATCCGTAAAGTCGAGGACACGCGACGGCAGAGCCGGCGTCCGGGCCGGCGGCGCGCCCATCGGCAGGTCCTCGCGCGTAATCATGCGGCCCTGGGAGAGGACGACGGCGCGCTGGATGGTATTCTCTAGCTCGCGGACGTTGCCCGGCCAGTCGTGCTGCAAAAGCGCCTGGAGCGCATCCTCCGAGATTTTGACCGGCGGCATGTCCGGCGCGTAGCGGTACTTGTCCAGGAAGTGCGCCACGAGCAGCGGGATGTCGTCGTGCCGTGTGCGTAGCGGCGGCAGGTCGATGCGGATGACATTGAGGCGATAGTAGAGGTCCTCGCGGAAGTTGCGCTTCTCGACTTCCTGGTACAGGTCCTTGTTCGTCGCGGCGATGACACGCACATCCACTTTGATCGGCGTGCTGCCGCCGACGCGCTGGAATTCGCCCTCTTGGAGAACACGCAAGAGCTTCTTCTGCGTGCTCAGGCTCATCTCGCCGATCTCGTCCAGGAAGATCGTCCCGCTCGACGCCAGCTCGAACACGCCCTTGCGCTGGGCGACGGCGCTGGTGAATGACCCTTTCTCGTGGCCGAACAACTCGCTCTCCAGCAGCGTCTCCGGTAGGGCGGCGCAGTTCACCTTGATGAACGGCCCGCGCCGGCGCGGCGAATTCTGCTGGATGATGTCGGCGACAAGCTCCTTGCCCGTGCCGGTCTCGCCGATGATGAGGACGGTCGCCGAGCTGCCCGCCACACGCCCGACGACCTTGTAGACCTCCTGCATCGGCTCGCTGAGGCCGATGATGCGGTCGCGGGCGTCGCGGGAGGAGAGCTGGTCTTGCAGCAGGCGCACTTCCTCGGCCAGCTGGCGGTGCTCGAACAGGCGGTCGATGAGCAGCCCAACCTCGTCCAGCTCGAACGGCTTGATGACGTAGTCGTACGCGCCAAGCTGCATGGCGCGGATGGCCTGGGTCGAACTGCTGTACGCCGTCATCATCACGACCGGCACGTCATAGCCGCCCGCCTGGATAAGTTCCAGCACTTCGAGGCCGTCGAGGTCCGGTAGGCGCAGGTCGAGGAAGACCAGGTCGAACGGGCCTTTGCTGCGCAGGAGCTTCAAGCCCTCCTGCCCCAGACCCGCTTCGGTCACATCCAGGTCCTTGTCTTCAAGATACAGGCGAAGAACGTCGCGCATGTCGGCGTCGTCGTCGATAATGAGCAGTTTTCGCTCGGCCATGGTCCGCCCCTTCCTGTGCGCCGCACCGGTGGCGCTAGACAAACGATAATTTCAGGCCCCTTAGGCCCGTCTTGCGTGCAGCGTGGCACGTTTCTTGCAATATTTACGATAGGGAGGCTATGTAAGCGCCCTATCTTAGTATTCTAGTCGTTAGTGTAGCAGTTTTCGTTGCGTTTGTATAGTGCAATTCTAGGGACGATTTCTTACCGTTAGCATCATCCGCATTGTTTGCCGAACTGATTATCGAGTTGACCCTTGAGAGTGTTTGACGCGACCGAGGTATAGCGTTTGTGTGAGTGCGCGTCCGGGTTGAAGCGTTAGGGCCGTGGGTGTGGGGTGGTGTGTTAGCCGGGCCAGGGTGTAGCGTTTGTGGGTGTGCCGTTGTGATGGTGCGTTAGCAGGGTCAAGTCGTAGCGTTAATCTCCTCGAGTGGGTATGGCAGGCGTTTGTTCGTGGCCTTGAGAGCCAACGGTGACGGCATTAGGCAAGTCACCGTTGGCTCTCAACGGTAGAAGCACCGTGAACGTCGAGCCGACACCCACTTCGCTCGTCACCTCAATCGTTCCCCCGTGTTGCTGAACAATATGCTGTGCCGTCGCCAGACCGATGCCCGTGCCTCGGAACTGGCCTTCGATGTTCGACCCACGGTGGAAGAACTGGAAGATGTGCGGCAAGTCCTCAGCCGGAATGCCCACGCCCTCGTCCTGAACCTCGATAGCCGCGCAGTCCGAGCCGTCCTGCTCCGCGCGGCGCACCGTCACCGCGATGCGGCTGCCCTCCGGGCTGTACTTGATGGCGTTGCCGATGATGTTGCTCAGCACGCGCTCGATCTTGACCGGGTCGAGATTGCTGCGCAGGCTCGTCGTCTCCAGGTGCAGCCGAATCTCGTGGCGCTTCGTCGTCTGGCGCTGCTCCTCCACCACCTGCCGCGTCAGCGCCACCACGTCCGTCGGCTCCGTCTGAATGTCGAGGGGCTGGCCGGCCTGGATGCGCGAGAAGTCCACCAGCTCGTTGATCATGCTGTTCATGCGCATCGTCACGCTGTCGATCTTCTTGACGCGGTCGATGAGCTTGTCCGGCGCTGGCGTCTGCTTCGCCTTGAGCGCCGTTTCCAGCAGCGCCGAGTAGCCCTTGATGACGGCCAGCGGGTTCTTGAGGTCGTGGGACACGACCGCCAGAATCGCCTGGCGGGCGGCCACGGCGTCGCGGGCCTCGCGGTACAGGCGCGCGTTGTCCAGGAAAACGGCGGCGCGCCGCGCCAACTCCCGCGCCACTTCCAGGTCTTCCCTGTCGAAGCGGCGGCCGTTGGTCATCGCCAGGGCCATGCCGCCGAGGAGCTGGCCGCGCGCCAGCAGCGGCAGGATCATGTACGACGTGGCGTTCAGCGTGCGCAGCATCTCAGCGTGCTCGGCGTCGACGGCGCGCGCCAGGCGCATCTCCGGCGTCATCTCTGGAATGAAGATGACTTCGCCCGCTTCGAGCGTCGCCTTGACGCTTTCCACTTCCTGCACGTCCGTCGGGTAGCGGCGGCGCATCGCATGCGCCAACTCCTCCATCTTCGGGTCGCGGTGCGCCACGACGTACTGCTCACCCCAGCGTCCGCTCGCCAGAAGATCGATAATCGCCCAGTCGGCCAGCGTTGGCGCCGTCAGCCGCGCCAGGGTGTTCAGCATCGTGGTCAGGTCCAGCGTGTCGGCCAGGCGGTTACTCACCTCGTACAGCAGGCTGATGCGCCGCGCGCGGGCATCGGCGTCGGCGCGCGCCTTCTGCTCGGCTTCGTACAGGCGCGCGCGTTCGAGCGCCTGGGCCGACTGCTCGCCCAGCGTCGTGAGGAACGCGATTTCCTCCTGGCTGAACGCGCGCGGCATTGGGAAAGCGAAGTCGAGCGCGCCGATGGCCCGACCGCCGGTGACGAGCGGCACAATCGCCCACGCCTGAAAGCCGCCGTGGCTCCAGCCTAGCTCTGGGTAGCACGCCAGGGCCGCCGCCGGCGACTCGAGCGTCATCACCTGGCGCGTGCGCACGACCTCGGGCGTCGGCGCGTCGGCGTCGGCGGGGAAGCGCCGCCACGCCGCCATCACGTCGGCGGGGTAGCCCTCGGCGCGGATAATCTCGAACGCGGTGCGGTCTGGCGTAAACAGGGCCAGCGTCCCGCCCTGGGCGCCCAGGGTGTCCAGGCCCTCGTGGATGATGACGTCGGCGACTTCGTCCGGCGTCACCGCGCTGGACAAGGACGCCGTGACCGACTGCAATCGGGCGACACGGTGCGCGGCGCGCTCAGCAGCCTCGTGAGCTTGGCGCTCGCGCTCGAACAGGCGCGCGTTGTCGACGCGGACGGCGACGCGCCGCGCCACTTCCTCGGCTAGCGCCAGGTCCTGGGGCGTGTAGCGCCGGTCGGATTCGGTGATGTAAAAGCTAATCGTCGCTCCGCTGCCCACGCGCGTCATGAGCGGCACGATCATGATGGACTTCGCACCGAGTTCCTGGGACAGCGCCAGGTCCTCTCCGGTCGCCGCGAATTGCTTCCGCATGTCATCGTCAACCATGTCGAGCAGGATGGGTTGTCCATCACGCACGACCCGCTGGGCATCGTGAAAGCTCGGCGAGGCCGACGCCTCATCCGTGTGGCGCTGGTAGAGCGAGCGGAGGATCTTCTCTTTGGCCGGATCGACGTGGACCACTGCGACGGTATCCAGACCACCGGGATCTGCCGGGAAGTGAATCGCGCACCCATCAGCCATGAACGGCACGACCATGTGGGCGACGGTCTCCAGGCGCGTCTCGACCTCCAGCGGCCCGGCCAGCGCAGCGCTTACCCCCGCGACGAAGTCGACGCGGCGGCGCGCGTCCTCGGCGCGCTCGCGGGCCTCCTGCTCCGCCTCATACAGCCGGGCGCGCTCTAGCGCCTGGCCGGATTGCTCGCCCAGGGTGCGCAGCAGATTGAGGTCATCTTCGCTGAAAGCACGCGGCTCGGTGAAGGCGAAGCCCAACGCGCCGAGCGCCTGATCGCCGGCGGTAATCGGCGTGATGGCCCACGCTTGGTGGCCGCTCTTCGACCAGTCCGCAATGGGATACTTGTCATTCGCCGCCGCCGGCGAGTCCATGACGATGACTTTGCCGGTGCGGACGACCTCGGTGACGGGAGCCGGAGCATCCAGCGGGAACTGCCCCCAACCTTCCAGCGCGCCCGCCCGATATCCCTCCGCGCGGACAAGCTCCATGTCACGCTTATTGGCGCTGACGACCACGAGGGTTCCACCCTGGGCGTCCATCGTGTCCACGCCCTCGTGGATGATGACATCCATCACCTCGTCAGACGTGACGGCGCTCGACAGGGCGGCGGTCATCGCCTGCATGCGGCTCATCTGCCGCGCGGCGCGGCTAGCCGACTGATGCGCGACGCGCTCGGCTTCGTACAGCCGACTATTTTCCAGGGCGATGGCCGCCCGCCGCGCCACTTCCTCGGCCAGGTTCACGTCGTCCTGGGTGTAGTAGCGCTCGCCCTCGGTGGTGTAGAAGGTAATCATGCCGGTGACGCCGTCGTGCGTTACGAGCGGCACGTACATCGCCGACTTGGGCGTAATCTCCAGGGCGGCCTGGAGGTCGTCCGGGTTCTCGAACATGGTTGCCAGGAGCGAGGTATCCATGCGCTCGATAAGCACCGTCTTGCCCTGGAGCAGAAGCTCACCCATCGCCCGCGAGGCGTCGGTCTCGACGGGCTGCTCGCGTTGGAGCGCCAGCGCCTTCGCCCCTTTGACCGGGTCCACGTGGGCCGCCGCAGCGGTCAGAACCGTGCCGTTGGGGCCGGGCAGCGACACGATGCAGCCGTCAGCCAGGTAGGGCAGAACGCAGTGGGCCAGGTTCTCCAGCCAGGTATCGTAGTTCAACGAGCCGGAGAGGATGGCGCTGATGCCGGCGAGGAAGTCCACGCGGCGGCGGGCGTCCTCCGCCCGGGCGCGGGCCTGTCGCTCGGCCTCGTAGAGCCGGGCGCGCTCGAGGGCCTGGGCCGACTGCTCAGCGAGGGTTGAGAGGTAGGTAATCTCTTCCTGGTCGAAAACGTGGCGTCGGTCGAACGAGAACTCGACCGCGCCGAAGACCGTGCCGCCGGCGATGAGCGGCGCTGCGACCCACGACTGGAAGCCCGACTGGCTCGATACGAGGTGCGGGTAGAGGTGCGCCGCTTCCTCGGGCGAGGACACGGTCAGAATCTCCTGCCAGCGCACAGCGTCGGCCAGGGGGACGGGCGTGTCGACAGGGCAACGACGCCACTGCTCAATCAGCTCGTCGGGGTAACCCGAGGCGCGGACAAGCTCCAGCGTCTTGCCGTCCTCGGTTCGCAGGGCCAGCAGCGCCGCCTGAGCGTCGAGAGCCGCCTGGGCATCGTGGATGATGACGTCGGCGACCTGGTCCGGCGTCGCCGCGCTCGACAGGGCCGCTGTCGTGGCCTGGAGCCGACTGACGCGGCGCGCAGCGCGCTCGGCGGCGCGGTGGGCATCCCGCTCCAGGTCGAATAGGCGCGCGTTGTCGAGGGCAACGGCGGCGCGGCGGGCCACTTCCTCAGCCAGCGCTACGTCATCCGATGTGTAGCGGCGCTCAGACTCCGTGCTCAGGAGCATAAGGAGGCCGTCGAAGCCGCGCCCGGTCATGAGCGGCACGACCAGGACGGATTTCGCGCCCAGCGCCCGCAACGCCTCGACATCCTCTGCCTTGTTTGTCAGTGTCGTGATGGCAGCATCGGTGAATTCCGCGAACAGGACGGATCGGCCCGCGTTCAGCTCGGCCATGAACGCCCGGTAGCCCTCGGTGTCGCGCACAGGCAGGTACTGAAGGCTGCGCATCGCCTTCAGCTTATGAGGCACGCGGTGAGCCGCCGACTGCATCTCCACCGCGCCGTGCGCCCCGGGACACTGCACCAGCGCGCCGTCGCCCAGGAACGGAATCACGACCTGGGCCAGGCGGTCCAGGCGCGTCTGGTAATCCAGCGGGCCGCTGAGGACGGTGCTGACGCGGGCGACAAAGTCCACTCGCTGCTGCGCCTCCTCCGCGCGCCGCCGCGCCGCCGTCTCAGCTTCGTACAGCCCCGCCGCTCGCCGGGCCGCCTCTTCTGCGGCCTGCTCCGCCTCGCGCGCGTCTATCTCGGCGCGCAGCCGCCCCTCGCCCAGCCCCGACACTACCAGGCCGCAGAACACGAACAGGCTGAGGCGCACCATCTCGGCCGACTGGATGAGCGGACCAGCGGCCAGGGGCATGAAGATGGTCGGAATCAGAACGAGAGTGGCAAAGACGGTGGAGAGGAGACCGGGCAAAAGGCCGCCGTACCACGCGCTCACAGCGATGGCGGTGATGGGCAAGATGAGCGGACTGCGGTCCCGGATGACCGGCGCGAACAGCGTGATCAGCAGGGCCGCGGCGGTCACGGCCACAGCAAGAGCCCAGGCGCGTGGGCTGCGCCCGGCGAGTCTCGATTTGAGCAACGGTTCCCTAACCTTCTTGCATGACTAACTGCGACCACACTTGATGTGAGTGTCGCGTACATTATACATCAGATAACGCGGCCTGACCAATGCCACTGCGCCCGCTCGACTGAGGTGGCTCAGCATCCCCTGGCATACATCTTGCCCTTGATGGCGTGAGGCGATTTGCTATAAAGCGCCGTTTTCCCTGTGTCGGCAGGGTAAAAATAGCTGCGTCGAATGCACTAAAGAGGAGAGTGAATATGACCAGACAGACAAAAACAGCTCAGACTGACGGCGCTACGAAGAGCGACGTAAACATTACGCGCGACAGGCTCATTGAGTTGCTCAACGAGGACCTAGCGCGCGAATACCAGGCAATCATTGCCTACGTCGTCTATTCACAGGTGATCAAGGGCGCGGAGTACATGCACATCGCCCAGGAGCTAGAGAAGCACGCCAGTGAGGAGCTGGGCCACGCTCTCATCATCTCCAACCAGATCGACTATCTCGGCGGGATGCCGACGACAACGCCGAAGCCCGTCAAGACGTCGGAGAAGGCCGAGGACATGCTGCGCTTCGACCTGGAGAATGAACGCGTGACCATCGAGAACTACCGCGAGCGCGTCCACCAGTGCGAAGCCCTCGACGAGTTTGCCATGGCCGAGCATATCCGCGAAATCCTGGTGGACGAGCAAGAGCACCTCATCGACCTGGCGACGGCGCTGGGCATGGACCCGTCGGATGCCTTCAAGCAAGGATCTGCTGGCCAATAGTTCGGGTTTTCCGGGTCGAGGACGGCCTTCTCCAGGAGACGCATCATCCCACAGGAGTCTAGGCGTCCGCTGTGCCGCACCAAACTCGGCCCGTTAAAGTTCAGGGGGCGAGCTTCCATCATCAGGATGGGAGCTCGCCCCTTGGGTTATTGGCGGAAAAGTAAGAGCCGCCTTATCCGACTCTCATGTATCTCTCAGCCGCGTCTCAGCCATGATTAAGGGGCCTGGGATACACTATCATCAAGTGAGCGGGAGATAGAGAGTTAGACGCGACAGAGTCACATAAGGGTAAGCAAGATACGGGAACCGAGTGACAGTGAATGAAGCACACCGATGCGGCGAGACTGTGAGTGAATGGGGAAACGGAGCAGCGGCAGCAAGGTGATAGAGTAGGATTAGCGGGACGAGAGTGGGTGTTGGTGGCAAGCGGCGGCAATGGGATGTTAGGCGGTAAGAGGTAGCAGCGACGGGAAGCGATGGATAGTTAGTTCTTTCATTGGCAGAAACCCCTCCCTTCTTCTGTGCGGGACGCGCCGGATCCATTAGGATACCGGCGCGCTCTCGTTGTTCCCCTAGGTATAGACCGTTACGAATATAGAAGCCCCTCGCGCCAGCGCCACGACAAGCATTCCTCCTATTGACTAAGTGCGCCATTCGAAGCATAATTGCATACTTTATGAAGGGAGGCTTGAGAGATGTCAAGCAACAACGGTGGCGGATGCTTATCTGGCACAGCAGCTCTCATTGGTGGTATTGCAGCCCTCATCGCCGCGCTGACAGGTCTATACTTGGCGCTGAGACCCTCTACCTCTGGACCCACACCTGTCCCTCAAGCTACTCAGGCGCCGGCGCAGTTTGTCCCTACGACCGCTCCACCGCCGGTGCAGCCTGCCCCTACGACCGCCCCGCCGGTTCAGCCTCCCCCCACGAATACCCCCGTCCCGCCGAGTGGCTTCAGAATCGTGGACGTCACGCTAGACGCTGACCCCGCCACCTACAATGGAGCTTGTCCAGCCATGATTAGGTTTTCTGGACGCATCTCGGTCACGGGTGGCAGCGGCACTGTGACTTACAAATTCTTGCGCAGTGATGGGGCTATTGCACCGATCCAAACCTTGCGGTTTACCGGCCCAGGTAGTCAGAGCGTCACGACGAGCTGGCAGCTTGGGATCAGTTATGACGGGTGGGAGCAAATACAAATCCTTACGCCGTCCGACATCCAATCCAATCAGGCGACCTTCTCGCTCCGCTGCCGCTAGACGGCGAGGCGTGCGAGGTGATGGGAGGGTGAGCCATGCAAGCGTTTGAGGTGGCGGACCTGGCGGCGCAGCGGGCTGAGGCAGGCCGCCTGTACCTGGAGTTCTTGCGCGTCCCCACGCTGAGCATGGGACTGTACGTCCTGCCAGCGGGCGGTGTGGACCCGCAGCAGCCCCACACCGAGGACGAGGTCTACTACGTTGTGCGGGGGCGCGGCATGATCCGCGTCGGCGATGAGGACCGCGCTGTAGCCGCTGGCTCGATTGTCTTCGTCGCGGCGGGCGTTGACCACCGCTTCCATGCTATCGAGGAAGAGTTGGCGATCCTGGTGTTCTTCGCGCCTGCCGAGTACAGCGCGGCTCCATCCAGTTGAGGAAGACCCCGGACATTTTCTGACGTCCATGAAACGCATGCAGAACGTCAGATGCGCCGCGTAACGCTCGCCACGGTCAGACGTTCTACTATAGTAGAACAAGGTTACACGCGAGAGAGGCGCGTATGGGCCTGGACGTCGGCCGTCTGGAGCAGGTGGGGCGATATCGGGTGATCGAGGCGCGGCCTGCGCGGCCGGGCCTCTTCGTGGCGCGGGTCCAGGACGCGGCTACCGGCGAAGCGGCCCGTCTGCTGCTTCTGCTGCCGGACGAATTGGAGCCGGAGACCCGCGCGCTGCTAGCCTCTCTGGCCGTGCGCGCGCCCCTCGCCGAGGCCGCCACGGAGAGCGACTACGTCTACCTGGCTGTGCCGCCAAGCGCCGACGCCACGCCGGAGATGCTCGCCCTCATTCCTCCCCCGGCGCCGCCATTGCCCCCGCCCACACCGTTCCTGGTGCGCATTCGCCCCTTTGCCGCGGCGCTCGTTCTCGTCCTGGCGTGCCTCACGGCGCTGCAAGTCCTGGACAACCTGGCGTGGCAGCAGCCGCCGCCCGAGCTGGCGCAGATGCCGAACGATTGGGGCGGCGGGTCGATGGGCATGAGCAGCATTCCCATGTCGCCGATTGGGCGGCAGGGCGGCGGCATCGTGATGCCGGCGACGCAAGAACAAACAGGCCAGGCCAGTGCGTCCGTGGCACAGCCCGGCGGCTCCATCATCCCGCTGTCGCCAATTGGACGACAGGGCGGCGGCATGGTCCCAACGCCGCCTGAGCCGGGTAGTGTCGCCATCGCTCCACCTGCGCCGGCGAACCCGGTCATTCCGCCCGTGATTGCCGGCGCTGTTCCGCAGGCCGCCGCGGCCGAGCTGCCCGCGACGGCGACACCCACGGCAACACCCGCGCCGACGCAGACGGCGACGCTGGCTCCAAGCGCGACGCCGACGCAGACCGTTACGCCGGCTCCGACGGTGACGCCGACGCGCACGGCGGTTCCGGTCGTGCGCCAGGTCATCGTCGCGCCGGTGACGCAGCCGCAGTCTATCGCGCCGCAGACGATCTATCGCGCCCAGCCGCAGCAGCAGTATATTCCACAGCAACAGTACATCCCGCCGGTGTCCAACTATCGCCCGCCAACGTCGGGCGGCTATACACCGCCGAGCGGCGGCTCTCGCCCACCCTCGCCCCCCGCTCGCGCGCCGACGTGGAGCGCGCCGGTCAAAGCGCCGTCCACCTGGCTGCGCTGACGACACCCGGCCGGGCAATTTTTCCTCCTTTTCACATAAGATTCACGCATACGCCGCTAAGCGGCGTAATGCATTTATAGGGCGTTTCGTTTTTGCCAGTGTAATACCTTAACGTCATGGCGAGCTGCCGCATCACCTCATCATGCAAGGAGACACCGGACTATGAAGCGCGCTTTGTTGTACCTGAGCCTGATCCCTATTCTCCTCGTGGCTTTGCTCTGGGTCGTCTGGGAAAATCGCATCGACCCTAGCGAAGCCGACACCGCCCCGCGTCTCTCGGTCCAGGTCTGCTGGCCGACGGCCTGGGGCAGCCGCCCGACGGCGGTCATCTGGACGGCGTCCGAGGAAGTCCTCCGCCCCGCGCCCGGCACCGTCATCACCCCGCCTGGCGCCTATGACCACGGCCGGTTCATCTTCGACCAGCCTGTCAACGTCAACTGGAACTACGGTTCCTACATCCAGGCCGTCTACGGCATGGACACACCGCAAAGCGTAACCGTCGTGACGGCCATGTGGTCGGACACCAGCGGCGGCTACCGCTACGTCGGCCAGGCGACGGTCGGCAAGTCGGGCTTTGTGTCCATCTCGGCCGACCTGTGCGCCGCCGCTGCTCCGCCGCCAGCGCCGAAGCAGAAGGCCGAGTACCACCCGGTCGCCGTCGCGCCGGGCCACGACGTGAAGCCCTGGCAGCCCAAGTGGGTGCCGCAAGGCCCGCCGCCGGTGCAGTCGCTCAACGTGTCCCACTGGCTGAAGTACAACAAGATGAACATGGGCCGCCAGTACATCTACTTCACCATCCGCGATCAGGCCGGCAACCCGCTACCGGGCGCGCACGTGGATATTGTGGTCCACTACCCGTGGGGGGACCGGCGCTATGGCTACGGGCCGTCGGACGGCAACGGGCAGATGTTCCTCTGGTTTGACGTCGGCTCGATCTACGGCGGCTTCAAGGTGCCAATCGACGTTGTCACGACCTACGACGGGATTACCTGCTACAGCCACACCGACTTCTGGGTGCCCTGAGTTTCGCCGTCGCAAGACGGGTCCGTGATTTACCTCGCGGATCGTCACCTATAGGCCTGGCCGCTACCCTCTCGGCGGCCGGGCCACTTTTTTACTTAACGTCTTGTCATTGCGAGCCGGGGTGCGGGGCGGAATACCGCCCCCGCTGGCGAAGCAATCTCCCGCCCTTGCGGCAGACGGTCTAAGTGCCTATCCGAATAACGCAAGATAATGTATACTTGGGAGCATGAGTACACCATCGACGACTAAACGGACACGGGCGCGAACGCCCAACAATCGGACGACCACCGGGTTCCGCAT
>JBDHWG010000045.1:0-22619 GCA_039810085.1 Anaerolineae bacterium
GTCATTGCGAGCGTGAGCGAAGCAATCCCCCGCCTTTGCAACAGATGGTCTAAGCGGTTATAGCGTGCCTGTCACCCGCCGGGAGATTGCTTCGTCGTTCCTCCTCGCAATGACGGAACCGTCTGTCATTGCGAGCGTGAGCGAAGCAATCTCCCGCTAGCGCGAAAGACTGTCGGGACGGGCATGGCGGCGCTATCTTCCTGGCGGGGATTGCTTCGGCGGCAAGGCCCGCCTCGCAATGACGGCACAACTTGTGTGTTCTGGGCAGGAGCATCTGATTGAGGCTTGAACCTGTGTGGCGAGTGACTGTGCCGTTGCGTGCGAACCTGAGCCTGGCGCGATTGGACCCGCGCAGTCTCCGGCTGCGGCTCGTCCTGGCGCTGCTCCTCCTGGCCTGCGCCACGGTCGCCCTCATCGGCGTCCCGACGGCGGTCCTCGTGCAGCGCGAGCTGGAGCGCGAGGCGTGGCTGCGCGTGGACGAGGGGCTGCGCGTCTCCCGCGCCCTCTTCGACGCCCGCAGCCGCGAGGTGGCCGCCTTCGCCCTGCTCACCGCCCAGCGCCCGACCCTCCACACCGTCATGCAGGCGGGCGGCATCCCGTCCCAGGTTTACCTGGACGACCTGCGCGCCGCCTCCGGCATCACGGCGTTGGTGGTGCTGAACGGGCAGGGGCAGGTCGTCGGCCAGTCGGCGGCGAGCGGTGCTGTGGGAACCTCGGCCGTCGCGGCCCTTCGTGCAGGCACGGCCCCCGCGTCCGGCGCGCTGCCCCTGCAAGCGTCCGTCGAGGGCGTCATCCTCACGGCGGACGCGCCGATGACGCGCGAGGGCGGCGAGCTGCTGGGCGTGGTGCGCGCCGGGCTGGCCTTGGACGGGGAGTTTACAGCGCGGCTCAAGCAGGAAACCGGGCTAGACCACAGCATCATCGTCGGCGACCGCCGCGCCGCCACGTCTCTCGGCGATGCCGCCGCCCGCCTGCCCGCGCCCCTTCGCCGCGACGGCCCGCAGCGGCTCACGTCCCAGGACGCCGTCTACTACGCCGACTGGCTCCCGCTAGGGATGGCGGACGGCGCAGTGGTGCAGGATGAGGTCGCCCTGTCCGGCGCGGAGCTAGGCGCGACGATCCGCCGCATCAACACCATCCTCCTGGTCAGCGGCCTGCTGTTCGCGCTCATGGTCGGGCTGCTCGGCTACGCCCTGGCCCACCGCATCGCCCAGCCGCTGCTGCGCCTGTCCCAAGGCGGCGAGGCGCTGGGGCGCGGCGACCTCAGCACACCGCTGCCCCCTGCCGACGGCGTGAGCGAGATCGCCGGGCTGGGGCAGACGCTCGAGCAGATGCGGCGGCGGCTGAAGGCGGCCCACGACGAGCTGAGCCAGTCCAAGGCGTGGGCCGAGGACCTCATCGCGGCGCTGTCCGAGGGCGTCATGACCATCGACGCCGACGGGCGCATCACGTCGTTTAGCTCCGGCGCGGAGAGCCTGCTGGGTTGGCGGCGGCACGAGGTCATCGGCCGCCGCTACGGGACCGTGCTCCGGCCGGCCGGCGCGGGCGCCGCCGTCCCCCGCCCCGCGCCGGGCGCCGCCGAGCGGCTGCGCGTCCTGACCCGCGACGGCCGCGCCATCGTCGTCACCCTGACGGGCGGCGCGCTCGTGGCGCGAGATGGGCCGGCCCAGGAGCAGGCGTTCGTCTTCCGCGACGTGACCGAGGAGGAGCAGGCCCAGCGCCTGCGCGAGTTCTTCCTGGCGAACGTCTCCCACGAGTTCAAGACGCCGCTGGCCGCCTTACGTGCTGCGACGGAGCTGCTGACGCTGGAGGGCGAGCGCCTGTCGGCGGCGGAAGCGCACGAGCTGCTGGACTCCATCACCCTCGGCGTCGCGCGGCTCGAAGAGTTGGTCGACAACCTGCTCAGCAGCGCGCTCATCCAGGCGGGCCACTTCGAGGTCCGCCCGCGCCCCGTCGCCCTCGACGCGCTCGCCGAGGAAGCGCTGCTCACGACGCGCCCGCTGCTGTCCCTGCGCGGCCAGACGCTCGCCCTCGACGTGCCGCCCGACCTGCCCCCCGTCCTGGCCGACCCCCGACGGATGATGCAGGTGCTGGTCAACCTGGTCTCCAACGCCAGCAAGTACGGCCCGCGCGATCGGCCCATTCACCTGTCGGTCGCGGTGGACGGACACAGGGCGGTGGTGCGGGTGGCCGACGCGGGGCCGGGGATTCCCGAGGAGGGGCGCGCGCTTCTGTTCCGCCCGTTCACCCGGCCGGCCGACGGCGAGAAGGCGGCCGGCGTGGGGTTGGGCCTGTCGATTGTGAAGACCATCGTGGAGCGGCACGGCGGCGAGGTGGGCGTGGACAGCGGGCCGGGCGGCGCTGTGTTCTGGTTTACCCTGCCGCTGGCGGAGGGGTAAAATAAAGGCTGTCGTTGCGAGCGTGAGCGAAGCAACCTCCCGCCCTGGCGACAGACGGTCTGAGCGGCTAGAGCGGGCCGATCACCCGCCGGGGGATTGCTCGTCGTCCTATCGTCCTCCTCGCAATGACGGGACCGGCTGTCGTTGCGAGCGTGAGCGAAGCAATCTCCCGTCCTGGCGACGGACGGTCTG
This sequence comes from Anaerolineae bacterium, assembly GCA_039810085.1. Taxonomy (GTDB): domain Bacteria; phylum Chloroflexota; class Anaerolineae; order Epilineales; family JAHCIE01; genus JBDHWG01. The sequence continues at coordinate 2,592 of JBDHWG010000045.1, forward strand.
AGCGGCGAGAGCGGGCCGATCACCCGCCGGGGGATTGCTTCGTCGTCCTATCGTCCTCCTCGCAATGACGAGACCGGCTGTCATTGCGAGCGTGAGCGAAGCAACCTCCCGCCCTGGCGACAGACGGTCTGAGCGGCTAGAGCGGGCCTATCACCCGCCGGGGGATTGCGTCGTCGTTCCTCCTCGCAATGACGAGACCGGCTGTCGTTGCGAGCGTGAGCGAAGCAATCTCCCGTCCTGGCGACGGACGGTCTGAGCGGCGAGAGCGGGCCGATCACCCGCCGAGAGATTGCGTCGTCGTCCTATCGTCCTCCTCGCAATGACGGGACCGGCTGTCATTGCGAGCGCGAGCGAAGCAATCTCCCGCCCTGGCGACGGACGGTCTGAGCGGCGAGAGCGGGCCGATCACCCGCCGAGAGATTGCGTCGTCGTCCTATCGTCCTCCTCGCAATGACGAGACCGGCTGTCGTTGCGAGCGTGAGCGAAGCAATCTCCCGCCCTGGCGACAGACGGTCTGAGCGGCGAGAGCGGGCCTATCACCCGCCGGGGGATTGCTTCGTCGTGCCTCCTCGCAATGACGGGACCGGCTGTCATTGCGAGCGTGAGCGACGCAATCTCCCGTCCTGGCGACGGACGGTCTGAGCGGCGAGAGTGTAGCTATCACCCGCCGGGGGATTGCTTCGTCGTGCCTCCTCGCAATGACGGGGAGGCGTGCGATTTGCATTTACGAGGAAAAGGAATGTTTCGTATCCTAACCGCTGTCCTGCTCGTATTCGTGGCGCTGCTTGCCGTCGCCTGCGGGCCGTCCGGCCCGACGACGGTCCAGAAGATCGAGATTGCCCGCGATGAGGCGAAGGGCCAGCCGGTGGAGGTGGGCAGCACCCTCGCGCCGAAGAACAACGAGGTACACGCGTTTGTCACCCTCGCCAACCCGGCCAACGGCACCAAGATCCGCCTGGCGTGGGTCACGGTGGACGCGGGCGGCAAGCAGAACGTCGAGATGGATTCCAGCGAGGCCGAGCTGGCGAGCTGGCAAGACTACATCCACGCCCAGATGACGCCGGAGGGGGGCTGGCCGCCGGGCCAGTACCGCCTCGATGTCTACGTCAACGGGCAGCTCCAACAGTCCGCCAACTTCACCATCATCCCGCCGTCTGGCTCATGACTGCCGCGCGCGGCGTCGGCGCGTCCACGTCGGCCGTGTACTGCCACGGCGGCGGGTCGCCGCTGTAGACGCCGCGCCACTCGGGCGGCATCTGCGCCGCGATGCGGTACATCATCTCCGTCGTCATCTCGTCTAGTTCCTGGCGGCTCGGCCGCGCCGCGCCGACGAAGCGGAACGGCTGGCCGTAGCGGATGCCGATGCGTGGGCGGCGCAGGCGCAGCAGGTCCGTCCAGAACGACTTCTGCCCCCACACGCCGACGGGCACCACGGGCGCGCCCGCGCGCATCGCCAGGACGACGGCGCCGGAGTGCCCTTGCTGGAGCGCGCCGGTCTTGCTGCGTGTGCCTTCCGGCGCGATGTACAGCGCCCCCTCGCTCTTGAGCACCTGGAGCGAGCGCTTGATGGCGGTGGCGTCGCCCTGGCCCCGGTCGACGGGGATGACGTGGTAGTGGGGCGCGAGCGGGCCGAGGATGGGCCACGAGAATAGCTCCTTCTTGGCGAAGAAGAAGAGCAGGCGCGTCATGCCCGTCTGGATCAGGAACGGGTCGATGAAGTTGCCGTGGCTGGCCGCCACGATCAGCCGCCCGGTCGGCGGCACGTTCTCGCGGCCGGTCATGCGCAGGCGCGTGACGAGGGGCAGCAGCCACCCGAACAACCAGTTCCCGAAGCGGCGCAGGCGTGTCATCTTCATCCATACACTCCACGATAGCTGGGCGGCAGAAGCGCCGCAATCGCTCGCATAAGCGTCTCGGTGTTGGCCGCCAGCGCCGCCGCCCGGTCCGCGCGCGCGGCATGCGGCGGGATGGGCAGCGACAGTGGCTCGCCAAAGGTGATGGTCAGGCGCGGCCGGCGCAGATGGCGCAGCTCGTCGAAGGCGCGCTCGGTGCCCGTGATGCCGACGGGCACGACGGGCGCGTCGGCCCGCGCCGCCAGCCACGCCACGCCCTCGCGCCCGCGCATCAACGCGCCGGTCTCGCTAATCTGGCCCTCCGGCGCGACCCACAACAGCCGGTCCCGCGCCAGCACGTCCAGGCCGCGCCGCAGCGCCTCGCGGTCGAAGGCGTCGCGGCGCACGGGAATGGCCCCGTACCAGCGCAGCGCCTGGCCGGTAACAGGCACGTCATACAGGTCGGCCAGCACGATGACCTCGCACGGCCGCCGCAGGGCCGCCGCGCTCACGAAGGCATCGAGGTGGCCCAGGTGGTTCGACGCGATCAGCCCACGTCCCGCGCGCGGTATGTTCTCGACGCCGCGCACCTCGCAACGCGCGAACAGGGCCAGGAGCAGCCGCGCCAGGACCGGGAAGAGCCGCCGAAACCAGGGCGCGGGCGTGGGGAGGGCGGTGTCCGGGCGCGCTGTCATCCGATTATGGGCCGGGGGCTTGCTCGCACATCCCGGCCCGCGCCGCGACGAGCGCCAGCACGCGCTCGACGACCTCATCCACGGTCAACGGCGTGGTGTCGATGACCACCGCGTCGGCCGCCGCCCGCAACGGCGCGACGGCGCGCGTGCTGTCCAGGCTGTCGCGGCGGCGCATCTCCTCCAACAGCGCGGCATAGTCAAGGATCACGCCGCGCCGGGCCTGCTCATGCAGGCGGCGCTCGGCCCGCGCTGCGAGGTCCGCATCCAAGTACACCTTGAGCGGGGCGTCGGGCAGGACGACCGTCCCAATGTCGCGGCCGACCATGACGACCCGGCCCTGGGCGGCGATGCGCCGCTGCTGATCGACGAGCGCCTCGCGCACGCTACGGTGGGCTGAGACGCGGGAGACGTTGATGTCCACCTCTGAGCGCCGCAGCGCCCAGGTCACGTCTTCGCCCAGCACCTCGACCGTGTACTGCCGCCCGTCGGCGACGGTCGTCGGGTGGACTGTGGCGGGCGCGGCGGCGGCCAGGGCGGCCAGGGCGACGGCGTCGCCGGTATCGACGCCCGCCCGGAGCGCCTGCCACGTGAGCGCCCGGTAGAGAACACCGGTATCGAAGTACAGGTACGCCAGGCGCGCGGCGACGCCTGCTCCGACAGAACTCTTCCCCGCCCCGGCTGGCCCATCAATGGCAATCACCCTCGGCCAACGTCCAGAATACGCTGTTTCGATCACGCGGCTTGCCCCTCGCCCTAACTCTACACCTGCACCTTGTTGCGCATCGCCTGCTCGTACATCGCCACGTACTGCGCGGCGCTGCGCTCCCACGAGAAGTCCTGCGCCATCGCCGTCTGGATCATCTGCGCCGTGTGCTGCGGGCGGTCGTAGTACGTGCTGACGGCCCAGCCGACGGTGTAGTAGATGGCGTTGGGGTCCACGCTGTAGAACTTGAAGCCCGTCCCGGCGCCGGTCGCCTCGTCGTACTGCTCGACGGTGTCGTTCAGGCCGCCCGTGGCGTGGACGATGGGCAGCGTGCCGTACTTCAGCGAGTACAACTGGTTGAGGCCGCACGGCTCGAAGCGCGACGGCATGATGTAGAAGTCGCAGCCCGCCTCGATCCAGTGGGCGATGTCGTCGTTGAAGCCGATGAAGCTGGCGGCGCGGCCGGGGTAGCGGCGCGGCAGGTCGCGGTAGAAGTCCTCGCGCCCCTTGTCGCCCTTGCCGAGCAGGATGAACTGCATGCGCATGTTGTTCAGGATCGGCTCGATGGCCTGGGCCAGCATGCTCGTGCCCTTCTGCGGGGCCAGGCGGGCGATGATGCCCAGGAGGGGGATGTCCGGGTCCTCGACCAGCCCAAAGCGCCGCTGCAACTCCCGCTTGCACACCGCCTTGCCCGACAAATCGGCCGGCGTATAGTGCGCCGGGATGTGCTGGTCCCGGGCCGGGTTCCACTCGTCGTAGTCCACGCCGTTGAGGATGCCGATGTAGTTCGGCCCCTTGTTGTTCAGGTACGGGGCCAGGCCGCCGCCCAGGTCGGACGTGCGCGTCTCCTGGGCGTACGTCGGGCTGACGGTATTAACCATGTCGGCGTAGGTGATGCCGCCCTTGAGGAAGTTGATGTTGCCGTGGTCCTCGAACTTGTCCGGCACGAAGTTGCCCCAGCCCAGGCCGAGGTAGTCGTAGTCGGCCGGGCGGTAGACGCCCTGGTGGGCGATGTTGTGGATGGTGAGGGCGCTCGCCGAGGGGCCGAGGACCGGGTCGTCCCAGTGCCAGATTTTCAGGTACGCCGGGGCGAGGGCCGTCTGCCAGTCGTGGGCGTGGACGATGTCGGCCTTGAAGTTCATGTCGCGCAGGAGCTGGAGCGCGGCGCGGGTGAAGAAGCCGAAGCGGGCCGGGTTGTCCAGGTAGTCGTTGTAGTTGGGGTCGTGGTAGATGCCGGCGCGCCCGAAGTACTTCTGCGACTCGATGAAGTAGAACGGCACGCCGTCCACCTCACTGGTGTGGACGGCGCACCACTCTAGATAGTTGCCCATCCACACGCCCAGGGAGCCGATGAACAGGCGCGGGGCGTGGCCGTTGAAGGTCGCCGTCGCGTAGTACGGCAGGATGACGATGGCGTCGTGGCCCATCCGCCGCAGCGTTTTGGGCAGCGCGCCCACCACGTCGGCCAGACCGCCGGTCTTGGCGAACGGCACCGCCTCCGCCGCAATCATCGCAATTCTCAACTGCTGTGTCATAAACTGCTTATACCTCCACGGGAGCCAAGCCGCCCCCGACAATGATAGTCAACTCCGTCACCTTCTAAGAGGAAGGCAACGCAGAGCCGCAGAGCCGCAGAGGAAGAAAAGACTCAGGCTTCTTAGCCTCTGCGCCTTTGCGCCTTTGCGTTGCCATTCTTCCCATCCGCCATCCACCATTCGCCATCCGCCATCCGTGGGGATCGGGGCGACCACGGGGATCGGGGCGACCACGGGGGGATCGGGGCGACCACGGGGGGATCGGGGCGACCACGGGGGATCGCCCCTACGGATACTGCTATCTGCCATCCGCCTCCTGCGTCCAATCGGTCGGCGCGCGGCGGCCCGGCAACAGCACCGACGCGGTGCGCGCCCGCGCGCGGATGTAGTCGCGGCGGTCGCCGTGCGCGGCGGCAATGAGCATCGCGCCGAGGCCGACAGTCAGCATGTAGCAGCGCATGCGCTCATCGAAGTGGGGCACGGCCTGCCCCCGCGCCGCCGCCCGCGCGCGCCAGATGTCGCCATACGGCACGCGCTTGCTGTAGAAGTCCAGGACGGCCACGTCGTACAGGAAATCGCCCAGGCGCATCTCGGCCCAATCCAGCACGCCCGTCACCCGCCCCGCCTGACCAACCACGTTGTCGAACCCGTAGTCGCCGTGGACCACGAACTTTTGCGGGGGGCAGTAGACCAGCAGACGCCGCATCTCCGCGTACAGCCCTTGGAACATGTCCCACTCCAGGAGCGGGTGGTTTGGCAGGGCGTCCCAGTCGTAGTCCTGCTTCTGATTATACAATGATAGCAGGTATTCGGGCCATGAGGGGAATTGGCCTTGCCCCATGCCGTCCGTCAGCCCCCAGCCGTCATAGTTTGAGGCGTCGATGGCGTGGATGGCGTCCAGCGCGTCCAGGAGCGAGGCGGCGGTGGCGCGCTCCTCGTCCTCCGTCATGCGCTCGATGGTCTTGCCCGGGCAGCGCTGAGTCACAGCATAATACAGGCCATCACTGTAGCGCCCCATGCTGACGACAGCCGGAACCGGCAGGGCGGGCGAGGCGAAACGCTGCGCCGCCAGCGTGTCCTTCTGGAAATCCACCGCGAACGAGTTGACGCGGAAGACGAGGGCGTGCTCGCCCGCCTCGAACGCGAAGGCGCGGGCGAACATCCCCGCGCCGATGAGCGCCACGTCGGCGACCGGCGCGCCGAACAGCGCGCTCAGGAAGCGCTCGGCCTCGGCCGGGGTCACGTGGGGAACGGTCTTGGGAAGCGGGGCTGTGCTCATGGGGTAGGTCCTTGGATCACGCGAGACGCGAAAGCAACGACGCTAAGAAGGGAACCACGGAAGGCACGGAAGACACGGAAAGAAAAGAGAGGTCTCTGAGTAAGAGAGACTGGACTGCGGCCCTGCTATCAACGGATGTCAAACGGATGCTCGCAACGACAGCTTGGCGATGTCACTGCGAGGAGGACGATAGGACGACGAAGCAGTCTCCCGGTTGGCGTCAGCGCCGCTCCTCCTCGATGAGACGGTCTGATGCAAGGGCGGGAGGTTGCGTCGCCTTCGCTCGCAACGACAGCTTGGCGATGTCACTGCGAGGAGGACGATAGGACGACGAAGCAGTCTCCCGGTTGGCGTCAGCGCCGCTCCTCCTCGATGAGACGGTCTGATGCAAGGGCGGGAGATTGCGTCGCCTTCGCTCGCAACGACAGTTTGGCGATGTCACTGCGAGGAGGACGATAGGACGACGAAGCAGTCTCCCGGTTGGCGTCAGCGCCGCTCCTCCTCGATGAGACGGTCTGATGCAAGGGCGGGAGATTGCGTCGCGTTCGCTCGCAACGACAGCTTGGCGCCTCTGCGTCTCTGCGTTCCAACCCTCTTCTTCTGTTCGGACTGCGCATCACGCACGCGAACGGCGTATACTTTCGCCTGGCGGAACGGGATTTGCAGGGAAGCGCTGTGTAGTCAATGAGCATATATAAGGAAGCAACATGGCTGAGACATTCGCCGAGCTAGGCTTGAGTGAACCGATATTGAAAGCGATTGGCGACCTGGGCTACGAAGCGCCGACGCCGATTCAATCCGAAACCATTGGCCTGTTGAAGGCCGGCCGCGACGTCATCGGCCAGGCGCAGACCGGCACCGGCAAGACGGCCGCCTTCGCCCTGCCGATGCTGGAGGCCATCGACCCGAAGCAGCGGCAGACGCAGGCCATCGTCCTGACGCCGACCCGCGAGCTGGCGGTGCAGGTGGCCGAGGCGACCCACCGCTACGCCCGCTACCTGGGCGTCAACGTCCTGCCTGTGTACGGCGGGCAGGCCATCGAGCGGCAGTTGCGGGCGCTGCACCAGGGCGTGCAGGTTGTCGTCGGGACGCCGGGCCGCGTGATGGACCACATGCGGCGCGGCACGCTGACCCTATCCCACACCTGCTACGTCGTCCTGGACGAGGCCGACGAGATGCTGGACATGGGCTTCGTCGAGGACATCGAGTGGATTCTACAGCAAGCGCCGACCGACCGGCAAACGGCGCTGTTCTCCGCGACGATGCCGGAGGCGATCCAGAACCTGGCGCAGAAGTACCTGCACGACCCGGTGGTCATCACCATCGAGCGCGAGCAGCTCACCGTCCCCACGACCGAGCAGACGTACTACAGCGTCGCGCCGGCCGCCAAGCTCAATGCCCTGACCACGGTCCTGGACCACGAGGCGCCGACGGCAGCCATTATCTTCACGCGTACCAAGGTCGCTGCGTCGGAGCTGACCGACAGCCTCAGCGCGCGCGGCTACTCGGTGGACGCGCTGCACGGCGACATGAGCCAGGCGGCCCGCGACAGCGTGATGCGCCGCTTCCGCGACGGCCAGGTCGAGCTATTGGTGGCGACGGACGTGGCGGCGCGCGGCCTCGACATCGAGAACGTCAGCCACGTCGTCAACTACGACATCCCCAGCGACCCGGAGGCGTACGTCCACCGCATCGGGCGCACTGGGCGGGCAGGGCGCAGCGGGACGGCCATCACGTTCGTCACGCCCCGCGAGCGCCGCCTGCTCAAGGACATCGAGCGGCTGACCGGCGCGACGATGCGCCCGGTGAGGCTCCCGACGCGGGCCGACATCGCGGCGCGGCGCGGCGAGCAGCTGCGGGCGTCGGTGCGCGAGCGCGCTCAGCAGGGCGACCTGGACCCGTACCTGGCGCTGGTGGAGAGCCTGACCGACGACATGGACCTGGCGGAGATCGCGGCGGCGGCGCTGAGCCTGGCGGCGACCAGCGACGGGCGCAAGCCGCTGCTGACGGCGGAGGAGGCGCGGGAGGAAGAGGTCGAGGAGGTTCCGTCCGACCGGCCCACCGAGCGCGGCATGGTGCGCCTGTTCGTGGACGCGGGCCGCAAGGACGGCGTCCGCCCGGCCGACATCGTCGGCGCAATTGCGAACGAGGCGCGCATTCCGGGCCGCGCCATCGGCGCCATCGACATCTACGACCGCTTCACCTTCGTGGAGATTCCGGAGCGCTACCGTGACGACGTGCTGAATGCCATGCGCCACACGACGCTGCACGGCAAGGCCGTGACGTTCAAGGTCGCCATCCCCCGCGAGGGCGAGACGCCGCGGGCCGAGTCGCAGAAGCGCCGCCCGCTGCGCGAGCCGCAGGCCATCCCGCGGGGCGGCCGCCGCCCCCAGCGCCCCTTCGGCCGCCGCCCGGCGCGGTAGACGCCCCTCACCCGTCATTGCGAGGAGGAACGACGAAGCAATCCCCCGGCGGGTGATAGCCACGCTCTAGCCACCTAGACCGTCTGATGCCAGGGCAGGGGATTGCTTCGCTCACGCTCGCAATGACCGTCGTGGCGTCATTGCGAGGAGGAACGACGAAGCAATCCCCCGGCGGGTGATAGCCATGCTCTAGCCACCTAGACCGTCTGTCGCAAGCGCGGGAGATTGCTTCGCCAGCAGGGGCGGAGTACCGCCCCCGCACCCCTTCTCGCAATGACGGCCCCTCAGAACACACAGAACATCCCGTCATTGCGAGAAGGAGTGCCGCCAACAGACTGAAGACCTATCTCCCTTTGCGCCCTTGCGTCCTTGCGCCCTTGCGTTGCCACCCTATTGTCGGTGACAGTCCAGATACCTCGTCCCTCGGCATGACACCGACTGTCACCCCGACGCAGGAGGGGTCTGGTCTGCGGGCGGCCCAGATACCTCGTCCTTCGGCATGACAGCCGATTGTCACCCCGACGCAGGAGGGGTCTGGTCTGCGGGCGGCCCAGATGCCTCGTCCCTCGGCATGACACCGGCTGTCACCCCGACGCAGGAGGGGTCTGGTCTGCGGGCGGCCCAGATGCCTCGTCCCTCGGCATGACACCGGCTGCTCGTTTCCGGGACAGGGCAACGCCAAGGCGCCAAGACGCTAAGACGCCAACAGACTGAAGACCTATCTCTCTTTGCGCCCTTGCGTTGCCATTCCAGTTGTTGATAAGGCGTGCCTATTTTCCGTGGTTTCCTGTTAAGTAGCTGTAGGTGTACAATGACGTAGCCCGCCATCGTCATGTCACTAGACAAGGTTACGTCATGAACCCCCAAGAATTCCGACGTATCGGCCACCTGCTCATCGACTACATCGCCGACTACCGCGAGCGCGTGGCCGAGTTCCCCGTGATGTCGCAGGTCGCGCCGGGCGCGGTCCGCGCTCAGCTGCCGAGCGCCCCACCCCAGGACGGCGAACCCCTCGACGCCATCTTCCACGACCTGGACAGCATCATCCTGCCGGGTTTGTCCCACTGGCAAAGCCCGCGCTTCTTCGGCTACTTCCCGGCCAACGCCGACTTGGCCTCCGTCCTGGGCGACACCCTCAGCTCCGGCCTGGGCGCGCTCGGCCTGAGCTGGCAGGCCAGCCCGGCGCTGAGCGAGGTCGAGGAGACGATGACCGACTGGATGCGGCAGATGCTCGGCCTGTCCGAGGCGTGGAGCGGCGTCATCCAGGACACCGCCTCGACCTCGACGCTCGTTGCCCTGCTGTGCGCCCGCGAGCGCGCGACCGACTACAGCATGGCGCGCGAGGGCCTGCAAGGCGTAGAGCGCCCGCTGGTCGTCTACGCCTCGACGCAGAGCCACAGCTCGGTCGAGAAAGCGGCGCTCCTGGCCGGCTTCGGCCGCGCCAACCTGCGCATCATCCCTGTCGACGACACCTACGCCATGCGCGCCGACCTGCTGGAAGCGGCCATTGCCGAGGACATCGCGTGCGGTAACGTGCCGTGCGCCATCGTTGCCACCATCGGGACGACCGGCACGACCGCGCTGGACCCGGTCGCGGCGTGCGCTCGCATCGCCCGGGAGCACAACCTCTGGCTGCACGTGGACACGGCGCTGGCCGGGTCGGCGATGATCCTGCCGGAGTGCCGATGGATGTGGGAGGGCATCGAGGGCGCGGACTCGCTGGTGCTCAACCCGCACAAGTGGCTCGGCACGGTGTTCGACTGCTCGCTCTATTACGTCCGCGACGCCCAGCACCTCGTGCGCGTCATGTCCACCAACCCCAGCTACCTCCAAACGGCCGCCGACGCCAAGGTCAAGAACCTGCGCGATTGGGGCATCCCCCTCGGCCGCCGCTTCCGGTCCCTCAAGCTCTGGCTGCTCATTCGGGAGCAGGGGGTGAGCGGCTTGCAGGCGCGGCTGCGGCGCGACATCGCCAACGCCGCGTGGCTCGCCGCGCAGGTGGACGCCGCGCCGAACTGGACCCGCCTGGCCCCGGCGCCGCTCCAGACGGTGTGCGTGCGCCACGCGCCGCCGGGACTGGAGGGCGAGGCGCTGGACCAGCACACCCTGGCCTGGACCGACCGGGTCAACCGCTCCGGCGCGGCGTACCTGACGCCGGCGATCCTGGATGGCCGCTGGATGGTGCGTGTGTCCGTCGGCTCGCTGCTGACGGAGCGCGAGCACGTCGCGGCACTGTGGGAGACGATGCGGGAGGCGGCGGAGGGGGAGGCTTGAGCCCGCCGCGTTCCTGCGCCGACCGGGCGTCCGCCGTGGGGTCGAACCCCACGGCTACAAGATGGAAGCCGAAGCGGCTGAAGAGCGGCCTAGCCCCTGGGGCTTCCATCCCTAGCGGCGCGGCTTCAGCCCGCCGCGTTCCTGCGCCCGCCGCGTTCCTGCGCCGACCGGGCGTCCGCCGTGGGGTCGAACCCCACGGCGACAAGATGGAAGCCGAAGCGGCTGAAGAGCGCCCTCCCAGCCCCTCGGGCTTCCATCCCTAGCGGCATGGCTTTAGCCTGCCGCGTTCCCCCGCCCGCCGCGTTCCCCCGCCCGCCGCGTTCCCCCGACGCCGGCCATCTCCCGCCGCCGCCGTCCGCCGTGGGGTCGAACCCCACGGCTACAAGATGGAAGCCGAAGCGGCTGAAGAGCGGCCTCCTAGCCCCTCGGGCTTCCATCCCTAGCGGCATGGCTTTAGCCTGCCGCGTTCCCCCGCCCGCCGCCACGCCTACCGGGCGTCCGCCGTGGGGTCGAACCCCACGGCGACAAGTTGGAAGCCGAAGCGGCTGAAGAGCGGCCTAGCCCCTGGGGCTTCCATCCCTAGCGGCATGGCTTTAGCCTGCCGCGTTCCCCCGCCCGCCGCGTTCCTGCGCCCGCCGCGTTCCCCCGCGCCCGCCGCCACGCCTCCCGGGCGCCCGCCGTGGGGTCGAACCCCACGGCGACAAGATGGAAGCCGAAGCGGCTGAAGAGCGCCCTCCCAGCCCCTCGGGCTTCCATCCCTAGCGGCATGGCTTTAGCCTGCCGCGTTCCCCCGCCCGCCGCGTTCCCCCGCCCGCCGCGTTCCCCCGACACCGGCCATCTCCCGCCGACCGGGCGCCCGCCGTGGGGTCGAACCCCACGGCTACAAGATGGAAGCCGAAGCGGCTGAAGAGTGTCCTCCCAGCCCCTGGGGCTTCCATCCCTAGCGGCATGGCTTTAGCCTGCCGCGTTCCCCCGCCCGCCGCGTTCCCCCGCCCGCCGCGTTCCCCCGACACCGGCCATCTCCCGCCGACCGGGCGCCCGCCGTGGGGTCGAACCCCACGGCTACAAGATGGAAGCCGAAGCGGCTGAAGAGTGTCCTCCCAGCCCCTGGGGCTTCCATCCCTAGCGGCATGGCTTTAGCCTGCCGCGTTCCCCCGCCCGCCGCGTTCCTGCGCCCGCCCCCACGCCTACCGGGCGCCCGCCGTGGGGTCGAACCCCACGGCTACAAGATGGAAGCCGAAGCGGCTGAAGAGCGTCCTCCTAGCCCCTGGGGCTTGCATCCCTAGCGGCGCGGCTTCAGCCCGCCGCGTTCCCCCGCCCTTGCGACAGACGGTCTACGCGGCTAGAGCGAGCCTATCACCCGTCGAGGGATTGCTTCGTCGTGCCTCCTCGCCATGACACCGCAATGCCTCTTGTCACGTCTTCCACCGCAACCCGCATGTCCTCGATATCCGGCAGGCGGTGGACGAGGGCCAGGGCGCGCTGCGTCACGTCGGCGCCCAGGCGCGGCGTCACCAGGGCGGCGAACTTGTCCTCCAGCGCCGTCGTGCTCACCGGGTTCTCCGGGTTGCCGCGCGGGAAGTCGCCGCCCGCCTCGGCCGTCGTCCCGTCGGTCAGGTGGACGCGCAGGCGGGCGGGCCACGCCGCCGGGTACATCGCCGTCAGCGCAGGCTCCACCGTGACCGTGGTGCGCGCCAGGAGCGCCGCGATGCTCGGCTCGCGCACGCCGTCCGGCCCGAAGCGCGCCGCGTCGAACTGCGCCAGGCCGACCCAGCCCTCCAGCAGCGCGGCGGCGACGACGTAGGCCAGGCTAAACTTGGCCTGGTACGGCGTGCGCGGGGTCATCTCGCGGACGATCTCGTAGCCCGGGCCGTAGGTGCGGATCTCAATCGCCGCGATGTGGTCGAGGGCGTCCGGCCCCTGCCAGCCGTGGGCGGCGCGCAGGTCGAGGGCGCCGTCGATGGCGGTGTGGGTGTGGCCGCAGCACGAGTAGAGCTTGTAGCAGTTCTCGCTAATCTTCCACCCGTGACCCAGGCCGTCGGTGACGCGGGTCGGGTCGTAGGCGGCGGTCGTGGCGCGGAAGAAGCCGCGCTCGCCTTCGAGGATGCGCGTCGCGCCGGTGAAGCCGAGGCGGGCCAGGTCGGCGGCGAGGATGCCGTTGAAGGCGGCCTTGCCGGGGTGCAGGTGCTTGCTCATCGCCCCGTCGGCGTTGAACTCCCACAGCCCGGCCGCCTGCGTCCCCGCCGTGCCCAGGGCGTCGAGCATCTGCGCCGCGTCCAGGCCCAGCAGCGACCCGGCGGCGACGGCGGCGCCGAACGTGGCGGCGGTGCCAGTGGGGTGCCAGTAGCGGTAGTGGCTGGGGTTGACGGCCTCGCCGACGCGCAGCCCGGCCTCGTAGCCTAGGGCGACGGCGCGCAGAAATGCCCGGCCGTCGGCGCGCTCCCGTTCGGCGACGGCGAGGGCGGCGGGGATGATGGGCGCGGCGGGGTGCATGGTCGAGCCTTTGTGAACGTCGTCCAGCTCCAGGATGTGCGAGGCGACGCCGTTGGCGAGGGCCGCGCCGGGGGCCGAGGCGCGCCCGCCGCCGAACACCGCCGCCTCGTCGGACACGCCGAGGGCGGCGACGACGGCCTGGGCCATACGCGCCGGCGGCTCGACGGACCCGGCCAGGGCGGAGCCGAGCCAGTCGAGGACGGACCGCCGGGTGTCGTCGATGACGGCGGGCGGCAGGTCGGCGTACGTCGTCGCCGCCATGACCTCGGCCAGCCGCCGGCTGACCCCCGTCTCGCCCCCGTTGTGCTGATAGGCCATGTCATCACCTCCGAAAATCAAAGAGTTAGGCAACGCAGAGGCGCAGAGGCGCAGAGGAAGAAGGGGGCGTGGCTCACGCGCCGTCTTCCCGGGTTTCCTGGAACTCGCCCGTCTCCACCATGTACGCCCAGCCGCTCGTGTCCGGCGGCTCCAGGCCGAGCACGGTGAGGATGGTGGACACGTGGGTCCGGTGCTCGGTCGCGTGGTTGATGGCCTGGAGCATCAGGCTGGCGAGGGGATACCGCGCCACCGCCTTGACGTCGGGATCGCGCTCCTCGACGACGCTATCCGCCCGCGCCGACAGCGCCAGGTCCAGCAGCTCGTCGCCCGTCCAGCGCGCCACCTCTTTCAATGTGGCGAAGTCGGGGAAGCCTGGCCCCAGCGGCTTGGCGGGGCGACGCCCGGTCACGCGCCCGACGTAGCTGGCCTCGGCGCCGACGATGTGCCGCAGCGTCGCGCGGATGGAGCCGAACGTGCCGGGCGCTGAGGCGTCGAGCTGCTCGTCGCTCAACGTGGCGCAGAAGTCCAGCATCTTCAAGGTCGCCCAGGTGTTGTGCCTGAACAACGCCGCCAGCACGCTCGTATCGCCCCCGTTCGTTGGTTGCATTGTGTCGCTCCTATCGGTTGTCAACGGATGTGAGAGGTGAACGCCAAGGCGCTAAGGCGCAACGCCGCCAACAGACTGAAGATATGTCTCGCTTAGCGTCCTGGCGTCTTTGCGCCCTGGCGTTGCCAGCCTATGCCCGGGGGATACGCGGTCGGAGGATGTGTCCTCGCGTGCCGCGAAGAGGATTGCAACGCAGAGGCGCAGAGACGCAGAGGCAAGACGGGAGCGCCCGCTGCCATGCTGAGCCGGGGTGCGGTTTTGGGAGTTGCCCCCACCCCTACAATTAGGGCAGGAGTCAACATCGGGGGCAACTCCCAAAAGGGGGCGGTACTCCGCCCCTGCTGGCGAAGCATCCCCCGGCGAACCGTTGGACCGCGAATGCCGCGAAAGGGGCGAAAGGCGCGAAAAAAGAGGTGGTCCCACCTCCGTGGTCGCAAAGAGAGATAAATCATCGCCGCCTCTCTTTTCGTGTCTTTCCTCCCTTTCGCGCCTATCACGGTCCAATCTCCCCCTCCTCCGCGCCGCCCTTATTCTAGAACAGGAGGGGATTACAACTGGCGCTTGTTGGCAAGCGTCATGAAGCCTTCCAGAGACACAATGGACACAAGGTCGCTGTACCTCAGATGTTCATTGAGCTTGCCACTGATATAGTAACTCTTTAGCGATGGTCGCCAGCCATCGCCTCCCAAGACCAAATAGGCCTTGTCGTATTTACCGTCACTAGTCCGAATCGCCTCAGCCAAGCAGATGACTTCGAAAGGCACTTTCTGCTCCGCCGTGCCCGACGTCTGCTGCCATTTCAGTGAGACGAGCAATTGACGTTCGTCTGCGGTTGTAACCAACACGTCCACAATGTGTCTACCACCGCCGATGCGATGTCCAATATTCACTTGTTTCTGATAGGTGTAACCATTTCGGTGTAGAGCAGGGAGGATGGTGTCCTCAAGAACACCGCCAGTTCTCGTGTCACGAGGAGACATTACAGTTTAGACCCTTCGTAGCAAGTACTTCCCTTGCTGGTGTTCTATCACCAGTGCAGTTGATCATGCGAGGCGCATCTAGGAAGCGCAAATCGAACCCTAAGCCCTCATATAGGCTCACAATCCTATCGGTCGCTTGATTGGACAAGACTACAGGGCCGGGGTGACAAGACAGCCAGTTCGCTAATCTGAGCTGGCTTTCCCAATCAAATCCTTCTTTAGCATACTGCGTGAACTCAACATCATAGGGAGGATCGGCATATACAAAGTCGGAGGGCTTAAGCGGCACATCTTCAAAGTCCCCGACCGTGAATTCCCAGGTCATAAAGATGTCCCGATATTTCGTAAAGTCGGTGACATAGTTGATGCGACTATACTTGCCAAACGGGACATTGAACTCGCCTTTACGGTTGAATCGGCATAGACCGTTGTAACCTGTACGATTCAGGTAGTAGAACAGCGCAGCGGCTTCAGCCGTGTTGTCCTTTCCTTCGGCGATCAACTGATTGAACCGGTCTCGATATTCATAGTAGAGATCAGCGTCGTTGCTCATGGGCAGAGTAATCTCCAGCCCTTGTTGCAGCCAGCGGTAGAAGTTGATGGAATGGGGATTGACATCGTTCAGCAATGCTCGCTGAGGCATGAGGCCCAGAGTAACAGCTAACCCGCCGCAGAGAGGCTCGACAAGCCGCCTGTGGCTGTTCCCTCTCCACAGAGGCTTTAGGTGAGGGACAAGCCAACGTTTGCCCCCTGCCCACTTGAGAGGCGGCTTCAATTCAAGAGAGAGTTCGAAACCAGGCAGAGCAGCCATAGAGATGCGTTCCATCGTCGTGCGTCCTCCCCAAGGTAGTCTATCCTAAAGGAGTTTTTGCGCACGCGGTTCCTTGCATGAGATTGTAGCGGCATAGCCGCGTTTGTCAAAAGCACCGCAGATGGTTGCGCCGGGCGGCCAGGTCCCGCGCCTGCCCCTGGACGGCGTCCCACGCGCGGCGCAGCGGGGCCATCAGCACCGGCGCGACGATGAGCAGGATGTCCTGGCGGCTGGTGTAGTGGGCGCCGAGCTGGGCGCGCTTGCCCGGGTCCAGGCTGCGCTCGAATAGCGTCCCGAACACCGACGGCTCGATGCTGGACCAGTCCAGGCCGGTAATCCGGTCCAGGACGGCCAGGCCGTCGCCGCCGAGGTCGAGCACAGCCGCGTCGTCGAACAGGCCGCCGTCGAAGTGGCGGATGGTGTCGTAGCCGAACACGCCGCCGGTCGCCATCGCCTCGAACAACTGGTGCAGGGCGCGGCCGAGCTGCTCCGGCCGCCCACGCAGGTTGTGTACCAGGCGCGTGAAGGCGTCGCGCGGCAGGAGGTCGATGTCCTCGGCGAACAGGCAGAACAGCAGGCGGATGAGGAAGTGGGCGGCGGCATGGGCGTCGGCGCCCTGCCCGCGCAGCAAATCGGCCAGGCGGGCAAACTGGCGCGCTGCCTCCTGGGTGACGCTCTCCGGCGTCTGGGGCGTCTTGAAGGCGTCGGGGTTGGTGAAGACGTCGCGCAGCCGCCGCAGCCCGTCCGGCGTCAGGAGGTCGTCCAGGCTCAGCGGGATGGTCTGCTTGACGGTGTTGGTGAAATTGGTGTGGACGACGATGCGCTCCATGTCGGAGACGACGAGGAGGGGCGGGTTCTCCAGCGCCTCGCGGTATTGGAGGAGCTGCTGGTAGGCTTTGTCGAGGTTGGCGTGCTTGCCCTTGTACTCCCAGGCGAAGAAGCCGCGCTTGTACACGTCGGCCCAGCCCTGGCCGCCGCGCTGCTTGCTCGCGCCCATCTCGAAGGTGAAGCGCGTGCCGGTCGGGTCGTCCTCGACGGGCGTGGGGTGGCCGACGAGGCGGCACAGGTCGATGAAATGCTCCTGGGTGCCGGAGCGTTCTTTGACGGCGGTCTGCCGCCACTTGGCGACAAACTCCTGGGGCGAGAGATCGGGCATGGCAAAGGGTTCCAATTGGGCGTTTTGTCGTGACAACTATGAACATTACCTGTTACATCGCTCAGTGCCATGCTGTCATTCAAGTCGGCGTTGTCGCCAGCCGACGCCGCCGATTGGAAATCGGCGTCTGATACACTCAAGCCTGCTCGAAGCAGGCTGGCTCGTCGGAGACATCCGCATCCTAGCCTGCCTCGGCAGGCTTCGCCCTACCAGGCCCAGAATTCCATTCTGGGCGTCGCTGACGGTGTGGCGGCGCGAGATGTTGTTGTTCGTCGTCATCATCAACCGTCAGGTGCGGCAAGAGGATAGCAGACGCGCAACAAACGGTCAAGCCGCGTCACGAATCCCGCCGTGCGCCGTCATACACTCCAGAGCGGCGCAGCGTCTCGCAAATACATCTTTGCGCCGGAACCGGCTAAAATACAAGGTCGGGTTTTTTGGGCTAGAGGGAGTCGTAGCATGAGCCGAGGTTGGGCGGCGCTGGCGGCGCTGCTGCTGGCCGTGGTGGTGGCGGCGGGCGCGTCGGGCAAGGCGGGGGCGGACATGCCCCTGCCCAATAGAGTGTTGTTTACCATCGGGTCGCAAGCGCCCGTGGGCAATTTCGATTACCCCGGCGGCCTCGCCGTCGCCTGGAGCGGCGCGGTCTACGTTAGCGACACGCGCAACAACCGCATCCAGGTGTTCGCCGCCGACGGGACTTTTCAGAGCACGTGGGGCGAGCTGGGCACGGGCGACGGGCAGCTGGCCGCGCCGGCCGGGATCGGCATTGCGCCGGACGGCACGGTCTACGTCGCCGACATGAACAACAACCGCATCCAGCACTTCACACCGGACGGCCTGTACCTCGGCCAGTTCGGGAGCTTTGGCGCGGACAATGGG
Source organism: Anaerolineae bacterium (assembly GCA_039810085.1). Classification (GTDB taxonomy): domain Bacteria; phylum Chloroflexota; class Anaerolineae; order Epilineales; family JAHCIE01; genus JBDHWG01. Next base: position 20,577 of record JBDHWG010000045.1, read on the forward strand.
CAATTCAACCACCCGCGCGGCGTGGCGGTCGGGCCGGATAAGACGGTCTACGTCGCCGACACGAACAACCACCGCGTCCAGCGCTTCACGGCGGATGGGACGTACCTGGGCCAGTGGGGCGGGCGCGGCCAGGCCGACCAGCAGTTCAACCTGCCGCGCGGCGTCGCGACGGCGTCGGACGGCACGGTCTACGTCGCCGACACGGCGAATGGGCGCATCCAGGTGTTCGCCGCCGACGGGACGTTCAAGGCGAAGTGGGGCAACCCGGGCACGGACGACAGCCAGTTCATCTCGCCAATCGCCCTGGTGGTGGCCGCCGACAACTCGCTCTACGTTGCCGATAGCAGCAACCAGCGCGTCCAGCACTTCTCGCCCCACGGCGTGTTCCTGGACAAGTTCGGCGTCTACGGCCACGACGCGGGCCAGCTGGCCGGGCCGGAGGGCATCGGCATCGGGCGAGACGGCGTCATCTACATCGCCGACACGCGCAATCACCGCGTCCAGTGCTTCTGGCAGGACGGCAGCGTGTTGAATGCGTGGGGCGGGCGGGCGATGACGAGCACACAGTTCGACCACCCGCAGGGGTTGTCCGTCGCGCCGGACGGCACGATCTACGTCGCCGACACGACGAACCACCGCATCCAGCGCTTCACCGCCGACGGCCTGTTCTTCGACAAGTTCGGCAGCGTGGGCAGCAACCCGGGCCAGTTCCAGACGCCCCAGGGCGTGAGCATCGCGGCCGACGGGACGGTCTACGTCATCGACAGCAACAACTACCGCGTGCAGCATCTCAGCGCCGAGGGCGCCCCGCTCAACAGCTTCGGGCGGCTGGGCCACGGCGACGGCCAGTTCATGGTGCCCAACGGCCTGGCGGTCGCGCCGGACAACACCATCTACGTCGCCGACGACAGCAACAACCGCATCCAGCGCTTCGCCGCCGATGGGACGTTCCTGACGAAGTGGGGCAACTTCGGGCGCGGCGACGGCCAGTTCCAGTACCCCCACGGCCCCGCCGTTGCGCCGGATGGGACGGTGTACGTCGCCGACACCGGCAACAACCGCATTCAGCACTTCGCCGCCGATGGGACGTTCATCAACAAGTGGGGCAGCCAGGGCGAGGATGACGGCCAGTTCAACACGCCCCTCGGCATCACCGTCGCGCCGGATGGGACGGTGTTCGTCGCCGACTCGGGCAACAACCGCATCCAACGCTTCGCCGCCGACGGCACGTTCCTGGGCAAGTGGGACGGCGGGAGCACGGCGCTCATCAACCCGCGCGGCATCGCCGTGACGAGCGAGGGCATCGCCTGGGTGAGCGACACCGACAACAGCCGCCTCGTCGTCTTCGGCCCGACAGCGCCCGATACCTGGCGCGGCGAGTACTTCGCCAACGAGTGGCTCGCCGACGCGCCGGTCACCATCCACAACGAGGCCGATCTGACCCTGACGTGGGCGAGCGGCTCGCCGGGCGGGGACATGCCGGCGCAGAACTGGTCGGCGCGCTGGGAGCGCGACGTGACGCTGGACGAGGGGCTGGCGGTGTTCACGGTGACTGCCGATGGCGCGGTGCGCGTGTGGGTGGACGGCAAGATTGTCATCCAGCGCACCACCGGGGCGGGGCCGGCGACGGGCTTCCTGCCGCTATCGGCCGGCCCGCACCGGGTGCGCGTGGAGTACAGCCACGCCAGCGGCCCGGCGGCCCTGTCGCTGCGCTGGCAGACGACCACCGTCCACAGCTTCATCTTCCTGCCCCTGGTCGAGAAGTAGCCGTCGGCCCTTAAGAGGTCTACCACGGAATACACAGAAGACACGGAATTAAGAGGAAGGTCTCTTCTTTCCGTGTATTCCGTGCCTTCCGTGGTTCCACTCTTTGACCTTTCCCCCCTTTCGCGCCTCTCGCGGTCCAACGGTCTGCAAGGGGATGCTTCGCTGAGATGAAAATGAGCGGGTCATGCAGCGACAGCCTGGCGCTCAATGCTGACACGATACCCCAGCTTCTCCAGCCGTCGCTGCAGACGGTGAATGACCTTGTCCCGCTCTCGC
>JBDHWG010000046.1:0-21166 GCA_039810085.1 Anaerolineae bacterium
CCCGTGCCGACCTCAAGCATAATCGCAACCCGTCTGGCTGTCCATCGCGCGGGCGGTCGCGCCAGCCATTTTCATACTTGCGGGTGACCCTAGGGTCATATAGACTCCGCTCGCAATGACAACCCTGACCTTCCCCCACAAGGGGGGAAGGGGAAAAGAGTCCACCTCCCCTCTCCCCTCAGTGGGAGAGGGGCAGGAGTGAGGGGGTCTCCCCTCTCCCCTCAGTGGGAGAGGGGACGGGGGTGAGGGGGGCCTCGCCCCACCCCTCGACCTCCCGCCGCACCTGCTCCACCAGGAAATCGACGCGGTCGGCGACCGGCGGCGACAGGTCGAGACCGAGGTCGAGGCAGCCCGGCTGCACACCCCACAGAACGACGTGCTTGGGGTACATGTCCCGCAGACGCGCCGCGAACAGCATGTCCGGCACGCCCATCTGGTGGGGCGACATCTTCAGCGACAGGAAGGCCGGCACGTCGTCGTCTTCGAGGCGGACGAGCGCGCCCGGTTCCTGCCCCGTTTCCACAGCGTCGATGATGAGCAGCCGCTCGGCCCCTTCCAGGTAGTACAGGAGGTCCATGCCGAGGGTGCCGCCGTCCACCGCCTCGACGCCCGCCGGCAGGACGTACTGCTCGGTCAGGCGCTCGATGACCTGCACGCCGACGCCCTCATCCGAGAGGAGCAGGTTCCCGACGCCGAGAATGACGGTCTTGCCGGCCGCCTCGCCCGGCATCAACATTTCGGCCCCGCGTTGAACGTCACCTGCGTGATCTCGTGGCCCGTGGTGTCGAGGACGTGGACGCCGCACGCCATGCACGGGTCGAACGAGTGGATGGTGCGCAGGACCTCCAGCGGCATCTCCGGGTTAGCCACGGGCGTGCCGACCAGCGCCGCCTCGTATGGCCCGCGCTGGCCCTTCGCGTCGCGCGGCGAGCAGTTCCACGTGCTCGGCACGACGCACTGGTAGTTCTCGATCTTGCGGTCCTTGATGCGAATCCAGTGGCCGAGGGAGCCGCGCGGCGCTTCGTGGTGGCCGAAGCCCTGGGCCTCAGCGGGCCAGGTGGCCGGATCCCACTTGCTGCCCTCGTGGATGGTCAGGTCGCCGCTGGCAATGCTCTGGATTAGCTCGTTTAGGTGCTTATCGAGCTGGTCGGCAGTGACCACGGTCTCCACACAGCGGGCGGCGATGCGGCCGAGGGTCGAGAACAGGACCGTCGGCGGCGCTTTGAGCTGCCCCAGCACGCTATCCACCGTCGCCTTGACGTCGGGCTGACCGGAGGCGTAGGCGACGAGCATCCGCGCCAGCGGCCCCACCTCCATCGGGTAGTCCTCGTAGCGCGGCGCTTTCATCCAGGTGTACTTGTCGCCGGGGCCTGTGTTCAGGAACTCATACGGCGGCTTCGGGCCGGTGTAGTTCGGCACGGTGTCGCCGTCCCACGGGTGCTTGCCGACGGTCTCGTCGGTGTAGGTGTACCACGAGTGGGAGACGTGCTCGGTAATCTTCTTCTGATCGACCGGGTAGACCCGTGACAGGTCGCGGTTGAGGATGATGCCGGCCGGCATCCACGGCTTGCCCGCGGCGTCGGGGTAGTCGCCGTAGGACATGAAGTTGCCCGTGCCCTCGCCGACCTTCGTCCACTCCAGGTAGAACGGCGCGACGGCCAGGACATCCGGCAGGTAGACCTGGGTGACGAACTTCTTGGCCTCGGCGATGAGGCCCGAAATCATGGCGAGCTTGTCGGCGTTGATGGCCGACTGGCTGTCCGGGTCAATCGGGCTGGCCATGCCGCCGACGAGGTACGTCTGCAAGTGCGGGTTCTTCGCACCGAGGATGGCGTGGGCGCGGATGAAGTCGCGCTGGAAGTCGAGCGCCGCCAGGTAGTGCGCCGCCGCCATCAGGTTCGCTTCCGGCGGCAGCTTGTAGGCCGGGTGGCCCCAGTAGGCGTTGGCAAACGGCCCCAGCTGGCCAGTGTTCACGAACGCCTGGAGCTTGTCGCGCACACCCTTGAAATAGGTCGTGCTCGACAGCGGCCAGTCCGAGAGGGACTGCGCCAGCTTCGATGTGGCTTCGGGGTCGGCCTTCAGGGCGCTGACGATGTCCACCCAGTCCAGGGCGTGCAGGTGGTAAAAGTGGATGACGTGGTCCTGGACGTACTGGATGGACTCGATGAGATTGCGCAGGATGCGCGCGTTGTTCGGAACCTGGATGCCCAGGGCATCTTCGACTGCTCGCACGGAGCAGAGAGCGTGAACAGTCGTTCAGACACCGCAGATGCGCTGGGTCATCAGCCACGCGCCGCGCGGGTCGCGGCCTTTGAGGATCGTCTCGATGCCGCGCCACATGGTGCTGGACGCCCAGGCATCGGTGATGGCTCCGTTGTTGACTTCAACTTCTATGCGTAGATGGCCCTCTATGCGAGTGACCGGATCGACGGCGATTTTCGCCATGTATTCCTCCGTAGGTTGTTTAGCCCGTCATTGCGAGGAGGACGATAGGACGACGAAGCAATCTCGCGGCGGGCAAGAGCGGCGCTATTCTCCAATTAGCGGGTCACTTGTGCCAGCGAGGGATTGCTTCGCTCCGCTCGCAACGACACTTAGTGCTCGTGGCCGGCAGCGTGCTGGTCGAGCACCGGCAGGTGCTTGACGGCGAACATGAACAACAGCACCCCGAGGGAAATCATCCCCGCGGTGACCGCGAACTCCATCCAGGTCGGGGCGTATAGCACCCCGCCAGCGCCCCAGAACAGCACGTCGAAGCGGTTGAGGACGACGCCGAGGGCCACAAGGGCCGAAGCGCGGAACAGCCAGACGCGGGAGGCGCGCAGGCGCGACTGCGCCAGGATGATGAGCGGCGCGATGACGCCGACGCCAATCTCCACCCAGTACGTCAGGGTCGGCACGCCGGGGTGGAACAGGAGCGCGGCCTTGCCGCTCACGAAGACCAGCCCCAGGTTGAGGACCAGGTACGCCAGCAGCAGCCACATCGCCCACAGACCGAGGTCGCGCAGCAGGTGCATCTCCGGCGGGCGGCGGAAGGCGCTCGCCGTCAGCAGCGACTCGACGATGGTCATCGAGATGCCGACGAGGATGGCGCTCAGGTAGAATAGCGCCGGCAGGAACGGCGTGTACCACAGGGGGTAGAGGCGCTGCGGCATGAGCAGGAACAGTCCGCCGAGGGACGACTGGTGCATCGTCGAGATGATGATGCCCAGGATGACCACCGGAATGAGGATCTTCCGCAGCAGGCTCAGCAGCCACTTGATGCGGAAGCGCTCGGCGACGAGTTGGCTGTTCTCGATGGTCAGAATCGTCAGGTAGCTGATGACGCTCCACGCGATCTCGAACATGACCGAGTGGGGGTTCCAGTAGATGAACGGGTGGTAGAAGCGCTCCGGGCGGCCCAGGTCGAACAGAATGGAGCCGGCCGCCAGGAGGTAGCCGATGAAGGCGGTGAGCAGGGCCGGGCGCACGAGGGGGTAGTAGCGCTTCAGGCGGAAGATGTAGACGACGCCGGCCATGCTGAAGCCGCCCGCCGACAGCGCGACGCCCCCCATCACGTCCAGCCCAATCCACAACCCCCACGGGATGTCGTCGCGCAGGTTCGTGGACGCCCCTAGCCCCTGGGTGTAGCGCACGATGGCGGCGGCGACGCCCAGCAGGACGAGCAGGACGAGGAACGCGGTTCCCAGGGGGAACGTTCGAGCGGCGACGCGCTTTTGCGTGGCAACGGATGAGGCGCTCATGACACGTCCTCCCTGGTGGCCCCGGCCTCTTCGGCGCGGGAACGCACGCGGTAGATGACCGAGGCAAGACCGCCGACGCCCAGGAAGATGGCCGGCACGGCCAGGTTGACCGGGCGGGTATTCTCCGGCAGGGGCTTATCGTCCAGGATCGGCAGGCCCAGCTTCTCGAACGGCACGTGGGAGAGGATGAGCTGGAGCGCGCCGCCTACTTCGTTCTCCCCGTAGACACGGTCCTCGTGGTACTTGCCCGGGTTGGCGGCGATGCGGGCGTGGGCCTCGTTCAGCAACTGCTCTCGCGTCCCCCACTTCAGCGCGCCGGTCGGGCACGCTGCGGCGCACGCCGGACCTTTGCCCTGGGCCAGGCGATTCTTCGGGTCGAGGACGCCTTCGGGCTGGACATAGCCGGAGCAGAAGGTACACTTCTGCACCAGGGGCGTCGTCGTCCACCACTGGTAGCGCGGCACGTGGTACGGGCAGGCGACCATGCAGTAGCGGCAGCCGAAGCAGCGGTTCACGTCGTAGATGACCGGGCCTGCGTCACTCTTCTGCAACGCGCCCACGGTACACGCCGACACGCACGCCGGTTCGAGGCAGTGCATGCAGTTGCGCTTGATGAATGACCAATTCGCGCTGTCCGCCGTCGGGTTCGGGACATCCTCGTTCTTGTAGAGCTGCACGACGGTCCACGTGTGGCCCGACAGGTCGGTCGGCGCGTCGTACAGGCCGTCGCTGCTCAGCTCCGGCGAGGTTTCGTTCCACTGGCGGCAGGCGTTCTGACAGGCGCGACAGCCTGTGCAGAGCGTCGTGTCATACAGCATGGACGGCTGGTTTTTTGCTTTGTCCGCCGCTTCGCTGGCGCGGGCGGTTTGCGGCGAGACCGCGCCGAGGGCGACACTGCCCGCGCCCAGACCTAACATCTCAAGGAAGCGTCTGCGACTGATGGACATGGCGCCTCTCCTTACCCTTCGCTCGACTCGGCGGGGGGAGCGGCGGGCGGCTCGACCACGTCCTTGTTCTGTCGCGCGCGGGCTGCGGCCACGGCCCCGACCGCGCCAGCGCCGACAACCAGCCCGCCGACCGCGCCGATGGTCGCCGCGCCGGCCGGGGACATGTTCTCCACTGCCTTGGCGACCTGCGGGTAGAAGTCGGGGGGCGACGCCTGCTGGATGGGGACGGTTTCGTAGATGGGCCGCTCGAAGAAGTCAGGGGCGGCGCAGGCGATGCAGCCGTGCCCGGCGCCCACGGGCCAGTTCGTGCCATCGTTCCAGCGTACCGTCGGGCAGTTGAACGTGGCGACCGGCCCCTTGCAGCCCATCTTGTACAGACACCAGCCCTTGCGGTGGCCCTCGTCGCCCCACGCCATGACGAACTCGCCGGCGTTGAAGTGGCCGCGGCGCTCGCAGTTGTTGTGGATAATCTGGCCGTGGGCGAACAGCGGGCGGCCGAGCTTGTCCAGCGCCGGCGGCTTGCCGAAGGTCAGCAGGTGGACGACGGTCGCGGTGAAGTTGACGACGTTCATCGGGCAGCCGGACAGGTTGATGACCGGGACGTTCTTCACCAGGTCCATCACGCCAACCGCGCCGGTCGGGTTCGGCTTGACCTTGGGCAGCCCGCCGAACGCCGCGCAGCTTCCCACGGCAATGACCGCCGTCGCCTTGGCCGTCGCCTCTTGCAACAGGTCGAGGGCCGTGCGCCCGCCGATGCAGCAGTAGATGCCGTCGTCCTTGGTGGGAATCGACCCTTCCACGACGACGATGTGCCCGCCGGCATCGACGGTCTTCTTGCGGGCCGCGTCGGCCTGCTTGCCGGACGCAGCCATGATTGTCTCGTGATAATCGAGGGAAATCGTGTCCAGGATGACATCCGCCGCGCTGGGGCGGGACGCGCGCAGGAAAGACTCGCTGTCTCCGGCGCAATCCTGGAATTCGAGCCAGACGACGGGCGGGCGTTTGGCCGCGTCCGCCAGAGCGGCTTCGATACGGGGCGTAAACTTCAGGGGCAAAGCGAGAGCGGTGGTGACAGAGGCGCAGAATTTCAGGAATTCTCGCCGCGAGATGCCTCGCAATGCCAGGCGTTCGTCAAGCTCCATCCCTGGTGGCGACATTGCCATCCTCCTTTTGACCATGGGAACCCAGAGCCGAGCAGAACAAGACCGGCAGCCACCCGTCATTGGGGGAGCCTGGCTTTCTGGCTATTTGATTGTTCAGGCAGACACGCGCTAGACGTTGTGCAACGATGGATTGACGCTTAAGTCAGCAGCGCCAATGATGGATGAGGGTTTGTTGATTGCGCGGCGAGGCGGAGCGAATCGGACTCCCGGACCACGCCGACCTGGACCAGAATCGGACTCTCGAAGAACTTGGCTCTTATCATATCATCATCGGGGTTGGCAAATCGTAAAGAAGTGTTTACCACGCGCGGAGAAGTCACCACTGTCACGCTGAGCGGCGCGAAGCGTCCCCACGCCGCCGGGATGCTTCGCGTTCGCTCAGCATGACAATTCGATTGCAGGATTTATGTGGAATAGACGGTTAGCCCTCGTCGCAGCCGGTGACGAGGTTCTCAGGGCCGAAGCTGTCGGGGAGAAGCTCGGCGAGGGTGTAGGTGCGGTAGCGGCCGTCCGGCGTCGCCACGTAGACGACGAGCTTGGGGCCGCCGAACTCGCGCAGAATCTGGCGGCACGCCCCGCATGGCGTTCCACCATCGGCCGTGACGACGGCGATGGCGGCGAAGCGCCGCTGCCCGTCGGCGACGGCGTGGACGGCGGCGGTGCGCTCGGCGCACGTCGCCAGGGGATAGACGGCGTTCTCGATGTTCGCGCCGGTGAAGACCTCGCCATTGGCGGTGAGCAGGGCCGCGCCAACGCGGTAGCGCGAGTAGGGCGCGTAGGCGCGCTCCCGCGCCTCGCACGCCGCCAGGATAAGTTGCTGGGCTACGCCGTCCCGTTGACCTTGCGTGTCGTCTGCCATGCGTCTTCGTCTCCCTCCGCGCCCGCCGTCTCGGGCGCCGCCTCGTGGGCGGTATCCTCGACCTTTGCCGCCGGGCGCGGCTCGTCCTTCCTGATTCGCACCTTGCCAATGCGCCGCCCGTGCATGCTCAGCACGCCAAGGTGAACGTTGTCGACCTGGACCTCGTCGCCCACGTCGGGCACACGGCCAAGCTGGCTGAAGATGAGGCCGCCGAGGGTGTCGTTCTCGCCGGTCGGCAAGTGGATGTCCAGCTCGTCGTTGAGGTCGTCCAGGTTGGCGCGGGCGTCGTAGATGATTTCCTGCGCCGAGATGGTCTGGCTGATGGGTTCCTCGACATCGTACTCGTCCTGGATCTCGCCGACAATCTCCTCGAGCAGGTCCTCGATGGTGACCAGGCCCGCCGTCCCGCCGTACTCGTCCACGACAATCGCCAGGTGGACCTTGATGCGCTTCAGGTCGGCGAGCAGGTCGTCGACCGGCTTCGTTTCTGGGATGAAGTAGGCCGGGCGCGACAACTCGCGCAGGGACGGCTCCGGCCCGCCCGCGCGCATGTCCCGCAGGGCGCGCAGCAGGTCCTTGGCGTAGAGCACGCCGGTAATCTGGTCGATGTTCTCTTCGTAGACGGGCAGGCGCGAGTGGCCGCACCCGATGATGGTGTCCAGGGCGTCGTGCAGCGGCGTCTCCACATCGAGGGCCACGATGTCGATGCGCGGCAGCATCACCTCACGGGCCACGGTGTCGCCCAGGTCGAAGACGCCGGCGATCATGTCGCGTTCCTGCTCCTCGATCAGCCCCTCTTCCTCGCCCACGTCCACCAGCAGACGCAGCTCCTCCTCGCGCGCCAGCATGTCCACCGACTTCTCGCTCGCCGAGCCGGTTGCCAGGAAGCCGATCAGGCGCACTAGCGGACTGAAGACGACGGCGAGCAGGTGCAGCGGCCGGGCGACGAGCAGGGCCATGCCATCCGGGTAACGCAGGGCCAGGGCTTTGGAGAGGAACTGGACGAGGAGAACGAGGGCGAGCAGGGCGAAAGTGATGACATACGGGTTGGCGACCTCCGACATGGAGAAGGCCAGCAGCGTCGCCGTGACGGCGGCGCCAAGCAACCCAATAGTGTTCAGCACGAGCAGCGACGCCAGCGATTGGCGCGGGTCGCCGAGAATGCCGCGAATGGCCTCGGCGCGGGTGTCGCCCCGGTCTATCGAGGCTTGCAAACGGATACGATTCAGGGCCGTGACCACCGTCTCACCGCTGGCGGCGAGGGCTGTGGCAACCAGGAACACGATATAAAAGAGCAACTCAATCCAGTAACTACTGCTTGGGTCCAACAGTCTTTCCTCCTGAGATATCCCCCACAACATCCATTAGATGTCGGGCGCCCAGGTAGCCTTACCGCCGCACAGGTGCGTGAACGGCGCGACCTGCGCGCCGGGCAGCAGCGTCATGCCCTCGACGACGGCCATCTCCACGCGGCAGCCGTCGCCCAGGACGGCGTCGCGGATGACAGCGCCTGGCCCCAGGATGCAGCCCGCGCCGATGTGCGACCTCCCCTGGAGGCAGGTGTGGGGGTAGATCGTCGTGTCCGGGCCGATGCTGACGCTCGCCTCGATGGTGACGGTATCGGGGTTGATGAGGGTCACGCCGCTGTCGAGCCAATGGCGGGCGATGCGCCGCTGCATCACGGCCTCGGCTTCGGCCAGGAGGGCGCGCGTGTCCACGCCCAGCGTCTCGGTCGTGTCCGGCGTGGCGACCGCGTCGACGGTCAGCCCCTCGGCAATCGCCATGCCGATGAGCGCCGTCAGGTAGATCTCGCCCTTGACTGCGCTCGGTGGCACATGGGCCAGGGCCGGCCAGAGCCAGGCGTCGCGGAAGGCGTAGATGCCCATGTTGCACTCGGCGATGGCGCGCTGCTGGGGCGTCGCCTCCGGCGCTTCAACGACGCCGACAATCGCGCCGTCGGCATCGCGCACGACGCGCCCGTTGGGCCGCAAGGCCGGGTTCTCGATGTGGGTGGTCAACAGGGTAATGGCGGCGTCCGACGCGGCATGGGCCTCGGCGAGGCGGCGCAGCGTGGCGGCCGTGATCAGGGGGGTGTCGCCGTAGAGGACGAGGACGGTGTCGGCGCAACCGGCCAGGGCCGTCTCCGCCTGGGCGACGGCGTGGCCCGTGCCAAGCTGTTGCGCCTGCACGACGATATCGACCGTGCCGACGGAGGCATGGACATCCGCGTCGCTGGCGGCGACCGCCGCGCGCACGTCGTCGCCGACGCCGACTACGACGGCCAGCGCCTCGGGCGACAGGGCGCGCGCCGTGTCGAGAACGTGTTGGAGCATCGGGCGGCCGGCGATGGGGTGCAACACCTTCGGCAACTGGGAACGCATCCGCGTCCCCTTTCCGGCCGCCAGAATGACAACAGAAAGAGACATGCGTCTCACACGCGGCTGCGTCGTGGACACAGCCAATGCTCGGGTGAAGGGAGAGCTACGGATTCTTGCGGAGCGAGTTCAGCGTGCGGCTGAGGATGTCGTCCTGCTCGACGCGCTTCTTGGCCGCCGCCTTGCGCTGCTTCTCTTCCGCCTCGGCCTTCCGCTCCTGCGCCCGCTGGAACGCCGCCTGCATCGTCGTCAGCGCCGAGCCGCTGTCGTCGTCATCCGCCGCGGCTTGCGTCTGCTCATACACATCGTAGCGCGGCTTCATGGACAGGCTGATGCGCTTGCGCTTCGTGTCCACGTCGAGAATTGTGACCTCGACCTCCTGGCCGGGCTTCACCACGTCCTCGACGCGCCGCACGCGGTTCTCCGATAGCTCGGAGATGTGCACCAGGCCATCCTGCTCGGCGCCGATATCGATGAACGCCCCGAACTGGGCGATATTCTTGACTGTGCCTTTGACCATCTCGCCCGGCTTCAGTTGGTCCAGGCGAGTGCGGGGCGCGCTCTCCGGGGCCTTGGCCCGTGCAGGCGCCGCCGGCGCTGCGGTCTCCCCGGTCGCCGGGGCATCCCCATTCGTGGGGGCGAGCGCCTCAGGCTCCACCGCCCCTGTCTGCTCCTCAGTCATAAACTCAAGTCCCTCCGTGTATTCGTTCCTACAGCTCTATATTGTAGCATGACACGGGCCACGCGCAAAGAACGCCGAGGGTTTGCCACGCGCGTGTCCTGCATCTACAATCAAGTCAGTGCAGATACCACCAGGGGGAGTCATGGCTGACATCAGCGCCGTCCAGAGTCTGGCCCAGAAGATTGTCGGGAACGTCGAGCGCGTCATCGTCGGCAAGCGCGACGCGATTGAGCTGCTGCTCGTCGCCCTGCTCGTCGAGGGCCACGTCTTGCTGGAGGACGTGCCGGGCGTCGGCAAAACGATTCTCGCCCGCGCCTTCGCCCAATCCTTCGGCGCCGACTTCAAGCGCCTCCAGTGTACCCCTGACCTGCTACCCAACGACGTGACCGGCGTCTCCGTCTACCGCCAGCCGACCGGCCAGTTCGAGTTCCGCCAGGGGCCGGTGTTCACCAACATCCTCCTGGCCGACGAAATCAACCGCGCCACGCCGCGCACCCAGTCGGCGCTCCTCGAAGCGATGCAGGAGCGCACGGTGACGATGGACGGCGTGACCCACCTCCTGCCGCGCCCGTTCCTGGTCATGGCGACGCAGAACCCCATCGAGTATGAAGGCACGTTCCCGCTGCCCGAGGCACAGCTTGACCGCTTCCTGCTGCGCTTCACCGTCGGCTACCCGGACGCCGCCGAGGAGGCGCAGATCGTCCGCAACCTCCAGCGCGCCCACCCCATCGAGACGCTGGGCGCGGTGGCGACGGTGGCCGAGGTGCAGGCGGCGCAGCCCCAGGTGTGGGAGGTCCACGTGGACGACAGCGTGCTGGACTACATCACCGGCCTCGTCCGGGCGACGCGGGAGCACCGCGACGTGGCGCTGGGGGCCAGCCCGCGCGGCTCGCTGGCCTTGTTCAAGTCGGCGCAGGCGTGGGCCGCGCTGCACGGGCGCGACTACGTCATCCCGGATGACGTCAAGCGCCTGGTTCCCGTCACGCTGCCGCACCGCATCCTGGTCAAGCCGGAGAGCGGGCTGCGCGGCCGGACGGCGATGATGGCCGTCAACGACGTCCTCGCCTCCGTCGCCGTCCCCCTCAGCCTCGACCGCAAGTAGCGCCGCAAGCGAAGATTGCCACAGAGGCACAGAGGCCACAGAAAGAAGAGGGGTAACGCAAAGACGCAACGGCGCAAGGACGCAAAGGGAGAAGATAAATGTCTCTTCTTTCTCTGCGCCTTTGCGCCTCTGCGTTGCCTATTCTTCTCCGGGCCGCTGCGCCTTGGCGCATTCAGCGGAAGACGATCATCGACACGATACCCATCACGATCTGGCTCACGATGAGCAGGCCGATGAGGGCGGCGATGGCGAGCAGGACGACGCGGGCGGCGCTCGCCGGCCGTCTCGCCCGCGTCTCTTCACCCGTGGCGAGGCGGGCGACATCCTCCACGGCGGCGGCGGCCAGGTCGTCCGGGCGACTATCGCTCGCGCCCACCAGCAGCCAGCCATCGGCGGCGACCGGGAGGAGGAGCTTGCGCGCCGGGCTGGCGGCGATGGCGGCGGCGATATCGGGGCGGGCGCTGGTCAGCGTCACGAGGCTCCACGGCGCGACGATGATGCGGCTCTGGGCCAGGGTCTCAGCAGTATGAGGCGCGTCGATAGAATTGCCCAGGGCGGCTGCGGCGGCCGGCGTCACGCCCATCGGCATCACGGCGAGGCCGGGCAGCCGCCGCTCTAGCGCCTCGACCACGCTCTTGCCGAGCCGCCCATCCCCCGTGTCCAGGACGGCGACGCGAATCCCCGTCAGCCGCGCGGCCTCGTCCGCCTTGAGCGCCCGGCCGTCTTGCCGTAGGAGCGCGCCGTGGTACAGCCAGACGGCGGCGGCGATGACGGTGAAGGCGATGGCGTGGCCGACCTCGCTGACCGGGTTGCCAATGATGCGGCCGCTCAGCGCCCAGTAGAGGACGCGCGAGACGAGGAACACCGCGCTCGACAGGATGGTCATCGTCGCGGCGAACAGGAAGACGTACAGGTAGATTTTGCGGATGACCGACTGGCGCTCGGCCATGCCCGGCGGTGGGGGCGCGACGGCGGCGGCCTGGGCGGGCCGCCATGCCAGCAGCCACACCGGCAGCCCGGCGACTATGGCGGCGGTGAACCAGGCGAGCTGGCCGCGCAGGTTCTGGATGAGGCCCGACCCGGCCAGGCTGCGGATGAGGACGCTCAGGTCGCCCGCCAGGCCGACGAGGAGCGCAGTCAGGCCGATGCCCGCCACGAGGTACAGGTACAGGCGGCGGATGGCGGCCTCCTGGGGCGCGGCGCCGGCCAGGCGCTCGTCCTGGCGCAACACCGAAGCGTGGTAGCCCCACACGGCGAGGCCCGCAACGATGAGGGCGAGCCACTGGCCGAGGCCCTGGCTCTCGACCGGCACGCCCAGCGCCTTCTGCAACCCGTAGCCGAGGAGGAGCGTCGCCGTCCCGACGGACATCACCACGGCGGCGAAGATGGCGGCGTAGAGGTAGAACTTGCGCAGGGTGGACTCGCGCTCGTCGGCATCCGGTCCGACGAACAGGCGCTGCGCCGCCAGCCAGAAGATGAGCCACAGCGGCAGGCCCACCAGCAGCGTCGTCACGTCCTGAACGGGGAAGTCGGGCGCGATGGCCGTGACCTGGCGGGTGAGGGTGTCGATGAGGCGCGCCAGCAGGGCGACGACGGCGGTGACGGTCATCGCCAGCCCGATGCCGCTGAAGCCGTAGACCGTCAGGCGGCGCAGCGCGCCGGCCCACTCGCTCTCGCCGACGGCGCGGCGGTTGGCGGCGATGAGGCGGCGGTGGTAGACGCCCAACGCGCCCCAGACGAGGATGGCGGGCGCCCAATCCAGCGCCAGGCCGAGGGGGTCGGTGCGCTCGAAGAAGGTGTTGCGGGCGGCCAGGACGCCCACGGCGACCTCGACGATGCTCCAGGCGGCGACAATGACCGCGCCGAGCGCCCACGCCTGGACGGCGTAGAGGTACAGCCAGCGCAGGCCCGCGCCCCGCTCGTCGGCGTCGCGCGCGGCGAGGCGCTGCGCCCACAGCCAGTGCGCCAGGTAGATGGGCAGGCCGATGACGATGACCGCGAGCTGGAGGGCCGTCGCCTCCACCGAGACGAACGCCGCGCGGTTGAGGACATGGCCTAGCAGCTGACTGACCGCCGTGCCGACGGCAATCAGGGAAATGGCCGAGACAAGATAAACGTACCAGCGTCGGACAGTGCTCATGACCTCCTCCTACTTGGGCAGCGTGCGCCACTGCCACGCCCAGTACGAATCGCTGTCGGTGATGCGCCAGCCGGGCGCCTCGCGTTGGAGCGTCATCTGGAAAGTGCGGGTATTCTGGCTGCTGCCGAAGGGTCCGTTGCGATAGTAGGCTGTCTCACGTACCTTCACCCACGCCTGGTCATTCTCAGTACGCGCCGAGTCGATTTCGAGCGCCACGTCACGGCTGCCGCGCGATGGGTACGTGTCCTCGATGGCGCTCGCAAACGCGCCGACGCTCGTCGGGTAGTTTTTGATGCTCGGCGAGACGTAGCCGTAGGCGCGCTCATGGTCGCCCCGCTGGAGCGCCAGCAGGTAATTGAAGGCCGCGCCGTCGGGCGTGTCGTCCGGGCGATACGTGACATCGCCACCCCGGCTGACGACCACGACGACCGCCGCGACGGCGATGACGATGATGCCGGCCACGATTGCCAGAAGAAACCGATCAACGCCTTTCATTTGCCGTCTCCTTCGCCATGCCGAAACATCTTTCTACCTCTGTTATATCACGTCCGGGCCGCCAGCGCCATAGGGAAAATTGCCCAAACTGCTGGCAAGGCTGTCATTGCGAGCGGGAGCGAAGCAATCCCCGCCCTTGGGACAGACGGTCTAGTGGCGACATAGCGCCACTCCTCCTCACCGGGGGATTGCTTCGTCGTCCTAACGTCCTCCTCGCAATGACCCCGGTGGCGTCATTGCGAGCGGGAGCAAAGCAATCCCCGCCCTTGGGACAGACGGTCTAAATGGCTATAGCGTGACTATCACTCGCCATGAGATTGCTTCGTCGTCCTATCGTCCTCCTCGCAATGACAGCCGGGCGCATAACATCAAGCTTGACCTCAACTCCCTGGCCCTATATAGTTTGATACATTATGAGGACACAAGGTTTGCAAAACTTGAACACATTTTTGCCAGAAGCGAGGAGAGTGTGGTAAAGGATCGCGCGCCGGTCGCGCTTCTCGGGTTTGGGAAGGCCGTGCCGACATATCGCTACGCGCACGCTGCCATCGGCCAGTGGATCGGGGAGTCGCTGGGGGCGGATCGCGCCCTGGCGCGGTGGGTGCGCGGCGTGTTCGCGGCGACGGGCATCGAGACGCGCTACTCGTGCCTGCCTGATGTCCTGGGGTCGCCGCAGGCGTCGCGCTTTGCGCCGGGGCGCGCCCTGGCCGACGCGGCGACGACGGCGGAGCGCATGGCGATCTATGAGCGCGAGGCGGTTCTGGTCGGCCAGCAGGCGGCGCGGGACGCCCTGGCCGACTTTGGCGCGTCCGGCGTGGCCGACACGGTCACGCATCTCATCGTCGTGAGCTGCACCGGCTTCTTCGCGCCGGGGCTGGACCAGGCCATCGCCCGGGCGCTCGACCTGGGGCCGAACGTCCAGCGCACCCTGGTCGGGTTCATGGGCTGCGCCGCCGCGTTCAACGGCCTGCGCCTGGCCGACCAAATCGTGCGCGCCCAGCCGACGGCGCGGGTGCTCGTCGTGTGCGTCGAGATGTGCTCGCTGCACATCCAGCCGCAGCCGACGCGGACGGACCTGCTCGTCGCGGCGCTGTTCGCCGACGGCGCAGCGGCGTGTCTGGTGGGAGCGCCGCCCGCCGAGGAGGACCGCGACTACTACGCCCTGGATACGATGTACTCGGCGCTCGCGCCGGACACGCGGCAGCACATGGTGTGGCAGATCGGCGACTACGGGTTCAAGCTGCATCTGTCGCCGGAGATACCCCAGCGGCTCGGCGAGGTCGCGCCGGATGCGCTGGAGGCGCTGCTCGACGGGCGGCCGATGCCGCGCGCGTGGGCGATCCACCCCGGCGGGAAGGCCATCGTCGAGCGTCTGGCGGAGCTATTCGAGCTGACGGCCGACGACCTCGCGCCGACGTACACCGTCCTGCGCGACTATGGCAACATGTCGTCGGCGACGATCTTGTTCGTCCTGGCGGAGATGCGGGAGCGGCTGCGGCGGGCGGGGGGCGACGCGCCGACGAGCGTGGCAGCGATGGCGTTTGGGCCGGGGCTGGTGGTCGAGATGGCGCACCTGACGTACCAGCCGGTCGGCAGCCATGTGAGCACGCTAGAGCGCCCAATGCAAGGGCGGGAGATTGCGTCGCTGCGCTCGCAATGACGGCGGGCCGCTCGCAATGACAGTCGGTCTTGTCATTGCGAGGAGGACGATAGGACGACGATGCAATCTCTCGGTTGGCGAAAGCGCCGCTATTCCTCGACTAGATCATCTGATGCAAGGGCGGGAGATTGCGTCGCTACGCTCGCAATGACGGCGGGCCGCTCGCAATGACAGTCGGTCTTGTCATTGCGAGGAGGACGATAGGACGACGAAGCAATCTCTCGGTTGGCGAAAGCGCCGCTATTCCTCGACTAGATCATCTGATGCAAGGGCGGGGGATTGCTTCGCTGCGCTCGCAATGACAGCGGGCCGCTCGCAATGACAGTATGGCCGCATAATAATGCGCGCAGAGGACACGGAGGGCGAAACGACATCCCTCTCCATGTCCTCTGTTGCTGGGTGGCAATCCTCTATTTTGAAGCGGAACGCACTGCCTAGGCGTAGCGGCCAGCCGCCGGGCATCGGGGCGTAACGAGAGTGGCAGCAAGAAAAGCGCCCAAGCCTGGGGCCGGGGGTGCGGCGGTATCGGGTTGTAGGTTGTTCGGCCGGTGATGGTGTGGCGTCGGCGGTGGTGGGCATGATGAAAGGGAGCAGGATGAGCCGGCCGTATCGAAAAGGGCAGTGCGTGTCCGCATTTCCATTATATCAGAGCTTTCGCCAACTTGCAATAGGTTTATCGACTTGATTGGTCCTATTTTGGGCGAAGCCAGGACTCGGCTGATTTCATATCTGGCCCTTATTGTGCTAAGATAGCACGGTGGCTGGGCAGCAATTGCCAACGCCAGCAGGACCTGCGATAGACTTATGCGTATTCTTATTATTTCGGATATTCACGCTAACGTGGCGGCCCTCGAAGCCGTTTTACAAGATGCCGGCTCGTTCGATAGGCTGTGGTGCCTGGGGGACGTGGTCGGCTATGGGCCAGACCCCAACGAGTGTGTCGAGCGAGTGCGCGAGGTGCGGCGCTATCAGTGCCTCGCCGGCAACCACGACTGGGCCGTCCTGGAGAAGCTCGACCTGTCCGACTTCAACAGCGACGCCCGGCTGGCGGCCCTGTGGACGCAGAAGCAGCTCACGCCCGACAATCGCGCCTTCCTCGACGCCCGGCTGGAGACCATCGGGCCGCTGGAGGATCGCTTCTTTCTCGCCCACGGCAGCCCACGTCACCCCATCTGGGAGTATATCTTGGACGAGGTGATTGCCGAGGAGAACTTTCCATACTTCCAGACCCAGGTGTGCTTCGTTGGACACACCCACGTCCCCGTCATCTACGTCCAGGAGAACGGCAGTGTCCGCCCGATGACGCCGGCGGTGAATCGGCCGTTCCCGTTGGGTGAGCGCCGCCTGATTATCAACCCGGGCAGCGTGGGCCAGCCGCGCGACGGGGACCCACGGGCCAGCTACGCGATTCTCGACACGGAGGCGGCGACGGTGACGCACCGCCGCGTTCCCTACCCGATCGAGAAGACGCAGGCGAAGATGACCGAAGTTCACCTGCCACGCCGCATCATTGACCGCCTGAGCTACGGCTGGTAAGCCAACAAGTCATAGAGGTGTTGTCCGTCTCGCGGAAAGCGTGGTATAATTGCCACCACACGCCGCCGATGAGGATGGAATGCGACTCGATCGAGAGTCCGTGCTGCGTCTCGTGGCGCAACACGGCGGACCTGAGGGACTAGACCTATCGGGCCGGGACCTGACCGGCATCGACCTGAGCAACGTTGACCTGCATGGCGCCGTCCTCTCGAAGGCGGACCTGCGCGGGGTTGACCTGCGCTGGGCCGACCTGCGCGACGCCGACCTGTCCTGGGCCGTGCTCAAGGACGGCGACCTGCGCTGGGCCAACTTCCGCGGCGCGAACCTGTCCCAGGCCGATCTGCGCGAGGTCAACCTGTGGGGCGCGGAGCTGGCCGAGACCAACCTCGGCGGCACCGACCTGCGCGTGGCCGATGTCAGCCGCGTGGAGTTCACGCCCCGCGACGTGGAGCAGGTGGGCGACGAGCCGGCGGTGCGGCCGGCGGCGCTACGGCGCGTCGGGTCGTGGCTGTCGGTGCGCAACCTGCTCCTGGCGCTGGGCGTCCTCTGCCTGCTCGTCTACTTCTGGGGCTGGGCCTACACCGCCACCTACTTCAATGCGTTCAACCTGACTCCCTCGACGGTGATGGACAACCTGTCGTCGGACTATATCACCGTGGGCGCCAACGTCCTGGGGCTGGCGCTGCGCTTCCTGCTCGCCTTTCCCATCATCCTGTTCTATCTCCTGCTGCTTTTCTTAGGCATCCTCATCGTGCCGCTGGCGCTGCTGGCGCTCGGCACGCGGGTGCTCGGCTTCATCCCCAGCCGCCCGGCGCGGCTCATCGTCGTCGTCGCCTTCCTTATCATTTATTTGTTCGTCTTCGTCGTCTGGATGCAGGCCATCATCTCGCCCCTGTGGGGTGTCTTCTTCGGCCTCGGCTTGCCCTTCCCCGATACGTTCGACCTGTTCTTCGGCCTGTGGCAGAGCGCAAGCCTGCTCGTCAAGGCGCTGGTCGTCATCTTCGTGCTCCTGGCCGCGATCCCGTTGTGGCTCGGCTACCGGCTCCTCTCCCACCTCGTCCAGCGCACCGAGCTGTCCGAGGACCTGGCGCTGCGCTACCCCAGCCTGGCGCGCATGTGGCGCGACGTTCAGAATAGCCCGGTCTTCGCGCGCGGCACACCGCTGACGACGCGGGAGCGGCGGCTGGGGCTGGTGACGCTGGCGGCGCTGCTCCTCGCCCTGCCGACGTTCTTTACCCAGGCGGGCTATGTCCAGGCCGAGACCGAGATGTGCGGCGGCGGCGACCTGCCGCAGATCACGCTGTACGCCAATGACATGCTCAACTCGCCCGACCTTGGCGACACCACGTCGCTCGAGGCGTGCCTGCGCCTGCTCACCGAGCACAACAAGCGCGTCTTCGTGTTCTACCCGTTCCAGACACGCATGGAGGGCGACGCAAAACGCGCTCGCGTCTACCAATTCCCGACGGACACGGTCTTTTACAACATCCACACCGACCGCCGCGCCTGCGTGACGTGCGCGGATGCGGCCTACTATCCCATCGCCGCTGCGCCGGTCATCGTGAAGGCCACCCCGACGCTGGTGCCGACCCTGACGCCGCTGCCGACCAACACGCCGGCGGACACGGTGACGCCGACGCCGCGCCCGAGCAACACGCCGCTGCCGACGAACACACCGCTGCCGACGAACACGCCGCTGCCCTCGGCCACACCGCTGCCCTCGGCCACGGTGAACCCGTTCGACGAGTTCGAGCCGGACGACCTATTCCAGCAGGCCCACGTCATCGGCGTCGGCGAGACGCAGAAGCATAACTTCAACCCCGACGGCGACATCGACAAGGTGCAGTGGAACGTGAAGGCGGGCAGCTGGTACAAGATTTCCACCCGGGACATGGCCCCCGGCGTCGACACGGCCATCATCCTGGCCGCCAACCAGGGCGTCATGGCGGCGTGCGACCCGTCCGACTGCGCCAGCGACGACATTGCGCCGGGCAACCTGGCATCGAGCGTCACGGTTGCGGCGGCGCGGGATGGCATCGTCTACGCCACGATCCTCAACAAGGGGCCGTACGGGCCGACGCGCACGTACTCCGTGGCGCTGGAGGCGTTCGTCCCGACGCCCACCATCACGCCGTCGTTCACGCCTACCGACACGCCTATTCCAAGTGATACGCCGACGCCGACGGATACGGGAACGCCCGTACCGCCTACAGCGACGTGGACGCCCATTCCACCCACGCCAACGGTAACGCGCACGCCGCGGCCGACGCGCACTGTCACCATCACGCCGTCCGCCCTCCCGTTGCCGACAACGGCCGCGACGCCCTACCCGTCGACCACGCCGTACATCGCGCCGACGCCCACTATCCGACCCTCTATCACGTTGACGCCGACAACCGCCAAGGCCGGCGCCGAGGTCAGGAACGATGCGACCTCGACGCCGGCGCCCCCCACCCAGGCCCCGCCCCCCACGGCGCGCCCCACCGCCGCCGAGGCGTCACCAGCGCCTGTCGCGCGCCCGACCTCCGCCAAAGCCTCGCCCGCGCCCCAGCCCGCGCCGTAATCCGCGTTCAGGCATCGAATATGCTAAGGGATTCGTACCCATTCGCCCCCGAATTACGTCTTAGATTATGGACGCTTATAGAGGGGGAGCCGTCCGGTGAGTGAGCAGCCGTTCGGCCTGGTGGATAGCGCCGGGACTCTGGATCAGACGACCCTTGGTCAGATCTATGACGACTACTACGAGCGCATCTACAACTACATCTACCATCGACTCGGCGAGGCGTCCCTGGCCGAAGATATGGCGGGTGAAGTGTTCCTGCGCATGCTGGAGTCGGTCCAATCTGATCGAGCCTGGCGCACGTCCCTGACCGGCTGGCTGTACCGGATCGCCCACAACCTGGTCATCGACCACTACCGGCGGCGGGGCCGCCACGACGTGACCGAGCTGGATGAGCGGGTCACCTCCGACGAGCGCACAGGCGC
The DNA here is from genome assembly GCA_039810085.1 of Anaerolineae bacterium. Taxonomy (GTDB): domain Bacteria; phylum Chloroflexota; class Anaerolineae; order Epilineales; family JAHCIE01; genus JBDHWG01. The sequence goes on from JBDHWG010000046.1 coordinate 19,688, forward strand.
ACCCAGGATTTCAGTCGAGCACATGCTGACGCAGCAGCAGCTCACCCTGGCGCTGACCTACCTGACCGATGAGCAGCAAGAAGTTGTTGTGTTAAAGTTTGTTGAAGACATGAGCAACAGCGAGATCGCGGAGATTATGGGCAAGAGCGAAGGGGCGGTGAAGGCGTTGCAGCACCGCGCGCTGACCACGCTGCGCCGCGTGATGGAGGGGAATGCGTGATGGCTGACCGGCCGGATCTCATGCCCCTGGTGGACATCTGCCTGCGCCGCATTCGCGCGGGCGAGAGCGTCGACGCCTGCCTGGCGGACTATCCCGCTGAGGCGGCCGAGCTGCGTCCCCTACTCCAGCTAGCCCTGCTGCTGCGCCCGGCCTCACCGCCGCCCGCTCCCGACGCCGCCCGGCGCGCGGCCAACCGCGCTCGCTTCTTGAGCCAGGCGGCGGCCCTTCAAACCCCAGTCGCCGTTGACATCCCCAGCGCCCTCGATGCCTGCCTGCTGCGCATTCGTCGCGGCGAGAGCATGGCCCAGGCGCTGGCCGACTATCCGCTCCAGGCGGCCGCGCTTCGACCGCTCATCGAGGCGGCGTTAAGCGTCGCCACAGTTCCCGCCGCGCCTGCGCCTGACCCGACCAAGCGCGCCGCCTACCGCGAGCGCTTCCTGACCCTGGCGGCGGCGCTGCGGGGCGTCACCGGCCGCGTCAGCGCGAACGGCCACGTCCCGACAGCGCCGCCGGCCCCGGCGCTGTGGTATCGCCGCGCCTACGCGGCCCTCGTCGCCTTCCTGACCACGCCCGGCTACAGTCGGCGCGTGGGCCTCATCGCCGCCGGGCTGACGCTCATCCTCTGCGTCGCCACGACCGGCGTCCTGGCCGTGTCGGCCGAGAGTCTGCCGGGCGACCCACTCTACTCGGTCAAGGAAGTCTCGCGCTCGGTCGAGTTGGCGCTGGCCTTCACGCCGGACGCCCGTGAGGCCGTGGTGGAGAAGCAGGAGACGGAGAAGCAGGTCGAGATTGTTCTGCTCCAGGAACGCTCGTCGCGCCCGCCAAGTGTCGCAGTTCCGTCGTTCAGCGACGTTGTCACCGCGATCGACGCCAACGGCATCTGGACGGTCGGCCGCGTTCGGGTGCGCGTGTCGCCGGACATGATCGCCTCCATCGGCAGCCGCGTCCGCGTGTCCGGCACCTTGGGGCCGGACGGCATCGTCGATGCGACGCAGCTCGTCGTCCTGGCATCGCCGCCGGGCGCGGTCAAGATTGCGCAGCAGCCGGCCACGGAAGCGACATCCGTCCCCAGCCCGGTCGCCACGCTCGCCCCTGGCGCAGCGACAGCGGGCGCGCCCACCCCGTCTGCCTCGGCGACGCCAGCGCCGTCCACGCCATCGGCTGCGTCGGCGCCGGTCGAGACCGCGACGGAGCGCGCCAGCCGCGCGGCGCTGTCGGGCAAGGGGAGCGGGAACGCCACGGCGACGGCCACCGGGTCT
>JBDHWG010000047.1:0-20139 GCA_039810085.1 Anaerolineae bacterium
CCGCTTTCGGCGTATTCTGGTGCGCTGGGACAAGAAGCCTGAACACTACATCGCCTTTCTGCACTTCGCCTGCGCCCTCATCGCCCTGCGCGCCGCAGGGTTATTCGGATAGGCTCTAAGGGAATAGCGCGCCGATCACCCGCCGGGGGATTGCGTCGTCAGCAGGGGCGGACTACCGCCCCCGCACCCCGGTCGTCCTCCTCGCAATGACGAGACCGGCTGTCGTTGCGAGCGAAGCGACGCAATCTCCCGCCCTGGTGACAGACGGTCTGAGCGGCGAGAGTGTAGCTGTCGCCCATCGGGGGATTGCGTCGTCGTTCCTCCTCGCAATGACGAGACCGGCTGTCGTTGCGAGCGAAGCGACGCAATCTCCCGCCCTGGTGACAGACGGTCTGAGCGGCGAGAGTGTAGCTGTCGCCCGTCGGGGGATTGCGTCGTCGTTCCTCCTCGCAATGACGAGACCGGCTGTCATTGCGAGCGTGAGCGACGCAATCCCTCGCCCTGGTGACAGACGGTCTAGGCGGCGAGAGTGTAGCTGTCGCCCGTCGGGGGATTGCGTCGTCGTTCCTCCTCGCAATGACGAGACCGGCTGTCGTTGCGAGCGTGAGCGAAGCAACCTCGCGCCCTTGCGGCGGGCCGTCTAGTTAGGGAATAGCGCGCCGATCACCCGCCGGGGGATTGCGTCGTCGTTCCTCCTCGCAATGACGAGACCGGCTGTCGTTGCGAGCGAAGCGACGCAATCTCCCGCCCTGGTGACAGACGGTCTAGGCGGCGAGAGTGTAGCTGTCGCCCGTCGGGGGATTGCGTCGTCGTTCCTCCTCGCAATGACGAGACCGGCTGTCGTTGCGAGCGAAGCGACGCAATCTCCCGCCCTGGCGGCAGACGGTCTGAGCGGCGAGAGTGTAGCTGTCGCCCGTCGGGGGATTGCGTCGTCAGCAGGGGCGGACTACCGCCCCCGCACCCCGGTCGTCCTCCTCGCAATGACAGCTTAGCGGTGTTCTCGTATCGGCGCATGCCACCATAGGGCACTGGGGTCTGTAATGACGCTTGGACGGGGTAAAGTAGACGTGGAGGTCGTGCGTATGCGCGTTCTTGTGGTCGATGATGACATTCAACTGGCGTCGCTGATTGCCTTCACCCTGCGGCGCGAGGGCTTCCAGGTCTTCCAGGCCCACGACGGCCTGACGGCGCTGGATGCCTGGGCCAGCGAAGCGCCCGACATCGTCATCCTCGACATCAACCTGCCCGGCCTGAGCGGCGACATGGTGCTCCAGCGCATCCGGGCGGCGAGCGCGACGCCCGTCATCATGCTGACGGTGCGCGGCGACGAGGACGCCGTGGTGCATGGGCTGAGCCTGGGCGCGGACGACTACATCACTAAGCCGTTCAGCCCGCGTAACCTGGTCGCCCGCGTGCGAGCCGTTCTGCGGCGCAGCGGCCAGCAGCCGCCCGCCGACCTGACGCTGGCGGACATGACGCTGGACATCGACCGCCAGGCCGTGCGCTACGCCGACGGCCGCGTCGTCCAGCTCACGCCGCTGGAGTTCCGCGTGCTGCGCTACCTGCTCGTCAACCAGGGCCAGGTCTTGCCGACCGACACCATCATCGAGCACGTCTGGGGTTACGACGCCCGCGAGGACCGCACCGCGCTCAAGCAGCTCGTGCGGCGGCTGCGGGTAAAGATCGAGCCGGATCCGGCCAACCCGCGCTACATCGAGACGCTGCCCGGCGTCGGCTACACCATCAACGCGCCGGTGTCTACGCCGAGCGGGTGAGCGTCCAGGCCGGTTCAGCCCCTGTATCCAGCCCAAGCCGGCTGCGCAGGGCGACGACGTCGCCGACGACGATGGTGGCGGGCGACTGTACGGCGGCGTCGCTCGCCTGCTGCACGATGGTCGCCAACGTCCCGGCCGTCACGCGCTGGCCGGGCAGCGTCCCGCTCTCGATGATGGCGACCGGCGTCTCCGGCGCGCGGCCGTGCGCCGTGAGCCGGGCGACGACGTGGGGCAGGCGCTCGACGCCCATCAGGATCACCAGCGTGTCGATCCGCGCCAGCGCACCCCAATCCACGTCGCCCGCCCCGTCGCTCGCGTCGGCGCGGTGGGCGGTCACGACGGCGAACGCGCCCGCCACGCCGCGATGGGTGACGGGGATGCCCGCGCTGCCGGGCACGCCGAGGGCGCTGCTCACGCCGGGCACGACCTCCCACGCCACGCCCGCCGCCGTACACGCTTCGGCCTCCTCGCCGCCGCGTCCGAACACGAACGGGTCGCCGCCCTTGAGCCGCACGACGGTCTGGCCGGCCCGCGCCCGCGTGATGAGCAGGGCGTTGATCTCGTCCTGGGTGAGAGCTTGCTGGCGCGGCGCTTTGCCGGCGTAGACAAGCTCCGCGCCCGGCCCCGCCTCGTCCAGCAGCGCCTCACTCACCAGCCGGTCATACACGATGACGTCGGCGCAGCGCACGCAGCGCAGCCCCTTGACGGTTATCAGCTCCGGGTCGCCCGGCCCGGCGCCCACGAGGTACACCTTACCGGAATTGGGTTTACGCCGGACTTTGCGTCGTTCGCCCAACGACGCCGCCGATTGGAAATCGGCGTCTGATACGTTCAAGCCTGCTCGAAGCAGGCTGGCCCTTGCATGTCGTTCCCCATCCGAGCCTGCTAAAGCAGGCTTCGCCCTTTCAGCCCCAGGCTTGAGCCTGGGGCGTCGCCGGACGATGACGTGGGAAGGTGAGGGTTGGCGTCGCTCGCCCAGCGACGCCGCCGATTGGAAATCGGCGTCTGGTACGTTCAAGCCTGCTCGAAGCAGGCTGGCTATCGCACGTCGTTCCCTACCCCAGCCTGCTTCAGCAGGCTTCGTCGTCTCAGCCCCAGGCTTGAGCCTGGGGCGTCGCCGGGCGAGACGTGGGTCGTTCCTCATCATCCTGGCTCCTCCTCCGGCCAGACGCCGAGAATCGCGGCGATGCGCCCGCGCGCCGCCGTCTCGTCGCCTTGCCGCAACAGCTCGAACACGTCCGAGTCAACCAGCTGATACCACAGCGCCTTGCGCGCCTCGAAGTCTGGCGTCTGAGCCAGGAGCGGGGCGCGGGCCTGGCCTGCCAGGGTCAGGAAGTGCGCGTACTCCGGCCCGATGGTGCGCTCGAGCTGCTGGCGCAGGCGGACGGCGACGGCCGGCGCTTTGCCGCTCGTCGAGATGGCGATGGTCAGGTCGCCGCGCCGCAGGATGGAGGGGGCGATGAAGTTGCAGTGGGGTGTATCGTCGACGACGTTCATCAGAATGTTGCGCTCCAGCGCCTCCTGCCAGACCCGGGCGTTGGTCGCGCGGTCGTCCGTCGCGCTGATGGCGATGAACGCGCCCCGCAGGTCGCCCGCCTGATACTCGCGGGCGATGTGGGTGATGCGCAGCTCGTCGCGCAGGCGTTGCAAAGCCTTCGTCAGCTTGGGCGCGACGACGAACACGCACGCCTCGGCGGTCAACAGGTTCTCGACCTTGCCCTCGGCGATGTGGCCGCCGCCGATGACGACGGCCTTGCGCCCGACCAGGTTCAGATACACCGGGTAATACTGCATCTCAGGCCACCCTCTCCGCGCGCCGGGCGTGGGTCTCGTCGCGCACGAAGCCGCGCTCGACCAGCCAGGCCAGGATCGCGTAGGCGTTCTCTTCCGGCGTCTGGGAGACCGTGTCCAGCGTCAGCTCCGGGTCCAGCGGCGGCTCGTAGGGGTCGTCGACGCCGGTGAAGTCCTTGATCTCGCCGCGCCGCGCCTTGGCGTACATCCCCTTGACGTCGCGCCCCTCGCACACCGCCAGGGGCGTGTCCACGAACACCTCGACGAACTGGTCATTGCCGACCATCGCCCGCACGTCGTTGCGCGTCGCCCGGTACGGGCTGACGGCGGCGCAGATGGCGACGCCGCCGTGGCGGACGATCTCGCTCGCCAGGAAGCCGATGCGGCGGATGTTGGTGTCGCGGTCCTCCTTCGAGAAGCCCAGGCCCTTGGACAGATGGGTGCGCACCACGTCGCCGTCCAGGACGGTAATCTGCCGCCCGCGCTCCATCAGCAGCGTCGTCAGGGCCTCGGCGATTGTGGACTTGCCCGCGCCGCTCAGGCCGGTGAACCAGATGCACACACCCTGGCGGTGGCGCGGCGGGTACGTCTCGGCCAGGATGTCAGCGACCTCCGGGCGGGTGAACCAGGCCGGCAGCTTGCGGCCGCGGCTCAGGTAGTCCTCGCGCACCTGGGTGCCGGAGATGGAGGCGGTGCGCGCCTGGCCGCCAATTTTCGAGATTTCCTCGTAGCGCCCCTCTTCGGGCAGGTAGACCAGCTCGTGGAACGGGATCATGCCCACACCCAGCTCCTCGCTATACTCGGCGACGAGCGCCTGGGCGTCGTACGGACCGTAGAACGGCTTGCCCGTCGAGTCGACGCCGGGGCTGGCGTGGTCGCGGCCGACGATGAGGTGGTTCGCGCCATAGTTGCGGCGGATAAGGGCGTGCCACAGCGCCTCGCGCGGCCCGGCCATGCGCATCGCCAGGGGCAGCAGGGCGAGCTGGATGTGGCCGGGGTCGTAGTACCCCTGGGCCAGCGCCTTGTACGTGCGGACGCGGGTGAAGTGGTCCACGTCGCCGGGCTTGGTCAGGCCGACGACCGGGTGCAGCAGGAGCGTGCCGTTGACGCTCTGGGCGGCGCGCTTGGTCAGCTCCTCGTGGACGCGGTGGAGCGGGTTGCGCGTCTGGAACGCGACGACGTTGGGGCGGCCGAAGCGCGCCAGGGCGGCCCGCGTCTGAGCCGGCGTGAGGCGCAGGTCGCGGAAGTCGTCGTGCTTGGGGAGGTTCAGCACCTGGAGCCGGCCGGAGATGGCGTGCTGGCCCCAGCGGTGCATCTCGGCGACGAGGGGGTGGCGCGGGTCGAGCGTCCCGAAGACGAGCCGCGCCGCCAGCTCGCGATCCCACGCGAAAATCTCCTCGATTGTCATCACCGCCAGCAGCTCGTTCTTGGCGTTGCGCAGGGCGATGTCATGGTCGAGTCGGATGGCCGGGCCGAGGTCCACCGGCAGGGTGATGGGGATGGGCGAGAGCGCGCCGCTGCTCAGGCGCATGTCGTGCAGGACGCTCAGAGTGTCGGCCTGGCCCATGAAGCGGTCCAGGGGCGAGAAGCCGCCGGTCGCCAGCAGCTCCAGGTCGCACACCGAGCGCTCGGAGAGCTGGATGGACGGCAGGCGCGTGGCATACGCCTTGAGGTCGTCGCGCGCTTCGTCGGGCACGACCAGGTTCACAAGTTGGCCGCCATACGGCGGAATTAGCGTTGCAGGCTTGCTCATGGCACATAAGTCCTTAAGTCTAGTGACGTGTTTCGTATGTGTCTCCGAGCCGTAGGGCTAAGATCGGAACCACGGAAGGCACGGAATACACGGAAAGGGGACAGCAGGTCTCTTATTTCCGTGTGTTCCGTGTATTCCGTGGTAGACATCTTGACGGCCTACGTCTAGAAATCCAGCTCGACGGTGTCGAGGGTGATGCCTTCGGGGTGGATGCGCAGCGAGAAGTGCCCCGCGTCGGTGTCCAGCGTCAGGCCGTAGACGCCGGGCGCGCGCGACGTGAAGGTCACGCCGGTGAGCGTCTGTCCGTGCAACGCCACAAGGGCCTGGTTGACCTCGCCGGTCGCCGTGGCGACGGCGACGCCGCGCGGCGTCTTCTGGAACAGGCGCAAGAGGGCCTGCTCGCCCTCGGCGGTGTAGCGTTTGCGGAGGCGGCCGGTTTGTAGGCCCAGCTCCAGCAGGTTCTCCAGCGTCGTCAGCTCGGCGCCGTCCACGCTCCCGCCTTCCAGCGCCGCGACCAGGCGCGCGTAGCGCCCGCGCACGCGCTCGTCCTGCACCGCGCCGGCCAGGGCGCGCGCCTCCTCGATCAGTAACTCCCGCTCAATCGGGCCAATGTCCATGGCGTCGCTCCTTCGTACAATTGTGTCTGGTAAGGCTGTCATTGCGAGCGCAGCGAAGCAATCTCTCGGTCTCGCAAGAGTTCGTCTGTGCGGCATGGCACTGCGATAGCCCGCCGCAAGATTGCTTCGTCGGGCTATCGCCCTCCTCGCAATGACGCTTCTGTCTGTTGAACCTGTGTCGTTCCCAGCCGAGTTGCGTATCAGTGCCCTTTCAGCAGGGCTTCCAGCTCGTGCTCGAAGCCGCCGCTCTCGATGGGGCAGTGGATGCCGCACTCCTTCGGCGCGTTCTTCTCCCACCACCAGCGCCCGGCGCGCGGGTCCTCGCCGGCTTGGGTCGGGCGCGTGCAGGGCAGGCAGCCGATGCTGGTGTAGCCCTTGTCGTAGAGCTTGTGGTACGGCACGTCGTTCTCGCGGATGTAGTCCCACACCTCGTCCTCGGTCCAGTCGGCCAGCGGGTTGACCTTGACGATGCCGCCGTGGTCGTGGTCGATCTCGATCTTGCGGATGTTGGAGCGGCTGGCCCACTGGTCGCGGCGCAGGCCGGTCATCCAGCCGTCCAGGCCGTCGAGGACGCGGCGCAGCGGGTTGACCTTGCGCACCTCGCAGCACGCCAGGCGCAGGTTGACCGCCTTGTAGAACAGGTTGACGCCGTGCTGGCGCGTCAGCGTCTCCACCTCGCGGGCGTCCGGCGCGATGACCTCGACGGCGATGCCGTAGCGGTCGCGCACCGCGTCCACCATGTCGTAGGTCTCTTGCGGCAAGCGGCCCGTGTCGACGGTGAACACGCGCACGTCGGGGTTGATGCGCCAGGCCATGTCCAGGATCGCCATGCCGTCGGCCTGGAAGCTCGTGAAGACGGCGATGTGGGGGTGGAACTCCGCCAAGGCCCACGCGATCACGGCCTGGGGGGATTGGTCATCGTACTCAACGGCCAGCTCGCCGGCTTCCATCTCATCCAATAGATAGCGTGTCTCACTCATGGCGTCGTTCCCGGTGAACCGGTCTCCTTTCGTGCTCGGCGATAATCTCGGCCAGCGGCCTGGCCGTGGCAATGGCAATCAACTCTTCGTCGGTGTGGCGGTCGGCGAACGCCTTGAAGCCGTCGCCGTCGCTACGCTCGGCCAGGTAGGCGCGCGCCAGGCGCTCGACGTACAGGTGGGCCTGGTCGGCGGGGACGCGGCGGACGATGGGCCGGCCAATCGCGGCGTTCGGCCCCAGCCCGCCGCGCAGGTACATCTCGTAGGCTTCCTGCTTCTCGCCCTCGGCCCCGCGCTCCTTGGACGTGGTTCCCTGCAAGCCGATGTCGCCGATCCAGTGGTGGCCGCAGGCGTGGGGGCAGCCGTCCACGTTCAGGCGCAGGCCCTCGGCGTCACGGCCCAGGGTGCGCTCCAGATGGTTCACAATCTCTTCGAGCTTCGTCTTGGTGGCGGCGACGGCGTAGTTGCACAGCGGCTGGCCGGTGCAGGCGATGCTCGACGCGCGCAGGCGGTTGACGTCCAGGGGGAAGCCGATGTCGGCGACGCGGGCGACGACCTCGTCCACGCGCTCCTGCGGCACACCGGTCAGGATGAAGTTCTGCTGGCGCGTCAGGCGGATGTCGCCGCCGATTTCCTCGGCCAGGTCGGCCAGGCGGAGCATCTGGTCGCCCTTGACCACGCCCAGGAACACGGGGAAGCCAATATAGGAGAGGCCGTCGCCCTTCTGCGGGTAGATGCCGATGTGGTCGCTCTCGCCCAGCGCGGCGGGCGCGGTGAAGTCGGGCAGGCGGCGGCCGAGCTTGTCCTCGACGCGGCGGCGGTACTCTTCGGGGCCGATGTCATCGACCATGAACTTGAGACGCGCCTTGACGCGCGACAGGCGGTACTTTAGCGTCTCTTGCCACACGTCGATGATGGCGCGCAGGACGGGGATGGCCTCGTCGTAGTCGACGAAGACACCCAGGTCGCGGGCCAGGCGCGGGACGGTGGACAGCCCGCCGCCGATGCGCACCGCGAAGCCGGGGCGTCCGTCGCGCTCGGCGCCGATGAGGGCGATGCAGTTGATTTCGGGCGCGTTGCACTGGTGGGCGCATGCGGCGATGGTAATCTTGTGCTTGCGCGGGAGGTCGGAGTAGGCCGGGTTGCCGTAGAAGAACTGAGCCGCTTCCTCGATGAGAGACCGCGTGTCGAACAGCTCGTCGCAGTCGAGGCCGGCGACGGGGCAGCCGGTGATGTTGCGCACGGTGTCGCCGCAGCCGCCGCGCATGTTCAGGCCGACACCGTCGAGGGTGTGGAGGATGTCGGGCAGATGGCGCAGCTCGATCCAGTGGAGCTGGATATTCTGGCGCGTCGATAGCTCGGCGTAGCCCGTGCCGCGCCCCACCGAGAAGTCGGCGCTGCCCCGGCCGTAGCGGACGCACAAATCGCCGATGGCGCGCAGCCCGGCCGGCGAGAGAATGCCGCTGGGAATCTTGACGCGCAGCATGAAGAAGCCGATCTTGGGCTTGTCGTGGTACAGGCCGTACCACTGGAAGCGGACAATGTCTTCCTCGGCGATGTCCTCGTAGCCGCGGTCGATGAGCGCCGGCAGGTCCTCGATGATGGCGAGGGGCGCTTTCTCTTTCTTCAGCCGTTCGATAGAGTTGCGTTTGAGGACGAGGTCCCAGGTCGGGTCATCGGCCATTCCGTCGTCTCCTTTCAAATAAGCAAGACCAACACCGACGCGGCGAGACAGGGCAAGGCGTGCGCTTGTCGCAGGAACGCAAAAGAGCCTGGGAGCAGGTCCCAGGCTCTCAAACAAGCTATGCCTTGACGCTACCCCGGAGATGGCTCCGCCAGTCTCGCGGGGGCATTGTCACATCGCGTCGGTGTTGGTCTTCCTCGAACGAACAGATGGGTCGGCGCGGTGCTTAATGCCCCCGCCGACTACAGATGCATCTCAGAGAGGTAGGCGCGATACGCGCTTGGAAGAAAGGCTTACGCGGCACAGAGCTATCCTTTGGGGCGTACCGGAATGGTCTCATTCCGGTCACGCCGGGGTGATAACGCTGTGACATTATACGGTGACTCGCGGCGCTTGTCAAGGGGTTTTCACAATATTCATCAAAAAAAGTCCTGGTTGCTTTGGCGCTGTTCTTGCTGTCTTGTGTGCAAGGAGGCACACCCATGACTACCCCGCCCCATCGTCGCGTCGTCCGTCCCCTGGTGAGCGGCGTCCTCATGCTGCTCGTCGCGCTCGTGGCCTTGCTCCCGATGCAGTCTGCTGCCCTGTTCGCCTCGCCATCCCCACAAGCCAAGACCCCGCAAGATGACCAACCGTTCCACCTGTTCTTGCCCGTTATCCAGCGCTTCTACACCGAGTTCTCGCACCTGAGCGACCCCGGCGACACCGCCCTGGTGCGCCACAGCCTGCAAAGCCCCATCCAGGATGACGTGTTCTACTTCCTGCTGCCCGACCGCTTCAACAACGGCGACCCCAGCAACGATGTCGGCGCTGACCCCGGCGGCACGACTGACGCCGATGTCCTGCGCCACGGGTTCCTGCTGTCGAACAAGGGCTACTACCACGGCGGCGACATCAAGGGTGTGCTCGACAAGCTCGACTACATCCAGGACATGGGCGTGACCGCCATCTGGATGGCGCCCATCTTCAAGAACCGGCCCGTTCAGTGCGGCGACACCCAGAGCATCGCCACGTGCTCGGCGGGCTATCACGGCTACTGGATCACCGACTTCACCGACGTGGACCCGCACTTCGGGACGAAGGCCGACCTGCAGGCCCTCGTCACGGCGGCGCACGCGCGCGGCATGAAGGTGTTCTTCGACATCATCGTCAACCACACCGCCGACGTCATCGACTACGCGGAGCACCAGTACGACTACCGCAGCAAGGCCGCCTTCCCCTATAAGGACGCCAGCGGCCACCCCTTCGACGACAAGGCTTACGCGGGCGGTACTACTTTCCCGCCCCTCGACCCCGCCGTGAGCTTCCCGTACACACCGGTCTTCCGCACCCCGGCCGACGCCACGATCAAGAAGCCCGACTGGCTCAACGACCGCACGGTCTACCACAACCGGGGCAACTCCACCTTCGCCGGCGAGAGCGCGGAGTACGGCGACTTCGTCGGGCTGGACGACCTGTTCACGGAGCAGCCGCGCGTCGTCCAGGGCATGACCGACATCTACAATTCGTGGATCACCGACTACGGCATCGACGGCTACCGCATCGACACGGTGAAGCACGTCAACATGGAGTTCTGGCAGCGCTTCAGCCCGGCCGTGCTGAGCCACGCCGCCGACGTCGGCAAGCCGAACTTCTTCATGTTCGGCGAGGTCTACAGCGGTAACCCGCGCTTCACCAGCGAGTACACGACGCAGGGCCGACTGCCCGCCGTCCTCGACTTCCCCTTCCAGGGCGCGGCGCGCTCGTTCGCGTCGGGCGGCGCGACTAATGGCCTGCGCGACTTGTTCGCCCAGGACGACTTCTACACCGACGCCGACAGCAACGCCTATGAGTTGCCGACGTTCCTGGGCAACCACGACATGGGCCGCATCGGGACGTTCCTCAAGCAGGACAACCCGAGCGCCGACGACGCCGAGCTGCTGGCGCGGGACAAGCTCGCCCACGCCTTGATGTACTTCTCGCGCGGCGTGCCCATCGTCTACTACGGCGACGAGCAGGGCTTCGTCGGCGACGGCGGCGACCAGGACGCCCGCGAGGACATGTTCCCCAGCCAGGTCGCGTCGTACAACGACAACGACCTCATCGGCACGAACTCGACGACGGCCCAGGCGAACTTCAACGAGAGCCACCCGCTGTACCAGGCGCTCAAGACCTACGCCGCCATCCGCCGCGCCAACGAGGCCCTGCGGCGCGGCGCGCAGATCCAGCGCTACAGCACCGACCACGCCGGTATCTACGCCTTCTCCCGCGTGGCCGAGGTCGATCATCTCCAGTATGAGTACGTCCTGGCCTTCAACAACGCCAAGACGGAGCAGACGGCCACGTTCGCCACCTACCAGCCGAACGCGACGTTCCTGCCGGTCTACGCGGCGACATCCCAGACGCTCCAGAGCACGGCGTCGGGCGACATCACCGTCACCGTCCCGCCGCTGAGCTTCGTCATCTACATGGCGTCGCGCACCCTGCCCAACCCGGTCGAAGCGCCCGGCATCCGCCTGACCTCGCCGACGCTCAACCAACAGGTCAACGGGCGCGTCGAGGTGGCGGCCGAGCTGAACATGGACCGCCCGACCGAGGTGACGTTTGCCGTGAAGGTCGGCGACGCGCCAACCTACACCATCATCGGCACGGACGACAACGCCCCCTACCGGGTGTTCTACGACACGAGCGGGCTGCCGGCCGGCACGCGGCTCACCTTCAAGGCCATCGCTAACGACGTGTCGGACGACACCGCGACCAGCGTGTTCGATGTCAACTCCGCCACGACGGTCGCCGTCGCCGCGCCCCGGCGGCACGGGCAGGTCGTGTTCAACGTGACCGTCCCGGCGAACACGCCGCCGGACAAATCAGTGTTCATCGCTGGCGAGCTGCCCAACCTGGACCCGAACCTGCCGGCCTGGGACCCTGGCGCGGTGACGTTGACCCGGTCGGACGCGACGCACTGGACGATTACGATTAGCGGCGACGAGGGCACGACGATGGAGTACAAGTACACGCTTGGCTCGTGGGACTTCGTCGAGAAGTCGTCGAGCTGCGCCGAGATCGCCAACCGCCAGCTGACCGTGACCTTCGACGCGTCGGGCACGCAGGTCGTCAACGACACCATCGCCAACTGGCGCAACGTCGCCCCCTGCGGCTCGTAAGCGCGCTGCCGTTGGGTATTTCGTTCGCACTGTCATGCTGAGCGAACGCGAAGCATCCCAGTGGTTGGAACCACGGCAGACACAGAAGCCTGTCATTGCGAGGCGGGCTTTGCTGCCGAAGCAATCTCACGCTCGGCAAAAGCGCCGCTATTGCTGGGGTAGACCGTCTGGTGCAAGGACGGGAGATTGCTTCGCTCACGCTCGCAAGGACGGATGCGGTGTCATTGCGCGGCGGGCTTTGCTGCCGAAGCAATCTCACGCTCGGCAAAAGCGCCGCTATTGCTGGGGTAGACCGTCTGCCACAAGGACGGGAGATTGCTTCGCTCACGCTCGCAAGGACGGATGCGGTGTCATTGCGCGGCGGGCTTTGCCGCCGAAGCAATCTCACGCTCGGCAAAAGCGCCGCTATTGCTGGGGTAGACCGTCTGGTGCAAGGACGGGAGATTGCTTCGCTCACGCTCGCAATGACGGATGCGGTGTCATTGCGAGGAGGACGACCGGGGTGCGGGGGCGGTATTCCGCCCCCGCCGACGAAGCAATGACAAGAGAGGAGGTGGATGGCTGTCGGCGAAGGGTTGCTCCGGTGTAAGGATGGGCGCGGCATAATGTGCTACACTACGGACATGAAACGTACGCTGACGGTCATCCACGGCGGGCGCCGGTTGGCTATGATTCTGTATGGGGAAACACCTGAAACCGCCGGACTGTTGGCCGTGCTCGCTCCTGTTGGTTTAAGGAGGGGAACATGACGCTGCTTGTGGGCGCTGGCGCGCTGATTGTCGCGCTGCTGCTTGGCTACCTCATCCTTCACGTGCTTTTGCCGTTCCTGGTCCACCTCATCTCCTACCTGGTGGGCCTGGTGTTCATGCTCCTGCTCGGCGGGGCGATCATCCTCTTCCTGATGCTGGCCTACACCCGCCTCTTCGGCTAGCGATCCTTCTAACGCAAATTGCGTCCTGGCGTTCCCCTCTCCCCTGCCAACAGACGCCGGCTGTCATGCCGAGGCACGCGGCATCTGGGCTGGCGATGCGGCTAAGATTGGAACCACGGAAGGCACTGAATACACGGAAAGGGGAAGAGATGTCTCTTCATTCCGTGTGTTCCGTGTCTTCCGTGGTGGATTTCTTAGGGGCGGCGGCGGGTGACGAATCAGGCGGTGAGGGGCTGCGGCTCGCCCGTGCGCGCCGATTCGTAGGCGGCGAGGGCGACCTCCATCGCCTTGAGGCCGTCCCGGCCGGTGATGGACGGTGGGCGGGCGCTGCCCGCCATGTCGATGAAGTCGGCGACCAGCGCCCCGTCCAGGTTGACGCCGAAGCCCTGCCAGCCTAACTTGCCCGACGTCGGCGCGTAGAGCACGTTCTGCGAGAACACGTCCACGCTCACGACGCCCAGGTCGCCGGCCATCTCCAGCGTCACGTCGCCCCAGATGGGGTACGTCGGCGGGCGCGACCAGCTTGTGTCCAACGTCCCGATGACGCCGTTGGTCAGGCGGAACGACAATAAGCCCACGTCGTCGATGCCCAGGGCCGGGTGCAGCAGGGCGTGGCCGACCTCGGCGTACACCTCCTCGACCTCGACGCCGGGCCACAGCCACCTCAGTAGGTCAATGACGTGGACGGTGTGGTCCATCACCGCGCCGCCGCCCGCCAGCGCCGGGTCGACGAACCAGCCGCCGGGCATCGTGCCGTGGTTGGTCGTCCGGGCGGTATGCACCGCGCCGAGCTTTCCGCTCTCGAGGAACTCCTTGAGCTGCCGCACCGACGGCGCGTAGCGCACCGGGAAGGCGATCATCAGGCGCGAGCCGCCGCGCTCGCAGGCGTCGATGATGGCCTGGGCGTCGTCCATCGTCGTGGCGATGGGCTTCTCACACAGGATGGCCGAGACGCGCCCGGCCGCCGCCTCGACCAGCGGGCGGTGGAACACGTTCTCGGAGCAGATGACGGCGGCGGTGAGATGCTGGCCCAGCAGGTCGTCCAGCGCCAGCGCCGGGATGCCCCATGCCGTCTCTTTCTGCGCTGCCAGCGCCGCGTCCCGGTCGTATAGCCCGACGATCTCGGCGTTCGGGTGGGCCTGAAGCTCTCGGACGTAGCTGGGGGTGTGGACGTGGGCGACGCCCAGGATGCCAACACGGATGGTCATCTAAACCTCCAGGGGCGCGACCGTCACCGGGCGCCCGGTCTGAGCCGACTCCATGCCGGCGAGGCTGAGTTGCAGGGCGGCGAGGGCGTCGTGGACGGTGACACGCGGTGTCGCGCCGGTCTCGATGCATTCCATGAAGTGGCGCAGCTCGGCGAGATACGGGTCCTGCTCCAGCGGCGTCTCGAACACCACCGGCTCACCGGAGTGCAGCGAGGCGCGGATGGGCTTCTCGGCGTCGCTGTGGACCGACAGCAGCCCGCCGTCGCCGACAACCTCGACGTAGGTCTGGAACTGGCGCGGCGGTCGGTCCCAGCTGCCCTCGATGTGCCCGACCGCGCCGCTCTTGAAGCGCAGCACGGCGAACGAGTGCTTGCCCTCCATCGGCCCGGGCCAGTGGGCGCGGCGCACGTAGAGGCGCGCCACGTCGCCCATGCACCAGCGGGCGAAGTCGAAGTCGTGGATCATCACGTCCACCAGGACACCGCCGCTCATCTCCTCGTCGGCGAACCACGACCCCCAGCGCGGGTACGACCCCAGCCGGCCGGAGCGGTAGATGCCCGGCGCGCCGATGGCTCCGGCGGCGATCTGGTCGTGGATATGGGCGAACTGCGGCCAGAAGCGCACGACGTGGGCGATGAACAGCGGGACGCCCGTCGCCTTCGCCGTCCGCGCCATGTCCAGCGCGTGTTCCATGTTCCGGGCGATGGGCTTCTCGCAGATGACGGGCTTCCCCTCGCGCAGCCCGGCAATCGTGGCCTCGTGGTGAGCCAGCGGTGGCGTAATCACGTCCAGCACGTCCACGCGCCCGATGACATCCACGATGCTGTCACACGCCGTTGCGCCGGTCGCGGCGGCCATCCGCTGCGCCGCCTCCGGGACGACGTCGTAGACGGCGGCGACCTCCACGCCGAGGGCGCGCCAGCACAGGGCGTGATACCGCCCCAGCGACCCCGCGCCAATGATTCCGATTCGCGTCATGTAGATTGTTTCCTCTCCAATTTGCAGAATGTACCGCATGTTGCCCTGAGATCCCCAAGCCGCGTGACGGCACGCGCCGACACGAGAACGCCGCCAAGCTGTCATTGCGAGCGGAGTGAAGCAATCCCCCGTCCTTGCGTCAGAGAGGCTAGTGGAGGAATGGCCTTGCTGATTGCCCACCGCGAGGTTGCTTCGTCGTCCTATCGTCCTCCTCGCAACGACCTGGTAGTGTGCGTTTTGAGCAGCAGCGCGAAGGGCCCCTAGAGCGCCGGGGGATGCTTCGTTTCACTCAGCATGACGACGCTTACTCAAAGTAACCCATAGTGCTCATCAATCTCCCTTTGGTACCTGTCTACCGCGCCGGACAGCACCTCGTCCAGCGTCACGACGCGGTCCAGCATCGCCGACTCCAGCACGGCGAAGGCGCACGCTAGGTCGCGCAGGCCCTCCGCGCCGCTCGTCTCCGGATCCTGGCCGCGCTCGATGGCCTTCAGCCAGTCGTACTGGAGGATGGCGTACGGCTCCTGGAGGCCGAGGGGGAAGAAGCGCTCGCGCTCGTCCCCGGACATGCCCTCGGCGAACTCCGCCAGCAGGTCGCCGCGCTCGCCGCCCCGCACGAGCCACGTCCCGTGGATGCCGCCCGCGCTGCCGAGGAAGGCCGGCGTGTCCGGTATCTCGATGGGCAGGCCGCGCCCCGCCCACGACCACATGAGCTGCCCGATGGCGTCGCCGTCGAAGAAGGCCGTCGCCAGGTAGGTGTCGTCCACGTCAGCGGTGACGACCGTCGCGCCGTCGCGCCGCCGCGCGGCCTCGAAGGCGCGGGCCACGCCGCTCACGGCGCGCACCTCGCCCATGACCGCCCGCAGCCAGTCGAACTGGTGGACGCCGATGTCGATGCTGCCGCCGCCGCCCGCCAGGAGCTTCTGGTGCCGCCAGGGCGTGTCGGCGACGACGCGGTCCGGCGACCAGACGCCGCCCAGGCTGCCGATGACGGCCATCTGCGGCCTGCCGATGAGGCCGTGCTGCATGGCCCACGCCGCCGCGCGCACCTGTAGCATATACCGGACGTTCTCGAACACGCCGAGGGTCAGCCCCTTCGCCTGCGCCGTCTCCACCATCCGGCGCCCGGCGCGCACGCTGATGGCGAGGGGCTTCTGGGTGAGCACGCTCTTGCCGTTCGCCAGCGCGACTTCGGCCACCCGGTGGTGCAGGGCGAGGGTCGTCAGGTCGAGGACGGCGTCGACCGGGCCGCTAGTCACCATCTCGGCGTAGTCGGTGTATACTTCGGGCAGCACGTCGGGCTGAAAGTCGCTGACGTAGGTGTGGGGCGCGGCCAGCGGGTCGCCCGTCGCCGGATCCATGACCGGCGGGCGCGGCGGCGGCCCCTCGCCGCGCTGGCGGAACATCAGGGCGTCGTCCCGGTTACGCGCCGTCAGCGCCGTGATGCGGAACGTGTCGACGCCCGCCGCCCGCAGCGCCAGAAAGCCTTGCAGGTGGGCGTTCAGGATGCGCCCGCAGCCGACGATACCAATGCGGAGCATAGTCCCTCCGGTGAACGATACGCTGAGAGTCGAGAGTCCCCTATGGGCCGATGAGCCGCCGTGCGCGCGCTGCCGCGCCTTGTGCTGCCGCGGCTTCGCCACAATCCCGCTGCGCCCCGACGACTACGCCGAGGACGCGGCGCTGGTGGAGGCGGGTTTCGCCGAGCGGCGCGGCGTCCTGTGGTTGCTGCCGCGCGCCGACGGCCGCTGCGCCTACCTGGACGACGCCACGCAGCGCTGCCTCATCCACGCCGACCGGCCGCGCGCCTGCCGCGAGTACGACTGCCGCGACCTGCCGTCGGCGCGCACGCTGCTGTCGCTCCTAGTGCGGGAGGGCGACGACGCCGTCGGCACGCCGCCGTGGGACGTGGTCCATCGCCAGGGGTAACGCTCGCGCGAGACGAAGAAAGACCGCGTGTCAACTCTTATCCCCGGCGGTTCAGGATAAGCCGGCATACCCCGCTCTCAGCCGCCGCAGCAAGCCCTCGCGCACATCGTCGGCGATGAATGCCGCCTGGAGCGCGTTCGTGTTGCAGCGCAAGAACTGTTCCGCGCCCCAGCCGAATGTCTGGCTCAGCTTCGCATATTCCTCGGTCAGCGTGATGTGGGTGATGGTGCGCGTGTCGGTGTTGACGCCGACCGACACGCCGCTACGGTAGAGCCGGTCGATGGGGTGGTCGGCGTAGTCGGCATACATGTTCGTCTGGAGGTTCGACGTGGGGCACGCTTCGAGGTGGATATTCCGCGCGCGGAGATAGTCCAGCAGCGCCGCGTCCTCGCTGCTGCGCACGCCGTGGCCGATGCGCGCCGGGTGGAAGCGGTCCAGCGTCTCCCACACGCTGGGCGCGCCCCGCGCTTCGCCGGCGTGGGCCGTGCAGGGGATGCGGCGGTCCCGAGCGTAGTGGAACGCGGCGACGTGGGCATCAATCGGGTAGCCCGCCTCGTCGCCCGCGATGTCGAAGCCCGCGACCCGCGTCCCCCGGAACGCCTCGACCAGCCGCACCGTCTCCAGGCTCTGGGCCTCGTCGAAGTGGCGCAGGGTACACAGGATGAGGCGCGCCTCGATGCCCGTCGCCTTAGCCGCATCATCCGCCGCCGCCTCGACGATGGCGACAACCTCGCGTGGCGTCAGCCCCTTCTCGGTGTGGAACAGCGGAGCGAAGCGGATCTCGGCATACACCACGTTGTCGCGGGCGAGCTGCGCGAACACGTCCTCGGTGACGAGGCGCAGCTGCGACTCGGTTTGCATGAGGGCGATGGCCTGCGGGGCGCGGGTCAGGAAGTCGGCCAGGTTTGTGCAGCGGGCGGGGGCGATGAAGTCGCGCTGGTACGCCGCCAGGCTGACCGACGGGTCGATGCGGCTGACGACGGCATAGCTGAGGGAGCAGTCGAGGTGCAGGTGCAGCTCGACCTTGGGGAGCTGGCGCAGGTCCATGACGTTGCCTTCGCCGCGCTAGACGATTTCGGCCATCGGCACGATGGACACGCCGGCCGCCTCAAGCGCCTGGCGCAGCGCCGCGCCAATCGCCGCCGCCGTCGGGCCGTCGCCGTGGATGCAGATGGTGTCGGGGTGGACGGGCACGCGCCCGCCGTCGTAGCTGATGACCTCGCCGTCGCGCAGCATCCTGAGCACCTGCTGCGCCGCCTGAGCCGGGTCCTCGATCATCGCGCCGGGCAGGCGGCGCGAGCGCAGCGAGCCGTCGGCCTCGTAGACGCGGTCGGCGAAGGCTTCCTCGGCGACGCGCAGGCCCAGGTCACGCCCGGCGCGCACCAGCTCTGAGCCGGTCAGGGCGACGAGGATGAGGTCGGCGTCGAGGCGGTAGACGGCGCGGGCGATGGCGTCGGCCAGGGCCGGGTTGCGCACGGCGTCGTTGTAAATCTGGCCGTGGCCCTTGACGTGGCGCATCGACACGCCGTTGGCGTGGGCAATGCCGGCGAGGGCGCTAATCTGGTACAGGACATACGCTTCGGTCTCGGCCGCGGAGAGGGCCATGCTGCGGCGGCCGAAGCCCAGCAGGTCGGGGTAGCCGGGGTGCGCGCCGACGCCGACGTTGTGCTCGGCGGCCAGGCGCACGGTGCGCTCCATCACCAGGGGGTCGCCGGCGTGCCAGCCGCAGGCGATGTTGGCCGATGAGATGACGCGCATCATCTCCGCGTCCTGCCCCTTCTCCCATGCGCCAAAGCTCTCACCCATGTCGCAGTTCAGGTCAACGCGCATTCTGCCTCGCTGCCGGGCCAACCGCTGCCCGCCTATGGATTATTCACACGGCTGGGGATGTCTCACCCGGCTTTATTATAGCCGCAAGCGGTCAAGGGACAAGAGGGCGCTGAAGGCTTATCTCTCTTTGCGCCGTTGCGTTACAACCCTCTCCTTTTTCCGCGCCTTTCGCGTCGTTCGTGGTCCAATGGTCCCGTCGCCAGCCCAGATGCCGCGTGCCTCGGCATGACAACCGAGGCTGTTCGCCATCGCGCCACGTGACCGCCCACCGTCGCCACCAAGAGGGCTACCACGGTGGGGTGCGGGGGCGGTACTCCGCCCCTGCGACGGAACACACGGAATGAAGAGACAGCTCTTCCCTTTCCGTGTATTCAGTGCCTTCCGTGGTTCCAATCTTAGGGGTGTCGCCAGCCCAGATGCCTCGTGCCTCGGCATGACAACCGAGGCTGTTCGCCATTGCGCCACGTGACCGCCCACCGTCGCCACCAAGAGGGCTACCACGGTGGGGTGCGGGGGCGGTACTCCGCCCCTGCGACGGAACACACGGAATGAAGAGACATCTCTTCCCTTTCGGTGTATTCAGTGCCTTCCGTGGTTCCAATCTTAGCGGCGTTGCTAGCCCATGTCGAGGAGAGGGCCACGCCGCGCGACGAGCAGGTCGCCCTCGCGGCGGACGGGCATGGCGAAGTCGAAGCGGTCCACCGCCAGAACGTAATCCAGGTCGCTGGGGATGAAGTCCGGGTCGTCCGGGTTCAGGAACAATTGCGCGTGGGGCGTGGCGAGGATGGCGTCGCGGAGGCCGCCCGGGTCCGGCGTCTCGCCGCGCAGCCACGCCGCGATGGTGTCGCCGCAGATGTCGTCCTCCATCGGGGCGTGACTGACGTCACCCGCCATCGCCACGATGCTGACAACCGGCGATCCCTGCCGCCGCACGTACTCGGCCGTCGCGCGGGCGACGACAAGGCTCGCCAGGACGATGCTGTCGGCGTGGGCGGCGGCGACGACGCCCTGCGTCCCTGCGCCGGTGCGCTGGATGAGGCGGCGGCCGCGCACATCGGCCCGCGCCATGCGCGTCGGCGAGTTGTTGATGTCGAAGCCCCTGATGAGCCGTCCGCCGACCTCGCCGATGAGCAGGGCGTCGGGGAAGCGCTGGCGCAGAGCGAACGCCTCCTCGACCGTGCCGACCAGCAGGATGTCCTCGGCCCCGCCCGCGAAGGCATAGGCGGCGACGGTGAAGGCGCGGATGACGTCGATGACGACGGCCAGGCCGCGCGCCTCCCGCGCCCCCGCGACGGCCCGCAGCCGCAGAATCTCGGGCGTCACCAGCTCACACACCTTGCAGCGTCATTGCGAGGCGGGCCTTGCCGCCGAAGCAATCCCGCGCAGACAGTCTTTCTCGCCAGCGCGAGATTGCTTCGCTGAGATGAAAATGAGCGGGTCATGCAGCGACAGCCTGGCGCTCAATGCTGACACGACACCCCAGCTTCTCCAGCCGTCGCTGCAGACGGTGAATGACCTTGTCC
>JBDHWG010000048.1:0-19852 GCA_039810085.1 Anaerolineae bacterium
CGCTGGGTGTCGGCCATGAGGGGGCGGAAGGTGGTGATGTCGGCCGTGTCGAAGGTCTGGGTACGCTCGGCCAGGACGACCTCGGCGATGGGGGTCGTGTCAGGGGCGACGACACGGGTGGTGACGACTCTCCCAAAATGGGAGAGGGGTAGGTTTCGGCCGGAACCGTGCCGCTCAGCTGTCGGCGGAGAACTACGCGGAAGGAAACGGCCAAAACGGGGTGAGGGACGAGATTGACTCTGCCCCTCGTCTTCCCTATGATTCCCCCTATCCTTAAGTTGTCTACAATCGACATGAGTCTGCGGAGAGTGTTTATGCCAGGTTATGAGACTCGCGGCCACAACGGGATGCACACCATCGGCCAGCCGCACAAGATGCAGGACGGGCGGGAGAAGGTGACGGGCAAGACGCGCTTCGGCACCGACCTGACGCTGCCCGGCATGCTCCACATGCGCCTCGTCCTCAGCCCCTACGCCCACGCCCGCATCCTGGGCATCAGCCGCGACGCCGCCCTCGCCGTGCCCGGCGTCGTCGCCGTCCTGACCGCCGACGACCTGCCGCCGCGCGGCCGCCGCCCCCGCTCCCGCGCCCAGGCGATGCTGGCCCACGAGCGCGTTTTATTCCGCGGCCAGCCCGTCGCCGCCGTCGTTGCTGAGAGCGAAGCCGCCGCCGAGGATGGCGTCGACGCCGTCGAGGTGGACTACGAGCCGCTCGATGCCGTGGTCGATCCCCTGGCGGCGCTCGAAAAGGGCGCGCCGCTGGTCTGGCCGACCGGCCTGCCGACGGAGTCGGAGGAGCTGGCGGCCCACGGCGCGGCCCCGACCGGCGACACCGACGCCCCCAGGGAGCACACCAACATCGTCTCGGCGAGCCACTTCAAGCGCGGCGACGTGGCCCAGGGCTTCGCCGAGGCCGACGTCATCCTGGCGCGCACCTACACCACGCCCCGCATCTACCAGGCGTACCTGGAGCCCCACGTCACCGTCGCCGCGCCCGACCCGCTCGGCAATGGTCTGACGGTATGGACCGCGACGCAGACCATCTTCGGCGCGCGCCGCGCCGTCGCCGACGTTGTGGGCTTGCCGGAGGAGGAGGTCAAGGTCGTCGGGACGACGGTCGGCGGGGCGTTCGGCGCGAAGTTTGCCGTGTTCCAGCCCCTCTGCGCCGCTGCCGCCCTGGTGTTGAACCGCCCGGTGCGCCTGGCCCTCACCCGCTCCGAGGATTTCCTCGCCGCGACGCCCGCGCCGGAGAGCATCTTCGAGATCCGCGTCGGGGCGCAGCGCGACGGGACGCTGACGGCGCTCCAGGCGCGCTGCATCTTCGACACCGGCTGCTTCCCCAACTCGCCGGGCAGCCTGGCGGGCCTGATGCTCGGCGGCTGCTACCGCTTCCCCCACCTCGCCATCGAGGCGGTGGACGTGCTGACCCACAAGGCGGCGGGCGGGGCGTATCGCGGGCCGGGCGCGACCCAGGCGACCCTGACGATGGAGCAGCACATGGACGACCTGGCGCGCGAGCTGGGCATGGACCCTCTGGCGCTGCGCCTGAAGAACGCGATGGACGAGGGCGACCCGCTGCCCAACGGCCAGCCGCTGCCCAAGATCGGCCTGCGCACGGTCATCGAGACGATGATGCAGCACCCGTTGTGGCAGGCGCGCGGCCAGAACGGTCGGGCGGGGCGCGGCGTCGGCGCGGCGGTCGGCGGCTGGCTGAGCGCGACCGAGCCGGCGGCGGCGGTGTGCAAGATGGACCGCGACGGCTCGCTCGTCGTGAACCTGGGCATGATGGACATCAGCGGGACGAACACGACGATGGCCGCCATCGCCGCCGAGGTGTTCGGCGTGCCCATCGACAAGGTGCGCATCGTCACCGGCGACACCGACAGCGCGCCGTTCTCGGCCGGCTCGGGCGGCAGCAAGATTACCTACACCGTCGGCCAGGCGGTGCAGCGGGCGGCGCAGGAGGCGCGGACGGTCCTGCTGAGTGTCGCCGCCGAGAAGCTGGAGGTCCACCCGGACGACCTGGACGTGGTGAACGGGCACGTCCAGGTGCGCGGCGTGCCGGAGCGCAAGATTTCGCTCAAGGAGATCGGGAACGCGACGATGCAGTTCGGCGGGCGCTATGAGCCGATTACCGGCATCGGCCGGTCGGCGCAGTTGGAGCGCGCGCCGGGCTACGCCGGGACGCTGGCCGAGGTCGAGGTGGACGAGGGCACGGGCGAGGTGCGCGTGACGCGCCTGGTCACGGTGCAGGACGTGGGCCGGGCCCTCAACCCGCTCGCCATCGAGGGGCAGATGCACGGCGGGGCCGTGCAGGGCGTGGGCTGGAGCCTGTTCGAGCGCATGGTGTACGACGAGAGCGGCCAGCTTTTGACGGGCAGCCTGATGGACTACGCCGTCCCGCGCGCCGAGCACGCGCCGGACCTGGAGGCGGTCATCGTCGAGGTGCCGTCGCCGTTCGGGCCGTTCGGGGCGCGCGGCGTCGGCGAGCCAGCCATCATCCCGCCCGGCGCGGCCATCGCCAACGCGGTGCGCGATGCCATCGGCGTCCGCGTCCCCGACCTGCCCATCCGGCCGGAGATGGTTTTCGACGCGACTCATAACGGTATTGCATAATATACCCATTGTCATTGCGAGCGTAGCGAAGCAATCCCCCACAAACACAGAAGGCACTCTAGGTGGGAGTAGCGTGGTTATCTCCTACCGTGAGATTGCTTCGGCGGCAAAGCCCGCCTCGCAATGACACCAGCACAAGCTGTCATTGCGAGCGCAGCGAAGCAATCCCCCGCCCTTGTGAAGGACGAGCAAGAGCCAGACCGCCATCTCTATCACCAAGCGTGAGATTGCTTCATGACCCGATTACAAGGAGGAGGACTGTATGCCCGGTCGAGAGTATACCCTGGACCCAGCCAAGATTCACACCAAGTGGGACAACAGCCTGCCGCCGGCCATCGAGATCGAGCCGGGCGACACCGTCCACTGCCAGACGGAGGAGGTCAGCGCCGGGCAGATTACCAACGGCGCGCCGGTGTCCGTCCTGAGCGCCCTCGACTTCGACCGCCTCTACCCCCTGGCCGGCCCGATCTACGTCAAGGGCGCCCAGCCGGGCGACATCCTGGAGGTGGACATCCTGGGCCTGACGCCGGGAACGTGGGGCTGGGCGGCGCTCCTGCCCGGCCTCGGCCTCCTGGCGGAGGACTTCCCCGACCCGTACATCCGCTACTTCGACCTGACTCAGGGCGACACGACACCCCTGCGCGATGACATCCGCATCCCCATCGTCCCCTTTTGTGGCACGATGGGCGTCGCGCCGGACGAGCCGGGCCGCCTCGACGTGCTGCCGCCGACGAAGGGCGCGGGCAACATCGACACGCGCCACCTCACGGCGGGGACGAAGCTCTACTTGCCGGTGTTCGTGCCGGGCGCGCTCTTCTCGGCGGGCGACGCCCACGCCGCCCAGGGCGACGGCGAGGTGTGTGTGACGGGCATCGAGTGTCCGATGTCGTTCAGCCTGCGCTTCAACGTCGTCAAGGGCCGCAGCCTCCCGGCGTGGCGCTACCAGTTCGTGACGCCGCCCGGTCCGCTCCAGCCGCGCTCGGACGCAGCGGGTTACTTCGTCAACTCGGCGCTCGGCCCCGACCTCATGACCAACGCCAAGAACGCGGTGCGCGGGACGATTGGCTGGCTGGTGAACGAGCACGGGCTGACGCCGGAGGACGCCTACGTCCTGTGCAGCCTGGCGGGCGACCTGCGCGTCAGCGAGATCGTGGACGCGGGCATCTGGTCTGTCTCGTTCTACTTCGCCCTCAGCGTGTTCCAGAAGCGCTAACCTATCCTTATGACCACTCACCGCTTTGGTGATGTCACCGAACAGCTTGACGCCGTCTACGCGGCAGAGGACAGCTCCCTCGACGAGAGGCTCGCGCAGTTGCAGACCCGCTCGCTGCCGAAGGGTGACTGGTCGGCCAAGAAGAGAAGATTGTCACGGAGGCGCAGAGAGCACAGAGAATAGAAGCATGCGCGAGAGCTAAGCCCGCCACTTCTCAATCTCAGCCTGGAAGCCTTCGCGGTAGGTGGGGTACTGCGGCTGCCAGCCCAACGTCGCCTTGATGCGGTCGTTGCGGCAGCGGATCGATGTCTGCATGGTGTTGACGGTGGGCGAGCCTAGAACCTGCCGCGCCACGAGCGTGGGGAGACGCATCGGCTTGCGCGCTCCAAGCGCCGCGGCGATGTACGTCACAAGGTCGCGGTACATGACAGGCTCGTCGTCGCACACGTTGAAGACACGCGACGTGGCGGCGTCAGGGTGGTCGAGCGCCGCCACGACGGCCCGCGCCGCGTCGTCCACGTTGATCATGCTCCAGTACGCCCCACCGTCGCCGATGATCGGGAGCATGCCGCGCCGCGCTGCGTCCAACATGGCCTGCGTCTGCGCCGAGTCGTAGCAGTAGAAGCTGCCGAAGCGCAGGATCGTGGCGGGCAGACCGCGCTCGCGCGTGGCCGTCTCGACAATCTGCTCCATGTCCACCGCCGATTGCAGAATGCCGCCGATCTGTCGCACGATGGGCGTGCGCTCGTCCACCCAGGCGTCCCCCGTATCGCCGTACAGAAAGGCGATGCTCTGCTGCACGTAGAGCCGCGGTCGGCCGCGCAAGGCCGCTTCGACAAGGCTGCGCGTCCCGTCGCGGCGGATGCGGTCGTTGAGCGCCCAGTCGCTCGCGCCGCTGCGCGTCTTCGTGGGGATGGCCGTGGCGAGATGCAGGACGGCGTCGCAGTCGGCGGCCAGGTCGCCCATCTGAGCCGCGTCGAACAAATCGCCCGGCCGCGCCTCGGCCCCGTGCTGCGTTAGCCAGTCGGCGTTGGCCTGGGAGCGGCTCAGGCCGACGACGTGATGCCCGCCTGCCGCCAGCAGCGGCACAACGCGCCGTCCCAGCACCCCCGTCGCGCCCGCGATAAAGACTTTCATTCTGCCTCCGCATCGCGCACACGCTGCTATTCAGCGGCGTCGGCCGGCATGCGCCAGAACGGGCCGATCAGCCCGACGGCTGCGAAGACGGCCTCCGCTTGCGCCGGCGTTCGCCCCCGAAAGTCGGCGGCCATCCGATTGTGATACCATGCTTGCGCCAGCGCCCATATCTGGTCTAGCGACACGACCTCGCCCCGCGAAACGTTGTGGCGCTGACACCAGGCGTCGACGGCCTCTTCCGACCGGAAGAGCGTGATGTTGGCTCAGGTGAAGATGAGATTGTCGTACCAGCGGGCGAAGGGCAGCAGAAAGTGAACCACCTCGCCATTCGCCAGGGGGCGGCCGTTGCGGATGGCGATGCTCACCCCTGCGTCATCGTCGGCGGCGCGGGCGTGGATCACGGCGTCGCCGCCCAGCATCGCCGCGATGCCGAAGGCGTCCCAGGCGCAGTTGGCCCAATAGGTGTGCCCGTTGGCGAGGACGCGGTACGGCGTCGGAACCGCCGAGTACGGGTTCGCCATGCGGACGGCGCCACTGTCCGGGTCGAGGAAGATGGCGTGGCGGTCGTGCAGGTCGCGCAGGAGGCGCTGGGCGTCCTCGGTGGCGATGCCGAAGTGCGCCGCGACCTCGGCAGCAGTCGGCGCCCGCTCGGTGTCGGTGAGGGTTTTGTAAATGAACAGGCGGACATCCCAGACAAGCGTCTCGTCGCTCACGCTGACCTCCTTGCTCACAATCTCCCGCCAGACATACAAGGAAAAAAGCCATTATACGTCACGCGCCGGCTGGCAGCAAAAGCAATTCCAGCATGGCGTGAAAAGCCCAGGCGTTGACATTGCCGGCCGCCGGACCTACAATCGCTGTCACCCCGAACGAAGTGAGGGGTCTGGACTGCGGCAGCCCAGATGCTTCGTGCCTTGGCATGACAGCCTAGGCTTATTTTCGAGAGAGGATACCCCCATGACGCACGATCCCGTCGCCGCAGCTCTGCGCGACGCCAGCGACACCCGCACGTTTGTAACCGGCAGGGGCGTTCTGTCCCAGGTGGCCGCCGTGTTCGCCCAAGCCTTCGGCGACGCGGCGGCCGTCGTCGTCGCCGACGAGAACACCTATGCCGCGGCGGGCAGCAAGGTCCACAAGCGCCTCCAGGCGGCGGGGCACGCGGCGGTGGCGCCCATCATCTTCCCCGGCCAACCAACCCTGGCCGCCGACTTCGCCAACGTGCTCACCCTGGAGGAGCGCCTACGCCCCGTCGATGCCATCCCGGTCGCCGTCGGCTCCGGGACGATCAACGACCTGACCAAGCTCGCCGCCCACCGCGTCGGGCGGCCCTACATGGTCGTCGGCACGGCGGCATCCATGGACGGCTACACCTCCTACGGCGCGGCCATCACCAAGGACGGCTTCAAGCAAACGATGGAATGCCCCGCGCCGCGCGCCGTCTTGGCCGACCTGGACGTGCTGATGCGCGCGCCCGAGGGCATGACGGCGTCGGGCTACGGCGATTTGCTGGGCAAGATTACCGCCGGCGCCGACTGGATCCTGGCCGATGCCGTCGGCTCCGAACCCATCGATCCTCGCGCGTGGCCGCTGGTACAGGACCGTCTGAGAGAATGGACGGCGCGCCCGGCCGAGTTGCGGGCGGGCGACGCGCCGGCGATGACCGATTTGTTCGAGGGGTTGACCCTGGTCGGCCTGGCGATGCAGATCAGCCGCTCGTCGCGGCCCGCGTCGGGCAGCGAGCACCGCTTCAGCCACCTGTGGGAGATGCAGGCCGCCGAGCACGGCCACCCGCCCGTGCCCCACGGCTTCAAGGTCGGCGTGGGGTCCATCGCCGCCGCCGCGCTGTACGAGCGCCTCCTGGGGCGCGACCTGGCGCGGCTCGACATCGACGCCCTGGTGCAGGCGTGGCCGTCGCGGGACGATCTGGCGCAGGAGGTGCGGGCGGCGCACGAAATTGGCTGGCTGGGGGAGAGCGCGGTGAAGGAGAGCCTCGCCAAGTACATCCCGCCCGAGCAATTGCGCGAGCGCCTGCTCCTGATCGGGCGGCTGTGGCCGACGCTCAAGCTACGCTTAGAGCAGCAACTCATGACCGCCGACGAGCTGGCGCAGCATCTCAAGGCCGTAGGCGCGCCGACGACGCCGGCCGAGGTGGGCGTGACGCGGCAGGTGCTCAAGGAGAGCTACCGCCTGGCGCGAACGATTCGCAGCCGCTACTCCGTCCTCGACCTGGCGACGGAAACCGGCCTGCTCGACACCCTGGTGGACGAACTCTTCGCGCCCGGCGGCTACTGGGAGAATGTGTAGACCCTGCCTTGCACGTTTGCACTTGACACAGAATCGAGTATACTCCGGGTCTCCTATTTCCACGCCAGTCGGACAGCGCCATGTCCGGCTGCAAAACGTGTTCCCCCTGGGAGGTCAGGATGGTAGATTCGGCTCAACAGCAGGTAGTGGCCGACGTTGCGCGGGGCGTTGTCGCCCAGGTCGCGCCCGAGGAACTGCCCCTCTTCCGCGCCCAGAGCGCCGCCTACTTTCAAAGCCCGGAGAAGGCCCTGAAAGGGCAGGGCGGCAAGGATGAGATGCTCGGCTTTGGCGGCGGCGAGGTCGTCACGTTCCTCACGCCGGTCGTGTTGTCCGTGACCACCGCCGTCATCAACTTCCTCATTCCCCAAATCCAGGACGCCCTGAAGACCCAGAGCGCGCCGCTCATCAACAACGCCGTCAAGGGCCTCTTCAGCAAGCTCACCCCGGCCGGCAGCGACCCGCCGTCGCCGGCCATCAGCCTGAGCCGCGCGCAGCTCGCCCAGGTGCGGCAGATCGCCGTGGAGAAGGGGCGTCAGCTCAACCTCTCGGACAGCCAGGCCGCGCTGCTGGCCGACTCCCTCGTCGGCAGCCTTGCCGTCAGCGCCTGAGGCTCTTGCGAACAAAACAACAGGCGTTTGCATCACCAGGAGGAGGTTCTCATGGCCGCGTCGCCCGCGTCGAGTGCCCGTCCGCCGCGCCTCAACCCGTTCGCGTTCCCGTCCGACACCGACTTTCGCTTTATTCTTCTCGTCGTCGCCGTCCTCGCCGTCAGCATGTTCATGTACAACTGGGTCTTCGTGACCGTTCACCGAGACGAATACTTGGCGACATTCCAGGCTTGCGCCCTGGGGTCGGGCAAGGTCAGCGGGCTACCCGAGGGCGCAGGCCCCAATTTCCAGGCTGCGATTGATCAAGGCGTGGCGCAAAGCGGGGCGTACAACCTCTGCATGGCCCCCCTGGTCCAGCAACAGAATGCGTGGAAGCTGGGCGGCATCGCCCTCCTGCTCCTCGTCGCCGCCCTCATCTACTGGTTCTTCCCCGTGTGGAAGATGCGACGCGAGCGCTTCGAGCCGCTCACCGCTGAGGACGCCCCGGCCGTCCTGCCCGCGCTCCACGCCCTGTGCCAGCAGACCGGCGTCAAGCCCATCCCCCAGTTTGTCTGGAACCCCCTCAACCCGGCCATCAGCGCCCTGGCCTTTGGCCGCCTCGGCCGCTACACCGTCGCCCTCAGCGGCGGCCTCATCATCCAGTTCGCCAAGGACCGCGCGGCCTTCGATGCCACGCTGCGCCACGAGTTGGCGCACCTGCGCAACGCCGACGTGGACAAGACCTATCTCACCGTCGCCATCACCTGGGCCTTCGTGGCCGTCGCCATCGTCCCCTTCGCCATCACGCTGCTGATGCGCCCCGCACTGGGTTTCGTTGTTGGGATTACGTGGCGGGTCGCGGCGCTGATCGCCCTGGTGTACCTGATCCGCAACGCCTTCCTGCGCGCCCGCGAGATGTACGCCGACGTGCGCGCCTCGACGTGGGATGGGACGAACGGCGCGCTGGACCGCGTGGTGGCCGCGCTGCCGGCCACGCCGACCGGTCGGTGGCGCAGCCTGTGGCTGACGCACCCGACGCCGGCGCAACGCCGCCAGGCCCTCGCCGACACGCGCATCCTGCTGCGCCTGGGGTTCTGGGATGCCTTCGCCGTCGGCGCCGTCACGGCCATCGCGCTGCGCGATGTCGAGCAGTTCATCGCCTCGCTGATCCCAGCCAACGTTGTCGGAACACTGGTAAGCTCCGCTCTCGTGTTTAGCCCGCTCATCGTCGGCGTCGTCGGGCTGGCGGCCTGGCGGGCAACCTTCAGTCGAGTCGCGGACGGCGCGCGGCTGCCCTCAGTCAAGGCGTGGGCGCTGGGGCTGGGCATCGGGCTGGCCTTCGGCCTCATCCTCGGCCTGGGCAGTGCCCTCTCGACCGGCGCCTCTGGCGCGGCGAACCTTCTCCCCTCGCCAGACCAGGTCGCCTTCATGGTGCTGTGGGCGATGATCGTTATTGTTGGCTTGCTCGTGTTCTTGCGCTGGCTGGTCGCCTGCGCCGGGGATTGGCTGCGCGTGACGCTCGGCGACGCTTCGCCCAGGCGCGTCTACATCCTTGGCCTGCTCCTCGCTGCCGTCGTCCTGGCGGCATGGCTGGGGCCGCTCTACTTCGCGGCCACCTATGCTGAGCTATTCGGGGGGCCAGGCGGGTTGTTCGCCATAGGCGTCGCGATGGCAGGCTTCTTCGTCTACCTGGCCTACCCCGCGCTGACCCTGCTGCTCGCTGCCCTGTGGGCCTATCCCCTCGCCAGCGCCTTCTGGCGGCGCACCTCGGCGACCGCGCCAGGCTGGGTTTTCCTGGACCCCGCGCCGCCGCCGAGTTTGCCCGTGGAAGAGCGGGTTCAGCTCAGGCGCATCTTGCTGCCGGCGCTCCTCCTTGGCCTGGTCTACACTGTCCTGGCCTGGGCAATACGCTCCGTGCTAGGCTCGCTGTTTAGCGATGCGCTCGCCTCTGATGCGAGTAAGCTCATGGTCGCGTACGGGCTGATTATCCTGGGGGCTGTCCTCCAGGCGGTCCTGGCCTTCTATGTCGTCACCCGGACCTCGCGGCAGCCTATCGCCCAGGCCCTATTCGCCGCGTTTGCAGCGGGCGTTGTCATGAGCATCGGGTTCTTGGCTGTCAACAAATTGCGCGGGGGAGACCTGGACCTGTTCTTCGTGGAGACCATCAGCTGCTCTATTCTCAACTTCGGCGCGCTTCTGTCGCTGCCCGTCGTCCTGATTGCCAACGCCGTGGCGCGCCCCAAAGCGCGTGTCGAGCCGCCGCGCACGCCCGCCGAAGCGACAGTTCTGCCTTCTTGATTCAATAGCGCCCAGGACATGCGTGAGCCGTCCTGGTGAGGCATCGGTCGTCGATCCATCAGCGTATCAGGCGTATTGCGGACTTAGTGAAATCGCCTGCAACGCTGGAAGGAGGTTCTCATGGCCGCGTTGCCCGCGTCGAGTGCCCGTCCGCCGCGCCTCAACCCGTTCGCGTTCCCGTCCGACACCGACTTTCGCTTTA
Source organism: Anaerolineae bacterium (assembly GCA_039810085.1). Classification (GTDB taxonomy): domain Bacteria; phylum Chloroflexota; class Anaerolineae; order Epilineales; family JAHCIE01; genus JBDHWG01. Next base: position 10,357 of record JBDHWG010000048.1, read on the forward strand.
TTCTCCTCGTCGTCGCCGTCCTCGCCGTCAGCATGTTCATGTACGGGCAGGTCTTCGTGACCGCCAACCGCGATGAGTATAGGCGCGTCGTGTTGGCTTGTGCGCGACAGTTCCCGACCACAACGACCAGTCAGACAAATGTCCCGATCGGTAGTCTCCTAAGCATGCCGACGCAGATCGCCGATGAACTGGGGGCAAGAGCGGCGGCCAGCAATGCGTGCCTGGCGCCGCTGGTTCAGAAGCAAAACGCCTGGAAGCTGGGCGGCATCGCCCTCCTGCTCCTCGTCGCCGCCCTCATCTACTGGTTCTTCCCCGTGTGGAAGATGCGCCGCGAGCACTTCGAGCCGCTCACCGCCGAGGACGCCCCGGCCGTCCTGCCCGCGCTCCACGCCCTGTGCCAGCAGACCGGCGTCAAGCCCATCCCCCAGTTTGTCTGGAACCCGCTCAACCCGGCCGTCAGCGCCCTGGCCTTTGGCCGCCTCGGTCGCTACACCGTCGCCCTCAGCGGCGGCCTCATCATCCAGTTCGCCAAGGACCGCGCGGCCTTCGATGCCACGCTGCGCCACGAGTTGGCGCACCTGCGCAACGCCGACGTGGACAAGACCTATCTCACCGTCGCCATCACCTGGGCCTTCGTCATCGCCGCCATTGTTCCCCTCGTCGTGACACTGCTGATGAGTTTCGAGCCAGGTTTCGTTATCGGGATTACGTGGCGGGTCGCGGCGCTGATCGCCCTGGTGTACCTGATCCGCAACGCCTTCCTGCGCGCCCGTGAGATGTACGCCGACGTGCGGGCCTCGACGTGGGATGGGACGAACGGCGCGCTGGACCGCGTCGTCAGCGGCCTGGCCCCGACACCGACCGGTCGGTGGCGCAGCCTGTGGCTGACGCACCCGACGCCGGCGCAACGCCGCCAGGCCCTCGCCGACACGCGCATCTTGTTGCGCCTGGGGTTCTGGGATGCCTTCGCCGTCGGCGTGGTCACAGCCATTGGCATCGGCGACGTCCTCGACGTATTCGAATCGGTGAACATCACTCAGTCGGACATGTTGCTCATCGCTTACGCCCTGGTGTTCACCCCACTGATCATCGGTGTCGTCGGGCTGGCCGCCTGGCGGGCGACCTTCGCGCGGGTCGTCGAGCAGCAGCGGCTCCCGTCCGTCAAGTCATGGGCCGTCGGGCTGGGCCTCGGGTTGGCGCTGGGCCACTTCCTGGCGCTGCGCAGCGCGGTCTTTACCCAGAGCATGGTCGGATCGGACCTCGGCGGCCAGCTGGCCCAGGCTGCCTTTACGGTCGGCTGGGGCGCGCTCATGATCGTGGGCTTGCTCGTGTTCTTGCGCTGGCTGGTCGCCTGCGCCGCCGACTGGCTGCACGTGACCCTGGAGGACGCCCCGCCCCGGCGCGTCTATGTAGTGGGTCTGCTCCTCGCTGCCGTCGTGCTGGCGCTGGGCGTCGGGTTGTTCTACATGACAGTCGATGCGGCTGATTTGTCGGGCGCAACCATGGGCCTGACATGGATCGGCATATGGATTGCGTACTTCTTCTGGGACTTGTTCCGCCTGGCGCCCACAGCGCTCCTGGCCGCGCTGTGGGCCTATCCCCTCGCCAGCGCCTTCTGGCGGCAGCGTGCTGTACCGACTCCCACCAGTTGGGCCTTCCTAGACCCCGCGCCCGCGCCAAAGCTCCCGACGGAGGAGTCTATTAGGGTGCGGCGCATTCTGCTGCACGCGCTGGTTCTCGCCCTGGTCTACGCCGCCCTGGCTGCGGGCATACGCCTGCTGGCGCGGTGGGCGCTCCCCGAGAGCGTGCGCGCCTCTGACGACTACCTCCTGGCGCTGGCCGGCGTGCTCTATATCATGGCGGCCGTCCTGCAGGCGGGCTTCGCGTTCTATGTGGCTGCGCGGGCGCGACGGCAGCCCGTTGCCCAGGCCATGTTCGCCGCTTTCGCCGCCGGGCTGATGATGGCCGTGGCCTCCCTGGCCGTCAACAAGCTGTGGGGGGGAGGGCTGGATCCAGACTTCGTCCGGGACTATGTGTGCTTTACCGTCAACGTCGGCGCGCTCCTGTCGCTCCCGCTCGCCCTGATTGCCAACGCCGCGGCGCACCCCAAGCCCGCCGTGGCGTAAACACCACGGCTACGAGTGGAAGCCGAAGCGGCTGAGGCGACCGCCGTGGCGTAAACACCACGGCTAGGAATGGAAGCCGAAGCGGCTGAAGAGATGCTGTCGTAGCCCCTTGGGCTTGCATGGCTAGCGGCGGTCTTCAGGCCGCCGCGCGTCGCTCAGGGTGACAATCAAGACTCGAGCTGCGTGAGGCGTTCCTGGACGGCGGCGGCGTGGGCATTGTCGCCAAGCGCCTGGAAGAGAGCGAGCGCCTGACGGAAATAGTCGCGCGCCTGCGCCACATGGCCGCCGTCACGCGCCAGCACGCCCAGGTTGTTCAAGGTCATCGCCTGCCCGGCGCGGTCGCCGATCTGACGCTGCACGGCGAGCGCCTTGGTAAAATAGTCGGCGGCAGCCGCCGTGTCAGCCTGGCGATAGGCGACGCGGCCGAGCTTATTGAAGATGACCGCCTCGCTCGCCCGGTCGCCGAGGCTGTTGGCGGCGGCGAGCGCCTGGACGAAGTCCTCGCGCGCCTGGGCGTAGTCGTCGGCGTCGAAGGCCAGCGTCCCCAGGTCGGCCAGGATGACGGCTTCTTTCGTCCGGTCGCCAATTTGCTGCGTCAGCGTCAGCGCCTCGTTCAACTGGCGGCTGGCGCTCGCGGCGTCGTTTGCTAGGTGGGCGACTCGGGCCAGGTTGATGAGCGTCGCCACCTCGCCCGCCTGATCGCCGACGGCGCGCCGCGCGGCAAGCGCCTGGTCCAGCGTGTCGGCCGCCGCCGGGTCGCCCTGCGTCAGCAGCACTTCACCCAGGTTATTGAGCGCCGTCCCCTCGCCGACTTTGTCGCCCGCCGCGCGCAGCATGTCCAGGCTGCGGGCAAAGGCGTCGCGGGCCGCTCCATACTCGCCCCGCCCCCGCGCCACCTGGCCGAGATTGTTGAGGGCGTTGCCCTCGAGCAGGCTGTCGCCGGATTGCTGAGCCAGGGCGAGCGCCTGGGTCAGTAAAGGCTGCGCCGTGGCATAGTCGCCCGCGGCCAGGGCGATCCCGCCCAGGTTGTTGAGAGCGACCGCCTCGCGTCGCGTGTCGCCAAGGGTGTGCATGGCCTGCCGTGCCGCCTCCCATATATGTTGGTAGGCCAACCAGCGCCCGGTGCGGCGCAGGAACTCTTGCAGCGCCGACGCCAGCCCCCACACCGCCTCCCCGTTCTGGTCCTCCACCGCCAGGTCCACGCCGCGCTGGAGGTTGCCGACCTCGGCCGCCAGCGCCGGGTCGCCGCCTTCGCTCGCCGTCAGCCAGCCGAGCCAGTAGGCGACCAGCCGCCCGCGCGCCGCCGCGATCTCCGCCTGCGGAGCCTGGGCGAGCTTCTCCAGGGCGAACTGGTACAGCAGCGGCTGGGTCTGGTAGCGGGCGCCGCGCCGGTCCAGCAGCGAGCGTCGGATCAGCTCACCCAGCCGCGCCCTGTGGTCGCCGGGGGCCGCTCCCGCCGCCGCGGCCCACGCTTCCACCGTCGCGCCGCCCGCGTCGAACAGCCCGACCAGGCTGAACACGCGCTGTGTCGCCGCGTCGAGCCGGTCGAACGCCAGCCCGAACGAGCGGCGCACACCCCGCTCGCCGGCGGCGAGGTCCTCGGTGTCGAGCAGGCCGAGCGGCTGGGTCTTCAGGTCTGCCACCAGCTCATCGGGGGATAGCTCCTGGGTCACGGCCAGGGCGGCGGCGAGACGCAGCGCGAGGGGATGGCCGCCGACCGCGTCGACGACCGGGGCGAGCGCCGCGTCGGATGCATTGTCGAAGGCGGGCGCCGCCCAGGCGCGGAAGATGGCGGCGGCGTCCGTCGGCTGGGGCGGGCTGAGGGCAACAAGGCGGAACGGCTGGCCTCGGCGCTGGCTGCTCGTGACGGCGACGCGCGGGGCCACCTCGCGGGCGAACCGCTCCGCCGCCGCAAGCTGGTCGTCGTCGTCGGCATGGTCGTAGACCACCAGCACGCGGCGGTCGCGCAGGTAGCGGGCGACAATGTTGTCTACCGTAGTGGGGTCCACCGAGAGGCCGAACAAGCGGCCGACTTCGAGGCGGAAGTCGGCGCTGGCGACCCGCCCGCCCTCGATCCAGGCGATGCCATCGGGAAAAGCGGCGGCCAGGGCTGGGTCGGCGAGGAGCTTTTGGAGGAAGGCCGTCTTGCCGACGCCGGCCAGCCCCGCGACGTGAAGGAGCGGCGTGGCCGCGAGCGCCGTCTGAGCGTCGCTTAGCTCTTGTGCCCGCCCGATGAACGGGCCAAGCGCGACGGGCGGCTTGGGGATGACCAGCGTCCCAGGCGCTTCCGCGCCAGCCGCAGCGAGAGCCTGCGTCGGCGCGGAAGTGGCGGGTTGCGGCATGGTGACGGTTGAGAGATCGAGGTCCGAACGGTTGCGCTGGAGCCAGGCGATAAGTTGATCGAGCCGCTGCCGGTCAGCGAGGAAGCGGATGAGACCGCGAACCAAGTCGCCCTTCGCCAGTCCATCGCCGTCGAACTTCAGGTCGAACGCCGCATTCTTAAGCTCGTCGTACCTGAGGCGGTTGTCCAGCATCTCGCGCAATGCGCCCTGGTCCCACTCGCTCATGTGCTGCTCTCCTCAACGCGGGGCGATAGTTAGTCGGCGTCGAAGACGGCGTTGGGTACAGAAAGAATTCACAGTGTCGGATGTGCTAATTGGACTTCGGGCATAGGGAAGTGCTTTGTATTCGTCGTCGCCAGCACCAGATCGTGGCGCCAAGCCGTTGCTGCGATCAGGGCGTCAGGGAAGGATAGCTGTACCCCTTTACGCGCATACGTATAAATCCATCGTCCAGCTTGATCTGCCACAGGAATGTCGACATCGAGAGTGACTAGCGACTGCAAAAGGCTTTCCGTACGTGACTTTTCACGGGGATGCATGCCGGCGAAGATCTCGGCGCGCGTGACAACCGAGATACAAAGAGTACCTTGCTGATTCCATTCATCGAGAAGCTGCAGGGTAGACACCTGACCCCGCAAAGTCAGAATAAGGAGATTCGTGTCAAGGAGAAAGTCTGTCAACTCTATTCGACATCCCCTTCCGCTTCACCCCCTGATCGTGGCATCCACGTCTCACGCAAGGTGCGAACGTAGCGGTCCACCTCCTCCGGCGTTCTGAGGTCAGGATGATCCTCCGCTTGCCAAGCCGGTTCCTCGCGCAAATCGCGCAGAACCCGTTCCAATCGCGCCTGATGCAGCGCTTTTTCTGTCGCTGCAACAATGAAGTGATTGCGCTCACGCAGCGGGACGAACTCCTCCAAGGACTCGAGAAGCTCTTGCGGAAAAAGCACGTTAATCCGGCGCTGTTTGGCTGATGTACTCATGTGGCGCTCTCCATGCGTCGATGGAATGAGCATGCAATGCTGCTCTCCTCGGCGCGAGGCGATGGTTAGTCGGCGTCGAAGACGGCGTCGACTGGTGTGTGCAGTCCTTCCAGTGTAGCGGACACAGCGACAGTGCCCCGGCTAAACTGGCCGTGCTCCACGTATACCCCATCGTCGAGGCGAAGGACGATGATCAGCTCGGCGTTAGGATCGACAATCCAGTACTCAGGAATACCGGCCTGGGCATACTCGGCGCGCTTCACGACCAGGTCGCGCTGGCGATCCCTGGCGCTCCCGCTGACGACTTCCATGACCAGGTCCGCGCCCTCCCAATACTCGTTGTGACGCCTGTCGTCGTGGGCCGCGCGCATGAATGCCACATCCGGCTCGCGGAGCTTGCCGGGCCACAGTCGCACAGGGAACGGCGCGAAAATGACTGTGCCGGGCACGCGCTGCCGCAGGGCGAAGAGAAGCATGGTGAGGAACGCGACGATGGCTTGATGCTTCTGGGTCGGCATGGGCAGCACCTCAACCCGTCCTTCTGACAGCTCGACGAGGCGCGTGGTGTCGAGCGCCAGGTAGTCGCCCTCGCTCCACGCCCCTTGCGGGGGAAAGAGGGTGGCAATGTCCCACGCCGGTTCCCCCTGACCTTCAATGTCTGTTGCCACTGGTTTCGTCGTCACGGTGAGTCTCCCATTGGCCCACGAACATCGGCGCCAGGCTATTATAGGTCAGGGGAAGTGAAGGTCAAAACGTGTCGCCTACAATTGTCGTATTCCGTCTCGATGTGGCTCAGCCACGCGGCGTCGCCGTCGCCGGTCCGCTCCGCCGCCAGCGCCGCCAGCCAGTCCAGGAAGAACTCGGCGTGCCGCCGCCGAAACTCGTGGACCTCGCCCGCTTCCTTGAGCTTCTCGCGGGCGTAGGCGCAGACGGTGTACAGCAGGCGATGGCGCAGTGCGCCCGCCTCCTCGCCCTGCACCTCGACCAGCGACTTGTCAATCAGCCCGGCGAGCGCCTCCAAAACGTCCTCGGTCGGAAGGATGGGGTCGGCCGATGGCGCGTCAGAGTCCGGACAGACCTGCTCGACACTCTCCAGGGTAAAGTCGCCGGCGAAGACGGACAGGCGGCGGAACAGCGCCGCCTCCGACCCTGTGAGCTGGGCGTAGCTCCAGTCCAGGGCTGCCTGGAGCGAGGTGTGGCGCAGCTCGGGCGCGTGGGTGTTGCGCAGCAGGCGCAGCCTGTCCCCCAGCCGGTCGGCGATCTGCTCGACGGTCATCACCCGGACGCGCCCCGCCGCCAGCTCAATCGCCAGGGGCAGGCCGTCAAGCTCGCGGCAGACGCGGGCCACCGCCGGCGCATTCTGCGGCGTGAGGGCAAACGTCGGCGACATCTGGGTCGCCCGCTCGGTGAACAGGCGGATCGCGGGGTAGTCCAGCAAGGCGTCGAGGGCGGGAAGATGCCCAAGGTCAGGGGAGGCCAGGGGAGGGAGGCGCACGATTTGCTCGCTCGCCATGCCGAGCGACTGGCGCGACGTGGCGAGAACCCGCGCGTCCGGACAGCTCGCCAGGGGCGTGTCGCTGCCGAGCGGGTGATAGTTCACCAGGTGGCTGCAATTGTCGAGCACGAGCAGGACCCGGCGCGGGCGCAGATAATCGATCACGGACTGCATCAAACGGCGGCCCGGCTCCTCGCGCACGCCGAGGGCGGCGGCCACTGCTTGCGGCAACAGCGGCGGCTCGGTGATGGCGGCCAGGTCGACCCAGTACACACCATCCTTGAACTCGTCCGCCAGGGTCGTCGTGACCTGGAGGGCCAGGCGGCTCTTGCCGCAGCCGGCCGGCCCGGTGACGGTGACCAGGCGCGTGTCCGACAGACGCAGCAGCCGGATGACCTCGGCCTGCTCGTCTTCGCGGTTGATGTACGATGTCCAGTAGATAGGTAAGTTCGCGCCTGGCATGTCGCCGGGATCAACCTCCCCGCCGGCCTCTGTCACAGCGTTGAATCGTAGTCATTTGGCAGCAGAAACGACTAAGCAAGAATCGCGCCTACGCGACAATGCGGCGTCTAGCAGTGCGCCTGAAGCGATGCCAGCGTCGCGACGTTGTATAATTGGGGGAGGCTGTCGTCAATCACCTGGACCAAGAAAGGAACTGCCATGAAGGGTGTACTGCCGTTCCTGTTGACCGTTCTCCGCTATTGGCTCGCGCCGGCCGTCGCCGCGACGCTCGTCGCCGGCCTGGTCTACCTCGTCGCGCAGCAGACCCTGCGCCTGTCGGCCAACGATGTGGGGGTGCAGCGGGCCGAGGATACGGCCGCGGCGCTGGAAGGCGGCCAGGGGGCGGCGAGCCTCATTGGCCCGCCGGTAGACCTGGCCCGGAGCCTCGCCCCGTTTACCGTCGTCTACGACGACGCCGGGCAGGTCGTAGCGTCCTCCGCCCAGTTGGACGGCGCGACGCCGACCCTGCCCCCTGGCGTCCTGGACAACGTGCGGCAGCGGGGTGAATCGCGCCTCACGTGGCAGCCGCAACCCGGCGTTCGCCTGGCGACCGTCATCACCCGCGTCGCGGGCGGCGCGCCCGGCTTCGTCGCCGCCGGCCACTCGCTGCGCGAGGTCGAGCGGCGCATCGACGAGCTGGGGCTGCTGGTGGGCGTCGTCTGGCTGGCGACCCTCGGCGCGACGTTTGTCGCGGCGGCGCTGGCCGCCGCCCTCGGCCTGGTGCGGAGCGCGGCGCTGGCGGCCCGGCCGGGATAGCCGCCCTTAATCGAGTTCGCGGCCAAACAGCGGCTCGACCATCGGGCGCATGTGGACCGCCATGATGCGCCCGCGCGGCGGCATCGTCGCCATCATCAGCGCCGCCTCCGCCACGTCCTCGGCCTCCAGCATCCCCGACGCTGCGACGCCTTCCTCCGTCCGGCCCGTCCCGATGGCGAACTCGGTCTTGACGCCGCCCGGCAGCAGCAGGCCGACGCGAATGCCGTGCGGGCGCAACTCGCGGTCCAGCGCCTCGGCGAAGCCGACCTGGGCGAACTTCGTCGCGCAGTAGATGGTCTCGTGGGGAAAGCCGGTGACGCCGGCCTGGGACGAGACGATGATGACCATGCCGTCGCCCTGGCGGATGAGCTGACCGACTGCCGCATGGGTAAACAAGAAGGTCGAGCGCATGTTGGAGTCCATCATCGCGTCGTAGTCGTCAACCGTGCTCTCGACCAGCGGGCCATAGCGCCCGATGCCGGCGTTGTTGACGAGGATATCGATCCGCCCAAACGCCTCGACCGCCTGCGTGACCGCCGCCTGCGCGGTCGCCTCCTCACGCACGTCGCCGACGACACCGATGCAGCGCACGCCGTGCTGCGCCGCCGCCTGGACCAGCTCGTCCAGGCGCTCGCCGCGCCGGGCGACCACCACGAGGTTCGCCCCCTCCGCCATGAAGGCGCGGGCGATGGCCTGGCCGATGCCGGCGCTCGCCCCGGTAATGAGGGCCGCCTTGCCCGCCAATAATGAAGCTATAGACTATCTCCGATTGGTTTGGGAATAGGTATCAGGCGAGTCCCTGCACAATCCAGGCCAGGGCATCACCCCATCAGTTGCGAGCAATTTCCCCATTGACAGCGTTTGCGTGGCATTATATAATGGTCTTCTCAGTAGATATATGACAGCTATCGGAAAGGACTCAGAGATGCTCAAGACCATTAAGTGCTTCGCCTATGCCCACTTCAGCCTACGAAGCTTGTCTACCGTTGTCTCCCTCGCTAGCAGGAAGCTAAGGCTTGTTCTTCTGCTGAGTCTTCTTACTGTCACGGCAGCCGCCTGCAAAGAAGAGGCAGGGGCGGGAGTACCAAATACCGCCGGTGGTACTATCCAATTTGGCGCTCAGCCAACCCACTCGGTCTTCGACCCGTTGGCTTGTTGCGGCTGGGTTATTGGTATATTGGTCGTCGCGTTCGTGATCTGGTTACTCTTCTTTAGGAAGAAAGGGCAGAGCGCAAGTTGAAGGTTGGCTTCAGGATTCTACTTATCAGCACAGGAGCCGTCATTGCGAGCGGAG
>JBDHWG010000049.1:0-19804 GCA_039810085.1 Anaerolineae bacterium
GCCTCGCCCACGTCTGCTATAGTTGTCATCGGGAAGCTCCTTGGCATCGGCGTTTGTTTGGCCACGACGATGATGCCCCAAGAGCTTCCCACTGTCATCTCTTAGCTTGATACGTATGGGAAGGCGAATAATCGCCTTCCCCCGTTGCCGTTCTATACACCCAGCGTGTCGAAACACACTCTGCTATAATAAACAATAGAAGAAAACCGCTCCGTATTCAGGAGAGACAGATGCCGACAGGTGAAGTCCTTGTCGCTATCATGAATAACGTGCATGACTTCGCTGTCGCCCGCGACCAGCACTGGTATCGTATCCCGGTCGAGAACGTCGCAAGGTGGATGAAGGACCGCTGGCCGCCTCAGTGGCTCGCCTTCTACCAGACGAAGGACTTCGGCGCGGAGGCGTACGCCGTCCACACCTACGCCCGCGTCCTGGACATCCGCGAGCGCGGCCGCCTCGAGCTGTTCCCCGACGAGCCGCCCAACCCCAAGTCCCACCGCCGCTACTATCAGCTCATGCTCGGCCGCCTCGAACGCCTGCCGAAGCCGATTGTCAGCAAGCGCTTTCGCCGCGTCATCTTCATCCCGACGACGTGGCGCAAGTTCCGCCGCGCGACGGAGATCAACGACCTGTGGGACGAAAGCCCGCTGGAGGATGCCCTGTGGGACGAGCTGAAGCAGCGGGAGATCGTCGCCGAGCGGCAGGAGTTCGTGGAGGTGGACGGAATGCCCTACTTCCTGGACTTCGCCATCTACTGCGCCCAGGGCAAGATCGACGTGGAGACGGATGGGGATACCTGGCACATTGAGCGGGAACGCGCGCGGGAGGATAACGTGCGCGACAATGCCCTCGAAACGGCAGGCTGGAGTCTGCTGCGCTTCAACACGCAGCAAATCAGCGAAGAGATAACGAGCTACTGCCTGCCGAAAGTGGTCGAGAAGATCACCAAGCTCGGTGGGCCAGAGACGACGCGCCTGACGCCGCAGTGGGTGTCGCTGGACCCGGCAGGCGCGCCCGTGGTGCAGGGCGGCTTATTCGACGGGCTGCTCGTCGCCCCCGATCTCGACGAGGAGAGCGATACCGCCGCCTTGCCGCCGCTGCCCCCGGCCGACGCTGACCTGGACGCGCGGCAGTCGCCCCTGGTCGATATCCCCCCTGACGCCCCGCCCAAGCGCAAGAAACGTCGATAGCGCATCTACTCCCATGCGGTCTTGGCGCACTACAGGGCGCGGTGGCTATGGCGCTGTACTTGCGTCGCCGCGCGTCGTCGCGCCCGACAAGGCCCCCTATGTCGAGTCAGGTCGAGAGACACCACGCTTGACGAAACTCTTGGCCGACAGCGCCTATCAAGGCCTGGTCAAGTGGTTGGCGGCGCGAGGGGGATGGAGGGATGGGACGCTGGCCTTCACCCCCTGCCCCTCTCCCAAAGTGGGAGAGGGGCAGGGGGTGTCGTTGTGCTGCTTACGGCACGTTGCCGCAGCTAACGGCGTCGCCGCTCGGCGCGCTACCATCGTAGACGTGGATAGACGCGGGGCCGGTGTGGATCGCCAACCACTCGGCGAAGCCGAGGTGCGCGCGGATGCGGGCGACACCCTGCCAGTCGGCGACGGCGTTGGGGAGCGCCTGGATGGCCGGGCCGCCCAGGTCACAGCGGCCGCGCTCGATGTCGACGGCGTACACGGAGCCGGGGGCCAGGCCGCTGATGGTCATGGTCAGGGTGTACGAGAAGCCCGGCGCGTCTTGGGCCACCATCGCCGCGCCGTCCGGACCGCCCGCCGCAACCGGCAGCATCGACACGCCGTACCTGGGGTAGCCGACGGGCCACAGCGGCAGGGTGTACGGGCGCAGGTAGGGCGACGGCTCGAAGGCGACGAAGCCGGCCGGGTAGTTGTTGAGCAGCGGGCCGAGGCTGCCGGCCGCCGCGTTGAGCGCGGCGACGTTGCTCGTGTCGGGCCAGACGCCGGTCTGGACGCGCCCCATCAGGACGCCCAGCGCCGTCAGCACTTCAGCGCCGCTGAACTGGCAGTGGCCCGCGCGGTTGACGAAGAGCTGCCGCAGCAGGCTGCCGTTCCCCGCCGCGTCTACGATCTCGCGGTACGACTGCTCGTTCTGCACCGGCACCAGGCCATCGCCCGTCGTGTGCATCGTCAGGACGGGGACGGTGATCCGCCCGTTGAAGGTGACGTTGGCGGTGAGGTAGTCGACCGCCTTCTGATCGGCGAAGATGGGCGGGGCCTGCTGCACCGCCTGCAAGTCGGCGTCCAGGTTCAGACCGGCCGCCTGGTACAGCGCCTCGACCTCGGCCTTGACGGGCGACTGGGCGAGCAGCGCGCGGAAGTCGACGCCGTTCGTCCACGAGGGGTTGCCGCCGGCGCGAAGCTCCAGGTCCTTGCGGAACGCGAGCTGGAACGGCAGGGTGACATTCTTGATCCAGAGGTACTGGTTCTGCTCCTGGGCGGCGTAGTCGGTCGGGGCGGGCACGGGGGACGCCGGGTCGAACCAGCCGGGGATGCTGGACAGGGCGGCGGCCAGGGCGATGCGCGCGCGGCCCTGGGGCGTCTGCTGCGCAGCCTCCAGCGCACCAGCCCCCTTCGTGAGGTTCTGGAGCGGGTCCGTGATGTTGACCAGCTCGACGCCGCTGTTCGGCGCGAGCAGCGTCTTGAAGGCCACGCCGCCGGCGAGGCCGACGTTCCACGCGCCGACGCCGCCCCCGACGACGCCGCACATGGGCAGCGCGCCCTGGATGCGCTCCGGGTACTCCTGGGCGATGGCGGCGGTAATCATGCCGCCAAGGGAGAAGCCCCAGGCGATGGTGCGCGTCGGCTTGCCGTACTTGCCCTCGAAGTAGTTGAGCAGCCGGATCTGGTCAGGAATGGCCTGCTCGATGGCCCAGCCGGTGGTCGCGTAGGCCGAGCCAGCGAGGGCGTAGCCCTGGGCCAGCAGGACAGCGCCCAGCGCCTGGGGCTCGACGCTGTTGGCCGGGTTGGCGCTGCCGGGGATGCGGTAGCCGTGGCTGTAGAGCAGCAGCGTCCCGTTCCAATGGGCGGGCATGTCAATGCGGTAGGCCGCGCCGTTGAGAACGCCGGTGTCCGTGACCGGGCCGCTGTCGGCGTAGGCGCTGCCCGCGCCCGCGACGAGGCCGCTCAGCAGGAGCAGCAGCGTCAGGACCGCTACCATGAGCACGGAGCGAAACACAGCGCGTCGCCGCGCCGTCGACTCGAGATGAGACATCGCGGTTCTCTCCTATTCCTATAGAGCCGAGGGTGTCAAGGGGGAATGCAGATATTATACAGCCGGAAAAGCGTGGAGAGAAGAAGGCCCCGCGACGCACGAAATGAGGCCGCGGCCCCGAATGCGCCCTGCATTCCCGGCCGCGGCCCCTGCTATGAAATTGTCGCCCTTGTCCTTGCGCGCATCCCGTCATTGCGCGCGTCCCGTCATTGCGAGCGTGAGCGAAGCAATCCCCCGCTCTGGTGATAGGTGGTCTAGCCTGCGTCGCGCCGCTCTTGCCCGCCGCGAGATTGCTTCGTCGTCCTATCGTCCTCCTCGCAATGACGCACATCCTGTCATTGCGAGCGTGAGCGAAGCAATCCCCCGCTCTGGCAATAGGTGGTCTAGCCTGCGTCGCGCCGCTCTTGCCTGCCGCGAGATTGCTTCGTCGTGCCTCCTCGCAATGACTGGGCTACCTTGCGTTGCACCGCTCTTGCCCAGCGCGAGATTGCTTCGTCGTGCCTCCTCGCCATGACAGGATGCCCGCAATGACTGGGCGCTACGGCTGCTGGTCGTCCTTCACGTCCGGCACGCTCAGCGGAGCGCCGTGGGGCAGGACGTTGCCCGGCACGAGGATGCGCTTGCCGGTCACGCGGTTCACATCAATCGAGATACCGGTCGGCGGCACCGTATCGGTAGCCCGCAAGGGGTCCATCGCCTCGGCCGTGTAGACGGCGTCCACATCCAGCTCCAGCGAGCTGAGGATGACCAGGAAGCCGATGGTCAGCGGCGGCTCCTGCCCAGGCGTTATCTGCTGCCCCATCATGCGCCAGATAGCGTTGCAGTCATCCATCGTCGCCCCATCAGGGCCGAGTTTGACAGTCTCGAAGATGTGCGTTGTTCCATCTGCGCTCGGCAGCGGGAGGGGCTGAACCGTCTTTGGCTCGCGGCCGATAGGCTCGCCATCGCGGACGAGGATGAGGAGCTTCTTGTAGATGGGCAGCAGGGGCTGAGGCGGCTGCGTCGTGTCGTCGAGGGGGAGGCGGTAGTTCGGGTTGTGGATGTTGATCTCAGTCGCGTAGTTGCCCGGCTTGACGGGCGGCTCGCCCAATGCCGCCCCAGCAGCGTTCACAAGCGGCCTCTGATAGCCGCAGACGAACTTGGTCGCGTAGCTCCAGTAGTACGGCAAGGGCACGACACCCTGCGCCTCGGGGCTGGCCTGGGCAGTCTGGTGGACCAGCGCGCCGACGACCAGCACAGCCAACACCATGCCCACCACGACGAGAATGACGGTCAAACGCTCGCGAGTCATATGCGTTCTCCTTTGGGTCTGCCCCGTCTGAGTTGTTACGGTCCGATACATTCAAGACGCAGAAGGGGTGCGAGTCGTTTCTCTCAAAGTAGACGAGATTCCAGGAAATCTCTAGAATACTCGCATGTCATCCCCCCGCCTCGCCTTTCTCGGCCCGCCGCGCATCGAGCGGGGCGGCGCCGCCGACCTCCCTGCCAAGGCCGTCGCGCTGCTGGCGTACCTCGCCGCGCACGACGCGCCCCAGCCCCGCGAGCGCCTGCTCGACCTGCTCTGGCCCGCCAGCTACGCCGACGCCGGGCGCAAGAATTTGCGCAATGCCCTGTGGGCCATCCGCAAGGCGCTCGGTGAGGACGCGCTCGTCGCGGGCGACGACAGCCTGGCCCTCGCGCCGGACGTCTGGGTGGACACGCGGGAGATGGAGCGGCGGCTGCGGCGGCCCTCGGCGCACGACGGCGCGCCCACGCCCGACGACATCGCCGCCGCGTTAGGGCTTTATCGCGGCCCGTTCCTGGACACCCTGGCCGTGCCGGACGCGCCCGATTTCGAAATCTGGCTGACGACGGAGCGCGAGCGCCTGGCGCAGCTCTACCTGCGCGCCGCCACCGACCTCGTCGCCGCGTACCAGGGCGCTGGCCGCTGGCGCGATATGCTCGCCGTGGGCGAGCGCGCCCTGGCGCAAGACATCCTCCAGGAGCCGGTGCACCGCGCCGTGATGGAGGCCCACGCCCGGCTCGGCGAGCGGCCCCAGGCGCTGCGGCAGTACGACATGCTGCGCGCGGCGCTGGCGGGGGAGCTGGGCGTCGAGCCGCTGCCGGAGACAGACGCCCTGCGCGCCGCCATCCTGGGCGGTGACATCGGCCCAACGCAGGCGACGCCGACACCGACGCCCGCCATGGCCCCTCGCCGCGAGACGCCCGCCCCGCCGCCCGCGCCCCCCATGCCATTCGTCGGGCGGGAAGCGGAGTGCGCAATCCTCGACGCGGAGCGCGCCCTGGCCGCCGGGAGCCACGTCCGCGTCGTCCTGCTGACCGGCGAGATGGGCATCGGCAAGTCGCGGCTGTGGCGCGCGTGGGCCGACGCTCAGGACCGCGAGACGGTCATTCTCGAAGGCCACGCCCTCGAAGCGACACAGAGCCTGCCCTTCGCCCCCGTCGCCGAGATGCTTGCCCGCCAGGCGGACCAGCTCTGCACGGCAACCTCGCCCCTTTCGCGTCTCTGGCTGGCCGAGCTATCGCGCCTGTTCCCCGACATCCGCGCCCGCGTCCCCGACCTGCCCGTTCCGCCCGCGCTGCCCCTGGAGGAGGAGCGCCGCCGCTTGTTCGAGGCGCTGGCCCAGCTGCTCCTCGCCCTGGGCGGCCGACCGCTCGTCCTATTCCTGGACGACGCGCAGTGGGCGGACCGGGCGACCCTGGACTGGCTCGGCTACCTGGCCGACCGCCTGCGCGACGCCCCGCTGCTCATCGTCCTCGCCCAGCGGCCGGAGGATACGCCGCCCGCCCTCGACTCCCTCACCGCCGCGTGGGGCCGCCAGGGCATCGCCCGCCGCGTCCGCCTGGAGCGCCTCTCGCCCGACGCGGCGGCCGCCCTCATCGCCGCGCTGCGTGTCGATCCCCAGCAGACGCACCGCATCCAGGCGCAGAGCGCGGGCAACCCGTACTTCCTGGTCGAGCTGGCCCGCGCCCAGGCCCAGCCGACCCCGCGCGAGATCGAGCCGGTCGCGCCGCCCGCGCTGACCGAGGTCATCCAGTCGCGGCTGGACCGCCTGCCCGCGTCGGCGCGCCAGGTGCTCCAAGCGGCGGCCATCCTGGAGCCGGACTTCGACTTCGCCACGCTGCGTCGGGTCAGCGGACGCGGCGAGGAGGAGACCCTGGACGCCATCGACGTGCTGCTGGCGGCGGGGGTGTTCGTGGAGGCCGGGGAGCGCTATGCCTTCGCCCACCCGCTGGTGGCGGAGGTCGTGCGCGACAGCCTGAGCAGCGCCCGCCGCGCCTTCGTCTCCCACCGCGCCGCCGAGGCCCTGGAGCTGACGCCGCCCGCGCGCCTGCCCCTCATCGCCGGCCGCCTGGCCCGCCTGTACGCCGACGCGGGCGAGCCGCGCCGCGCCGCCGTCTACTACGAGATGGCCGCCGAGCGCGCCCTGGCGCTGGCGGCGACGGATGAGGCGGTGGACTTCTACCGCCAGGCGCTCGCCCTGGACCCGACGCCGCAGCGGCAATTCCACCTGGGCCGCACCCTGCTGCGCCGCGCTGATCTCACCGAGGCCCGGACGGCCCTTGAGGCGGCGCTGCCCGGCCTCATCGCGGCGGGCGACCACCACAACGCAACGCACGCCGCGCTGGACATCGCCGAGTCGTACATCCAGGCGGGCCACTTCGACCTGGCGACCCAGTGGTTCCGGCGCAGCACGGCCTATCTCGACCCGCAGTCGGGCCATCTGGCGGCGGCGCAGTTCTTCATCGACCTCAGCCCCCTGTTCGGCGCGACGTCGGATGCCGAGATCGAGGCGCGCATGGCCCAGGCGGACCGGCTGGCGCAGGAGTACCCGCAGCCGTCGATGAACGCCCGGGCCTACTTTGCCCTGGGCAACCGGCTGGCGGAGCGCGGCGACCTGACCCACGCGCGGGCCGCCTACGACCGGGCCATCGCCCAGGCGCACGCGGGCGGCGACGACTACATGGAGGCGCTGGCGCTCAACAACGCCGCCTACCACGCCTTGCTCGATGGCGACCGCGTCGCGGCCCACGAGCATATCGGCCAGGCGCTCGCCCTGGCCGAGGCCCGCGCCCTGCGCCTGCCGCTCCAGCACCTCTACAGCACACAGGGCGAGATCGCCCTGGCTGAGGAACACTGGGACGAGGCCGAAGGCTGGTTTGGGCTGGGGCTGGCTGAGGCGGAGCGTAACGGCAACCGCCGCGAGATGGGCAACTCCCGAGCGAACCTGGCGCTGGCGGCGCGCGGGCGCGGCGACCTGGCCGAGGCGCGGCGGCGGCTGGAGGCGGCGCAGGCGCTCATCGCGGACTCGACGGATGTCTACCTCCAGATCAAGACGGACCTGTGGCTGGCGCAGGTGTGCCTGGAGGCGGGCGACCGCCCGGCCGCCGAGGCGGCGCTGGCCCGCGCCGAGGCCCGCCTGGTCGGCAGCGACCGCGCCCTCCTCGCCACGTGGGCCGCCCGCCTGCGCGCGTCCCTCACCCCCTAGCCCCCTCTCCCAGAGCGGGAGAGGGGGAACCGCTCTACTCCCTCACCCCCTGCCGCCTCTCGCAGGACAGGAAAGGGGGGAACGAGCTGTCGTTGCGAGCGCACGCGAAGCAACCTCCCGCAGGGCGATAGACCTGCAAGTGCAGGAATGGCGGAGCTACCGCCGCACGCCGCCGATTGAAATCGGCGTCTGATACAGGAAAGCCTGCTGAAGCAGGCTGGCTAGACGATGACACACCCATCCCAGCCTGCCTCGGCAGGCTTTGCCCAGACCAGGCGCAGACTTCGAGCGCCGCCGGCGGTCCAGATGCTTCGTTGCCCTCGGCATGACAGCAGAGTGTGAAGTTTCTGAGCAGCCCCCTTGCCGCGAGGGCACATCCTCACCGATGAGAGCGCGATGACGGCGCGTGCCATGTCGTATCGGCTGCACGACATCGTTGTTGCCCGCCGACGCCGCCGATTGAAATCGGCGTCTGATACAGCAAAGCCTGCTGAAGCAGGCTGGCTAGACGATGACACGCCCATCCCAGCCTGCCGAGGCAGGCTTTGCCCAGACCAGGCGCAGACTTCGAGTCTGCGCCGCCGGCGGTCCAGATGCCTCGTCCCTGCTCAGAACATAGACTCTTATGGCGTCATTGCGAGGCGGGCTTTGACGCCGAAGCAATCTCCCGATGGGTGACAGCGACCTCGTAGCGGAGTAGACCACCTCTCGCAAGGGCGGGAGATTGCTTCGCTTCGCTCGCAATGACGGTCTGGCGGTGTTCTCACGCTGTCGCATGCCAGTGTAGGCATGGAGTTCTCGGCATGACAGCGGCGCATGCCCCCTTTTGCGCCTCTCGCGGTCCAACACGCCGCCAGCCCAGATGCCTCGTCCCTCGGCATGACGGCGGGCGTTCTCGTCTTTCCTTCGCGTCTCTGCGTCTCTGCGTTCCAATCCTCTTCGGGCCGGGGGAGACGCCGTCAGAAGAAAGGACGGTGTGAAGGACGGGTGAAGGGACGGGTGAAGGGACGGGGCGGACGTACACTCTCTTTAGTGATAGAGAACAACACAACAACGACACCCACACAAAAAGCACTAAGGAGACGAACCATGCCCTGGAATGTAGATACTGCGCACAGCCGCGTTCAGTTCGCCGTCAAGCACATGATGATCAGCACCGCCCGCGGCGACTTCCGCACCTTCGGCGGCAATCTGAACCTCGACCCCAACGACTTCACCAAGTCCTCGCTGGAGGGCTGGGCCGAGGTGGCGAGCATCACCACCAACGACGCCCAGCGCGACGCCCACCTGCGCTCGGCCGACTTCTTCGACGCCGAGAATTTCCCCAAGATCACCTTCACCGTCAACAACATCAGCCGCACCGACGACGACGACTACAAGGTGAGCGGCGACCTGACCATCCGCGGCATCACGAAGCCCGTGGTGTGGGAGGTCGAGGACGAGGGTCAGGCGACCGACCCGTGGGGCAACGACCGCTGGGGCTTCCACGCCAAGACGAAGATCAACCGCAAGGACTACGGCCTGAACTGGAACGTGGCCCTGGAGAAGGGCGGCTGGCTCGTCGGCGACGAGGTCAAGATCGACATCGACCTGGAGACCATCTACACGCCGGAGACGCAGCCCGAGACCGTCGGCGCGACCGCGTAAGTCAAGAAGTTAACCACGGAAGGCACGGAATACACGGAATTAAGATTATCCTTTCCGTGTATTCCGTGTATTCCGTGGTAGACTCTATGTTCGTGGTCGATTCTTCGCGCCGGGTTGCGGGATTTACTCCCTGGCGCTGTTGCACTCTACGCCGCTTCTGGTATCATTAAGCCTCAGTCGCACACCACCACCTGGTTGCAAGACCTGGAGGCTTCATGTCTGTCAAGACAATCCCCTTTAACCCCGTGGATACGGTCTGGTATCGCATGGACCGGCCCGTCAACCACGTCATGGTCACCAGCGTTATCCTGCTGGACGGCCCGGCCGACTTCGAGCGCGTGAAGGCGACCCTCGCCAACCGCCTGCTGTACTTCGACCGCTTCCGCTGCCGCGTCGTCGAGCACGGCTTCCCCAACCCCGTCCTGTACTGGGAAGAGGACCCGTACTTCGACATCGACAAGCACGTCCACCACGTCGCCCTGCCCGAGCCGGGCGACAAGCAATCCCTGCTCGACCTCATCGCCGACCTGGCGACCGAATCCATCGACTACGAGCGCCCGCTGTGGCAGGTACACGTCGTCGACCACGTCGGCCAGGGGAGCGCGATTGTGATGCGCTTCCACCACTGCATCGCCGACGGCACGGCCATGCTCGCCGTCGGCAACCGCATGCTCGACACGTCCGCCGACGCGCCGGTCGAGCTTGACGAGGGCAGGCGCAAGAAGAAGCGGCGCGGCTTCCTGGACATGGTGATCCGCCCGGCCAAATCGGTCACCAACCTCGCCCAGACCGGTGTCGACGCGCTCACGCACCCGCAGCACACACTGGGCGTGATGCAGTACGCCGCCGAGGGCGTGACGACCGCCGCCGGAACGGCGCTGCGCAGCAACGACCCGCACACCCCGCTGCGCGGCCCGCTCAGCGGCAAGCAGCGCGTGACGTACTCCGACCCGGTGCCGCTGGACGAGGTCAAGGCGATTGGCAAGGCCCACAACGCCACAGTCAACGACGTCCTCGTAGCGGCGATGGCGGGGGCGCTGCGCCACTACATGGTCGAGCACGGCTTCAACCCGGACGGCCTGAGCGTGCGCGCCGCCGTCCCGGTCGACCTGCGGCCGCCCGGCCAGGGCGAGAAGCTCGGCAACGCCTTCGGCCTCGTGTTCCCGCAGATGCCCGTCGGCGAGCCGGACGTGCTCAAGCGGCTGCGCCTCACGAAGCGCGCCATGGACAAAATCAAAGGCTCGCCGGAGGCTGTCGTCCTGCTCAGCATCATGGCGCTGATGGGCCACACGCCCAAGACGACCGAGGACATGGTCTCCGGCATCCTGGCGTCTAAGGCCAGCCTGGTGTTCACCAACGTCGCTGGGCCGAAGCAGAAGCTCTACTTCGCCGGCCAGGGCATCAAGAACATCGTCTTCTGGGTGCCCCACGCCATCGCCATGTCCACCGGCATCAGCATCTACAGCTACAACGGCGGCGTGTCGCTGGGCGTCATCACCGACGCCGGCGTGATCCCCGACCCGGAAATCATCACCGAGCAGTTCGCCAAGGAATTCGCGGTGATGCGGGAGATGACGCTGCACGTGCAGGCGGCTGAGGCCGCGGCGCAGACGGCTGAGGCGCGGGCGGCAACGTCGGCCAAGCCCCGCGCGCCCAAGGCGAAGGCAGCGGAGGCGGAGGAGACGCCGGCCCCTGAGGCCGCCCACTGCGCTGCGACAACCCGGTCGGGCCAGCCGTGCAAGAACAAGCCGCTGCCGGGGTCGGCGTATTGCCGGGTCCACCAGCCGAAGTAAGCGAAGAAGACTCTACCTGATCAGGCGCAGACTTCGAGTCTGCGCCTGTCCCTTCGCCTACGGTTGCAACGCCTGTCGTTGTTGCGTCGGTGCAGGGCCTAGATCACGCAAGGCGCGAAAGGACGTTGCCCGGTCCGATTGCCGCCACAGTCGCGCTGACGCCGAACTGGTAACAGCCATAGATGAAGGAGACAACGTTCAACTGCCGTCGTCATCTTCTTCACTCATGCTTCCAGCTCCAAAAGCTAGTGCTCGTATGATAGAGTTATACTGTGCTGGATCAGGTGCAGAAACAGGTGCTAGTTTCGGGGCTGGACGCCTTCCTCGTCGTGGAACGTACTCCGAGGGATCCGGTAAATCCTCGTCAGGCGGCGCCTCTAGTTCCCTGGATGCATAGCCGATAAGCCTTTGAATAGAGGGAGTAGGCGTGTTCGGTCGCTTTTCCCATTCCTTGATGATGTCCGAGACTTCGCCCTGCTGCATCCCCAACAAATCACCCACCTCACCCTGAGTCATCCCCTTCTTCGTAACCATCCAAACAAGCCGCTGCACAGCAATACGCCGCTGTTGATAGCGCGTAGCCCAATCCGTAGTGTCTTCACCAACAAGTTCTCGTCTTAGCTCGGCTAGAATGGCTGGCTTCACCCCCATAAACTGGACTAACTCATCTCCAGCATACCCATTGTGTTCCGCCCACGCGAGTTTCTGTTTGAGCGCCCGCCGCTCCGTCTCTGTCATCTACATCTCCTGTTAAATCATATCTATCCCAATGTTACTCCAAATATATCATGTTATTTGCACTGTGTCAAGAATTTATATATCTATAGCAGATACATCAATTTATACTTGTAATAACTATATTTACAGACCAAGAGTCTGTCCCCCCTTCCGTGTATTCCGTGCCTTCCGCAGTTCCCCTCTGCCTCTCCCCGTTTCGTGGCCGTCGCGGTCCAAAGCCCCCGCCTACGGCAGCGTTCCCTCCTCCAGAGTCTCTGGGGAGCCGCCGCCCATGACGTAGAGCTTGGTATTCGGCCCGGCGACAGCGGCAAAGCCGGCGCGCGGCGTGAGCATGTTGGAGCGCAGCCGCCACGTGTCGGTGGTCGGGTCGTACTCCTGCACCGTCGAGAGCGCGCCAGCCGGGCAGAGAATGCTCTCACAACCGCCCAGGGCATACAGCTTGCCGTTGCTCCCCGCGACAACATCGAGGTAGGTTCGGGCCGTGGGCATCGGCGCCCGGGCGCGCCAGGTATTCGTCGCCGGGTTGTATTCCTCGACCGTCGCGTACACGGTGTCCCAATCGTTGTCGCCGCCGATGGCGTAGACCTTCCCGTTGACGGCAGCGACGCCCATGTTCTGGCGTGGCGTCGGCATAGGCGCGCGCGTCCGCCAGGTGTTGGCGCTGGAGTCGTATTCCTCCAGAGTTCCCAGGAGGTACGTCGCCGGGTCCACGCCGCCGACGACGTAGATTTTGCCGCCGACAGCCGCGCCGCCGACGCCCTTGCGCTTGACGGACATGGGAGCGCGCGACTGCCAGCTATCCGTCGCCGGGTTGTATTCCTCGACGTTCCATGTCTCGGCGTAGTACGAGCCGTATGGGTTGTTGTACTCGCCGCCGATGACGTAGATTTTGTTGTTGGCCGCGACGGCGGCGGCGTTGATGCGCGGCGTGGGCTGGTCGGCGCGCGTCCGCCAGGTGTTGGTGGCGATGTCGTATTCGGCGACCGTGGGGACATAGGTGGATTGCCCGACCATGCCACCCAACGCGTAAATCTTGCCCCCGACTATCGCTGCATTCAACGAGTAGCGTGGGATCGGCATGAAGGCCAGCCGCCGCCAGTTCATGTCGGTCCACGGGACGGGCGTCGCCGTGGGCGGCAGCGGCGTCAGCGTGGGCGGCGGTGTGGGCGCGACGATCTCGTAGTGGATGATGCGGCTCGACATGATGCCCCACATGTTCATGGCATCCAGGCGGTAGTAGTGGACGCCGAACGGGAGCGACGCGTGGTAGTAATCGCCGGTCAGGCCGGCGAAAAGCAGTTCCGCGTTGCTCATGTCGGGATTGAGGCTGTGCCAGAGCTGATATGCCTTGGCATAGGGCGACACCGGCCAACTCAAGAAGATATCCTTGTTGCCCTCTACGATGCCAAAGAAGGTGATATCCTCAACCGCGCCGAGCGGCATGCGGTTCACGAACGGCAGGTAGAGCGAATGCCAGATCGTGGTGGCTGTGCTCGTGGCTGTCGGCGAAGGCGTGGCGCTCGGCGTAGCGGTGAAGTCGGGTGTTTGGGTGAGCGTTGGTGTAGGCGTGTCGGTGGGGGTGGGCGTGAGCGTGGCGGCGAGGGTTTGGGTGAGGGTTGCGGTTTCTGTCGCTAACGGATCAGTGCCTTGGGCGGTGGCCCGGTTGTTGGGGACGAGCCAGAGCGCGCTGAGCAGCAGGGCCAGGCTCAGTATGAAGATGAACGGACGGGTACGCGTACGAAGCTCCTTGCACGCGGCATGGCCGCGTAGTGAGGCCAAGCAGCGCTGCCTGGTCGGCGGATAGACAGACAGCACTTCCAGTATACCCCAAACCGCCGCCCCCGGCGTTGAGATTCCTCTACCTGCAAGCTGTCATTGCGAGCGAAGCGAAGCAATCCCCCACCCTGGCGACAGACGCTCTAGCACGAGGAGAGTAGGCTGTCATTGCGAGCGAAGCGAAGCAATCCCCTACCCTGGCGACAGACGCTCTAGCACGGGGAGAGTAGGCTCTCATTCACCGGGAGGCTGCTTCGTCGTCCTATCGTCCTCCTCGCAGCGACCCCGCAGACGGTAGTTTCGATAGCGCGCATCTACTCCAATATCACCCGTCCCGCCCCGCCATCCACGGTGATGCGCTGGCCGGTGGTCAGGCGGCGCGTGGCGTCGGCGACGCCGACCACAGCGGGGATGCCGTACTCCCGCGCCACGACCGAGCCGTGGGACATCACGCCGCCCGCCTCCATCACCAGCGCCCCGGCCGCCATGAACAGCGGCGTCCACGCCGGGTCCGTCGAGGGCGCGACGAGGATCTCGCCCGGCTGGAGCTGCGCGCCGTGGGCATCCAGGATGACGCGGACCACGCCGCGATAGACGCCCGGTGACACGCCAGTCCCCGACAGGGCCGTCCCGCCCTCGCTCGCTGCGCTGCTGTAAATCTCGACACCCTCACTTGTAATGAGGCGGGGCGCTTGCTTACGCCGCAGCTCCGCCGCGTACTCCGCCTTGCGCGCCGCTACCCGCTCTTGCAGCGGCGCGCGGCTCCCTCGCGCCACGGCGCGAATCTCATCGCCGGTGACGAAGAACACGTCGGCCGCGTCGTCGATGAGGCCGAGGTCCGCCAGGTCGTGGCCCATCGCCGCCCATAGCATGCGCATCTCGGTGAAGATGCGGATCAGGATGAACTTGGGCATCTCGCGCAGCCCGATGAGGGCGCGCATGCGGTCGATGACGAGTTTGAGGACCATCCGCCGCAGCCGGTCGCGCCGCCCGGCGCCGACCTGCTGCAAGAGCGCCGCTTCCCTGGCCCGCGCCGCCGCCTCGCCCTCCACAAAGCGCGCATCCGGCGCGAGGGCGGGGTCGGTGATGTCGGTGTACGTGCGTAGGACGTCGACGATGTAGCCTGGTTCCTCGGCCCAGCGCGGCATGCCGATGTCGATCTCGCGCACGGCACGGTGGCCGTACTCGTTGAGGAATGTGCCGAGCGCGGCCTGGAGCGTCGGTGGGAGCGAGCGGGCGCGGTAGCCGACGACGACCGCATCGGTGGGTGCGTGGAGCGCGTCGGCCGAGGTTGGGTCGGCGGCGATGCGGCGGGCGAGCTGCCAGAGGAACAGGTCCATCGTCGTCGTCGGGTTGTGGGGGACGCCGCGCAGCAAGGCGAGGGGAGCCGTCTTGTCGCCGACCCAGCGGCCGACGAGGACATGGACCAGGCGCTGGAGGGCGATGCCAGCGGCGGCAATAGGGACGAGGCGCGGGAAGACGCGGGCCGACAGCGACGGGGCGGTGTCCATGAGGGCGATGCGTTCGGCCAGGCTCGTCGCGCTTTCGATCCTGGTGTGCGTGTCAGCCGTCGCGGCGAGGATTTCGTTGAGGATACGCCTGCGGCCGGCGTCCGGGCTGGCCCACATCATCAGGACACGGCGGGCGATGAGGGGCGGCAGGCGGCGCAGGAAGCGCAGCCGCCACAACGCCTCCCACAGCGAGCCGGCCGGATGCGGCGCGAGACGCGGATCGGCCAGTAGCGCCTCGACGCCGCCGCGCGACTGCGGGTCGATGACCGTCAGCAGGCCGCGCAGCACGGCGAGGCTGCGGGGGTTGCGTAAGACGCCGGTCACGTCGATGAATACCCGACCGGCGACGACGTTGAAAATCGAGGGGCCGCTGTCGGAGACGAGGGGCACGCCTGCCGCGTTGCCCAGGGCGCGGACCAGGTCACGGACGAACGACAGGCCGGCCGGGGTCAGCGGCTCGACGATGCCCTGGACGTAGTTGGCGTTGAAGTAGACGTGGAGGCGGCCGTCCTGCGGGAGCGGCGGCTGCGGGTAGAGCGAGGTGATGGGGCGACTTTGGACGATGTAGACCTGGCCGCCGGCGACGGCCCACTCGATGTCCTGGGGCACGCCGTAGAACGCCTCGATCCGCGCGCCGATCTGCGCCAGCCGCTGCACCTCGTCGTCGGTCAGCGAGGGCTGCCGGCGTTTGTCGTCCGGCGTCGGCGTCTCCCGCGATCCGCCTGCGACGCGCACCGTCATGACGGCCTTGTCGTGAATCTCGCGGCTCAGAATGCCGTCCGTCGCCTTGTCCACCACCCAGTGGTCCGGCGTCACCAGCCCGCCAACGATGGCCTCGCCTAGCCCCCATGCGCCGTCGATGACGACCTGGCCGCGATGGCCGGTGACCGGGTTGGCGGTGAACAGGATGCCCGACGCCTCCGACGGCACGAGGGTCTGCACGACGACCGCCAGGGCCACGTCCGCTGAGGCGATGGCGTTGCGCTGGCGGTAGCTCATCGCCCGCGCCGTCCACAGCGACGCCCAGCAGCGGCGCACTGCGTCCAGGACGGCGTCGGCGCCGACGATGTTGAGGTACGTCTCTTGCTGCCCGGCGAAGGAGGCTTCCGGCAGGTCCTCGGCCGTCGCGCTGGAGCGCACGGCGACGGCGGGCGCGTTGGGCAGCGCCCCGTAGGCGGCGCGGACGGCGTCGGCCACGTCCGCCGGGACCGGCGCGGCCTCGAACAAGGCGCGGATGGCGTCGGAGGCGGCGTCGAGGGCGGCCGGCTCGTCGGGGACGTCGGCGGTCGCGGCGAGGCGAGCGGCCAGGTCGTTGGCTTCGAGGAAGCGGCGGTAGGCGTCGGTCGTGACGTGGAACCCCGACGGCACGGGCAGGCCGGCGCGGCTCAGGCGGGCGAGACTCGCGCCCTTCCCGCCGACGCGGGCGAGCGTCGCGTCCGGGCTATCGAGGGATAGCACATAGGGGGACTGCGTTGCCATACTTTAAATGATAGGCGAATCGAAGGTGAACTGCTATACTCCAGTCAATGGAGGAAATGGAATGCCACCACAATTGATTCTCGCATCGACCTCGGCCCGACGGCGGCGGCTCCTGGCGCTGCTGGGGCTGCCGTTCGATGTCGTCGCGCCGGGTGTCGCCGAGGACCTGCTGCCGGGCGAGACGCCGGCCGACGCCGTGATGCGCTTGGCGCGGCTCAAGGCTGGGGCCGTCGCTGCGCGGCGCCCGGACGCCGTCGTCGTGGCGTGTGACACGGACGTGGCCGACGGCGACACGCTCATCGGCAAGCCGGCCGACGCCGAGGACGCGTCGCGCATCCTGCGCGGGCTGCGGGCGGGCCAGCACATGGTCTACTCCGGCGTGGCCGTGGCGCGGCGCGGCCGGCTGTGGAGCGAGTTGGTGGCGACGCGGGTGACGATGCGGGACTACTCGGACGAGGAGATTGCGGCGTACGTGGCGACCGGCGATCCGCTGGACAAGGCGGGGGCGTACGCGGTGCAGCACCCGGCGTTTGCGCCGGTCGAGCGGCTGGAAGGGTGCTACGCGAATGTGGTGGGGTTTCCGCTGTGCGCCGTGCGGCGGCTGCTCATGCAGGCAGGGGCGCCGCTGCCGCCCAGCGTCGTCGAGGGCTGCGACCCGCCGCACGTCTGCGCCGTCCCGCGCACGCTGGACTGAGATGAGGGCCGTCCGCCAGGCTGTCGCCCGCCGACGCCGCCGAATGAATTACGGCGGCTGACAAGGAAAAGCCTGCTCGAAGCGCAGCAGGGGCGGAGTACCGCCCCCGTACCCCCATCGAGCATCACGCCCCTCCCAGCCTGCCTCGGCAGGCTTTGCTATATCAGCCGCAGAATGGAATTCTGCGGCGTCGCCGGCGCTCATCTACCGCTCCTCCTCCTCAGCCGGAAACTCCACCCGTCGATACACGTCGCGCACAGCGAGGCGGCAGTCAATCGACGGCAGGCTGAGGGTGTCGTCGAGGGAGCGCGTCTCGGAGAGCAGCCAGGTGTTGTCGCTCTGGCGGGCGTAGTGAACCACGTGGCAGCGGTCCTGGGCGACGAGCACGTACTCCTGGAGCGAGGGGATGCTGCGGTAGAGGGCAAACTTCTTGCCGAAGTCGTAGTCCTCCGTCGAGGGGGACAGGACTTCGACCACCAGCGTCGGGTTGAGCAGGGTATCGACCCCGTCGTCCTCGAACTGGGCTTCGCCGCATATAACGACGACATCCGGGTAGAGGTAGGCGCGACGAGGCACGCGGACGCGCATGTCACTCGCATAGATGTCACACGTGCGACTTCGGACTTGAGGCCCTAGCGTAAGGATCAGGTTGATAGAGATCGTGTTATGCGGTTCGCTCGCGCCGGTCATGGCGTAGATTTCGCCGTCGATGTACTCGTTCTTGGTCTCCGCCTCGCGCTCCCGCGCCAAGTAGTCTTGGGGTGAGATTGTCGTTTTCGCAACCGCTGCCATCGCTACGCCCCTTTCTCGCTCCCCTTGAGCCTACGCTGCATAATCTCGCCAACGGCGCGCTCGACCGTGTCCGCCCGCTCGAGCATCGCCTGCGCGACGTTGTGCTGGTCGGCCAGGCTGCGGTTCTGGCTGAGCTTGTACTTCCCCTCCAGCCGCGTCACCGTCATCTCGAAGCCGACGATCCCGCTCATCATCCCGCGCCGGAACTTGTCCGACAGCGACTGCCACTGCCCCTGGTACGCGCCGTCGTACTGGTCGATCATCCCCTCGAGCATCGCCTGCATCCGCTCAGGCGCATCCTCATAGGCAATGGCGCGGGGGATGCCGTAGGCGTGGACGGCGACGTAGTTCCACGTCGGGACGCTCTCCCCCTTCTCGTAGAGCGACGGCGACACGTAGGCGTGGGGGCCGTTGAAGATGACCAGCGATTCATCCGCGCCGAAGGCGTGCCAGTGGGGGTTGGGCTTCGCCACGTGGCCGGTCAGGGTCACGACGCCGTCTCGGTCATCGACGACGAGGGGTAGGTGCGTCGCCCAGAGCGCGCCGTCGAGCACGGAGACGAGGGTGGCAAAGCTGTTGGCGCGCATGAAGGCGACCAGGGTAGCGGTATCGTCCTCACGGTAGGGCTTGGGGATATACATGGCAGTGTCCTAGGCCGCGTCGAAGGTGACGTTGTCGTACACCTCGGCGACGGGCAGCGTGCAGCCGATAGACGGGAGATCGAGGCGGGCGTTCATGTCGCGCGTCTCGGAGAGGAGCCAGGTGTTGTCGCCCTGGCGCACGTAGTGAATGATGTGGCAGCGGTCTTGGGCGACAAGGAGGTACTCTTGCAGCGAGTCGAGGGCGCGGTACAGGTCGAACTTCTCACCCTTGTCGAACGCCGCCGTCGAGGGCGACAGAATCTCGATAATGAGCGTGGGGTTGAGGAGTGTATCGAGTTGATCGCCTTCATATTGTGCCTCGCCGCATACGACGACGACGTCGGGGTAGAGATAGGCGTGGGAACCAACGCCAACACGCCTGTCAGACAAGTGTCCTCCACACCGTCTCCCCCTGAGTTGGGGACGCAACTCTCCGGCAATATTGAAGGCAATCGTTGTATGCTCCCGGCTCGCGCCGGACATCGCATAGACTTCGCCGTCGATGTACTCGCTCTTCGTCTCGGCGGCGCGCTCGGCGGCCAGGTACTCCTCAGGTGTGATGCTTGTCTTGGGCAAGGCGGACATAGACCCTCCTGTTGAGGAAAATTGTAGGCGGAAGCGTTAGAGGGTCAACACGCAAAAAGAAGTGGCCCCGACTATTGCGGATGCAGTCGGGGCCACGGATAAGGACGAAGCTTGGCGGCGCCCTACTTTCCCACCCAGTTACCCAGGCAGTATCATCGGGGCTGGCGGGCTTAACGGCCGGGTTCGGGATGGGACCGGGTGTACCCCCGCCGCTCAAACCACCAAGCACTCTTTCACGTTGTCAAGCGTGCGTGGCACGCAAAGAACTGAACAGCAAGCGGCCAGATGGCAGGTAGCAGATGGCGAATGGCAGGTAGGTATCAGCTATCTGCTATCCGCTATCAGCCATAAGCTATCAGCCATCCTGTAGAGACGCTCAAGGTGAGAGGCGAAGAACACAGTTAAGCCCTCGCGCCTTAGTACGGCT
>JBDHWG010000050.1:0-18847 GCA_039810085.1 Anaerolineae bacterium
AGCCGTACTAAGGCGCGAGGGCTTAACTGTGTTCTTCGCCTCTCACCTTGAGCGTCTCTACAGGATGGCTGATAGCTTATGGCTGATAGCGGATAGCAGATAGCTGATACCTACCTGCCATCTGCCATTCGCCATCTGCTACCTGCCATCTGCCCGCTTGCTGTTCAGTTCTTTGCGTGTCACACACACGCTAATCTTAAATCATTGCCCCGTTTGGACGCCTCGTTCAAGCGGGGCTTTTTCTTTGTCCGTCAGGACGCGAAAGATTAGCCCGCGCCATGTGTCGAATATCATGGAACCCTCTTCAATGGAGTTGGAAAAGATGAGCATGGTACAAACAACGGATAAAGTCCGTCTCGGCGGCTCCGATGTCTACGTCTCGCCCCTCGGACTGGGGACGTGGCAATGGGGCGATAAGATGGTGTGGGGCTATGGTTCGGGATACAACGACGCGGACCTGACCGCCGCGTTCCAGGCTAGCCTTCAAGCTGGCGTGACGTTCTTCGACACGGCTGAGATGTACGGCTTCGGCCGTTCGGAGCGGCTGCTCGGCGAGTGCATCCGTCAAACAAGTCAGCCCGTGGTTGTGGCGACGAAGTTCATGCCCCTCCCCCACCGATTGCGGGGCGCGGAGCTGCTGAAGGCGCTGCGCGGCAGCCTGGCGCGCCTGGGCCTCGACCGGGTAGACCTATATCAGATTCACTGGCCGTTCCCGCCGGCGCCGATTGAAACATGGGCAGATGCGCTAGCCGACGCCGTGGAGGCCGGGCTGACCCGCGCCGTCGGCGTCTCGAATTACAACGAGGACCAGATGCGTCGCGCCCACGAAATGCTCTACCGGCGTGGCGTGCCATTGGCGTCGAACCAGATCGAGTTCAGCCTCATCCAGCGCAAGCCGGAGACAAGCGGCCTACTCGCCGCGTGCCGCGAGCTAAACGTGACGCCCATCGCCTACAGCCCGCTCGGCCAGGGCTTGTTGACCGGCAAATACACGCCCGACCATGCGCCGGCGGGCGCACGAGGCCGCAAGTATAGCCGCAACAAGCTCGCCGCCATCCAGCCACTCGTCGCCCTGCTGCGCCAGATCGGCGACGCCCACGGCAAGACCCCGGCCCAGGTCGCCCTGGCATGGACAGTAGCGAAGGGCAGTGTGCCTATTCCCGGCGCGAAGAACGTCACCCAGGCGGCATCGAACGCAGCTGCGCTTGGGTTGCGGCTGACGCCAAACGAGGTGGACCTGCTGGACCGGACGAGCGCGCGCCTCTCGTGATGTTTAATCACGAAGGTGAAGGCATATCCACCTCGGGGGAAGACGTTTTAACGCAATGCGTCGTCATTTCGGCGTACAATAAGGTTAGTCATGAGGGCCGCCCATCGATGGGCGGCCTAAAAATGATGTAACAAAAGCAGCAACGCCGCGTCTAATTAAAGGAAATGATTCTGCCGAGGAAACGCTCGGCTGGATAAATACTAAAGGAGAATCATAATGGTCGTCATCAAAGTACTCGGCCCGGATTGCAGAAACTGCGATAAGACCGAGGCAGTCGTGCGCGAAGCGGTCCAGGGCTTGGGGACCGAAGCGACGATTGAGCATCTCAGCGAGCCAGTTGCCATTTCTAAATATCGCATCCTGATGCCACCTGCTGTCGTCGTCAACGATAAGGTGATGTGCGAGGGACGCGTTCCGACAGTCTACGAGGTCAAGGCATGGCTACGTGAGGCGCTACAGCCCGTCCCCGAACCTAGCCTGCACGTCCCTGCCAACCCGCGCCTCGACTTCATCCCTGAGGAAAATTAGCTGGCGTTTGTCAGCCGCATGGAGAGATAAAGGGGCCGCCCTGAAGGGGTGGCCCCTTTATGCTTTCTGGCCGCTCAGCACCGCCTCGCGTCCTCCAGAATGCGCGCTACCGTTACACAGCGCCTACCGACGGAACCGTCAAATGACCCTGGCAATGACGCCGTAGCCCCGGCTAAAGCCAGCCGCGTTGTCTCGATGGGGTGGGCGCGGGCCTGGGGCACGGCCAGAGAGCGATCGAAGAACGCCAGCAGCCGCGAGAGGTACTCCTCCGGCTGGGCATTGTAAATGCGGGCGTGGGACGCGCCCGCGACGACCCACGAGTCGGCGTCCTTGCGCGCCGCCAGAACAATCTGCTGCTGGTCAGTGGGAACCGTCGTGTCGGCCGTGCCGTAGATGAGCATGACCGGCGCTTTGATTTTCGGCAGGTCCTCGGCCGGACGCACGCCGGCGATATCGACGCCATACATCAGGCGCGCCATCACGCGCGCGCCGGGCAGCAGCCACGTCGGGAGGCCGGTCGTCGTGGCGAACTCCCGCCGCACGGGATCGTAGCTATCGGCGAAGACACTGTCGAGGACCACGGCCCCGATACGGTCGCCGCCATTCGGATCGACAGCCGCCTCGACCGTCGCCGCAGCGCCCATCGACACACCCAGCACGCCAATCCTCTGTGTCCCCTGGCCCTGGAGCCAATCGACGGCGCTCAGCACATCCAGCCGTTCGTTTGCGCCAAGGCTAAAGCGGTTGCCCTCCGACTGGCCGTGGCCGCGCATGTCGATCATCAGAACATTGTAACCATGCTCGTGCAGCGCCCGCGCTACCTCCAGGAAGCGGCCGCCGAACTCCGCCGACCGGTTCGACGTGTAGCCATGCACCATGATAATGGTGTTGCTTGCCCCCGCCGCCCCAATAGACCACGCGGCGAGCTTGAGCCCATCCCGCGATGGTATCGTGACGTTGTCATACGTCAAGCCGACGCTGGCGGGCGTCGTCGTCTCAGCCCGGTGATTCGTCTGCGTGAACTGATTGGCGATGTAAGCGCCTGTGCCAAGGTAGGCTAGGACGAGAAGCAGCAGCAAGGCGACAGTGATGGCGAGCCACACGCCCCATCGACTGCGGGTTCGTGCCTTGGCTGCATGAACCACCTGAGATTGTCCAGTATCGGCTGCTGTCATACTCACCACCTCCTCGCCACTGTTGACTTTCGATATTATAGCTGAATGTCATGTTGGTGGAAGGCGCAAGATATGCGTATACTCTACATGCAAAATCTACACAACGGAGGCTATACACAATGGATCTGCTTCGCACCGGCACTGGCTCGTGGAAAGGCGACCTGAGGAGTGGTAGCGGCACGGCTTCGACCTACACCGGCGTCGTCCAGGATGCGCATATCACCTTCGACTCGCGCTTCAGCGATGGCGGCGGCACGAACCCGGAGGAGCTGATCGCGGCGGCGCACGCGTCGTGCTTCAGCATGGCCCTGGCGAACATCCTCAGCCAGAAGGGCTTCGTCCCCGATGAGGTCAAGACCACGGCGACCCTGACGCTCAACAAGGGCGAGGCCGGCTTCTCCATCACCAAGATGTCCCTCGACACCGCCGCCGTCGTTCCCAACATCGACCCTGACACCTTCAGCCAGTCGGTCGAGGAAGCGGCAGCGGGCTGCCCGGTTTCGCGCCTCCTGGCCCCCGGCCTCGCCGACGGCATCACCGTCAACGGAACCCTGCTCCAGTAACACAACTATTGGTAATGGAAACGGGGGCAGCCACATGGCTGCCCCCGTTTGTTCATTCTCTCGAAAGAGCTAGAGACGCGCGAAGGGTGGCTTTCGCGCCGTGGGCGTCGAGGGCACGCAGAGACATGCCCAATTCCTCGACGAAACTTGCGTTGTCAGCCAGGTTGCCGAAAAGTTGGCGCAGGTTCAGCAGGGAGCGCGGGTCTGCCCCACCTTCGTTCGCTCGGGCGCGCAACTCGTCGGCCAGCGGGTCGGCCAGCGGTATCGGCTGCCCCCCCTCGTCCTGGCCGCGCAGATAGCGGAACCAGCCCGCCACGGCGAGGGTTAGGAAGCGGTGGCGGCGGCCCTCGGCCAGCGCTTCTGATAGGGACGGCAGCAGGAACTTGGGCATGCGGTCGGAGCCATCGGTGCAGATGCGCGTAACCTGGTCCCTGATTTTGGGGTTGGCGAAGCGCTCCAGGAGTGTTTCCTTGTACTGGGTCAGGTCGATGCCGGGCACGGGCGGCAGGAGCGGTGTCACCTCTTCGTCCATCATGCGTCGGATGAACGCCTGGAAATCCTGGTCCGCCATCACCTCGTGGATATAGCGGTAGCCGCTCAGGTAGCCCAGGTAGCCCATCGCCTGGTGGCTGGCGTTCAGCAAGCGCAGCTTCATGATTTCGTAGGGGTGGACGTCCGCGACGAACTGCACGCCGACGTGTTCGAGGGGCGGACGGCCATTGCAGAACGTGTCCTCGACCACCCACTGCTTGAACGGCTCGGTCATCACCGGCCAGGCGTCCACCACCCCAAATTCCCGCGCCACCATCTCGCGGTCCGCGTCGGTGGTTTGCGGCGTGATGCGGTCCACCATGCTGTTGGGGAAGGCCACGTTAGCCTCGATCCAGTCGGCCAGGGCCGCGTCCCGCAGACGCGCGAAGGACGTCACGGCCGTCTTGGCGACCTGGCCGTTGCCCTGCAAGTTGTCGCAAGAGAGCACTGTGAACGGCGCCACGCCTGCCTGCCGGCGGCGGTCTAGGGCTTCGCATAGGTAGCCAAACACGGTGCGCGGCGTGGTTGGATTGCGCAGATCGTCCTGGATCGCGGGATGGTCGACGTTGAAGCGGCCGGTCTGGTTATCGATGTTGTAGCCCCCCTCGGTAATCGTCAGAGTCACAATGCGCGTGGCGGCATCGGCCAGGGTGTCCAGCGCCAGGGTCGGGTTGGCCGGTGCGAAGATGTACGCCTTGAGCGACCCGATGATGCGCGGCCTGTCCGCCTCGGCGCTGCGCTCGACGATGGTATATAGACAGTCCTGGGGGACCAAGGCTTTCGCCATTTGCTCGTCGCCTGGCAGCAGGCCGATCCCACGCTCGCCCCAGTCGTTGCTCATCCCCCCCTGCGCCAGGTCGTCCAGGTAAACGGCCTGGTGGGCGCGGTGGAAGCCTCCGACGCCGATGTGGACAATCGCGCTGGCGAGCCGGTCGGGCGAGTACGTCGGTATGGGCAGACGGCCGGCGAGCGCGCCGAGGTTGGCTCGGGAGAGCCTGGGAGGGTTTTGGTTGGTCATAGTTATGTCGTCCGCGTCTTGGCCTCGGACTCAGGAAGCCAAGCCAGGCGGACGCCGTGGGCTTTGGCTACGTCTAGCGGCGCATGCTCGCCGTCCGCCGCGCCGAGCAGGTCCAGGGCGAACGGGCCTTCGCCATAGTCGGCCAGGTCCGGCGCGAGGGGGTTCTCCGCCGTCGACTCGACCAGGGCGATCACGGCGTCACCGACGCGGAAACGCGCCCGGCGGAAGGCGTTCGACAGGTCGTCGTAGCGCGAGGGGGCCTCGACGCCCAGAAGCGCCGCATACGCGACGGCCGCTGCGTCCAGGTCGTTGACGATGACACTGACCGTGGCGATGCCCTGCGCGCCGTTGGGATGCTCCCAGGCGTCACCGGATGGGACGCGCAGGTCGCGGGGCGTCACGTCGCCGCACAGGAAGGGCATCCCATCCTGTGGCGGCAAGCCAGTCTGCCATTTCACCTCCTGGCCGTCCGGCCGCGTGCGCCCGCCTGGCGTCGGCCCCTCGTACGCCGCGCCGCGCTCCCGCGCCCCGGCGATGTCTTCCTCGATGGCCGTCGGCAGCAGGGCGAAGTCGATCAAGCCCTCGCGCTTGCCCTTGAAGCGCGCCCAGCGGTGGTTCGGCGCATCCTTCTTGAAGGCAATCAACTCGAAGTAGCTGCCGTCGCGGAAGGCGACCAGGGCGTTGTGGGTCGCGCCGCCGGTGTGCTCGCCGCCCGGCGTGACGCGGAAGCCCAGGTCGGTGTAGTCCTGCACGGCTTTGTCGAGGTCGTCCACCAGGATGACGACGTGATCGATGCCTTTGATCATGCGAAAACCCTCCTTGTGCGGGCTATTTGGCTTTCAGTCTTAAGAGCAAGGAGCTTGCCGCCGGTAGCTGCGCGGCATAGGTGGGGCTGCTGATGTCGGAAAGCGGCGCACCGGATAGGGCATCTGTCACAGTGTACGTTGCGCCGCCAAGGCCCGTCTGGCTCAGGTCCAGGGTCACGTTGGCGGGCTTGTCGCCGAAGTTGAACACGCCCAGCGCCACGTCATCCGCCGCCCGCCGCACGAGAGCATAGACCCGGTCGCTGCCCTCGACGCGCACCGGCTCGTGGTCGCCAGTGCGCAGGGCGCTGCTCTCGCGGCGCAGCTTGCCGAGGGCGCGGTACAGTTCCAGGAGTGAGCCGAGCTTGCCATCCTCCTCCTGAACGGAGACGCCGTCGTTGGGCTTGTTGTTTGGTCCCTGGAACCACGTCGTCATGCCCTGGCCGCTCCCCGCCGCGTACCAGTCCATCGGCTCGCGGCGCGTCATGTCCCACACCGGCGCGCCGCCCTTCGTCCCCGCCATCCCGATCTCCTCGCCATAGTAGACCATCGGCGGGTCGGGCAGGGTGAACAGGAGCGTCGCGGCGGTCTTGGCGCGGTCGAGGTTGCCGTTGACCTCGCTCGCCACGCGGTTGGTGTCGTGGTTGTTGATGAAGTCCACGGGCACAGCGCCGGGCGGGTAGACCCGGTCGGCCGCCCCCAGGTCGGACTCGATCAGCCCGGCGCTGGCCTGGCCGTTGAGCACGCCGTCGCCGGTCGTATCGGGGCTGCCCTCCAGTGTGCCGTACAGCGGGAAGTTAAACGCGGCGTCGAACTCGCTGTCGAAGTAGGGCTTGATTTCCAGGGCGTTGCCCGTCCACACCTCGCCGAGCAAAATAGCGTTCGGGTTGCGGGCCTTGATCTCCTGGCGGAAGCGTTTCCAGAACTCGTGGGGGACGCCCAGGGCATAGTCGAGGCGATAGCCGTCGATGCCGTTCGTGAAGTCGCTGTCGCCGTTGAGGTCCAGCCAGTACGTCGCCACGTCGATGAGGTACTGCTGGACGGCGGAGCTGCTGTGGTTGAGGGACGGCAGGTCAGGCGCGCCGGGGAAGCTGGCGTACTGCGTCTGTCTCGAGTCTTGCCAGCGGTAAAACTCGCTGTGGGGCGCGCCAGGGTGGCCGTACGCCTCCTGAAAGAATGGGTGCTGGCTCGACGTGTGGCCCGCAACGAAGTCCAGGATGACCTTCATGTCGCGCTTGTGGGCCTCCTGCGTCAGCTCGATAAGGTTCGCTTTGGTCCCGAACTGCGGGTTGATGGTGTAGTAGTCGGTCGTGTCGTAGCCGTGGTACGACGGCGAGGCGAAGATGGGCGTTAGCCAGATGGCGTTCGCGCCCAGGCTCTTGATGTAGTCGAGGCGCTGCGTGATGCCCTTCAGGTCGCCAATGCCATCGCCGTTCGAGTCGGCGAAGCTGCGGACGAAGACTTGATAGAGGATCATGTCCTTCGCCCAGAGGGGACTGCTGACGGCGTTGACAGTTGTCGGCGCGGGGGAAACGGTGGTGGGCGCGGCGGTGATAGGTGTCGCGGATGGAGGAGTCGCGGCACTGGGAGGTGCGCTGCCTCCAACACAGGCAGCGACGCCGAGGGCCAGCAGAAAAAGAACGAGGGCTGCGCGCATGGCGATGTCCGTCAAGCGGTGAGGCGACACAAACAGCGGCAGGTGAAGTCAACCTGCCGCGCCTGGTTGTCGATACTAGAGCAAGGGCTGGAGGAGTAACGCTTCGACATCTTCTCCCTCGTCTTCGTCCTCGTCCCACTCTTCATCGTCGTCCCAATCCTCTTCGTCTTCGTCCCAATCCTCTTCGTCTTCGTCCCAATCTTCTTCGTCTTCATCCTCGTCCCACAGGTCCTCGTCCTCCTCGTCCCACTCGTCGTCGTCGCCCCAGTCTTTCTCCGGCTCGACATCGCGCTCCAGGACCCACCCCGCGCCTGTACACACCGAGCAGGGTGTCAAGTCGTTGTCGATGTAACCGGCGCCGTGGCAGCGTGCGCACTCTTTTCGCTCGCTCATGTCCCGTTTCCTTTCACGTGCGGCACGAAGTAGTATGCTTCATCCCCATTATAACCATAGATTTCAGCGTTTGTAAAGGGGTAAGCGTAAATTTCCAGCCTGAACGGGGCCTTCCAGGGGTTGCAACTGCCCCTAGAGGGGACTATACTGGACCTTAAAGGCATCCGGCAAAAAGGGCTTTGAAGCCTGCCACTCGTCCGAAACCATTGCGTCTTTCGGCTTCAGCAGGCCAAAGGATAAACTATTATGTCCACTCTTGTTTCCATTCTAGCCAGCAATCCCCTTGTGCTCCTGTTTCTCGTGGCGGCGCTCGGCTACGCCGTCGGGCAAATCAAGATACGCGGCATCGGTCTCGGCGTGGCGGCGGTGTTGTTCGTCGGCCTCATCATCAGCGCCCTCGACCCCGCCCTGAAGCTGCCAGAGATCGTCTATCAGATGGGCCTGGTCCTGTTCGTCTACACTATCGGCCTTGCCAGCGGCTCGGCGTTCTTCGCCTCGTTTCGCTCCAACGGCCTGCGCTACAACCTGTTCATCGGCCTGGTGCTCATCATCAGTGCCTTCGTCACCCTCGGCGTCTACGCCACGCTTCACCTATCGCCGGCTGTCACCGCCGGCCTATTCGCGGGCGCCCTGACCAACACCCCGGCCCTCGCCGCCGTCCTCGACTTCCTCAAGCAGGTCAACCCGGCTGACTCGCCGGTGCTGAGCGAGCCGGTCGTTGGCTACTCGATTGCCTACCCCTACGCCCTGCTCGGCGTCATCTTCTCGATTGTGATTGCCCAGCGCGTGTGGAAGTTCGACTACGCCAAGGAAGCCGAGAGCCTGCGCCACCTGGGTGTCACCGGCGACAACCTGGTCACGCGCACCATCGAAGTGACGCAGCCGTCGGCTACCCAAGCGACGCTGAGCGAGATGACGCACAAAAATAGCTGGGATGTCGTCTTCGTCCGCATCCTCCACGGCGACCACATGCACGTCGCCACGCCGGACATGCGCCTGAACCTCGGCGACCGCGTCAGCGTCATCGGCGACCCGGCGAAGGTGAACCGCGTCATCACCGCGCTGGGCAAGCCGGCCGCGCAAGAGCTGGCCGAGGATCGCCACGAAGTGGACTTTCGCCGCATCTTCGTCTCGAATAGCGACATCATCGGCCGGCCCTTGCACGAGCTTCGGCTCCCCCAGCAGTACGACGCCATCATCACCCGCGTCCGGCGCGGTGACATCGAGTTCCTCGCCAACCGCGACACGGTGCTCGACCTGGGCGACCGGGTGCGCGTGGTGACGCGCCGCGACAACATGGCCCGCGTCACCGCGCTGCTGGGCGACTCCTACCGCGCGCTGAGTGAGGTGGACGTGCTCTCCTTCGGCCTGGGCATTGCCATCGGTCTGCTCATCGGCGCCATCCCGATCCCGTTCGTCGGCGGCGTCCCGCTGCGTCTCGGCGCGGCGGCCGGGCCGCTCATCGTGGGCCTCATCTTCGGCGCGCTCAAGCGCACCGGGCCGATTGTCTGGACGTTGCCCTACAACGCCAACCTGACGCTACGCCAGGCGGGCCTGATCCTCTTCCTGGCTGGCGTCGGCACGCGCTCCGGCTATGAGTTCGTGCGCACCCTGACCAGCGGCAACGGCCTGACGCTGTTCCTGGGCGGGGTCATCATCACCACGGCAGCAGCGGTGCTATGCCTTGTCGTCGGCTACAAGCTGTTCAAGATACCCGGTAGCCTGCTCATCGGCATGCTGGCGGGCATGGAAACGCAGCCCGCCATCCTGGGCTACGCTGCTGAGCAGACGGGCAACGAAATCCCCAATCTCGGCTACACCACGGTCTACCCGATGGCGATGATCGTCAAGATTCTCATCGCCCAATTGCTCGTTATGCTGCTGAAGTGATAGGAGCCGTCATGTCCACCGCACCGCCCGATCTCGATTGGTTCGTCCACGACCGCTTCGGCCTGTTCATCCACTGGGGCATCTACGCGGCTGCCGCGCGCCACGAGTGGGTGAAGAACCGGGAGCGCATCTCCGACGCCAACTACGCGCCGTACTTCGACCACTTCGACCCGGACCTGTATGACCCGACGATGTGGGCGGCAGAAGCGAAGAACGCCGGGATGCGCTACGCGGTGTTCACGAGCAAGCACCACGACGGCTTCTGCCTGTGGGACTCGGACCTGACCGACTACAAGGCGACCAACACGCCCGCGCGCCGCGACCTGCTGCGCCCGATGGTGGACGCCTTCCGCGCCCAGGACTTCAAGATTGGCTTCTACCACTCCCTGCTCGACTGGCGCCACCCAGAGTTCCCCATCGATGGCCTGCACCCGCTGCGGGACGACGTGGCGGCCCGCGAGCAGTCGAAGGGGCGCGACATTCGCAAGTACGCCGAGTATCTCCACGGCCAGACGCGCGAGTTGCTGACGCGCTTCGGTCCCATCGCCATCATGTGGTTCGACTTTTCGTACTCGAAGATGGATTGGGGCTGGGCGAAAGGCAAGGGCAAGGACGACTGGCAGGCCGAGCGCCTGCTGGCGATGGTGCGCGAGCTTCAGCCCGGCATCATCGTCAACGACCGGCTGGAGATCGGCGGCGACTTTGTCACGCCGGAGCAGTACCAGCCCTACCAGCCGCCCACAATGAATGGCCGTCCCATTGTCTGGGAAGCGTGTCAGACGCTCAACGGCAGCTGGGGCTACGACCGCGACAACCTGGACTGGAAATCGGTGGACATGCTGGTGCGGATGCTCGTGGACACCGTCGCCAAGGGCGGCAATCTCCTCCTGAACGTCGGCCCCAATGCGCGGGGCGAGTTCGAGCCGCGCGCCGTCGAGAGTCTGCGCGGCATCGGCGCGTGGATGCGGCTTCACAGCCGCGCCATCTACGGCTGCGGCTCCAGCGAGTTCACCCCGCCGGCCGACGCGCGCTACACTCAGCGGGGCAACCGCCTCTACCTGCACCTGTTCGCCTGGCCGTTCCGCCACGTCCACCTGACGGGTCTGGCCGACCGGGTCGAGTACGCCCAGCTTCTCCACGACGCCTCCGAGGTCAAGCGCCTGGTCGTGGACCCGCATCAGGCCGCGCAGAACACGACGATGGGCGGGTTGCCGCCGGGCACGCTCACCCTGGAGCTGCCCGTCCAGAAGCCGTCTGTCGCCGTCCCCGTCGTCGAGCTATTCTTGAAGGACTAGCCGCACCCGCTCCTACAATTGGCACGCTAGTTGCTAACTCACTACGAACCACAGGAGCCGGACATGCCTTTGTACCAGTCCGTTCTGCCAGGGCTTGTCGTTGCCCAATCGCCGCTGCCGCCCGGCTGGAATGTCGAGGTGGCCGTCACGCTCATCCAGGGCGACCGGCTGACCGTCGTCGATACGGGCGTGCGCGAGTTCATGCCCGCCGCCATCGAGCCGGCGCTTCAATCCCTGGGCGCATCCCTTAGTGACATCGGCCTGATTGTGAATACGCACGGGCACTGGGACCATGTCCAGGGCAACGCGGCGCTACGCGAGGCCAGCGACGCTCCCATCTGGATTCCAGCGGATGACGCCGGGCTGCTGGACACGCCGCCCGACCGCACCCTGAACGACGGCGATGTCATCGACCTGGGAGCGTGGCGTTTTGTCGTGACGCTCACGCCGGGCCACTCGGCGGGCATGGCGTGCCTGTACGAGCCGGCGCGCGCCCTCCTCATCGTCTCTGACGCCGTCCAGGGCTACGGCCTGCCGGGCGGCGGGCTGCCGCTCTACTTTCACTCCGGCCGGCAGTACCGCGCCAGCCTGGAGCGCCTGCTGACGCTGGATGTCGAGACCATGGTCCTCGGCCACCCGTTCATCTGGTCGGGCGAGCCGCGTTTCGCACACCACGGCGCGGACGCGCAGCGATTCCTGGCTGAGAGCCTGGACGCCAGCCGCAAAACCGAGGCGGCGGTTCTGGCCGCCCTGGAGAACAGCTCCTCGCCGAGCCTGGAAGAGCTGGGGCGAGCCGTCGGCCAGTCCCTGCAGGATGACCCGCTGTTCCAGATGCAGGGTACGCTGGGCCGACTGGCGTACGGCACGCTGCGCAGCGAGCTGCTGGACTTGGGAATTGATGTTGAAACGTAGTCTTCTGACCTAGATGGAGATTTGCTGGTGCGCTTGCTAGTTGTGTTAGCTTTGATACTGCTTCTTGGGGCGATGATCTGGGCGCCCGTTGCGCCCGCTGCGCCCCCCGATCCGACGGACCTGAATGCCGCGCCAGCGGCAACCCCTGCGCCCGGCGGTGGCCTCGTGGTCTACCTCCCGCTGGTCGCGCGAAACGCCCAGGCGCTTGGCCCGACGCCCACGCCCGCCCCGCTGTCGTTCGTGCTGTCCGGGCTGGTGTATGACGCCAGCGTTGGCCCAACGCGCCCTATCGCCGGGGCCGACGTCTCGGTCTCGGTGTGCCAGACGCGCGCCTATCATGTCGTCTCGAGCGCCGACGGGCGCTACACGCTGTCGATTCCAATGGCCGACCTGAACAACTGCCCGCAGGTGACGCTCGGCGCGGCGGCGGCAAGCTACACGCCGCAGTATACCCTCATCACCGTCGCCGACCTACTCGCCGACCAGCAGCGGGATTTCGGGCTTGTACCGCTCAGTGGCCCCCAACCAACCCCCATACCGGGGCCATGGTAGAATGATCGCGTCATAACCGATACTGTCTCACTCCGGTCTAGAGGGGGTAGAGCGCACTACATTACAGTTTGCAGACATGCCGCCCATAGCGCGCTCTACCCCTTTAATGCTTTGCCCATGTGTGTTATAATGGGCAATAAGTAGTAAGAGGCCCGTTTCTTGATCACCGAAAGGAGACTCACTCATGCCCACTGATCAAATTGTTGGCCCACTTACACGGCAATTCGGGTCGCTGATTGGCGGTATCATCTCCGCCGTGCTGCTTCTCATTCTGGCCTGGATTGTCGCGGCGATCCTCCGTTGGTTAGTCACGCGGCTGCTGACGGCAATGAACGCTGACCAGCGCCTGCGCGCACCCGGACTGACGAAAACCCTCGGAACAGCGGTGTTCTGGCTGACGTGGCTGGTGTTCCTCCCGGCCATCTTGGCCGCCCTGGGGGTATCGGCCATCCTCGAGCCGCTGACAGCGATGGTTAACACCTTCCTGGCGTACGTCCCGCTGGCGATTGGCGCGATCATCATCCTCGTCATTGGCGTGTTCATCGCCCGCATTCTGCGCCAGATCGTCACAGGGCTACTCGAGGCGCTTGGCGCGAACCGCATCGGCGGACGCTTCGGGTTCACCCGGCTGGCTGAGCTTGTCGGCACCATCGTCTACATCCTGGTGCTGATCCCGACCATCATCGCGGCGCTCCAGGCCCTCAAGCTCAACTCCATCACCGACCCCCTGACGGCGATGCTGACGACGTTCTTGAGCGCCGTGCCGGGCATCATTGGCGCGGTCGTCCTGCTCGTCGTGGCCTACTACATCGGCCGCGTCGTCGCCGAGGTGCTGACCGACCTCTTGAGCGGCCTGGGCTTCGACAACCTGTTTGTGTGGCTCGGCCTGAGCCGCTCACCCGCGCAGGGCGGCGCGCGGCCGTCCTCCATCGTCGGCAACCTGGCGCTGATCTTCATCATCTACACCGCAGCGCTCCAGGCCGCCTATCTTATGAACTGGACCGCCCTCGGCGAGCTGCTGTCCCGTTTCCTGGGCCTGGCAGTTCAGGTGATCATGGGCCTGATTGTGATTGGCTTCGGCCTCTGGCTGGGCAACCTGCTAGCCGGTGTCGTCCGCAGCACCAACCTGGCGCAGCGTAACTTCCTGGCCCTGCTCACCCAGGCAGCCGTGTTCATCCTCTTCGGCGCTATGGGCCTGACGCAGATGGGCCTCGGCGACCAGATTGTGGTCCTTGCTTTCAGCCTGACTCTCGGCGCGGTCGCCGTCGCTGCGGCCCTCGCGTTCGGCCTGGGCGGCCGGGGCTGGGCGGCCCGCGTCCTGGATGATGTGCGCTCGTCGGTCGAGCGGCAGAGCAGCCCGTCGGTCGAGCTGCCGCCGGGAACCGAGCCGCCGAGCATTCCGCCCGCCACCGGCCCAGCCGCGCCGCCGCCCATCGTTCCGCGCCCGCCGACGACCGGAGATTGAGGCGGCTTCTCGAACACTAATAGAACACGCGGTAGATGGAACAGGAGACAGCGACGTATTTCTTGTCACCGCAACAGCTGGATAGAGCGTTTGATGGGGGTACTCCATTGTGGGTACCCCTTCGCTTGTCGAGGCCCCCACGCGAACCGCGCGCTTGACGCAACGGGTCATTTCGAGGATAATCTTGCCGTGGTATGGAAGGCGACCGCAATGAACTATGCCAGGCTGCCCGGCACGCGGCAGCAACAAAGGAGATTTCATGCCACCCCCGCCTCCCCCCATTACGCATCTCATCATCGCCATCATCCAGGGCGATGACCAGCGCGCTGTGCTCGATGGCCTCAACCGCCGCAATTTCTCGGCGACCGTCGTCAGCTCGACCGGCGGCTTTCTCCGCCAGGGCAACGCGACGGTCCTGGTCGGCACGAATGAGGCGTCTATCGACACTGTACTGAGTATCATCCGCGAGAACGCCCGAACGCGCACCCACGTCGTCAACGCGCTACCCTCGATCATCGAGCCGGCCGCCTTCTTCTCCCCCCAGCCGGTGGAGGTCGAAGTCGGCGGCGCGGTGTGCTTCGTGGTCAATGTCACGCGGTTCGAGCGCTTCTAGCCTGTTTCCCATCCTACCAGGAGGCCCTGATGCCTGACGTTACTCTTGTCGCTCCCCCAGATAGCCAGCCC
Source organism: Anaerolineae bacterium (assembly GCA_039810085.1). Classification (GTDB taxonomy): domain Bacteria; phylum Chloroflexota; class Anaerolineae; order Epilineales; family JAHCIE01; genus JBDHWG01. The sequence continues at coordinate 14,737 of JBDHWG010000050.1, forward strand.
GCGCCCCAGGATTACGTGGAGCGCGGGCCCGGCTGCCGCTGGGCGGTCGTCCCGGCGCCCGGCGCAACATTCGTCTACTGGGACTTCGACCCGGACTACGACATTCCGCGCCACAACCACCCGCATGCCCAGTGCGCGATCGCCATCAACGGCAACATCGACCTGATTTTCGACGACCACACTGTGTCGATGCAGCCGGGCCAGATGCTCTACATCCCGCCTTTCGTCTTCCACAAGGGACATACGACGGGGCGGTGCATCATCATCGATGCCTTCGTCCCCAACCGCGCGGAGTACGAGGCCGAGTACCAGGCGCAACGCGGCGGCTGATGGATGCGTAGTGTAGGTAGTCAGTCCGGGTAAGAGAGAGAGGATTTATGGCTAAGGCACAGGCTGTGGAAGCGGATATCGTTGTGCGCAAGCGAACGCCGTGGTACGCGTGGCCGTTCGTCATCGTGTGGAGGACGCTCGCCTTCGTCCTCAGCCTCATCGGGCGGGTGACGTTCTTCGTGCTGGGCATGCTCGTGATGATCGTCGGGTTCGCCCTCACCCTCACCCTATTGGCGGCGCCCATCGGCATTCCCCTGATTATCCTGGGTGTCATCATGGTGTCGCGGGCCATCTTCTAGATGCCGTTCGCCTTCGACGCCCAACGCCTCAGCGTGATCCTCCAGGCGCACGGCTATGCCATCGACGCCGCCGGGGCGCATGACCCGAACGTCGTGCATGGGCGGCGTCGCGATAGCGCCGAAATCTGGATTGACGCTGGCGGGCGTCTGCGCTACCAGGCGCGCCGCCAGCGTGAGGCTCCGCAGACGCAGCGCGTCTCCCAGGATGGCCTAGACTACCGCATCCTCGCCGAACCCTCCACGCTCGTCACCATTGCCGTCCAGCTCGCCGCCCCGGTTCAACTCGCCGACGCCCTCGCCACGCTAGACGACCTGGCACATGAAGTGGCGGGCTAAAACCACGTTGCTCTTAGAACACAGTCTAGCCCGTCGCTGCAAGACCCCAAGCCGTATGACGGCATGCGCCGACATAAAGAACACAGCTTGCGGCGTCATTGCGAGCGAATGCGAAGCAATCTCCCGCCCTAAGGACGGATTGTGTGTACAGCAGCGGCGTGTCGATTGCCTGCCGCGAGATTGCTTCGATGGCAAGGCCCACCTCGCAATGACAGCCGAGCGGTGTTCTGAGTAGCCCCTCTGCTGCCTACAGCGCATCCTCACGGATGAAAGCTGAGTCGATGCGTCTCGGCCCGGCGGCGCCTGACATTCAAGTGCCAGGCTAAGCGGACGAACATGGGTCATCCCGAATTTTCCGGGGTACAATAGTCGTCCATTTCCGTCCCCTCATCCCCCTTGCCCCTTCCCCCACAGTGGGGGGAAGGGGAGAAAAGCCTCTGGCCCCCTCTCTCCGTGTGGGAGAGGGGCTGGGGGTGAGGGTCTTGAACGCTCGCAACGGCCGCAAGACCCTCACCTTGCCCTCTCCCACACGGAGAGGGTATCGGGCCGAAGGGCGGCTAGCGGCGGTTGACAGACCGCGAAAAGTCTTAACCTATTGCCGTTAGCCCTAGGGCATGGGATAGTGATAGACAGCGTTGTTGTCAGCGGCCCATATGTCGGCGGGCGCCAGGACAAACAGGTGTTGGAGCAAGGCGCCGGGAAGGTGCAGGGCTTGCTCCCAGGCGGCGCCGTTCCAGCGGTAGACGCTGCTGCTGTCGGGATAATTCCAGCGAGGATCGGCGCCCAAGTCGTTAGTAATGCCCCAGGCCAGAGACGGCGAAAGCGCTTGCACGTCGCGGGCGTCAACTGCCGCTGTTGTTCCGTTCCATGCGTGACCGTCCCACCTGTAAAAAGTACCCTCTACGTGGCATATGGGCGGGATGCGAGTATTTGGATTGCACAAAGTCCATCCTGGCGCCGTCCATGCGTTATCGTTTGAAGAAGCCGAGAATCCCCGCAACTCTACTCCAACCACTCCCCGAGGCAAAGACGGCGAAAACGCAACGCCCCACGATACGCCATTCCAATGCAGTAGAACTTGATCGTTGCTTTCTATAAGCAATATGTCCGTGGGGCTGATGGCGGCGAAGCGTCCAAAGTCCCAATCAGGTGTCGGATTGGGTGCGTCAACCCACTCAGCGCCGTTCCAGTGGTGAATGGACGGGGTTGTGGGGAGGCCGGGCGCTGCCAGTTGAAACCCTACAGCCCATACATCGGAGGCGCTGAAGGCCAACACGTCCCGTTCTTGTTCGCCGGGCCATGACGTCAGGCTCCATGTCGAACCATCCCAATGCAGCAGAGCGCCGGGGGAAGCGGCGCCTTGCCCTGCCGCCCAAACATCGGAGTCGTTGACGACGGAAAGCCCCCTCAACTCACCAACGGTAGGGATCGAGACTAGTTGCCATGCCCAACCGTCAAAGTGCCAGATCGCGCCTATGTCGCTTGCCTGGCCTACGGCCCACCCGGAAACGTCGCTTGACATCACGATCTTATTTACTACTTGCGGATTGCCCGGCAGCGCGTAGCGTGTCCATTGACCTACGGGGTCAGGGTCGCGGAGCGAGCGTTGGAGTAATGGCAAAAACACAGAGGCCGCCACCGTTGGTGTGAGGGCGGGGCCAGGCGTCGAACGAGGCGCGGCGGCGGGCGCAGAGGCCGGAAGCGCCAGCGCCAACGCCAGCACGGCAAGCGTCGCTAGGGCGGCTCCTACGGCCGACGCATAGCGAATAAATGCTCTCATAGGATGCTCCTCAGTAGTGCTCCCATCATCCCCCGCACAAATTCTAGCTCGTCCCCATTGACGGTGTGCCCCATGCCGGGGTAGATGCGCGCCGTCACCTGGCCCCCCATGCGCTGCAAGACCTGCGCCGTCTCAGCGACGCGCTCCTTCGGGATGTGCGGGTCCACGTCACTACAGCCGAGGAACACCGGCGTTCCATCGAGGGAGCCTGGGTAGCCGCGGGGGGTTCCAGGCGGGCCGATGAGGCCGCCGCTCAGCCCGACAACGCCGCCGTAGCGCCGAGCGTGGCGCGCGACGTACTCCAGCGACAGGCACGCGCCCTGGGAGAAGCCGAGCAGCATCGTCCGCTCGACAGGGATGCCCGCCGCTGTGACGCGCGCCAGGACCGTGTCCAGCGCCGCCATGCCCGACGAGATGCCCGGCTCGTTGTTAGGGATGGGCGACAGGAAGCTGTACGGGTACCACGTGTTGTGGCGGGCCTGGGGCGCGAGGTAGGCGAAGCCCGGCTGAGCCAGCTCGTCGGCCAGCATCAGGATATCGTAGGCGTCGGCGCCACGCCCGTGAACCATAACCATTGCCGCTCGCGCCGTCTCCAGCGGCTCGCCCGCCGTCACGAGCGGCTGCCCCTGGTGCGGCCCATCGGGCGACGTGGGTTGGCGGGCCACGTCAACCCTCCCGCGCCGCAGCTAGCACCGGCTGCACCTCGCGTATGTGCAGAATGTGGTGGCCGTAGATGGCGTTGATGAAGCCCTCGACGTTGGCGTAGCCCAGCGCCGGGTGGCGGCCCTCCAGGTCCAGCGCGTCGTCGTCCAGCGTGCGCAGCCAGGTGATGGTGCGCTCGCGCTCGGCCTTCAAGTCAGACAGCAGCTCCTGGGGCGGGCGCTCCTCCAGCCGCTCCTGCTCCGCCGCGTTGACGGCGTTCAGGTCGAGCATCTCCGACGCGCCCTTGCCGCCGTCCACCACGTCCTGCGCCATCGCCCGCAGATACTCCTCGCTGGACACGAAGTGCGCCAGGACATCGCGGATTGTCCACGGGTCCGGCCCATCATAGACGACCAGCTCCCACTCCTGAGGGGAGAGACTGCCCAGGATTTCCTGTGTCCGCTGCCCGCCCTTCTCCAGCCTGCCTACCAGCGTTTCCACTCGCGGTCCGGCCATCTTGTCCTCCTTGATGTATCCTCTGAAAATAAGCCTAGGCTGTCATGCCGAGGAACGAGGCATCTGGGCTGCCGCAATCCAGCCCCCTCGCTGAGATGAAAATGAGCGGGTCATGCAGCGACAGCCTGGCGCTCAATGCTGACACGACACCCCAGCTTCTCCAGCCGTCGCTGCAGACGGTGAATGACCTTGTCCCGCTCTCGCTGAG
>JBDHWG010000051.1:0-18529 GCA_039810085.1 Anaerolineae bacterium
AGATGCGGAACCCGGTGGTCGTCCGATTGTTGGGCGTTCGCGCCCGTGTCCGTTTAGTCGTCGATGGTGTACTCATGCTCCCAAGTATACATTATCTTGCGTTATTCGGATAGGCACTTAGCAGAAATATGACGCTTTGCGTTACATTATGTTGACGCATTGCGTTATGATGGCACACCCTTTGCTTTTACTGTGAGTGTAGATCCCTCGTGGAGAAGTCATTCAAGAGGAGCAAACAGATGTTGAACCGTAAGACGGGTGTGACCGGACTGGCGACGCGCGCCATCCGTACAAGTTATCTGGCTACCCTGGGCGCTGTCGCCCTGACCCAGCGCGAGACGCGCAACCTGGTCGACGACTTGGTCGAGCGCGGTGAGGAAGTCGACCGCCAGAACCGCGCGATGCTCAAGCGCCTCGTCCGCCGCGGCAAGAAGGAGATGCGCGAGGTCGAGCGCGAGATCGAAGCCCGCACCGCCGACGTGGTTGCGACCACCGGCGTCATGACCCGCGACCAGGTCGAGCTCCTGGAGTACCGCGTCGAGCGCCTGAGCGAAGAAGTCGACGAGATGGTCTCCGAGGCGGAGCGCGAGGCGCGCCGCCGCGAGCGCGAGCGCCGCGAGAAGGAGCGCCAGGAGAAGGAGCGCCGCGAGGCCGAGGCCCGTGCGCGCCAGGAGAAAGAGCGCGCGGAGGCCCAACGCTCTAAGCACGAGGTCAAGCAGGCCGCTAAGGATGTGAAGGACGACGTCAAGCGCGGCGCGAAGGATGTGAAGGACGAGGTCAAGCAGACGGCTAAGGACGTGAAGGACGACGTCAAGCAGGCCGCCAAGGACGTCAAGACCGATGTCCAGAACGGCGCGAAGGATGCCGAGGCCGCTGAGCGCCCTGCGAAGACCGGCCAGCGCGAGGAGCCAGCCGCCCCATGGCGCGGCTATGACCAGATGCGCGTGCCGGAGATCCTGGAGCGCCTGCCGCAGCTGAGCGACGAGCAGCTCGAAGAGGTGCGCCGCTATGAGGCCGCCAACGCCAACCACAAGGGCGTGCTGGACGCCATCGACGAGCAGCTGAACAAGCGCCAGCCGTTCCCCGAGTACCGCACCCTGCCCGCTACCGAGGTGACGCGGCAGATCGCGACGCTGGACATTGACCAGGTGTTGGCGGTGCGCGAGTACGAGGCTACCCACGCCAACCGCGTCTCCGTTATGCGCGCCACCGAGCGCCGCCTGGGCGAGCTGATCGGCATCCCCGACTACCCGGACCTCACCGTCCGCGACGTGGTCGAGCGCCTGCCGGAGATGAGCGATGAAGACCTGAAGAAGGTGCGGCGGTTCGAGGAGAACCACGAGAACCGCCAGGGCGTCCTGCGCGCCATCGACCGCCTCGAGAACGACCGCATGCCCCTGCCGAACTACGGCGGCATGACTGTCGATGAGGTGTCAACGCAAGTCGAGACTCTGGACGCTGAGAAGCTCCAGGCCGTGCGCGAGTACGAGGCGAGCCACAGCAACCGCGTGACGGTGATGCGCGCCATCGACAAGCGCTTTGAGACCATCGAGGCGGAGAAGGCGCAGGCGCAGGAGAACGGCAACGGCAAGAACGGCGTCAAGGGGGGCGACGAGACCCCGCAGCAAGGCTAAGACAGGCGCGCACGCGCCGCCGAGGGATCATCTACGCGGCCCCCGCACCCTTAGGGTGCGGGGACCGTCCTTTGCTGCTAGAAACTGTCATTGGGAGCATGCCGCTTGTCATTGCGAGCGTGAGCGAAGCAATCCCCCACCCTTGCGACAGACGGTCTGAGCGGTTACAGCCTTGCTGTCGCCCAGTGCGAGATTGCTTCGTCGTGCCTCCTCGCTCAGAAACTTCACGTCCTGCTGTCATGCCGAGTGCAACGAGGCATCTGGGCTGCCGCAGTCCAGACCCCTCCTGCGTCGGGGTGACATTCGGAAGTTTCTTGTGTCGGCGTACGCCATCACGAGGCGTGGGGGTCTCGCAATGACGGCATGGCTGTTTAGTATTACTCCATCAGCACTGCTTCGGCTGCCTCGCTGGGTTGGTGGCTGTGGCCCTTACTCTTCAGGAACAGGGCGGGAATGATCCCCACGAGGCAGATGGTGGACGCGACCAGGAAACAGTCGTCGAACGACATCACTGCCGCCTTCATGACCAGGCCGACGTACAGGCTGTAGACGGCGTCAATCGTCGCCTGGAGCGGCGTCGCGCCCTCGTGCAGCGCGTAGCGGGTGAGGCCGGCGATGGTGGTGTGAACCGTCGGCGAGCCGGGCGTCACGACCTGGGCCAGCATCGCGGTGTGGTAGGTAATGCGCGTTTGGAGCAGCGAGGCGAAGATGGCGGTGCCGAACGCGCCGAAGAGCTGGCGCATCACGTTCGTCAGCGCCGAGCCGCGCGCGACGAGCCGCTGCGGCAGGGTGTTCATGCCCACGGTCATGGCGGGCATCGTGACCAGGCCCATCGCCACGCCGCGAATCATAAGAATCCCGTACATCGTCGTGTTGGACATCTCGAGGCTGATGCTGCTCAGCCGCCACGTGGCGAAGGCCAGCAGGACGAGGCCCGTCGCAATCAGCGGGCGCGGCCCGATGCGGTCGAACAGCCGGCCGGTAATGGGCATCATCATGCCGGCGGCGAGGGCCTGCGGGAACAGCAGCAAGCCCGACTGGAACGGCGTCAGTCCGCGGAAGTCCTGCAAGAACAGCGGTAGCAGGAACGTGGACGAGAACATGCCCAAGGTCACGATGAACGTGACGCTCGTCGCCAGAGTGTACGTGCGGTTCTTGAACACACGCAGGTCGAGCAGCGGGTGGCTCTCGGTTAGCTCAACGAGGATCCACAGCGCCAGGGCGATGCTGCCGCTGGTCATGAGCGTCAGGTTGAGGGGCGTCGTCCAGCCATCCTGGGGCGCGGTCGCCAGGGCGTACAGAATGGCGGCGAAGCCGAAGGCCGAGAGCACGAAGCCGCGAATGTCGAAGTGAAGGTCGTCGATGCGCGGCGTCTCGCGCAGCATCAGCCAGCCCATGAACATGCCGAGCACGCCGATGGGCAGGTTCATGGTGAAGATGAAGCGCCAGTCAATGTACTGGACGATGTAGCCGCCCAGTGTCGGCCCGACGACGGGGGCGAGCAGCAGCGGCAGGCCGTAGAGGCCGGTCACCATGCCGCGCTTCTCCGGCGGCGTCACCTTGAAAATGATGGTCATGCCAAGCGGCGTCAGGAGGCCGCCGCCAAGCCCCTGCAACACGCGGAAGAACACCAGGCTTGGCACGTTCCACGCCAGACCGCACAGCAGGGAGCCGAGGGTGAAGAAGAGCATGGACAGCAGGTAGACCCGCTTCGTGCCGTAGGTGTCCGTGAGGTAGCCCGCCGTCGGCATGACAATCGCCAGGGCCAGCATGTAGCCGGTCAGCACAAACTGGGCGCTGTTCACCGACGCGCCGAAGACGGTGATAATCTTGGGCAGGGCGATGTTCACCGCCGTCGTGTCGAGCATCACCATGAACGAGCCGATGACGACGACGATGAGCGCCTGCCACTGGTAGTCCAGCGCCAGGCCGCGCCGCCGGGGTTGCGAGACCCCAATATCGTAGGTCGCCACAACCCTACTCCTGGGCGCGAATCTTGACCTCGACGGAGCTGCCGAGGGTGAGCGGGAGCTGGCCGTAGTCCACAGCGATCTTGACCGGCACGAGTTGCGTGACCTTGGTAAAGTTGCCGGATGTGTTGGTCTGCGGGATCAGGGAGAACGTGGCCGAGCTGGCCCGCCCAATCGCCGTCACCTTGCCCGGCAGGGTCTTATCGAGCGTATCCACCGATACCTGCACCGGCTGCCCCACCTTCAGCCGCCCGACCTTCGTCTCCTCGATCTGGGCCACAACCCATAGCTGCGTCGGGTCGATGATGGTCAGCAGCGACTGGCCCGCCGTCACGGTGTCGCCCGGATTCGCCGAGCGCGCCACCACGACACCGTTCATCGGCGCGCGCACCGGGGCCAGCATGTCGTCCGTCCCGCGATAGTCCAGCCGCGGCTGCCCGTTGGGGAATGTTCCGACCGAGCTAGGCACGGAGATTGTCGCCACGAGCTGGTCCTTCTGCACCGTGTCGCCGATGTCCGGGCCAATCTGGCTGACGCGGCCGGCGTTGAGGCCGCCAATCTGCACCAGCGCGCCCGTGATAAGCGCGTTGTCGGTGGACACGTACATCTGCTGGTCCTGCCAGTAGCGCATCCCGAAGTTGGCGGCGGCGGCAATGAGGCCGCCCAGGATGATCAGGATGATGAGCAGGCGCAGCCAGCCCCAGCCGCGCGAGCGTGTCCTGGGCCGCTCGGAAGCGCCGGGGCGCGCGCCAGCGCCTGGCTGCCCCGTCCCCTCGGCGGCGACGGACGGCATGGTGGCGGCATTGGGTGTGTTTTGCGACATGGAAGAGGCTCCTCTGCGTGAGATAGCACGAGGGTACGGCGTGGAAAGTCGATCTCTGTTCGGAAACGGGTTCACGCAATTTTAGCCCCCGACAAGGGGCCGTCAAGAAATCACGCGAAGCGGTACTCGTCGAAGTCGGCCACCGGCCGGTAGCCGATGCGCTGGTAGATGCTATTGGCGGTGGGGTTCGCCAGGTTGGTGAACAGCGTGCAGAACTCGTAGCCCGAGTCCAGGAGAGTCTGGCTCAGCGCGGCGGTACACGCCGTCGCGTAGCCGCGATTGCGGAAGGCGGGCGGCGTGTACACCGGCCCGATGGAGATGCCGTGGGGCATGGGGCGCGTCCGCGCCGCCAGCGCCACCGGCTCCCCGTCGTCCCAGAGCGCGATGTCGCCGCCGGCAATCTTGTGCGCGATGTCGTCCCGCAGCGCCGCGAGGTCGCTGTGCTCGCCGAGCGCTTCCGCCTCGAAATCGACGTACCACTGCGCGACCAGGTCCACGTCGCCCTCATGGGCGATCCGAAAGCGCCCCGCTGCGTTCGGTCGGTAGACGACCTCGCGCAAGACATACAGCCGCTCCTTCAGGCCGTCGCGCACCCTAACGCCAGCGCGCTCACCATATGCCTGTGCGAACGCCCGCGACACGTCCGCCGGCCCGACCACGCCCGGCGGATGCATCCCCCCCTCCACCAGATTCGCGGCGACCAGGCCCACCGCGTCGCGCCACGCCTCACCCCAGCCCAGGACGAGGACATTGCGCGGCGGGGTGATGATGGCCGCCAGCGCCAGGCCCTCGCCGTCCTCGACCGTCGCCAGGTAGGGCGGGGCGCCCGGCGCGGGCGATTTTGCCAGGCGCAAGGTGATGCCCAGGATGAGATTGCTGCGCACCTCATCCTGCCCCAGCGTCTCCTGCGTGCGTTGCAGGAACGCCGCCGCGTCAGGGTAAACAGTTAGTTTCATGCGCACCTCCACCCCTGTCGCCCCTATTATCGCAAAAGCCCCAAGAGGTTCTACCACGGAAGACACGGAAGACACGGAAAGATGACGGGTGTGTATTCCATATCGCCTCTGAAGCTACGCTTCGGTTGTCATGCCGAGGAACGAGGCATCTGGGCCGCCGCAGTCCAGCCCCCTCCTTTTGGGAGTTGCCCGAACGTGACCCCCGAGGCAGCTATAGGGATGGGGCAACTCCCAAAACCTACGTCGGGGTGACATTCGATAGTTTCGCGCGGCAGCGCTCCGTCACTTCGTCACCCCGTCACCCCGTCACCCCGTCACCCCGTCACCCCGTCACTTCGTCACCCCGTCACTCCGTCGCCTGGCTGAGACGTCTCCCGACGCAGGCGCTCGCGCAGCGCGTCGATGACCGCCAACTCGCCGCTCTCCGTTCGGTAATACCAGCGCTCCCAGCCGTTGCACGCCGGCAGCCCGCCGACCAGCGCCCCCACCTGGTGGATCGAGCCGCGCATTATGCCGCTGTCCGGCGTCTCCACGCGCAGTGAGCCATCGGCGAGGACCGTCGCCGCGACATCAGTTCGGCGGTCGAAATATAAGGAATCACCAGGCCGCAGCAGCCCCGCCTCCAGCAGCGCGCCGAAGGGGATGCGCCGCGCCGTGCGCTTCGTCTCGTAGCGCCCGCGCACCTCGTTGTCGTCCGGCGTCGGCGTCACAGCGGCGATGCGCGCTCGCGCCGCCTTGATATATGCCGCCTCGCGCTCGATGCCAATGTAGTGGCGGCCCAGGCGACGTGCGACAGCCCCGGTCGTTCCCGCGCCGAAGAACGGGTCGAGGACGACATCACCCGGGTTCGAGGTCGCCAGCAGGACGCGGTACAGCAGCGCCTCCGGCTTCTGCGTCGCGTGTACCTTCTCGCCGTTCACTCGCAGCCGCTCCGCGCCAGAGCAGATGGGCAGATACCAATCGCTGCGCATCTGCTTGCCCTCGTTCAGCGCCTTCATCGCGTGGTAGTTGAACGTGTAGCGTTTCTGCGCGCGGCTTTTGATGCACCACAGTAGTGTCTCGTGGGCGTTGGCGAAGCGCACACCGCGGAACTGTGGCATGGGGTTGTGCTTGGTCCACACGACGTCATTGAGTATCCAATAGCCCAGGTCCTGCAGGATCGCGCCGACGCGGTAGATGTTGTGGTAGCTGCCGATGACCCACAGCGCGCCGGTGTCCTTGAGCACGCGGCGGCACGCCGACAGCCAGGCGCGCGTGAATGCGTCATACGCCGCGAAGTCGTCGAAGCGGTCCCAGGCGTCGTCCACCGCGTCCACCTGGCTAGTGTCCGGGCGGAGCAGTGTCTGGCGCAGTTGCAGGTTGTACGGCGGGTCGGCGAAAACCAGGTCGATACTCTTCGCCGGCAGCCCCGCCATCACCTCGATGCAGTCCCCCTGGAGTATCGTGTCCAGGGGCAAATGTGCGTCACTCACAGTTCCTCGTCGGTCAAAACTCACAAGACGCGCGGTCATTGCGAGGAGGACGATAGGACGACGAAGCAATCGCGCAGTGGGTAAGTGCCACGCTACAGCGAGCTAGACGGTCTATTGCAAGGGTGCGAGATTGCTTCGCATTCGCTCGCAATGACAGCTTCAAGCAACACCGGCAGCATAGCCGAAACCCGGCGACGTGTCAAGGGCGGGTTTCATGCCTGTGCTCACATTTCGTTATGTTATCTCTTGACACTGCCCGCTTTTTCTGCTATACTGAGTTCATCGTTGCTCGTTGTTGCTACGTCTCCCGCTACCTTGGTAGAGGAATTATCGGTCATGCTCTTTGTGTTCCTGTCGCGCTACTGGCGTTTCTTGACGCTCGGCGTTGTCATCGTCGCCGCCGTCGTCATCGGCCCGGTCGCCGCCGGTCCCCGCTTCACGCCGGACGGCGCGCCCATCGCCGCCTCCGTCCCGACAGCGCCCCCGGTCATCGTCGACGCCATCGACGCCGAGACCGACGGCGCGCCCGTCGCGCCGCACCTGGACACGACGAAGCTCGACAGCGGCGCGCTCCCGTCCATCTTCGTCCAGCACCAGGGCGACACGCTGTTCCGCTTCATGTTCACCCGGCTCGACGGCGCCGCGAGCCGCCCCATCAACGGTAAGGAGCGCAGCGGCCTGCCGCGCATGAGCGGGCCGGAGAGCCAGTCGTGCAGCGCATGCCACAGCCAGCTCACCACGGTGGACGGGCTGCTCATCCACGTGCCCGGCGGGGCGGGCGACAACGCCCTCAACACCTTCTCCCAGGCCGGCGTTCCCGACGACCCGGCCCGCGCCAACATCCGCCACACCCGCGCCATCTACGGTAGCGGTCTCAAGGAGCGGCTGGCCGAGGAGATGACTGCCGACTTGGCGCGCCAGGTGGACGCGGCGCGCGCTCAGGCGAAGGCGAGCGGCCAGACAGTGACCGTGGACCTGCTGACCAAGGGCGTCGGCTACGGGCGCGTCACCGTGGAGCCAGACGGCGCGCTGGACACGCGAGCGGTGCAGGGCCTGGACGCGGACCTGATTGTAAAACCGTTCAGCGCCAAGGGCACGGTCGCCACACTGCGCGAGTTCACCCAGGACGCCGCCGAGCGCCACCTGGGGTTGCGCACGGTCGAGGGGGAGGCGAAAGAGGGCGAGCTGACATCGGCTGATCTGACCGCGCTCGTGCTCTGGCAGGCGACGCGCCCTGTGCCGCGCCAGGTCGAGCCGAAGGACGCTCAGCGCGCCGCCGACGCGCGACAGGGGCAGGCCGTCTTCCACCAGATCGGCTGCGCGAGCTGCCACGTGCCCGTCCTGCCCCTGAATGACCCGGTCATGACCGTCACGCCGCCCGACGCCGCGCGGCCCCTGCGCACCAACCTGACGACGACCGGCCTCCAGCCGGCGAGCGGCGGCGCGTGGCCCATCGCCCTCTACTCCGACCTCAAGCGCCACGACATGGGCCAGGCCCTCGCCGAGCCGCTCCCCCAGGGCGCTGCCGCCCCCGGAATGTTCATCACCCGGCCGCTGTGGGGCGTGGCGAGCGTCGGCCCGTGGCTGCACGACGGCCGCGCCACCACTTTGAGCGAGGCGATCATGTGGCACGGCGGCGAGGCGGAGTCGTCGCGCGCCGCGTTCGCCGCGCTGCCCAAGACCGACCAGCACGCGCTCATGGAATTCCTGCGCACGCTCGTCATCGACCCGTATCCGACCGATTTGCCCCAGCAATAATCCAGGTTATCCAAAGGAGACAGACCCATGCCCTTGTTTGCTGCTCGCCTGCCTCACCTCTCCCTGCGCTGGCGCATTGCCCTGGCCGGCCTCGCCCTCGTCCTGGCCCTCGGCTTCCTCCCGGCGTCGCTCTTCGCCGACCCGCTCCTCGCGCCCGGCTGCTCGCACCTCGTCCAGCGCGGCGACACGCTGTACTCCATCGCGGCCAAGTATGGCACGACGGTGGCGGCGCTGGTGACGACGAACAACATCACCAACGCGAATGTCATCTGGGCTGGCGTGACCCTCAAGCTGCCCGGCTGCGGCGCGACCTCGACGACTCCGGCCAAGCCCGCCGCGCCAGCGCAACCGGCTGCCCCCGCCCAGCCCATCAAGTCCGCCGTCCCCGCCGGCTGCTTCACCTGCACCATCTCAGCCGGGCAGAGCATCGCCTGGCTCGCCGACGACTACGGCTCGACCGTCGCCGACATCATGGCGCGCAACAACCTGACCTCGACCATCGTCTACCCCGGCCAGCGCCTCATCGTCTGCCCCACCGGCGGCAAGCACTAATCCAAGGCGGTTTGAAACGCAGAGGCGCAGAGACGCAGAGGAGGATGAAGAACCTCTTCCTCTGCGTCTCTCGCTGCCGTATGCCCTTCGTCCATCACAATGCGCCTTGCCCCACGGCCTAACTCCGCGTATCATTCTCCCCACGCATCGCACCCATCCAACGTGAGATGAATGGAACGCAAAGGCGCAGAGACGCAGAGAAAGAACTCGCTCTGGCCTTTCCTCTCTGCGCCTCTGCGCCTCTGCGTTGCCAACCCTCTTTGTGAAAACAGAGTACCGCGTCGGAGGCTTCTTGGAACGCGCCCGTCTGTACGTGAGCATCTCCCCCGACCTCGCCCCTGAGCGCGAGGCCATCGGCCGCGCCGTGGCGAGCCTGCCCGTCGATGTCGGCTGGGAGGTGAGCTACACGCCCTCGGCCAGCGACCCTAACGCCATGGACCCGCGCGACGCCGCCCACGCCCACGTCTACATCCTGGCGCTCGGTGAGGACATCCGCGCGCCGATGGGCGTCGAGTGGGACAGCGCTCGGCGTGCGCGCCTCACCCCGCTTGCCCTCCTCCATGACGGCCCGCGCACGCCGGCTGCCCAGGCATTCGAGAAAGCCGCCGACATACAGTGGACAAGCTACAAGTCGGCGGGCGAGGTGACCCGACGGGTACAGGCTGCGCTCGCCCAGGCGCTCCTCGACCGCGCGCCCGTGTTTGGTCTATCGACGACAGAGTGGGAGAGCCTGAGCGGGTGGCTCAAGACGCTCCAGGCGCCGGGCGCGGCGGAGGGGCAGGACGAGCGCAGCGGCGCGGGCGAGAGCGGTGTCATCTTCGCGCCCTCACGGGAGGCGGGGAAAGGCGGCGTTGTCGTGGGCGAATCGCGCAAGCCACGCTGATGCCAAGCCGTCGTTGCGAGCGAAGCGAAGCAACCTCCCGCCCTTGCGAATGACCGTCTAGTTGAGGAATAGAGCCGCTTTCGCCAACCGGGAGATTGCTTCGTCGTTCCTCCTCGCAATGACGAGAGCGCCGTACACTTAACTTATTCACTTCTTGAGGAAATCATGTTCGACACGGACCTTAGCCAGTACATCGTCAAGCTCGACCACACCGCCATCGCCGTCCGCCGCATTAAGGACGCCCTGGCCCTCTACCGCGACGTGCTCGGCGGCGAGCCGCACTCCATGGGCGACAACGACGCCCAGGGCTTCCGCTGGTTCCAGCTTGTCTACCCCGGCGGCAGCAAGGTCGAGCTGCTGGAGCCGCTGAACCCGGACGGCTTCCTCGCCAAGTTCCTCGACCGCTACGGCGAGGGCGTCCACCACATGACGTTCAAGGTGAATCGCATCGAGGAGCTGGTGCCGATCCTGCGCGAGCGCGGCCTGCGCGTCGTAGACGAGAACTACAGCGACCCCGGCTGGAAGGAAGCCTTCATCTCGCCCCGCTCCGCCCACGGCACCATCGTCCAGATCGCGGAGAGCAATCTGAGCGACGCCGACGAGCGGCGGCTCTGGCAAGCCGACGTGGAGAAACTGTCTTGACCAGGGACGCGGTACGTCTGGTCGGCGTGCCGATGGATTTAGGGCAGCAGCGGCGCGGCGTGGACATGGGGCCGTATGCCCTGCGCTACGCCGGGCTGTTCGCGCGCCTGGCCGCCCTCGGCTACAGCGTACACGACGACGGCAACATCTCCGTGCCGGTGCCGGAGATGACCGCCGACGTTCCCGCCCTCCACGACCAGCCGTCGGCGCGGCACTTGCCTGCCATCGTCCGGGTGCTCACCGAGGTCACGACTGTCAGTCGCCGCATCGCCGAGGCGGGCGAGATGGGCATCTTCCTGGGCGGCGACCACTCCATCAGCGCCGGCACGGTGGCCGGGCTGGGCGGGGCTGGCCGGCTGGGCGTCGTCTGGGTGGACGCCCACGCCGACTTCAACACGCCGGAGACATCGCCGTCCGGCAACGTCCACGGCATGCCCCTCGCCGCCCTGCTCGGCCGCGGGCCAGAGGCGCTGGTGAACCTGGGCAGCCCCGGACCATCGCTGGACCCGGCGCTCGTGGCGCTCGTCGGCGTGCGCGAGCTGGATCCGGCGGAGCGGCGCGCCTTGCAGCAGAGCGGCGTCGGCGTTTTCACCATGCGCGACATCGACGAGCGCGGCATGGCCGCCGTCGCCTACGGCGTGGTCTCGCGCCTGGCCGCCGCCGACCGCATTCACGTCAGCCTCGACCTGGACAGCCTCGACCCGGACGTAGCGCCGGGTGTGGGCACACCCGTACCGGGCGGCCTCACCTACCGCGAGGCGCACCTGCTCATGGAAATCCTGGCCGATACGCGCCGCGTGTCCTCCCTGGACCTCGTGGAAATCAACCCGATCCTGGACCACGGCAACCAGACGGCGGACATGGCGGTGGCGCTGGCGGCATCGCTGCTCGGACAACGGATTCTATAACATGGGTGATCCCCTTGCCTACCCGCCGCTGCACTCGGCAGAGCACTTGCTGACATCGCTCCTAGAGGAGCGGCTGCCCGACCTGCGCGGCTACCAGGCGCGGCTCAAGAGCCGCAAGTGCGTCATGGAGTTCGACTACCCGACGCCGCTGGCCCTTGCCGACGTGCAGCCGGTCGTCGACGCCATGCGCGCCGCCATCGCCGCCGACTGGCCGGTCGTCATCCGCGAGGTTCCCCGCGCCGAGGCGGGGCGCCTGCCCAACCTGAACGAAATCCCCGCCGACCTGCCGACCGTGCGCGTCGTCGCCATCGGCCCGTACCCGCGCGCCTGCCGCGGCCGCCACGTCACCCGCACGGGCGAGATCGCGGGCTTCCGGGTGACGACGTTCCAGGCTGTCGGCGAGGGCCGCTACCGGCTGAATTTCAGCGTCGATTAGGAGCAAAGCATGCCAACTTACACTGTGACCCTCACGCTCAAGGTAACGACCAAAGAGGCCGACGCCGACAAGATCAAGCAAAAGATCGCCGACCCCAAGGTGCTGGAGCGCATGCAGAACAAGGTCGAGTACGGCACGGCGGCCATCGAGGTCGTATCGGTCAAGGTGGACGAGGGAATTACACCCAGACATGGCAATGAGTAAAGAATCGGGTCGAGGGAATGGCGACATCAACAAGCTATCTCCTCAAGACCGCGCGGCTCACAACTGGTATCGTTTCGTACTGTCTTTCCCTCCTCATCTGGTCAGGGACTATTTGAGTGCGTTTGGAGCCAAGGCTAATAGTCTGGTCCTTGATCCTTTTTGTGGCACGGGCACGACATTAGTTGAATGTAAGAAATTAGGGATACCCGGTATAGGCATAGAAGCGAACCCGCTCGCTTGCTTTGCCAGCCAAGTGAAAGTCGATTGGAGTCCCGATCCGGATGGTTTGATGGATCATGCGCGCAAGGTCGCTGATACAGCGACTGCGCGACTGAGGGATGAGGGAATCGAAGATACTCCCATTTTCCTGTCTACTCAACGCCCAACAGCCCTGCGCGTTCTCCCCCCAGAGAGCATGAAACTCCTCCTAACCGACTCGATTAGTCCATTGCCTCTCCATAAAGTACTCGTCTTGATGGACTTTCTGAATGAAGATCGTGACGAGCGTTATTACCGTCATGAACTCCTAGCATTAGCCAAGGCTCTTGTTTATTCGATCAGCAACCTGACGTTTGGGCCTGAAGTCGGGGTCGGCAGTATCAAGACCGACGCCCCTGTCATATCGCCATGGCTCGCTGAGGTCCGTGCTATCAGTCAGGACTTAAGCAGTCTAGGCCCATTGCAGAGCACTCAGGCGACGGCCTATCAGGCCGATGCTCGACAATGTCTTGAAATGCTGTCTCCTGCTTCTATCGACATAGTCATCACTTCGCCGCCCTACCCGAATGAGAAGGACTATACCCGTACAACGCGACTAGAGTCCGTGATTCTGGGGTTTATCCGAACTCGCGCGGAACTACAGGACTTCAAACAGAGCCTTGTCCGCTCGAATACGCGGGGGGTGTATGTTCGAGACACGGATCATTACGCCGTTGCGACGAATGATAGAATTCAAGCGCTGGCTAATGCTATTGAAACACGGCGACGCGAACTGGGTAAGACATCAGGTTTTGAGAAGTTGTACGCGAAAGTCACTCAGCTCTATTTCGGTGGAATGACAGAACACTTAGCGCATCTGCGTGAGTTTCTTCGGCCAGGCGCTCATCTCGCTTATGTTGTAGGGGATCAGGCCTCATATCTAAGGGTCATGATCCGAACAGCGGAGATTCTGGCGGACCTTGCGCAATCTCTAGGGTATGAGGTCGTTCGGACGGACCTATTTCGGACTCGTCTCGCAACGGCGACGAAGGAGCAACTACGCGAAGAGGTGTTGGTTCTCCGTTGGCCCGGCAGTCTACTCACAGTAACAGGCGCTTCGGACACAGGAGACTTGATGAGCAGCAACAGATATATGCAAATCATCGAGCATATTTTCTTTTCCCACTATACCGAAGGAGCGCGTGAAATCGAATTCGAGCGGCGTGAGTTTGAGGAGGCGGCTAAGACTCTGGGCATTCCTTTGCCCAAGAACCTGGGCGATATCATCTACAGTTTTCGCTATCGGTCGTCTCTGCCTGAGACAATGCGAGCTAAAGCGCCCGAGGGTCAAACGTGGGTCATTCGGCCGGCGGGAAGGGGTCGCTATCGTATTGTTGCGGTCGCTCCGCTCGAGATCAAGCCTAACCCGGGCATGACCGAAACCAAGATACCTGATGCAACGCCCGGCATCATCGATATGTATGCTTCAGATGATGAACAGGCGTTACTGGCTAAGCTGCGTTACAATCGACTGATTGATATATTCACAGGCGTCACATGCTACTCCCTTCAGAGTCATTTACGTACTACCCTGCCAGATGGGTCGCAAATTGAAACTGATGAGATCTACGTCGGAGTCGATAGGCGCGGCGTTCAATACGTCTTCCCGGTGCAAGCGAAAGCTGCCAACGAGACGCTTGGGCAGGTACAGATCGAACAAGACTTCGAACTGTGCGCCCATAGGTTCCCATCCTTGACGTGTCGAGCCATCGCGGCACAATTTATGGAGAGGAACCTCATTGCTCTCTTCGAGTTGGAGCAGTCCGAGTCTGGGGTGGCAATTGCCAAAGAGATGCATTACCGCCTTGTTCCGCCCGACGATATCTCGCCTGACGATTTGCAAGCTTATGGGCGCCGTACATCCTGAAGGTGCAGGAGTACGGCGCCCTTCTTCCCGAAGCAAGCTGATCTTCCTCGCTCAATACGGGCTGGCGGGGCCGCCGCCGTTCTTGGCGGCGCCCTTGGTCGCTTCGACGGCGGCCTTGGCGGCGCTTGCCAGCAGTCCCCCATCGCTCAGGATGGTCACGAACTGAAAGCCCTTCTCGATCATCTGCCGCGCGTAGGCCGGTTGGCCGCAGTGGATGCCGGCGGCGACGTTGTGGCGCTTGGCGGCGGCGATGATGCGGTCGAGCTTCTCCACCATGAACGGCTCGGTCACGTCGACGCGCGGCGGGTAGCCGTAGCTCTGGCTCAGGTCCGCCGGGCCGACGTACAGCGCATCCACGCCGGGCACGCTCAGGATGTCGTCGATGGCCTCCACCGCCTGCTCCGTCTCAATCATCGGCATCGTGATGATAGTGTCGTTGGCGCGGCCGGAGTAGTCGTCGCCGGCGTAGAGGCGCGCCCGCGTCGGGCCGTGGCTGCGGTAGCCGCGCGGGGCGTAGCGGCACGCGCCGACGAACGCCTCGGCCTCGGCGCGGCTGTTGATCATCGGGCAGATGATGCCGTAGCACCCGGCGTCGAGCATCTTCATGATGATGCCCGGCTCGTTCCACGGCACGCGGGCGAAGGGCGTGACGTTGCTGGCCGACATGGCCTGGAGCATGGCGACGGCGGCTTGGTAATCGACCGGGCCGTGCTGCATGTCAATGGTCAGGGCGTCCCAGCCGGTTTGGGACATCAGCTCGGCGGCGAAGGTCGAGGGGATGTGCAGCCAGCCGTTGACGACGGCGCCCCCCTGCTGCCAGATGGTGCGAACTCGATTCTCGCGCATGATGATTGCCTTTCGTTGAATAAGCCTACACTATTTGTAAATGGAAAGGCTGTCATTGCGAGCGGAGCGAAGCAATCTCCCGCCCGGCGATAGGCGCGGCTTTCCAGGGGTAGACTGACTTTCGTAAGGACGAGAGATTGCTTCGTCGTCCTATCGTCCTCCTCGCAATGACACCTCCTAAAGTTGACAGGTATGTTACTGCGTCGGCGCTGTCGTCACAATGGTGATGCCGATGACGACGCCGAGACCGCCGACAAGCTGCTGGAGCGTCGGGGCGATGCCGTAGATGCCCCACGTCCAGAGGATGGCGACGACCGGGCTGAGGGTCAGGATGATGGAGAACATGGACATCTTCAGCCGCCGCAGCGCCATGTAGTACAGCGAGCGGCTCATGACCACATCTAGCAAGGCGAAGACCAGCAGCGCGAGCCAGCCCTCCTTGCTCGGCCACTGCCACACACGCAGCGCCGTCGCCGTCACGGCCATCACGGCGGCCATCGTCGTCAGCCGCCAGAAGAAGAACTCGACGAACGCAATGTGGCCGCCGTAGCGTTTCACCACGGCGGCGTGGGCGGCGTACAGGATGGCGAAGCCGATGGTCAGCAGCGCGCCGATGCGCAGGTAGTCGCCGGGCTGGAAGGTGATGATGCCCACGCCGACCAGGGCCAGCGCCATGCCGAGGCCCTGCCGCCGTGTCAGGTGGTCCCGGAGCCAGAAGACGCCCAGCAAAACGCCGAAGACGATGGACAGCTCGCTCAGCAGCGACGCCGTACCGGGGTCGATGTACTGCACCGCGACGTAGCTCAGCGACGTGCCGATGCCCGCCAGCCCACCGACGGCGAGCAAGAAGCGCAGGTGGCGGCGGAACGTGTCCCAGCGCAACTGCCCCCGCATCGCGGCATACGCGCCCACCTGGACGGCGGCGACGGCAGTGACCAGGCACGACGCCAGGACGGGCGGCATGAACGCGTTGAGGCTGCGGGCGAAGACGAAGTGCAGGCCGTCGAGCAGGAGCAGGGCCGCCACCAGGACGGGAGCGTTCTGCATGACACGAGCAGTCGGGGTCGTAGACGCTTCCGACATAGATACCCCCGCGCGACAAGGATAGGGGCATTCTATCGCGCGGGGGCCGTTCTGTCAAAACCGCGTCACAGCCGCTCGCGGATAATGTCCTCCAGCGTCGGCCGGCTCAGGCACACCAGCTCGTAGCGCACGCGCACCGCCGGCACGCTGATCTGCATGACGCGGCGCAGGTCGATGGGCGTGCCGATGACGACGGCGTCCACGTCGGCGGCGTGGATGGTCGCCTCCAGGTCGCGCACCTGCGCCTCGCTGTAGCCCATCGCCGGCAGGACGTTTTGCGCCTGGGGGTAGCGGGCGAACACGTCGCGGATCGAGCCGACGGCGTAGGGCGCGGGGGAGACAATGGTCGCGCCGAGGCGCTCGGCGGCGACACTGCCCGCGCCGAAGGGCATCTCACCGTGGGTCAGCGTCGGGCCGTCCTCGACGACGAGCACGCGCTTGCCCGCCAGCGCCACGCCGTCCTCCACACCGATGCGCGACGCCGCATCTATAATGAGGGCGTCGGGGTTGGCGGCGCGGATGTTGGCGCGGACGGTCTCGATGGCCTCTAGCGCGGCAGTGTCCTCTTTGTTGATAATGACGACGTGGGCCATGCGCAGGTTGGTCTCGCCGGGGTGGTAGCGCAGCTCGTGGCCAGGCCGCAGCGGGTCGGCGACGACGATGTGCAGGTCAGGCGCGTAGAACGGCAGGTCGTTGTTCCCGCCATCCCAGACGATGACGTCGGCCTCGGCCTCCGCTTGCGCCAGGATGCGCGCGTAGTCCACGCCGGCGTAGATGACCGCGCCCGCGTCCAGGTACGGCTCGTACTCCTCGCGCTCCTCGATAGTGCAGTGCTGGCGGTCCAGGTCGGCGTAGTCGGCGAAGCGCTGCACGGCCTGGTCGGCCAGGGCGCCGTAGGGCATGGGGTGGCGGACGGCGACGACGCGATGCCCCATCTCGCGCAGGACGCGCACGACGAGGCGGCTGGTCTGGCTCTTGCCACAGCCGGTGCGGACGGCGCACACGGCGACGACCTTACGCGCCGACTTGAGCGTAGTCTGGCGCGGCCCGAGCAGGCGGAAGTCGGCGCCCGCCGCCATGACCCGCGACGCGCGGTGCATCACGGTCTCGTGGGAGACGTCGCTGTAGGCGAAGATGACCTCGTCCACAGCGTGTTCGGCGATGAGGCGCTGCAGGTCGGCCTCGGGGTAGATGGGGATGCCGTCGGGGTAGAGGGGGCCGGCGAGGGACGGCGGGTAGACGCGGTTCTCCGCGCCGGGGATCTGGGTGGCGGTAAAGGCGACGACGTGGGCGGCCGGGTTGTCGCGGAAGACGAGGTTGAAGTTGTGGAAGTCGCGGCCCGCCGCGCCCATAATGATGACACGAGTCATTGGCTCTCCATAGGGGTGATACCAAACTTCGCTGGAAAAGCTGCAAGTATGTTCTGTTAAGGTGTCATTGCGAGGAGGACGATAGGACGACGAAGCAATCCCCCGCCCTTGCGACAGACGGTCTAGAGGGCTATGGCGTGGTCGTCACTTGGCGGGGGATTGCTTCGCTACGCTCGCAATGACAGCCTTTCTCCCGACAATTGGTATGAGGGGTCAGCCGGCGAGGCGCGAGCGCACGGCGGCGATAATCGTCTCGGTTGGCGCGAGGCCGTACCCGACCGGCGCCGGCTCGACAATAGTGATGCCCCACTCGCGCAACGTCGCCAGGGAGGACGCCGTGCGCGGGTGACGCCACAGACCCGGGTTCAGGGACGGCGCGACGATGACCGGCCCACCGTGACCGATGGCCTCACTGGTCAGCGAGAGGGGCAGGTTGTCGGCGATGCCCTGGGCCAGCTTGTTGAGGGTGTCGAACGTACACGGGGCGACGAGGACGAGGCCGGGGGCCGGGCGGGGGAGCAGGGCGTCGTCGAAGTAGCTCTCGACAAGGCGGTGTCCAGGCTGGCGGACAAGCTCGCGCGGGCTGATGACCTGGCGCGCGCCCGGTGTGAGCAGGGTCAGGACGCGCAGGCCCAGCCCGCCGAGGCCGGCGATGATCTCCGGCACGCGGAAGGCGTAGACGGAGCCGGTGATGACGAGGTAGGCCAACGCTGGCGGCTCGCTCATGGGTGACCTCTCACGGGGCTAAAAAGACTCCAGCCCTACGGCCTGGGGTGGCGTAGGGCTGGACCTATCGAAGGCGGAGGGGGAGGGATTTGAACCCTCGACGGGGGGTTAAGCCCCCGTAGGCGCTTAGCAGGCGCCCGC
>JBDHWG010000052.1:0-18470 GCA_039810085.1 Anaerolineae bacterium
GGACAAGGTCATTCACCGTCTGCAGCGACGGCTGGAGAAGCTGGGGTGTCGTGTCAGCATTGAGCGCCAGGCTGTCGCTGCATGACCCGCTCATTTTCATCTCAGCGAAGCAATCTCGCGCCGTTGTATCAGACGGTCTAGTGGGGGAATAGCGCGTCTGTCACCCGTCGGGAGATTGCTTCGTCGTCCTATCGTCCTCCTCGCAATGACGTCTGTGGAGTCGTGCATGTCATGTTCTACCGCCGGACGGCTCGTCCTCGGGCCGGCCTACGATTTCAGGCGTTTCGTCGTCGGGCAGACGGCAGGGCCGCCGCCGACCCGCCGCAGGGCCGAGGCCGATGTCCGCGCCGCGCGCGCGGTGCTGACGGCGGCCGGCTGCGACCTGAGTCGGTGCCAGGTGTCCAATCTCCACACGCAGACGGTCGCGCTGCCCGCCGGGCGCGCCTACGATCTCTTCCTGGCGTGGGACGCCTGGCCCTGCTCAGCCTTCTTCGCCTGTCCCACTACCGACGCCCACGGCACAGCCTGGCTGAGGTATCGGTTCTACAGAACGTTGCCCATCGTGGTCATGCGCCTCAAGACGGCGGTCCGCCCCTACTTCATCATATATGACCTCGTCTGGGGCATCGGCGCGGGCGGCTACCACGCCTTTCTGTTTCGCCCGGTGTCGGCCGCGGAAACCGCGGCTTCGATACTGACGACGTTTCCGCCGTCGCGGCTGTTTTTCGAGGGCCTGCACGACCAGATGAACCTCGACGTTTATCGGGCAGTGGAGGCCGTAGCGGCGCGCACGCGCCAGGGTGACTCGGTTGCATGGACAAGCCAGGCATGATTATCACCGGCGCCGCCGGGTTCCTGGGCCGCCGCCTGCTGTGCGCCTTTCAGACGGACTACGAGCTGTTCGCCGTGGACCGGCGGCCGCCAGGGGCCACGGGAGCGCCGGAGGGCGTCGGCATTCACTGGTATCAGGCGGACATCGCCGCGCCGGCGGCGTTGCGGGACGCATTCAACGCCATTCGTGGGCAGCAGCCCATCCGCATTCTTCTGCACCTGGCGGGCTACTACGATTTCACGGGCGAGCCTCACCCGGAGTACACGCGCAGCAACGTCGAGGGTATGCGCAACGTGTTGGACATGGCCCCAATGTTCGAGCTGACGCGGCTCGTCTTCAGCAGCTCCGTCGCCGCCTGCGCCTTCCCGCCGCCCGGCGAGACGGTCAACGAGGATACGCCGCCCCACGGCGTCGAGCCGTATTCCCGCTCCAAGCGCGCCGGGGAGGAGTTATTGCACGCCTACCGCGACCGCGTCCCGTCGAACATCGTCCGCCTGGCGGCGGTGTTCACCGACTGGTGCGAGTACGAGCCGCTGACCAACTTCCTGGACACCTGGTTCTCCCATCGCTGGGATAACCGCGCGCTCGGCGGGCGCGGCGACTGGGCGATTCCCTACATTCATATCGACGACCTGGCCGCTTTCTTCCAGCGCGTCGTGGCGAGCGTCGACGCGCTCGCGCCGCTAGAGGTGGCGCAAGGCTCGCCCAACGGCTGCACCACGCACCGCCAGTTGTACGACGCGGCGACGCAGGCGTTCTACGGCCACGCGCGGCCGCCGATGATGATCCCGAAGCCGGTCGCGCGGCTAGGCATCCGGATGCGCGAGGGCCTGGGGCGGGTCACGGGCAAGATGCCCTTCGAGCGCGCCTGGATGGGCGCCTACATCGACGAGCAACTCACGGTCGACGCGACGCGCACCCACCAGAAGCTGGGCTGGTCGCCGCGCAGCGAGCTCGACATCCTGGCGCGCGTGCCGGTCATGGTGCAACACTGGAAGACCGAGCCGCAGGAGTGGGCGCGCCGGCAATGGATCCGCAAGAGCACGCAATATGACTAAGCCAGGCATGATCATCACCGGCGCGACAGGCTTCCTGGGCGGCCGCCTCATCAAGCACTGCTGCCAACATTACCGGGTCTACTCCATCGCCCGCCGACCGCAGCGGTTCACCGGCATTCCAGAGGGGGCCGAGATTGTCTGGTTCAAGGCCGACATCGCCGATAGCGGCTCCTTGCAAGAGGTCTTCTCGCGCATTCGGGAGGCCGGCGGCGCGGAGCTTCTGGTCCACCTGGCGGGGTACTACGACTTCACCGGCCAGGACAACGTGGACTACTTCCGCACCAACGTCCTGGGGACGCGCAACGTCCTCGACCTGTCCGTCCCGCTCCACCTGCGCCGCTTCTACTTTACAAGCTCTATCGCGGCCTGCCCGTTCCCGCCTGCTGGCGAGGCCATCACCGAGGACACGCCGCCGACCGCGCCGCCGCCCTACTCGCGCTCCAAGCGTCTGGGGGAGGAGCTGCTCCAACAGTACGCCGACACGGTGCCGTCGTGCATCCTGCGGCTGGCCGCCATCTTTAGCAACTGGTGCGAGTACGAGCCGCTGTTCAATTTCATCGAGACGTGGTTTTCCGGGCGGTGGAACGCGCGCATCCTGGGCGGCCGGGGCGAGTGGGCCATCCCCTATCTGCACGTCCGCGACCTGCTGCCCTTCCTCATGCGCGCCATCGACATGGCCGACGAGTTGGAGCCGCTGGAGGTGTTGCAGGCGTCGCCTAACGGTTGCACCTCGCACCTCGCGCTCTTCCACGCGGCGACCAAGTGCCAGTACGGCGCTCCCCTGGAGCCGATCTACGTGCCCAAACCGGCCGCGCAGCTCGGCATCAAGATGCGCGAGGCATGGGGCCACGTGACCGGCAAGATGCCGTTTGAGCGGTCGTGGATGGGGGAGTACATCGACCTACAGCTCAACGTGGACGCGACGCGCACCCATCAGCGGCTTGGCTGGGCGCCGGACCCGAGCCGCGACATCCTGAAGTGCATGCCGTACATGGTCCACAACCGCCTCGTCGACCCGGCCGAGTGGCGGCTGCGCTTCGAGCAATCCCGCAAGGGCAAGCACCTGGACACGGCTAGGTGACGCGTCTCTTGAAGTTCAGTTTGACTCAGGTAGTGAGTGAATTCCCGGCCCAGTATACCCAGTTCAACCTGTGCTTCACTGAGTTGTATAGTCTCTCATCGGCAGTCCAAAAATCGGCATGCCGCAGGTGCGCGAGCGCAAGATAAGTGCTGTCGTATGCGCGGGGATGATTGAACTCTCTCGCAAGTTTAAGAGCAAGGGGGAAGATACCACGCTGGGCAGAAAGGCGGATAGGCAACTGCAGGAAATATTGCAATGCTTCCTCGCCTTCCCTCACGGTCAGAGTCTTCGTATGGACGAACCGTCGTAGGTTAGCAGTAACCTCGAACGCCAAAAGGGTCGGCGCAACGAGTGTTTGCCCCTCTCGTTCCCAACGAGTAAGTAGTTGCGCTACATTCTGGCTGAAGGGGTCTGGGACGAGGGATGCCAGGATTAGACTGGCATCAACGCATACCACGCCCATAATCAATTTCGCCGTCTCGCTCGTCGCGGGCCTGCTCAACGGCAGCCGCTACATCGATAAGTTCGCCGTGCCGGCGCGCAAGAATTCTCTCGCGCAAGGCTTGTATGTTGTCATAGAGGCGTGCGGCGTTGACAGACTTAACAGGGACATGGAGTTGCTCTTGCTCCAGAATATCGTCTTCGGCAAGTTTCTGCTCAATCGCCGCTAAGCAGTACTCTGTGACGGGTAAATCGTGCTTAGCAGCAGCTGCCTCAATCCGACGCTTCGTTTCAGGGTCGGCATAGACCTGGATGCGTTTACGGATCATCCATTCACCTCCTCCTAGATAATAGGGCGCGGACACCGAGGTGTCAACGTGCGCCGCGTCTTTCCTCCAACCACGCGCCCCATGCGTCCATGCCCTCGCCTGTGCGCGACGACACGACGAACACCGGGCAGGCGGGGTTGAGCATGCTCACGCCGCGCCGGAAATAATCCACGTCGAACTCGAAGACCGCCGTCAGGTCCGCCTTGTTGAGCACGACGACGTCTGCCGTCGCGTAGATGCCGGAATACTTGTACGGCTTGTCGTGGCCCTCGGGCACGCTGGCGACAACGACGGCCAGGTGCGCCCCGAGGGCGAAATTCGCCGTACACACCAGGTTGCCCACATTCTCGATGAAGAGCAGGTCGAGGTCGGGCAGCGGAAGGTGGGGGAGCGCGGATTGAATCTGCGGCGCGTCGAGGTGGCAGTTGCCGCCGGTGTTGATTTGAACGACGGGGAGGCCGTGGCGAGCCATCGTTTCGGCGTCGATGGTCGAGGCCAGGTCCCCCTCGATGACGCCGGGCCGTGTCGTCTGCGGCAGCCGCGCCACGGTCGCCAGGATGAGGCTCGTCTTGCCCGCCCCCGGCGACCCCATCAGATTGACGGCGTAGACGCCGGCCGCGTCGAACACCTGGCGGTTGTCATCCGCCTGGCTCTCGTTCGCGCTCAGAATGTCCTGCACCACCGGAATTTTCATTGTCCACCTCGATGCTCTCGACGTAGAACTCGCGCCCGCCTGTAATGAGTAGCTGGCCGCTGTCGCACACGGGGCACGCGGCCACGAGCGTCGGCCCGATGGTGAACTGCGCGCCACACGCGAAGCAGCGCCCCTCGGCCGGGACGCGCCGGAAGCGCAGCGCCGCCCCTTCGGCGGGTGAGCCGCGCGCCAGGATATCAAAGTAGAACTGAACCGAGTCGTCCACGATGCTCGCCAGGTCGCCGATGACCAGGTCGATGGCGTCGATGCGGCGCGCGCCGGCGCGATGGGCGGCTTCGAGGGCCACCGACAGAATCCCTTGCGTCACGGCCAACTCGTGCATGGGCGTCTAGCAGATGCGCGGCAGCTGCTCGCCGATCTGCAAGTCCACCACGCGGCTGCCGCCGATGGCCGTCCGCGCCACCACGACGCCCGGATGCTGGTCTATGACCTGGCCGATGATGGCGGCGCGCGCGCCCAGCGGGTGCCAGCGCATCGCCTCCAGCACCCGATCTGCTGATGCCGGGGGCACAATCGCCACCAGCTTGCCCTCATTGGCGACGTAGACCGGGTCCATGCCGAGCATGTCGCACGCCGCCGCTACGGGAGTCGGGACGGGCAGCCTGCGCTCCTCGTAGCGAATGCCGACGCCGGACGTTCGGGCAATCTCATTCAGCGCCGACGCCAACCCGCCGCGTGTCAGGTCGCGCAGGACGTGGATGTCCGGCGTGACGGCCAGCATCGCCGCCACCAGGCCGTTCAGCGGGGCGCAGTCCGACTCGATGGGTGCGCCGAACTCCAGGCCCTCGCGCACACTCAGGATGGTGACGCCGTGCAAGCCGAGGTCGCCGCTGACGATGACGACATCGCCCGGCTGGGCGCGGTTGGGCGCGGGCGTGACACCCTCCGGCACGACACCGATCCCGCTGGTGTTGATGTACACCCCGTCGCCGTGGCCCTTGTCCACGACCTTCGTGTCGCCGGCCACGATCTGCACACCCGCCGACTGCGCCGCGGCCGCCATCGCCTCGACGATGACGCCCAGCGTCGCCAGGGGCAACCCTTCCTCCAGGATGAAGCCCGCCGTCAGGTAGCGCGGCTGCGCGCCCATCATCGCCAGGTCGTTGACCGTACCGTTCACCGCCAGCGTCCCGATGTTGCCGCCGGGGAAGAAGAGCGGGCGCACGACGAACGAGTCCGTGGTGTACGCCACCCGGCCGCCGTCCAGGCTGATGACCGCCGCGTCGCCCAGGGCGTCCAGCGTCGCGTTGCGGAACGCCGGGGCGAAGAGGTGCTCGACCAGCTCCGCCGACAGCCGCCCGCCCCCACCGTGGCCCATGACGATGCTGGGGTAGCTGCGCAGGGGCGCCGGACAGGTCCAGGTGTCGAAGTCGATGGTGTCCATCATGGGCGAGCCAGGGGCAGGTCGGCGGGGATGAACCGGCCGTACTGGTAGTAGGCGGCGCACGCGCCCTCGCTGGAGACCATCGTCGCGCCGAGGGGCGTGCGCGGCGTGCATTCCTTGCCGAAGGCGGGACACTGCGTCGGCTTGAGCAGCCCTTGGAGCACTTCGCCGCTGTGGCACAGGGGCGACTCCTGCGTGCGGATAGCGCCCACGTCGAAGCGGGACTCGGCGTCGTAGGCGCGGTAGCGCTCGCTCAGCCGCCAGCCGCTCTGGGGAATGACGCCGATGCCGCGCCAGGCGCGGTCCGTGACCTCGAACACGTCGGCCAGCATCTTCTGCGCCGGAACGTTGCCCTCGCGGCGCACGGCGCGCGGGTACGCATTCTCTAACTCAGCGCGGCCCGTTTCGAGCTGCGCCACGGCGCGGCGCACCCCTTCCAGCACGTCCAGCGGCTCGAAGCCGGTGACGACGATGGGGACGTGGTAGCGCGCGACAAGGGGTTCGTACTCCCAATAGCCCATGACGCTGCACACGTGGCCCGCCGCCAGGAACGCCTGGACGCGGTTGGTGGGCGACTCCATGAGCGCCGAGATGGCCGGTGGGACGAGGACGTGGGAGACGAGCATGGAGAAGTTGCGCAGGCCCAGCCGGTCCGCCTGGTAGACGGCCATGGCGTTGGCCGGCGCCGTCGTCTCGAAGCCGATGCCGAAGAACACCACCTCGCGGTCGGGGTTGGCCCCGGCGAGCTTGACGGCGTCGAGGGGCGAGTAGACGATGCGCACGTCGCCGCCCTCGCTCTTGACGCGGAACAGGTCCTTGCCGCTGCCCGGCACGCGCAGCATGTCTCCGAACGAGCAGAAGATGACGCCGGGCTGCGCGGCAATCGCCAGCGCCTTGTCGATGACCTCGAGCGGCGTGACGCACACGGGGCAGCCGGGGCCGTGGATGAGCTCGATTTCCGGCGGGAGAAGCTGGTCGATGCCGTTGCGGATGATGGAGTGGGTCTGGCCGCCGCACACCTCCATGATCGCCCAGGGGCGGGTGGTGATGGCGCGGATGTCTGCGAACAGCCGCTCGGCAAGCTCAGGGTTGCGGAACTCGTCTAGGTACTTCATGGGACGACGCCCCCGCCGCCCTGGCCGTCACGCGGCGCGGCGGCCTCGGGGTTTAGCTCCTCTTCGAGCCGCCCAATCTCCTCGAACAGACGCAGCGACTCCAGGGCGGATTCCTCATCGAGCTGGGTGATGGCGAAGCCGACGTGGACGATGGTGTAGTCGCCGACCTGGATGTCCGGGACGTAGGCGAGGCAGACTTCCTTGGTGATGCCGGCAAAATCGACCGTCCCCATCGGAATGCCGCTGACGTCGTAAATCTCTTTCACCTGCCCAGGAATGCCGAGACACATGGGACACTCCTCTCCCTACCGAGACAAGCCGCGCGGACCCTGAACCGGATGTATACAGCAACATGCCGCTGCTGTCAAGGCGGTTGACGGCAACGCGCGTTGCAGGTATGCTTGCCTTATGGCACGACGGCTGCGGGTGGAAATCCAGGGCGCGGTCCAGGGGGTCGGCTTTCGGCCCTTTGTCTATCGCCTCGCCTCGGACCTGAACCTGGTCGGCTGGGTCGTCAACGACACGAGTGGTGTCGTCGTCGAAGTCGAGGGCTGCGCGGCGGCGCTGTCCCAATTCGCCGACCGTCTCGTCGCCGACAAGCCGCCGCGCGCCGTCATCCAGGCGGTTGACCTCGCGTGGCTCGACCCCATCGGCTACGAACGTTTCGAGATTCGCCACAGCCACACGGGGGGCGCGAAGACGGTCTACGTCCTACCGGATATTGCCACCTGCGCCGACTGTCTCGCCGACATCCACGATGCTGCCAACCGCCGCTTCCATTACCCTTTCACCAACTGCACCAACTGCGGGCCGCGCTTCACCATCATCGAGGCGCTGCCGTATGACCGGCCCCACACAACGATGCGCGTGTTCGAGATGTGTCCCGTGTGCGCCGCCGAGTACGCCGACCCGCTCGACCGCCGCTTCCACGCCCAGCCCAATGCGTGCCCAACCTGCGGTCCCCAGGTCGCCCTGCTGACCCGACAGGACGGCGCCTGGCACACCGCGTCCCGCGCCCAAGACGCGATTCGCGCCGCCGCCGCCGCCCTCCAGAGCGGGCAGATCGTCGCGGCCAAGGGGCTGGGCGGCTTTCATCTGATGGTCGATGCGCGGAACAGCGCCGCCGTCGCGCGCCTGCGCGAGCGCAAGCCGCGCCGCGACAAACCGTTTGCGGTGATGGTTCGGGACCTGGCGCAAGCCCAGGCGTTGTGCGATGTCTCGCCGGCCGCCGAGGCGCTGCTGTCGTCGCCGGAAGCGCCCATCGTCCTGCTGCCTGCAAAGCGCGATGCGGTCGTGGCGCCGAACGTCGCGCCGGAGACGGCGAACCTGGGCATCATGCTGGCCTACACGCCGCTGCACCATCTTTTGCTGGTGGAAACCGGCTTCCCCATCGTCGCGACGAGCGGCAACCTGACCGACGAGCCGATCTGCATCGACAACGACGATGCGCTGGCCCGGCTCGGCCCTATCGCCGACGCCTTCCTGGTCCACGACCGCCCCATCGCTCGCCACGTGGACGACAGCGTCGCCTGGCTGTCGGATGGAACACCGCGTTTGCTCCGCCGCGCCCGCGGCTACGCGCCTCTGCCCGTTCTGCTGCCCCGCGCCGGCCCCACGATCCTGGCCGTCGGCGCGCACCTCAAGAACACCGTCGCCCTCAGCGTCGGGCGCCAGGCGTTCATCAGCCAGCACATCGGCGACCTGGAGACGGTCGAGGCGCTGGGCGCATTCGAGCGCGTCATCGCCGATTTCCTGCGCCTCTACGAAGCCGCGCCGACCGCCATCGCCCACGACATGCACCCGGACTATATCTCCACCGAGTGGGCGCAGGCCATCACCGACGCTGGGCCGCGCGTGTCCAGCGTCGCCCGCATTCCGGTGCAGCACCACCACGCCCACCTGGCGGCGTGCCTGGCCGACGCGGGCATCGAGGGGCCGGCGCTGGGCGTGACGTGGGATGGCGCCGGCTACGGGCCGGATGGTGTCATCTGGGGCGGGGAGTTTCTGCTGGGCGATGCGCAGGGCTACAAGCGGGTGGCTCACCTGCGCCCGTTTCGCCTGCCGGGCGGGGATGCCGCCGTGCGCCAACCGCGCCGGGTGGCCCTGGCGTTGCTATGGGAGACATACGGCGACGCCGCCCTGGAAAGCGACCATATCGCCGCGTGGACCACGCCGGCCGAGCGTCGAGTGTTCGCCCAGATGCTTCGGCGCGGCGTGGGCGCGCCGTTGACAACGAGCGCCGGCCGCCTCTTCGACGGGGTCGCGGCGCTGCTGGGGCTGCATCCCCAGGTCACGTTCGAGGGCCAGGCGGCGATGGCCCTGGAGAACATCGCCGACCCCCGCGTCCGGGATGGGTATGCCATCGACCTCGTGACGTCGGGCGGCGATGTCCCCCTCGTCCTCGACTGGCGTCCCATGATCGACGCGCTCATGGCCGATAGAAGGGCTGGCGTCTTGCTCGGCGTCATCGCCGCCCGCTTCCACAATGCCCTCGCCGCCGCCGCCGTTCGTGTGGCAACCCGGCTGGCTGAGCCGCGCGTCGCGTTAACGGGCGGCTGTTTCCAGAATCGCTTGCTGGTCCAGCGGATGGTGGCGGCGCTGGGCCGAGCGGGCATGGACGTTGTGCAGCACCGGCAAGTCCCACCCAACGACGGCGGTATCAGCCTGGGACAGCTTGCCATCGCCGCCGGGACGCTAGACCCCCCATAGAAGAGACGATCTGTCACACTGGGGTGAGACGAAGCGGCAAACAACCCCTTGACTCTATGTTGGATATGTCGTATAATGCTTTACTAGGTGGCAAAGATGATCTGCAAAGCCTGGAGGTGGCCGCTGCGCGGCTGAACGCTGTCGTTGAGCATCTAGTAGAGCGAGGTCAAGGAGATGGCATGCGTACTTTCGCATACAAACCAAGAGCGACGCAACCAACTACGTCTGCCAAGTCTACCACGCCCGGTCTAGCCCCCGTTGGGCAAGCGCGGGACAGGAACCCGATCCTGAACCTCCAGCGCACGCTTGGGAATCAAGCTGTCCAGCGGCTATTGGAAGAGAATCGGGGGAAGGGCAAAGACGATTCAACAGCGTTGCAGGCCCAACCTGCGGCCGGCGCTATCGGGCGGTCTGCCACCGCTGCCGGAGCCACGTCGACGCGCAATGTCAGTGGCGACGTTTCTCAAGATGAGGTGGTCACGACCAACGGTACGCCGGCGCCAGCGCCCGGCGCGACTCCGGCGAGTCCTCCTCCGCCTGCCGCACCCTCTACAGCAGATGGTCAATGCTATGTGAATAGCGGCCCGACTTATACACCCAGCGGCGCCATACCAGTCACGACCAGCGGCGGAAGAAAGAGAGCGACGTTCAGCATGGCCGCGACGTTCGGGACCGCGCTTGTGACCGTGCCGCCTCGCAGGCCCAGATGCTGCGAGGTGCGCCAGTATATCAAATGGGATAGTGCCTTTCACACTTGGCGGGGCGGCCCCCCCCACAGCGGATTTCCCTCATCGGCGACCGCCAATACCTGGTATGAGGATAGAGATACGTCCGACAAGCGGTATGGTCACCGCTCGGGTCCGCATAGTGACCCGGCGCCAGGCTTCGACGAATACCTGACGGGTGGTACCCAGGACCAAGCCAACGGCGATACCTATCGAGGAAGCGATGCACCAGGTGGGCCGGCCTCTATGGTCGGCCAGTTTCAATTCCAATTGAAGGTCATCGACACCTGTAATGGCGACGCGGTGAAGGCGAGCAGTGGGATCATTACAATCAACTGGGGATCTCCTCCCCCTGCGCCTGCCCCCGGCGTCACGCCGCCCAGTCCCGCGCCCCCGGCCACGCCATGAAGGGACATAAGTCGATGCATCACGTATCGTTGACTTTGCAAATAGAAGTCCGCTCGGGACGACCGCTGCCCGCCGGTAGCATCGTGCTCGACAACACAGGCAGCGCGCCGATTCGCGTCTGGCGCACGGGCAATCAGTGGGGCGATACCGTTCTCTCTTTCGAGGTGTCCCGGGGCGATGACACGGTCCGCATCGTCCGCCAGCCGCAGGTTTACACCCGCAATGTCCCGTCATCCCTGGCTGTGCCTCCGGGGACCAGGCATGAATGGCCGTTCGATCTAGGGGATGGGCAGTGGCAGGCCGATGCCCCGCTTGAGCAAGTGGTCGTCCCAGGTGCGCAGCTTGTTGCCGTTTACAACGTCCCGCCATCACCCGAGGCCAAAGACCAGGGAGTTTGGACCGGCGAGATACGGAGTAAGCCGGTGCTCTTGGATAAGTCGCCGTAGGATAAACGCCTCACAAGATGTGGTTCGGGTCGGTCGCGGCCTCGAACACGACGCGGGTTCCTCGGCGGTCAGTTCAAGGCGCGGGCCATGCCTAGACCGCGCGCTCGGCGCGCAGCCGCCGCGCCTGCGCGCGGATCGCCCGGAACTGATCGCTCTCGATAATCTCAGCCACCTGGCGTGCCTTCTTCATCTCGTCGATCATGATTTCCTGCGCCTCCATCTGCTCGTGCATGCTCTCCATCTCGATGTGCATGTCTTGCATCTGGCGGCGCATGTCCTCGATGACAGTGTTCAGCGCCTGGATCTGAGCGCGCATGCCCTGCTCGCGCACCTGGTCCGCGTGGGCCAGGCGTTGCAGCGTCCGCGCCAGGCGCCCCAGCTCGTCCTCGCGCGCCGCCGGACCAGCCAGGACATCTGGTGTCAACGTTCCATCGTCCAGCGCCGACAGCGCGTGATCCATGTCTCGCACCGGCCGGAGGAACAGCCGCTTCATCCAGCCGAGAACAAGCAGGAGGGCCAGCGGCACGGTTACAACGCAAGTGGCGACGACGGCGGACAGCGGCGAGTAGCTTGGCATCATGGCTCTGCTCCTTCACATATCCCGCGGGCCGTTTCACACAGCCCTTCATTTCCCAACGTATACGGGAATAGTCTTGGAGCGGCCGAAGATGTTACGGAAATGTTACAGGGGAAATAAATCCGCTACCAGTCGATGAGCGTCCACTCCAGGAGCGTGACCAGGGCGTAGCCGAGGAAGGCGACCAGCGCCATGGTCAGCGCGGCGACGTAGAGCATCGGCGCGTCGTAGTTGGAGCGCGCCAGGGTCATCATGAAGCCCAGGCCGGCGTCGGCGGCGACGAATTCGGCCACCATTGCGCCGGTCATCGCCAGCGCCAACCCCATCTTGACCCCGCCCAGGAACGGCCGCGCCGACAGGGGCGCTTCGACGTACCACAGCATCGACCACCGGCCCGCTCCGAGGGTCTGCGCCGCGTCGGTCAGTTCGGGGTCGATGGATTGCAGGCCAACGACGGTGTTCACCAGGATGGGGAAGAAGACGATGAGCGTGGCGATGATCATCTTCGGCGCGAGGCCGAGGCCGAACCACGCCACGAGCAGCGGGGCCAGGGCGACGATGGGGATGGCTTGCAGGGCGGCGATGTAGGGCGCGACGGCCCCCGCCAGCAGCCGCGACTTGCCGATGACGTAGCCCACTGTCGTCCCGATGACCAGGGCGATGCTGAAGCCGAGCATGGCTTCCAGCAGCGTCGTCCCAACGTGGCGCTGCAACGCCCCCGTCTGCGCCAGGGCGACGGCCTTGGCAGCGACGGCCCCCGGCGCGGGCAGGATGTACGGCGGGACCCAGGCGGCCAGGACGACGCCCTGCCACAGCAGCAGGATGCCCAGGGTGATGCCCAGGCCGAGCCACCCGCGCGCGCCGGGCAGGCGGCGTCGGCGGCGCGCGGGGGCGGCTGTAGCCTCGTCGGTTTCGTAGAGGGGCGCGCCGGTGATGCTCGACGCACGCGGTGTCACGCGCATTACGGCTTGGCGGCGTCGACGAAGCGGTTGGTGTACATCGCCGCGATGTCCGGCGACCCCTGAACCATGTTGAGGGACTTCAGGAAATCGTAGGTGGCCTGCCACCCCTGTGGGTCGATCCAGCCCAGCGGATGGTCCTTCACCGGCGCCTCGAACTCCAGCGTCGCGTTGAGAACCGCCTTCTGCGATGGCTGCTGGTCCGGCGTGACCTCTGGCATCTGCTTGAGCGACGCGGCGAAGGCGGCGTTAGGGTCGGCCTGCATGTCCTTCAAGCCGCGCAGCGTTGCCCGCACGAACTTCTGCACCATGTCGGGGTTGTTCTTGATGGTGGTCTCGCCCGTGGCTAGGCCCGTCGAGACCAGGTCCACGTAGGGCGACACCTGCAACGTCTCGACGGTGTAGCCCTGCGCCTTCATCTGCGCCGACTCGTTGGGCAGGTACGTCATCGCCACATCGATGTGCTTCTGCGTCAGCGCCTCGGTCTCCGCGAAGCCGACGTTCGTCACCTTCATGTCGGCGTCGGTCAGCCCGGCCGCCTTCTGCAACGCCTTTAACCCCATGTCCGTCGAGCTGCCGGGGCCGGAGATGCCCACCGTGCGCCCCTTGAGGTCGGCCGGCGACTTGAGCGGCTTGGCCGGGTCGGCCAGGGCCAGCGCGCCGACGGGAAACTTGGTGAACTGGCGCATGATGTAGGTGACGGGGATGCCCGCTGCCCGCGCCCGGATCAGGGCGTCGCCGCTGGTGATGGCGAAGGGAATCTGCCCGTCGGCGACGAGCTTGAGCACGTCCTGCACCTGGCCGTGCTGGAACTGAACGTCCAGTCCCTCCTGGGCGTAGTAGCCCTTATCCGCCGCGACGTAGTACGGCGCGAACTGCATATTGGGTGCGAAGCCCATCGCAATGGTGACTTTCGTCAGCGCGCCACTTGCCGCCGTCGTGGGCGCTATCGTGGGCGCGGCGGCCTTCGCGGCAGCGGTTGGAACCGCTGTTGGCGCTGTCGTGGGCGCGGCGGCCTTCGCTGCGGCGGTCGGAGCCGC
The DNA here is from genome assembly GCA_039810085.1 of Anaerolineae bacterium. GTDB lineage: Bacteria > Chloroflexota > Anaerolineae > Epilineales > JAHCIE01 > JBDHWG01. The sequence goes on from JBDHWG010000052.1 coordinate 13,820, forward strand.
TGCCGCCTTCGCGGCTGTTGTGGGCGCTGTCGTGGGCGCTTCCGCCGCCTTCGGCGCAGACGCGGCCGGCGCGGCTGGCGACGGCGCGCACGCCGCGAGTACGCCGAGCAGAGCCAGTGTCAGTAGTGTAGCGAGAGTGTGTTTCACCTGTGGTTTCTCCTTGTGCTTGCCACAGTGGCGTCATTGCGAGGAGGGACGACGAAGCAATCCCACGGCGGGTCAAGCATTGGCATTCCTGCGCTAGCCGGTCAATCGCAAGGTCGGGAGATTGCGTCGCTCCGCTCGCAATGACAGGCTGTCTTGTCATTGCGAGGAGGGACGACGAAGGAGGGACGACGAAGCAATCTCGCGGTTGGGAAAGCATCGCTATGCCTCGACTAGAGCGTCTGTCGCCAGAGCGGGAGATTGCGTCGCTCCGCTCGCAATGACAGCTTCTTGCCAATACATTCCTCTGTGTCCTCTGTGCCTCCGTGGCGATCTTCCTCTCCGTCATGCGGAGCGGGTTACCAGGGCCGTGGCGACCTCGGCGGCGACACGGGCGTTGTTTTCGAGCAGGGCGCGGTTCGCCCGCTGGCTCGCGCCCTCCGTCAGCGCCGACACCCGCTCCAGCAGGAACGGCGTCACCGCCTTGCCGCGCACCCCAGCCTCCTCCGCCGCGTCCAGCGCCGCCGCGATGGCCGTCTCTACCTCCGCCGACGGCTCGGCGAACTCTTCAGGCGCCGGCACGGCCAGCAGCGCCCCGCCCAGCCCCAGCCGCCGCTGCGCCTGCCAGAACGTGGCGACCTCGGCGGCGTCGGCGACGCGCTGGTCCACGGGCAGGCCGCTGTCACGGCTGTAGAAGGCGGGGAACTCGTCCGTCTGCCAGCCGAGCACCGGCACGCCGTGGGTCTCCAGCCACTCCAGCGTCAGCGGCAGGTCGAGGATGGCTTTCGCCCCGGCGCACACGACGAGCACCGGCGTCCGCGCCAGCTCCGGCAGGTCGGCGGACACGTCGAACGGGTGGCGGCGGTGGACGCCGCCGATGCCGCCCGTGGCGAACACCCCGATGCCGGCGCGGTGGGCCGCCCACATCGTCGTCGCGACGGTCGTCCCGCCGTCCTCGCCCCGCGCCACGGCCAGCGCCAGGTCGCGGCGGCTGACCTTGCGCGCCGCGCCGCCCTGCCGCGCTAAATGCTCCAGCTCGGCGTCGGTCAGGCCGACGCGGATCTCGCCCGCCAGCAGCGCGACGGTCGCCGGCAGCGCGCCCGCCTCGCGCACGACGCGCTCCATCGCCCTGGCGGTTTCCAGGTTGGCGGGCCAGGGCAGGCCGTGGGTGATGACGGTGGATTCCAGGGCGACGACCGGCGCGCCCCGGCTCAGGGCAGCCGCCACATCGACGGCGACGGTGATATCAGGCATGACTAAGGCGCTCCTGCGTAGCGATACAGCGTCGAGACCAGGTCCGGGGTACGCACCGGCGTGGGCAGGTAGCCCGCCGCGCCGGGCAGGCTCGGGCGCGCCTCGTCGCCGGGGTAGAGGACGACGACGGGCACGGCGGCCTTGCGCAGCACGTCCACCAGGTCGGCCAGCTCGGGGCCGGCGACGCTGGCGACGAGGGCCATGCTCAGCTTCGCGCCGCGCGCAATCGCCCCCGCCTCGGTGACGCTGCGCCCGCCGAGACCGCGATAGCCCAGGCCATCCACCATCCCGCGCAGGCGCGTCATTGCACCCGGGTCCGGGTCCACCACCAGCACCTGTTTCCGCCGCTGCCGTCGATTCATGCGTTCCTCACCTTCTATTATACCACGCTCGTATCCTTCCCGCCCGCCGGACGTCTTTCATTGGTACGCAGACTATTTCGTGGGGAGTTCTTTGTGCGACGATTACGCCCGCTGGCCCTAGCGTGTGCCCTGCTCGTGTTCTCCCTCATCTTTGCCCGCGCCTCGGCGGACACGCCGACGGTGTGGAGCGTTACGACGAACGCCGACGAGGTGAACGCCATCGCCGTCCAGGGGAGCATTCTGTGGGCGGCGACGGAGGGCGGCGTCGTGCGCTGGGACACCGGCGCCGCCGCGACGACGGTGTACACCATCGACCACGGCCTGCCGTCCAATCAAGTGCGCGCCATCGCCATCGATCCGGCGACGGGGTACGTGTGGGCCGGGACGGAGGGCGGCGTCGCGCGCTGGAACGGGAGCACGTGGCGGTCGTGGAAGCGCAGCGAAGGTCTGCTGGCGGACCGCGTGGACGGCGTCGGCATCGACGCGGCCGGCCGCGTCTGGGCGACGACGAGCTACGGCGCGAGTGTGTGGGACGGCGCCGGGTGGCAGGCGTATGACAGCATGATGGACGCCATCGCGGCGTACTACAACGACGTGCGCCGCGCCACCGTCCCGACGACGATCTGGGCCATCGAGAACGGCAGCGTTGTGTGGACGACCATCGGGCCGAGCGACGGCGTCCACGCCTACGACGGCGCGACGTGGCGCGACTACGACACGAGCAGCGCGCCCGCCATGCCCGCCGACCTCATCGACGCCGTGACGGTGACGAGCGCGGGCGTGCGCTGGTTTGGGACGGAAGCCGGGGCGGTGCGCTGGCGGCCCGACGGCAATCCGCAGCCGATGGGCGGGGACAAGCTGCCCGTGTCGCGCGTCAGCGTCGTGCGCGCCGACACACGCGGGCGCGTATGGCTCGCCGCCTACGCCTGCGTGGCGAGCTGCGTCGGCGGCGTGGCGCGCGTGGACGACCGGGGGACGGCGGATACGAGCGACGACACCTGGCTGACGCTGTCGGCCGGACCGGGCGGGCTGCCGAGCAGCGACGTGCGCGCCATCCTGAGCACACCCGACGGCGCGACGTGGTTCGCCACGGCGGGCGGCATCGCCCGCCTCGCCGCCGACGACACGACGTGGACGCGCTACATGGTCGGCGGGCTGCCGTCCAACCAGGTCAACGCCCTGCTGCGCGACTACTCCGGTGTGCTGTGGGCGGGGACGAACCGGGGATTGGGGCGGCTGGAGGCGGGGCAGTGGACGGTGTACACCGGCCAGTCCGCCGCGCATCTGCCATCGGACAACGTGCGCGCCCTGCTCCAGGTTGGCGCGGATATCTGGGTGGGCACGGGGGAGAACCGCAACGGCCAGACGATTGGCGGCCTCACGCGCCAGTACCAGAGCGGGCAGTGGGAGAACTACGGCGTGGACGGCCACGGGCTGCCGGGGAACGTCGTCGGCCTGGCCGCCGACCCATACACCGGCCGGGTTTGGGCCGCGACTCAGGCGTGGGGGTCCACGCCGTCGCGCCTGGTGACGCAGCAGAACGGGCAGTGGATTTCGTGGGTGGATGGGCAGAATGCGACGCTGGGCGCGGTGCGCGGGCTGGCGGTGCGCGCCTCGGCCGGCGGCGGCCTGTACAACCAGGTGTGGCTGGCGACGGAGTCGGGCGTGCGCATGCTGGACCACCACGGCGCGCCGAGCGACTCCGGCGGCGACTGGACGACGTTCACCAACGCCTCGACCGGCGGCGGCCTGCCGTCGGACTACGTGACGGCCATCGCCGTCGACTCGTTCAACCGCGTCTGGGTGGCGACGCCCCAGGGCGTCAGCGCGCGCACGGACATCCCGAATGCGCCGGAGAGCCAGCGCTGGAAGACCTACACCCCGGCCAACACCGGCGGCGGCCTCGCCAGCGGCCTGGTGCGCAACATCGTTGTCGAAGGCTCGCAGATCTGGTTCCTGCACGACAAGGGCGCGAGCCGCTACGACACGCTGGGCCAGGTGTGGCTGACCCTGAGCCGCCCGGTGGACAGCGCGACGATGAACACGTTCAGCACGGCGCGGGAGATTAGCTGCCGCCGCTGGTTCGGGACGAGCAGCGGCCTGGAGTACGTCGCGTTCGCCGACTGCGCCCTCATCGAGCCGACGCCCACGCCGTCGCGCACCGCGACGCCGACCCTCACCCCGACGGTCACGCCGTCGCCCACGGCCACGGCGACGCTACCGCCCACGTATACCGCGACGGCCACGGCGACGGCGACACCGACGGCGACACCCAGCGCCACGCCGACGGCGACGATCCCGCCGACGAAGACGCCCACGCCGACGCGGACGCTGACCCTCACCCCCAGCCCCTCTCCCACAGGGGGAGAGGGGAGCGCCACGCCGACGGAGACCCTGACCCCGACCCTCACCCCCAGCCCCTCTCCCACGGGGGGAGAGGGGGGCGAGACACCCACGCCAACGTCAACCTGGCCGCCGACGAAGACGCCCACGCCGACGGCGACGCCGACACCAACATCGACGCGCGGGCCGTACCAGGTCTTCCTGCCGTATTTAGGGCGTTAGAGGTCAACTACACTTGTTTTGACTGTCACCTTGAGCGCGGCGAAGGGTCTTGACCGATACTCAGGGATACTTCCGCTTCTCTGGTCGGAACACAGGGCCAGCGTCGTTGCGAGGAGGACGCTAGGACGACGAAGCAACCTCACGACGGGCAACAGCACCTCTATTCCTTGACTAGACCGTCTGATGCGAAGAGGGGATTGCGTCGCTCCGCTCGCAATGACGGCTCCTGTGCTGATAAGTAGAATCCTGAAGCCAACCTTCAACTTGCGCTCTGCCCTTTCTTCCTAAAGAAGAGTAACCAGATCACGAACGCGACGACCAATATA
>JBDHWG010000053.1:0-16387 GCA_039810085.1 Anaerolineae bacterium
TGTCATTGCGAGCAACGCGAAGCAATCTCCCGACCTTGCGACAGACGGTCTAGACGGCTTTGGCGTGGTCGTCGCCCGGCGGGGGATTGCTTCGTCGTCCTACCGTCCTCCTCGCAATGACACCTGGAGATGTCTCTTGGTTCCGTGTATTCCGTGGTAGACCTCTTAGGGGCGGCGGCGGGCGACAGCGCCGGCTGTCATGCCGAGGGACGCGGCATCCCCCGGCGGCGGGACCGTTGGACCACGAGAGACGCGAAAGGGGCGAAAGGCGCGAAAAAAGAGGCGACCGCATCGTGTCAGCCGCCATTCTATTCAGTAGCTGACTCTTCAGACGTAGCAGGAAGTAGCGGAAGATGATGGACTCGGATGCGCCCGCGTTGGACCGTGACCAGCGCGCCCGTATCCAGGTCGTTCCTGCATTGCTCAATGGTGTAGAGTAGCAGATCGACCAAGGCAGGCGCCCGTAGCCCCTGAAGCCGCACCCTTATGACCGAAGGTCCGTTCGCGCCTGAGAGCGCCATCAACGTGTGGAAATCTGCATCCAGCGTGACGACGACTCGTGCTTCTTCACGTGCCTTGGCGAGAATGGCCTCATCGTCGGCCGTTGCATAGCCAATATCGCCGACATGTATCGTATCGAAGTCTGCTGCGTTGAGCAATCCCGCTGCTGAGCGGGGCAATCCTTGGTCAAGAAGCAGCTTCATATCTCAGGGGGAGATCGATGACTTCGTCGTCGAGCGTGCTGGCGGCGTAGAGCAGGGCCTGGCGAATATCCTCTTCTTCCAGTTCGGGATACTCCTGGAACAGCGCGTCTCGCTCAGGGTAGATGGCGAGCAGTTGGACCACGCGGCGCACAGTCAATCGCAGATCCCGGATGCAGGGCTGCCCATTCATGCGGGCTGGGTTGACAGTGATTCGGTCGAGTGTCATCCTTGCCTCCTTCGCTCACCTCGCACGCTCGAAGTATAGCCCGGTTCCGGCAGGAGAGCAACGGCGCTAACAGACTGAAGACTTCTGTCTCTTTGCGTCCTTGCGCCTTAGCGCCTTAGCGTTCCCCTAGCTCCCGCCACCAGACGCCGGCTGTCATGCCGAGGGACGAGGCATCCCCCGGCGCCGACGCGGCTAAGATTAGAACCACGGCGGGGTGCGGTTTTGGGAGTTGCCCCCACCCCTACAACTAGAGCGGGAGTCAACATCGGGGGCAACTCCCAAAAGGGGGCGGTACTCCGCCCCTGCGACGGAAGACACGGAAGGGGAAGAGATGTCTCTTCATTCCGTGTATTCCGTGTATTCCGTGGTAGATTTCTTGGTGGCGGCGGTGGGCGACAACGCCGGCTGTCATGCCGAGGGACGAGGCATCTGGGCTGGCGGCGAACGGGCGGACCACGAACGACGCGAAAGGGGCGAAAGGCGCGAAAAAAGAAGGGGCTTGCAACGCAACGGCGCAACGACGCTAACAGACTGAAGACTTATGTCTCTTTGCGTCCTTGCGCCTTTGCGCCTTGGCGTTCACCTCTCCCCCGCCCACCAGACGCCGGCTGTCATGCTGAGGGATGAGGCATCTGGGCTGGCGACGCGGCTAAGATTAGAACCACGGAAGGCACGGAAGACACGGAATGAAGAGACATCTCTTCCCTTTCCGTGTGTTCTGTGTATTCCGTGGTAGACCTCTTGGCGGCGGCGGCGGGCGACATCGCTGCAATGCCGGCGCTGGCCCGTCTCTCGCAAGGGCGCGAGGTTGCTTCGCGTTCGCTCGCAACGACGGCTTAACGGCCGCCAGGCGCTACCCCTCCCGCTCCGGCGCGGGCGTCGGACGGCGGGACGGGGCGCGCAGGGCCGCCAGCCGGTCCAGGATGGTCCGTCCCAGGCCGTCCGGGTAGAAAATCATGATGACCATGAGCAGCAGGCCGTAGACGACGATCTGGTACTCCGCCGACGACTGCCCGGCCAGCGGCGCCGCCACCGACCGGATCACCTCCGTCAGCAGCATCACCGCGAACACGCCGAACATCGACCCCCACACGCTCGCCAACCCGCCCACCACCACCATCGTGATGAGCAGCGCCGACAGGCTGAAGCTGAACGGCGGCGGGCTGACGAAGTGCAGGTAGAAGGCGTACAGCCCGCCGGCCAGCCCGGCGCACGCGGCAGCGACGACGAACACCAGGCGCTTGTGGCCCGCCGTGTCCACCCCCATCGTCTCCGCCGCCAGCTCCGACTCGCGGATGGCGCGCAGGGCGCGACCCAGGCCGGAGTTGACCAGGCGCAGCGACGTGAACAAAACGGCGGCGACGGCGACGAGGACGAGGTAGTAGTAGCGAAAGTCGTTGTCGAAGGCGAAGGGGCCAATCGCCAGCGTCGGGATGCCGGTGATGCCGCTGGGGCCGAGGGTCAGCCCGACGGTCTCGTTGACCATGACGTAGAAGATGAGCGTCAGCGCCAGGGTGCCCATCGCCAGGGCGTGGCCGCGCAGGTAGAACAGCGGGAAGCCGATGAGCAGCGCCATCACGGCGGCGAGGGCGACGCCGGCGGCGAGGGCCAGCCACGGGTTGAGGGCCAGGCGCGTCGTCAGGATGGCGGCGGTGTACGCCCCGATGCCGTAGAACGCCGGCTGCCCCAGCGACACCTGCCCGGCGTAGCCCATCAGCAGCGCCAGGCCGACGACGATCATGGTGTAGAGGCCGATGACGATGAACAGGCTATGCCAGTACGGGCTGCCCACGGCGAGGGGCACGATGGCCCCCAGGATGAGGAAGATCGCCACGGATAGCTGGTTGGGGCGCTGCAACAGGCGGCTCATGGTTCTCTCTCAACGCTCGGCGACGGCCCAGAACTGGCCCCGGTGGCGCAACCCCTGGTAGATGAGCAGGGCCAGCAGGATGCCCACGGCGATGGCGTCCTTGTAGCCCGACGGCAGCAGCCCCGCGCCGAACGCCTCCAGGATGCCGAGCAGGAAGCCGCCCAGGACGGCGACCGCCGGGTTGGTCAGCCCGCCGACGACGGCCGCCGCGAAGCCCTTCAGCCCCATGTTCAGCCCCATGTCGTACGTCGCAAAGCTCAGCGGGGTGATGACGATGCCGGCGATGGCGGCGACAGCGCCGGCGATGAGGAAGGCGAGGAACGCCATGTGGCTCGGCATGATGCCGAAGATCTCCGCCGCCTGGCGGTTCATGGCGACGGCGCGCATCGCCTGGCCGCGCCGCGTGCGGTTGAAGAAGTAGCCCGTCGCCGCCAGCACGACCGCCGTCGTCCCCAGCACCCAGACGCTCTGCAAGCGCATGATCGCGCCGAGGATATTGAGGGGCGTCCCGGTCGTGAACGGACTCATGCTGTACGGCTCGGTGCCCCACAGGATCAGCGCGATGCCCCGGATGACGATAGACGCGCCAATCGTGATGACCAGCAGGCTGATGAGGGAGGCCCGGCGGGCGGTGCGCAGCGACGTCCAGTAGAACACGCCCGCCAGCAGGGCGACGAGCAGAATCGCCAGCGCGGCGGCGACGGGCAGCGGCAGGCCGATTTTCATGATGCTGATGCTCAGCATCGAGCCGAGCATGACGAACTCGCCCTGGGCGAAGTTAATAACCTCCGTCACCGTAAAGATGGTGACAAAGCCCAGGGCGATGAGCGCGTACACGCTGCCGTTGGTCACGCCCGTGATGAAGTATTGGGTGAGCTGCTGCAAGTTAGGCATAGTAGCTGATGGCGAATGGCTGATGGCTGATGGCGAATGGCTGATGGCTGATGGCGAATGGCTGATGGCTGATGGCGAATGGCTGATGGCTGATGGCGAATAGCGAATGGCGGATGGCGGGTCAGTCGGGATGTAGGGTGTGACGGAAGGCGTTGATACTTTTGGCTAGGCATTCGCCGTCGTGGTACAGGCTGTGCTGCTCCTGTGGCGTGATGTAGCCGCGATCCGCAGCCAGGAACGACGCGCCGACCACTTCGAACGCCGATCCGACGGCGATTTCCAGGTGATAGTCGAAGGCGCGGGAGGTTTTCTTCGCCGCGCCCTCGGCGATGTTCAGCCCGATGGAGTTCACGGCGCGGTTCATCTGCGACCGCAATCCGTAATCCTCGTGCCGAGGAAAGCGAGCCGTGACGTTGTAGACTTGAGTCGCATACGCCCGCGCCATGCGCCATATCTCCAGGCTCTCGAATCTAAACGGCACGTCGCCCTCCCCGGCGTAGCTGATAGCTGATAGCTGATAGCTGATGGCCGCCATCTGCCATTCGCCACCTGCTATCTGCCATTCGCCACCTGCTATCTGCTATCTGCCATGCGCTACTTCTTCGCCGTCCACTTACCATCCTTGATCTCGATCAGGGTCACGGCGTCGGCCGGGCTGAGGCCGTTGTGGTCCTGGGCGCTCATGTTGAACACCCCGCTGACGCTCACCAGCCCCTTCGTGCTCTCGATGGCGTCGCGCAGCTTGGCCCGGTCGGCGCCCGCCGTCTCCATCGCCTTGGTAATAATGGCGATGGCGTCGTAGGCGTAGCCGCCGAACGGGCTGGGCGCGGCGTTGAACTTGGCCTGGTAGTCCTTCATATATTGTTGTAGAATGGGCTTCATCGGGTCGGTGTCGGGGAGTTGGTCGGCGACGAGGAGCTTGCCGGCGAACAGCTGTGTCCCCTCCGCGCCCGGCTTCGTGGCGATGTCGATGAACGCCTGGTTGGCGATGCCGTGGCTCTGGAAGATCGGCGTCTGCATCCCCATCTCGTTGCGGTTCTTGCTCACCACACCGGCCGCCGGCGGGATGGCCCACACCACGATAGCCTTCGGGTCCGCGCCCTTCACCTTGGTGAGCTGCGCCGTCATGTCGGTGTCCGTCTCGTTGAAGCGCTCGTTGGCGACCGTCGTCAGGCCCGCCTTCTGGGCGATGCCGTCCCACTCCGCCTTGCCCCCGTCGCCGTAGGCCGTCGAGACACTCATCCACGCGACCTTGTCGAGGCTATTCTTCTTGAGGTAGTCGGCGATGGCCTGGATGACGAGGCGGTCCGACTGGGGCGTCTTGAACACCCACTTGCGGTCCGACACCGGCTCGACGATCTTAATGCCGGCGGCCATCGAGATGAGGGGGATTTCGGCCTTGGTGACGGCGTCCACAATGGCGAGGCTCTCGCCGGTCAGCGACGGCCCCATGATGACGGCGACTTTATCCTCGTCAATCAGTTTCTTTGCAGCGACGAGGGCCTCGGTGTTGTCGCTCTTTGTGTCGTAGATGATGACCTGGAGCGGGTGCATCTTGCCGTCCGGGCCTTTCACGCCGCCTTTGGCATTGATTTGGTCGCCGAGCATCTGCGCGGTATTGCGCTCGGGCACGCCGAGGGAGGACGAGGGGCCGGTGATGGCGGCGAGGACGCCGATCTTGTACGCCTCACCGGCCGCGCCGGCCAGGGCAGCGGATTGCGGCGCGGCGGTCGCCTGTTTCACGGCCGGCGCCGCCGTGGCCTGGGCAGGGGCTTGTTGCGCGGGGGCTTGTTGCGCGGGGGCTTGCTGCGCGGGGGCTTGCGCGGCGGGCGCAGCGGGTTGGCCCCCGCACGCGATAGCCAGCACAGCGACGAGAGACAGGAGCAAAGCGAGCACGGTCAGTCGACTTGGACGCATGGCCTCCTCCTTGAGTGGCTGATACCTTTAGGTCATGGCAACGGAGCAGGCTGAGTATATCAAAGACGGGTCCGGCTGTCAAAAGAACCCTCACCCCTGCCCCTCTCCCAGAACGGGAGAGGGGGGCCGGTCGGGAGACTCGTTCAACGCTAAGCCCCCCAGGGCTTCACAACACTCGCTGTTTGACTCGTTGCGATGGTGAGCGCCTGGGCCGTGCCCGGCTTGGGCTTGATCCCCAGCGAGACACTATAGTTCTGCGGCGACGGGACGTCGACCGATGCGGCAGAGGCGACGGAGAGGGGCGGATTGCCGCCGTCCTTCGCCAGCACGCCGGTCATGTCCTTCCCGTTGCAGTGGAACGAGGTGTAGTACTGCTTCGTGATGGGATCGTAGCTGTAGACAATGAACTGGAACACGACCTCGATGCTGTCGAGCGGGCGGCTAAGGATCGAGAGGATAGTCTGCCGATTCGCACGCGAGACCCGCCCGGTGAAGGAAATCGCGTCGGCCGGCCCGGTACTCCAGTGTACCGCGCTCAACACCACGGCGACCGCCAAACCGGACCCGGTGCTCGTGGGGCCTTGGCACACCTGGTCGGCCTTGATCTCGGCCGTGGGGCCGAGCTTCAGCTTGGTGATGAAGCCGACCGGCGTCTGCGCGTCCCTGTGGAAGTTGTAGCCCTGGGCGATGTCACACGCGATGGCGAGTTGCGCCGTGGGCGTCGTAGTCGGCTGCGTGGGATTGGGTTGTGTGTCGTCGGGAGGTAGGGTTGGCATGATCATCCTCTCTTTCAGATACGACAATGGGCCATAGTTGCCCCTCTTGGATGCAGCAAGGCTTCGCTGTGCGTACCCCTCCTTATGGGGAGGCACACGCTTCACTTGTTCACCGCGCTCTTTGACAAATCAGGCCAGAACACTATAATCCCTTGCTGCCCTACACGATTATACTTCAGGCTGTTGGAAAAGGGAGCAACCACGCTGGTGCCACCGTACGAGCCTCGACCGGAACGAGATGCTGTGATCAAAGGCCCCTACACACAGAAATCTGTGCGCAAAAGAATTGAAGCCTTCTTCCTCGATAATATTGGTAAGGTCGCCACGCGTGAACAGATCCAGGAGGTTGCTAGAGACCCAGAAACAGGGCGCATTCCAGAAAACTGGCATCAACGCTTATCGGAGCTAAGAACCGATGCGGGCTACACAATTCTGTCCTGGCGCAATAGGGGCGACTTGAGGGTCAGCGAATACCTAATGCCATCTGCCGCGAAACGAGTCACGGCAGGGAAGCGCGTGAAGCCAAACGCGGAGACATGGTTGAAGGTGTTGGAGCGAGCCAATTATACTTGTGAGTGGAGAGAAGGTTCTGATATATGCGGGTTACGGGAGGGAAGCGTTGACCCGGTGGGAGGTGGAAAGGTCCACCTGACACCCGACCACAAAACGCCCCACTCTATCACCCCGCATGCTGACCCTGGCAACCCAGATGCCTGGCAAGCGTTGTGCGGTCGACATCAAGTAGTCAAGAAGAATTACTGGGACAGCGCCACTGGGAAGCTAAACGTCTATGCGATTGTCCAGGCAGCATCAGAAGAAGAGAAACGAGCGGTATACGAGTTGTTGAAGGAGTATTTCGGGGACAAGTAGAAAGGGCGCCTATATGAGAACGTCGCGGGCTCAATTCATAGCACCCAAACCAGGGCAGCCTGTGTTATTCGATCAGGTTCCAGAAGCATCGCCGGAGCAGAATGGCATTCTTGTCCTTCCCCCCCAGGACGTTTTGCAGACGCTGCAAAGCCTTCCGCACCCTGTGACGACCACCATTCTCGACCCGTGGTATAACAAAGGCATAGGTGGCTTTCGCGAAGACTACCATCAGTGGCTAGCGACAGTGGTTCAAGCGGCTGCAAACGTCTCAGATCACATATTCCTCTGGGGTTTTCCTGAAATCATCTATAGAGTCATGGACTACATTCCGGAGGGATTCATTCTAAAGGCCTGGCTGACCTGGTATTACAAGAACTGCCCCTCGGTGATTCGGGGGTGGCGCTCCGCTCATATGTCCTGCCTCCATCTCGCAAAAGAAACTGCCCGAATGTATCCCGAGCACTTCCTAAACGAGGCTCAGTTGGAGAAACAGCGGCAAGGGAAGCTAAGGTATATGCCGGGACCGCCGAATGTCATGGAAGAGTCCCTCTTAGTTGGTTTTGTCGGTAAAAGTGAGCAGACAGGGCATCCTTCCCAAAAACCCGTTAAAGTGATAGAACCGCTTGTGCTGATGACCACCAAAGAAGGCGATATTGTGCTTGATCCCATGTGTGGCTCAGGCACAACGGGCGCCGCGTGTAGGAATCTGGGTCGCCGGGCTGTTCTATGTGACATGTCTGAGGAATACTTGCAGATGACCGAAAAACGCTTGACTGTGCAAAGAGCGGAGACGTCTGATGCTCTAGAAGCGTTTTTCTAAGCACCCCCTCCCAAAGGAAGGTTTCCATGCCTGGACTCTCATCACCGTCCGCCCTCGCCTGGACCAGGCGGGCATCCCTGCTGCTCCTGCTGCTCGTCGCCGTCGTCGGCTGCGGTGGCGGCGCCACCACGGCGGCCCCGGCCGTCGCGCCGACCCTCGCCGCCATCGGCCAGCCCATCGACGACAGCGCCCTGGCCGTGACCCCGGCGGCGCGGCCCAGACCCACCGCGACGCGCCCCCCCGCGCCGACGGCGACCAAGGTTCCCCCCGCGCGCCCGCAGACGATGGACGGGCTGAAGGTCGTCAGCCCCAACGACCTCCCGCCGGAGGGCCGCAAGACGCTGTCCCTCATCCAGAAGGGCGGCCCGTTCCCCTACACCCGCGACGGCATCACCTTCGAGAACCGCGAGGGCCGCCTGCCGCGCAAGGCGTCCGGCTACTACCGCGAGTACACCGTGGACACGCCCGGCTCGCCGGACCGGGGGGCGCGGCGCATCATCACCGGCCAGAACGGCGAAATCTACTACACCGACAACCACTACGACACATTCGTGAGGGTCATCCCATGAGCGACCTGGCGGCCATGTTCTCCGGCCAGCGCCCCGCTGGCATCTACAATCTGCCCGAGTCGACGACGCCCGACGCGCTGCGCCAGGCCGTGGCTGCGCAGGGCTGGCGTCTCTTCGAGATTGACGGCAGCCAGATCACCGACAAGGCGTCTTTTTTGAGAGCCGCCGGCAAGGCGATGGGGTTCCCCGGCTACGTCGGGGCCAACTGGGATGCGTTCGAGGAGGCGGCGCGGGACCTGAGCTGGGCGAAAGCGCCCGGCTACGTCGTGCTGTACACCGACGCCGACAATTTCGCCCGCCTCCACCCGGGCAACTGGCGCACGCTGATGAGCGTCTTCCGCTCCGCCATCGACACCTGGCGCGGCGACCGCGTGCCGATGTACGTCCTCCTCCAGGGCGGCGGCATCACCGCCCCGGATTTGTGATTGAGCAGGCTTCAAGAAAAGGGCAACGCAGAGACGCAGAGACGCAGAGAAAAACTTCTGACCTTTCCCCTTTGCGGCTCTGCGCCTCTGCGTTTCTACCTCTTTGTCTGACTAGACTCAGGGGAGAATGTTGCGGTCATCCAGGAACTCGACGGGCGGGGCGTCGCGCCCGTGTTCCCAGAGCAGGGAGAAGAACCAGATGCCGCTCTCGCCAATCGCGAAATCGGCCGGCGTGTAGGTCATATAGGAATCGAGGGGCGGCGTGTCTTGCTGGGGTGTGTACTCGGCCTGCCAGCCGAACGCCTCACCCCGCCACGCCTGCCCCGCCCGATGCAGCGCGTCCGCAAAGGCCCGCACCTCGTCAAGATCGGGAATGACGATAGCCAAGCGAGCACCTTCCATCACCCAAAAGTCCAAGGCCGTCATGGCGAGCCTAAGGCCGTCATTGCAAGTGCAAGGCTGTCATTGCGAGCGTAAGGCTGTCATTGCGAGCGTAAGCGAAGCAATCCCGCGCCCTGGCGATGGACGCTCTGAACGGCTATAGCGTGGCTGTCACCCGCCGGGCGATTGCTTCGTCGTCCTATCGTCCTCCTCGCAATGACAGGCCGTCTCGTCATTGGAGCGTAAGGCTGTCATTGCGAGCGTAAGCGAAGCAATCCCCCGCCCTGGCGATGGACGCTCTGAACGGCTATAGCGTGGCTGTCACCCGCCGGGCGATTGCTTCGTCGTGCCTCCTCGCAATGACAAGACGGTCTGTCATGGCGAGCCTAAGACCGTCATGGCAAGCCTAAGACCGTCATTGCGAGCGTAAGCGAAGCAATCCCCCGCCCTGGCGATGGACGCTCTGAACGGCTATAGCGTGGCTGTCGCGCACCGGGCGATTGCTTCGTCAGCAGGGGCGGAATACCGCCCCCGCACCCCGGTCGTCCTCCTCGCCATGACAGTATAGCCAGAGGGCTTAACGTCCATGCACTCTCACTACTACGTTTACATCATGACGAACCCGCACAACACGGTTCTATACACAGGTGTAACCAACAACTTATTGCGACGTGTGCATGAGCACAAAGAGAAGTTAGCAGACAGCTTTACGAAGCAGTACAATGTCACGAAGTTGGTCTACTATGAGGTCTACGACGACGCATTAACAGCCATTAGCCGAGAGAAGCAGATCAAGGGCGGCTCCAGGAAGAAGAAGATGGGGCTGATCGATGGCATGAATCCGACCTGGAAAGATTTGTATGAGGAGTTGTGAGACGGCCTGTCATGGCGAGCCTAAGACCGTCATGGCGAGCCTTAGGGCTGTCATTGCGAGCGTGAGCGAAGCAATCCCCCGCCCTTGCATCAGGCAGTCTAGTCGAGGAATAGCTGCGCTGTCACCCGCCGGGCGATTGCTTCGTCGTCCTATCGTCCTCCTCGCAATGACAAGACGGCCTGTCATGGCGAGCCTAAGACCGTCATTGCGAGCGTGAGCGAAGCAATCCCCCGCCCTTGCATCAGGCAGTCTAGTCGAGGAATAGCTGCGCTGTCACCCGCCGGGCGATTGCTTCGTCGTCCTATCGTCCTCCTCGCAATGACAAGACGGCCTGTCATGGCGAGCCTAAGACCGTCATGGCGAGCTTTAGGGCTGTCATTGCGAGCGTAAGCGAAGCAATCCCCCGCCCTGGCGATGGACGCTCTGAACGGCTATAGCGTGGCTGTCGCGCACCGGGCGATTGCTTCGTCGTCCTATCGTCCTCCTCGCAATGACGGGCGGAACTCGCAATGACAGCCGGTGGGTGAACTATAGGACGCATGCCGTGCGCGGTCAAGACGCGGGGTTGGCAGGCAAATCCGACCCCTCTCCCTCTGGAGAGGTTGGGTGAGGGGCTGAAGGAGAGGTGAACATGGGTGCGCGGAGCGGGGAACAGGTTATCCGGCGGCTGCGGGAGACCCCGCGCGAAATCTATTACCGGGGCGAGTTGGTGGCGGACGTGACGACGCACCCGGCCTTCCGGCGCGGCGTCCGCAGCCTGGCCGACCTCTACGACATCCAGTGCGCCCACCTCGACGACATGACCTACCACTCGCCCACCACCGGCGAGCGCGTCGGCCTGTCCTTCCTCACGCCCCGCACCCGCGATGACCTGCCCCGCGTCCGCGCCATGATGAAGCGCTGGGCCGACGCGTCGGGCGGGATGCTCGGCCGCTCGCCCGACTACCTCAACCGCGCCGTGATGGCCTACGCCGCCGCCGCCGACTACATGGCCGAGAACGACCCTCGTCACGGCGAGCACATCCGCGCCTACTACGACTACGTGCGCGAGAACGACCTGACCCTGACCCACTCCCTCATCAACCCGCAGGCCAACCGCGCCGTCGGTCCCGCGCAGCAGGCCGACCCGACCCTGGCGGCGCGCATCGTCAAGGAGACCGACGCCGGCTTCATCGTGCGCGGCGCGCGCATGCTGGCGACCCTGCCCGTCGCCGACGAGATTCTCATCTTCCCCTCAACCCTACTCAAAGGGACGGCGGAGGACGAGCCATACGCCTTCGCCTTCGCCCTGCCCTGCGCGACGCCGGGCCTCAAGTTCCTCTGCCGCGAGAGCTTCGACTACGACCGCTCGACGTTCGACCATCCCCTCGGCGCGCGCTTCGAGGAGATGGACGCCATGGTCGTGTTCGACGATGTGCTCGTGCCGTGGGAGCGCGTCTTCCTCTACCGCGACGTGGACCGCTGCAACCGCGCCTTCGCCGTCTCCAACGCCGTGGTCCACATGTCGCACCAGGTCGTCACCAAGAACATCGCCAAGACCGAGTTCATGCTCGGCCTGGCGTCGCTCATCGTCGAGACCATCGGCATCGGCGGCTTCCAGCATGTCCACGAGAAGATCGCCGAGATCATCGTGGACCTGGAGGCGATGCGCGCCTTCGCCCGCGCCGCCGAGGCCGACGCCGAGCTCGACCGCTGGGGCGTCATGACCCCGGCCTGGCCGCCCCTCGACGCCGCCCGCATGCTGTTCCCCCGCCTCTACCCGCGCATGGTCGAGATGATCCAGCTCCTCGCCGCCAGTGGGCTGATGGCCCTGCCCACCGAGGCCGACCTCCAGAACCCGGCCCTCGCGCCGCTCATCGACAAGTACTTCCAGGCGGCCCGCGCCGACGCCCGCGAGCGCATCCGGCTGTTCCACCTGGCGTGGGACGTGGCGGCGTCGGCGTTTGGCGCGCGCCAGGTGCTCTACGAGCGCTTCTTCTTCGGCGACCCGGTGCGCATGGCCGGCGCGATGTTCGCCGGCCACGACCGCCGCGCCTACATGGACCGCGTCCGCGACTTCCTCGCCCGCGCCGAGGACGAGTGATAGGAACCACGGAAGGCACGGAAGACACGGAAAGGAAGAGCCTGCTGCTGTCATTGCGAGCAGGTATTTGGCTGTCATTGCGAGCAGCGCGAAGCAATCCCCCGCCCTTGCATCAGACAGTCTAGCGCAGCGACAGCCATGCTCTCACCCGCCGTGAGGCTGCTTCGTCGGCGGGAACGGAGTACCGCCCCCACCTCCTCGCAGCGACGCTAAGCTGTCATTGCGAGCAGCGCGAAGCAATCCCCCGCCCTTGCATCAGACAGTCTAGCGCAGCGACAGCCATGCTCTCACCCGTCGTGAGGCTGCTTCGTCGGCGGGAACGGCGTACCGCCCCCACCTCCTCGCAGCGACGCTAAGCTGTCATTGCGAGCAGCGCGAAGCAATCCCCCGCCCTTGCATCAGACAGTCTAGCGCAGCGACGCCGTGTCTCTGCTTCCGTGTCTTCCGTGGTAGACCTCCTGCCCTCTTGCGCAGGTGTGATACAATGGAGGAAACCTCGCCGCGCCGCTGCGCGTCCCCTCATCAGGAACGCTCTCTGTCGAGCGTTCACGCGTCCTGACCCTGGAGGTTTCCCATGCGCAACAGGTGGCTCTTGTTCATGCTCCTGGCGGCCGGCGCCCTCGCCGCCCTGGGCCTCACCGCATCCGGCGCCCCTGCGTGGCCCGCGACGCCCGCCGTCGCCGCGCCCGCCGCGCCGCTGCGCTTTGTGGACGACGGGAATAATCCCCTGGCGAGCACGCCCGTCCGCGTCCTGTGCTACACCGAGACCCTGACCGGCTACCGCCTGAGCGCCGACATCCCCACCAGCACCGACGCCGACGGGCGCCCCCAAAACCTGCCCATCCCGTGCGACGCCCTGGCCGCGCTCACCCAGCTCGACAGCCGCGACACCACCAAGCCCGGCCACGGCCCCGCCTACGACGTCTACGCCACGAGTTGGGCGCCCGGCGCCAGCACGCCGACGCCCGCCAACGGCGACATCAAGCTCAGCCTCCATCGCCCGCTGGTCCTGTTCCACGTTGTCGTCAGCCTGGAGTGGGAGCCGTCGTCGCCCGACACCCTCGCCGACTTCCACGCCGCCTTGCGCGCGGCCTCGGCCTACCTCTACGCCGCGTCGGCCGGCCAGCTCGCCTTCGGCAAAATCGAGCTTCACACCAACGCCGAGGCGTGGGACGGCGCGGACATCCGCGTCCTGGCCGCCAACGACTTCATCCCCGCCGCGTATGTCGGCGGCATCGTCCCCCGGCTGACGGCCTACACCTCGCCCAAGGGCGTGCGCACCCTCTACGCCCCGGCCGAGATGTTCGTGGGCCGCGCCTGGGACGGCGACCGCGCCTGGGACACCGACGCGGGCCGCTGGTCCAACCCCAACGGCTACCGCACCCTGGTTCACGAGTGGGCGCACTACGCCCTCTTCCTGTATGATGAGTACCGCCAGGCCGGCGGCCCGGCCACGTACTGCGCGTGCAACGACCTGCCCCTCGTCGGCGCGACGCCCGGCCCCGGCACGCCGACCCCGCCGACCGTCTGCGCCGGCGTCTCGACGGCCCAGGCGGCGTCCCTCATGGCGTTCCAGTACACGGCGGGCGAGTTCTGGCATCCCTTGCTGAACGGCAGCGTCGGCGGCACGCCCGTCCCACCAGCGGCGTGCGTCAACACCGACCAGGACCAGGTGAACGGCGAGGCCGATTGGAACACCCTGGAGCACTGGTCCGCCACCCAGGGCCTCGGCCGCGAGTGGCTGCGCGCCCCGGCGTCCCTCGCGCCAGTGTCCCACTCGCCCATCGCCGACGCCCTGTTCGACACCGAGCCGGCGTTCCGTGTCGCCCTGCCCATGCTGCTAAGCGCCTACCCGCCCGACGCGGCGAGCGCCCGCCGCCCGGCCGCGCCCCACGCTGCCCGCGCCACCGACGCGACGGTCGATCTGCGCCTGCCCGGCGGCAGCGCGGCGTCGAGCATCGGCGCGGCCCAGGTCTACGTCGTCCCCGACCCCGACGCGCCGGCCATCGTCTACCAGGGGCAGCCGCATGGGCCGGGCGGCGACCCGACCGACCTCGGCCGCATCACCCTGCTCGGTGTCGGCGCGAAGGCCCAGGTCTACGCCTACGCCGACCACTACGTCACGAGCGGCGGCACAACCGTCGCCCGCCACTACGTCTACCCGCCGCCCGGCGCGACCTCCGAGCCGCCGACCGACGGCGCGACGCTGACCCTGGCCGACTCGCCGTGGCAGCCGACCTTGACCTATTCCTTCGACCTCGACGGGCCGGTGGTCCGGCGCTTCAACATCACCCTGGACGCCGGCGTGTCCCTGGCGACCCCGCCGGACATTACCCTCGTCGCGCCCGACGCCGCCCCGATGTGCGGCGACTGTCGGCAGACGATGGCGGGGGCGGGCGCGGCATGGACCGCCTCGTACATCGTCCCCGACGGCGCGACCCTGCCCCGCCACGGCGTCCTGCGCATCGACTCGGCCGACGCGGGTACGCTGATGCGCTGGTATCAGGCGGCGGGCGGCGTCGGTCCGGCGCACATGCCCGGCTTCGCGCCCCTCGCCGACAGCCTGGCGACGGTCAGCGCGCCCCTCGACAGCTTCCAGGGCGCGAGCGCCGTGTTCTACATGCCGGCGACGAACGACCGCCTGCTGGACCGGCTCCCGCCCGGCATCGGCGGGACGCTCGGCCTGCCCCTGGACGTGAAAATCGCGCTCCAGGACCGGCGGCCGCCGGAGGGCGGCAACATGCCCCTACCGGCCGGCATGACGCTCAGCCTGGCCTACGACCCGGATCTCCTGGCGCGCTTGGGCTTCACCCCGTCGCAGCTGCGCATCGCCCACCTGGTGCGCGCCGGGACCGGCGGCCAGTGGCAAGTCACCGAGCGCGGCGTCAACCCGCCGGGCGCCGAGTTCCGCAACTGGGTGACGACGCCCATCCACGAGGACGGCATCTACGCCATCGTCCTGCCGCCCGCCTTCAGCGTCACCAAGGCGTCGGTGGTCGTTCGCCCCGACACGAGCGATGTCTGCCCGACGACGTTCACCGCCTACGCCGAAATCGAGACGGACGGGCCGGGCGTGGTGCGCTATCAGTGGGAGTTCAGCGACGGCGGAATGGTTCCGGTGGAGCAAATTACGTTCAGCAGCGCTGGCTCGCAGACGGTGAAGGAGACGTGGCAGCTCGGCCTGTCCGGCGACTTCTGGATGCGGCTGCACATCCTCGCGCCCAACGACCTCGTCTCCAACGACGCCCCCTTCCACCTGACCTGCCCGCCCGGCCGGTAGGAGGGAACCACGCCCTGTCGT
Source organism: Anaerolineae bacterium (assembly GCA_039810085.1). Lineage (GTDB taxonomy): Bacteria > Chloroflexota > Anaerolineae > Epilineales > JAHCIE01 > JBDHWG01. The sequence continues at coordinate 15,711 of JBDHWG010000053.1, forward strand.
TGCGAGCGAACGCGAAGCAACCTCCCGCCGTGGCGAGAGACGGTCTAAGCGGCTATGGCGGCGTTGTCCCCGGGCGGGTGTTGGCCGCGCTATCGCGCGGGCGCCAGGCTGAAGCCGTGGCGCTGAGAGAGCGAAGTCCTGCGGACTGGTTAAGCGTCGGCGCCACGCTGGTCAGTCCCGCTGTCATGCCGAGGCACGAGGCATCTGGGCCGCCGCTGACAATGGGTTGGCAACGCAAGGGCGCAAGGGCGCAACGGCGCAAAGAGAGATAAGTCTCCAGTCTGTTAGCGCCTCTGCGCCTTAGCGCCTTGGCGTTGCCAACCCGCGTCTTTTTTCGCGCCTTTCCGCCCTTTCGCGTCCTTCGCGGTCCAACACGCCGTCGGGGGATGCTTCGCGCCTCAGCATGACAGCGGCTCTCGTCTTTCCTTTGCGTCTCTGCGCCTCTGCGTTCCAACCCTCTTCGCGGCACGCGAGGACATACCATCCGGCCGCGTATCCCCCGAGCATAGAATGGCAACGCCAGCGCGCCAGGGGGGAGAGGGCATCCACAGGGGGATGCCCGTACGGGCAGGCCCATATGTATCAAGCTAATGGGAGGGAGGCAGGGTCGAGGAGCAATTGATAGGTATGAGGCAGCTTCTTGCGTTTGTTGATGCGACAGCCGATCGTCAAACAAG
>JBDHWG010000054.1:0-15125 GCA_039810085.1 Anaerolineae bacterium
CCGGACGACGCGATCCCGACGCCCCCACCGCCTTATCGAGTTCCGCCACGATCTGCTCGATGCTTGGTTCCCCGCTGCTCTTGGTCGGAGAGGCCCCCGTCGCCGAAGGCGGGGACGCGCCGGTGCTGGCCGCGCCCGAGGCCGCACTCGACGCGGCATCCGGGTCCACGGTCACGACACGATCCACAATCGGCGGCGCGGTGGGGAGCAGGCGCGTCGCGCTGGCGAAGGCTGTCGGGGCGGTTGTGGGCGGCCGCGTCGGGGCCGTCGTGGCGGTGGGCGCGGTCGTGCCCGTCGGCGGGCTGCTGGCGACGCCCATCGCCGGCGTCGGGGTGGCGCTGGATGGCTCGTCGCCCAGCAGGCGCTTGGCCTCGGCGGCCTCGTTGGCCGCTTCCCTGAGCAGGGCCTGCGCCTCGGTCGTATTGCCGCGCGCCAGCATCATCTGCGCCTCCTGGCGGCGCACTTCCGCCAGGACGTTGTGGACCTGGGCGCGGCGGTAGTCGTCGAACGCGACGATGAGGCGCACCTGCTCGCCGACGCGCTTCACCGTGTAGAGGGGCGTGTCGGGCAGGGCGTCGGACGCAAAGGTCGACGTGGACAGGACGATTACAAGGAACAGGAGGGCGGCGACACCGATTGCCACGCGGCCACCCCACGCGACGGCGGGGAGCGCCAGCCAATCGGCCAGCGCGTGGCGGAGGCGGGTCGGCCAGGGCATCGGCGCGGGCGCGGGCGCGCTCATCAGCTGTCGGCGCAAGGCTGCCTGGAAGGTGGGCGACGGCTGGGGGTCTTCGATCCCTTCCAGCAACATCGCCATCTCCAAGAGTGGCGCCAGTTCGTCGGCATAGTCTGGATGACGACCCAGACAGTCCTTCACTGTTGCCTTGCCTATGCGGATGTCCTCTAAACAGGCATCCAGCACACTAGCGAGGCTCATGACCTACTCCCACCTGAATTAACTCGCGCAGCGTTGCCAGGCCCCGGAATTGCAGCCCGCGAACGGCCCCCTCGCGCTTCCCCATCAAGACCGCGATCTCGGCGGTGCTATACCCCTCGATGAAGCGGAGGATGATCACTTCCTGCTGCTCTTCCGTCAACTGACTAATCGCCTGCTGCAACTGCTGCGATGTAAACATGGCTTGCAGCGATCGGTCGGGCGCATCGTCGTCCTCATCTGGCCGGATGTCCGAGCGGTCCTCCGCCCCATCCAGGGTGACGGTGTCGCGCCGGGCGCGGTGGTAGTCCACCACCAGGTTGCGCGCGATGCGGAACAGCCACGCCGAGAAGGGGTAGTCGCGCCACTCGTAGCCCGAAATCGCTTCCCAGGCTCTCAGGAACACCTGGGCCGCCAGGTCTTCGGCTTCATTCGCGCTGCCGGTCTTGTAGTAGACGTACTGGTAGATCTTGGTGACGTAGCGGTCATACAGCGCGCCGAACGCCTCGCGGTCGTACCGCGCGGCCCGGACCGCCAGGTCCTTCTCGTCATCCACAAGCCGGTGCTCGCGTGTCTCTACATGAGATAACGCCGGAAACTCGGCTGCGTTATGCGATTCGGTCGATGCGCTCGATATATCCAAGGCGATCCACCAGTAGGTGACAAACACGCTTCCGTCATTGCGAGGAGGACGACCGGGTGCGGGGGCGGTATTCCGCCCCTGCTGACGAAGCAATCTCACGGCGGGTGACAGGCACGCTATAACTACTCAGACCGTCTGTCGCAAGGGCGCGGGATTGCTTCGCTCCGCTCGCAATGACACCCAGTTCCGTCATTACGAGGAGGACGACCGGGTGCGGGGGCGGTATTCCGCCCCTGCTGACGAAGCAATCTCACGACGGGTGACAGGCACGCTATAACTACTCAGACCGTCTGTCGCAAGGGCGCGGGATTGCTTCGCTCCGCTCGCAATGACACCCAGTTCCGTCATTGCGAGGAGGACGATAGGACGACGAAGCAATCTTACGACGGGTGACAGGCACGCTATAACTACTCAGACCGTCTGTCGCAAGGGCGCGGGATTGCTTCGCTCCGCTCGCAATGACAGGCAGTTCCGTCATGGCGAGGGAAGGGCAAAACGGGATAACCGGCCCTGCACCCCAGCGTGGCCGACCATCCCTGCGAATTGTACTCTTAAATTATGACGCTTGCCAACCCGGAAAGATGCGCGCTTGCCTGACGTCATTTCGACGTATGGCCGCGCCTGCCGCGCCGGCCTTCATCCTTCTTAACGGAAACGGGCCGCGAAGTGTTAGGCGGTCGCGGCCCGAATGTGCAGCATGCTTCTTTTCTGTAACCCCGGCGTCAAGGGGTGGTGGGCGGCGGGGGAGGCGGCGGCGCCGCCGGCCCGTTTTGCAGCTTGTGGTACTCCCCGATCCACTCCTTGATCTCCGCTTCCCGCAGCTTGCGCTCAGTCTCGGCCCGCATGCGGCGCGACGCCTCCATGCGGCTGATAATCTCGTTCTGGACGCTGCGCGGGTCCGGCACATACGTCCACGCCTGGCGGCCCGTCGCGCCGGCCGTCTCCATCACCACGTCGCCGTAGTTGAGGAAGCGCGCCAGGGGGCTGCGGATCGTGTAGCTCACATCCTGGAGGTTGTCCAGGCTCGCCGTCTTGCGCGACTCGGAGAGGTAGAACGGCTTGCGCTCCACGTCGATGACGGCGCGGTCGGTGAGCATGTAGGTGTCGATGCGCCAGTCGTCGTAGACCCACAGCAGCCGGCCGAACACGGCCAGCAGGACGATCACGCCGGCGGCGTCCACCAGGGGCGGGGGGGCCAGGACGAAGAAGCCAACGGCTTCCAGGACGGCCAGGCCGATGAACGCCACGAGCCAGCCCAGGGTATCGCGCAGCAGGACAATGCGGTGCTTGCGGTAGATGATGGTCGATCCCTGCTCATCGCGGATTTTCGGCCAGAAGTAGCGGAATATGGCGACCACGGGGTTGTACCTCCTGACGACGGGGGCCGGGGTGGCGGGGAGCGGCGGCGGCGGCGCGGCCAGCGGGTCCACCACCTCGAGCAAGGAGTCGCGGATGCGCTTCTGGCGTTCCGCCTTCGATGCCTGCTCCGCGCGCTGCTTGCTCTCCAGCAGGCGCTCGTTGAGGATGGCGGCGACATACGGCCCGTTGGAGATGCGCAGGAACTTGATCGGCTGCATGCCGGCCGTGCCGACGGTGACGTCGCTCCAGCCGAGGAAACTCGCCCAGGGGGTGGGGATGTTGACCGTGGTGTTGATGACGCGGGAGATGGGCGCTTCGCGCTGCCGCTCGCTCAGGTACGGCCGCACGATGAGATGGATGACGCGCTGGTTGGTGACGATGTACTGGTCCGACCACCAGTCGGCGAAGCTCCACGCCAGGAGCAGGAAGGCCGCCGTGAACAGGCTGAGACCGATGGCGAGCCACGCCAACGGCACGACATGGAACGTGGTGAGGAGGCCGCTAATGACAATCACGAGCAGCAGGATGACCAGGGGAACCGCCAGGCGCTCGATGAGCACGCTCCAGTGCTGCCGCCCGGAGACGAGCACCGTCTCGTCGGGCTGGCGGTCCGGTATTTTGATGCGCATCCGCCACGTTCGGAGGCGGAATTCGCGGCCGAGACGACGAATGCGCGGGCGCCGATCCAGCAAGTCGGTCAGGGCCTGGCCGCCGACGCTGAAGACCGCCGACTCCTCGTCGGCGACCGCCTGGTCGCGGTAGATTTGCCCGCGCGACAGACTCTCGACGCCGAACACGTCGCCCGGGTCCACCCGCGCCCGGGTGTGCCACGCCTGCCGAGCGTCGGGCCGCTGCAAGCGCATGAGGCCCGTCTCCAGGATGTAGAGGGTCTCGGCGGTCCGGCCCAGGCGGTAGAGCGTGTCGCCCGCCGAGACCAGACGCCAGTCAACCACGTCGGCGAGAGCGCGCACGTCTTCGTTCTCCAGCCGCTTCATGCTCGGCAGCTGCCGCAGCCATTGATAGATTTGGTCTGGCGTCAGGCCCGCCACGGGCGCGTTACTCTGCACCGAGCGCCTCTTTCACTTTGTGGGCGATGTCTTTCGTCATGCCGGGCGCGGCGGCCAGGTCCTCGATGCTGGCGGCGCGGATGCCGTCGAGGGAGCCGAACTGCTTGAGCAGCGCCTTGCGCCGCTGCGGGCCGACGCCCCGGATGTCTTCGAGCTGCGAGGCGATGCCCACCTTGCCGCGCAGCGTCCGGTGGTAGTTCAGGCCGAAGCGGTGCGCCTCATCCCGGATTCGCTGGACGAGGAACAGGCCCTGGGAGTTGCGCGGCAGCATCACCGACTCGTCCCGGTCGGGCAGGAAGATTTCCTCCTGGCGCTTGGCGAGGGAGACGACGGGGATGTGGTCCAGCCCCAGCTCGCGCCACACCTCCAGCGCCGCGCTCAGCTGGCCCTTGCCGCCGTCGATGATGACCAGGTCCGGCGTCAGGGTGAACGGGTCCACCTCGTCGCGGCGGCCGGGCGGCGGCCCGCCCTTCTTGCGGCCCTTCGCCGGCGCGGGCGTCTCGTCCTGGGCCGGTGTGTCCGCGTCGCCGGAGACGGTGTGGAACGTCAGGTGGCTGAAGCGGCGGCGCAGCACCTCCTGGAGCGAGGCGAAGTCGTTCGGCCCCTGCACCGTCTGGATGCGGAACTTGCGGTAGTCGCTCTTGCGCGGCACGCCCTGGACGAAGACGACCATCGCGCCGACGGAGTTCGTGCCCTGGGTGTTGGAGATGTCGTAGCACTCGATGCGGCTCGGCGGGTGGGGCAGGGCCAGCGCCTCCTGAAGCTCGCCCAGCGCCGTGACCTGCTTGTTCTGGTCCGCCTGCCACTGCGCCTTGAGCACGCCCAGCGTCTCCGACGCCTGCTCGGCCGCCATCTTGACCAGCTCGCCGTTCTGCCCGTTCTCCGGCACGCTGATGGCAACCTTGTCGCCCCGGCGGCTCTTGAGCCACGTCTCGATGATGCTCGCCTCCTGCACCTGGTCCTGGGTGAGGATGATGGGCGGGACGTAGGGCACGTCCTCGTAGAACTGGGTGATGAACGACGACAGCACCTCCGGGGTGACTTCGCCCTCCGTCCCTTCGAGGACGAAGTACTCGCGGCCGACGAGCTGCCCGCCGCGAATGAAGTACACCTGGACGATGGCGCTGCCATTGTCCCGGGCCAGGGCGATGACGTCCTGGTCCACCAGCTCCGACACGCCGACTTTCTGCCGCTCGACGATCTTCTGCAAGGCGAGCATGTTGTCGCGCAGCTTGGCCGCCTTCTCGAACTCCAGGCTCTCGGCGGCGTCTTCCATCTGCCGTTTCAGCTCCAGGATGATGTCCTCGGACTTGCCTTCGAGGAAGCGGCACATGCGGTCGATCATCGCCCGGTACTGCGCCCGGTTCACCGCGCCGATGCACGGGGCGAGGCACAGGCCGATGTCATAGTAGAGGCAGGCGCGCGGGTCCTTGCCGGTGATGACCCGGTTGCACGTCAGGTAGGGGAAGACCTTGCGCAGGGTGTCCAGCGTCCGGTAGACGGCCCACGCGGCGGTGTACGGGCCGTAGTAGCGCGCGCCGTCCTGCTCGATGCTGCGCGTCAGGCGGACCGTCGGGTAGTCCTCGTGCCAGGTGACTTTGATGTAGGGGTAGCGCTTGTCGTCCTTGAGGCGCACGTTGTAGCGCGGCTTGTACTGCTTGATGAGCGTCGCCTCGTGGATGAGGGCCTCGAGTTCCGTGGCGCGCTCGATCCACTCCAGGTCGGCGACGTGCTGCACGAGGATGCGCGTCTTGGGGTCGTGGTCCGCGCCGGCCTGGAAGTACGACCGCACCCGGTTGCGCAGGTTGACCGCCTTGCCGACGTAGATGACCTTGCCGGTGGCGTCGCGGTAGATGTAGTTACCGGGCGTCGTCGGCAGGGCTTTCAGTTTCTCCGCGATGACCGGGTTCAGCTCAGCCATTGTCATCTCAAGTGAAGCGTCCTTGCGAGGAGGACGATAGGACGACGAAGCAATCTCACGGTCGGCAGCAGCAACGCTATTCCTGGACTAGCCTGTCTGATGCTAGGGCGGGAGATTGCGTCGCTCCGCTCGCAATGACAAGCCATCTTGTCCTTGCGAGGAGGACGATAGGACGACGAAGCAATCTCACGGTAGGCAACAGCAACGCTATTCCTGGACTAGCCTGTCTGATGCAAGGGCGGGAGATTGCGTCGCTCCGCTCGCAATGACAAGCCATCTTGTCCTTGCGAGGAGGACGACGGGGTGCGGGGGCGATAGCCCCTGCTGACGAAGCAATCTCACGGTCGGCAGCAGCAACGCTATTCCTGGACTAGCCTGTCTGATGCAAGGGCGGGAGATTGCGTCGCTCCGCTCGCAATGACAAGCCATCTTGTCCTTGCGAGGAGGACGACGGGGTGCGGGGGCGATAGCCCCTGCTGACGAAGCAATCTCACGGTCGGCAGCAGCAACGCTATTCCTGGACTAGCCTGTCTGATGCAAGGGCGGGAGATTGCGTCGCTCCGCTCGCAATGACAGCGTATAGGAGAAGTGTAGCCCAGGCGTCCAGCAAGGTCAAACGGATGTTCGACGTGCGGGTTATTGACGTAATATTACACAATCGTGGCGCGTCTGTCAACGCCAAGGTGCTGTTATACCAACTGTGAATGGAAAGGCTGTCATTGCGAGCGTGAGCGAAGCAATCCCCCGCCAGGCGACGACCACGCCATAGCCGTCTAGACCGTCTGTCGCAAGGGCGGGAGATTGCTTCGTCGTCCTATCGTCCTCCTCGCAATGACGCCGAATTTGCAGCCGTTCTCGCAACGTTCGCTGTTAGACTGAAATAGGAGTCGGGCAAGGGGGCAGCAAGACCCTTTTGCTATCCTATCCCCAGACACAGAGAAAGCTCGCACGATTTTGGGGAGAGGATACGATCATGCTACCTACCCATGTGGCTTCCATTGGCTATCCGTCGCACGCCGCCCCCCTGCCCACATCCCCGGCCGCCCACGACCTGGGCCTGCTGGCCCGCCTCGCCGAGGGCGACGAGACCGCCCTGGCCCGCCTGTATGACCGCCACGCCGCCGCCGTCTACGCCACGGCGTTGAGTATCGTCCGCCAGCCGGCCACCGCCGAGGACATCGTGCAGGAGACGTTTCTGCGCGCCTGGCGCGGCGCCGCCGCCGCCCTGCCCACCCTGCACGACCCGGTCGCCTGGCTGATGCGCATCGCCCGCAACCAGGCCCTCGACGCCCTGCGCCGCCAGGCCGTTCGCCCCCAGGCCATCGAGTCGGAGGAGGCCGCCGATCTGTTCGAGACCGCGCCGGACGAGACGCCGGAGCCGGAGGCCGCGCTGTGGCTGAACGTCCGCCGCCAGGCCGTCCGCCGCGCCCTGGCGAGCCTGCCCATCGAGCAGCGCCGCGTGCTGGAGCTGGCGTTCTACGACGGCCTGACGCACCAGGCCATCGCCGACCGGCTGGCCTTGCCGCTGGGCACGGTGAAGACGCGCGCCCGCCTGGGCATGCGCAAGCTCGCCACGACCCTGGAGCCGCAGGGCATCGCCGCCGCGTGAGGGTGGGCTGCTGGACCACGCAGGACACGAAAGGGGGGAAAGGTCAGTCCAACGGTCCCGCTGCCCTAAGAGGTCTACCACGGAAGACACGGAAGACACGGAATGAAGAGACATCTCTTCCCCTTTCCGTGTCTTCAGTGCCTTCCGTCGTTCCTATCTTAGCCGCGTTATCGCCAGGCGACGCCGCCGATTCGAAATCGGCGTCTGAGAGGACGAAGCCTGCTCGAAGCAGGCTGGCGAGACGATCTACCGCCCATCCCAGCCTGCCTCGGCAGGCTTTGCCCTGTTCAGGCGCAGACTTCGAGTCTGCGCCGCCGCCCTTCCGTGTCTTCCGTCGCAGGGGCGGAGTACCGCCCCCTTTTGGGAGTTGCCCCCGATGTTGACTCCCGCTCTAGTTGTAGGGGTGGGGGCAACTCCCAAAACCGCACCCCGCCGTGGTTCCCATCTTAGCCGCGACCCTCGGCATGACAGCCGGCGTCTGGTGGCGGGAGCGAGGTGAACGCCAAGGCGCAAGGACGGGATTTAGCCCTCCGTCGGTGGACCGGCGCCGGGCGTGTCGCCTAGCGCGGCCAGCTGGTTCTCCACGGCGGTCAGGACCGTCACGCGCCGGCGGTGGCGCTCCTCGTACTGCTGCACCTTGCGCAGATCCTGTCGCGTCAGCGCGGGGATTTGGGTCAGAATCTGCGCCGCCGATAGGCTCCGGTAGCCGCGGAACGGCTCGGCTATCGGCGCGGCCGGTTTCGGCGGCGACGGCGGGGTGGGCGGCGCTGGCTCACGCGCCGGACCGGCGTCGTGGTTGCCCGAGGCCGCGGCCAGCGGCGGCGCCGCCGGCGTCGGCGGCCGGTCCGTCAGGCCGGACCGCGCCTTGCGCCCCAGCATCGCCACCATCTCCTCCATCCACTCCGTCGGCACCTGTCCGGCGTGCTCGGCCTTGACGCGCTGCTTCTCTTCGAGCACCTCGTCGAGGGCAACCAGCAGCCGGCCAATCGTCTCCTCGAGCTGCTGGACCTCGGCCAGCGTCGGCATGCGGCGGAGCTGGAGCAAGTACTTGATGTAGTCCTCGATGTATCGTTCGAAGTCCCGCTTGTGATGAACCCCTTTGGGGAACGGCCGGTGGGGTGTCGTCTTCGGGCGTCGAATGACGGTTCGGGCGAGGCGGACCGACTCCTGCTCGGTCATCACGACCGCGCCCAGGGTCACGCGAAAGGTTGTCTGAGCCGTGCGCCGGGCCAGGCGAGCGCTCTTTTTAGGCGCCCACGCGACGCCGCGTTTCAGCCGTTGCATAGATTGCGCTTCCATGATGTGTTCCTACTTCTGTGCTGCGCGACGGTGTCGAATGAGGGAGATGGGTTTCGCAGCGGCGCGCACGTACCCCGCTTTCGTGGTATAATGACGCAGTGCGCAATCTCATTATATCACGAAACGCGCCGGTCCACCATAGCCGGTTTCTTATCCTTCCGTGGCAAAAGCTACACGCAGGGAGAGAGAGTCTTCATCACGATATATAGATTCAAATCATTTGTAGTCGTCGTAGGGGCTTGGGACAAGTGGATAAGCGGCCGGGCAGCGGCGTACCTCCCCAAGATGGCCGATTTTCGAGGCTGCGGGCGCGGCCCGGTTGTGGCGCCGGCGGCGGAAGGCGGATCGGCGGCCCGGCACAAGCTGTGGATGGCGCCGGACAAGTGGTCCACACCCTGGATAAGTTGTCCGGCTTGTCCCCGCCGGTAGGGTTCGCCGGTCCCTTTGGACACAAGACCGGGGCCGCCTGGGGATAGCGGGCTGGGGATTGTGGGGATGGCGCTGGACCGGGACCCCAGGTTCTCCCCAGCGGCGTCCACAGGACATAAGGACGCCAGGGAGGGATGGGTTATCCCCACCTGGCGGCGGTTTTCCCCATATTTTATGGGGTTATCCACAACAGGGATGGTGGTCGGCTATATGGGGGGCGCCCCCCACCGGCTGTGTTCGCGCGTGAACTTCGAACTAGCGGGTCATTGCGAGGAGGGACGACGAAGCAATCGCCCGGTGGGTGAAAGACGCGCTGTCCCCGCGCTAGACGGTCTGTCGCAAGGGCGGGAGATTGCGTCGCTCACGCTCGCAATGACAGGTGGTCTCGTCATTGCGAGGAGGGACGACGAAGCAATCGCCCGGTGGGTGAAAGACGCGCTGTCCCCGCGCTAGACGGTCTGTCGCAAGGGCGGGAGATTGCGTCGCTCACGCTCGCAATGACAGGTGGTCTCGTCATTGCGAGGAGGGACGACGAAGCAATCGCCCGGTGGGTGAAAGACGCGCTGTCCCCGCGCTAGACGGTCTGTCGCAAGGGCGGGAGATTGCGTCGCTCACGCTCGCAATGACAGGCAGCTCGCAATGACACGCCAGCTACGGGTGGAAGAGGCGCTGGCGAATGCTGATGATGTCCTTGCGCAAGACCTCGTTCGTCTCCTGGAGCTGCGTGATGCGCTCGATGCCGTGGAGCACCGTCGTATGGTCCCGGCGCAGCGCCAGCCCGATCTGGGGCAGCGACGCGCGCCCGTCGTCGCGCATCAGGTACATGGCGACCTGGCGCGGGACGACGATGCGCTGGCTGCGCTTGGCGCTGAGCAGCTCCTCGGTCGAGACGCGAAAGTACGCGGTGACGGCCTGGAGGATGGCGTCCAGGCTAGGGGCGGTGCGGGCCACGTCGGCGTCGAGGATGCGCTGGGCGACGGGCACGGTCAGCGACTCGTGGGTCAGCTGCGTGCGGCCGACGACCTGGACGAGCGCGCCCTCCAGCTCGCGGATGTTGCTCTGGACCCGGTGGGCGATGAGCTGGAGCACGTCGTCGGACACGGCCAGGTGGCGCGCCTCGGCGGTGGACTTGAGGATGGCAATGCGCATCTCCAGGTCCGGCGGCTGGATGTCGACGATCAGGCCGGCCTCGAAGCGGGAGCGCAGCCGCGCTTCCAGGGGCATCAGGGCCTGCGGGCGGCGGTCGCAGGAGATGACGATCTGCCGGTTGGCGGCGTGCATGGCGTTGAAGGTGTGGAACACCTCCTCCTGCGTCATCTCTTTGCCGATGAGGAACTGGATGTCGTCGAGCAGGAGGACATCCACATGGCGGTAGCGGTTGCGGAAGTCCTCCTGGGTCTGGGAGCGAATCGCGCCGACGAGGTCGTTGGTGAAGGTCTCGGTCGTCACGTAGCGCACCCGGTAGCGGCGCGACGCCAGGTGGTGGCCGATGGCTTGCAGCAAATGCGTCTTGCCCAGGCCGACGCCGCCATAGATGAATAGCGGGTTGAAGCGCGTCGCCGGGCTTTCCGCCACGGCCGACGCCGCGGCATAGGCGAGCCGGTTACTGTCGCCGACGATGAAATTGGTGAATGTGCATTTGGCGTTCAGTTCGGCCCGCTCGATGGTTAGGGCGGGGGCGCCGGTGGGCGACGGGCGCGGCGCGCTGCCATTGCCGGCGCCGCGCGCCCCCATTCGCCCCGCGTCACCCGCGCCGTTCGGGCTGCTGGTAATGACTTCGACGCGGAAGTCCATGGGCCGGCAGGCGCTGCGGCTGATGGCGCGGCGGACATCCGCGCCCAGGCGGTTCTCGATCCAGTCTTTGCCATACGTGTTGGGCGTGCCGATGAGCAGCAAGTCGCCGTCGAAGCCGAGGGCGTGCGTCGGCTTGAGCCACGTGTCGTAAGTCGCCGCCGTGACCGTCAGCTCAAGGTCGCCCAGGGCTGCGTGCCACAATTCGTCCGGGGTGGGAGAAGAGGAAATCGTGCTCATTGTTATCCAAACCTACACCGAATGGCGACTCCTTCACAGAGAGTCGCGGAAGAATGGAACACAAGACGGCATAAGCCATCTACAGCATAGACAGCCGCGAAAGATGGGCGGTAGGAATGTGCAGCGTGTTCGCATGTCGCGCGCAGTTGCCCTGGGCGTGCCATCATGGATGACACTGAGGCGGGTAGCCAACGTCCCGTGCGGCGGACGGACCCGGTGGACAGGGGTTTGCTGTGCGTGGAGCACCATTGTAGCCCAAAACGCGACTGGACGCAATGGCACAAATGTTCTATAGTGAATAGCGCCTCCGGCAGTTCACGCGAAAATAGGCTATTTAGGGGTGGGATGGTAGCCCGGTGCAACAACTAATAGGCGCTGTGGGCTAATCGCTCAGAACATATGAGCGTTACGAAAATGCACGAAATCCAGGCCAAATCTTAAGGTCGCGTGAGAGTCTTGTGTCGATTATGGCGAGTTGGTATAATTATACGGAGAGGGTGTAAACGTTTGCGCGAGTCACCTCGCTCGCTCCCGTCATTGCGAGGAGGGACGACGTGGTGTCATTGCGAGGAGGGACGGCGTGGTGTCATTGCGAGGAGGGACGGCGTGGTGTCATTGCGAGGAGGGACGACGAAGCAATCTCCCGGCGGGTGAAAGACGCGCTGTCCCCGCGCCAGCCGGTCTATCTCAAGGGCGGGGGATTGCGTCACTCCGCTCGCAATGACAGACGGTCCCGTCATTGCGAGGAGGGACGACGTGGTGTCATTGCGAGGAGGGACGACGAAGCAATCTCCCGGCGGGTGAAAGACGCGCTGTCCCCGCGCCAGCCGGTCTGTCGCAAGGGCGGGGGATTGCGTCGCTCCGCTCGCAATGACAGACGGTGGTGTCATTGCGAGGAGGGACGACGTGGTGTCATTGCGAGGAGGGACGACGAAGCAATCTCCCGGCGGGCGAAAGCGCCGCTATTCCTGAGCTAGACCATCTGATGCCAGGGCGGGGGATTGCGTCGCTCCGCTCGCAATGACGGGAGTTGCGGTCGTAATGACGGTTTTATAGGTTGTACGAAAATGCATCTCTTACCGCATACCCGGCCAATCCAAATCGTCGAGCGCCTCCGCTGGGGGCTGCCGATCCTCATCCTGCTCTTTGTCGTCGGCGAGTTGCTCGTCGAGCAGCGTTTCATCGATCCCCTCGGCCCCAACGCGCGCTTCACCACGAGCGTCCTCGTCTACGGCCTCATCGGCCCGATGGTGACGTGGTGGGTGCTGACGTGGATCGCGGCGATGCTGCGCCGTCAGGCGGCGGCGGAGGAGCAGATTCGTCTGCTCAACCGCGAGCTGGAGGAGCGCGTCACCCAGCGCACCGGCCAGCTCCGCGATGCGCTGCGGCAGCTCCAGGACCGCAACGAGGAGCTGGAGCGGGCCAACGGGGAGCTGACCGAGCTGGACCGGCTCAAGTCGGAGTTCGTGTCCATGGTCAGCCACGAGCTGCGCGCGCCCTTGACCAACATCAACGGCGCGGTCGAGCTGCTGATGTACGACGGGCCGCTGGACCCGCACCAGCGCAGCATGCTGCAAATCATCGGCGACCAGACGCAGCGCCTGACCCGGCTGGTGCAGGGCATCCTGAACGTCTCGCGCATCGAGGCGGGGCGCTTGCAGCTGCGCCAGGAGAACGTGGACGTGAGCGGACTCATCCGCCGCGTCGCCCAGGAGATCGGCAGCATCTCGACGCGGAGCGTGGAAGTCAGCCTGCCGGACCGGCCCCTCGTGGCGTGGGCGGACGCGGACCGGGTCGAGGAAGTATTGACAAACTTAATCGACAATGCATTGAAGTATTCTGAGCCGTCGTCGGCGGTGGGCGTCCAGGGCTACCTGGTCGAGGGTGAGGTGGTGATCGCGGTCAGCGACCGGGGGGCGGGCATCCCTAGCCAGCACCTCCACCGCATCTTCGAGAAGTTCCACCGCGTGGAGCAGGGCGACGACCGGGAGACTTACGGCCACGGCCTGGGGCTGTACATTGCCCGCGGCCTGGTCGAGGCTCTTGGCGGGCGCATCTGGGTCGAGAGCACCGAGGGCGAGGGGTCCACATTCTATTTCACCCTGCCCGAGGCCGACGGCCCGCACGCGGCGGCGCTCCAGGCGGAGGCGTTGGAGGCGGCGCACATGGCCGTGGCCGCGTCCACCGAGACGGGCGCACGGCCCACAAATCGGAGCGTATTATGATTGCGACTCAAACGAAATCGAGCATTGCGCAGGTTTTAGTGATTGACGACGATTCGACGCTGCTGGTGCTGCTGCGCCAGTCGCTGGAGCGCGCCGGCTACTCGGTGCAGACGGCGGCCAACGGCCTGGCCGGCTTGCAGCAGATGTACGAGCACCGGCCGGACCTCATCGTCCTGGACGTGATGATGCCGCGCCTGGACGGCTGGGAGACGGTGTCGCGCATCCGCGAGGTGTCGCAGATTCCGGTCATCATGCTGACGGCGAAGGACGAGGAGGCGGACAAGCTGCGCGGCTTCGCCGCCGGCGTGGACGACTATGTGACCAAGCCGTTCAGCTTCAGCGAGCTGACGGCGCGCATCGGGGCGGTGCTCAACCGGGCGCGGCAGGTGGCGCCGGTGCGCCTGCGCCGCGAGCACCGGGTGGGCGCCCTGGTGGTGGACCTGGAAAATCGCCGGGTGACGAAGAACGGCGAGATTGTGAACCTGACACCGACGGAGTACAAGCTCCTGGCGGTCCTGGCCGAGACGCCGGGGCGGGTCGTGTCGCGCGAGCAGCTGCTGTCCCGCGTGTGGGGCGACGAGTACCTGGGCGACACGGACTACATCAAGCGCTACGTGTGGTATCTGCGGCAAAAGATCGAGGACGACCCCAGCGCCCCGGAGTACGTCCTGACGGACCGCGGCTTCGGCTACAGCCTGCGCAAAGAGTGACGCCCGGAGGTGTCAATGATAAGTATCGAACTGCACCTCGACGAGACAGTGATGGAACGCGCCCGCCAACTCGCCCAGGCGCAAGGGGCGACCGTCGAAACTGTGTTGACGGACATCATCACCCGCGGCGTCGCGGCGGGAGACGGTGACCCCTGGCTGGGCATGTTTGCTGATGAGCCAGAGCTGCTCGATGACGTCGTGGCCTCAGCCATGACCGCCCGTGAAAGAGATGCGTTGAGGGCGGCGCGTGGCTAGGGTCTTGCTCGACACGGACATCTTCTCAGAGGTGCTAAAGGGCGTTGACCAGAAAGTCGCCGCAAGCGCGAGCGAGTATCACCGAGTCTTTGGCCGCTACACCATCTCCGTCATCACTGTGCTCGAGGTCGTCAAGGGCTTCCACAAACTGGGTCGTGAAGATCGCATCCAGCGCTTTGTGGATGAACTGGCAAGCCTCGATGTGTTGAATCTGGGCACACAAGGCGCACAACTGGCCGGACGCATGTATGCCGACCTGGAGCGAACAGGGCAGACGATTGGCCGCGCTGACCCGATGATTGCGGCCATCGCGGTCCAACATGGCCTTGCTCTTGTGACCGGCAACACCTCGCACTACCAGCGCATCGTTGATCTCGGGTATCCGCTCAACCTCGACAACTGGCGTTGAGAGAGATAGAGTCTGGCATAAGCAATGTGCTGAGGGGGCAGCCCGCAACGGCTGCCCCTGCTGCTTATCGACGTTTTGTGCAGGCGGCTAATACGAATTGTGAATGGAAAGGCTGTCATTGCGAGCAACGCGAAGCAATCTCCCGACCTTGCGACAGACGGTCTAGACGGCTTTGGCGTGGTCGTCGCCCGGCGGGGGATTGCTTCGTCGTCCTACCGTCCTCCTCGCAATGAC
>JBDHWG010000055.1:0-14597 GCA_039810085.1 Anaerolineae bacterium
CCTTCAACTGGCAGCACTTCGACGACGAGACGACGTGGAGCTTCCAGCGCGAGCTGGGCCGCATGGGCTACAAGTTCCAGTTCATCACCCTGGCCGGCTGGCACATGGTCAACTACCACTCGTTCGAGCTGGCGCACGCCTACGCGAAGGAAGGCATGCTGGCGTACACCCGCCTGCAAGCGCGCGAGTTCTCCGCCGAGGACGACGGCTACACCGCGACCCGCCACCAGCACGAGGTCGGCGTGGGCTACTTCGACCAGGTTGCCACGGTCGTGTCCGGCGGTCTCGCCTCCACGACGGCTCTGGCCGGCTCGACCGAGGCCGAGCAGTTCCATTGATACCCGCTTGAGGCATCCAACTAAAAACAGGGGCGCACTTTCGTGCGCCCCTGACCTATTCCCCACAATCGGCTAGCCTAGCACACCCAATTCGCGCAGCGCCGCCACGTTACTGCGCTGTTGGCTTTGGGGCGGCCAGAGCCACTTATCTTTGACAAAGAACCCATCCACGGTGGTCGAGCGCAGCACATCATCGACCATGCCGACCTCGGCCATTTCGCCGCTTGGCGTGTGCCGCTGGTAGAAGCGCGAGCCTTTAGCGCCGGCCGGATCGATGAGCCACAGCTCACCAACACCCGCCTGGTTATAAACCTGACGCTTGACCGTCCGGTCCACGCTCTTCGTGCCACGGGAGAGGATTTCGATGATCAGGTCGGGCGCGCCCATAACGCCGTGCTCCTGCAAAATCTCGGCGCGCTCACGTCGGACAAATAGGATGTCGGGCTCGTACGCCTGATACTCGATGCCGAGGTCCAAGGCCGTCCGCGAGCCAAGTACTGTGCCAAGATCGCGCACTTGGACATAAGTGCTCAGAATGTTCACAAGAAAAAGCTGCAACAACTCATGGCTCATGGAAGCGGGACTTGGCATGACAAGGACTCCGTCAATAAGCTCGGCTTTTCGATCTTCCGGCGCGCTCTCGAAGAACTCGGCGACCGTCATGCGGTCCCCGGCCGGCACGCGCCTGATGCGGTTGAGCATGCTTCCACCTCCTCGCCGACCCGAACATTCGTTAAGCGTAGTATACCATTGCCCAGGCGCCGCTACAAGCGACGTTGACGTTTCACCTCGCTTCCGCTATCCTCCTTGGAGACGTCCTTTACGACTGTGTAGGAAGGGGAGCAGAATGAGCAGCATGGACCGCGTTGCGATTGTCACAGGCGCTGGGACCGGCATCGGGCGAGCCGTGGCGCTGGCGTTGCTCGGCGATGGCTATCGCGTCGCCCTGGCGGGGCGGCGTCGGGAGCCGCTGGAGGAAACGGCGTCTCTCACTGGCGGGAACGCGCCTCACGCCCTCGTGGTCCCGACCGATGTCGGCGATCCGTCGTCCGTCGAGGCGCTTTTCACGGCGACAAAGACCCAATTTGGACGCCTCGACGTCCTGTTCAACAACGCTGGCCTCGGCGCGCCAGCCATCCCCCTGGAGGAGCTTACCTACGAGCAGTGGCAAAGGGTCGTCGACGTCAACCTCACCGGCGCGTTCCTCTGCACCCAGGCCGCCTTTCGCCTGATGAAGAACCAGACGCCGCGCGGCGGGCGCATCATCAACAACGGCTCCATCTCCGCCCACGTTCCCCGGCCCAACTCCGCGCCCTACACCGCCACCAAGCACGCCATCACGGGTCTGACCAAGTCCACTGCGCTGGACGGACGCCAGTACGACATCGCGTGCAGCCAGATCGACATCGGCAACGCCGCGACGCCCATGACCGAGCGCATGTCGGCCGGCGTGCCGCAGGCCGACGGGACCATCGCCCCCGAGCCCACGATGGATGTAGCGTACGTGGCCCAGGCCGTCCTCTACATGGCGAATCTACCGCTAGAGGCCAACGTTCAGTTCATGACCATCATGGCAACCAAGATGCCTTACATCGGACGGGGATAAGCTGATACTGCCTGGCATGGCTTTTGCTTCATCCTGCGGCACAGTTCCAATCGTCCATGTGGAGCACTTCGCTACAGGAGGGGGCTGTGAAGGCGACACAGACGACGCCTAGCTCAACGCCAGCATCAGAGAACCAGGCCCCTGGACAGCCCGGCATTCCCCCACGCTGGACCACGTCGGCCAAAGTGGGCGTGGGTACAGCCGTCAACGCCTATAGCCGCGTCTGGTTCACCCTCAGCCACGGCGTCTTGAACGAAGTCTACTACCCCCGCATCGACCGCGCCGCCATCCGCGACATGGGCCTCATCATCACCAATGGCAAGGACTTCTTCTCCCAAGAGCAACGTCACGCCGCCCACGAGGTGGCGTACCTCAGGCCAGGTGTGCCCGCCTATCGCCTGATCAACACCTGCGCCACGGGGCACTATCGGATCGAGAAAGAAGTCATCGTCGATCCGGCGCGGCACGTCGTGCTCCAACGCATCCGCTTCACGCCCTTGCAGGGCTTCCTCGAAAACTATCACGTCTACGTGCTGCTGGCTCCCCATCTCGGCAACCAGGGCATGGATAACTCCGCCTGGGTTGGCGACTACAAGGGCGTGCCCATGCTGATGGCCGAGCGGAATGGGCACGCCCTTGCGCTCGCCTCTAGCGCGTCCTGGCTCAAGCGCTCGGCTGGCTTCGTCGGCGTGTCCGATGGCTTTCAGGACCTCAGGAAGCATAAGCACATGGCGTGGACGTACGACCGCGCCGACAATGGTAACGTCGCCCTGACCGGCGAGGTTGACTTGACGGCGTGCAATGGCGAGTTCGTTCTGGCGCTGGGCTTTGGCCGCCACGCCCTGGAAGCAGGACACCTGGCCCGCGCCAGCCTCCAGGACACGTTCGACGTTGCCTTGAGCCAATACATGCGCGAGTGGGAGGACCACCAGCGCCAGTTGCTCCACCTCGGTGCGCCGAAGGGCCAGGCGCTCGACTACTACCGCATCAGCGCCGCCGTCCTGACCATTCACGAGGCCAAGCAATTCTCAGGCGGCATGATCGCCAGCCTCTCCATCCCGTGGGGGACATCGAAAGGCGACAACGACCTGGGCGGCTATCACCTCGTCTGGGCGCGGGACCTGGTGGAGACGGTCGGCGGGCACCTGGCGGCGGGCGCGACGCAGGAAGCCTACCGCGTGCTGCACTACCTCCAGGCCACGCAGGAGGCCGATGGCTGCTGGCCGCAGAACATGTGGCTCGACGGCACGCCGTACTGGAACGCCATCCAGCTCGACGAGAACGCCTTCCCCATCCTGCTCACCGACATGGCGTGGCGGAAGGGGCTGCTGGAACAGGATGAGTTGGAACGCCTGTGGCGCATGGTTCACATGGCGGCGCAGTTCATCGTCCATAACGGCCCGGTCACACACCAGGACCGCTGGGAGGAGAACAGCGGCTTCTCCCCCTTCACGTTAGCCGTTGTGATTGCCGCCCTGCTGGCCGCCGCCGACCTCGCCGATCTCCTCGACAAGAGGGACCTGGCGACCTACCTACGCGAGACGGCCGACAGCTGGAACGCGTGCATCGAAGAGTGGACATACGCCACGGCCACGGACATCGCCCAGCGTGTCGGCGTGGACGGCTATTACGTGCGGATCGCGCCGCCACCCGGCCCCAATGGCGTACCATCCCTGGATGGCACGATCAGGATCAGCAACCGACCGCCCGACAAGAGCGCGTACCCTGCCGTCGATATCGTCAGCCCCGACGCTCTGGCCCTGGTACGCTTTGGCCTGCGGCGGGCGGACGACCCGCGCATCCTCAACACGGTCAAGGTGATCGACGCGCTACTCAAAGTCGATACGCCCTTCGGCCCGTGCTGGTATCGGTACAACGAGGACGGCTACGGCGAGAAGGACAACGGCGCGCCCTACGACGGGACAGGCTGCGGGCGGCTGTGGCCGCTGCTAACGGGCGAGCGCGCCCATTACGAGCTTGCCGCCGGTCGGCGGGATGAGGCGATCCGCCTCAAGCACGCAATAGAGGCCTTCGCCAACGAAGGCGGCATGATCCCCGAGCAAATCTGGGATAAGCCAGACATCCCCGACCGGGAGTTGTCCTTCGGCCGCCCATCTGGCTCGGCGATGCCGCTGGTCTGGGCGCACGCCGAGTACATCAAGCTGTGCCGCTCGCTGCACGAGGGAGCCGTCTTCGACATGCCGCCGCAGACAGTCTCCCGCTACATCGAGCGGCAAACCGACTCCGCCTTCGCCGTCTGGCGCTTCGACCTCACCCGCGCGACGCTCTCCCACGGCAAGACCTTGCGCCTCGAACTGATGGCGCCTGCCCGCGTTCGCTGGAGTACGGACGGCGGGAAGACGAGCCAGGAGAGCGACACCCACGACACGGACCTCGGCGTCCACACCGTAGACCTGCCCACCGCTGATCTCGCCCCGGGCAGCAAGATAGACTTTACCTTCTACTGGTCCGAAGCCGACAAGTGGGAGCCGCGCAGCTTCACCGTGACCGTCACGTAGCGCCTGCCTACATGCGCGTGACTTCGATATCACTGCGGCGGAGGCCAGCTCTCACCAACACATAGGCGAGCAGCGTGGCGAGTCCCAGGAGCATCCTCAGCAGTCCGCCGAGCCTGAGCTTCGCCCAACGAACTCTCTCGACCGCCCGAACCCTCGTCATGATGTTGCGATTCGTCCAATCGCACTCGTCTGCGTCTGGATGTGGGTCACGGTGAACCACATCGCGCCATCTGACCCGCGTGTGATACCATCAATCTCGTCGAACTGCGCAAGCGGGAACCTTGTCACCACGCCGCTCGTGGTCGACCGCAATATTGCGCCTGTTCCCGTAAGACTGTCGTAGTCGGTAAACCACAGGTTGTTGTCAGGCCCGACGGCAATCGCCGCGCCGACGCTCACGCCATCGACGCCGGTTGCGGCCGTGAACTCGGTGAACGCCCCGGTGGGCGTGAGGCGTCCGAGCAAAGCGCTTTGTCCGAAGTTCGCCGTAAACCAAAGGTTGCCATCCGGCCCAGCCGCAATACCCTGCGGACTCCCCTGAGGCACATTGAACTGGGTGAGAGCGCCGGTGGTGGTTATCCGCCCAATCTTGCCAAGATTGGTGTCGGTAAACCACAGTGCCCCGTCTGGCCCGCTGACGATACCAAAAGCGCGCGGACTGGTGCGCCGTGTACCGCCAGTTGGCAGAGTGAACTCAGTGAACGCGCCGCTTGTCGTAATACGTCCGATCTTGCCACCCAACACGCACACACACGACCGATTGAAGATCTGCACCGTGTACCATAGCGCCCCATCCGGACCAACCGTGATCGCCTCGGGGCGCTCTTGACTGGGCTGCGTATACCCCGCACCCGGCGGAGGATTGCCGGGTAGGGTGAACTCAGTGAAGCCCCCTGCTGTTGTCATCCGTCCGATCCTGCCCTGACTTGTCTCGGTAAACCAGAGCGCTCCGTCAGGCCCCGGCGTGATCCACGTCCCGGTCGCGGACGGGAACTGACTAAGCGCTCCCAATGGGGTCATGCGCCCGATGTTCCCGTTCTCGGTGAACCACAGGTTGCCGTCAGAGCCAGTTGTTATGCTAGTCGGGGCGAGGTTGGCGCCGGGCAGGGGAAACTCGGTAATCGCCCCAACGCTGGCTGCGGCGGCGCCAAGCCCACCAAACGGGGTGAGCGCGAGGACCGCCGCCATGGCGATGGGCAGCCAACGCCAAATCGATCTGCTCATGAAGATCATGCTCATCTCCTTCAAGCCTCACTGTGTCCAATACAAACGTACTCGTAACTCTCGAAACGCCGGAAAGAGGCCAAGTATTCCCGGAATCTTCGGGAATAATTCGGCATCGCCCGGCGTTTCTCCATTAGAAGAGGGAAGTGACGTTGGCAGTATCGGCGTCAAGGCCTACACTTACAGGGGGGCAGCTATCCAGACCAGCGCATGTCAGTCAGGAAAGAGAGCCAGCGAGGTGCTGCGTTGGGAAACCGAACGACGGCCGCGGTTCGAAGATATCGCCCTCCCCCACATTGACGCCCTTTACCGCACCGCCCGTCGCTTGACCGGGAACACTCAGTCGGCCGAAGACCTGGTCCAGGAGACCTACCTGCGTGCCTACGATGCCTTCGCGCAATTCGACGGGCGCTACGTGCGCGCCTGGCTGTTTACCATCATGCGCCACACCTTTATCAGTGAGCTTCGCCGAACCTCACGAACCCAACTCGTCGAGATGGAGACGGACGACGCAGGGGAGGAGGACTGGGGCGGGGTGGCGGCAAGCAGTGTGGAGGATGAGCTACTCGTGGATATTCTGCCGGAAGAGCTGGAGACGGCGTTGGCGGCGCTGCCAGGCCCCTGGCGGCTGGCGCTGGTGCTGGCCGACGTGGAGGAGTTATCGTACGAGGAGATTGCCCAGGTGATGGAGTGTCCCATCGGAACGGTGATGTCGCGCCTCTATCGAGCGCGGCGTCGTCTGGCGGCTCTATTGATGGAAGCGCGCACGTCGCGTGAGGGGAAACATGAGTGAGCCCCACCTGTCCACCGAACAGCTAAACCTCTATCTCGACCAGCGGCTTCCTGATGTCAACCGCCGCAGCGTCGAGGCGCATCTTGCCGCCTGCGCCCCATGTCAGGCGCGTCTCATGCGCGCCACGCACGTCAAGAGCGCCTTGCGCGAGCAACTCGGGCGGGAGCGCGCGCCGCTCACACTGCAGCGAGCGGTGCGCGCCCAGGTGGACGCCGCCTCCAAGCGCCGCCGCCTACGTTTCCCTCCCCGCGCGACATTTCTCGCCCTGGCTGCCGTAGCGGTCGTCGTGCTCGCTCTCGGCGCGGCAATTGCAACCATACGGACGGCCCTCGCGCCGTCACCCATGCTAACCCAGCTCGCGGCGAGCCACAGCGGGATCAGCCCCACGGCAGGCCAGGCGGAGACGCCGCAGCAACTCGCCGACCGTCTGAGCCAGCAAGTCGGCTGGCGCGTCCCAGTGCCCACGGTTGAGGGCCTGGCGCTGCTCGGCGGACAGGTCGACCACATCGACGGTCAGGCGGCGTCGCATCTTCTGTATCAGCCAGCGACAGGCGCGACCATCTCGCTTATCATTCAACGCGGTGATACTCCGCCCCTTGGCGGACTGAGCCGCCGGCAATACGAGGGCGGAGTCGCGTATGTTGGGCAGCAGAATGGGCAGAGCATCGTCCTGTGGACAGCGAATGGAATGACGTATGCCTGCGTCAGCCCGATGGATGTAGACAGTCTCCTCGATACCGCCAGCGACATCTGGCACGCCGTCGCAGCCCAGCAAAGCGCCACCGGATGACACTTACTCCAGGGCAATGCGGAGGCGCTTGTTGATTTTGCCTTTGCTCTGGTAGTCCACGACGCGAATCTTGCCGACCTCGCGCGTGTTGGCGACGTGTGTCCCCCCATCCGCCTGTAGGTCCAACCCCCCGATCTCGACAACGCGCACCTCGGTGATGCCCTGCGGCAGCAGGTTGATTTTGGTGCGGATGAGGTCGGGGATCTGGAACGCTTCCTCGCGCGGCAGGATGCGCGACGACACCGGCCGCGCCTCGGCCACCTCCTTGTTGATGCGCTCCTCGATCTCGCGCACAAGCTCCTGCTGCATTCGCTCGAACTCGAAGTCCATGCGCGCCGAGCCAGGCTCCATGTTGCCGCCGGTCACCTGCGCGCCGTAGTCACGGAAGACGACGCCGCACAGGATGTGCAGCGCGGTATGGGTGCGCATCAAGTTGTAGCGGCGTTCCCAGTCCACCACGCCATGCACGTGCGTTCCTACAGCCGGCGGCTCACCCTCGACGCTATGCACAACATCCCCGCCGTCCTTCTTGACCTTTGTCACCGGCCACGTCTGTCCGCCGGCCGTCAGCGTCCCAACATCGTTAGGCTGGCCGCCACCACCGGGATAGAACGCCGTGCGGTCGAGGATGACTGCGCCATCGGGGCTATGTCCCGTGACAACGGCGTCGAACTCGCGAATATAGGCATCATCATAGTAGAGAAGCTGGGTCATGATGTCTCTCCCTCCGGGGCATAGTGTAGCCCCGCTCCGCGATTCTGTCCACCGCGCCTGGCGATTCTGTCACCTTACAAATTGACTTGCCGGGGAAGCCGGTATAACATAAGTATCATTCCTGCCTACACTTCCAAAGTTGTCGCCGAAGCCCGGGGGGGTGACGATGACGCACTATTCGAGGCTGCCGGCCTCCAAGCTACTGACCATCATCCTGACCATCATCTCGTTCAGCGTGCTCCCTAGCGCAACCAACGCGTCGCCCACGCCCCGTACCGTCGCGGCAGGTTGGCAGTGTGACACCCTCACCGGGCCGGCCTGCGGCTACTCCCTGTACGCCGTCGCCTTGTCGGGATCGTCGGGCTGGGCGGTGGGGGCAAGTGGCGTTGCGCTGCGCCTCGTCAACGGCGCGTGGAGCCGGGTGAGCATCCTGACCGCTGAGGACCTGCACGGCATTGCTCTCAGCAGCGCGTCAGACGGGTGGGCGGTCGGCTCCAGCGGAGTTATCTTGCGTTTGAGCGGGGGCGCCTGGAGCGCCGTCACCAGCCCGACAGGCCAAAGCCTCAATGCCATCGCGCTCAGCGACGCCAACAATGGCTGGGCGGTCGGCGACGAGGGCACAATTCTTCGCCTGACCAACGGCGCGTGGAACACTGCGATTAGCCCCACGACCTATCCGCTCGCTGCGGTGGCGTTGACCGGCCCGAACGATGGTTGGGCCGTCGGGCGTTACGGCGTCATTCTACGCCTCAGCAACGGCACGTGGAGCCTTGCCCCCAGCCCCACGAGCGCGGCGCTCACATCGGTGGCCGTGAGTGGAACGGGCGCTGGCTGGGCCGTCGGGTCGGCGGGGACTATCTTGCGCCTGACGAACGGCGCGTGGAGCGTCATAACCAGCCCCACGAGCGACTGGCTCAACGGCGTCGTTTTGAGCGGCCCCAACGACGGCTGGGCCGTCGGCGGCAACCGCCTGCTCCGCCTAACCGGCGGCACGTGGAGCGTGATCGGCAGCATCACGAGTGGGTGGTGGTCCGCCATTGCTCTGACAAATGCAGCGAATGGCTGGGCCGTCGGGGGCGACGGCACGATCTTCACCATTGTCGCGGGCGCCCCGACGGTTGTCGTGGCCCCGTTGACGCCGAACCTGAACGCGGTCGCCCTCAGCAGCCCGAACGACGGCTGGGCCGTCGGCAACGACAGCCGCGTTCTACGCCTTGCTGCTGGCGTGTGGTCGCCCGTCTCGTTCGCGGGCGGCGTCACCCTGCGCGGCCTTGCCCTCAGCACAGCGACAGACGGCTGGGGAGTTGGCGACAACGGCGCGATTGCGCGCCTGAAAGCGGGCGCGTGGAGCAGCATTAGCAGCCCGACTCAGTATAATCTCTCGGCGGTTGCCCTGACAAGTGACGGTGACGGCTGGGTGGTTGGCGAGCAGGGCGTTATCCTACGGCTGAAGTCGGGGGCGTGGAGTGTCGTCCCTAGCCCAACAACGGCTCAATTACTTGCTGTTAAGTTGAGCAATGCCAATCAGGGCTGGGCGGTCGGCGAAGACGGTGTCATCCTGCGCTTCGACAAAGGCGCGTGGAGCCTGGCGGAAAGCCCGACGAGCGAGTGGCTGACGTCCATCGCGTTGAGCGCGGCGGATGACGGATGGGCCGTCGGGTGGAACGGCACGATTCTGCGCCTGACCAGCGGCGTGTGGAGCAGTATCGACAGCCCGACGGGCGAGTCCCTTACCTCGGTCAGCCTCACCAATCCGACCAACGGGTGGGCTGTTGGGTCGGGTGGGACTGTCCTACAGCTTGTTGATGGAACCTGGAGCATCGTGGGCAGCTCGACCCCCGAGTCTCTTACTTCCGTTGCTGCAAGTGGGCCAGGCGCGGCGTGGGCGGTAGGCAATGGTGGGGCAATTGTCGGCTATTCTGGCGGCCCATCATGCGGGACGGTCACGGGCCGCATCACGCGACAGGTAGCAGCAGCGCACGCCCTCACGACCATCGCCGTCGCGGGCAGCCAGATACAAACCCTGCCCGACGGCTCCTTCGGCCTGTCGCTGCCCTTTGGCTCGTATCCCCTCACCGCCAACTACCCCCACTATCTCACGGCACAGACACCTGTCGTCGTCGGCGCGCAGCCTATCGCCCTGCCGGCCGGGTTAATGCTGGCGGGTGACGTCAACGGAGACAAGAAGATTGACCTGTTTGACCTAGTCATTGTCGCGCACAACTACGACCCTCAGCCGCTGGTCAACCCCGACGCCGATCTCAATGGCGATGGCAGGGTGGACCTGACCGACTTGGTCGTCGTCGGCCTCAACTATGGCAAGACCAGCCCTCAACCGTGGTCGGGCGCCGCCTCGAACGGAGCCACGTCAGACAAGCCCTAGAGTAAGTCCGCGAGCGCCGCGCTTGCCTCGCTGTACTTGAAGGAATAGCCCAGCGATAACGCCTTGGCCGGGACGACGTTTTGCCCGGTGGTAAGCATCTCCGCCGCCTCGCCCAGCGCCACGTTCAGGGCAAACTTCGGCACCGGAAACCACGACGGCCGGTGCAGCGCCTTGCCGATAGCGGCGGAGAAGTCGCGGTTGGTCAGCGGGTGTGGCGCAGTCGCGTTGATCGGCCCCTGCCAGCGCTCATCCGCCAACGCCTGGAGGATGATGTCCAGCTCGTCGGCGATGTGAATCCAGGACAGCCACTGCGTCCCGGGCCGGATCGGGCCGCCGCCGAACAGCCGAAACGGTAGCGCCATCAGCGGCAGCGCCCCGCCGTGCTTGTCCAGGACGATGCCGGTGCGAATGATGGCCGTGCGCACGCCCGCGTCCTGGGCCGGCTTGGCCTCCGCTTCCCAGGCTGCACACACCTCGCCCAGGAAGTCGCGCCCCGGCGCGTCGCTCTCCGTCAGGCCAATCTTGTCGCTCGCCCCGTAGTACCCGATGGCCGAGCCGTTGATGAACGCCCGCGGCTTGACCGCGGCCTGGCGCATGGCGTTCACCAGGCCGCGCGTGCCCAGGACGCGGCTGTCGCGGATCTGCCGCTTGTAGGCGTCTGTCCAGCGGTGGCCGATGAGCGGCGCGCCCGCCAGGTTGATGACGGCATCCGCCCCGTCCACGGCCTTCGCCCACGGCCCGTTCTCCTCCGCCCGCCACGCCACGTACTCTGCTGCGCCGGGCAGATCCTCGCGGGCTTTCGCCGGGTCGCGGGCGAAGACGACGATCCCATAGCCCTGCGCCTGCAAGCGTCGGGCGAGGGCGCGCCCAATTAGCCCCGTCGCCCCGGTAATGACAACTCGCTTCCCATCAGGCATACGTTCTCTTGCCCATTCCCTTCAACTGAGTTAAGTCTTCGACTCCAGAATCATGTCGGCAGCCTTCGCCGCGATCATCATCGCCGGAACGTTGGTGTTGGCGTTGATAATCGTCGGCATGATAGAGGCGTCTACAACGCGCAGCCCTGCCAGCCCGTACACGCGCAGGCGGCTATCCACGACGGCCATGGAGTCGCTCCCCATCTTGCACGTCCCGACCGGGTGATACAACGTCTCCACGCGCGTGCGCACGTAGTCACGCAGCTCGTCGTCGCTCTGCACCGACTCGCCGGGCAGAAACTCCGCGCCCCGATAGCGGTTGAACGCCTTGGCCTGGCCGATGCGCCGCGCCAGCTTGAGTCCGTCCACCATGCACGCCAGGTCCGCCTCATCGCTCAGCCCCTTCGCGTCGATGATGGGCTTATCCGATGGGTCGGCCGAGCGGAGCTTGAGATAGCCCACGCTCTTGGGCTGCACCAGGGTCGGCGCAATCGTGTACCCGTCGCCCGCCGGGTTATCGAAGCCGTGGCGGATGAAGTACGACGGCGCGAAGTGGAATTGGAGGTCCGGTTCGGGCGACTCCGGGTTGAGGTAGGTAAAGCCGCCCGCCTCCCCAACGTTCGACGTCAGCGGGCCGCGATGCCGCAGCAGGTAGGTTGCCACGTGGCGCACGCTCTCCGCGTGGGCCAGTGTGACCTTCCGCTTGCAGGCGTAGTACACGCCCAGCGCCAGGTGATCCTGAAGATTCTGCCCGACGCCGGGCAAGTTCTTGACGACCGGAATGCCAAGCGCCTGGAGTTGCGCCGCGTCACCCACGCCCGACAGCAGGAGAAGCTGCGGCGAGTTGATCGCGCCGCCGCTCAGGATGACTTCCTTGGCCGCCGTGGCCGTCTCTTCTTTGCCCTTGCGGCGGTACGCCACGCCTACGCAGCGCATCCCCTCGAACAGCAGCCGCGTCACCTCGGCCTCGGTCTCGACCTTCAGGTTCTTGCGCTTCATCGCTGGCTTGAGGAAGGCGTCGGCGGCGCTATGGCGCTGGCCGCCCTTCTGCGTCACCTGGTACAGCCCAAAGCCCTCCTGCGTCGCGCCGTTGAAGTCGTCGTTCAACGGCAGACCGACCTGCTTGCACGCGCGGACGAAGTGCTTCGAGAGCGGATTGGGGGAGCGCAGCTTGTTGACGCACAGTGGGCCGTCGACGCCGTGATACTCCGACGCACCGCCGTAGTAGTTCTCCAGGCTCTTGAAGTAGGGCAGCACGTCGCGGTAGCTCCAGCCCGCGTTGCCTAGGTTGGCCCAGCGGTCGTAGTCCAGCGGGTTGCCGCGCTGGTAGATCATGGCGTTGATGGAGCTGCTGCCGCCGAGCATCTTGCCGCGCGGCCAGTACAGCTTCCGACCGGCCATGTGTTCCTGCGGCTCGGTCTCGTAGTCCCAGTCGAGCGGCGTCTTGAACAGTTTCGAGAAGGCCGCCGGAATGTGGACCTCTTGCTTTTTGTCGGTCGGTCCGGCTTCCAGCAACAATACCCTGGTCTTGCCGTCCGCCGACAG
Organism: Anaerolineae bacterium; assembly: GCA_039810085.1. Taxonomy (GTDB): domain Bacteria; phylum Chloroflexota; class Anaerolineae; order Epilineales; family JAHCIE01; genus JBDHWG01. Next base: position 12,830 of record JBDHWG010000055.1, read on the forward strand.
GCGATCCGCCAGCACGCACCCGGCCGATCCAGCGCCGACGATGATGTAGTCGTAGCTCATGGTGACCACCCTTCTGGCCCGGACGAAGGCAGCGCCCGAGCAATACGCCCACCCCTCAGAGGGCGGGCCTGTGACCTTGTCTTACCCCTCATCTCTGGAGCTTCGCGTCAAGGGCTGCCTGGGCCTCGCGGGCCGCCTGCGTCAACGCATCCTTCGCCGTCGCGTGGCCCGTGATGACCCCTTGCAGCGCCTTCGCCAGCGGCTTGCGACCAGTTTCCGGCCACCACGCTGTGGTTGCAGCGGCGCGCGGCTTGACGTAGCGCAACTCGCCGAGCCACACGCTCGCGGTTGGGTCGCTCGTCAACTCAGTCTTCTCGGCGGTGGACGTCACTATCGGCAGCCCCCAGTCCTTCCACACCTCCGCGCTCTGCGGCCCGGCTAACGTACACAGCAGGCGGCCGGCTGCGCCCTGGTTCTTGCTCCCCGCCATCACCCCCACGCCGTCCCAGAACAGAACGTTGGCGCGCTCCTTGCCGACGGGCAGCCCAACGACACCCAGCTCGATGGCCGGGTTCTTTCTGAGCGCCGCTTCGAGGCTTCGGTCGCCAAGGCGCATCGCCGCCTCGCCGTTCTCGAACTGGGTGTTGCCGCCGCCAATCCTGGTAACATCTACGGGTGGCGGCGCGACCTTGTGCTTCTGATACAGGTCGGCGTAGAACTGGAGCGCGCCCACGACCGCGTCCGAGTCCATGTAGCCGACGTAGCGCGTGCCGTCCTCGCTCACCAGCCGTCCGCCGTCTGCCATCGCCAGCGCCTCGAAGCCTTCGGCCCAGGCGGCGGGCAGTTCCACACCATACAGTGGCTTGTTGGTGGCGCTGCGTCGGGTCAGCGTCTTCGCCGTCTGGAGGAAGTCGTCCCACGTCCAGCCGTCCTTCGGCTCCGGGACGTTGAATTGCTTGAAGAGCTTCGTGTTGTAGTAGACCGCCAGGGGCGTGTAGCCTCGTGGCAAGAGATACGTCTTGCTGCCGACCTGGCCCGGCGTGGCGACGTTGGGCAGGTAGACGGCGGGGTCGAGCTGGCACGCGGCGAGCGTCGGCCCCAGATCGGCCAGAGCGCCCTGCCCCACGAGCTTCTGAATCATGTCGTCGTTGACCTGGACGATGTCCGGCGCGCCATCGCTGCCCGCTATCTCTTGCAGCCGCGTGAGGTAGTCGCTCGGAGCTGTCGCATCGAGGTAAACCACGGTTTTGGGATTGTCTTTTTCGTATTCAGCGATAATCGTTTGATAGGGATTGAGGCTTACTCCGCCGTCGAACGTCGCCAAGCGCAGGGCCGTTTGCCCCTCAGGCGTAGGCACGGCCGTTGCCGCCCGTCCTATCGCGGGGGCGCGGCTTTGGCGGCATCCGGCGGCTAGTCCGACGAGCAGCAGCGCGAGCAAGACCACATATCGGCGCGACACCAATGTCACTCCTTTCCGCCGGTTCCAGGGCCGGCGCGTGTCCTCTCCCTCGCGATTATCATACCGATTCGGCGGCATGTCAATAAACCGTCTTCTTCTTCCCCCTCTCCCGCCCTGGGAGAGGGGGTGAGGGGGTGAGGGACTGTTTCTGGACAAGCTGCTAGAATCGGCCTAGAGTTTCTAGGCGCATTAAGTGCCTATCCGAATAACGCAAGATAATGTATACTTGGGAGCATGAGTACACCATCGACGACTAAACGGACACGGGCGCGAACGCCCAACAATCGGACGACCACCGGGTTCCGCATC
>JBDHWG010000056.1:0-12753 GCA_039810085.1 Anaerolineae bacterium
CGCTGGCGCCTGGGTGGCCGGCGCGGCCGGGGCCTGCGCGGGCTGCTGGGCGGCGGGCTGCGATGGCTGCTGGGCCGCTGGCGCAGTCGAGCCGCCGCCGCACGCGGCGGCCAGCAGCGCGACGACGACGATCACCAGCGCCATCAAGACGAATCTGTTTCTCTGCATGGTACGTTCTCCTCCTTGTGAGAGCGTTGATATGGAACACAATATCGACTCGACCCTCACCCCCTGGCCCCCTCTCCCACTTTGAGAGAGGGGGAAGCAGAGGTCGTCTCTGGCTCCCTCTCCCCGTGTGGGAGAGGGGGAAGCAGAGGTCGTCTCTGGCCCCCTCTCCCCTTGTGGGAGAAGGCGGGGGGAGAGGGGAAATGCTACCCCTTCAGCGCGCCAGCGGTCAGGCCGCGGATAAGCTGCTTCTGGCCCAGGATGAGCAGGGCGAATGTCGGGATGAGGGCGAGCACAGCCCCCGCCATAACGATGTTCCACTGCGTCGCCTCCTCCTGCTGGAGCATCGAGATGCCAATCTGCACCGTGCGCATCGTGACATCGTTGGTGACCAGGAGCGGCCAGAAGAACTGGTTCCAGGAGTTGACGAAGGCGTAGATCGCCAGCGTGCCCAGCGCCGGCCGCGACAGGGGCAGCACGATGGTTAGCAGGTAACGCAGGTGGCTTGCGCCGTCCATGACTGCGGCATCGTACAAATCGCGCGGCAGCGTCATGAAGCTCTGGCGCAGCAGGAACGTCCCGAAGGCCGTCGCTAGGAACGGCGAAGTTAGCCCCTGGAACGTGTCGGTCCAGTGGAGGGCGCGCACAGTCTGGTAGTTGGGGATAATCGTCACTTCCCACGGGATCATCAGCGTCGCCAGAAAGACGAAGAACAGCAGGTTGCGGCCGCGAAACTCGATGAAGGCGAAAGCGTAGGCGGCCAGGCTGGCCGTGATGAGTTGGCCGATGGTCACGACGCCGGACTGGACGAAGCTGTTGGTGAGGAAGCGCGCCACGGGAACCTGGCGTAGCACGTCGGCGTAGTTCTGCGGCTGGAAGTTCAGCGGAATGAGATTGAAGGGCGGGTTGAATACGTCGGCGCTCGGCACCAAGCTGCTGCTCAGCGCGACCCACAGCGGCAGCAGGACGCCCATTGCCGCCAAGAAAAGCATGCCATAGATCATGGCCTGTGTCGTGGTGGAGGTTCTCATCCGTAATGCACCCTTCGTTCGAGGACCTGGAACTGGATAATCGTCAGCGTCAGCATGATGACGAACAAAATCATGGCCTGGGCCGAGGCGATGCCGAACTGGAAGCGCTGGAACGCGTCCAGATACAGCGAGAAGACGATGGTGTTGGTGCTGTTGCTGGGGCCACCCTTGGTCATGATGTAAATTTGGGTGAACGCCTGGAACACGCCGATGGTCGTCACCACGGCGACGAAGAACATCGTCGGCGACAGCAGCGGCAAGGTGATGTGGCGGAACATCGGCCAGCCGGACGCGCCATCGAGCGCCGCGCTCTCATACAGCTCATCCGGAATGCCCTGCATGCCGCTGAGGAGGACGATGAACGTGAAGCCCAGCGTCATCCACACCGTCGCGATGGCGACGGCGATGGGCGCCCAGAACGGGTCCAGCAGCCACGGCACGGCCGGGACGCCGACTAGGTGCAGCAGCCAGTTGATGGTGCCCGACTGCGCGCTGTAGAGCATCAGGAAGATGTTGGAGGCGATGGCCGTGGAGACGGCGATGGTGGACGCGAAGATGAGGCGAAAGACGCCGATGCCGCGCACGCGCTGGTTCGCCAGGACGGCCAGCGCCAGGGCCAGCACAATCACCGAGGGCACAATGAGCAGGGCGAGTTTGAAGCTCACCCAGATGCTTTCCTGGAAATCGGGGTCCGTCAGAAGGTCCTGGTAAATTTCGGGGCCGACGAACACGCTCGGCCGCCCCAGCGGGTCCGTGAGGTAGGTGCTCAGGTAGATGGACTTCGCCAGGGGATAGAAGACGAACGTGACAAAGATGATGAGCGACGGGAGCAGGAATGCGAGGGCAAGCAGGAAATTCCGCGCTTCTCTGGCGCGGCGGCGGGCGGCGCGCGCGCGAACATCGGCGGGCGACAACGCGCGCGGCACAGACTGCGTCACTTGCATGGACTCTCCTCATTGCGAGACCTACATACCACGCCCGTCTTGTCATTGCGAGCGCAGCGAAGCAATCTCCCGCCGGTTCGAAAGACAGGCTCGTGCGGGTACAGGCGGATTCTAGACCCCGCTTGTGATGATGTCAAATGCACGCCGGGCCGCAATCTGTGCTATCATTAGGTCCTTGAGCAGACGGCGCAGCGCTCGCAGGGGGCGCTGACGGGAGGCGCTATCGCGACGATAGAACCTCGGCGGGACATGGAACTGTCGGTTGCTTACGACTCTGCTGCCAATCATGGTCTTGAGGACCGAATCCGAGACGCCGCGGGGCACGCGGGGACGCACCCCATGAACGGTGCGCTGCCCGGTGGCTCGTCCACCAACTTGCCGCTGCAGCTGACGAGCTTCGTCGGCCGCGAGCGCGAGCGGGCGTCGATTCGCGCGCACCTCGCCCAGAGCCACCTCGTCACGCTCACGGGTGTTGGCGGCGGCGGCAAGACGCGCCTGGCGCTCCAGGTCGCCGAGGACTGCCTGGCCGACTTTCCCGGCGGCGTGTGGTGGACGGAGATGGCCGCCCTGGACGACGGCAGCCTCGTTCCCCAGGCCGTCGCCAATGCCCTCAGCCTGCGTGGCGAGTTTGGCCGCGACCTCACCGCCGCCATCATTGATACCCTGCGTGACAGCCGCGCCCTCCTCATCTTCGACAACTGCGAGCACGTCGCGGCGGCGTGCGCCCACTTCGCCGAGGACATTCTCCGCGCGTGCCGCAACGTCACCATCCTGGCAACGAGCCGCGAGCTGCTCAACATCCCCGGCGAGACGCCCATCAGCGTTCCCTCGCTATCCGTCCCAGACATCGTCTACCCCCAGACCGGCGTCGGCCGCGCCCATCTCAGCCAGATCGCGGATTGCGAGGCCGTACGCCTGTTCGTTGAGCGGGCTTCCGTCGCCGACGCCGAGTTCCGGCTGAGCGAGGCCAACGCCCCTGTCGTCGCCCATATCTGCCAGCGCCTCGACGGCATCCCGCTGGCGATTGAGCTGGCGGCGGTTCGGGTCAAGATCCTGTCGGTGAGCCAGATCGCGGCGCGCCTGGACGACCGGTTCCGCCTGCTGGTCGGTGGGAGTCGGACCGCCCTGCACCGCTACCGCACGATGCGCGCCGCCCTCGATTGGAGCCACGACCTCCTGTCGCCGGAAGAGCGCGTGCTGTTCCGCCGCCTGTCGGTGTTCTCGCGCGGCTTCACCCTGGACGCCGCCGAGGCGGTGGCCGCCGATCTCTACACGGACGACGTCATCCACCGCGAGGATGTGCTCGACCTGCTGTCCCACCTCGTGGATAAGTCGCTGCTGGAGCGGCACGAGCGCGGCGCGGGGCCAGAGGCGCGCTACCGTATGCTGGAGACCGTGCGCGAGTACGCGCGCGAGAAGTTGATCGAGGCGGTTGAGACCGAGACGGCGCACCGCCGCCACCTGCGCTGGCACGTCGCCCTGGCCCAGCAGGCAGCCGTCGGCATTCGCGGCCCTCGTCAAACGGAGTGGCTGGATCGGCTCGAGCTGGAACACGAGAACTTGCGCGGGGCGCTGGCGTGGGCCCAGGCTGACCCGGACGTGACGGAAGACGGCCTGCGCTTGGCGGCCTCGCTGTTCTGGTTCTGGTATCTCCGCAGCTATATTACGGAAGGCCGCAACTGGCTGGAAGCGCGCCTTGAGCGCGGCCCCTACTGTGAGTGGCGGGAGCCGCTCCTGCACGGCGACCCCGACGTGCCACTCCTCGAGCCCGAGGTCGTCGAGCTGCACCGTGCCCGCGCCGACGCGCTCCTGGGCGCAGGTGTCCTCGCCGCGTTCCAGGACGACTACCCGAAGGCGCAACGGTACTTCCACGAGTGCATCGCCATCTACGAGAGCCTCCAGGACGAGAGCGGCCTGGCCTACGCCTGGATGTTCGCCGGGTTGGAGGCGGATTTCGAGGCCGACTACGAGCGGGCACAGGCGCTTCAGCCCAAGAGCGTCGCCATGTTCCGCAAGGTGGGCGACACGTGGGGCCTAGCGTGGGCGCTCAACTTTCTGGCGATGTCGTCCCTCGTGTCGGGCGACTACGCGACCATTCGCGCTCAGCTTGAAGAGAGCCTGGCCCTGTTCCACGCGACGGGTGACCCGGCCGGCCCGGCCATGCCCCTCGGCGTGCTGGGCATGCTCGACCAGCGCCAGGGCAACTACGCGCGCGCCCGGGAGCGTCTCGAAGGGGCGCTCGCCATCTACCGCGCCAGCAGCGACACCTGGCACACAGCGTTCGTCCTCAACAACCTGGGCCTGACGGCCCTCCGACAGACCCAATTCGACCTTGCCCGCCACTGGCTTCTTGAAGCCGTGGCGCTTTACCGGCCCCTGGGCGACAAGGGCGGCCTCGCCGCGTCCCTGAGCGACCTGGGCGACGTGTATCTCACGCTGGGCGACGAGGCGGAAGCCGAGCGCCTCTACCGCGAGAGCCTGGCCCTCTGGCAGAGCCTGAACATTCCGGGCGGCATGGCCTGGCTGACCCACAACCTGGGCTACATCGCCATGCTCCGCGGCGACGCAGACGCCGCCGGCGCGGCCTTCCAGACGAGCGAAGCGCCGCTGCGCCAGGTCCACGATGACTACAACCTGGCCTCGGTGCTCGTCAGTCAGGCGGGCATCAGCAACGCCCGGCAGGACTGGGCGCAGACCTATCGCCTGATCGCCGAAAGCCTTGCGATTCGGGTGCGCCTGGGCGACCGGCGCGGCATGTCCGACGCCGTGACGATGCTGGCGATCAGCGCTCGAGACCAGGGCAAGTACGCCCTGGCGGCGCTGCTCCTCGGCGTCTCCAAAGCCGCCCGCGATGCGATGGGCGCGCCCCTTGCGCCGCGCTACGTGCCCTACCACAACGGCTTGCTGAGCGATGCTCGCGCCGCGTTGGGTGAGGCGCGCTTCAATGCCGCCTGGAGCGCCGGGCTGGCGCTGCCGCTGGAAAAGGCGGTCGAAGCCCTCCTCCAGGGCGGGCTGGACGCCATCGCCCTGCCGACGCCGGACCCCGTGATTGTCGATGTCAGGCCGGTTCGGAAGCCGCCCCCGCCGACTGACCCCCCGCTCGAAGCCGTGCGCATCTACGGCCTCGGACCGACGCAGATTTGCCGGGACAGCTACCAGGTGCAGCCGTCGGACTACGGCTACACCCGCGCTCCGGAGATGCTGTTCTACTTGCTCAGCCAGCCCAACCGCTCGCTGCACAGCATCGGCGTGGCGATCTGGCCCGACGCCTCCGCCCAGCAGATGCGCGACCGCTTCCACAACACGCTGCACAATCTGCGCAAGGCCCTCGGCCACCGCAACCGCATCACGCGCGCGCGCGACCAGTACGAGTTCAACCGCGAGCTGCCCTACTGGTACGATGTCGAGGCGTTCGAGTTCGAGGTAGCGCTGGGGCAGCGCCTCGCCCCATCGGCGCCGTCCGAGGCCATCCCCCACCTCCAGGCGGCCATCGAGTTGTATCGCGGCCCTTTCCTGAAGGACGTCGATACCGCGTGGGCCACGCAGACGCGCCAGGCGCTCGACATGGCCTATCTGCGGGCGCTCCTGACCCTGGCCCGCCTGCACTTCGACGCCGGTCAGTACCGCGCGGCGGCGCGCGTCTACCGCCAGGTCATCGAGCACGACGAGTACGAGGAGGCGGCCCACCGTGGCCTGATGCTGTGCTACGCTCGACAAGGGGAACGCGGCCAGGCCATCCGCCATTACCAGGCTCTCTTCAAGAGCCGCACCGAAGAGGCGATGCCCCTCGACCCTGAAACCATCGCCCTCTTTGAACGTCTACGGGCGGGCGAGGAGTGATGGCGCGGCGGTCGTCGAGCGCTCTGACGGTGTTCCAGGGCGTGTTCACCCCGGCCGACAAGGCCGCCGACGACTACTGCCTGCTGCCCTTCGATGTCCCGCCGGGCGTCCGCCGCCTTGAGGTGCGCTACACCTTCGACGAGAGCGCCGACCAGATTATCGACCTCGGCCTATTCGACGGGCGCGACGCAGCGTTTATGGCCGGTGAGGGCTTTCGCGGCTGGAGCGGCTCGGCTCGGCGGTGGGTCGTCCTCACCGAGACCGCCGCCACGCCGGGCTACCTGCCCGGCCCCATCCTGCCGGGCCGCTGGCACGTCATCCTCGGCCTGTACCGCATCGCCGCCGACGGCTGCGCCTGCACGGTCGAGGTCACGCTGAGCGATACCCCCGGCGACCTCACCGACCTAGCCGAGAGAAAAGCAACGCAGAGGCGCAGAGACGCAAAGGAAGAAGAAAAGTCCGATCTCTCACCTCTGCGCCTCCGCGGCTCTGCGTTTCCTTCTTCTGTGTCTCCGGCCTGGTTTGCGGGGGATTTGCAGAGTCACACCCACCACAGCGACGCCCGGGGCAGCGTCGCCGACATGGCCGCCGAAGCGCGCGCCCAGGGCCTCGATTTCGTCGCCATTACCGACCACAACACAGTCAGCCAGCACGCCCACCTCGCCGCCCACAGCGGCCCTGACCTACTGCTTCTCCCGGCCCAGGAGGTGACCACCAACTACGGCCACCTGAACGCGTGGGGCGCGGCGGGCTGGCTCGACTTCCGCGCTCGCAACGACGCCGACATGGCGCGCATCATCGCCGAGGCGCACCGGCGGGGCCTGCTCGTCTCGGTCAACCACCCCCGCGCCGGCGACTGCGCGTGGACGTACAGCCTGGACCTGCCTTTCGACGGCTTCGAGGTCTGGAATGGGCCGTGGTCGGCTGACAACGCGCGTTCCCTCGCCGTGTGGGACGAGATGCTGCGGGCGGGGCGGCGTGTCGTCGCCGTCGGGGGTAGCGACCACCACCTGCCCGACCCGGCCGAGGGATTGCCGCCCGAGCCGGGCCGCCTGGGCCAGCCGACGACCTGGGTGTACGCCAACAGCCTGAGCACCGAGGCGGTTCTGGCCGGGATCCGGGCGGGCCACGCCTTCGTCTCGGCGTCGCGGCGCGGCCCGCGCCTCTGGCTCACGTCGACGCCGGTCAATGAGAATAGCATATCTAGCCCTTTGCAGGTTCCTGAGAGGATGGAAACGCAAAGACGTAAAGACGCAGAGGGAAAAGATGAAAGCTCTTCTCTTCCTTTGCGCCTCTGCGCCTCTGCGTTCCAAACACCTTCCCAGGAAACGAGTGCGGGCGTAGTCATGCAGAGCGACCGGCTGGCGAGCAGCGAGGCCGACGTGACGTGCCGCGTGGCAAGCGCCGTATCGGGCATGCTCCTGCTCCTCACCGCCCAGGGCATCGTCGCCCGGTATCCCGCGCCCACGGGCGAGACCTGTGTCACGCTGCGGCTCGACCTGGCCGCGCACCGCTACATCCGCGCCGAGCTTCGCGCAACCGATGCGACTGACCCGGCAGAGGCGACTCTGCTGGCGCTGACAAACCCGCTGTATGGCCCGTAGGAAATGCTTATGCTGCGTCGTATGTTCGGATTGGCTCTCGTCTCGACGGCGATGGTGACGTTGTTCGCGGCGTGCAGCCCCAGCGCGTCGGGCCTGCGCACCATCCCCGTGTCCCAGGCGGAGACAGCGGCGTCGCCCGTCCCCGCGACGGCCGTGGCTCTCCCGCCCGCCGAACCTATTAAGCTCGCCATCAATTGCGGCTGCGTCCAGGGTGGCGACGGCGACAACGCCTACCGCTGGCTGACGGAGGTCGTCACGCCCCGTTTCGAGGGGAAGATGCGCGAGGAGGGCAAGACCGTACATCTGGAGGTCATCCCAGGGGTGGTGGATGCAGAGGCGTTGAAGAAGCAGCATGCGCTGGACATCAAGGCGCGCCAGGGCGCGGACATCCTCGCTTTCGACGGCTTCTGGACGCCGGAGTTCGTCGCCGCCGGCCTGCTCAAGCCGCTGGACGAGCTGGCCGGCCCGGCGGTCAACGCCTGGGAGGGCTGGGCGCACATCCCGCCGCCGCTCCAGGCCATCATGGGCTACCAGGGCCGGCGCTACGGCATCGCCGAGGGCACGGACGTGCGTGGGCTGTGGTATCGCAAAGACATCTTCAAGGACGTTGGCCTGCCGGACGGGTGGCAGCCGCGCAGCTGGGACGACATCTTCGCCGCCGCGCGGCTCATCCAACAGAAGCGCCCGGACGTTGTGCCGCTCCAGGTCATTGGCGGCACGGTTAACGGCGAGGCGACGACGATGCAGGGCTGGTATCCGCTCCTGCTCGGCACGGGCGTCAACGTCTACAACTTCGACACCAACAAGTACACTAGCGGGCAGGCGATGATCGACGCGCTGAACTTCTATAAGCGCGTCTACGTCGATGAGAAGCTCGGCAACCCGCGCTGGCAGCTCGTCAAGGGCGGCCGCGACCAGTCGCAGACCGCCTTCCACGACGGCAAGATCGCCATCTACGCCGAGGGCGACTACCTGTGGCGGGCGGTGCTGACCGAGGGCGATACGGCGCTGCCGAACAAGGAAAGTCTGGTCGGCTGGGCGGCGATGCCAGCGACGGCGCCAGGCAAGGGCATCCGCGGCCAGGACTACGTGACCGTCTCCGGCGGGACGGGCTACGTCATCAACCCCAACACCGCCCACCCGACCGAGGCGTGGGCGCTGATGTCAACCATGTTCAGCAAGGAGTCCCTAGACGGCTTCCAGAAGATCGAGCCGCGCATCCGCGTGCGCGACGACGTGGCCGTGCCGAACGACCCGCTGATGACGGCGCTGGCGAAGCAGATGCTGCCCCTGACCACGACCCGCCCCGCCGACCCCTCTTACCCCGCCGTCTCTGTGGCGATCCAGCAGGCAACCGAGCGTGTCATCGACGGCGAGCAAACCCCGGCTGAGGCGGCGGCGGCCTTTGAGAAGCGCCTGACCGAGATCGTCGGCGCGGACCGCGTGGAACGTTCGCGGTGACCCTCTACCCGGACGAAGCCCGGGTGCGGACCTGGCTGCGCCCGCCGACGAGCGCCGCCATGCTGCTGCCGGGCTTGCTCCTGGTGCTCACGTTCCTCGTCCTGCCCTTCATTTGGACCCTGGTCATTAGCCTGACAAACCAGCAGATGCTTGGCCCTCACGCTGCGTCGTGGAGCTGGGTCGGCCTGGACAACTACGCGCGCCTGTTCGACCCGGCGACCTGGCTGAGCCGGGGGGGCTTCGGCTGGTCGCTGTGGCTCACGGTGCAGTTTGTGCTCTGCTCGGCGGTGCTCGGCCAGGCCGCGCTCGGCCTGGCGCTGGCGTGGACGCTGTACGGCCAGCACGGCGTGGTGCGCGAGGCCGTCTTCAGCCTGGCGATTGTCGCGTGGATCCTGCCCGACACCGTGGTCGCCTTCGCCTGGCTCGCCATCCTGCACCCGGACCAGGGCGCAATCAACGTCGCGCTGGGCGCGCTGGGCCTCGGCCAGCCCGACTGGCTGTACCACCATGCCATGCTCGCGCTCGTGCTGTTCAACGCCTGGCGCGGCGCGGCGTTCTCCATGCTGCTGTTCTCGGCGGCCCTCGCCGGCATCCCACCCTCGTACCTTGAAGTGGCGACGGTCACGGGCGCTTCCGGCTGGCAGAAGTTCCGCGACCTCGTCCTGCCCCTGCTGCAAGGCGCCATCATCACCGACCTGATGCTCGTCATCCTGTGGACATTCAACACGTTCACGCCGTTCCTGCTGACAGGCGGCGGGCCGAGTCAGACAACGGAGGTCCTGTCGATCTACACCTATCACACCGCCTTCGAAGGCTCCCTGGACTTCGGGCGGGGCGCGGCCATCTCCACCGTCGTGCTGCTGGTTAACCTGCTCCTCGGCCTCGTCTTCCTCGCCTACGTGCGGCGGCACAGGCTGCACCCGTGAAGGGGTCGAGCCTCGTCGGGCGCGCCGCGTGGGCGGTTTTCATCACGCTGGTCGTCGTCTTCTACGCAACGCCGCTGCTCTGGGTGCTCCTCACCCCGTTCAACCTCAACGCCAGCCCGAGCATTGGGGTCCCGCTGCCGCCAACCCTCGCCAACTTCCGCCTCGTGTTCGCCGAGCCATACGCTGCCCGCTCGCTCTTCTGGAACAGCCCGCTCATTGCCACCGGCGTCACGCTCGTCGTCCTCGTGAGCGGCGCGTTGGCTGCGTACGCCCTGACGCGCGGGGCGATCCCCGGGCGCGGCCTCATCCTCTACGGCCTCATCCTCATCTCAGCGGTCGTCTCTGGCCCGGTCGCCATGATCCCGCTGTACGTCATCGCCGCCGACCTCAACCTGCTGGGCAGTACCCTGGGCGTCATCCTGATCCTGTCGGCGCTGCTCCTGCCCCCGGCCACGTTCCTCCTGCGCGACTTCCTGACTGGCGTCCCACGGTCGTGCGAGGAGGCGGCGCTGCTGGCGGGGGCATCGCCGCTGGGGGTTCTGCGCGACGTGGTCGCGCCGCTGATTCGGCATGGGCTGATGGTGGTGGGGGTGTGGGTTTTCGTGTCGGCGTGGGGCGAATTCTTCGTCCCGTTCATCCTGCTGCGCGCCGCGGCCCTCTACCCGGCCTCGATTATCCTCTACAGCTACCGCGACCAGGAGGGCAAGTTGTGGGCGACCCGCATCTCGGCCTTTGGCCTGCTTTATGCTCTGCCAGTTGTCATCCTGTATCTGTTCGTCAGCCGCCGCTACGGCTTCCGCTTCTTCGGCGGCTACCGTGGCTAAAGTCTGTCCTGTTTGACAAAGGAGGTTGACGTGACCGAAGGCGATGCTTTTCTCCACTTCGACGGCGTTGGAACGTACATTGAGGTTCCGAGTAGCCCTGACTTCAGCGTCACAACCACGGGCGCGCTGACGGTCTCCGCCCGCCTGCGGCCGGAGACGCTGCTGTTCCCCAACACCGAAGGCTCGGGTTACGTTCACTGGCTCGGCAAGGGCGAGAAGGGGCAGTACGAGTGGACATTCCGCATCTACAGCAAGGACAACACCGAGAACCGCGGCAACCGCATCAGCTTCTACGTCTTCAACCCCGCCGGCGGCCTGGGCATCGGCAGCCACTTCCAGGACGCCCTCGCGCCGGGGGAGTGGATCCACGTTGTCGGCATGGCGGACAATCACCGCACGACTATCTACCGCGATGGTGTCAAGCGCGACAGTGACGTGTACGCCGGAAAGGTGACGCCCCACGCGGGCAATGCGCCGCTACGCATCGGGACCCGCGACTTGAACAGCTTCTTCCAGGGCGAGATCAGCGAGGTGCGAGTCTGGAATCGCCTCCTGACCGACGCCGAGGTCGCCGACCTGTTCAACGCTGACGGTGTCCCCGGCGACGGCCTTGTGGCGGAGTACCTGCTCACCCAGGACATCGCCCCCGACTTGGCCGGCGACCACAGCGGCATCATCCACTCGCCCACCTGGGTTCCGGCCTAGAGTGGTGAAACCTTCACGCTACCGCCCCTTGCCAGAGGTACAATAGAATAGAATAGCGCCCCTTGAAGGCCGGCAGCGTTGCCGGCCGGGGCGCGAAAGGCGGGCATCATGACACGCATCGATCCCTTGCGCTGGCTGCTCCTGGTCCTGGCGGTTGTGGTGGCGGTGGGCGTCGGCGTCCTGCTCTTCGACGCGCTCGGCCGCGACGGCGCGAACGCCATGCCGGTGGGAGCGCCCCAAGCGGCCGGCCAATACATCATCCTCACCTGGAACGACCTGGGGATGCACTGCTACAACCGCGACTTCCAGGACCTCGCCGTCCTGCCGCCCTTCAACACCCTCTGGGCGCAGGTCGTCCGGGTCGGCGACCCGCCGCAGATCGTGACGAGCGGCATCACCGTCAGCTACTCTTTCCCCGACAACACGTATTCCGTCGGCAAGTCGAACTTCTGGACGTACGCGCCGGCGCTCTTTGGCACGACGCTGCCGCCGAACATCGGGCTGACCGGGCGGGGCCTGGCCGGGACGATGAACCTGCACGGTGACCACTTCAGCGCCGAGGGCATCCCGCTGACCGAGTTCAGCGACAGCGCCCCCACCGTCCCCGACCCGTATCAGTTGGCGACCATCGTCGTGCGCGATTCCACGAGCGGCCAGGAGCTGGCGCGGCAGACGGTCGTCGCGCCGGTCTCGACGGAGATGCACTGCGACACGTGCCACCACGATGGCGGCGTCGAGGGCATCCGCACGGGCAAAGTCGAGACGAACATCCTGACGCTCCACGACCGCGAGGAGGGGACGTCGCTCATGAGCAGCCGCCCGGTGCTCTGCGCCAGATGCCATTCCTCCAACGCCCTTGGCGCGCCCGGCGTCGCCGACGTGCCCAGCCTGTCGCGGGCGATGCACGACCAGCACCAGGAGGTTGTGCCGTCCACCCTCGCCGGCTGCTACAACTGCCACCCCGGCCCGCAGACGCAGTGTCTGCGCGACGTGATGTCGTCGCAGCACGGCATGACGTGCATCAACTGCCACGGGCCGCTGAGCCAGGTCGCCAGCAACCCGAACCCGTGGCTCAACGAGCCGCGCTGCGATAACGGCCAGTGCCACGGCAGCGCCTACGCCCAGAACGCGGCGCTCTACCGCCAGTCGTCGGGGCACGGCGGCGTGTACTGCGAGGGCTGCCACGACAGCACCCACGCCATCGCGCCGAGCACGCAGCCGAAGGACGCCATCAAGTTCGTCAACCTCCAGGG
>JBDHWG010000057.1:0-10704 GCA_039810085.1 Anaerolineae bacterium
GTCATTGCGAGCACAGCGAAGCAATCCCCGTCCTTGCATCAGACGGGCCAGTGCAGCCGTAGCGTAGCTATCACCCGCCGGGGGATTGCTTCGTCGTCCCTCCTCGCAATGACGGTCACAAATACAAAGGCGCGGCAGCCGATGGGCCGCCGCGCCTCGCGTCCACTGCCGGACTACATGAACTCCTGCATGAGCTTTTGCAGCGATTCCTTCGACGGCCGCACGCGCTCCTCCGGCAGCAGGGCGAGCGGCGTGTCTACGACGTGCTCCAGCTCGTCGAGCGTCTGGCGGTGCTCATCGTAGTACAGCAGGCCGGTGATGAACTCCTGCTTCTCGCGCGCCGCTTCGAGCCGCGCCAGCGCCGCCATGCGGTCCGTCGGGTCGTAGCCCTCCTCCAGCTTGCGCAGCAGGATGGTCGGGCCGTCGTGCATCTTGACTTCCTGCACCGAGCCAGGCTCGTAGTCGACGCTAATCTCGTCGTACTGCTGGATGAAGGCAATGTCGTGCAGCGGCGCTTCCTTGTCCTTGCCGTAGTCGTAGCTCTTATTCGACTCAGGGTCGTTGTTGAAGGTCACGCACGGGCTGATGATGTCGAGGACGGCCGTCCCCTTGTAGTTCATCGCCGCCTTGAGCAGCTCGCGCACCTGCTTCGCGTCGCCGGCGAACGAGCGCGCCACGAAGCCCGCGCCCGCGACAATCGCCTCGACGCACAGGTCGAGGGACGGGAACGGGTTGGTGCCGGCGTACTTGAGCTTCTGCCCCTCGTCCGCCGTCGCCGAGAACTGGCCCTTGGTCAGGCCGTAGACGCCGTTGTTCTCGATGATGTATACCATCGGAACGTTGCGGCGCATCATGTGCTTGTACGGGCTGAGGCCGATGCTGCCCGTGTCGCCGTCGCCGCTGACGCCGATGGCGAGCAGGGTGTGGTTCGCCATCATCGCGCCGGTCGCCAGTGTCGGCATGCGGCCATGCAGGCCATTGATGCCGTGGGACATGCCGAGGAAGTAGGCGGGCGACTTGCTGGAGCAGCCGATGCCGCTGAGCTTGACGATCTGGTGCTGCTGCAAGCCCAGCTCATACGCGGCGTCGATGATGCGCGACGAGATGGAGTCGTGGCCGCAGCCGCGACACAGCGTGGAGACGCCGCCCTTGTACGCGGTCTTCTCCAGGCCGAGGATGTTCACGTTGCTCTTGCCGTTGCCGGCCGTGCGGGTGACTGTGTCCATAGCTCTCTACTCCTCACTCGACTGCGGGACGACGCCACCGAGGGCTTTCTCGTTGGCGAGAACATTCTGCATCACAAAGCGGGCGGTCAGCGGCAGGCCGTCGGAGAAGGCGATGGGGACGACGCGCGTGGCAAGCTCGGACATGTCCATGCGCATAATCATCGCCATCTGCCCCTCGTGGTTCATCTCGACCACGTAGGTGCGCTCGTGGGCGGCGATGAACTCGCGCACCGAGTCGGTGAAGGGCAGGGCGCGCAGGCGCAGGTAGCTGGTCTCGACGCCTTCCTTGAGCAGACGGTCGCGGGCCTCGATGCACGCCGGATCGTTGGAACCGTAGGTGATGATGGCGATCTTGGCGTTCGGGTTGTGGTCGATGATGGGCTGCGGCACGAGCATTTTGGCCGTCTGGTGCTTCTTGAACAGGCGGTTCATGTTCTTCACCCAGTCGTCGCCGCGCTCGGTGTACTGGGCGTACTCGTTGTGGCCGGAGCCGCGCGTGAAGTAGGCGGCCTTGGGGCTGGGCGTGCCCGGCAGCGTGCGGTACGGAACGCCGTCGCCGTCCACATCCTTGTAGCGCCCCCAGTTCTGCATGCGCTCCAGCGTCTCGGCGTCGAGCACCTTACCCCGGTTGATGGGTTCGGTCGGGTAGTCGAACTGGTCGCTGAGCCAGAGGTTCATGCCCAGGTCCAGGTCGCTCAGGACGAAGACAGGCGTTTGGAGCTGCTCGGCGACGTCGAACGCCTTCGCGCCGAACTCGAAGCACTCGGCCACGCTGCCCGGCAGCAGGCACGGGTGGCGCGTGTCGCCGTGGCTGAGGAAATAGGTCGAGAGGATGTCGCCCTGGGAGACGCGCGTTGGGAGGCCGGTGCTCGGCCCCATGCGCATCACATCCCAGATGACGGCGGGAATCTCGGTGTAGAAGCCAAAGCCGGCGAACTCGGCCATGAGCGAGATGCCGGGGCCGGAGGTGGAGGTCATCGCCCGCGCCCCTGCCCAGCCAGCGCCCATGACGATGCCGAGCGCGGCCAGCTCATCCTCGGCCTGCACGATGGCGTAGGTCGCCTTGCCGTTTTCGGTGCGGATGCGCGGCGCGTATTTATTCAGATTCTCGGCCAGGCTCGACGCCGGCGTAATGGGGTACCACGCGGCCACGGTCATGCCGCCGTAGAGCGCGCCCAGGGCCGCCGCCGTGTTGCCGTCGATCATGATCTTGCCGTCGTTCTTGTCCATGCGCTCGATGCGGTAGGGGTCCTGCTTGGTCAGGTTGTCCTTCGCCCACTGCGCGGCGTGGGTGACGACGCCGTAGTTCAGCTCGATGGGCTTCGTCTTGCCGCGGAAGTGGGTGCTGAGCGCCTTGCGCAGCTCCTCCATCTCGATGCCGAGCATCTGGGCCACCACGCCGACATACGTCATGCTCGGCAGGTAGTCCTTGAGCTTGGGCAGTTCTTCCTTGTGGATGAGGCCAGACGCCAGCGCCTCAGTCGTGATTTCCTTGACGACATCCTTCACAGGCAGCCTATAGTAATAGATGTCATCGCGGTTCGGGTTGAACGTCTTTAGCTCATCCGAGTAGAAGCACACGCCGCCGCTGGGGAGGTTGGCGATATCCTGGGCGACCGTTCGCTCATTGAAGGCGATGACGATCTCGGTCCCTTCGCGGCGGGCGAGGTAGCCATCCTTGCTCAGCCGGATGGTATACCAGGTGGGGAGGCCATAGATGTTAGAGGGGAATAAGTTCTTGCCTGCGACCGGCACGCCCATGTGGAAGAGGGCGCGTAACAAGGTACTGTTCGCCGTGGCCGAGCCGGTGCCGTTGACCGTCGCGGCGACGATGGCGAAGTCGTTGACAATCTCTCGCTCTGGGACGGCTGCCGACTGTGGCGCCGCCCCCACTACTGCCATTGCCATTGTTCACTTCTCCCTTGACCATTCGGCGGCGCATCATGGCGCAACTCTGCGTAGATCTCCACTCACCCGTGTCAGATTGGGCCATCCGACAGATGCCGCTGGATGCCAGCATCCAGCGGGGGCAAAAGTGTATCCACCGATTCCCTCAATCATACAACAAATTATGGAGCCGCGCAAGCTAAATTGCGGCTCTCACCCCCGGCCCTCTCCCAGAACAGCAGTGGGTTCTGCCACTCTCCCTTTGCATCGTTGCGTTGCCAGGTCATCGTGAGAGGAGGATAAGCGCCGCTGAGGTCGATTTCGTGGGGCCGCCTCTTTTTTCGCGCCTTTCCCTCCTTTCGCGTCCTTCGTGGTCCGACCGTCCGCCGCACGTGAACGTAGAGTTGGCGGGGGCGTCGTTGCGAGGAGGACGATAGGACGACGAAGCAACCTCACGATTGACGACACCGACCTGTCGCGGGTCTAGACCGTCTTTTGCGATAGCGGGAGATTGCTTCGCGTTCGCTCGCAATGACAGCTTGGCGGTTTCCTCGTGTTGGCACATGCCGCTGTCTTTCCTCTGCGTCTCGGCACCTCTGCATTCCAATCCTCTTGGGCTCAGGCAAAAAGGGCGAGCCTCGTGGGAGACTCGCCCTTTCCCTTTTCCGTGTAGTTCGTGTGTTCCATGGTAGAACTTCTGCCTATGCAGCAGGCACTGGCTCTGGCTGGGCGGCTTTGCTGAAGGTGAAGTCGCCGCTCGCGCCGGCGTCCACCAGGATGGTGTCGCCGTCGCTGAACTCGCCGGCCAGGAGCTTGATCGCCAGGGCGTCCTGGATGCGGCGCTGGATGACGCGGCGCAGCGGGCGCGCGCCAAACGCCGGGTCGTAGCCTTCCTGGACGAGCTGCCGCTTGGCCGCGTCCGTCAGCTCCAGCCGGATGTCGCGCCCGGCCAGCATCTTGCGCAGGCGGCCGAGCTGGATCTCGACGATGCTGGTCAGATTCTCCTCGCTCAGCGGGTGGAACACGATGATGTCGTCGATGCGGTTCAGGAACTCCGGCCGGAAGTGGCCGCGCAGCTCCTCCATCACCCGGTTCTCGATGGACGCCCACGGCAGTCCGGTGCGCTCCATCTCCATGATGGTCGGGCTGCCGACGTTGCTGGTCATGATGATGACGGTGTTCTTAAAATTTACCGTGCGGCCCTGGCCGTCGGTCAAACGGCCGTCGTCGAAGATCTGCAACATGACGTTGAAGACCTCCGGGTGCGCCTTCTCGATCTCGTCGAACAGGACGACGGAGTACGGGCGGCGGCGGACGGCCTCGGTCAGCTGGCCGCCCTCCTCGTAGCCGACGTAGCCGGGCGGCGCGCCGATAAGCCGGGCGACGGTGTGGCGCTCCTGGTACTCGCTCATGTCGATGCGCACCATCGCGTCCTCGCTGTCGAACAGCAGCTCCGCCAGGGCGCGGGCCAACTCGGTCTTGCCGACGCCGGTCGGGCCGAGGAACAGGAACGTGCCGATGGGGCGGTTCGGGTCCTGGAGGCCGGAGCGCGAGCGGCGCACGGCATTGGCGACACTGACGACGGCGTTATGCTGCCCGATGACGCGGGCGTGCAGGTTCTCCTCCAGGGCGAGCAGCTTCTGGATCTCGCCCTCCATGAGCTTGCTGACCGGGACGCCGGTCCACTTCGAGACAATCTCGGCGATGTCCTCGCCGGTGACTTCCTCGCGCACGAGCTTGCGCTCGCTGACCGCGCCGGTCGACTTGGCGCGCTCTAGCTCCGCCTGCGCCCGCTCCAGCTCGCGCTGGAGATCGAAGGCGCGGCGGTAGTCCTCGTTGTTGTTGGTCGAGCGGGCGCGGTTGAACACCTGCTGGAACTCAGACTGAAGGCGGTCCACCTCGGCCTGGAGCCGGGGGACACGCTCGGCGCCAGCGCGCTCGGCTTCCCACTGCTCGTTGAGGGTGCGCAGCTCGCCTTCCAGCCGCTCGATCTCGCCCCTGGCCGTCTCCAACCGGCGGCGCGACGCCTCGTCCTTCTCCCGCTCCAGGGCGGCGCTCTCCATGCGCAGCTGTGTCAGGCGGCGCTCGGCCTGGTCGATCTCCTGCGGCTTGCTGGTGTTCTCCATGCGCAGGCGGGCAGCGGCCTCGTCGATGAGGTCGATGGCCTTGTCGGGCAGGAAGCGGTCGGTGATGTAGCGGTCGGACAGGGTGGCCGCCGCAACAATCGCGCCGTCGGTGATGCGGATGTTGTGGTGAACCTCGTAGCGCTCCTTGAGGCCGCGCAGAATCGAGATCGTGTCTTCGACGCTCGGCTCGCCGACATACACCGGCTGGAAGCGACGCTCCAGGGCGGCGTCCTTCTCGATGTGCTTGCGGTACTCGTCCAGCGTGGTCGCGCCGATCATGCGCAGCTCGCCCCGCGCCAGGAGGGGCTTGAGCATGTTGGAGGCGTCCATCGCGCCCTCCGCCGCGCCGGCGCCGACGACGGTGTGCAGCTCATCCACGAACAGGACGATACCGCCGGCCGCGTCCTGGACTTCCTTGAGCACCGCCTTGAGGCGCTCCTCGAACTCGCCGCGATACTTCGCGCCCGCCACCATCGCGCCCAGGTCCAGGGCGATTAGCTCGCGGCCCTGGAGCGCTTCGGGCACGTCGCCGCGCGCAATGCGCTGCGCCAGGCCCTCGACGATGGCCGTCTTGCCAACGCCCGGCTCGCCGATGAGCACTGGGTTGTTCTTGGTGCGCCGCGACAGCACCTGGATGGTGCGGCGGATCTCCTCGTCGCGGCCGATGACCGGGTCGAGCTTGTTCTGCTTCGCCAGCTCGGTCAGGTTACGCCCGTACTGCTTGAGCGCCTCGTAGGTCGCCTCGGGGTTGGCGCTGGTGACGCGCTGGCTGCCGCGAATGTCGCGCAGGGCGGCGAGGACGTTGGTCTCGTTCGCGCCGGCGTTCGACAGCAGGTTTTTCACGTCACGCCCGCCCTCGGCCATCAGGGCGAGGAGCAGGTGCTCGGTGCTGACGAACTCGTCGTTGAACGGCTTCATCTGCTCGTAGGCGCCCAGCACGACCTTGCGCAAAGCGGCGCTCATGCCGACCTGGACGTCGCCGGTCACCTTGGGCAGCCGGTTCATTTCGGCGCGGGCCTGGCGCAGCAGGGCGGCGGAGTTGCCGCCGGCCTTGTCGATGACGCGGCCGACGATGCCGTCGGGCTGGTCGAGCAGGGCGACGAGCAGGTGGATCGGCTCGACCTGGCTATTCTGCTGGCGCTCGGCGAGGGCAATGGCGCTCTGTAGCGCCTCCTGGGCTTTCTCGGTCAATCGCCTGGTATCCATAGGTGCTAACTCCTCCAAACACTAACGATATTATTTTGGCTGTCATGGCGAGCAACTGCTGTAGCCGGCCAATTCCGCCGGAAGCTGCGTTGTCGCCCGCGGGCCGCGTCGTCGTCCGGGGGCCGCCGAATTCCATTCGGCGGCTGGGTCGGCGAAGCCTGCTGAAGCAGGCTGGCTAGCCCGAATGATCCGCGTCGAAGCCTGCCTCGGCAGGCTTTGCCTGGGTCAGGCTCAGAATTCCATGATACTGTTGGCAAACAGTGGGGGGCAAAGTGACGGGCATTATCGGCTGGTCACAGAAGGCGAGAGTATAATAGCGCATCTGGTCACGCCGTATGCAATGGAGGCCAACGATGTCCATGCAGCCCGCTGCTTTGCCCCCGGTTCCGAATGACACGGCCCGCATCGCCAAGGCCGCGTTCAAGAAAGGCAATGTCTATCTGACGATAGGCGATCACATCGGCCCGGTGTTTGCGGATGTGGACGTCAGCGCGCTCTACGCCTCGGATGGGGCGCCCGCCGTCAGTCCCACCCGCCTGGCCCTGGTGTGCATCTTCCAGTTCATGGAAGACTTGGGCGACCGCGCGGCGGCGGACGCCGTGCGCAGCCGCATCGACTGGAAGTATGCCCTCCACTTGCCCCTGGACGATGCCGGCTTCGACCACTCGGTACTCAGCGACTTTCGGGAGCGGCTGGTGCAGCACGAACTGGGCGAGAGCCTGTTCCGCTGTGTGTTGGCCCGACTGGTCGAGATGAACTTGTTGCGCAAGGGCGGCCAACAGCGCACCGATGCGACGCACGTCTTGATGGTCGGGCGCGTGTTGAGCCGCGTGGAACTGTTGGGCGAGACGCTGCGCCTGGCACTGGAAGCCGTGGCGGATACGTACCCCGATTGGCTGCGTCAGATCGCCTTGCCCCATTGGTACGAGCGCTACCAACGCCCGCTGACCTCCTTCCGCTTGCCGCGTGGCCAGGCTGAGCGCGAGGCGCTGGCGCTGGATATCGCGGCGGATGGCTTTCACCTGCTCAATGCTCTGGCGACGCCGGATGCTCCGCCCTCGCTGTCGAGCATAGAGGAGATCAAGCGCCTCCGCCAGGTGTGGGGGCAGCAACTTGTGCGCAGCGCGACCGGGGTAGAGTGGCGGCCAAGCGCCAGTTCGCCACCGACCCACGAGTTGATTGCCAGCCCGCACGACCCGCAGGCGCGTTACCGCCGCCAGGACGAGAAGGTCTGGACAGGCTATGCCGTGCATCTGACCGAAAGCTGTGATGCCGAGCAGCCCCACTTCATCACTCAGGTCGAAACCACCCCGGCCACGACAGCCGATGTGCATGTTGTCGCCGACATTCAGGCCGAGCTGGCCCAGGCGGATGTCTTGCCCACGGAGCACTATGTGGATGCCAACTACATCTCGGCGCCCAACATCGTGGCAAGCCGCGACCGCCACCAGGTGACCCTGCTTGGCCCCATCCGCGCCGACGTCGCCTGGCAAGCGCAGCACCCCCACGGCATCCCCTTAGAGCGCTTTGTGGTCGAGCGTGACCAGCAGCGAGCCGTGTGCCCGGCGGGGAAGACGTCGGTACGCTGGTTCGAAAGCCCGACTGCCGATGGTCGAACCGAGGTTCAGGTGCGCTTCGCCAAGACCGATTGTGAGGCGTGTTCCTTGCGAGTTGGCTGCACCACCGCCACGCGCACCGGACGCACTCTCACGATTAGTCCCGACTATGAGACCATCCAGGCGGCGCGGCAACACCAGACCAGCCAGGCGTTTCGGGACGCGTACAAGGTGCGAGCGGGCATCGAGGGCACCATCTCGGCGGGGGTACGCCGCCAGGGATTGCGCCGTAGCCGCTATGCGGGTTTGGACAAGACACATCTGCAACATGTGTTCAGCGCCATGGCGATCAACTTCCATCGAGCGGCGCGCTGGTTGATGGGCGACAAGCCCAAAGGCACACGTCCACCTCGCCTACGTTGTCTCGCCTCGGATGCAGTTGCCGCTTAACTGTTTGCCAACAGTATCATTCTATTCTGTGCCGCCGGCCGGGTAATGCTCCGAATCTAATGCCGCGGCTTTGGCGGCATGGGGGCCGTCGCCGGTTTGCGGCGGTAGATCGGGCGGGTGGGCGGCGGGCCGACCTTGAGCCCGTCCACGACCTCGAGCACGCCGGACACGTACGTCGCAATCTCCAGCGCCGCCGCCTTCTGCGCCGCCGTGTCGCAGCGGCCCTTCAGCAGCAGCGAGCCGTGCAGCGAGGCGATGGTCACCTGGTCGGTGGTCAGGCGCGTGCGCTCATCCAGGGCGAGCCGGTTGGCAGCGTCTAGCTCGATCTGGGTGTCGGTGACGAGTGCATTGCGCACCGCCTTGACGCCGGACGTCCCAGCGGCGGCGGCGACGGCCAAGTCGGCGTGGATGGGCGTGCGCACGACGCCGCTGAGCGTCGCCACGCCGTCGGCGAACGTCACCTGGATCGAGTCGCGCGACTGGCGCAACGCCTGCTGGTCGTGCAGCCGCGCGATGATGGCGCTGCGGGTCTGGTCGTCAATCTCAAGCATCTCGGACGGATGAGGAATAGGCTCGCGGGAGCGGTCCACGGCAGGGCCTCCTGTTGGGCATGGGTTGGGTGACGCGATTATACACCAGAACGGCTACACGGACATCTCGCGGCGGATGCGGCGCAGCTCCTGGCGCAGCATTTCCATGTCGCGGTGCATCTGCTCCATCCGCTCGCGCATGTTCAGGATCACCTCGACGCCCGCCAGGTTCACGCCCAGCTCGTCCACCAGCCGCTGGATGCGTTGCAGCCGCTCGATGTCGTCCCGCGAGTACAGGCGGACGTTGCCCTCGGAGCGCGCCGGCGTAATCAGCCCCATCATCTCGTACGTCCGCAGGGTCTGCGGGTGCAGATCGACCATCTTTGATACGATGCTGATGTGGTACAGCTCGTGGTCTGTGTCTTTGTTGACTGGCAGCATATATCGTGTTTCGGCCATACTTCCCTCCGCCTCGCGGTACGCTGTTACGCGCCGCGCCCGTCTTGCAGCCCGCGCAGCTGCTCGAACAGCTCGCGCTGCCGGTCGTCGATCTGGCGCGGCAGGTCCACCTTGATGCGGGCGTACAGGTCGCCGCGCTGCGTCGGGGTCTTGAGCTGCGGCATGCCCTGGCCGCGCAGGCGGATGCGCTGGTCCGGCTGCGTGCCGGCCGGGATGCGCAGGTTCAGGCGCGTCCCCTTGATGGTCGGCACGTGGGCCTCGCCGCCCAGGACGGCGGTGTACAGGTCCACCGGAACGTTCACTATCAGGTCGTCGCCGTCGCGCTCGAACATCGGGTGCGGCGCGACCTCGACGACGAGGTACAGGTCGCCGTTGGGGCCGCCGTTGTAGCCGGCGCTGCCCTCGCCCGCCACGCGGACGCGAGAGCCGGTGCGGACGCCGGCCGGGATCTTCACCTCGATGCGGCGGTCGCCCATTTGCAACAGGCGCGTCGTGCCGTTGAACGCCTCCTCGAGGCTAATCTCCACCGGGTGCTCGACATCCTCGCCGGACATCGGGGTCGCGGCGCGGCGGCCCGCGCCCTGGCCGAACGGCTGGCCGTAGCCCGGCTGGCCGTAGCCCTGGCCGCGCATCCCGCCGCCGAACAGCGTCTCGAAGAAGTCGGAGAAGCCGCCCGCGCCGCCGAACATATCTTGCAAGTCCTCCGGCCGGGCGTAGCGCACGCGCGTCCCGCCAGGAGCGCCAGCCGCGCCGTACTGGCGGAACAGGTCCTCCGGGTTGACGCCGGCGCGCTCGTACTCCCGCCACTGGGAGCCGAACTGGTCGTACTTCTTGCGCTTCTCGGGGTCGCTGAGCACCTCGTAGGCCTCGTTGATCTCCTTGAACTGCGCCTCCGCGGCCTTGTCACCGGGGTTCACGTCTGGGTGGTGCTTCCGCGCGAGCCGGCGGTAGGCGCGCTTGATTTCCTTTTCGTCTGCGTTGCGGTCTACGCCGAGTATCTTGTAATAGTCTTTATAATCCATAGTTCCCTACCGCCGGTGTGGCGCCCCCTCCACGAAAACGGGTTTGCAACGCAGAGGCGCAGAGCCGCAGAGAATACTTCTTCTATTTCCCCTCTGCGCCTCTGCGGCTCTGCGTTTCCTTCCTCTTAGAGCCTATCCGAATAACCCTGCGGCGCGCAGGGCGATGAGGGCGCAGGCGAAGTGCAGAAAGGCGATGTAGTGTTCAGGCTTCTTGTCCCAGCGCACCAGAATACGCCGAAAGC
>JBDHWG010000058.1:0-8836 GCA_039810085.1 Anaerolineae bacterium
CCCGCGCACGCCCCCGCTGCGGCCGGCGGCCTCAACGCCGACGCCCGGCAGCAACGGCGCGGCGACGCCGCCCACGCCCGGCACGAACGGCGGTTCCGCGTCGAGCCGCAACGGCGCGTCGCCTTCGACGATGCGGCCCGCCGCGCAGCACAACGGCCCCGCCGCCCCGCCGAATGGGATGGGCAACAAGCGGCCGCCCAGCAAGTAGCATCTGCCAGGAACGAGGGAGGAGCGAAGCCAGCCGCGCTTCGCTCGCAATGACGGCCCACGGCGTCGTTGCGAGGAGGGAAGACGAAGCAACCTCCCGGCGGGTGACAGCCATACTCTAGCCGCTTAGACTGTCTATTGCAAGGGCGGAGGATTGCTTCGCTCGCGCTCGCAATGACGGCCCACGGCGTCGTTGCGAGGAGGGACGACGAAGCAACCTCCCGGCGGGTGACAGCCATACTCTAGCCGCTTAGACTGTCTATTGCAAGGGCGGGGGATTGCTTCGCTCGCGCTCGCAATGACGGCCCACGGCGTCGTTGCGAGGAGGGACGACGAAGCAACCTCCCGGCGGGTGACAGCCATACTCTAGCCGCTTAGACTGTCTATTGCAAGGGCGGGGGATTGCTTCGCTCACGCTCGCAATGACAGCCTTTCTATGCGCACTTGGTATTAGAATGAGCGGGGGAGGCCGAGGACGTGCTCGGCGATGTACGACAGGATGAGGTTGGTCGAGATGGGCGCGACCTGGTACAGCCGCGTCTCGCGGAACTTGCGCTCGACGTCGTACTCCGCCGCGAAGCCGAAGCCGCCGTGAGTCTGCAAGCACACGTTGCCCGCCTCCCACGAGGCGTCGGCGGCGAGCATCTTCGCCATGTTGGCCTCCGGCCCGCACGGCTTGTGGGCGTCGAACAGGCGCGCCGCGTCGTAGCGCATCAGGTCGGCGGCGCGGACGTTGGCGTAGGCGCGGGCGATGGGGAACTGCACGCCCTGGTTCTGGCCGATGGGCCGGTCGAACACGACGCGCTCGCTCGCGTAGGCGCGCGCCTTGTCGATGAACCAGTAGCCGTCGCCGATGCACTCGGCGGCGATGAGGATGCGCTCGGCGTTCATCCCGTCGAGGATGTAGCGGAAGCCCTGCCCCTCCTCGCCGATGAGGTTCTCGGCCGGCACGGCGAGGTTGTCGAAGAATAGCTCGTTGGTCTCGTGGTTGACCATGTTGCGGATGGGGCGCAGCGACAGCCCCTGGCCCAGCGCCTCGCGCAGGTCCACCAGGAAGATGGACATGCCCTCGGTCTTGCGGCGCACCTCGCTCAGCGGCGTCGTCCGCGCCAGCAGGAGCATCAGGTCCGAGTGCTGGACGCGGCTGATCCACACCTTCTGCCCGTTGACGATGTAGCGGTCGCCCTGGCGCTGGGCGACCGTCTTGGTCTTCGTCGTGTCCGTGCCCGTCGTCGGCTCGGTGACGGCGAAGGATTGCAGGCGCAGCTCGCCCGACGCGATGCGCGGCAGGTAGCGCCGCTTCTGCTCGGCCGAGCCGTGGCGCAGCAGTGTGCCCATGATGTACATCTGGGCGTGGCACGCGCCGGAGTTCGCGCCGGAGCGGTTGATCTCCTCCAGGATGACCGACGCTTCGGTCAGGCTCAGGCCCGATCCGCCGTACTCCTCCGGCACGAGCGCCGCCAGCCAGCCGGCCTGGGTGAGCGCCGCGATGAACGCCTCCGGGTAGCCCGCCTCGGCCTCGACGTCCTGCCAGTAGCGGCTGTCGAACGTGGCGCACAGGTCGCGCACCGGCTCACGCAGCTCGCGGTACTCCTCCGCCCGTGGGTTGATGTCACTTGTCATCGCCTATCCTTCTAATGACAGTCCGCCGCGTTCCCCCGCCGGCCGCGTTCCCCGCCTACCGGGCGTCCGCCGTGGGGTCGAACCCCACGGCTACAGGATGGAAGCCGAAGCGGCTGAAGAGCGTCCTCCCAGCCCCTTGGTCTTGCACGCCTAGCGGCGCGGCTTCAGCCCGCCGCGTTCCCCCGCCGGCCGCGTTCCCCCGCCGACCGGGCGTCCGCCGTGGGGTCGAACCCCACGGCGACAAGATGGAAGCCGAAGCGGCTGAAGAGCGTCCTCCCAGCCCCTTGGGCTTGCATCCCTAGCGGCGCGGCTTCAGCCCGCCGCGTTCCCCCGCCGACCGGGCGTCCGCCGTGGGGTCGAACCCCACGGCGACAAGATGGAAGCCGAAGCGGCTGAAGAGTGTCCTCCCAGCCCCTTGGGCTTCCATCCCTAGCGGCGCGGCTTCAGCCCGCCGCGTTCCCCCCGCCCGCCGCGTTCTCCCGCCTACCGGGCGTCCGCCGTGGGGTCGAACCCCACGGCTACAAGATGGAAGCCGAAGCGGCTGAAGAGCGGCCTCCCAGCCCCTTGGGCTTGCATTCCTAGCGGCGCGGCTTCAGCCGGCCGCGTTCCCCGCCGGCCGCGTTCCCCGCCGGCCGCGTTCCCCGCCTACCGGGCGTCCGCTGTGGGGTCGAACCCCACGGCTACAGGATGGAAGCCGAAGCGGCTGAAGAGTGTCCTCCCAGCCCCTTGGGCTTGCATCCCTAGCGGCGCGGCTTCAGCCCGCCGCGTTCCCCCGGCGACAGGATGGAAGCCGAAGCGGCTGAAGAGCGGCCTCCCAGCCCCTGGGGCTTGCATTCCTAGCGGCGCGGCTTTAGCCCGCCGCGTTCCCCCGGCGACAGGATGGAAGCCGAAGCGGCTGAAGAGCGGCCTCCCAGCCCCTTGGGCTTCCATCCCTAGCGGCGCGGCTTCAGCCCGCCGCGTTGTCGCTCTCCGGCCGGGCGACCGTAGCCGGCGCAATCGACTCGCCCGGCGTCTCGCCGGCGGTCTCGCTGGTGGAGCGGCGGAACTCGCGCATCGCCTCGCCCAGGCTGCGGGCGATCTCCGGCAGCTTGTGGGGACCGAACACCAGCAGCGCCAGCAGCAGGGTAAAGACAATCTCGATGGGGTGAAGGCCAAACAACATTCCTAATCCTCCCGTTTCCTCTCCAAACTTCTTCACAGGGAATGGTGCTGACAGCCCATATCCTAGCACGCAACAGCGCACGGGTCAACCACCTCCCGGCGAGGGTTTGAGCGGCGCCCCGCCAAAGGTATAATTTGCTCGTACCGAGACACGTTCCGTTGGAGGAGGTGAAGTATGGCAGACCCTCTGGTGATTGCCGAGCTTGATCATGACACGGTCGAGTGGATTCAGAAAGAGGCCGAGCGGACGGGGATGCCCGTCGAAGCGGTGGCCCGCCAGCTCATCTATCGGGGTCTGGCGGCGGAACGCGAGGAAGCGCGCCAGGAGCGCCACCATGACCTCGACGTGCTCGCCGGGACGTGGAGCGCCGAGGAGGCCGACGAGTTCCACCGCGCCATCGCAGACCTGGACCAGATTGACCCGTCGCTATGGCGCTGAAGACCATCCTGCTTGATACGAACGCGTATGTCGCGTTCAAACAAGGCCAAGCGGAGGCTGTGGAGATCGTCCAGCGGGCATCGCGCCTGGCTGTGAGTAGCACTGTCCTCGGTATGGCTACGCGCTCTACAGTTACGATGGGCACTTCCGAGCAGTGGATGGTCTAATGGTGGGCGCTACAACCGCTGATCTCTTGCTGGGTTAATTCGCAACACCTGACGAGGTGCTTTCTGAATGGCGCCTCTAGAGATGATCGCATGGGAGGCTTAAGCGCATGTGGGAAGACCCGATTGTGAAAGAAGTGCGTGGAGTGCGTGAAGTTCACGCCGCCCAGTTCAATTATGACCTGGAAGCCATCTTTCAGGACATCAAGCGGCAAGAAGCAGCCAGCAAGCGCACGTTCGTCACGTTTTCCCCCAGGCCCGCGAAGCCTATGCGAACGACAGCGGCGAAGGACAGGCCGAAAATAGAGACCCTACGATAGGGGGCGGGGCCGGACCGCGAAAGACACGAAATGAACGAAAGGCGCGAAAAGGGATAACCCCGGCCGCGCTTTTCGCGTTTTTCGCGCCCTTTCGTGTCCTTCGTGGTCCAGAGGCCCACCGACCACTGCTCTTTATGGTAGAATTGCAGAGCGCCGGCGAGGGAGCCGGGGACACACAAGGGAGAGGGAGATACTGAGCGTGATGGACCGAAACGCAACCCCATTTCTGAACGACGCCTACGACCTGATCGACGACCTGACCGCGACGCGCCGCGACTTCCACATGCACCCGGAGCTGGGCTTCCAGGAGGTCCGTACCTCCGGCATCGTCGCCGAGCGCCTGACCGCCCTGGGCTACGACGTCGTCACCAGCGTCGGCGGGACGGGCGTCGTCGGCCTGCTCAAGGGCGGGCAGCCCGGCGACCGCACCGTCCTCCTGCGCTTCGACATGGACGCCCTGCCCATCGAAGAGGCCAACACCGTCCCGTACCGCTCGCAGACCCCCGGCGTCATGCACGCCTGCGGCCACGACGCCCACACCGCCATCGGCCTCGGCGTCGCCAACGTCCTCATGCGACGCCGCGCCGAAATCCCCGGCACGGTCAAGCTGATGTTCCAGCCGGCTGAGGAAGGGCTGGGCGGGGCGATGGCGATGATCAACGACGGCGTCCTCGACCGCATCGGGCCGCCGGTGGACCGCGCCTTCGGCCTGCACGTCTCGTCGGGCCACCCGACGGGCACGGCGGCCATGTGCGTCGGGCCGATGATGGCGGCGGCTGCGCCGTTCACCATCACCGTCCAGGGACGCGGCGGCCACGGCGCGATGCCCCACGACACGGTCGACGCCGTCGTCGTCGCCGCGCAGATAATCGTCGCCTTGCAGACGATTGTCGCGCGCAACGCCAACCCAGAGGACGTCGCCGTCGTGACCGTCGGCAGCATCACGGCGGGCAATGCCGGCAACGTCATCGCCGACACGGCGACGATGCGCGGCAGCATCCGCAGCTTCACGCCGGAGGTCAAGGCGATGCTGCGCCGACGCATCCCAGAGGTGGCAGCGGGCGTCGCGGCGGCCTTTGGAGCGACGGCCGAGGTGACCATCCTCGACGGCGTGGACGCTACGGTCAACGCGGCCGCGCCGACCCACCTGGCGGCGGCGACGGCGGCGGCCGTTCTGGGCGCGGACAACGTGGACACGAACTTTCGCATCACCGGCAGCGAGGACTTCTCGGCGGTGCTGGCGCGGGTGCCGGGCAACTTCTTCATGCTCGGCGCGCGGGACGATGCGCGCGGGCTGAACGCGCCGCACCACAACCCCCACTTCGACATCGACGAGACGTGCCTGCCGTGGGGCGTGGCGATCCTGTGCGACACGGCCCTGCGCGCCCTCCACGGCGAGGGCTAGAACTGAATAGCAACGCAGAGACGCAGAGGCGCAGAGGAAGAAAAGACATTTGGTCTTCATCTCTGCGCCTCTGCGTTTCCTTCCTCTTAGAAGCCCACGAGACGCTTGTTGCGGCTACGGCTGCGTCGGCCGGGTGTGGCGTCGGGCGGCGAGGCCGAGGCCGACCGTCAGCAGGCCGACGGCGAACAGCAGCGCCGCCGCCGCGTCCGTGTGCGTCGCGCCGGTGACGGGTAGGGCGCTCGGCGTCGTCGTCGTGCTGCCCACCTGG
Organism: Anaerolineae bacterium; assembly: GCA_039810085.1. Taxonomy (GTDB): domain Bacteria; phylum Chloroflexota; class Anaerolineae; order Epilineales; family JAHCIE01; genus JBDHWG01. Next base: position 5,588 of record JBDHWG010000058.1, read on the forward strand.
GACGTCAGCAGGAACGGCCGGCCGTTGAGCGGCTGCACCGGGCGGTTCGTCGGGTACATGATAGTCTTGTAGGCGGCGAGCTGCTCGGCCGACGCCGTCACCGGCGTCGACATCATCAGCCACTTGACGCCCTGGGTGCAGGGCGGCGTCGTCAGCGAGCCGTCATAGCGGTAGTACGTCTGCGTCGCGGGCAGGAAGTCGGCGGCGTTGACCGTCGCGCCGGGGACGGGCTTGGCGTCCTGCACCTGCTTGGGCAGGTTGCTGAACACCGGCGCGAGCGCCTTGTTCTCCGCGCCCGGCTCGATCCACACGCCGACGACGGCCAGGCCACCCTGGGCGTTCTGGTGTACCAGGTGCAGCTCCATCGCGTCGAGCTTGCCGTTGGCTTCGTGCTCGCTGGGGTTGTGGAAGTGGAACTGCACCAGCTTGTACGCCACGCCGTCCACGGTGAGCGTGCTGCCCGGGTCCATCATCGCCTGGATGGTATGGCCGTTGTTGAGGATGTTGAGTTGGGACGGCTTGTAGTCGAACTTCAGGTCGGCCGGGTTGACGGCGGCGGACGCCGGGATGTTGACCGGCGATTGCTGCTTGCCGGTCGAGCACAGGGCGTAGTCCTGGCTCAGCGTGCCCCAGAACTCCGGCCCCTCGGGGCCTTCGTACGTCCAGTGGGGTGGGCCTTCGGCCAGGGCGGCCGGGGCCAGGGCGAGGCAGAGCAGCAGCAGCAGGGTGAGGACGAGCAGCGGCGTGCGGAACATGATGGTCTCCTTGATGGTCAATGGCCCGGTGGAAAGTGGGGCGCATTCTACCGCCACTATCCTTTTTCGTCAAATGCTCAGGCAGCATTGTCATTGCGAGCGTGAGCGAAGCAATCCCTCGCCCTTACGATAGACCGGCTGGCGGGGGGATAGCGCCGCAGTCACCCGCCGTGAGATTGCTTCGTCGTCCCTCCTCGCAAGGACGCCACGACGGTCATTGCGAGCGTGAGCGAAGCAATCCCTCGCCCTTACGATAGACCGGCTGGCGGGGGGATAGCGCCGCAGTCACCCGCCGTGAGATTGCTTCGTCGTCCCTCCTCGCAATGACAGTTCGATAACGGCAACAACTTGCGAGGCCCATCATTACACAGCCTACCCCATATCGCAACGCACTTGTAAGCGCCGATTAAGCGCCGCGTAACGGTCTCCTTATACGATGTGGCTATCTGGCCGAAAGCCAAGCAACACCACAAGGAGACACGTGCGATGACGACACGGCGGATGGTTCAGCGGTTCGTGGCAGGCGCGGTGGGGATGGCGGCGCTGGCCCTGCTGCTGGTGGTCGGCGCGGGCAGCGCCGCCGCCGACGGCAATGCGGGCGCGGTGTACACGCAGAGCAACGCGGCGAGCGGCAACGTGGTCTACGTCTACAACCGGGCGGCGGACGGGACCCTGACCCCGGCCGGGATGGTCGCCACCGGCGGCATGGGCACGGGCGCGAGTCTCGGCTCCCAGGGCGCGGTGACGCTGAGCGAGGACAAGCGCCTGCTGTTCGTGGTCAACGCCGGCAGCAACGACGTCTCGGTCTTCCGCGTGCGGCCCAACGGCATCACCCTTGTGGACCGGATGTATTCCGGCGGGATGATGCCGGTCAGCGTCGCCAGCCGCGGCTCGCTCCTCTTCGTCCTCAACGCGGGCGGCGACGGCAATATCAGCGGCTTCCGCGTCGGCTGGAACGACCACATTCTGCCCCTGGACAACTCCACGCGCCCGCTGAGCCAGAAGGGCAACACCGGCGCGGCCCAGATCGCCTTCAACCGCGAGGGCGACACCCTCATCGTCACGGAGAAGGCCACCAACAAGATTGACACGTACCCCGTCGCCGGCTGGGGTGTCCTCAGCGGGCCGATGGTCCACCCATCGGCTGGAACCACGCCCTTCGGCTTTGACGTGGGCAAGCGCGGCGCGCTCATCGTCTCCGACGCCTTCGGTGGCGCGGCCAACGCCAGCGCCCTGTCCGCCTACCGCGTCACCCGCGACAGCTTCGATGTCGTGACGGCCGTCGCGCCGACGACGCAGACGGCGGCGTGCTGGGTCGCCGTGACGGGCGACGGCAAGTATGCCTTCACGACGAACGCGGGCAGCGACTCCATCTCCAGCTACGCCATCGGTAACGACGACAGCCTGACCCTGCTCGCAGCCCGCGCCGGTGAGCCAGGCCCTGGCAGCCACCCGACCGACATGGCGCTGAGCAACAACAGCCAGTACCTCTACGTCCTGAACGCGTTCACCCACACCATGAGCGGCTTCAGCGTCGGCGCGGACGGCAGCCTGACGCCTGTCACCCAGATGCCCAACATGCCCGAAGCGTCGGTGGGCCTCGCCGCCCGGTAACGCACCCGTCAGCGTGATAGGACACGCCGTCATTGCGAGGAGGACGATAGGACGACGAAGCAATCCCCCGGTCGGCGACAGCACCGCCATTCCTCGGCTAGACCGTCTGCCGCAAGGGCGAGGGATTGCTTCGCGCTGCTCGCAATGACAGTCCTTCTATAGCAACAAAATACAGCACAACGAGGCCGACAGCATCACGCTGTCGGCCTCGCTTTCTTGTGAAGACAGAATAGCAACGCTAGGGCGCAACGGCGCAAGGACGCAAAGAGAGATAAGTCTTCAGTCTGTTAGCGTCTTCGCGCCTTCGCGCCTTTGCGTTCCCCTCGCCTACGAGTAAGCGCCCGCTACCCCGGCTCGCAATGACAGGCTTTGGTCATTGCGAGGAGGACGATAGGACGACGAAGCAATCCCCCGGCGGGTGATAGCCACGCTATAGCCACTTAGACCGTCTGCCGCAAGGGCGGGAGATTGCTTCGCTCACGCTCGCAATGACAGCTTGGCGGTGTTCCCGTGTCGGTGCACGCCGTCACACGCCGTGGGGGTCTCGCAATGACAGCCCTTCTATAGCAACAAAATACAGCACGAAGAGGCCGACAGCATCACGCCGCCGGCCTCGCTTTCTTCTGAAGATAGAATAGCAACGCTAGGGCGCAACGGCGCAAGGACGCAAAGAGAGATAAGTCTTCAGTCTGTTAGCGTCTTCGCGCCTTCGCGCCTTTGCGTTCCCCTCGCCTACGAGTAAGCGCCCGCTGTCATGCTGAGCGGAGTCTATATGACCCTAGGGTCACCCGCAAGTATGAAAATGGCTGGCGCGACCGCCCGCGCGATGGACAGCCAGACGGGTTGCGATTATGCTTGAGGTCGGCACGGGCGATGAGGT
>JBDHWG010000059.1:0-8827 GCA_039810085.1 Anaerolineae bacterium
GGCGTCGCCCGGGGAACGCGGCGGGCTAAAGCCGCGCCGCTAGGGATGGAAGCCCAAGGGGCTGGGAGGCGCTATGTCTAGCCGCTTCGGCTTGCATCTTGTAGCCGTGGGGTTCGACCCCGCGGCGGTCGGGCGGTGGCGGGAGATGGGCGTCGCCGTGGGAACGCGGCGGTCGGGCGGTGGCGGGAGATGGGCGTCGCCGTGGGAACGCGGCGGTCGGGCGGGGGCGGCGGGAGATGGGCGTCGCCGTGGGAACGCGGCGGGCGGGCGGTGGCGGGAGATGGGCGTCGCCGTGGGAACGCGGCGGGCGGGCGGTGGCGGGAGATGGGCGTCGCCGTGGGAACGCGGCGGGCTAAAGCCGCGCCGCTAGGGATGGAAGCCCAAGGGGCTGGGAGGCGCTATGTCTAGCCGCTTCGGCTTCCATCTTGTAGCTGGGGGGTTCGACCCCGCGGCGGTCGGGCGGGGGCGGCGGGAGATGGGCGTCGCCCGGGGAACGCGGCGGGTTGAAGCCGCGCCGCTAGGGATGGAAGCCCAAGGGGCTGGGAGGCGCTATGCCTAGCCGCTTCGGCTTGCATCTTGTAGCCGTGGGGTTCGACCCCACGGCGGTTGGGTGGTGGCGGGAGATGGGCGTCGCCCGGGGAACGCGGCGGTCGGGTGGTGGCGGCGGGAGATGGGCGTCGCCGTGGGAACGCGGCGGGCGGGCAGTGGCGGGAGACGGGCGTCGCCCGGGGAACGCGGCGGGCTAAAGCCGCGCCGCTAGGGATGGAAGCCCAAGGGGCTGGGAGGCTCTTCAGCCGCTTCGGCTTGCATCTTGTAGCCGTGGGGTTCGACCCCACGGCGGTCGGGCGGCGGGTGAGGGGGCGGCCGGACCGCGAAACGCACGAAAGGACGCGAAGGACACGAAAGGTTGAGCGCCGGGGGAGGCTTCGCGTCGTCAGCATGACACCGGCGCTCGTCTTTCCTTTGCGTCTCTGTGCCTCTGCGTTCCAATCCTCTTCGCAGCACGCGAGGACATACCATCCGGCCGCGTATCCCCCGAGCATAGAATGTCAACGCCAGGGCGCAAGGACGCAAGGACGCAAAGAGAGATAAGTCTCCAGTCTGTTAGCGCCTCAGCGCCTTAGCGCCTTGGCGTTCCAAGACGCGCTTGATGCGCACCGTCACGGGTGAACCCCGTCCAGCTCCGGCAAGAGGACAACGCTCTCCTGGTCGTTGGGGTCGGTGCGGGCGATGAGGGCGACCGCCGTCTCGGTCTCGCTCGGGTTATAGGGCACGTGGGGCGTGCTCGGCGGAATATAGATGAAGTCACCGACGCGGGCGACCATCTCCTCGCGCAAGCCCTCGCCGTGCCACACGATGACCTCGCCCTGCAGCATGAAGATAGCGGTCTCGTGGTTCTCGTGGAGGTGGGCCTTCGCCCGCGCTTTGGGCGGGATGGTGACGAACTGCATGTTGATGGCCTTCGCCCCGACGCTCTCAGCCGAGACGCCGACGGCGTAGGTGAGGCCCTGCTTGCCCTCGAACGGCGCGTTCGCCCGCACCAGCCGGCACGTCGGAGTCGTTTGCTGTGTCGCCATGCTTGCCTCCTAGGGGAATTGTCGGATTGAGTACGTAAATTATATTCACTCCCTTGACGCGATTGACAAACCCTGTTACAATGTTTGCCAAGAGCACTCATCCTTCCCCCCCCGTAGCCCCCGCTCCCGGCTTGCCTGGGAGCGGGGGTGCTTCGTGGCATGGCGCGGCACTTGGCCCGTATCCGTGCTACAATTCCCGGCAACACTTTTGTGGCGCGACGCGAGGTAAGCCCATGCCGACTGATCCCCAGCATTCCGTCAAGATGGTGCGCAACGGCATCGAGTCTGCTTTGATGCAGAGCATCGCCGAGGTCTACGACGTGCTTTTGCGCGGCCTGGCGATGGACACCGCCGAGCTGGCCGACGTGTTCACGGCGTGGAACGCGACCGACGTGCGCGCGGCCCTGGTCGAGATGACCGGCCGCATCCTGCGCCAGCGCGCCCCCGACAGCCGCCTGCCGCTGATCGACCTCATCCTCGACAGCGCCGCGCCGACCGACGACGACCTATGGACGCCCCAGACGGCCCTCGCCCTCGGCGTGCCCACGCCCACCCTCACCGCCGCCGTCGAGGCGCGGCAGATGTCGGTGGTCAAGGAGCAGCGCGTCGTCGCGTCGCGGGTGATGTACGGGCCGCTGGCGCTGTACGACGGCGACGCGGCGGGCCTGGTGGACATGGCGCGCGGCGCGCTCTACCTGTCGGCGGTGTGCGCCTTCGCCCAGGGTCTCGCCTTGCTCAAGGCGGCCTCTGAACGAGCGGGCTGGGGGCTGGATTTAGCGGCGGTCGCGGCCGGCTGGGGGGAGGACGGGACGCTGCGCGCCGCCGTGGTGGACGACATCGTGGCCGCCCTGCGCGCCCAGCCCGACCTGGACAACCTGCTCGTGGCCGAGGCGTTCCTGGCGGCGTTCCGCGAGCGCGACGCGGCGTGGCGCGGCTTCGTGCGCGCCGCCGTCGATCTGGGCGTGCCGGTTCCGGGGGCGAGCGCGTCCCTGACGTACTTCGACGCCTACCGCAGCTCGCGCCTGCCGGTCAATCTCGTCCAGGCGCAGCGCGACTACGTCGGCGGCCACGCCTACCAGCGCATCGACAAGCCGGGCGTCTTTCACACGGAATGGAATGAATAGCGTTATTGGAGAATGATGTTTCATGCGCTTGTAAGCTCGACACGCATCATGGCCCGGACCCGGCGCGAGGTGGGCGTGCGGGAGATGCTGAGGTTCGGCCGGACGACAGCCGCGTACCTGATGTCGCTTCGGGACCACCCGAGACCCAACGAGTTCGGCCATCTCCAGGTGGACCACGTGCCCCTGGCGTGGCCGGACCTGCCGCCCGCCCTCGACGGGCTGCGCATTGCCCAGCTTAGCGACCTGCACGTCTGCGCGTGGATGCCGCGCTCGCTGTTGCAAGAGGCGGCTCGCCTGGCCGTGGCCCAGGCGCCCCACCTGATCGTCCTGACCGGCGACTACATCAGCGGCCGCCGCCATGCCGAACGCTACGCCCGCATCGCCGCGGAGAGCATGGCCGACTTGCGCGCGCCCCTTGGCGTCTACGCCATCCTCGGCAACCACGACTACGAGGACGACCCCCAGATCGTCGTGCGCGCCTTCGACCGCGTCGGCATCCCGATGCTGGTCAACGCCCACCGCCGCCTGCCGGTCGGCGGCGACGCCCTGTGGCTGCTCGGCGTCGACTCGGCGCGCAACGGCCAGCCCGACCTGGCCCAGGCCCTGCGCGGCGTCCCGCCCGACGGCTTCAAGGTGCTGCTGGCCCACGAGCCGGACTACGCCGACCGCGTCCCACCGGGCGCGGCGCACCTCCAGCTCTCCGGCCACAGCCACGGCGGGCAGATCGTCGTGCCGGGGGCGCCGGTGCGCTGGCTGCCGCGCATGGGCAAGAAGTACCCGCGCGGCCTGTACCGCCTGGGCGACATGACGCTGTACACCAATCGCGGCATTGGCGCGGGCATTCTGCCGCTGCGCCACAACTGCCCGCCGGAGATCACCATCATCCACCTGCGCCGCGCGTAATACCAAACGAGGCTAGAACGGCGTCAAATTCGACGTCATTGCGAGACCCCCCATGCCGTGTGGCGGCATGCGCCGACACGAGAACACCGCCAAGCCGTCATTGCGAGGCGGGGTGCGGGGGCGGTACTCCGCCCCTGCTGGCGAAGCAATCTCCCGCCCTTGTGACAGACGGTCTACGCGGCCATAGCGTGACTGTCACCCGCCGGGGGATTGCTTCGTCGTTCCTCCTGCTCAGAACACACAGGATATGTCGTCATTGCGAGGCGGGCCTTGCCGCCGAAGCAATCCCGCGCAGACAGTCTTTCTCGCCAGCGAGAGATTGCTTCGCTTCGCTCGCAATGACAGCTTGGCGATGTTCTCGTGCCGGCGCGTGACTGTCACCCGCCGGGGGATTGCTTCGTCGTTCCTCCTGCTCAGAACACACAGGATATGTCGTCATTGCGAGGCGGGCCTTGCCGCCGAAGCAATCCCGCGCAGACAGTCTTTCTCGCCAGCGAGAGATTGCTTCGCTTCGCTCGCAATGACAGCTTGGCGATGTTCTCGTGCCGGCGTGACTGTCACCCGCCGGGGGATTGCTTCGTCGTTCCTCCTCGCAATGACTGTCGCGGTTCAATACGCGCCCCGGTCCAGGGCGGCCAGGGGATCCGGCGGGACCACCACGTCGCCCACGTCGCGCCCGCCGGCGATGGCCCGCTCGTCCAGCTCGACGCACAGCGCCGCCGACAGCAGCAGGTCATCGTGGCCGCGCGCGACCAGGCCATCGTAGCGCGGCGCTTCCCACACGCCCCACTGCAACCCCCCGTTCAGCCCCACCCGGTAGTCGCACGCCGCGACCTCGTACCAGAACTGCCGCGTGTCCGCCGCGCCGTCGTCGGCGTAGTCCTTGAAGCGCCCGGCGTCCACGAGCGAAACGAAGCGCCAGCCGATGGCCGCCTTCGTCTGGGCGGTGAACACGACCGGGATGACCCGCGACCCTAGCCGCCGCGCCAGGAATTGCGCCAGCCCCGCGCCGATGCCCGTCGCGTCCACGACAATCGCCCGCCCCTGCCACGCCGCCATCATGTCCAGGAGCGCGGTGTACAGGTCGGCGTGGCCTACGCCGAGCCACAGCCGCCGGTCCACGACGTGGTACGTGGGCAGGCCCGCGAGGGGGTCGGGGCGCACCTCGACCACGGTACACGCCGTGGCGTCGCGCCGCGCGTTCGCCGCCCGCTCCAGCGCGTCGATCCCCGCCCGGCTCTCCTCCGCCCCGGCGACATCCAGCAGGAGCGCGTATGTCGCGCCCGGTGTGGGCGCGTGCTGCCGGGGGTGCGTCCCGCGCATCCGCGCCTGACGCGCCGCCGGGAACAGCCCGCCCTCGCCGTCCACTTCCTCCAGGTAGTATTGCGTGCGAATGAGGGGGTGGTCCCGGCCGAGGCGGGCGACCTGCTCGGCAACGTAGCGCCCGTAGGCCGGGACGACCTCGGCGACGCGGTGGGCGTCCACGACGAACACGCGCTGCACGCCGTCCCGCGCCTCCTCCGCCGCCAGCTCGCGCCGCATCCGCGCCAAGAGGGTCTGGCTCGTCCACGCCGTGCCCCAGAACACCGTCGTCGCGCCGGTGCTGGCGGCCATGGGCGCGAAGTCGCGCAGCCACTTGTCCGTGTCCACCGACTGCGCCTCGTCGCACTCCAGGAGCAGGCTGGCCGTCGCGCCGACGACGTTGGCCGCGTGGCTCGCCGAGAGGAACAGGCAGCGCGCCTGGCCGACCTCGACGATGTAGCCCGCGCGGCTGTGTACGTCGTCCCGCCCCAGCAGACGGCCCTTGAGGCGCAGGCGGCTCGTCACCGACTGGGGCACGTACGTCGGGCTGGCCTTGACGATCTGCCCGCCCTCGGCGGCGTAGCGCTCCAGCAGGAAGGCTTCGAGGACGGCGCTGATTTCGTTCTTGCCCGCCTGCCGCGCCATGAGGACGCAGAAGGTCAGCCCGCGCCGCCCGACGACGGACGCGGCAACAGCGCACGCGACATCGAGCTGATACGGGCGCAGCGCCCCGCCCGTCGCCGCCGCGAATTCTTGCAAGGTGTCACACAGAGGAATAGCAGTTTCTACCATATATGTACAATTCGGTTCACGACTGGCGTCACTGCGAGGAGGAACGACGAAGCAGTCTCCCGCCGTTGGAGCGCCCCGCTCACACCGGACTAGACCGTCTATCGCCAGGGCGGGGGATTGCTTCGCTCACGCTCGCAATGACGGATGCGCTGTCACTTGCCATGACGGATGCGCTGTCACTTGCCATGACGGATGCGCTGTCACTTGCCATGACGGATGCGCTGTCACTGCGAGGAGGAACGACGAAGCAGTCTCCCGCCGTCGGAACGCCCCGCGCGTGCCGGACTAGACCGTCTATCGCCAGGGCGGGGGATTGCTTCGCTCACGCTCGCAATGACGGATGCGCTGTCACTTGCCATGACGGATGCGCTGTCACTGCGAGGAGGAACGACGAAGCAGTCTCCCGCCGTCGGAACGCCCCGCTCACACCGGACTAGACCGTCTATCGCCAAGGCGGGGGATTGCTTCGCTCACGCTCGCAATGACGGTCGCGCTGTCACTTGCCATGACGGATGCGCGGGAACTTTCGGTGTGGGCCGGTCGTTGTCAGTATAGCATGGCGGCTGTGGCCTACATGCGCTGTTTATAACTTTGGGGGTCAAGAGGATTGAAACGCAAAGGCGCAGAGACGCAAAGGGAAAGAAGAGAGGGCATTTTCTTCTCTGCGCCTCTGCGCCTCTGCGTTGCCAAACCATCTTTGAGGCTGGGGCACGCGGCAGCGGCGCAGGTTTGGCCTGGCGCCCTCAACCGGCTAGAATTGGGGGGCCAGACGCCATCAGGCGTCGGCGACCGCCGCGAAGGAGATGTGATGCGTGTGCCCACGACGGTCGGTTGGCGTCTCGCCACCATCGTCTTCATCCTGGCGCTGATCCTCGTGGGTCTGTCAGGCTGCCAAAAAGATATAACCGGCCTCCCGCCGTCGCCCCCGCCCGCCGATACGACTCAACCGTCCCCGCCGCCCGTCGCCCAGGCGACCCCCGGCGTCCCGCCGACGCCCGGCGCGACGAGCCTCATCCCCGCCCCGCTGGCCCGCGTCCTCCGCCGCCTCTACCTGCCCGACATTCCGGTCGCCCAGGCCCCGCCGACGCCGCGCCCGCCGGCCGTGGCGCTGGTTGTGCCGACGCCCCCGCCCGCCCCGACACCGACGGCGACGCCGAAGCCGAAGAAGGAGAAGGACGACAAGCCGGCCGAGCCGAGCGGCCCGACCAAGACGCCGGGGCCGACGAAGACGCCGAAGCCGCCGCCGACGCCCAAGTGGCCGACCACGGTGGACGCGCCGGGCAACAGCAAGCTCGGCCTGCACGTCATCCGCAACAACTCATCGGATATCATGGACTTCGTGCGCGTCTCGAAGCCGCGCATCGTCAAGGGCGTGGACGACTTGCAGTGGCTCAAGGAGGTGAAGGGGGTCAACCCGAGCATCATCACCATCGGCCGCATCAACGTGTCGGACCAGCGGATGGACGGCGACCCGGCTCAGCGCGCGCGGGACATGGTCAACGCGCAGCTACAGCAGTACGAGTATGACCGCGACGGCGTGGACTACTGGGAGGGCTGGAACGAGCCAGCGCCGAAGACGCATGAGGAGATGGCGTGGTACGCGGCGTTCGAGGCGGAGCGGGTGCGCGCCCTGGCGGAGCACGGCCTCAAGGCCGCCGTCGGCCAGTTCCCGACCGGCGTGCCGGAGTGGGAGCTCATCGCCGACTTCTTGCCCGCGATCCAGGCGGCCAAGCAGCACGGCGGCATCCTGACGCTGCACGAGTACTCCGCGCCGACGATGCAGTTCGGCGTGGGGTCGGCGCTGCCGGGCCGGCCGCCGTCGCCGAACCGAGGCGTCCTGACGCTGCGCTACCGCTACTGGTACGACGACTTCCTCAAGCCGCGCGGCCTGGTCATCCCCCTCGCCATCACCGAGGCGGGCATCGACGGCGGCATCACCAACCGCCCCGGCCCGGGCGAGGCCAAGGGCTGGCTGGACTTCGGCGACTACTGGCGGGAGCAGGGGCTAGGCGACGACCCGGTCAAGGCGTACCTGGACCAGCTGACGTGGTACGACAACGAGGTGCGCCAGGACCCATACGTCCTGGGCTTCACGGTGTACACGTCGGGCGGGCCGGACGGCGGCTGGGCCAGCTTCGAGCTGAACGACATCCTGCCGACCCTGGCGCGCTACCTCAACAGCCAGCACTGACGCCTTTCTAAGAAACGTCTTATCAAGTCCTCAGATGATTCTCAGGCGGCCGCGCTATACTGGCTCCCTATCGGCGCTCCGAATTTACACCTGATAGGGGGCCAGTAAGACCATGATTGAACGCGCGAACGATGGGCTACTGCGGCTCGCGATTGTCATCCTCGCCGTCGCGGATGGCGTGCTCCACTTTGCCCTGGACTTCATCCTGTTCCGCGGCCGATTGATCGGCAACCCGTTCAACGGCCCGCCGCCCGGCGCCCCGCCCGGCGCGCCCGCCGGTCCGCCGCCCAGCCCGCTCATCCTGCCGCTGAACGAGCTGTTCCTGCTCAACTTCATCGGCTGGGTCGTGCTGGCGGTGCTGTTCTGGCTCAGCCCGCGGCTGCTCGGCGCGCGGCGCTGGCTGGTCGATGTGGCGATGATGCTCTATGCCGCGGCGACCATCGGCGGCTGGGTGCTGTACGGCATGCCGAACCCGCGCGGCCTGGGCTACACGGCCAAGGGCCTCGAGGTCGTCATCATCGTCGCGCTGGCCGTCCACGTCTGGATGATCCTGCGTGAGCAGCGCGCGGTGAAGCCGGCGGCCGTGGCCCAGGCGTAGGCCCTCTCGCGCCAGCCAATCAACCATTAGAGCGACGACGCTCTGAACTGCGAAAGCAAGCAGCCTCCCCAACCGGGAGGCTGCTTTGTCATCGGCGTGTCATGCTGAGCGAATGCGAAGCATCCCGGCGGCCAGGGGGACGCTTCGCTGGGCTCAGCGTGACACACCTGCGTGGCGCGGCAACTCTTATACCAAAAGTCGCTCGAACGGCTGCAAACTCGGCGTCATTGCGAGGCGGGCTTTGCCGCCGAAGCAATCCCCCGGCGGGTGAGGGCCACACTCTAGCCGCTCAGACCATCTGTCACAAGGGCGGGGGATTGCTTCGCTCGCGCTCGCAATG
>JBDHWG010000060.1:0-8470 GCA_039810085.1 Anaerolineae bacterium
TCGAGCGCGATACATCTCAGATAGCTCGCGTAGTCCGTGTTCGAGATTAATCGCTGCGACTCGTTCCCACAGGACTCTCTGCGCGGCGTCGTCCAGGGACGCAATCTGTTGGGCGAGGTCGTCTATCGTCACCGCTACGGTCATTTCTACCGTGCGTTCTAACGCTTTGTCCATGCCACTCTCCCCGTTATCCTTACACCGTCAGAGGCTAGTCCAGGTGCGGGCCGACCGGGTTTTCGAGCCGTCCCAGCCCCTCGATTTCCACCGCCACCGTGTCGTCCGGCTTGAGCAAGATGGGCGGCTTGCGCGCGAAGCCGACGCCCGGCGGCGTGCCGGTGAGAATCACGTCGCCCGGCTCCAGGGTGAACGAGTGGGACAGGAACGAAACGAGCGTGGGGATGTCGAAAATCAGGTTAGCCGTCGTCGAGTCCTGGAGGACGCGGCCGTTGACCTCGCAGCGGATACCGAGCGCGCCGGGGTTGGAAACCTCGTCGCTGGTGACGAGCGCCGGGCCGAGCGGGCAGAAGGTATCCAATGACTTGCCACGCACCCACTGACCCGCGTCACTGCGGGAACCGGACTGCACGTCGCGTGCGCTCACGTCGTTGGCGCAGGTGTAGCCGACGACATAGCGCAGGGCGTCCTCGACGCTCACCCGCCGCGCCGTCTGGCCGATGACCACGGCTAGCTCGGCCTCGTAGTCCACCTCCTCCGTCACCTGGGGCGACCACTGAATCGGCTCGCCAGGGCCAATCACCGAGGTCGAGAACTTGGCGAAGACGACAGGGCGCTTGGGCAGCGCCGCGCCCGACTCGGCGGCGTGGTCGCTGTAGTTCAGCCCGATGGCGACGACCTTGGGCGGGCGCGGAATGGGTGCGGCGAGGCGGGTCTGAGCCAGGGGATAGCGTTGGCCGCCTGAACCCTGGGCTGCGCGGCGGGCGCGGTCAAGCATGGCCTGGCCGCCGCCCAAGAAGGCCACCATATCCGAGGGCAGGCTCGCGTCGGCCGCTGCCAGGTCTACAATCGAGTCGCCCTGGACGGCTCCAAGGCGAGGTTGTCCATCCGCATAGAAGGTCACGAGACGCATGGTTAGCTCCTGTGAGTGGGTTGTCTTGGCGCGTGGGGTGTACTATAGCACGCTTGGGGAGAAGGGGCAAGCGTTTGGGGGCGCCCTCAGGGCAGGCACAGAGGCCTGCCCCTACGGCTCGCCCTCGGCCTTTGGCGCCACGGGCAGACCGGCCGCTTGCCAGGCCGCCCAGCCGCCGATCAGAGCCACCGCTTTCGGGTAGCCCGCGCGTCTCAGCTCGCGCGCCACACGGGCGCTCGTCGCTTCGTCGTGTCAGGCACAGAAGGCAACCAGCCAGGCGTCGTGGGGCAGGCCCAACTGGCGGGCTTGGGCGGCGACATCGGTGGGGATCAAGCGTGTCACCCCTCGCGGCTGGAGCGGCGCGTTGTTGAAGGCCCGCTCCGTCCGCGCGTCGAGGACGACCACCTTTTCGCCAGCCTCCCACAGCGCCTGAAGCTCGGCAATGGTGATGCGGTCGGAGGAGGGGGTAGGTAGGGGGTGGTGGGTAGGGGGTAGGGAATAGGGAATAGGCGGTATATCTCCAGCTTTCCGCCCCTCGTCGCCGTCCTGCCTGCCGTCTTCCGCTTGTTGCCGGCGGCCGTCCGCTGGCAGCCTTCCACCTTCCGTCCCTTCGTCCTCCGTCGCCCGTCCTCCGTCCTCCGTCTTCCCTCCCCCGTTCTCCCGCCGCGTAATCAGCATGGACGACGAGCCGTGGACGACGATGGACAGCAGGACCACCAGAGCGGTCACGGTAAACAGGTAGGGGCTGCCCGTCTGGCCGGCGAAGACCGGCAGCAGCACGAGCAGGAGCGAGCTAAGACCGCGCGGGCCGAACCAGAGCAGTAGCCGGCGGGCGCGCGGGTCGAGGCGTTGGCGGGCCAGCGCGACCAGCAGCACCAGGGGCCGCACGGCCAGCGCGGCGACGGCGAACAGGAGGACGGTTGGGCCGAGAATGGTCAGCCCGCTCCAGATGAGCGAGCCGCCGAACAGGACGAAGGTGAACAACAGGGCCATCTCGGCCGTCGTCTCGCCATATTCCAGGAAGCAGTCGCACAGTTCCACGTCCAGCCAGGTGATGGTCAGCCCGGCGGCGAAAGCGGCCAGGAACCCGCTGCCGTGGACAGCTTCGGCGGCGGCATAGGCGGCGAAGGCCACGCCCAGCGAGTAGAGCGACTCGTAGTCGCGCCGCACGCCGAGCCGCCGCCGCACCAGGTCCAGCGTGGCGACCGCAATGAGGCCTACCAGGACACCCGCGCCAGGGCCGAGCACGAACAGGTCCAACGCCAGCCGCGCCCACTCCGCGCCAGTGAGCGCCGTTGTGTGGCCGAGGAACTCCATCGCCACCAGGACGATAGGCAGCAGCACGACGTCGTTCAGCCCGCTCTCCAGCCGCAGCGCCTGGCGGGTCGCGGCCGGGATGCACTGGCGGCGCAACAGCCCGCGCAGCAGGACCGGGTCGGTCGAGGCGAGAGCGGCGCCGAGAATGGCGGCGGCGGGCAGCGTCAGGCCCAGCAGGAGCCAGCCGAGCAGGGCGATGAAGACGGCGGAGAGCAGCGTGCCAGGGCCGAGAATAAGGCCGACCAGGACGCCATGCCGGCGCACTTCGCTCATGTCCAGGCCGACGGCGTCGGTGAACAGGACCAGGACGAGGCTGAGGGTGGCGACGATGCGCAGGGCGGACGAGTCGAGGCCGATGTCCAGCACGCCAAAGCCGGCCGGGCCGAGGACCGCGCCCAGCGCCAGGAACACGGCGACCTGGGGGAAGCCAATCCGCTCGACCACGCCCGACAGCAGCGCGGCAGCCATAATCACGGCCCCGATGAGGGCGAAGGTGACGGTGAGGATTTCGGTTGTCACGGTTCGGCCAGGTTCCCCTTGTGGGCTAGACTCACGAAGGTCACAAAGAACACAAAGACACAAAGGCTAAACCTGTATTCTAAGGCTTTGTGCCTTCGTGTCCTTCGTGATTCAGGAATATAACAAGCCGCGCCGCCAGGGGTAAAATCTCCCCGCTAGAGATTCTACCAGGACTCAGCAGGCGCGACTACTTGTCGGCCAGCGCCGCCACGCCGGGCAGCGTCTTGCCTTCCAGGAACTCCAGCGACGCGCCGCCGCCGGTCGAGATGTGGGTGATCTTGTCGGCCACGCCCGACTCGTGGGCCGCCGCCGCCGAGTCGCCGCCGCCGATGATGGTGGTGGCGTTGGGCAGCTTGGCGAGCGCGCGGGCGATGGCGAACGTCCCCTCCGCGAAAGGCGCCATCTCGAAGACGCCCATCGGCCCGTTCCACACCACGGTCTTAGCGTCGTGGAGCATGCCGGTGTAGGTCTTCACGGTGTCAGGACCGATGTCCAGGATGCGCCAGCCCTCCGGCACCGCCGAGACGCTGACGACCTTGCGCTGGGCGTCGGCGGCGAACTTGTCCGCGACCACGGCATCCACGGGCAGGATGAGCTTGCCCCCTGCCTCGTCCATGAGCGTCTTCGCCGTATCCAGGGCATCGTCCTCGACGAGCGACGCGCCGACGTTTAGCCCCTTGGCCTTGAGGAAGGTATTCGCCATGCCGCCGCCGATGAGCAGGTAGTCGGTCTTGGCGAGCAGGCTGCGCACGACCTGAATCTTGTCGCTAATCTTCGCCCCACCCAGGATGGCGATGAACGGACGGGCCGGGTTGCCCAGCGCGCGGCCCAGGTAGTCCAGTTCCTTCTCCATCAGGAAGCCGGCCACAGCGGGCAGGTGGTGGGCGATGCCCTCGGTGGACGAGTGGGCGCGGTGCGCGCTGCCAAAGGCGTCGTTGACAAACACATCGCCCAGGCTGGCGAACTTCTTGGCCAGCTCCGGGTCGTTCTTTTCCTCGCCGGCGTAGAAGCGCGTGTTCTCGGCCAGCGCCACGTCGCCCGGCTGCATCTGGTTGACCGTCTGCTTAGCGGCGTCGTTCAACTCGGGGATAAAGGTCACGGGCTTGCCCAGCAGCTTCGCCAGGTGGTCGGCCGCCGGCTTGAGGCTGAACTCCGGCGCGACCTTGCCCTTGGGCCGGCCCAGGTGGGACAGCAGGACGGTCTTCGCGCCATGCTCCATCAGGTAGCGGATAGTCGGCAAGGACTCGCGGATGCGCGTGTCGTCCGTGACCTGGCCGTTCTCCAGCGGCACGTTGAAGTCCACGCGCACCACCGCCCGCTTGCCGTGCCAGTCTATATCACGCACGGTCTTCTTGTTCATAGACCCTCCCAAATGACGGAGGACGGAAGACGGAAGACGGCGGTTCAATATCCGTCCTTCGTCTTCCGTCCTCCCTCGGTGTTCAAGAGTTACGCGGGCTGCTGCTGCTGAACGCGGATGCCCTCGGGCAGGGGGCGGATGCTCTGGCCCTCGCGGGCGCCCATGAAGGCGACCAGGTCGGCCACGCGGCAGGAGTAACCCCACTCGTTGTCGTACCAGGCGATGATCTTCGCCATATCGCCGCCGATGACCAGCGTGTCCACGGCGCTGAAGATGGACGAGTTCACGTTGCCCTTCAGGTCCATCGAGACGAGCGGCTCCTCGCTGTACTCCAGGATGCCCTTCATGCGGCCGTTGGCGTACTCCTTCATCGCGGCGTTAATCTCTTCGACTGTCGCGCTGCGCGAGAGGATGGCCGTGAAGTCCACTACGGAGACGGTAGGCGTGGGGACGCGGAAGGCCATGCCGGTGAACTTGCCCTTGAGTTCGGGGATAACCAGACCGACGGCGCGCGCGGCGCCCGTGGCCGACGGCACGATGTTGAGAGCGGCGGCGCGAGCGTCGCGCAAGTCGCCCTTGGCTTCGAGGTCGAGCAGGCGCTGCGAGTTGGTGTAGGCGTGCACCGTGGTCAGGATGCCCTTCTCGATACCGAAGCGGTCAAAGAGGACCTTGGCGACAGGGGCCAGGCCGTTGGTCGTGCAGGAGGCGTTGGAGATGACCGTGTGCTTGGCCGGGTCGTACATCTCCTCGTTGACGCCCAGCACGATGGTCAGGTCCTCGCCCTTGCCCGGCGCGCTGATGATGACCTTCTTGGCACCCGCGTTGACGTGAGCGCGGGCCTTCTCGGCCTGGGTGAACAGGCCGGTGGACTCGATGACGTAGTCCACGCCCAGCTTGCCCCACGGCAGGTTGTTGGGGTCGCGCTCGGCCAGCACCGTCACCTCGTCGCCATTCGCCACAAAGCCGGTGTCCGTCAACTTCACTTCGCCCGGGAAGCGGCCATAGTTCGAGTCATACTTGAGCAGGTGCGCCATGGTCGCGCGGTCGCCAATATCGTTCACCGCCACGACGTCCACCTGGTCCCCGTAGCGGTCGCGCAGCGCCTTGTAGACCTGGCGGCCAATTCGTCCAAACCCATTGATGCCCACTCGAATTGCCATGCTATGCTCCTTTCACCATTCAAATGGTGGCTTGGTATGCACATCAATGACCTGCCTTTTGTGGCAGGCAATGCAGCCAACAATATTATATTATAGCCAATTCAAGCCTTCACAACAATGCAACCTCGTTGACGTGGCGTGAACAAACGTCAACCTCCCGAAGGCGGGGGCCCTTCGGGAGGTTGAGGGAGGGGTTACTTGAAGAAGTCGGCGTTCTTTGCCGTGAAGCTGGCCCACTGGGCCGGCACCTCCGCCTCTGGAAAGATGGCTTCGACGGGGCAGACGGGCATGCACGCGCCGCAGTCAATACACTCATCCGGGTGGATGTAGAGCATGTCGTCGCCCTCGTAGATGCAGTCCACGGGGCACACGTCTACACACGCCTGGTCCTTGACCCCGATACACGGCTCGCAAATCACGTAGGTCATGAAACGGTCCTCCTAACCGAATGTCCTGGGCGAATAGGTTCGCCGGTTGTAGTGAAAAACCTTCCTGCGCTTTGCTTGCACAGACACTCATATTTTAAGCGAGTTGAAAACGCGCGGCTATGACGCACATCATAAACAGGGATTAGGGAGCAGGGATTGGGGAATTAGGGAATAGGAGGGAGAGGACCGCGCCGTTTAGGGCGCGGGGTGAGAGGACAGCCGCCGTGGCGTTCAGGCCACGGGGCGAGAGAGGACCGCGCCCTAAACGGCGCGGCGTGGAACAACACAAGCGGCGGCGTTTAGGCCGCCGTGACGCAGGCGCTGATAGCTGACGGCTGAAAGCTAATGGCTATGCGTCCCGCTCTCGCTCCGCGACCGCTTCGAGTTGCGCGCGGTCGGCGATGACGATGCGGCCTGCTTCCTCGCGCACCAGGCCCGCGCGCTTCCACTTACTCAGGACGCGGATAGCGGTCTCGACCGTCGTGCCAGCCAGTTCGGCCAGGTTCTGCCGGGTGAGAGGAGTGGTCAGGGCGACGCCATCGCGGCGCGGCGAGCCGCTGCGGGCCGCCAGTTGCAGGAGGGTGTAGGCCAGCCGCGGCTCGACTGGCTCCAGGGCCAGCCGGCGCATCATCTCGTGGGCCTCGATGAGTTGCTCGACCAGTTCCTCCATGACCTGCTGCGCGACTCGGGGATAGCGGGCCATCAGCCCGGCAAAGTCCTCGCCGCGAATCTCCATCACCACCGACGGCGTGAGAGTCTGCGCGCTGTAGGGGTGGGCGCGCCGACCGAAGGCAGCCACGCCGCCGAACCAGTCGCCAGGCTCGACCAGGCGCAGGATGATGTCCTTGCCTTCCGAGGTGCGCACGAGTTTGACGCGGCCCTTGAGCAGAAACGTAAACCGTTCGGGCGGGTCACCTTCCATAAACAGGAACGCTCCCTTGGCGACGGCGCGCTTGCGGAACAGGGCGCGTTCGGCCGCCAACTGCTCGTCGCTCAGCGAGGCGAGCAGGGGTATCGAGCGCAGCGAGTCCAGATCGGAGACACTGCGTTCATCGGAGCGGGGGAGGCGGGTCGAGGTCGGCATACTGTCAATTATAGCATAGGGTAAGGCGTGATGCGTGATACGTGACACGTGAAGCTTGAAGCGTGGATATGTGGGTCAAGACTCGATGCCTTCAGGAATAGTCGCCGTGGCAACTGGCTCGTGGCGGGGGTCGCCGATGCCAAAGCGTACGGTCGCCCAGGCGGCGATGGCGAAGACGATGGTCAGCCGAAAGAGGACCGGATAGGAGGTGGTCGAGGCAACCGCGCCGCCAAATAGCGGGGCGAGGGTTGAGCCGACGCCCACCAGCGTCGCCATGAGGCCGATATAGGTAGCGCGCTCTTCGACAGGCGCGAAGTCATAGATGCCGCTCAGGTTAGAGATGGTGGCCGCCGCCATTGAGATGCCCAACAGGACGTAGACGCCGACGAACCAGCCGCCGTTGGGCGCGAAGGCCGACAGAGCCGCCATGACGGCGCTACTGCCGGCCGCCAACTCCATGACGCGGCGGTGGCCGACGCGGTCGCCAATCCAGCCGACCAGGGGATAGGTCAACGTCTGCGCTATCATCATGGCGAAGGTCAACTCGCCGGCCTGCGCGCTGTTCAGCCCAAACGTCTCCACGACGTAGACGGTGTAGAAGCCAAAACCCGTCGTGCCGAGGATATAGAGGATGCGGTAGACGATGAAGTTGCGGAAGCCCCGGTTCTGGCCCAGGATGCGCGGCAGGCGGGTCCAGAAGTCGCGCCCCGTCACCTTGGAGGGGTTGACGGCCTGCGCCGGCTCGTGGGTCAGGCCCAGGAACAGCATGGAGAAGGCCACGCACACGGCGGTGATGCCAAAGCAGATGGCGAAGTTGAGGGCGAACGGCTGCTGTTGCAGAATCAGCCCGGCGACTATCGCGCCCCCCGCGCCCAGCAGCCCGCCCACGCCCGACTGGAGGCCAAAGAAGAGCCCCCGACGGTGGGCCGGAATCACCTTGCCTACCATGTCCTGCCAGGCCGTCGCGGTCAGCCCCGCGCCAAAGGAGCGCAGGATGTGGAGGGTGAAGAACAGGCCTAGCGCCAGGCCCGGCCCAAGCTGGTGGAGAAACAGGGCTACTAGGGCCATGCCGATGAAGGGCCAGCGTTCGTTGAGCGTCATGAGCAGGACGAAAGGTTTCTTGCGCGGCAGGCGCTCGACCAGGGGCGCGGTCAGCAGTTGCGGCAGCAGCCAGCCCATGGTCTGAATGGCCGGGATGAGGCCAATCAGGTAGGGCGAACTGGTCAACTGGCTGACGAACAGCGGCAGCACGGTGACGACCGAGGCGAAGCTCAGGCCCAGGAAAAAGAAGCCGCCGTCGAGGACGCCGACCGTAAAATTGCGGGTCAGGAAACGCCGCACCTCGGCGTCGACCGGGGAAAGAGTACTCATAAAGCAGGGCGATTCCCTCCCTCTCCCAGGGGGAGAGGGGACACGCTACGCCTTGATGCTGACAATAGATGAGGCAGGCGCGGCCGCCTGCCCCAGCGTCTAATTATAGCGCGCCTGGCTGGTCTAGACAATTTCCGCCGCGCC
>JBDHWG010000061.1:0-7880 GCA_039810085.1 Anaerolineae bacterium
CAAGACCTCGTCCCTCCATCCCCCAGCCCCTTCCTCCCAAAACGGGCGGAAGGGGAGCCAGAGCTTTTCTTCCCCCCTCTTCCCCCCTCTCCCATTTTGGGAGAGGGGCAGGGGGTGAGGGACGTGTCACCTACCGGCAGCTCGCACCCCAGCGCGAGGCGACGATCTGCGCGTCGGCCGCGTCGATTTTGCCGTCCAGGTTCCAGTCGAGGTTGCGGCGGTAGTGCGCGTCGGCGACGCTGGCGGACCACGCGGCAGTCACGCGGGCGATGTCGGCGACGCTGATGCGGCCGTCGTACGTCGCATCGCCCGGCAGGCGGCATGTCGTGACGCCGAACGAGTTGACCAGCGACGCGACGAACGCATCGTGCGATGTTGGGGCAAGGTTCTGGAGGCCGACGGTCAGGTAGATCGAGCGGTAGGCCGCGTTGACTGACACCCCCGCGTACGTCGATTGCCCGTCCCAGCGCAGGAGACCCTGTCCGCTGCCAGCGAGGCTTACCGCGCCAGGCGCGTCGGTGAGGTCGGCCGGCGTGACGGCGTAGCTGCCCGATAGGACGCCTTGCCCGACGAGCGTCGCACCAGGCGCGGTCGTCGGCGAGGTGACGCCGAGGTAGGTCGCGCGGAAGTCCGACGCCGCGCCGCCCGGTTCGCTCAGCAGCAGGCGTCCACCGTGGTCGAGGTACGTCTGGAGCGACGCCGCGTCGGCCGTGCCCAGGCGGTGCTTCGGCCCGCCGACTTCCCAGATGACCAAGCCGTAGGCGTCGAGCACATCGGCGGGCGGGCCATAGTCCGTCGCGCGCACCTCCCAGGTATCATAGGGACGGTTCATGCGGTTCAGGGCCGTTCGCCAAAGCGTGTCCATGTCGCGGCCCTCGTCGTCGTCGACCAGAAGCGTCGTCGGGCGGAGAGCCAGGCTGAAGTCCTGTGTCGCTGCCCCGGACAGCGTTACCTTCTGCTGCGCGGTCTCGTAGCCGTTGGCTTCGGCGGTCAGGGTGTACGTCCCGGCTGGCAGCGACAGGCTATAGCTCCCGCTGGCGTTCGTCAACGCTGTGACGGATGTCCCCGCGACGTGGACGGCGGCCCACAGCGGTGTGTTGGCGCCGGCCACGCGGACCGCGCCGCTCACAGCGACCGGCGTCGCCGAGGCGAGGGAGAAGTTCTGGGTGACATTGCCATTGGCCGGAAGCGTGACCGGCGCGCTGGCCGATGCGTCACCGAAGGCGCTTGCCGTCAGGGTGTACGCGCCGGCGGCCAGGAGCACGGAGAACGCGCCATTGGCGTCGGTCGTCACGACATAGCTCACGATGCCGGGGCCGCTGAGGCTGATTTGGGCGTTGGCAACCGGCGCGCCTAGCGGGTCAGTCACTATGCCTCCCACCGTCCCGACCGTCCGCGCGGCGTTGACCGCGGCCAGCGCGTCCACCGACCCGTAGCCCCAGGTGTTATTGGCGCGTCCACCCGCCCACGTCCCGCACGAGGCGTCGTTCTGCTGAAGCGCCGTGGCGCGGACGATGGCCTCGGTCGCCGGGATGTTACCCTTGAGCGCGGGGACGGCGGACCAGATGAGGGCAAACATGCCCGCGACGTGGGGCGTCGCCATGGACGTGCCGGACATCGCGCCGTAGCCACCGCCCCGCAGCGAGGAGACGACGATGTCGCCCGGCGCGGCGACATCGGGCTTGGCGCGACCGCTGCCATCCGTCGTCACCGGGCCGCGGCTGCTGAAGCCGGCGATATAGAGGGACGAGCCTGACTGTCCATACGCGCCGACGCTGAACGCCTCGGCGAACAGGCCCGGCGGGTCTTTGACGGTCGAGCAGCCCGGCCCGTCGTTCTGGGCGGCGGCGATGAAGGCGATACCGGCGGCGCGCAGCGCAGCGACCGTCGGCTGGAGCGTCAACGGATAGCAGCCCTCGTAATCCGAACCGCCAATCGGGCAGCTCCACGAGTTACTGATGATGTTCGCGCCGAGGGCCGGGTTGCCGTTGTGCAGGAAGTCGCCGCTGGGACCATAGGGCGCGAGGAAGAATTCCATGCACTCGATGTAGCGCGACGGCGACCCGATATTGTGGTCCATGTTGCGGCAGCCGATCCACTTCGCGTCCGGCGCAACGCCGATGTGGTCCGTCCCCGCGTCGCCCAGAACAGTGCCCGTGACATGCGTTCCGTGGCCCTGGTCGTCGAGCGGCGTCGGGGAGTGGTCGATGGCGTCGTGCCAGCTAGTCGTGTGGTCGGCGCTCGCCCCGTTCCAGCCGCGATACTTGGGCTGGATGGCCGGGTGCGTCCAGTCGATGCCGGTGTCCGCGACGCCGACAATGATGCCCGCACCGCGCACACCCTGCGCCCAGACCTGGTCCGCTTTGATCTGGGTGATGCCCCACGGCGTGCCCGGCGCAGCAACCTCAGCGGCAGTCTCCCCCGGCGCGGACTTGATGGCCGGTGCCTTGGGGTTGGCCTCGATGCGCCCCACATCAGGGCGCGCCGCCAGCTTCGCCACGAGCTTCGCATCCCCCGTGACGAGCAGGGCGTTGGTCAGGGCGAAGCGCTGGTAGGCCGCGCCAGCCGACGCGACATCGCGGATGACGCCATCCTGGGTCTTCTCGGCCACCTCGCGGACGCGGTCGTAGACGTACTGGCGCTTGGCCTCCGGCGCGGCCAGGTGGCTCGCGCCGCTCAGGTCTGCCTGCTGCGACAGCAGCACCAGGAACTCGACCGACCCGGCCTTCGCCAGCGCGTCCGCCACCTGTGGCGACACCTTTTTCGCCGCGTCCGCGGCGTCCGGCGTCGGCCCCTGGGCATGCGCCGCCGACGCCAGGGCCAGCGCCAGGAAAGCGATGCAAATAATCAAGAGACGTCGAGGCATCATTCTCCTATCGCTCGCCCTGGTCCTCCTGGTTAGCGCGGGCGACGTAGACGCGGCTGCGCTGCTCGGCGGCGAGCTTCTTCTTGTACTCCTCGGGGTAGATGTGGGACAGGGCTTGCAAGCGGCCTTCCAGGCCCGCGACGTGCGCCCGCTGCTCCGGCGTCAGGTCCTCGCGCTTGCGCAGCGCGTCGATATGGTCCATGGCCGTCCCGATGCTGACCGGGACGGACATGCGCCCGCCGCCTTTGACGGGAACACTGCCGTAGAGCTGGTTCCGCGTCAGGTAGGTCGGCAGCGCGTCGATGATAATTTCGAGTTCGGACAGCAGGTCGGCTGTACTCGTTGCCATAATGCCTCCCAAATCTAGCGTCATTGCCTGTTTGATTATCCACCTTCATTGTACTCCGTCCGGGCCTTCAACTCAAGTACGAATCAGCATGACAGAGAATGGAACAGCGGGAGGTGTGTGGCCTCCCGCTGCGGGATGATGTTGTAGGATTGTTGGATGAGAGCGTGGATCAGGTGAGGTAGTCGCGTAGGCGGCGGGCGCGAGCCGGGTTCCGCAGGCGCGCCAGGGCCTCGGTCTCGATCTGCCGGATGCGCTCGCGCGTCACGCCGAACTTCTCGCCGACTTCTTTGAGAGTGTGGCTGCGGCCGTCGGTCAGGCCGAAGCGCAGCTGCAGGACGCGGGCCTCCCGGGGTGTCAGGGCGTTGAGCACCGCCTCGATCTCCTCGCGGAGCAGGCGGCGGGAGGCGGTGTCGGCCGGGGTGGGCAGGTCCTCGTCCTCGATGAAGTCGCCCAGCTCGGAGTCCTTCTCCTCGCCGACGGGCTTCTCCAGAGACAGCGGGCGCTGGGAAATCTTGAGCATCCAGCCGACCTTCTTGGCCGGCAACTCCATGTCCTCCCCGATCTCCTCCGGCGTCGGCTCGCGGCCAAGCTCCTGCTCCAGCTTGCGGGAGACGTGGTACAGCCGCCGGATACGGTCGCTCATGTGAACGGGGACGCGGATGGTGCGCCCCTGGTCGGCGATGGCGCGGGTAATCGCCTGCCGGATCCACCACGTCGCGTAGGTGCTGAACTTGTAGCCGCGCCGGTAGTCGAACTTCTCCACCGCCTTCATCAGCCCCAGGTTCCCCTCCTGGATGAGATCGAGGAAGGGCACGCCCTGGCCCATGTACTTCTTGGCCATGCTGATGACCAGGCGAGAGTTGGCCTGGATCAAGTGCTTGCGCGCCATCTCGCCGTCGCGCGCCTGCCGCTCGAAGCGTTCGTACTCCGTATCGACGAGGTTGAGCGCGCTCTGGTTGAGCCGCCGGCGGGCTGCCCGGCCGCGTTCCAGACGCTTCGCCAACTCCACCTCTTCCTCGGCGGTGAGCAGGGGAATGTTGCTAATCTCTTTGAGGTAGAGGCTGATGGTATCGTCGGAGTCGACGCCGGTGAGATCGAAGACGTGATCCGTCTCCATCACCGCGATGGTGCCCTCGTTCAGCACACTGTCATCGTTCAGCTCGATGGGGTTCTCCTCATCCTCCTCCTCTTCTTCGTCCATGACGGCGATGCCGGCCTTGATAAACAGGTCGTACACGTCGTCGAGTTGGGCAACGTTCCGCTCCACTTCGGGGAAGGCCGCCAGCACGTCGTCGAGGGTGACATAGCCGCGCTGACGCCCTGCCACCAGCAACTGCTGGACGGCGGACAACTCCTGATCCCGGTCGTCACTCATCAGGGCCATCAAAGGGGTGCCTCCGCAGTTCTAAGGGGGTTAGGGTAGGATGTTGGCAGTCTGAGGGATAAATACAAACGTGCATGCCCATGACAAGGCGGCACGGCGCAAACCGTGACAGGGGAACCGAGGCGACTCGGCGTATGACGGGACCCGGAAGAGGCGGACGGGGGTTGGGCCAAAGACCGGTTCTTTCTAGACCGCTCTAGTGAAGCCGCGAGGGGTCGACTCTCATACTTTTTTAATTCTACCATAAACTATGAGCTTTGTCAATCACTTTGCCTACAACTGACTCACGAAATTGCTAATTTTTTTGTTACTCGGTGGCCCATAGTATGCAGGGAAGAAGCGCGCCGCGACGGCTTAGAAGCGACCTTGATAGCAGCCGACTCAATCTTTGGGCAAATTGTCGATTTTGAGGTAAGAATGGGCGCATCCTGGCCGTCGGACAAGTAGGTTTAGTGCCAGAGACTCAACATTAAGGCAGATCAAGCTATTTGGCTTTTTTAGGAGGTCACACATGTCAAAGATTGTGGGTATTGACCTGGGTACGACGAACTCCGTCATCGCCGTCATGGAAGGCGGAGACCCGGTTGTCATCCCAAGCGCGGAGGGCGGTCACCTGACGCCGTCGGTCGTCGCCTTCAATAAGAATGGCGAGCGCCTCGTCGGTGTCCAGGCCCGACGCCAGGCCGTCATGAACCCGGAGAATACCGTGTTCTCCGTCAAGCGCTTCATGGGCCGCCGCTTCGACCAGGTCGAGTCGGAAATCAAGACCGTCCCCTACCAGGTGACGGCCGGCCCCAGCAGCGACGTACGCATCAAGCTGCCGGTCACGGGCAAGGCGTACACGCCGCAGGAAATCTCGGCCATGATCCTGCAGAAGCTCAAGCAGGATGCCGAGGCCTACCTGGGTGAGCCCGTCACCAAGGCCGTCATCACCGTGCCGGCTTACTTCAACGACTCGCAGCGCCAGGCGACCAAGGACGCCGGCCAGATCGCGGGCCTCGAAGTGCAGCGCATCATCAACGAGCCGACGGCGGCAGCCCTCGCCTACGGCCTGGACAAGAAGGGCAGCGAGACGGTGCTCGTCTGGGACCTGGGCGGCGGCACGTTCGACGTGTCCATCCTCGAAGTCGGCGACGGCGTGATCGAGGTCAAGGCGACGAACGGCGACACGCACCTGGGCGGCGACGACTGGGACCAGCGCATCGTGAACTACGTTGCGGACGAGTTCAAGAAGGAGCAGGGCATCGACCTGCGCAGTGACCGCCAGGCGCTCCAGCGCCTCCGCGAGTCGGCGGAGAAGGCGAAGATTGAGCTGAGCCAGGTGGGCGAGACCGAGATTAGCCTGCCGTTCATCACGGCGGACGCGAGCGGCCCCAAGCACCTCCAGGTGCGCATCACCCGCGCCAAGTTCGAGCAGCTCACCGAGGACCTGGTGCAGCGCATGGTCGGTCCGTTCGAGCAGGCGCTCAAGGACGCCAAGCTCCAGGCCAACCAGCTCGATGAGGTCATCCTGGTCGGCGGCTCGACCCGCATGCCCATGGTGCAGAACCTCATCAAGAAGCTGACCGGCAAGGAGCCGAACAAGAGCGTCAACCCGGACGAGGTCGTCGCCATCGGCGCGGCCATCCAGGCAGGCGTGCTGGGCGGCGAGGTCAAGGACGTGGTCCTGCTCGACGTGACGCCGCTGAGCCTGGGCGTCGAGACGCTGGGCGGCGTGATGACCGTCCTCATCGAGCGCAACACGACGATCCCGACCCAGAAGTCGGAGGTGTTCTCGACCGCCGAAGATAGCCAGACGGCGGTGGACATCCACGTGCTACAGGGCGAGCGCCCGCTGGCGAAGGATAACATGACCCTGGGCCGCTTCCGCCTCGACGGCATCCCGCCGGCGCCGCGCGGCATGCCCCAGATCGAGGTCACGTTCGACCTGGACGCCAACGGCATCCTGAACGTGAACGCCAAGGACCGCGCGACGGGCCGCAGCCAGAAGGTGACCATCACCGCGTCCACCAACCTGTCGAAGGCCGACGTCGAGAACCTGGTGCGCGAGGCCGAGTCCCACCGCCAGGAGGACGAGCGCCAGAAGTCCGTCGTCGAGGCGCGCAACTACGCCGACAACATGGTCTACTCCATGGAGAAGGTCGTGAAGGAGAGCGGCGACAAGCTGCCCGGCAACCTCAAGAGCGACATCGAGCGCAGCATTGAGGACGTGCGCGAGAAGATGAAGGGCAACGACGCGAACGCTATTCGCCAGGCCGCCGAGCGCCTGGGCCAGCTCGGCCAGCAGGTGGCGGCGCAGGCCGGCGCCCCCGGCCCGGATGCCTACCCCGGCGCGGCCGGTGGCCGTCCCAACGGCCAGGGCCGCCAGGGCGGCGACGACGTGGTCGAGGGCGAGTTCCGCGAGGCGTAAGACCAGCCCCTCACCCCCCTGCCCCCTCTCCCAGAACGGGAGAGGGGGAGATGGGAGGGGGACAAGACAGGAGTGAACGGTGTATTCCCGAAGACCACCCCGCCCCCCTTACGGGGCTTACTATAGACGACAGACGCCCCAGCCACCGCAGCGGCCCGAAGGGTCGAGCGGCGCGGGCGACGGCGCCGACGGCCAGACGCCGGCGGCTCAGCCGCCCCAGGTTCCGGCCCCGCCGCAGCCGCCGGTGGAGGAGACGGCGAACGACAGGGTCGAGCGGCGCGTGATTGCCGAGTTTGAGAAGGAGCTGGTGACGGCGCGGCGCGAGAAGGACGAGGCCAACGACAAGACCATGCGCGCCCTGGCCGAGCTGGACAACGTGCGCAAGCGCGCCGAGCGCAGCGCCGAGCAGCGCCTGGCCGGGCAGCGGACGACCTTCTTCAGCCGCTTCCTGTCCGTCGTCGATAACCTGGAGCGCGCCCTGGCCCACGGCGACCCGGCCGACCCGCTGTATGCGGGCGTCGAGCTGACGTACAAGGAGATGCTGCGGGCGCTGGCGGAGAATGGCGTCGAGCGCATGGACCCGACGGGCCAGGAGTTCGACCCGGCGACGGACGAGGCCATCGACGCGGTGCCGATGCCCGACGTGCCCTCCGGTACGGTTATCGAGACGCTGCGACCGGGCTACAAGTACGGCGACCAGATTCTCCGCGCGGCGCAAGTCCGCGTCGCGCTCTAGCACCCCTCGCGCGTTCTAAGTGCCTATCCGAATAACGCAAGATAATGTATACTTGGGAGCATGAGTACACCATCGACGACTAAACGGACACGGGCGCGAACGCCCAACAATCGGACGACCACCGGGTTCCGCATC
>JBDHWG010000062.1:0-6811 GCA_039810085.1 Anaerolineae bacterium
CGGCGTCATTGCGAGGCGGGCTTTGCCGCCGAAGCAATCCCCCGGCGGGTGAGGGCCACACTCTAGCCGCTCAGACCATCTGTCACAAGGGCGGGGGATTGCTTCGCTCGCGCTCGCAATGACGGCCCACGGCGTCATTGCGAGGCGGGCTTTGCCGCCGAAGCAATCCCCCGGCGGGTGAGGGCCACACTCTAGCCGCTCAGACCATCTGCACAAGGGCGGGGGATTGCTTCGCATTCGCTCGCAATGACGGCCCACGGCGTCATTGCGAGGCGGGCTTTGCCGCCGAAGCAATCCCCCGGCGGGTGAGGGCCACACTCTAGCCGCTCAGACCATCTGCACAAGGGCGGGGGATTGCTTCGCATTCGCTCGCAATGACGGCCCACGGCGTCATTGCGAGGCGGGCTTTGCCGCCGAAGCAATCCCCCGGCGGGTGACGGCCACACTCTAGCCGCTCAGACCATCTGTCACAAGGGCGGGGGATTGCTTCGCTCGCGCTCGCAATGACGGCCCACGGCGTCATTGCGAGGCGGGCTTTGCCGCCGAAGCAATCCCCCGGCGGGTGAGGGCCACACTCTAGCCGCTCAGACCATCTGCACAAGGGCGGGGGATTGCTTCGCATTCGCTCGCAATGACGGCCCACGGCGTCATTGCGAGGCGGGCTTTGCCGCCGAAGCAATCCCCCGGCGGGTGACGGCCACACTCTAGCCGCTCAGACCATCTGCACAAGGGCGGGGGATTGCTTCGCATTCGCTCGCAATGACAGGTGAGCTATTTGTGTGGTTGACAGACGTCCCAAACGGGGTTATACTAGGTTTGTTAGAATTGGTGTTGTAATGTAACGTTGTGTCACATTTGTCTTCGTCGTCTCTCTTTCCCCCGTCTGTTGAACAAGTTGGAGTGCCGCATGGGGCCGGATGAGGTTTTCGCTGATCTGTGCCACGGGCTGGCGGTCGCAACGGATAGCGGCCCGCTCCGCCTCGCTTACGATCAGGCGCAGCGGGCGCACGCCGGCATCACCCGCGCCACCGGCGACCCGTTCGTCATGCACTCCCTCATGACGGCGAAAATCGTGGCGGAGTGGGGGCTGGGCGTGGAGATGGCCGCCCTCGCCCTGCTGCACGACAGCCGCGACAAGGACAAGACGACCCATTCCGCGACGCCCGAGGCGCTCGAGCGCCTCCTGGGGCCGGCGGGGGCGGCGATTGTCGAGCAGATGGCGGTGCTCGGCTACGTCGGCGACAGCTACGAGCAGCGCGGCATCCAGGAGGAGCTGACACAGCTGTTGGAGAAGACGTCCCGCGAGCCGCGCATCGTCCTGCTCAAGCTGGCCTCGGCGCTCGATCTGGCGCGCGACCTCCAGGGCCAGACAGAGGAGCGGCGGCAGCGGCGTGCGGAGCGGCTGCTCAATGTCTACAGCCCGCTGGCGCGGCGCTTCGGGCTGTGGTCGGTGAAGCGCGAGATCGAGGATTGCTGCCTGTTCGCCCTGTTCCCCGAGCCGGCCGAGCGCCTGAAAGCGTGGCAGGCCGACATCCTGCGCGCCAACGCCGAGTCCGTCGCCGGCGTCAGCCGCGGCATCGAGGCCGTGTGCCGCCGCCTGGGCCTGATCGTGACCGTCGCGCGCCACGAGCGGCATCTGTATAGTCTCTTCGTCCGGCTCCAGGAACGCCACGCCGTCTTCGACTTCAGCGAGCACCAGATCCGCATGAACCTGCGCCTCTCCCACGCCCTGTCCCTCGTCGTCCTCGCGCCGACAACGCCCCAGTGCTACACGGCGCTGGGCGCGATCCACGGGTCGTGGAAACCGATTACCAATAGCTTCCAGGACAACATCGCCACGCCCAAGGCCAACGGCTACGGCGCGCTGCACACGGCGGTGAACTGTCAGATCGGCCGGCACTCCATTCCGCTCACCCTGAAAATCTGCACGCCGCGCATGCACAGCATCGCCAACCTCGGCTTGGCGTCGCCGGACGTGTTCCGCGCCTGGGCCGGCTGGGTCGCGGGCGCGCCCTACGACCGCGCCTGGCGCTACCAGGACGAAGGCGAGGCCCGCTGCGTTCGCCGCCTGCTGGAGCCGCTGGTCAGCGAGCAGCGGGCGAGCGACACCATCCGCGTGTTCACGCCGGAGGGCAAGCCGATCCACCTGCCGCGCGGCGCGGTCCCCCTCGACTTCGCGTATGCCATCCACACCGAGCTAGGCCACCACTACGAGAGCGCCCGCGTCAACGGCGCCCCCGTGCCGGTGGACTACCGGCTGCGCGACGGCGACATGGTGGAGGTCCAGGTGAACCCGCGCTCGGCGCCGGACCCGACGTGGCAGAGCGTCGTCGTCTCCAAGACGGCGCGGGAGAAGCTGCGCGTGTGGTTCAACGCGCTGCCCGCTCAGCGCGGCGAGCGTCTGCTCCGTCAGGCGCTGACCCGCGAGGGCCTCGATCTGCGCGACGTGCAGGTCAAGGCGAGCCTGGATGCCCTGGCGACGGCGGCGTTTGGCGGCTCCCACAAGATGCTGGAGCAGATTGGCACGGGGCGCATCTCGGCCGAGGCCGTCACCCGCCGCCTGCTCGACCACTCGACGGCGCTGCTCAAGCCGCAGCGCGTGATCCTGGGGCCAGGGGCCGACGCCAAGCTGAACGGGCGGCGCTACTGGATTCGCATTGCCCGCTGCTGCGAGCCGCGCCCGCCCGCGCCCATCGTCGGCTGCGTCACCCGCGACCAGGTCGTCGTCCACAATGCCGACTGCGGCAACGCGCGCGGCGCCCGGGAGCGGGTGCCGGTGCTCTGGAAGGATGAGGCCCTCGCGCCGGCCGCGTTGGATGTCCGGCTAGAGGCGTTCGACCGGCCCGGCCTGGTGCGCGACGTGGCGCGGGTGGCCGCCGACCGCGCCATCAACATGTCCGACTTCCACGCCCAGGTGGCGGCGGGGGACCGGGCCACAGTGCAGATGACCCTGGATCTGCGCGACCCGGCCACGCTGAGCGAGCTGATGAGCGATTTCCGCTCCATCGAAGGCGTGACCAAGGCCGAGATTCAATCCGACCTGCCCCTGGGCGCGCTCCTCCACGCCGCTCCGGGCGGACGCCCGCTGTCGGACCTCCTGCCGCGCGCCCGGCTGCGCGGCGGCATCCCCAACCCGTACACCCCCGGCACGCCGATTGTCGATGCGCGCATGTTCTACGGGCGGCAGCGGGAGCTGAAGAACCTGCGGAGCCATCTGCTGCCGGCGCGCAAAAGCACGAGTGTGCTGCTCCTGGGGCGGCGGCGCATCGGCAAGACATCGTTGGCGCACTCCATCCGCCGGGACCGAGCCATTCTCGACGAGTACGTGCCCGTGTTCGTGGACGTGCAGGGCCACAAGGCGGCCGACGACGCCGCCATTCTGCGCAAGATTGCGCGGGAGATTCATCACACGCTCCAGGAGCGGGGGCTGGCCTTCAAGCCGTGGGAGACGGCCGGCGTCAAGGGCGATATCTACGACCGCTTCGAGGAGAGTCTGTTCAGCCTGCACCAGGCGCTCAACGGGCGGCGGCTGCTGCTCATCCTCGACGAGTTCGACGCGCTGCTGGCCGCCCACCACGCCGGCGCGCTCAGCGACCGCCTGTGCTGGACGCTGCGCGCCTGGGCGCAGCACGGCCCGCTCACGCTGATGTTCGTCGGCGCGACGGGCTTGCAGGCCAAGATCGCGCGCCAGTGCCCCGACCTCTTCAACGTTCTGGCCGAGGAGACGCTAGACGGCTTGGATCCCGACGCCGCCCGCGCCCTGGTCGTCGAGCCTGTGGAGCGCCACCAACTGGCGTACCAGCGCGAGGCGCCGGACATGGTGATGGAGCAGGTCGGCGGCTACCCGTACTACATCCACATCCTGTGCTCTAAGATGTTCTCGGAGGCGCAGAGTCGGGAGCGCGCGTCCATCACCCGGCGCGACTTCGAGCACGCCCTGCGCTCGCTCACCGAGCTGCCCATCAGCCAGGGCTACTACACCCACCTGTTCAGCAAGGACGACGAGCCTCAGCGCGCCGTCCTTGCCGCCATCGCCGCCCGGAGCGACACCAGTCGCGGGTTCTGGGTTCCCTGGCACGTGATTCGGGGCGAGGTGCGGGGGCTGGAATCGCCCTGCCAGGCCGCCGCCCAAACGCTCCACGACATGGGAACGCTGGAGGGGCAGATCGTCGGCGGCGAGTTCCTGTACCGCATCGACCTCCCCCTCTTTCGCCGTTGGATTCAGCACAACTGGCCGCTCCGTCAGCTGCTGGAGGAGATTTACTACCCATGATGCCCAATCTCCATCTCAATCGGATGCCTGTGGAAGAGCCAAAGAAGTTTTACGGCCGCCGCCGCGAGGTACGCCAGATTATCGAGACGATTGGCGGCTACCGCCCCGGCAGCGTCTCCCTCGTCGGCTACCGCCGCATCGGCAAGACGTCCACCTTGCGCTTCATCCAGAACCACAAGGGCGCGCTCAACGAGTTCGCGCCCCTGTTGTGGTGGCCCCGGGAGAAGTACCTCTTCGTGTTTGTGGACCTGGAAGTCCTACGCATCGGGGATGTCGCCGACGACGACGAGGCGGCCATCCGTTTCCTGCGCCGCTTGCTGGACCGGCTGCACCGCGCGGTCACGAAGCGCGTCGCCGAGCCGGGCTTTCTGTCGATGGAGAAAGCCACCGAGTTGAGACAATGCTACAGGCAGTGGGTGGACACCACGAACACCTACGCGTTGGCGACCGAGGGTCTTGAGGACTACCTGCACAAGCTGACGGAAGAGGATGTGGTCGTCGTCATGCTGTTGGACGAGGCCGATGCGGTGGTCCGGCGCGGCTTTGGCCTGGCGCTGCGCAGCCTCGTGGCGACCCTGCCCCTGGCCTACGTGATTGCCACCCAGAAGCCGCTGCATGAGCTTGACGCGGAGAAGGACCTGTCGCCCCTGTACAACCTGTGTACCCTCATCCCGCTGGGCTTGTTGGACGACGACGCGGCGCGCGCCCTCGTCGCCGAGTCGGCCGAGGCCGCCGAGCTGCCCTTCTCCCCCGCCGAGCTGGCGTTCATCCTGCGCCTGGGCGGCGGCCACCCGGACTTCCTCAGAGTCGCCGCTACGCATGTCTTCGCGGCGAAGGTGGAGGGAAAGCGGCCATCCTGCCTGGACGATCTGACCCCGGTCATCGCCAAGGCGCTGGAGGGGAGCTGCATCAGCATCCTGCGCGGCATCGACGCGACGGAGAAGGCCCTCGTCCGACAGATCGCCGAAGGCCGCCCGCCGCGCAATCTACCCCCCATGACCGCGACGTGGCTCATCGAGCGCGGTCTCGCCGTCTGGGAGGCGGGGAGGATGCGCCTCTTCTCGCCCATCTTCCAGGCGCACGTGCTATCCGAGGCGGCGACCGAGTCCACGCCGACCACTCTTGTTGACGGGCGCGAGCTCGACGGCGAACGTGTCCTGGACATTGTGACGGATGCCAAGCTCACCCCGCTGGAGCAGCGCATCCTGGACGTCTTGGAGGAGCACGCCGGGCAGCCGGTGAGCCGGCAAGAAATTTACGAGCGGGCGTGGCAGGATGGGAAGTACGAGGAGAGGCGGGACGCGACCATCACCGTCGCCATGCAGCGGCTGCGGGGCAAGCTGAAATCTCAGTTCCAGAACCGCATCCGCATCGAGGCGGCGCGCAAGGAGGGCTACAGCCTGGTGACGTAAATGAGAGTTCACAAATTCGGCCTGTTATAATGTAACAGACCATTGACATTCTAATATTATAATGTTATACTAGAGGTTGGGAGACCGAGTCGTCCCCAACCTCTTTTTCGTCCCCTCGGTCCATCGAGGTGCGCGCACAGTGACAACTGGATCTCGGCAGAAAGGAGCCTTGCCATGCGGGTTATGTTCTTGGCGCTAGGCGGACTGCTCTTGATCTTCGCACTGCTTCTCGTGTTCGCCGAGTGGGAATGGGCGATACCGGTGGGCATCGTCGGGACGTTGTGTGTCCTGGGCGCGTGCGTGCGGCTCATCCCGGCGAGCCGCAGCCTTGTGGCGACGTTATGGAACGGCGACGTGGAGCTATACCACGGTCCGCTTGCCTGGCTGTGGCCGGTCTACGTCCGGTCCGACAGGCTCTTCTGGGAAGGCCCGCGCATCGCGCCGGTCGAGACGCAGGGCCTGACGATGCACCATGTTCCCATCAACGTTAAGGCGAGCGTCATCTACGCCGTCCATCTGGACGCGATCGCGGACCCGTCGCTGCGCATCCTGGCCGCAGGCTGGCTCGACGCCACCTGGCGGCAAACCATCGAGGCCATCTTCGACGCCCTCGTCAAGGCCACGATGCCTCAAATGGACGTCTCGCCGCCAAACTATGTCTGTGACCGCATCCAATTGATGATGGAGATCGAGCCGCTGCTGCGGCAGGCCCTGGCCGGCATGGGGATCACGCTCAACCTTATCCGCTGGGGTGAGGTGGGGTTGCCGCTGGAGTGGCGGCAGCCGATGCAACAACGTGTCCAGAAGGCGGCGACGAGGGATTCCTGGCTCGATCTCGTCGATGGGCTGCAACAGACGTTGCAGGACGTCACGCCAGCCCAGGCGCAACTCATCACCCAGGTGCTGCTTGCGCTGCGCTCGGTGGAGAGCCAGCAACCCCTGCAAATCGCCGACGTGCTCGCCACGAGCCTATTGGGTCAGGGGCTGATGGCGAACACGAGCGCAGCGAGCAACGGTGGTGGGGCCGGGTCGGGCAACGGGAGCGCGCCGCCCGCGCCGCCGCCCCCACCGCCCGGCGCAGCGACACAGCCCAGTGCGCCGCCAGGTCCGCCGCCCCCGCCGGCCG
>JBDHWG010000063.1:0-6529 GCA_039810085.1 Anaerolineae bacterium
GCTACCCGACGGTAGACTTCAAGGCGGCCCTGTACTACGGCTCGTCGCACCCGGTCGACTCGTCGGAAATGGCCTTCAAGCTGGCCGCGCACATCGCCTTCAAGGAAGGCTTGCCCAAGGCTAACCCGGTCCTCCTGGAGCCGGTCATGCACGTCGTCGTCACCATCCCGTCGCAGTACGCGGGCGACATCATGGGCGACATGAACCAGCGGCGCGGCCGTGTACTGGGCATTGACCAGGTAGGCAACAAGACGGTCATCGAGGCCGAGGTGCCGCTGGCCGAGATGATGCGTTACGCCACGGAGTTGCGCTCCATGACCCAGGGGCGCGGCATCTACACCATGGAGTTTGTGCGCTATGAGGAAGTGCCCCAGCACCTGACGGCGCACATCGTTGAGGCGCGGCGCAAGGAACTGGCTGAAGAGAAGGGCTAACGTACCTCGTAATGCGTAATGCGTATTCCGTATTTTTTGCGCAATACGCATTACGCATTATGCATTATGGAGAGTATTGACATGATAAATTCCGCCACCTTCCCCGGCCGAGGCAAGGTCGCCATCCTTCGCACCCAGCCGGACACCGTCCTGGACGACTACGGCCGGCTGATGCGGCTGGCGGGCTACCAGGCCGCGCTGCCCCAGGACCACGACACCTTCCTGAAGATTAACATCTCCTGGCAGACGTGGTACCCGGCCTGCTCCAGCGCGCCCTGGCAGGTCGAGGGCGTGGTCAAGACGCTGCTCGACGACGGCTATCGCGGCGACAGCCTGATGGCGGCCCACAACCGCACCGTCGTCGTGGACGCCTACGTAGGCGAGCGCAACAACGGCCACAAGGCGGTGGTGGACAAGTATGGCATCCAGAACGTCCACC
This sequence comes from Anaerolineae bacterium, assembly GCA_039810085.1. Lineage (GTDB taxonomy): Bacteria > Chloroflexota > Anaerolineae > Epilineales > JAHCIE01 > JBDHWG01. The sequence goes on from JBDHWG010000063.1 coordinate 874, forward strand.
TGTACGAGCCGGAGGTGGAGTGGGTGCGCTACGAGCCGAAGACGCCCATGCTCGTCCTGGACAAGATTTTTCCGGACGGCATCCTCATCCCCAAGCCCTTCATCGGCCGCAACATAGTCCAGTTGCCGACGGTCAAGACCCACGTCTTTACGACCATCACCGGCGCGATGAAGAACGCCTTTGGCGGGCTGCTCAACGAGAAGCGGCACTGGACCCACGCTGTCATCCACGAGACGGTGGTGGACTTGCTCGCCATCCAGCAGGAGATTCACAGCGGGCTGTTCGCCGTCATGGACGGCACGTTCGCGGGCGACGGCCCCGGCCCGCGCGCCATGCGCTGGCACGAGAAGGACATCATCCTCGCGTCGGCCGACCAGGTCGCCATTGACGCCGTCTCGGCCAAGCTCCAGGGCTTCAACCCAATGGACCTCCAGTTCATCCGCCTGGCCCACGAGCGCGGCCTGGGCGTGGGCGACCCCCGCCAGATTGAGATTGTCGGCGACGCGGACTTGATTGACCAGTCGTGGGGCTTCATCCAGGAGGACACCTTCGCCAGCAAGGGCCAGAAGATGATTTACCACGGCCCGCTCAAGCCGCTGGAGAAGCCGCTGCTCCAGAGTCCCATCGTCCCCTGGTCCTACGTCGCCTCGCGCGCCTACCACGACGCCTACTGGTACCCACGCGTCGGCCAGATGCGTGTCCAGGACGCCTACAACACCAAGTGGGGCCGGCTGTTCAAGAGCTACGTCCCCGGCGAGCCGGAGGATGACGGCTACTGGCGGCGCTTCGCCGTAGCAGCCGGTGCGGGTGCGGCGGCCCTCGCCGTCGGCGCGGCCCTGCTGCGCGGCAGCCAGGGCAAGGCGCGGGATGAGGACGACGAGAACGGGAAGGGGTAGGCAAGGGTTATATCTTCGACTGTCACTCCGAACGGAGTGAGGAGTCTGCTCTGAAGACGCTGGCAGAGCAGATGCTTCGCTTCGCTCAGCATGACAGTTCAAGGGAAGGTGCTTGACGCGGCGGGTGTGTTGGGGTATAACACACTCGCCGCGTTGCGTTTGGAGAAACGGTATGAACCGCATCGAGCGGCTGACGGGCATCCTGCTTCTGCTCCAGGAGCGGCCCCGCACTTCCCAGGACATCGCCGACCACTTTGAAGTCTCGCGGCGCACCATCCTGCGCGACGTACAGGCGCTGTGCGAGATGGGCGTGCCGGTTATCGCTGGCGAGGCGTGGGCGGCGGCTACGCCCCCCCGACGACTACCGCCTGACGCCCCTCCCCCTCACCATCTATAGGAGATCGTTATGCCTATTCGACCCGACATGGTTGGCCTGACCGTCCGCGACATGCAGGCCTCGCTCAAGTTCTACCGCCTGCTGGGGCTGGACATTCCTGAAGTACCTGACAGCGACCCTTACGCTGAGGTCATCACGCCCAACGGCTACCGCATCTCCTGGAACAAGGAGGAGATGGTCAAGGGCATCTACCCGGACTGGGAGGAGCCACGCGGCCAGCGCGTCGGCCTGGCCTTCCTGTGCGATAGCCCGGCCGAGGTAGACGAAGTCTACGCCCGGCTGGTCGCGGCGGGGTACCCGGGCCGGCGCGAGCCGTGGGACGCCTTCTGGGGCCAGCGTTACGCCGTCGTCGCTGACCCCGACGGCCTCAGCGTGGACCTGTTCGCCCCCTTGCCTGGCTAATTATTCCTCAATCTCGGCGGCTCGGTGTATAATTGAGGTCATCAGAGGTACAGCCGCCTATGATGACCGAGACAGCGTTGCTCGACACGGGCGAAGAGATGCTCCACCACGTCGGTCAATCCCTGGGGATTGTGGCCGACCTGAGCCGCGCCGATGCCGTCCTGTACAAGCTGGAAGGCAACCGGGGGCGCATTATCGCCCACGCGCGGCCCCACTCCGTGCCGCCCTACTGGCGCGAGGCCATCCTGGACAGCATATGGCCGCTGGAAGCGGGCGGGCCTGGGACGCGCGCCTTGCAGGGGCATTGGCCGGCGCGCACGATGCAGAGGCTGGCGCAGGGCAACCTGGTGCGCGTCATCTATCCGGTGTTCAACCCGAGCCGGGTCCCCGTCGGCCTGTTGGCCTTCGACCGCACGTTAATCCAGGAGGAACGTCAGCGCCGTCGCTCGCCCGCCTTCCGACACGCCATTACCACGCTGCAACAGATGGCGGCCTTGGGCCATCTGCACGACGCCGATAAGCTCAGTCCGTTCAGCGAGTATGATGGCATCCTGGTGGTCAATCGGGCGCAGGAAATCCAGTACGTCAGCGGTGTGGCGACGAGTATCCTGAGCCGGGCCGGCTTTCGCGTCACGCTGGAAGGGTTGGAACTGGCGCAAGTGCCCACCAACGACGCCGCCCTGGCCACGCGGGCGATGGCCGAGAGCCGCTGCCTGGAGGAAGCCGAGGAGCGGCCCGAAGGCATCTACTGGGTCAAGAAAGCGATCCCGCTCATTGGCACGCGTCCACCCCAGCGGACCTGGCGGCGGCTGGTCAGCCTTGAAGCCGCCGAGCCGCATGTGGTGGGCGCGATTCTGACTGTCCACGACGAAACCGAGAGCCGGCGACAGGCGCGCGAACTGAAACTCAAAACTGACATGCTGCTGGAACTCCAGCACCGTGTCCGCAATAGCCTGCAAACGCTCACCTCGCTTATCAGCATCCAGGCCCGCCGGGCCGAAAGCGCCGAGACACGCGCCGCCCTCCAGGAAGCCATCAACCGCATCCACCACGTCGCCGCCGTCCACGAGTTTCTGTTCGACCCCAACGAGCGGCGTGTCAACCTGCGCGTGTTGACGGAACGGCTGGTGGACCTGTCGCGCCAACTGGTCCCGCCGCCGCTGGTCGTGCAGTTCCACGTCGAGGGCGGCGACGTCTTTATCGCGGGCGACCGGGCGACCCACGCCGCCCTGATTATCTCGGAACTTATCCTCAACGCGATTGAACACGCCTTCGAGAAGCAGAGCCACGGCAACGTCTGGATTCGGTTGGCCCAATTGGGCGACCAGGTGGCGGTCGAGGTGCGCGACGACGGCCAGGGCGCGCCGCAGGGCTTCGCGCCGGACCTGGGGCTGCAACTCGTGCGCAACCTGACCACGGGTGGCCTGCAAGGCCAGTTCAGTATCACCAATGATGAAGCGGGCGGCGCTGTCGCCCACGTGACCTTTGCCGCGCAGTCGTCGCGCCGTAACGGCGCCGGCTAGGAGTGGCGCAGGCTTTCCAGCCTGTGCGGGCAGCCCCGACCGCCCCACACGCTGTCTAGAGGGAGGAGGAGCATTATGGAACGCACACGTGTCATTGTCGTGGACGACGACCCGATTATTGTCCAGGACTTGAAGGAGACGCTCGAAGGGTTGGGGTATCTCGTGGTCGGCACGGCGGGGGATGGCCGCAGCGGGGTCAACCTGGCGCGGCAACTCAAGCCCGACGCCATCCTGATGGACATCAAGATGCCCGACCTGGACGGCATTGACGCGGCGCGGGTCTTGACGGAGGAGCGGGTCGCGCCGGTCGTGCTGGTGACGGGCTACAACGAGAAGGGGTTAGTGCAGCGGGCGCAAGAGGCCGGCGTCATTGCCTACATCACCAAGCCGTTCCGCCCGTCCGACCTGTCGCCGGCCATCGAGGTCGGTATTGCCCGCTTCCGCGAGTTCGAGGCGCTCCGCAAAGAGAACGAAACCATCAAGGACTCGCTGGAGACGCGCAAGCTGGTGGACCGCGCCAAGGGTATCCTGATGACGACGCAGGGCCTCAGCGAGAGCGACGCCTTCCGCAAGATACAGAAGATGAGCATGGACACGCGGCGGCCCATGAAGGACATCGCCCAGGCGCTCATCATCACCTACGAGGCTGGCGCGCACGACGACAAGACGCGGAAGGCGTGAGGCAGGACGGAGGACGATGGCGGTGTAGGGCGAGATGGCCTCGCCCCTGCGACGCTCAACATGACTTTGACATACCCGTGACAACCTCCCCTGACTATACCTGTCAGGGGAGGTTCTGTGCTATAATTGCCTATGCGCCCGCGCCGCCTGTCCGTCACTGCCCCAGGAGACTTGTTTGACCGTCACCGCTCCCCTCTACACGCGCCTCGCCAATGGCCTGACCGTCATCCTCCAGCGCACGACCCACGCGCCCGTCGCGTCGTTCTGGGTCTACTACCGTGTCGGGAGCCGCAACGAACGGACGGGCGAGACAGGGCTATCGCACTTTGTCGAACACATGCTGTTCAAGGGTACGCCGACCTTCCCCGGCCACGCTGTCAAGCAGGCCATCGAGCGGGAGGGCGGCTTCTGGAATGGCTACACCGGCTCCGACTCCACGCGCTACTTCGAGACGCTGCCGGTCGAACACCTGGACCTGGCCCTGCGCATCGAGAGCGACCGCATGGCCCACGCCCTGTTCGACCCGGACGACGTCAAGTCCGAGCGCACCGTCATTATCTCCGAACGCGAGGGCCACGAAAACTCCCCGGGCTGGCGGCTGAGCGAGGAAGTGCGGGCGCTCGCTTTCCGCGTCCACCCCTATCACCACATGGTCATCGGCGACAAGCCCGACCTCGAAACCATTACCCGCGACCAACTCTACCAGCACTACCGGACCTACTACGTCCCCAACAACGCCATCGTCGTCGCGGCGGGCGATTTCGAGCCGACAAGCCTGCTGGCGCGCATCGAGGAACTCTTCGGGCCGCTTCCCGCCGGCGCGCCTGTCCCCACCTTCCAGCGCGTTGAGCCGCCCCAGGCGGGCGAGCGCCGCGTCCACCTCACCGGCCCCGACCCGACGGCGTTCCTCCAGATGGCCTACCACACGCCCGACGTGAGCCACACCGACTACGTGCCGCTGGTCATGCTCGACATCTTGCTGGACGGGGCCGCGCCGCAGCACCGCGCCACGCGGCTGTATCGCGCCCTGGTGCAGACCGAACTGGCGACGTCGGTGTCTAGCTCGCAAGGCTCGAACCTCGACCCCTTCCTGTTCTATCTCAGCGCGACGGTGCGCGAAGGCTGCGCCATCGAGGCGGTGGAAGCGGCGCTGCTCCAGGCCGTCGAGCGGGTCCAGAACGACGGCGTCGAGGAGCGCGAGTTGGCGCGGGGCATCAAGCAGATGCGGGCCGGGGCGGCCTACGCCGTCGAGACGGTCACGGGCCAGGCGTCGCGGCTGGGGACAGCGGAGAGCCTGGGCGACTATCGCCTGTTCGATACGCTGCTGGACCGCCTCCAGGAAGTCACACCCGCCGACGTACGGCGCGTCGCGCAGACGTACCTGGTGGCGAAGAACCGGACCGTCGGCTGGTACACGCCCGACAAACCGTAAAGTGATGTGGTTTACGACATCATGGGGATTACATGACAGTGGTACAACCGAGCGTCAAACTGCCCGGCCCGGACGATGTGACCCGCACGACGCTGCCCAATGGCATGACGCTGCTGGTGCGCGAAAACTGGGCCAACCCCTCGGTCGTCGTCAATGGGGTGTTGCGCGGCGGCAGCGCCAACGAGACGCGCGAGCAGGCCGGGTTGGCCCAGTTCACGGCGGCCCTGCTGACGCGCGGCACGACGAGCCGCTCCTTCGAGGACATCGCGGAGACGGTCGAGTCGGTCGGCGCGTCCATCGGCGTCGGCAGCGGCGTCTACCTGTC
>JBDHWG010000064.1:0-4923 GCA_039810085.1 Anaerolineae bacterium
GTCATCGCCCGCACCTGGCGCTGGCACTATCTCCTCCGCCCCCTCAAACCCATCCCCATCCGTCGTCTCTTTCCGATGGTCACCATCGGCTACATGGGCAACAACATCTACCCGGCGCGCGCCGGTGAGGTCTTGCGCTCCTACGTCCTGCGCCGCAGCGACGGCGTCAGCATGAGCGCCAGCCTGGCGACGGTACTGGTCGAGCGCCTCTTTGATGGTCTGACCATGCTGCTGTTCGTCTTTTTGGCCCTGCCCTTCTTTCCCCTGAACGAATCGCTGCGTCAGTTCGTTTCTGTATTTACAGTCCTATTCTTGGTCGCGCTGGTCGTCTTCCTGTACCTGGCCGGCCGGCCGGAGCAGGCCGAGCGGGTCTACGGCTGGTTCATTGACCGGCTGCTGCCGGAACGCTTCCGCGCGCAGACCCGCGACATCCTGAACCGCTTTATGACCGGCCTCCACGCCCTGCGCAGCGGCCGCGACGTGGCGCTGCTGTTTGTCACGTCGGTCGTCATCTGGCTGTTCGAGACGCTGAAATACTGGTTCGTGATGCACGCCTTCCCCTTCACCGTGAGCTTCTTTACGCTCATGCTGATGAACGGCGTGGTCAACCTGTTTACAACCATTCCCGCCGCGCCGGGCTACGTGGGCACGTTCGACGCGCCGGGCATCGAAATCCTGCGTAACGCGGGCGTAGCCGCCGAAATCGCCACCGCCTACACCCTGGTCCTGCACGCCGCGTTGTGGCTGCCCATCACCCTGCTGGGCATCTGGTACATGTGGCGCGCCCACCTCTCGTGGCAGGGGGTCCAGGCCGAACTGGGCAGCGAGGACAGCCGCGCTACCGCCGCGCAGGGGACTGATTAACGAAGTTCTTTTGAAGGAAACCTTCCTTGCAGATTGCCATCATCGGCGCCGGCATCGCCGGCCTGACCGCCGCCTACGACTTGACCCGCGCGGGCCACCAGGTCACCGTCTACGAAGCCGCCGACCACGCCGGCGGCCTCGCCTCCGGCTTCCGCGACACCCGCTGGGACTGGCCCCTCGAACGCTTCTACCATCACATCTTCACCACGGATCAGGCTATCATAGACCTGACCCGCGAGATAGGCTTCGAGCACGCCCTGTTCTTCCCGCGCCCGCTCACCGCGCAGTGGTGGGGGGAGCGGGGCTACGCCCTGACCGGCGCGCGGCCCGCCGTGACGCTGCCCGGTGGGAGCCGCCGCGAGTTGCCGGTCCCCGACCTCGTAGCGGGCGGGCTGTCCGTCCTGAGCTACCCGGGCCTGCCCTTTGTGGACCGCGTGCGCCTCAACCTGGTGCTGGCCTATCTCAAGCTGGCCGTCCGCGACTGGCGGCCGCTGGAACAGACGACGGCGGCGCGGTGGGCGCGGCGCTGGGGCGGCGAGACGCTCTACCGCGAGTTCTTCCAGCCGCTCCTGGAAGGCAAGTTCGGCCCCTACGCCGAGCAGGTCAATATGTCCTGGCTGTGGGCGCGCTTCAAGACGCGGAGCGTGCGGCTCGGCTACTACGTCGGCGGCTTCCAGGCTCTCAGCGATCACCTGATGGCGACCGTCCAGAAGCTCGGCGCGACCGTCCTGCTCAAGACTCCCATCCAGGGACTGACCCGGCTACCTGAGGACCACTGGCAAGTCATCGCGCCGGACAGCGAGCCGCGGGTGTTCGACGCCGTCATCGTCACCGGCTCGCCGGGCCTGTTGAGCAAGCTGGCCCCGGAGCTACCGCCGTCCTACCTGGGCCAACTGAAGGAGTTGCGGTCGCTGGGCGCGGTGGTCATGACCATCGCCCTCAAGCAGCCCCTGACCGGCGGCCTGTACTGGGTGAACATGCCCAAGACCCAGTTCCCGTTCCTGGCCCTGGTCGAACATACCAACTTTATAAGCCGCGAACACTACGGCGGCGACCACTTAGTCTATTGCGGTGACTACCTGGACCCGAGCCATGAATATTTCCGCTTGAGCCAGGACGAACTCCTCCAGCGTTTCCTGCCCGCCCTGAAGCGGGTCAACCCGCGCTTCGAGCCGTCCTGGGTGCGCGACGTCTGGCTGCACCGCGAGGCGTACGCTCAACCCATTGTGCCTGTCAACCACTCGCGCCACATCCCGCCGCTGACAACGCCGCTGCGCGGGCTGTTCTGGGCCAGCATGAGCCAGGTCTACCCCTGGGACCGGGGGACGAACTTTGCCGTCGAAATCGGCCAGCGCGTCGCCCGCGAGGTGCTCCAGTCGGACGTAGCGCGGAGCGCGCCGACTGAACGGCGCGAGATTGTGACTCAGTAAAGCATTGCGCTGGCGAGGACGCCAGTCTACAAGGAGTACAGCATGAAAAACATTAGTGTGATTGGGACAGGCTACGTAGGCCTGGTGACCGGCACGTGCTTCGCCGACATGGGCAACAACGTGACGTGTATTGATATTGACGAGCGCAAGGTCGAGATGCTGCGGGCGGGCATCATGCCCATCTACGAGCCGGGTGTCGAGGAACTGGTCCGCCGCAACGTGACGGCCGGCCGCCTGCGCTTCACGACCTCCTACGAAGAGGGTATTCCAGAGGCCGACTTTGTCTTTATTTGCGTGGACACGCCCTCCGGTCCGGGCGGCGAGGCCGACCTCAAGTACATTCGGCGGGCCGCGCAGGGCATCGCCGATGTGATGGTCAAGCCGCTGGTCATCATCAACCGCAGCACCGTCCCCATCGGCACGGGCGACTTCGTGACCGAAGTCATCCGCAAGCGCCAGAAGCAGGCCATCCCCTTCGGCGTCGTCTCCAACCCGGAGTTCACCGCCGAAGGCACCGCCGTGTGGGACTTCATGCACCCCGACCGTGTCGTACTCGGCTCGTCGAACCGCGACGCGGCCGAGGCGGTGGCCCAACTCTACCTGGCGCTGCGCGCGCCGATTATGATTACCGACCAGCGCACCTCTGAGATGATTAAGTACGCCTCCAACGCCTACCTGGCCTCGCGTATCTCGTTTATCAACCAGATTGCCACCATCTGCGAGCAACTGGGCGCGGACGTGCGCGAAGTGGCGACGGGCATGGGCTACGACAAACGCATCGGCCCCTACTTCCTGAACGCGGGCCTCGGCTGGGGCGGCAGCTGCTTCCCCAAGGACGTCAAGGCCCTGGAGTTCATGGCCTCGGTCCACGGGGCGCACCCGCAACTCCTGCGCGACGTCATCGAAATCAACCGCGACATGCGGCGGCGCGTCGTCCAGCGCGTGCGCCAGCTCGTCGGCCCGCTGGAAGGAACGACCATTGGCGTGCTGGGCCTGTCGTTCAAGCCCAACACCGACGACATGCGCGAGGCGCCGGCCACTGAAATCATCGGCCTGCTCCAGAACGAGGGCGCGCAGATTCGGGCCTACGACCCTGTCGCTAAGAAGAACGCGGAGCGGCTGCTGCGCGACGTGACGCTGTGTGAGAGCGCCTATGAGGTGGCGGAGGGCTGCGATGCCCTGGTCATCGTAACCGAGTGGAACGAGTTCAAGCAACTGGACATGCGCCGTCTCAAGGAGGCGCTGCGCCTGCCCATCATCGTGGACGGCCGCAACATCTACGACCCGGAGGTCATGCGCAACCTCGGCTTCATCTATCGTGGCATCGGGCGCGGCTACGCCGCCGATGATGAAGTGGGCGAGCAGCGGGCGAACCGCGCGCAGCCGGCATTGCAGCCGGTCAAGGCGTAACAAGAGAGGGGTATCGGTAGGGGCCGAGCGAAATTTGACTTCGGCCCCGGCGTGTGCTATACTAACCCACAGTTCCGCTGCAGACAGCAGGCGCTCCCTATGAGCTTAATCTCCTGCCGAGGCGACAGTTCATTGACGATTGTGGACGGATGATGGACGGCTCACCCTAGTCGTCGTCGTCTCACCAGACGGTCATTGGCCTGCATGTCGCCTCGGCGCATGCGGGCTTTTTTATTGTGATTGGTCGGTGGGCTGTCGGGCGCGCGCCCGACGGCCGACTGTACAAGGAGGTTCACTTGCCCAAGACACGGACCGAAAAGCAAGCTGAACTGGATGCCATGATTGACGAGCTACGGCAGTCGCAAGTGATTATCCTGACGGAATACCGAGGGTTGCCCGTCAGCGACATCAACAAGATTCGCGGTCAGCTTCGCGCCAAGGGCACCACGTTTAGCGTGGCGAAGAACACGCTCATGTCGCTCGCGCTGGAGCAGCTCGGCAATGCCGCGCCGGACGACTTGCTCCAGGGGCCGACGGCCTTCGCCTTCGTCCACGACGACATCCCGACCTCGACCCGCCTGCTCAACCAGTTTGTCACCGAGACGAAGATTCTGACCGTCAAGGGCGCGATTCTGGGTCAGGGCGTGCTGCGGGGCGAGGAAGTGCGGCAGCTACTGGACATGCCGACGCGTGACCAGAGCCGGGGCCAGATTGCTGGCATGGTCGTCGGGCCGCTGCAGCAACTGGTGGGTCTGGTCCAGGCCCCGCTGCGTGAGATTGCGTACGTTATCCAACAGCGCGCCGAGCAGATGGGCGCGCCCACCGAGGCCTAAGGCCATCATCCCTCGAACCCATAAGGAGCATTTTCCATGTCGGATAAACTGAACCAGATTGTTGAACTGTTGAACACCCTGACCGTCCTCGAAGCCGCCCAGCTCTCCAAGCGTCTCCAGGAGGAGTGGGGTGTGTCGGCCGCCGCCCCGATGGCGATGGCGGCGCCCGGTGGCCCCGCTACGGGTAGCGCGGGCGACGGCGCGGCCCCGGCCCCCGTCGAGGAGCAGACCGAATTCGATGTCGTCCTGAAGGAAATCGGCGCTCAGAAGCTCCAGGTCATCAAGGTCGTGCGCGAGCTGACCGGCCTGGGTCTGAAGGAAGCCAAGGACGCCGTCGAGAGCGCGCCCAACAAGATCAAGGAAAAGGTCTCGAAGGAAGAGGCCGA
>JBDHWG010000065.1:0-4730 GCA_039810085.1 Anaerolineae bacterium
TGAGTTTTGAGGCCGCGTTTGCCGAACTGGAGGCGACGGTCCACCAACTAGAGACGGGCAACCTGCCGCTGGCCGACGCGCTCGCGCTCTACGAACGCGGCGTCCAGTTGGCGCGGCTGTGCGCGGCCCAACTCGATGCGGCCGAGTTGCGGGTCCAGCAGTTGATGGTCGTCGCCGACGACGAGGACGAGGTGGACACCGACGAAGACGAGATGGACGAGGACGACGAGGAGGAGCCATTCTAGCGCAGCTTGCCGCCAACAGCGTGATTCGCGCGGCCCTGGCGGCCTGGTTTCTCGCCCAGGGCATCAAACTGCTCTGGCACCTGGTGGGCACGCGCAAGCTCGACCTGCGCTACTTCGTCAGCACGGGCGGCTTCCCCAGCGCGCACTCGGCCATGGTGTCGGGCGCGGCCTGGGCGTGCGGCATTCTGGAAGGCTTCAACTCACCGCTGTTCGCCATCGCCGCCGTGTTCGCCTCGATTGTGATGTTCGACGCCCAGGGAGTGCGCTGGGCCGCCAGCCGGCAGGCGCGCCTCCTCAACCAGATTATAGACGAACTGTTCCAGGGCCACCCCATCAGTGACGAGCGTCTCAAGGAGCTACTTGGCCACACGCCCTTCCAGGTCTTCGCTGGCGCGGCCATCGGCATCTTCACCGCGTGGCTAATGCTGGGGCGATGAGGCGTGATACGTGAGGCGTGAGGCGTAAAGCTGATGACTGTGGGCTGACGGCTGATAGCTGACGGCTGTAGACAGCATACAAGGCAGGACCGGCGGAGAGGCGCGCCGGTCCTGCTGCTGTTTTCAGATGTAGGGAGGTTAGACTCGAAGCCGTTTAGCCCGTCGTGGGGCTTCGCTCACCGCCGCTTACTTGTGGAAGCGCTCGATCTCGAAGAAGTTGGAGCGGCCACTGTTGTCCGTGAAACGGGTGAACTCGAAGACGTACAGGTTGCTGCCCGACAGGTAGCCCACGTTGATGACCTGGGCGAAGCTGAAGTTGTACACCGCGCTGAAGCCGATACCGAGGCTGGAGCCGACGCTCGTGGCGTAGGTGTAGCCAGTGACCGTACCCCAGTCGCAGTCCGTCGGGCTGCACTTGCCGTAGGTGTGGACGGCCAGGTTGTTGCCGACGCGGCCAATCAGGATGCGGGTGATGCTGCGGGTGGCCGCGTTGGCGTTGTGCCAGACGCCGACCAGGGCGTTGCTCGGCACAGCGACGTCGGGGCTGGCGGCATCCAGGGCCGCGCCACGCGGCGCGTCACTCATGCGCTCGGACATCGTCTCGCCCGGCGCGGCCTGCGCCCCAATCGGACCATCCGCATACGTCGCGCGGGCGAGGCTCACCAGAGCGACCAGGGCAAACGCGACGACTGCCATAAACCGTAGAACCTTCATCATCTGTCCTTTCTGCGTCTCAAACGACTGTTACGTAACCGATAACAACTGTCCCCAGTCTACCGCCATTTCTCCGCGTTGGCTGTTGGCCAGGTTACCCGTGAACTATGAACTTTCTCACACCAGCCTCGAACGGACGCTAAGAGGTATGGCACGTTAAATGCAGCCCTTTATAGAGAAGACACCCTAGAACCCTGCTAGACCGAGGCTAAAGTTTGTCCAAAAGAGTGGTCGCCCAGGGTAAGGGTGCGTCAGCCTGCGGCGTCGAAAGGTTGACAAAACAAGACTCAAGGTTGTTATGGAAGTGGTCAGTAGTCGGTACTCAGTCGTCAGTGAGATGACTACCGACTGCCGACTACTGGATACTGACTACTGACTACTGTTATTAGGAGGACACTATGGCGAAGATCGTAGGCATTGACCTGGGAACGACGAACTCGGTCATTGCCGTCATGGAGGGTGGCGACCCGACGGTTATCCCCAACGCCGAGGGCGGCCGCATCACCCCGTCGGTCGTGGCGTTCACCAAGAATGGCGAGCGTCTGGTCGGCGCGCAGGCCAAGCGCCAGGCCATCATGAACCCGGAGAACACTGTGTTCTCCATCAAGCGCTTCATGGGCCGCCGCATGGAGGAAACCGAGGCCGAGCGCAAGCTCGTCCCCTACCAGGTCGTGCCGGGGCCGAGCAACGACGCGCGCGTTAAGCTACCCGCCACGGGTAAGACGTACACGCCGCAGGAAATCTCGGCCATGATTCTGGGCAAGCTCAAGACCGATGCCGAGGCGTATCTGGGCGAGCCAATTACGCAGGCGGTCATTACCGTGCCGGCGTACTTCAACGACTCGCAGCGCCAGGCGACCAAGGACGCCGGCCAGATCGCGGGCCTTGAAGTGCTGCGTATCATCAACGAGCCGACGGCGGCCGCGCTGGCGTATGGCCTGGACAAGAAGGAACACGAGCAGATTCTAGTTTTCGACCTGGGCGGTGGTACGTTCGACGTTTCCATCCTGGAAGTGGGCGACGGCGTCATCGAGGTCCGCTCGACTAACGGCGACACACACCTGGGCGGCGATGACTGGGACCAGCGCATCGTGGACTACGTCGCGGCTGAGTTCAAGAAGGAGCAGGGCATTGACCTGCGCCAGGACCGCCAGGCGCTCCAGCGTCTGCGCGAGGCGGCCGAGAAGGCCAAGATTGAACTGAGCCAGGTGATGGAGACGGAGATTAACCTGCCCTTCATCACGGCGGACGCCAACGGCCCCAAGCACTTGCAGATGCGCCTGACGCGCAGCAAGTTCGAGCAGCTTACCGAAGACCTGGTCCAGCGGTGCGTCGGCCCCTTCCAGCAGGCGCTGAAGGACGCCAAGATTAGCGCCAGTGACCTGGACGAAGTGGTGCTGGTCGGTGGTTCGACCCGTATGCCGATGGTGCAAGACCTGGTGCGCAAGCTGACGGGCGGCAAGGAGCCGCACAAGGGCGTCAACCCGGACGAGGTCGTAGCGGTCGGCGCGGCCATCCAGGCCGGTGTGTTGGGCGGTGAGGTCAAGGACGTGCTGCTGCTGGACGTGACGCCGCTGAGCCTGGGCGTGGAGACGCTGGGTGGCGTGATGACCACGCTCATCGAGCGCAACACGACCATCCCGACGTCGAAGAGCGAAGTCTTCTCGACGGCCGAGGACAGCCAGACGGCGGTGGACATCCACGTGTTGCAGGGCGAGCGGCCGCTGGCGAAGGACAACATGACGCTGGGCCGCTTCCGCCTGGACGGTATTCCGCCCGCGCCGCGCGGCATCCCGCAGGTCGAGGTGACGTTCGACATTGACGCCAACGGCATCCTGAACGTCTCGGCCAAGGACCGCGCGACGGGCCGCAGCCAGAAGATTACCATCACGGCGTCCACGAACCTGAACAAGGGCGACATTGACCGCCTGGTGCGCGAGGCCGAGGCGAACCGCCAGGCCGACCAGCGCCAGCGCGAGACGATTGAGGCGCGCAACCAGGCCGACTCGATGGTCTACCAGGTCGAGAAGATGCTGCGCGAGAGCGGCGACAAGGTGCCCGGCAACGTGAAGGCCGACATCGAGCGCGCCGTCGAGCAGACCAAGCAGGCGATGCAGGGGGCCGACCCAGCCGCCATCCGCTCGGCGATGGAGCACTTGCAGCAGACGACCGCCGCTCTGTACCAGGCGAGCCAGGGCAACGGCGCGCAGCCGGGGCCGGACGGCCAGGAGCGCGGGCGCGGCGATGACGTGGTCGAGGGCGAGTTCCGCGAGGCATAAGACGACGGAGGACGACCAAAGACGAAGGACGAAAGACCAAGAGCCTGTTTTGGTCATTGGTCTTTCGTCCTCGGTCCTCCACCCAGGAGAGAGCATGATTGACGAGCAAGTGATTGCGGAGTTTGAGAAGGAGATTGTGGACGCCCGGCGCAAGGCGGATGAGGCCCACGACAAGTATTTGCGCGCGCTGGCCGACGCCGAGAATGCCCGCAAGCGGGCCGAGCGCCAGGCTGAGATGCGCTACGACGACCAGCGCCGTCAGTTCCTGCTGCGCTTCCTGCCCGTCGTGGATAACCTGGAGCGCGCCCTCCAGCACGCCGACGCGGCCGACGGGCTGCGGGCGGGGGTCGAGATGACCTACCGCGAGATGTTGCGCGCCCTGAGCGACAACGGCGTGCAGCGCGAGGAGCCGCTGGGCGAGACGTTTGACCCGGCCCGCCACGAGGCGGTCGAGGCGGTCAAGACCGACGCGCCGTCGGGCACGATTCTGGCCGTCTTGCAGCCGGGCTATCGCTACGGCGAGCAGTTGATTCGGCCGGCGCGAGTGCGGGTGGCGGTGTAGGCACAGGGATGAGGGTTGAGGGACTGGGGCCAGGGCCAGGGAAGAGGGCTGAGGGTTAGGTGAGTCACACCGACGGTAGAGGGATACTATGGAATACAAAGATTACTATAAGATTCTAGGCGTGGAGCGCAACGCCTCTGAGAAGGATATTAAGCGCGCCTACCGTCGGCTCGCCCGCAAGTACCACCCGGACGTCAACCCAGGCGACAAAGAGGCGGAACAGCACTTCAAGGAAATCAACGAGGCCCACGAGGTCTTGAGCGACGCCGAGAAGCGCAAGAAGTACGACCAGTTTGGGTCACAGTGGCGCGAGTACGAGCGAGCCGGCATCAACCCGGAGGACCTGTTCCGCCAGTACGCGGGCGGTGCGGGCGGCCCGGGCGGGGCGCGGGTGCGCTACGCGCGGCCCGAAGAGGTGGAGGACATTCTCAACGGGTTCGGCGGGGACAGCGGCTTTTCCAGCTTCTTCGAGACGCTGTTCGGCCAGGGCGCG
>JBDHWG010000066.1:0-3765 GCA_039810085.1 Anaerolineae bacterium
ACCGCTTTCGGCGTATTCTGGTGCGCTGGGACAAGAAGCCTGAACACTACATCGCCTTTCTGCACTTCGCCTGCGCCCTCATCGCCCTGCGCGCCGCAGGGTTATTCGGATAGGCTCTTAGCCGTCATGAGGTGCTCATTATCGATTCATGGGTTACATGCTTGCCCTCTTCGGGAACTACCCCGAAATCCACATCCAGGAAACGCTCTACCACACGCGTCCGCCATACCCAGCGCACGAGCAGACCCCAGGCGACTGCCCCCGCGGCCAGCAGCAGATAGTCGGTCGCGGCCAATGGCGCCAGGTCGAAGAACTGACCGAGCGCGGGGACGATGAGGATGACAGCATAAACCGCCAGCAACGCTAGCGAGAGAATGACCGGTCGGCGGTCGGAGTTGCGCTTTTCCGCGCCCACCAGGACGCTGGTGGGCAACTCAACAAACTGCACCAGCAACAGTCCGCACAGCACGGCGAAGGTGGTCAGCGCGCTCTGGGCTATGGGCAAAGCGCCCCGCAAGATTTCCTCTTCGCCCATCCCCGGTGTCATTGCGGAGAGCGCTCGAGCCGAGGGCACGAAATACGCCAGGTAGACGAGCAATGCGGCCAGGGTGAGCGTCAACGCGGCGGGGAGGATAAAGTGGACCAGCGAGCGAACCAGGTTCCGAGTTTGCACCTTGCCCGGCCGGGCCCAGGCCGCCAGCGCGACGGTGGGTATCCCAACCGTAAAGACGGTTACCAGCGAGCTTTGCTTTGGCAAGAATGGAAAGCCACCCAGAACCCCAATCGAGCCCAGCAATAGGGTAAAATACAGAATCCGTGTCAGGAACAACTTCAAGATGCTCTGCATGCCGTTGAGGATCCGTTGCCCTTCCCCCACTGCCTCCGGGAGACTGGCGAATGAGTCGTTGAGTAGCACGATATCCGCCACGGCTCGCGCCGCCTGGCTGCCACTCTGCATGGCGATCCCCAGGTCGGCCTGTTTGAGCGCCAGGACATCGTTCACCCCATCGCCGATCATGGCGACGTGGTGCCCCTGCTCACGGAGAGCCCTTACGAGCTTTTCCTTCTGCTCAGGGGTGATCCGACCGAAGATCGTTGTCTCTTCAGCCGCGCGGGCGAAGTCCGCCTCAGTCATCTCGGCCAGCGTCGGCCCCGACACGCGCCCAATATCCGCTGCAAGTCCGGCCTGCTGGGCGAGGGCGGCAACCGTATCCGGACTGTCGCCGGAGATGATCTTGACCTGTACCCCCGCCTTGGCAAAGCCGTCCAGGGTCTCGCGGGCCTGCGGACGCAGCTCGTCAGACAGGCTTAGGGCCCCGAGCGGGACCAGGCTGTCCGGCAGCGCTGGCTCGCCGGCCACATCCAACAGCGGCGCCGGCTCCGGGGAGTAGGCAAAGAGCACGACCCGCAGCCCGCGCGCCGTCCACTCGCCGAGCAGCGGCTCAAGGTCGCCACTTGAGCGCAAGTGCGGCGAGAGTATCTCCGGCGCGCCGAGGACATAGACGCCCGGGTGGACGGCGTCGTCGAAGGCCAGCGCGCTCCACTTGCGTACCGAGGAGAACGGCACCTCCTGGCGCACTGGGCGCCTTTGGCCGCCACACGCCGCTCGAATGGCTTCACTCGTGCGGTTACCGGCCGAAACGCTAGCCGCGTAGTCCCCCAGGATAGCCCGCAGTTCCGGCTCCGAAATCCGCATGGGGTGAACGGCCTGCAGTTGCAGGCGATTCGCCGTCAAGGTGCCGGTCTTGTCCAGGCATAGCACGTCGACGTGGCTGAGCGACTCGACGGCGTTGGCTTGCTGGACGAGCGCTCCCTTGCCCGACATGCGCATGGCGCCCATCGCATAGGCCACGGCCACCGCCAGCAGCAGGCCGTTGGGCACGAGGCCGGCAATCACCACCGACATTCTCACGCTCTCCACCATCGGAACGTTCCTGAGTAACGAGCCGATGAGGAGCAACACCTGGAAATAGGCGGCGATCAATACGATCACGCGGATGATCAGGTTGATCTCGCGCTGAAGCGGAGTAAGGACGCGGCGAAAGGTGCGGGCGCTCGCCGTCAGTTGATTCGCGAAGCTCTCCGCGCCCACCTTTTGGGTCTCGTACAGGGCCGAGCCCGTCACGCAGAAGCTTCCGGAGTATATAGGATCACCCGCCGTCTTGTGGATCAGGTTGGCCTCGCCGGTCAGCAGCGACTCGTCGACGTCGATGTGGCCGTTACCTATCACTTGCCCATCCACCACGATCTGGTCGCCCGGCCGAGCCACCACAATGTCGCCCATCACGATCTCGCTGGGATCGACTGCCCGCTCGTGCCCCGCCCGAATGACGTTCACCCTGGGTCGGGTCAACAGGGCGATCTGGTCCAGGGTGCGCTTTGCCCGCACCTCCTGGAACACGCCGATGATGACGTTGAACAGCACGACGCCGACCGAGACTAACGCATCTGACGGGCGCCCGAGCGCTACCAGAACGATGCCGAGGCCGAATAACACATCATTGGTGAATGTGAAGACGTTCTCGCGCAGGATCTGCGCGTAGGACCGGCTGGTCTGAAACTGGACGTTGTTCCCCTGACCATGCGCTCGACGCTCTTCGGCTTCATCGTCCGTCAGCCCATAAACCGTTGGCCCCAATGCTGATTCGGCTACCACGCCGACCGGGGGACTCATAGTGATAGTTGACATATCCTGCCCTCACTCCGTTCTGACCAGCCTTATTCGGTACACCACTTGAGAGACACTAATACGCGCCGTACCTCGGCCTGCGGCTGGCATCTAGACGGAGCACGAACGCCAGGATGGCGCCGAAGGCAAAACCGCCAATGTGCGCCCAGTACGCCACGCCTCCCGCGTCCCCGACCGCGTTCATTCCGGTCATACCCATCCCGACCTGGCTGGCGAACCAGATGACCAGCATCAGCCACGCAGCGACGTGCAGGCGCAATCCAGTGAACAACGAGATCGGCCAGATGAACAGCTCGATCCGCGCTGTCGGGTATAGCACCAGGAAGGCGCCCATCACCCCGGCAATCGCGCCGCTCGCCCCTAAGATCGGGTCCACGGAGAGAGGTGAGCCGACGTACTGGGTCAGGCAAGCGACGACGCCCGAGGCCAGGTAGAACATCAGGTAGCGGCCCGAGCCGAACGCAGCCTCGATACCGGGGCCGAAGACCCAGAGAAAGAGCATGTTGCCGAGAATGTGGCTGAGGCTGGCGTGCATGAACATCGAGGTGAAGAGCGTCAGGAGGACCCGTGGGTCACTCTGGCCGTGCAGAAACGCAGTCAAGCGCGCCGGCACGAAGGCCCAGGTGCTGACGAGATTATCACTGCCGAGAATCTCGACGCCGAACATGATAAGGTTCAACACAATCAGAGTCACGTTGACTTTCGCGCCGCTGATAGTCACCGGCCTATTAACGGCTTCTGGCAATACAGACATCGGCCCTCCTGGATCATCTTCATAATCTCACTTGATAGAACGAACCGCCGAGTTACGTGTCGCCCAGCGTTGAGCGCTGGCTTATGTCCAGGCCCAGGACGAGCAACTGTTCGTCCCGGGCCTTCGACTTAGGGAGCCCGTCCTGCGATTAGGGCTTCAGGGCCTCGCGCGCCATCGCGTTCGCCTCACCGCTCATCTTCGTGGCCTGCTGCAACTTGGCGATCCGACGCTTGTAATCCGCCCGAACCTCGGCCGCTCGCGCCTCCAGCTTGGCCTTCCGCTCGGCCGTCGCCTTCGCCGCCTGCTCATCCAACGCCTTGGT
>JBDHWG010000067.1:0-3742 GCA_039810085.1 Anaerolineae bacterium
GGCAGCTCGCTCGTCGCGGTCGTTGGTTCTATTGTCGAGGTCGTCTGGCTCATCTGCGTCTCCTTGTCCTTGACAGTGTAGTCGTTCTTTAGCTGTCAGACAAGAAGCTTAGGAATACATATCATAGCGGTCATGCGGCGCTCCCTTCCGACGGCTGCCACGGGCGAGGCGTGGCGGTGTCCAACGCGGGCAGGCTGTGCTGCGCGTCGTGCTCCAGGCCCGCGCGCTCCAGCACGTCGGCGGCGAACTCCATAGCGTTGTAGGCGTGGTCGCGGCGGGCCACGTCGTCGTCGTCACCGGCGATGGCTTGCACCACGGCCTTGCGGTAGGCGTGGCGCGCGCGGGCGTAGTTCAGGGCGACGTTCAGCAGGCGGGTCTCACTCATGGCGCTATCCTCTCTTTCAGGAACCAGGGGCGGTCGCCAGTGTAGGCGTAGCAGATCGGGTGCATCGTCACGCGGTCGGCGCGGCATCGGTCCCGCGACGCCTCAACCGCCTCGTCGAAGGCGATGCGCCGCGCGGAGCGCGGGAACGTGTCCAGGTAGTCGCGCCATGCCTCGTACTCCATGAGCCAGGAGCGATGCCAGCAGGCGGCTTCGTCGTCGGCGGGCAGATTGTTCACGGCTGAGGCTCCAGTCCGGCGATGACGACGATGGACGCCAGCAGCAGGCCCGCGATGATCAGCAGCGTGGCGCGGGCGGTGCGCGGGCTTTCCTGGCCGGTGTGCCAGCGCCAGGCGACGGCGATGCACGCGACGGCGGCCAACAGCAGCAGGGCGAGCCAGATGGCAAGGGCGGGTGTCATGGGATGGCCTCATAGATGGCCGCGTGGACTTCGCGGCGGCCGGCGACGGTGGTACAACGCGGGCAGTGGTAGGTGACGCCGAGGCTGTTACGGCTGATTTCGCGCCAGTGGTCCTCGACGACGACGGGCAGGCGGCCCGCCTTGAAGGAGACGCGGACGTACTGCTGGCCGTGGCACACGGGGCAGGTGGGCTTGCGCCAGAAGGCGTCGAGGGTTTCGGTGATGCCCGGCTGGAGGGCCTCGTAGTCCTGGCGGACGCTGTCCCAGATGCCCGCGGGGGTCAGGCCGTGGGTGATCTGACGGGTGAGGCGGTCGGCTTCGGCCAGGTCGCCTCGGGCGCGGGCGACGCGGCGAGCCTCCCAGAGGGCGTCGGCTTCGTCGGCGGCGCGGCGATAGGACGCCTGGAGCTGGGGGCGGCTGCGGATGTAGGCGCGCAGCTCGTCGAGGCCGGGGTTGGTGGGGTAGTCGGGCTGGCGCTCGATGTCGGGGTCGACGCGCGGGGCGGCGGTGGGTTGGGCGGGGGCGGTGGGTTGGGGCGCGGGGGTCATCACCATCTCGTCGGCCAGGTCCCACTCGTGGCCGGTGGCGCGGAGTCCTTCGTTCCAGCGGCGGACGCGCTCGTCGTATTCTTTGCCGAAGCGGTCCTGGAGGATGGACAGGTCGCGGCCGCCGGGGGCGGTGTAGGCGTCGACGAACAGGGACCAGCCCCAGTCGGCGACGATGCTCTCGACGAGGTCGATAGTCAGCACCGGCTCGCGCCAGGGCGGGACGCCGCGGCGCAGCTCGTGGACGATCTGGCCCCACGCTTCCCCGGCGGTGGGGTAGTAGGCAACGGCCATGCGCCAGCAGAGCTTGACCAGGTCGGCGGGGGCGGGGGCGAAGGACGACTCGGCGAGCAGCCGGTCGGCGGCGGCGCGGGCGAGGCGGTCGCTGAAGGGGGTGAGCTGGCGCTGCCAGAGGGCGACGATGGCGCGGCGCTCGGCGGCGTTGGCGTCCTTGACGACGGCGCGCTCCTGGTCGCACGCGGGGGCGGGATGCTCGGCGGCGTAGAGGCGGTCTTGCAGCTCGGCGACGCGGGCCGGGGGCAGGGCCAGCCACTGGCGGCGGGGCCAGTGCTCGCCGATCCAGCGCCACATCCAGTGCATGGCGCGGGCGAGGGCGGCGTAGTCGATGGTCTCGCCGCGGCCATTGGGGAGGTGACTCTTGGTGGTCGCCGCCCGTCGCGCGGCGTGCTCCAGAGCGGCGACATAGGGATACTCACGGCCCGTCGGCGCGAGCAGCAGCGTCATGTGATGAGCGTAGTCCATCTAGTCTACCTCCAGGAGGCGCGGTTGGACGCGCACATCGCCGGGCTTGAGCCACAGGACTTCGGTGCGCTCGAAGCCGCCGTCGGCACGGGCGGCTTTGGTGACGCGCGGCCAGTCGGGGTATAGCTCGTCGTAGAGCGCCGACGGGTAGCCGCTCAAGATCACCGCGCCCTTGAGGGAGCGCAGGACCGCGGCCAGCGCCCGGTGGTCGTCGTCGCTCATCTCGTGGCGATAGCCCTTGCGCGTCTGCCCCCAACGCTCGCCCCTGGATGCCGCGACGTAGGGCGGGTCAACGTAGTGACACGACTCGGCGCCGTCGTACTTGCGCAGGCAGTCGAGGGCGTCCATGCTCTCGATGACGACGCCGCGCAGCCGGTCGATGACCCGTTCGAGGGCGGCGGGCAGGCCGTCCCAGTCGTCGGCGGGGGTCATGCCGCGGGCCGTGTTGGACACGGCGCGGAAGCCGCTGCGCCACTGGCCGGACGAGCCGGTCGTGCTGAAGCTCATCCATGACCTGACGAGGGTGCGGCGGGCTTGCTCGATGGGGTCGCCGTCGGTCAGCCAACTCGTCTCGTACTCGGCGCGGGCGTAGGGCGTCAGACGCAACTGGCGCAGCAGCTCGCGGGCCTGGGCCGGGTTGCGGAGCACCCGGTAGATGTTGACCACCTCGCCGTCCATGTCGTTGATGATCTCGGCGTAGGCGCGGGGCTTCTGGAGGAGCACGGACACGCCGCCCGCGTAGGCCTCGGTGTACATCTGGTGGGGCGGCAAGTGGCCGACAATCCAGGGGCCAAGCCGCCACTTGCCGCCGTGGTAGCGGAGGAGGGGGCGGCGCGGCGCGGGAGATGCGGCGGGATGGGCGCTCACGGCTAGGCGTCCTTCTTGATGTCAGCGATGGTGCGCCAGGCGACGGCGATGGTGCGGGTTGCCATCCAGCCGTAATACTGGCGGCACAAGCTGTAGGCAATGCAGCCGCCAATCGTGCCGCCGAGGACGCACGCGGCCAAGACCAGGGCGAACAGGGAGAGGGCGTCCATCAGTCCACCTCGAAGAGGGTGTCGAGGGCGTTGATCCAGGCGTGGAGGCGAGCCTTCGTCGCGGCGTTGGTCTCGGCGTGGAGGCGCGTGCGGAGCTGGGGGTGCAGCTCCAGGCGCAGGATGCGGTAGGCGGCGGCGATGGTCTCGCGGGCGTCGGCGTAGCGGTGGGCGGTGCGCTCGCGCTGGGCCTGCTCCAGCCGGTCCTGGACGCGCTGAAGGATGGCGCGGGTGGCGTCGTCGCGGGTGGGTGTGGTCTGGCGCAGGGCCGTCTCGGTCTCGTTGAGCTGGGCCAGTAGGGTCTCGAACCACAGGCGCAGGCCCTCGACGTCGGAGGGGGGCGCGGCGTGGGCGACGGTGTAGGGGGCGGGGGTATCAATCAGGGCGGTCATGGGGTACTCCCTTCGGCTGCGCGTTCCGCCGCTTCACCACGCAAGAGACGGAGGGGCGGCGCGTCGGCTGACCGAACCAGTGGTGGAACCAGTGATCAGCGCGGCGAGCGCGGGCGGTCTCCGCCTCGCGGCGGGCCTGGTCGTCGCCTGCCCGGACGGCGGCGAGCACGGCTTGGAAGCGGTTAGGCGTGGCGGGTGTCATCATG
>JBDHWG010000068.1:0-3729 GCA_039810085.1 Anaerolineae bacterium
GCGAGAAGCTGGCAGTCTACCTGGACCGGCTCAAGACAGGGGGGCCGATTGTGATTACGCGCGACGGCCAGCCCGCCGCCGTGCTGATGGCGCTCGACGAGGCCGGGCTGGCCGCGCTACGCCGCCAGTCGGCGGGGCCGATGACCGACGAGGAGCGGGTAGAGGAAGACACCTGGGCCGGCGGGGACGTGACGGGTGAAGAGCACGCTGAGGAAGAGGCCAAGACGGGCAACACCGAGGAGGAGAGCATGGAGACGCCTAGCCGGCCCCAGCCGCACCACGAGCCGACGGGTGTGCGCGAGGAGACGGAGTAAGGCTGCTCATAGAATGGGTGTTCCCTCTCCCCCTGGAGTGGGCGAGGGTGAGGGTCTTAGGGTTGGCGGCTTGCCGCGCAAACGTGCTATACTTGTTCGGCATAGTGTAGCTGAATACCAACGACCAGGAAATTCTGTATGGCTGTCACCACCCCCACCCTGTCCATCGCCGAGGCCGCTGCCCGCATCCAGGCCAACGTCGAGCGCGTCATCATTGGCAAGCGCGAGACGATTGAACTGCTGCTCGTCGCCCTGCTGTGCGAAGGCCACGTCCTCATCGAAGACGTGCCGGGCGTCGGCAAGACCACGCTCGCCCGCGCCCTGGCCCGCTCCATCGGCGCGTCGTTCCGCCGCATCCAGTTCACCCCCGACCTGCTGCCGTCCGACGTGACAGGCATCAACTTCTTCAATCAAAAGAACCAGGAGTTCGAGTACCGTCCTGGCCCCATCATCGCCCAGATTGTCCTGGCCGACGAAATCAACCGCGCTACCCCGCGCACCCAGTCGGCCCTGCTCGAAGCCATGCAGGAGCGCACGGTCACGGTAGACGGCGAGACGATGCCGCTGCCGCGCCCCTTCCTCGTCCTGGCGACCCAGAACCCCATCGAGCTAGAGGGCACCTTCCCGCTGCCCGAGGCCCAGATGGACCGCTTCCTGCTCCGCGCGCGCCTCGGCTACCCCAGCGTCCTGGAGGAGGAGGACATCCTGCTGCGCTACGAGCAGGCCGACCCCATGACCAACCTCCAGCCCATCATCACGAGTGACGAGGTTCTGGCGCTGGCCCACGCCCGTCAGATGGTGCGCGTCGAGGCCAGCGTGCGCAACTACGTCGTGCGCATCGTCCACGCCACGCGCCGCCACTCGGCGGTTGAACTCGGCGCCAGCCCGCGCGGCTCGCTGGCCCTGTACCAGACGGCGCAGGCGCTCGCCGCCGTGCGTGGCCGCGACTTCGTCCTGCCCGACGACGTCAAGACCCTCGCGCCTCACGTCCTCACCCACCGCCTGATTCTGTCCAGCCAGATGAAGTTGCGCGGCCGGACGCCGGAGCAAATCGTGCAGGAGATTGTCGAGAGCGCGCCGGCGCCGGTCGAAGTCTAGACAGAATTAACAGAATTGGCGGAATGAACAGGATGTCTTATTTTGTAAACTCTGTTAATTCTGTCTAACTCTCTGTGGATGAGATATGTTTAGTGACGCTTGGCTTCTGCTTGGCCTGCTGATGATTGGCCTCGGCGCGTGGTTCCGCCAGCCGAACCTGCTCGTCCTGGGCCTGCTGCTGCTGGTCATCGTGCCGGTGGCGTGGGCCTGGAACAAGCTCGTCCTCCGCGCCCTCCACTACGAACGCCATCTGGACAACAGCCGCGTCTTCGCCGGCGAGACGACCGGCCTGAGTCTGATGACGGTCAACCAGAAGCCGCTGCCTGTCCCCTGGCTGAGCATTGACGACGCCTTCCCGACCGGCCTGGAAGTCGTGGAGCGCGAGCTAACCGCCGTCGCGGGCGGCGAACGCTACACCCTGTCCAACGTCATGTCGCTGCGGTGGTACGAGAAGGTCGTCCGCCAGTATACGGTGCGCTGCCCGCGACGGGGGTTCTACTTCCTGGGGCCGGCCAACCTGCGCGCCGGCGACCTGTTCGGCCTGTTCGAAAACCGCGCCCGCGTCTCCATCCCCGACCGGCTCATCGTCTACCCGCGCGTCGTCCCGTTGGAGGAACTGGGCTTCCCCGGCAAGGAGCCGTTTGGCGAAGCAAAGGCGCGCCAGCCCATCTTCCAGGACCCGCTGCGCACCATCGGCGTGCGCGACTACCAGCCCGAAGACTCGTTCCGCCACGTCCACTGGAAGGCCAGCGCACGCCAGCAGCGGCTCCAGACCAGAGTCTACGAGCCGACCATCACCCAGCGCCTCGTCCTGTTCCTCAACATCGCCACCTACGCCCAGCCGTGGATGGGCATTGACCCCGACCGCCAGGAGCACGCCATCTCGGTCGCCGCGTCCATCGCCTTCCACGCCAGCCAGCGCCGCTACGCCGTGGGCCTCGTCGCCAACGGCTCGGTCCCGCGCTCCGACCAACCCATCCGCGTCATGCCTAGCCGCGACCCCGGCGCCCTCACGCGTGTCCTGGAAGCCCTGGCCGCCGTGACCACCTTCGCTACGGAGTACGTCGAGGTTCTGCTGGCCCGCGAGAGTCCCCGCCTGCCCTGGGGCGCGACCATCGTCGTCATCACCAGCGTCGTCACGCCAGGCCTGGTGGCCGAGATGCTGCGCCTGCGCGCCGCCAGCCGCCGCATGGTGCTCGTCTCCCTCGACCCCGACTTCAAGGACGATGACCTACCGGGCGTGGTCGTCTACCACCTGCCGCCCGCCCAGCTTGTCTACGGCCGCCAGGAACCCGCGCTCGACCCGAATGCAATATTCAAGCGACCTTGAGCGCCTTTTAAGTATGGTATAATTTGGTACTCGTTGAGGGAGGATACCTATGGCCCTACCGCAGCCTATACGACCGCCCGTACCACCAGACGGGAGCGACCCTCCGCTGATTGGAATTATCCGTGAAGAGGATGGACGAGCCTTCACTCAGTACTTTATGAGTGAGGCCGAAGCCGATGCGTCTTTGCCTCAAGACGGCATCCAGCGGGCGCTTGATCTGGCCGGCGCGTGGAGCGACCTGGATTGGGACACGATGGCAGCAGCCCTGGACCGGATTCGCCATGAGAGCGAGCCGACACCTATGATTGACGAGCTATGAGACGCTTTCTGCTGGACACCTCCATCATTGCTGCTTACCTGAACAATCGTCCCCAGGCTGTCCAGATCGTCCAGCCGTGGATTCAACGGCGGGAAGCTGCGACGAGTATTCTGGTCTACGGGGAAGTCATCGAATATCTAAAAGGTGTCCCTAATTACTTACAGCGCCGTCGCCAATTGCGTGAACTCCTGACCGAAACCTATCCGTATTTCCTGACCTACTCCATCCTCGAACGATACTCCGACATCCGACGTCAACTGCGTCCCCCGCAAGGACCGGGGTTAATTGGCGACATAGATACGGTGGTCGCGGCGACAGCCTTAGAGCGCAAGTTGACGGTGGTAACGACGGACGGAGATTATCAACGTGTGCCGAGTCTTCAGGTAATGTTAGTTAGCTTTAAGAAGTAAGGCTCAATTAGATCATGACCATCTACCGCGCGCGGCGAGAGTTGCTGCGGCTGGCGACGGCCGTCTTTGAGGCCACCTGGTACTACATCCTCTGGCGGCTGGCCTTCGCCTTCTTTGCCCCGGACCACGCCGCGCCCTCCTACGGCCTCGTCCTCGGCCTGACCGTCCTCGCCGTCTACGTCGCCCGCTACTTCGACCTCGGCCGGCCGGGGACGAACACCCAGAGTTGGGCCGTCGGCCTGACCGCCGCCGTCACGC
>JBDHWG010000069.1:0-3021 GCA_039810085.1 Anaerolineae bacterium
GCCCTCTTGACCATCCCCACCGGCCTCGCCCTCTCCATCCAGGGTATTGCGCTCCTGTTCGCCCTGGCCTCCCTGCTACCAGCCCTTCTCGGCCACCATTGGCGTCAGGTCCGCGCCCGTCGCTGGGACGCCTGATATCTCACTGTGAAATGTTTCGCACCCATCCTGCGGCGCATCTCGCAGCGATGGGTGCGACCGTATGCTATAGTAGGGAAGACTGGTACACCCAATAACCTACCTAGTGGAGGACACGATGCAGGAAGTAGTTGCCGTGACGCACGACATTGCCCACCTTGAGAAGCGCCTCGTCAGTCTGCGCCGCAGCCTGGCGCGTCTGGTCCGTGAGGACGATGTGGACGAGTTGATTCCCATCATCAAGCAGCCCGGCTGGACAACGCCCGCCGAGTTTGCCCTGTTCCTGGCCGCCGTCGAGGGCTTGCAGAAGCAGGCCGACCTCATGGCCGCCCAGAAGCGGGCCATGATCGCCGGCGCGAAGATGGTCGGACAGCGCTAGCCAGTTTCCCCCCTACACACAGGGCGCGGAGAACCCTCTCCGCGCCCTGTGTGTCTGCTGCGGCCGCCGCTACAGTTCCAGCGACTTGGCCTCCACCAGCGCCACCGTCCGTGCGATGAACTCCACCAGCGGCACGGCCCCGCGATCCTCGTTGTTGCGCGTCCGCACCGACACCGCCCCCGCCTCGGCCTCGCGGTCCCCGACGATAAGCATGTACGGCGACTTCTGCAATTGGGCGTCGCGAATCTTGGCGTTCATACGCTCCGAACGCATGTCGGCCTCCGCCCGCAGCCCCGCCGCCTTCAGCTGCGCCACCACCTGCGCCGCGTACCCCTGATGGCGGTCGGCGATAGGGATGACCACCGCCTGCACCGGCGCCAACCACAGCGGGAACGCCCCCGCAAAGTGCTCGATGATGACGCCAATGAAGCGCTCGAAGGAGCCGAAGATGGCGCGGTGAATCATGACCGGCCGCTGCGGCGTGTTATTGGCGTCGATGTACTCCAACTCGAACCGTTCCGGCATCTGGTAGTCCAGCTGAATTGTGGCGATCTGCCACTCCCGCCCCAGGGCGTCGTCGAACTTGATGTCGATCTTCGGCCCGTAGAACGCCCCATCGCCCGGATTCAGCACGTATTCCAGCTGATTCGCCGCCAGAGCGTCAGCCAACGCCGCCTCCGCCTGGTCCCACTGCTCCTCTGACCCCAGGCGGTCCTCCGGTCGCGTGCTCAGGTAAAACTTAGGCGTGATCCCAAACCAGTCATAGAACTCCCGCACCAACGCCAGCACGCCGCTGATCTCGTCCTGAATCTGACTCGGCATGCAATAGATGTGTGCATCATCCATCGTGATCTGGCGCACGCGAAACAGCCCGTTCAGCGCGCCGCTCAACTCGTTGCGGTGCAGCCGCCCAATCTCGTTGAGACGCAGCGGCAGGTCGCGATACGAACGCACGTCTGTCTTGAATAGCAGGCACGCCTCCGGGCAGTTCATCGGCTTTAGCGAGAAAACCTGCTCCTCGACCTCGAGCTTGAACATATTCTCGCTGTAGTGCTCCCAGTGGCCCGACGTCTCCCACAGCCGCTTGTTGACCATGATCGGCGTGCTGATCTCGTCGTAGCCGCCATTATCGTGAATCTCCCGCCACACCTTCTCCAACTCGCGGTAGACGACCATGCCCTTCGGGTGCCAGAAGGGCGCGCCCGGAGCCACGTCGTGGAACGAGAACAAGTTCAACTCGCGCCCCAGCTTCTTGTGGTCGCGCCGCCGCGCCTCCTCCAACCGCCACAGATACTGGTCCAACTCCTCCTTGCTCGGCCACAGCGTCCCGTAGATACGCTGGAGCATCGGGTTCTCAGAGTTGCCCCGCCAGTACGCCCCCGCCACCGACATGAGCTTCAGCCCGCCAGGGTTGATGTCACTCGTACTCGGCACGTGCGGCCCCCGGCACAGGTCCTCGAAGTCGCCGTCCGTGTACGTAGACAGCACCACCTCGCCGCCCTGCACCGGCTCGCCGTTCTCGTCCACGCTACCCTTGAGCAGGTCGCGCACCAGCTCCAGCTTGTACGGCTGGCCCTTGAACAGCGCGCGCGCCTCGTCAGGGCTGACCTGGCGGTAGACGAAAGGATATCCCTCAGCGATGATCTCCCGCATCCGGGCCTCGATCTGCGCCAGATCGTCGGGCGACAACGGCCGCGGCAGGTCGAAGTCGTAGTAGAAGCCGTTCTCGATAGGTGGGCCAATGCCCAACTTCGCCTCCGGGAAGAAGTCGAGCACCGCCTGGGCCATCACATGCGCCGCCGAGTGCCGCATCCGATACAGCCGCTCCGCCGGCGCCATCCCCGCCTGTTCTTGCTGCACAACTTGCTCTGACATGCTGTTCATCTCCTATCCGACCGATGCGGTCGAGTCTCAACTCAAGGAAGGCAATCAAATGATGGGACGCGGACGAGCGCGGACGAGCGCTGAAAAGAGCAGGGAGTTAGCCAATCCTATTATTCTCTGACGCTCCCCATGTGATGGACGGCTTACGTTCATTGTCGAACGCCTTCCGATGATGCTCGGGGCGTGGACCAAAGTTGAGAAGCAAGCCAACTTCATGAGGAGTTGCTCGTAGATAGTTGAGCAGTTGCGCCTTATGCTCCTCCGTAACTCGTTCCACCGCCTTGAGCTCTACAATGACCGCCCCCTCCACCAGTAGATCCGAGAAGTACTGCCCCACGAGCACACCATCGTAGAACACGTCAATCCGCGCCTGTTGCTCGACGCGCAGCCCCATTCGCCGCAGTTCGCAGGCCATCGCATTCTCGTACACCTTCTCCAGGAACCCGTAACCGAGTTGCGGGTAAACCTTCTTGTAGAATGCGTACAGGATGCGACCTGTAGTGTCCTCGTGCTTGAGCGTCGTCACGTCTATACCCTGTTCTTTCGGCGCTCGTCCGCGCTCGTCCGCGTCCCATCTTCCAGGCTCGGCGCGCGGTTGTTCGTCCGCGTCCCCTGTGCCGAAC
>JBDHWG010000070.1:0-2796 GCA_039810085.1 Anaerolineae bacterium
CGAGCAGGCGTTTCTTGAGCATCAGGGCGTAGGTTTTGCTCGCGCCGTCGCGCACCTCGCCGTAGCCGCTCAAGCCCTGGTTGGTGTCAATGCGGACGATGGGGAAGCGCCAGTGGCCCCAGCCGACCGTGGCCGTGCGCAGGTCGGTGATGCGCAGTTCGCTGGGGCGGGAAGCGGTCCTGACGTGGTCTTCGGGTCGTGGTGTGTCGTGGGATACTTGTGCCATGTTGAGTCCTCGGTCATGGGTCTGCTACTTGCCGTGTTCGCGCTTCCACGCCTGGAAGTCGGCCTCGATGTCCTCGCGCCAGGTACCCACGTCAATCTCGCCGGTGGTGTACTTGCCTTCGGCCAGGCGTTGCTTGCCAAACTCGTCGCGGACGCGGATTTCCTCGCTTCGCTCGACGACCGCCTGGGCGAGATGGGGCGGGATGAAGATGACGCCGGTGGGCGTGCCGAGGACGACATCCCCCGGCAGCACAGTGGCCTCGCCGATACGGATGGGGATATTGATACCGGCCAGCGTGACATCGGCGATGGCGGTGGGATCCACACCGCGTATGTAGAAGTTGACGTCCTCTAGCTGGACCAACCCTTGATAGTCGCGGATGCCGCCGTCAATCACCGCGCCCGCGCGCGTGCGGCTCCGCACCGCCGTGCCCAGGTTGTCCCCGACGACTGTGCCGTCCTTGACCTTCCCGAAGATGTCCACCACCATCACGTCGTTGAGCTGGAGCGTCTCGATAATCCACGAGTTCTGGCCGCCCACTTTGCCCCGGCCTTCGGACAGGCCCGTCTGCTGCACGGCGTCGTGATAGTCCGGGCGGTGCGGGAGGAACTGGGCGGTGACCGCGCGCCCCACCGTAATGCGGCCGGGGTGTGTCTCGCGCCAGTTGCCCGCGAACTGGCGGTGGTAGCCGTTGTTGCGCAGCACGGACCACGCTTCCTCCGTCGTGACCAGCTTCATGCGTTCTAGTAGGTCATCCGGCACGCGCGGCCGGCCATCCGGAAAGCGCTCAAAGGGATTGAGGCGGGTGAGTTGAATCAGGTCTTCGCGGGAAGGTTGAACGCGCATTGAGGTTGTGCTCCATAGGGCAATACATTTAACTCTGCTGAGAATCTTCGGCTGTCACTCCGAACGAAGTGAGGAGTCTGCTCTGGTAGCGCTTGCAGAGCAGATGCCTCGCGTTGCTCGGCATGACCGGCGAAGGGAAGATCGTCACATCACGTCACATGTGCCTTCTAATATGGCATTCTAAGAGCTATTCCCGTAGACGGCTTGCTGGAGGCCGCGAATATAGCCCAGGGCGTACAGGCGGCCGAAGGAGGAGTAGCCGGCGTTATCGTTGCTGTCGCCCTCGACCGTCGGCACGTGGTCGGGCCGCAGCACCCCCTCGAAGCCGATGTCACGATACGCCTGCATACACCCCAGCATATCCGTCTGGCCGGCGTCGTGCCACGTCTCCTCGAACTTCTGCGGCGTCCCGCGCACATCGCGGAAGTGGACAAAGAAAATCTTCTCTTGCCGACCGAAATGGCGAATGACGGCCGGCAGGTCGTCGGTCATGAGCGCGAAGTTGCCCTGGCAGAGCGTGATACCGTTGGCCGGGCTGGGGACGAGGTCGAGCAGGCGCTGGAAGTTCTCCACGCTGCGCATAATGCGGCCCACGCCCCGGATGGGTGAGAGCGGCGGGTCGTCGGGGTGCATAGCCAGCTTGACGTTCCACTGCTCCGCGACGGGCACCACGCGGCGCAGAAAGTAGTCCAGGCTGGCCCACAGCTCGTCTTCGCTGATGGGGCCGAGGTCGGTCGGCGGCGCGTTCTGCAGCAGGGCGTTGTCGAAGCTGGTCACGACCGAGCCGCCGCGCGACGGCGTGGCGGTGTCGGTGCGCAGCCAGTTGAAGTCGGTCATCCACTCGTAGCACCAGACCGGGATGCCCAGCCGGCCCATGTTCTCGATGAGGGTACAGACGGTGGCGATTTCCTCGTCGCGGCCCGGCAGGCCGCGCTTGGCCCGGTTCAAGGGCGGCCGCGCCTCGATGACGGCCAGCGTAAAGCCGCCATGCTCATAACGCTGCTTCATGCGCAGCAGGGGCAGGTAATCCCACGGCGCGTCGTTCCCGTTCTGCGGGTCGTTGAAGGGCAGGCCGCCGACGGCCCAGTCCACCCCGGCTTGTTTCGCCAGCCGCCACAGGGGCGAGGGCGTCGGCGGCAGAAACTCGGCGATCTTGACCATTAGCCCTTCACGCTCCCCGCCGTCAGCCCCTCCACCATGTACTTCTGAGCATAGATATACAGAATCACGACGGGGACCGCCATGATGAGCGAGGCGCCCATCATCATCCCCCAGGGGTAGATGTCGCCAAAGACCAGGAGTTGCAGGCCGACCGGGAGCGTCTTCAGGCTCTCGCTGGTCAGGAACACGAAGGCGAACAGGAACTCGTTCCAGGCGTTGGTGAACGAGAAGAGGGTCACGGCGAGCAGCGCGGGCGCGGCCAGCGGCAGGGTGATACGCAGGAAGGCTTGCAGCCGGGTCGCGCCGTCAATCATGGCCGCCTCTTCCAGGTCTTCAGGGATGGACCGATAGTAACCCAGCATGACCCAGGCGGCGAAGGGCATCAGGAACGTCGGGTAGGTGACGATGAGCGACAGGTGGGTGTTGATGATGCCCAACTGCGTCAGGATGCGGTAGAGCGGGATAAACAGCAGCGAGCCGGGCAGCAGGTAGGTGATGAGCAGGGCGGTGGTCATGGTGTTAGCGCCCGTGAAGCGCAGCCGCGCCAGGGCGTAGCCCGCCAG
>JBDHWG010000071.1:0-2693 GCA_039810085.1 Anaerolineae bacterium
GCGCGTTCGGCGGCGTCGGCGCCGACCCGCGCGCCGACGCTCCCGCCGCTGCGCCGCGCCAACGTCCTGCCGACCGACGCCCCGACCGACGCCCCGACCGACGCGCCGCCGCCCCCGACACCGGACCTCCCGCCGCCCGCGCAGGCCGCAGCGTACCCGGCGCCTTCCTCCCCGTCCGGCGGCGCGTACCCGGCGCCCCCGAAGCCGACGAAGACGCCCGCGCCGCCGCCCACGCAAACGCCGGACTTCCAGCTGCCCGTGAACACGGTCGCGCCGTTCGTCACGCGCACGCCCACCACGAGCGCGATCTCGACCGGGCCGGGGACACCGACGGAGCCGCCGCCGACCCCGCCCACCTCGACGCCGCCCATCCGCCCAATCCAGCGGACGCCCGTGCCGCTGCAAACGAGGACGCCTGTGCCGCCGACATCGCCGCCGCCGACATCGCCGCCGCCGACATCGCCGCCCGCCACGAGCGCGCCACCGACGACCGAGCCGCAACCCACGTCGGCGCCCGCCACGAGCGTGCCGCCGACAACCCAGCCGCAGCCGACGTCGCCGCCCGCCACGAGCGCGCCGCCGACGACCGAGCCGCAGGCGACCTCGCCGTCGTCCAACCCGACGAGCGCGCCGCAGCCGACCTCGCCGTCGTCGAACGCAACAAGCGCGCCGCAGCCCACGTCGCCGCCGTCTAACCCGACGAGCGCGCCCAAGGCCACGGCGCAGCCCTGACGACGGGCGCGGCGGGTGAGTTTGCTTTTTGCAAACGTCATGGTATAATTAGGTTACTTGCCTGCCATCTGCCGCGACCTGTGTCGCGGCACATCTATTGGCGCTCAGAGGCCGCCATGTCCGACGTGTCGCGGCCAGGAGAGCGCCATCACTCTTGTATTGTTTCCTACGAGGGAGTAAGATTGTGTCTACGAAAGAGGTCTTCCTGACCCCGGAGGGGCGCCGCAAACTGGAAGAGGAGCTTGATTTCCTGGTGAACGTGCGCCGGCCGGAAGTCGCCCAGCGCATCAAAGAAGCCAAGGAGGAAGGCGACGTCAGCGAGAACGCGGGCTACGACGAGGCGAAACAGCAACAGGGATTCCTCGAAGGCCGCATTCAGCAGATCGAGATGATGCTGAAGACGGCCAAGATGATCGACGAGCCGAGCAGCACCGACCGCGTCCAGCTAGGCTCCACGGTCGTGGTCTGCGAGAGCGACGGCGGCGACAACGGCCCCGAGGAGACGTTCCGCATCGTCGGCTCGGCCGAAGCCAACCCGGCGCAGGGCTTCATCTCCAACGAGTCGCCCCTGGGCAAAGCCCTGCTCAACAAGACTGTGGGCAACCAGGTCTCGGTGCAGACGCCGGGGGGCACGCTCCAGTTCAAAATCCTGAGTATCCGCTGACCGCGCGCCGAGGCCCAGGCGCTCGGCATGACACGCGTTCATCCACGGCCAGGGCCACCCCCTGGCCGTTTTTTGTTGAGGGAGCCATGACCACGACGCCCGATGCCAGGGACGAGCTTATCACCGACGAGCTGACCGCCGAGCGGCTGCGCAAGCTCGACGACGCCCGCGCCGCCGGCGTAGACCCCTACCCGGCCCACGTGGACCGCAGCCACACCGCCGCCGAGGCCCACGCCCTCTACGCGGCCCTGGAAGCCGACGGCCAGACCGAGCCGCCCGAAGTCGCCGTCGCCGGCCGCCTGCTCAGCATCCGGCCCCACGGCAAGCTCACCTTCGCCACCATTCAGGACGGCAGCGGTCCGATCCAGCTCGCCTTCAAGCGCGACACCGTCGGCGCCGACCGCTACGCCTTCTTCCAGCAGACTTTCGACCGCGCCGACTTCATCAGCGCCCGCGGCCCGCTGTTCCGCACCCGCATGGGCGAGCTGACCGTCGAGGTGCGCGAGTTCGCCATGCTCGCCAAGGCGCTGCGCCCGCTGCCGGAGAAGTGGCACGGCCTCCAGGACACCGAGGCGCGCTACCGCCAGCGGTATCTGGACATCCTCACCAACCCCGACTCGCGCGCGGTGTTCCTGCGGCGCACGGCCATCGTCAGCGCCATGCGCCGCTACCTGGACGGGCAGGGCTTCCTCGAAGTCGAGACGCCCGTCCTCCAGCCGCTCTACGGCGGCGCGGCGGCTCGCCCCTTCGAGACGTACTACAACGCCCTGGAGCGCACCTTCTTCCTGCGCATCTCCGACGAGCTGTACCTCAAGCGCCTCATCGTCGGCGGCCTCGACAAGGTGTACGAGATTGGCCGCGACTTCCGCAACGAGGGCGTGGACACGACCCACAACCCCGAGTTCACCATGATGGAGTGCTACTGGGCCTACGCCGACTACCGCGACATCATGGCGCTGGTCGAGAACATGACCGCGTATATCGCTCAGCAGGTCATGGGCACGACGCGCATCACCTACCAGGGCCACGACATCGAGCTGGCCCCGCCGTGGCAGCGCGTCAGCCTGCGCGACGGCATCCTGGCGGAGAGCGGCATCGACATCGACGAGCACACCACGTTCGAGGCGCTGCGCGACGCCATCCGCGCCCAGGGCGTGAAGATCAACCCGAAGCCCACCTGGGGCCAGCTCGTCAACGAGCTGCTCGACGCCTGCCTCCAGCCGACGCTGATCCAGCCGACCTTCGTCATCGACTACCCGACGGAGATCAGCCCGCTGGCGAAGAAGAAGCCCGACGC
>JBDHWG010000072.1:0-2608 GCA_039810085.1 Anaerolineae bacterium
GTGATAATGCCGGGCACGCGCTGCCAGTCACGTGCTCGTCCGAGGTGTGCAATGGCGCCTCCCTGTGCCAGATCAGGAGGGACACCCTGAGTATATCACGTATTTGTTGTAGAAGCACGCAGTCGGCGTCGCGCTGCTCCGGGGCGCGGCCGCGAACCATGCAGGTTTCCCAGACGCGCCGGGTGTCGGCCGGCAGCGTGTCGAGGAAGGCGCGAACCTGGGCCTCTGTCAAGCCGTAGGTGGCGGCCCACGTGAGGACGGCGACATTGGTCAGCATGGTCACCCCCTGATCCAGTTGGTGGCGAGCACGCCGACGAGGACGCCGAGGGCGAACGCGCCGATGACGAAGAGGAAGCCGTCCCGCGCGGACTTGGAACGGCGGGCCTCCTTGACGCCGAAGTACACAACCACTGCGGCCGGGATGATGAGCACTCCCAGCAGGACTCCTATCACGAAGCCGGGCGGCATAGGTCTATCTCCTTTACAGCATGTTGGCGGTCGCCTTGAACGCGGCCAGTTCGGCAGCCAGGTTCTCGAACAGGATCAGGGACCGTCCGCCATCCTCCAGCAGAAGCGTTGCGGCGTTCGCTAGGTTGAAGGCGGCTTGCTCGAAGTCGGTGGGCGGGACGTCGCCCAACTCATCGGGCTTGCACTCGTGGATAATGACGTCAGCCATCTACTCCCCCTTTTTCATCGGTTCCATCGGTTGCTCCATGTGCGCTCGGGCCGGCGTCCGGCCTCAGCCGCCGTGTGCGCCGCCTGCTCCGAGCGAAACGTGGGATACAGGACGGTGTAGCCGAACATGGGCGGGACATCGGCCCAGATGTACCAGATTGGATGATCACCAAAGCGGCGGATCTCGTAGGGCAGCTCGCGGATGTTCGTCCATCTCATTGCGATTGTTCCTGGCTGATGCTCAGCGACGTGTGCCACGTGACGGTGGCGCCGGGCATCAGGTCGCGGATCTGCCTGAGCCAGATGAGGAACTCGTCAATCGGCATAGACGTTGGCTCAGCGGTGATCGCGGGGTAGCGACGGCCAGGGCGTGCGGGAAAGGTTCGGTCGAGGCGCAGCTCGAAGTTGTGCATTGTCATGTGGGTAGTGACCGGCGTTGGCGGTGGGTCCGGCTCATCGGCGCCGTCCGGCGGCGGAACGTTGACGGCGCTGGGCGTGTCATCCGGCGTGTCCCTGTCGAGCCACTGCTGGATGGTGCGCTGCAGGCGCGGGCGGATGCTGTTGTTCATCTGCGAGGGGCTGAAGAAGTTGCCAGAGAATCCCATCTCACGGAGGGCATCCGCGATCTTGATGCCGCGCTCGGCACAGCGGGCCTCAACCATCGCGCGCCACTCGGCGCGGCTGCGAGGCTGGGCGGCTGCCGCTGTCGGCCCATCATCGGACGTGTCGGCGCAGAGCGTAGCAACGTCCAGGCCGGTGTTGGCATCGGGGTCGGGGGCGACGAGCTGAAGGTGCATAGGAGTCTCCTCGGTATGGTCTGGCATGGGCATGTGATTGCGCCCGAACACGGCGGCGGCGACGGCGTCTAGCTCCTCACGCAGGGCCTGGGGGAGACGCGAGCGCGGGATGCGCGATTTGCCCCCCCCGTCAACATCGGCCGTCACAGACGCCGCGAGCGAGCGGCGTCTGTGACGAAGGGCAGCCTGAAGGCGGTACACTTCCAGGGGGTAAGCGCGCGGGACACTCGGTGTGGCGATCATGACGCGGCCTCTTCTGGCTCCTGGGCTGTCAGGGCCAGGACGACATGGGCGACAGCGCGGCCAAGCGCCATAGGGACACCGTTGGCGATGAGCTGGCGCTTGGCAGTCTGCGTAAATGGCGCGTCCTCAAGGAAATCGCGGGGCATACCCTGCAACTCGGCACAGCGCCATATCGGACGATGAGCGGCGTTGTAGCCCCGGACAATCTGCCGTTCGGTCTTGTCATACCCTCGGCCACTCTTCTTCAGGCCGCCCCACTTCCCGAGTACGGCATACTCAAAGGACGCAGGCTCTAGCGCCTTTATCTGGATGAGTCGCCAGGGGTTGAAGGTGCGCCCGTCGGCCAGCCCGAAGGAGAAACGCCGTATCCGGTTCTGCTCCTCGCCGAACCAGCGATTGTTGAGGATGACGGGTGTCACGCCATAGCCAGGAACGACAGGCACCGGCGCGTCCGGCACATTCTCCATGACGAACCATGACGGCTGCGCTTCAGAGACGACGCGCTCGAACTCAGGGATGAGGTTGTCGGCCAGCGAGTCGGGGCCGTAGCGATGCTCGACAAGGTTCGCCAGGCGGCTGAAGCGCTGGCATGGTGGACCGCCGATGATGCCGTCGAAGCGCCCGGCGTGCGGGCGGAAGGCCCGAATGTCGCCGCCCCAGAGAACATCGGGGCCACGCACGACGCAAAAACCCGCTTCCTCAAAAGCGCGGCCAAACAGCGAGATGCCAGGGAATAGCTCGAGGACCAGGCTATTCATGACACCACCTCCGCACGGGCACGGCAGGGTGTCCCTCGCCGCTCGCCAGGCGCCCGATCTCGGCGACGAGGGCGCCGTGTTGCGCTCGCAACTCCTCGGCGCGGGTGGCATCCTCAGCGCGAACGACGGCGTAGA